>NZ_SPPD01000100.1 GCF_004570575.1 Streptococcus cuniculi
GCCAGGCGCTTGGCGGTGTCACGCGACAGGATGGTGTCGCCGTAACCGTTTTCGATCGAGCCGATGGCCACGGAGACGAAGTCCCCGACCTGCACTTCGACTTCGCCCTTGTCGTTCTTGAACTCTTCCAGGGGCACGTAGGCTTCGGACTTGAGGCCTGCGTTCACCACGACGAAGTTGTGCTCGACGCGCACGACTTCGGCGGTGATGACTTCACCCGGGCGCATTTCGGTGCGCGTCAAGGACTCTTCAAAAAGGGCGGCAAAAGATTCAGACATGTATTTCCTAGGTCCGCGGGCGCGTTTCCGCCGGCACCATTGCCGGCGTTTCTATCGTTGCCTGCGGGGGTGTGGCTTGTGGGCCACGGTTGGGGTTGAACACTCCGCAAGGGCCGCGCGCTGC
>NZ_SPPD01000101.1 GCF_004570575.1 Streptococcus cuniculi
GCCCATGGCGGCGCGGTCGTCGTACACCTTCTTGACCAGCGGGTGCGGCGTGACGCCTTCGGGGATCGTGGTGATGCGCTCGGCCAGGCGCTTCCACTCGGTGAGCGGAATCGCGGTGTCGCCGGCATCGGTCCACTTCTTGCCCAGGAACGGGCTCCAGTCGACGGCGTACTTGCTCTTGAAGTTGGTCAGCACCGGATCGACCGTGTGCTTGCCGGCGTCCATGGCGGCGCGGTAGGCCTTCGACATGTCGTCGCCCAGCGTCTCGCCCAGGCCCTGCGCGCCCAGCTTGTCGGCATAGAGGCGGCGCGTGCCGGGATGCTGGCTGATCTTCTTGTACATCAGCGGCTGCGTGAGCGCCGGCGTGTCCTGCTCGTTGTGGCCCAGCTTGCGGTAGCAG
>NZ_SPPD01000102.1 GCF_004570575.1 Streptococcus cuniculi
TGCAACGGCGGATCGATGAGGGCCTGGCTAGCGGCGTCAGCGGTCGTTCGGAGGAAGAGATCCGCCAGCTTGGGCGAGAGAGATTGGCGGCCATGCAGGCGAGATGATCTTCCGGACATCGCCGCAAGCCGACGAGGACATTGCCGAAGCCTACGCAACGGGCGCGCTGCACTTTGGCGTGCCTCAAGCCGAACGCTATCAGAATGGTCTGTTCGACACATTCCGGACGCTTGCTGCGAATCCTCGTATGGCGCGCGAGCGGCCCGAATTCGAGCCGCCCGTGCGGCTTCATCCCTATCAGGCGCATATGATCGTCTACATTGAGGACGGAGCGGCTATCCTGTGCTATCTTATACACATCT
>NZ_SPPD01000103.1 GCF_004570575.1 Streptococcus cuniculi
GTAGTAGTCGTCGCGCACCTGCGCGAGGCGGCGCGGCACGTCGGGATGGTTCCAGTCGATGGGCAGGTAGAGCGCGCGGGCGGCGTCGCCGAGGGTCGCCTCGGGGTCGCGCAGGCAATCGTCGAAGAAACGCGCACAGGTGCAGTCGCCCCGGGCACGGCCCCGCAGGTCCATGGAGGCGCGGTGCACGATGCGGATCAGCGAGGCGGTCAGTCCGCCGCCCTCGCGCAGCAGGCGGGCGCCCACGGTTTCGGCAACCGTGGCGGGCCCCTGCGCCGGGTCGGCGGCCGCCCTGCCGAAGCGCCCCGCGCGGGCGTCGAACACGTGCACGTCCAGGCTGGCGCCCAGGCGGCGCGCCCGCTGCATGAGGTGGTAGGCCGATGCGAGGCCCATGGCCC
>NZ_SPPD01000104.1 GCF_004570575.1 Streptococcus cuniculi
GGCTACGACGGCACCACGCTGCGCGCCGTGGCGGCCCATGCCCGGGCGAACGTCGCGCTGGTCATCCGCTACTACCGGAGCAAGGAGGCGCTCTTCCTGGCCGCCTCGGAGTTCGACCTGCGCCTGCCGGACCTCGGCACGGCCGCACGCGACGAACTCGGCCCGCGGCTCGCGGCGCATTTCTTCGCCGTGTGGGAAGACGGCCCCGCAGGACGGCAGCTGGTGTCGCTGCTGCGGGCTGCAGCGACGCACCCCGACGCGAGGGCCCGCATGCAGGCCATTTTCGAAACGCAGCTGCGCGCGGCCGTGCGCACCCTGGTGCCGTCCGATGAGGGCCCGGACCTGCGGGCCACCCTCATCGCCTCGCAGATGCTCGGGTTCGCGTTCGTCCGCTACG
>NZ_SPPD01000105.1 GCF_004570575.1 Streptococcus cuniculi
GTCTCAGACGCCGCCGATCCGGGTGATCATCCCGGGCCGGACCTACCGGCACGATTCCGACCAGACCCACACGCCGATGTTCCACCAGGTCGAGGGCCTGGTGATCGACACGGCGGCCAACATCGCCAACCTGAAGTGGGTGCTGGAGGAGTTCTGCAAGGCGTTCTTCGAGGTCGACGGCGTGAAGATGCGCTTCCGCCCGTCGTTCTTCCCGTTCACCGAGCCGAGCGCCGAGATCGACATCCAGTTCCAGGACGGTCCGCTCGCCGGCCGCTGGCTGGAGGTGGCGGGCTCCGGCCAGGTTCACCCGAACGTGGTGCGCAACATGGGGCTGGACCCGGAGAAGTACATCGGCTTCGCCTTCGGCATGGGCCCCGACCGCCTGACGATGCTGCGC
>NZ_SPPD01000106.1 GCF_004570575.1 Streptococcus cuniculi
CCACTCGAACCATTCGGGATGGTCCTTGATCCAGGGATGGTCGGGCGAGCACTGGATCGCGAAGTCGAGGGCGATCTCCATGCCGGAGGCGTGGCTTGCCGCCACCAGCCGCTCGAAATCCTCCAGCGTGCCGAGGTCGGGGTGCACGGCCTCGTGGCCGCCCTCCTCCGCGCCCACCGCGTAGACCGAGCCGACGTCGCCCGGCAGGGCCTTGAGGGTGTTGTTCTTGCCCTTGCGGTTGGTCCGGCCCACCGGGTGGATCGGCGTGAAGTAGAGCACGTCGAAGCCGAGTTCCCGGATCTCGGGCAGGCGCTTGATCACGTCGTCGAAGGTGCCGTGGCGGTTCACGTCCATCGATTGCGAGCGCGGAAAGATCTCGTACCAGGCGGAGAACCT
>NZ_SPPD01000107.1 GCF_004570575.1 Streptococcus cuniculi
GGATCAGGCGGTTGCTCGGCAGGACGACCTCGGCGCGGTAGAACGCCGCGATGTCGGGAAAGTTGTGCGCCTCGCTCAGGATCAGCTTGGACAGGCCCGACGCCTTGGTGGAGCCGATGTGCGTCCACCAGAGGTCGTAGGCATGGCGCAGCAGCTCGGACGTGCCGTGCGGGTACTGCTCGATCTCCACGTCCCATTCGGCGAAGTGGCGGCCCATGTTGTGGCGCACGACCTCCTTGAACAGGTCTTCCTTGCTGGGGAAATACAGGAACAGCGTGCCCTTGGAGACGCCGGCACGCGCGGCCACCTCGTCCACCTTCGTGGCGGCATAGCCCTTCTCGACGAACAGATCGAGCGCCGCGTCGATCAGTTCGCCGGGGCGCGCGTCCTTGCGC
>NZ_SPPD01000108.1 GCF_004570575.1 Streptococcus cuniculi
CACCACGGCATCGCCGTCTTCAACTTTGACCGGCTCGCCGACGGTGGTGGCTTTGACGAACTCATCGCTCTCGCCACGCGCATAGGCGGCTTCGAGGCCTTCCTGGGCGGTGGCGGCGTTGAATTCGGCCTGGCCGTCGACGATCAGGTTGTAAGCCTGGGAGACGCGGTCCCAACGGTTGTCGCGGTCCATGGCGATCGGCCGCAACATGGCCATGGCCCAGCCAAAGAACGGCACGTACAGCAACTCACGCTTAAGCACTTGGCTCAACGGCGAAAAGTACGCCGAGAGGAAGAACGTTTCCCAGGTACTTTGGTGGTTCGACAGAATCACGCAAGGCTGGTCCGGGACGTTTTCAGCGCCCTTGACCTCGAAACGAATGCCCAGGAATACCT
>NZ_SPPD01000109.1 GCF_004570575.1 Streptococcus cuniculi
CCTGAGGACCCTACTCAGGTTTTGAAGGCCGCAGGTGAGGGCTGGGGACCTGTCTGTGCTCCCAGCCGAACCTCAGCCACTGGAGGGGGAAGCGTGAGCACAGAGGGCCGCCCCCAGAACGCAAGTGGGGAGGAGGTTGGAGAATCTGGGGGCCTGAGATGCCCACGGCAAGGTCGGTGGCCAAGGAGTTCAGATGAGCTTCGTGTCCCAGGGAACCCCGTGTGGCCCTGGAGTGAGGGAAGGGCTTCTCCGGCAGGTGTCTCCTGCAGCCGGCCTGTCGTGACCCTTCAGGAGCCACAGTCCAGCCAGCGCTTCCCTTCGTAGACTCACAAGTAACATGAAACTAATAGGATTGGGCCGAGATCAAGTGAGGAAATGTGTTTGTGAAATATGC
>NZ_SPPD01000010.1 GCF_004570575.1 Streptococcus cuniculi
AGGACTATTTACCACAATTATTTGGGAAGTAGATTCAATACTGGGGAGACCGAATGTTTTGCCTGTTTTAAAATGCTTTCTAAGGACGAAAGCTCACTGGGAAACTTTTCATGCGTACGTCGTGCATAGAATCAATTCCCCATTGCAAAATCGTACTATTTTTGCTAGAATGGTAGTAATTGAATAGAGGTCTGCGAGACTAGTACATCTAGGGAAACTGTCCAGGGAGATGAGCCGTGACTGAAAGCTCATTCAGTGAAAATAGGTCGAATTCACTCGTACAAGGACTTAAAAATAAAGGTTTGCGACAGGCAAATGAAAACGGATGGTACCGCGTGACAACGCTCCGATTAGGTGTGGTCATGCGTTTTTATTTTGGAGGAAATATGTCAACAATTGAACAACAATTAGCGGAATTAAGACAATCAACGCTAGATGAACTGAAAAAGATTCGTCATGAAAATGCCAAAGACTTGCAAGAATTGCGGGTCGCTGTACTCGGGAAAAAGGGCTCTCTGACAGATTTATTAAAAGGGCTCAAAGACCTATCAAACGAGATGAAACCAATCGTCGGCAAGCAGGTCAATGAGGTCCGCGATGTCTTGACCAAGGCTTTTGAGGAAACAGCAGCGCTGGTTGAGGCAGAAAAAATCAAGGCGCAACTCGCCCAAGAATCCATCGATGTGACCTTGCCAGGACGCGCAGTCAAACAAGGTTTTCGCCATGTTTTGACCCAGACCAGTGAGGAAATCGAGGATATCTTCCTCGGCATGGGTTTTCAAATTGTGGATGGCTTTGAGGTGGAAAAAGACTATTACAACTTTGAGCGTATGAACTTGCCTAAAGATCACCCAGCCCGTGATATGCAAGATACTTTCTACATCACAGACGAAATCCTAATGCGGACCCATACTAGTCCTGTTCAGGCGCGGACTATGGATCAGCATGACTTTTCAAAGGGCGCTTTGAAGATGATTTCTCCAGGGCGCGTCTTCCGTCGGGATACAGACGATGCGACCCACAGCCACCAATTCCATCAGATTGAGGGCTTGGTTGTCGGGAAAAATGTTTCCATGGGCGACTTAAAAGGTACGCTTGAGATGATTGTCAAGAAAATGTTTGGTGCTGACCGTCAAATTCGTCTGCGTCCGTCTTACTTTCCATTTACAGAGCCGTCTGTAGAGGTAGACGTATCCTGCTTCAAGTGTGGGGGCGAGGGCTGCAATGTCTGCAAGAAGACAGGCTGGATTGAAATCTTGGGGGCTGGTATGGTGCATCCTCAGGTGCTTGAAATGAGCGGAATCGATCCAACAGAATACTCTGGCTTTGCCTTTGGACTTGGTCAGGAACGGATTGCCATGCTCCGATATGGAATTAATGACATTCGTGGTTTCTACCAAGGCGATGTCCGCTTTTCTGAGCAGTTCAAGTAAGGTGTCAAGATGATTGTTGAAATCAAGAAACAAGAATTGCCACTGTTGCGTGAAATGGCCATGCAGACCTTTCGTGAAACCTTTGGAGAATTTATCAAAGAGGCAGATTTGGACTATTTTTATACCCATGATCTGGCTCTTGAAACCTTGGAAAAAGAGTGGGGCCATCCAGAATCTGCCTACTACTTTGTCCTCCATAATCGTCAGCCCGTTGGGTTTTTGAAGGTCAATTGGGGTGAGGCGCAGACCGAGCATGAATTGGAAAATGCCTTTGAAATTCAGCGGATTTATGTCTTGAAATCCTACCAAGGCTATGGTTTGGGTAAGGCCTTGTTTGAATTTGCCCTTGAAAAAGCAGTAGCAGGCGGTTTTAGCTGGGCTTGGTTAGGTGTCTGGGAGAAGAATTTCAAGGCGCAGAAGTTTTATTTCAAGTATGGCTTTGAACGCTTTAGTGAGCATGAATACGTGACGGGAGAAACCATAGATATTGACTGGCTCCTAAAAAAGCGGATAAATGAAGAAAAATGAGGAAGTAAGATGTTAGTAAGTTACAAATGGTTAAAAGAATTAGTTGACATTGAGGTGCCAAGTAAGGATTTAGCTGAAAAAATGTCAACGACAGGAATTGAGGTAGAAGGCGTGACGTCTCCTGCGGCAGGTCTGTCAAAAATTGTGGTCGGAGAAGTCCTGTCCTGCGAAGATGTGCCAGAAACGAACCTTCACGTCTGCCAAGTTGATGTGGGTGAAGAAGCGCCTCGTCAAATCGTCTGCGGAGCACCGAATGTTCGTGCAGGAATCAAGGTCATGGTGGCCCTTCCAGGCGCACGCATTGCAGACAACTACAAGATTAAAAAAGGGAAAATCCGTGGCTTGGAATCGCTCGGTATGATATGTTCGCTCGGAGAACTGGGGATTTCGGACTCGGTGGTGCCAAAAGAGTTTGCGGACGGGATTCAGATTCTGCCAGCTGATGCGGTCAATGGTGAGGAGGTTTTTGCCTATCTTGACTTGGATGATGAAGTGATTGAGTTGTCTATCACACCTAATCGTGCGGATGCGCTTTCCATGCGTGGGGTAGCCCATGAAGTCGCAACGATTTATGACAAAACTCCTCACTTCAAAGAGTTTCCGCTTGTCGAAACAGACAAGTCAGCCAGCGATGTGATTAAGGTGGCCATTGAGTCTCAAAAGGTTGCAACCTACCGTGTACGTGTGATTGAAAATGTGACCATTGCACCGAGTCCTCAGTGGTTGCAAAACCTCTTGATGAATGCAGGGATTCGTCCGATTAACAATGTGGTCGATGTGACCAACTACATCTTGCTCTATTTTGGACAACCCATGCACGCTTTTGACCTAGATAAATTTGAAGGCAAGACCATTGTGGCGCGTGATGCCAGAGACCATGAAACCTTGGTGACCCTGGATGAAGTCGAGCGTGAATTAGTAGCGGATGACATCGTGATTTCCGTTGCCGATAAGGCGGTTGCCCTCGGTGGTGTCATGGGTGGTGCTGCGACAGAAATTGATGCCCAGTCGAAAAACATTGTCCTAGAAGCAGCTCTTTTTGACGGCCAATCCATCCGAAAAACATCTGGTCGATTGAATCTCCGCTCTGAATCATCTTCTCGTTTTGAAAAAGGGATTAACGTGGCAGATATTGCGGCAGCAATGGATGCGGCAGCCAGCATGATTGCAGATCTAGCAGGCGGGCGGGTTCTAGCAGGTGTCGTTTCTGCGGGCGAAGTAGAGACTAGCCCAGTAGCCGTTTCAACTAGTCTGGACTATGTCAATCGCTCCTTGGGAACCAGCCTTCTCTATAGCGATATCGCGGACATTTTCCGCCGTTTGGGGATGGAAATTGCAGGTGATGAAGAAACCTTTACCGTTCAAGTGCCACGTCGCCGTTGGGATATTCGCATTCCAGCAGACTTGGTTGAAGAAATTGCGCGGATCTACGGCTATGACAATCTGCCAACCACTTTGCCAAAAGAAGACGGAACAGCAGGTGAATTGACGATCAGCCAAAAAATTCGCCGTCAGATTCGCAATCTAGCAGAAGGTGCAGGCTTGAGCGAGGTTATTACCTATGCGCTTACAATTCCTGAGAAGGCTGTTGCGTTTACCCTTGCACCAACCACCGTCACCGAATTGATGTGGCCGATGACAGTCGATCGTTCTGCGCTTCGTCAAAATATGATTTCAGGTATGCTGGAGACCGTAGCCTACAATGTGGCGCGTAAGAATAAGGATTTGGCCTTGTATGAAATCGGAAAAGTCTTTGAACAGGCGGGTGACCCACTCCAAGATCTACCACAGGAAATCACCAAGTTTGCCTTTGCTTTGACAGGTCTCGTAGCCGAAAAAGATTTCCAAACAGCAGCAGTGCCAGTTGATTTCTTCCACGCAAAAGGGGTATTAGAGGCTCTCTTTGCCAAGTATTCGCTTGAAGTCCATTATGTGGCAACTAGTAGCTTAGCGGCTCTTCACCCAGGACGGACAGCCCAGCTTGAGCTAGACGGTCAGGTGATTGGGTTTGTGGGGCAAGTACATCCGCAGCTAGCGAAAGACTACGGTATTCCTGAAACCTATGTGGCGGAAGTCAATGTCGATGCATTGGAAGCTGCGCTTCAACCAGCTCAGGCATTCGTTGAGATTTCAAAATTCCCAGCAGTTAGCCGTGACATTGCCCTCTTGGTTGACCGTGACACCCAGCACCAAGCGATTCTGGATGCCATTTCATCTGCCAATGTGAAGCGTCTGACCAAGGTGAGTCTCTTTGATATTTATACCGGTAGTAACATTGAGGCAGATAAAAAATCCATGGCCTACAACTTGACCTTCCAAAATCCCAATGATAGCTTGACCGATGAGGAAGTGGCTAAGGATATGAAAAAAATTTCAAAAGCACTCGAAGAAATCGGTGCGGAGATTCGCTAATCGTTGATGTTAGAGAGAATAAAAGGAGAGAAAAATGGACATTTGGACCAAACTATATGAAGAGGCACAGAGGCAGTACGCTCCAGTAGAAGTTACCCCCTTTGTCTATGCTCACCATGTGGTGGCTGCTGTTGAAGCAGAAAATGGAGAGATTTTCACGGGCTTTTGTATGGAGGGAACGGCAGGTGTCTTTCATCTTTGTGCAGAACGTGCAGCTGCTTTTAACATGTACCAACAATCGGGTCAAACGACCATTAAGCGCATGATTGCCTTTCGTGACAAACCTCCGTATGGAGGTGGGTCAGGTATGCCTTGTGGTGCCTGTCGTGAATTTCTCATGCAACTATCGCCTCAGAACAAAAACATGGAAATCATGCTTGATTATGAAAAGCGTGAGATGGTGATTTTAAAAGACCTCATGCCTTACTGGTGGGGAGAAGAGCGTTATCAAGCAGATGAAGTAGAGCATCGTGATTGAACGAATCTTCTTTCAATTTTCTATTGATACAAGAAAAAACTTGGATTTCCAAGTTTTTTTGATTAAAAAAGAGTTCTTTTATGATACTTTTCTTAGATGGTGCGGACGGTAGCGACTTCCTGCGGAGTAAAATAATCCAGTGGATTATTTTAGCCCGAGCCCAGAAACTAAAAAGCGAGGATAATCGATTTCAACGAAATCATGACTTCTGTCACACTCCCACTTTTACCACAGCAAAAAGTATTTGCTGTGGATTGCTCTGCTCACGAAAATCGAAAAATCGAATGTTCAGTTAGCAGAGCTTTATATAGTCAATGAATGAACTTTCAGAGAAGGGACTGAGACGCGGACAGTACTTGATTTTCATTGAGTATGAGTACGGCAAGTCGAAAGTGACGATGTATCAAAGTTCATTCATTTGACTATAATAAAAATAATTCAATCTTAATCTTCTCTGTTTCACCGTATTTAGCGAGGAGCTGCTCTGCGATGTCGTCATAGAGGGTGTGGATGACCGCAATTTTTTCTGGGGATTGCTTGCCGATATAGTCAAATTTGCATTCGATGGTCAGAAATAATTCATGAAACAGCTGGTTGATGTGTTCTAGTTGGGCAATCAAGTCCCCATCATCTATTAGAAAATCAGGGATTTCCTTGCGATGTTCGCCAAAATCATCGATTTTTTTAACGGGAAAACAGCCGTATTCAAGGCAAAATTCGTACATAGTCATACTCCATTCTTGGTTGCATATTCAATAAAAATCAACAGTATCATTTCATGATTATCTGACCTTGTCTATACTTCTTAAAGAAGTGGCGAACTAATACTCGTCAAAAATCAAACTCTGACATTGTTAACTCAGCTTAATGAACTGTTGAGAAAAGTAGTACTTTTCTTATTTCCAACTTGAAATAGTTCTCAACTATTTCAACTACCTGCGGTTTCGTTGCCTAGTCAGAATTTGATTTTTATAGGGTATCAGTGAGTTAACAGCGATATTTTCGCCGTAGTGGAATTATTAGCAACAGTAAGGTCGGTGCTAAGAACGGTATTTTTGAGATCTTAGAGTTAAAAAGGAGCAATTGAAACTCTTTTGGAGTTTGTTTGCGTTCGCACTCGTTCAGAAAATATCAAAAAGCAAAAGCTGATAGTTGATAAGGATAGAGGTTACTTGACTATACAATAACATATTTATCAAGAGACCCCAACTATTCTGTTTAAGATTTCTTTAATGAAACTTTCAGTTTTCTTTCATCTTTCTTTGATATCCTAGCTTCATCAAGGATAAAGGAAGTGACACATGAAAACAAGAATTGTTCAGAGACAGTTTAGACGGAAAGAATCAAAGTATATTGTAGACAAAAAGGTATTTGCCCAGTTTGAACAGGAATTGCGCGCCCACATGGTGGCAGACGATTATGCCAAGTCCACCATTACCAATCTTTATTTTGATAATGAACAATTTGACATGATTCAGGATGCCATCGAAAAGAAGAATGGTCGAGAAAAAGTGAGGATGCGGGTCTATGATGCCACACCATCTCCGGATAGTCAGGCTTTTTTAGAAGTCAAGAAAAAAGAAAATGGCATAGGGTTCAAGTACCGCCTGACCTCAACGCCGATTGTGGTGATGAATTATGTGGAAAAAGGAACGGTGGATGAGACCATTTGCGATGAAAAGGTGGCATCAGAACTAGTAACCTTGCGGGAACGCTATGGGTCTATCAATCCCAAAATGTATATCTACTATGACCGTGTGTCTTTTAAAGGAAAAGAGGATAGAAAGGTGCGCGTAACGGTGGATCAGAATCTTCTGTATCGTGATGTCCATGTTGATGTGTTTGCAGGGAAATTTGGTGCCCCCCTGCTTGATCACGATAAGGTCATCATGGAAATCAAGGTGCCAGAGGAGCAGCCAGCTTGGTTGGTTGAGTTACTAGCCAAATACCAGATTGAAAAGCAATCTTTTTCAAAATATGGAACTGCCTATCGTCTAGCACAGGCAAGTAAGGGAGGTGAGCGCCATGGAAACGCAGTTGTTTAGGAGTATTTTCACGAGCACTACGACCAATGTCACGGTAGGACAGCTAGGAATCAGTTTAGCTGCCAGTCTCGTTTTGGGTCTTGTGCTTGCAGGGATTTACAAGTATAAGACTAGTTACACCAAGGAATTTGTGGTGACCTTGAGTTTGTTGCCTAGCTTGATTGCGGTCATCATCTTTTTAATCAATGGAAGTCTTGGTACCAGTGTCGCAGTCGCAGGGACCTTCAGTCTGATTCGTTTTCGATCGGCAGCAGGGAGTTCAAAGGAGCTCTTAGCGGTCTTCATGGCGACGGCGATTGGTCTTGCGACGGGAATGGGGCATGTGACGCTAGCGATTGCAATCACCCTCCTCTTGGGGTTGATGGTGCTGATATTAGAGAATACACGTTTTGCCCAAATCAATCAAGAGCGACGTTATCTGTTGATTCGCCTTCCGAAAGAGTGTGAAAAACAAGGCTTTGTGGACAACCAATTGGGCAAGGTTTGCCAGCAGGTCGAATTGCTATCCGTCCAGTATAAGAAAAAGAAGGAGGTCATGGTCTTGGAGTATCAGGTGCTTCTGAGTCGGAAGATGAGCGATCAGCAGTTGATGGATAGCTTACTTGCGGTAGAGCCTATCAGTGTTCATCTCCACAAACAAGCTCCTAAGAAAAAATCCCTATAGTTTCTAAAATCCCTATCCCTCAGCTTATTCTGGGGGATTTTTACGTTTCATTTGTAGACAAGGTAAAGATTTTCTATGTTTTATCTGTAGATTGCAAGTTAAAAAAATAGATAGACCACAGATGTCAGAGAGAAATTCGGGTTATTCGTATCATTTTGATATAGAAAGTGATTAAGGATTGGAATTTAGATATTTTTGGAAGGAAATTCAAAAAAATATTCGGATTTTTAGATAACATATTTATTCGACCTTGATTTGTCACCCCCCTCTTTTTTCTATATAATGGTCGTAAGATTGGACTAGATTAGTCACGATATTGAAGTAGAGAGGGAAAACTGATATGAAAAAACAACTATACCTAGCAGCGACTGCTGCCTTAGTAGCGGTAGCACCGCATGCCATACAGGCTGAGCAACCAACACCGAATGAAGGGAACCAAGAGGCGCCCTTGACTGCAACGACTGCCAGTCCTCTACCGATGGTAGCGCATGACTTTATCTCTCAAAAGCGAGTGAGCTCTCGCGCTGAGCTTGACAGTTTAGCCTATTTGACCGCAGAACAAAAAGAGGAATTCAAAAAACAAATAGAAGTTGCTCAGTCTGAGATAGAAGTTGATAATGCCTTATTTGCAGCCAAAAAAGCCAATATTCAGGCCTTGAAAGATGAAGAAAGTGAAACTGTAGAAAAGGCTATAATGATTTTTAGAGACATTCGACAGTTGCCAGAATTGACAGATGCGAGTTTATACGACGGTCAAATGTATACATGGTCGGCAATTGGCGACATGTTAGACGGCTATTTGCAATCGTTTTACAGTTTAAATCCTGAAATAGATGCCAACTTGACAAATCAAGAACTAGCTAGACGTTTAAGTAACTTGTACAATGCTTTTCACTACGGAACTATGGAATATATCGCTCGTGACTTGGAGCAGAAGCATAAGCAATTTCCAGATAATCAAGAACTGTGAACCCTACTCAAGGAAATGTTTTATGATGTCTACGCCTCTATAGAAGCTGGAGGTAAGAGGAGTGATTTTGTAGGATTTCTCAATCGGGATATTTATCCACGGCAGAAGAAGTTTAATGACTTGTATCGTATCCTATCAGGTACGCCCCTGATTCCGCTTGTACCTGCCCAGCCTGTTCCTAAGGTAGAAAATCCGAGTCAACCGAGTGAGCCTGCTCCTAAGGCAGAAACGCCAGACCAGTCAGGCAAGCCTAAGGCTGAGATCATCACTCGCCAAGAAACACGTGAAGAAGCAGTTCCATACCAAACAATCACCAAAGAAAATGCGGACTTGCCAAAGGGTGAAAAACGCCTTGTCACAAAAGGTGTGGCAGGTGTGCGGACAGTTGTCGCAGAAGTAAAAATGCAAGGGGAAACCCTTGTATCTCGCATAGTGATTTCAGACACGATTACCAAACCCGCTATTGATGAAGTCGTGGAAATCGGTATCAAGGAAGTCAAAAAGAAAATAGCGAAAACACCGGACAAAAAAGACGGTGGAGAGACAGTCGTTGGCAAGAAAGATCAACAAGATCTGGGAAAGAGTGGCCGCGTTTTACCGAGAACCAATGCAGTGCCTAGTCTCCTGTCCTTTGTTGGGGTCGCTTTGGCAGGTTTGACAGGTTTGTTTGTCAAAAATCGTAAAAAATAATACGAGAGAAGAATCGTCATGAAGAGAGTAGACTGTGAGGTCTGCTCTCTTTGTCAGTTCGTAACAGATGTTTGAGTAGTGCGATGTCTAAGCAACATCGGAAGAACGTAAAACGTAGAGAAAAAACAGAGGAGTATTAGAGAAAGAAGGTGAGCGTTTGATATACTGAAATTACAGTGGGGAAGGAAAGGAGAACTCATGCATTCGTTTACTCGTGCGATCCTCTATCTCAAGCGATACCCGATGAAAAGTGCTCTATTGACAGGCTTGCTCTTCTGTATCAGCTGGACTTTCAGTGTAGCAGTTGTCCTCATATTGGTCAAGATAAGACACCGATTAGGGCTGAGCTTATTGGGATTTTTCAAGGAAAGATCTTTAGCTAGCCATACTATAGTGCTGAGCTAGTGTCCCCCCTGCTATCTGCTACCTCCTTGTCCTATTTCTTTCTCAATCTAACCACAAATAGAAGTTGGCTGAGTAGGCAAGAGACTGTTCAGCTACCATTTTATACGGAAATTTGGATAATCAGCAAAGCAGGGAATCTGTGCTTTATCTGTTTTTTGAGTAGTCGCCAGACACTTTTCTGAAACTGGTGTATAATGGATGGTGCTTGTTATTTCAAAAAACAGGTAGGAAGACATTAAGATAGGAAAAGGAGAAAGATAATGTATAAGATTTTAGTCGTAGAAGATGATGCAACCATCAATCAAGTTATTTGCGAATTTTTAAAAGAACATGGTTATCAAGTAACATCTGTCATGGACGGTGGAGAGGCCTTGGAGCGCTTCGCGAAAGACAATTTTGACTTGATTATTTTGGATATCATGCTACCGACAGTCAATGGTCTTGATGTATTGAAAAAAATCCGACTTCATTCTCAAGTTCCAGTCATGATGTTGACAGCTTTGGATGATGAATACACGCAATTAGTCAGCTTTAACCATCTGATTAGCGATTATGTGACCAAGCCATTTTCACCGCTCATCTTGGTCAAGCGGATTGAGAATATCTTGCGCCGTACAGCGACCTATTCTGAAATCGTTGTAGACGAACTCCGCGTTTCCTTGGAAGATTGTACGGTTTATTGGAAAGGGGAAAAAATGTCTCCTACAAAGACCGAGTACGAGCTGATTGAAACCCTAGCTAAGCGAAAATATCATCTAGTCACCCGTGAGCAATTGATGGATGGCATCTGGGGCTATAGCGAGCTTGATACGCGGGTATTGGATAACCATATTAAAAATATTCGCAAGAAAATTCCAGGAATTCCTTTGGTCACGATTACAGGGATGGGGTATCAACTAGGGAGAGATGAATAGTGAAGATCGCGAAACGACATTTTCTCTGGACCAGTAGTTTAATCTTTCTGGTTGTAACAGCCTTACTGACGACCTTGTATTTTGTGGTACCGATTTATTATCAGTCTGTCAAAATCACCGAGGTCAAGCAGGAATTTGATTATGTATCGAAAAGTTTGCAGGGAAAGTCCATATCGGATATTGAAGTCCTTTTACAGCGATACGACCAAAAAAATAGTCGGATGTGGTTCAGCCTATCTGATAAGGAAGGAAGTGTCTATTATCCCAAAGTGGAGGTCGAGGGTCTAGATCAGCCAATCACCTTGGAAGTGAATCCATTTTTTTCAGAAGATACAGAATGGGAGAAGATGAACGAGACCGTCTTGGATAAGGATGGGAAAATCTATACCCTAGAGGGGGAGTATTCTTTACAACCCATTTCAGATGCAAGTCAGGTTTTATTTCATCTGTCACCGTATTTCCTTATCTTTTTTCTATGTTTAGGGACAGGTCTATCGTATATCTATAGTCGCGTTTCGACCAAGCGCCTCCAGCAGATTTCTGAGACCACACGCAAGATGGTTAGCCTCTCACCTGATGTGGCCTGTCAGGTGGAAGGACGAGATGAGATTGCCGATTTGGCCCAAGATGTCAACACACTGTATGATAGCCTTTTGCGCAATATGGCAGCCTTGCGACTTGAAACGGAGAAAGTGGTAGAGAGTGAGCGGAGCAAGGCAGAATTTTTACAGATGACTTCTCATGAATTAAAAACGCCCATCGCAGGCATGCTGGGCATCGTCGATGGGATGATTTATGGTGTTGGAGAATTTAAAGACCGTGAGAAATACTTAAAAAAATGCCGTGACATTTTAGAGCACCAATCGCAATTGGTGCAATCAATTTTAGACATGTCTAAGTTAGAAATGCAGGTTGCAGATGGTTTGAATCAGAAGTTTTCTCTGTCGGATACCTTGATGGAACAGGTCGGTTTTTACCAGACCTTGTCGGAAGTTCAGGGCTATCGCTTTTCGGTAAAACTAGAACCACTAGATGTAGAAGGGAACCAAACCTATCTTCTCAAAGCCATTAAGAATCTGCTGGATAATGCTTTTCATTATACTCGTGCCGGCGGAGAAATTGTACTCCGACTAGAGGGACATCAGCTCATCGTTGAAAATGAAGCGGAAAAGGTGTTGACAAAAGAGCAGGTGGAGAAGATTTTCCAACCATTCTATCGACCAGACTACAGCCGTAGTAAAAAAGACGGAGGGACTGGCTTGGGACTCTTTATCGTCCAACAGATTTTGAATCAGCACCAGTTGGCCTATCGTTTTGAAGCGGTTGAGGATAGATGGATGCGGTTTAGTATTTTCTTTTAGATTGTATCGTCATTTCGTTCATACCTAACGGTAGCCACAGCTGTAATCGGCTAAAGCCGAAACATCTGCCTATCTTTTTCACACAGTGCTTAGCTCGAATTCAATTACTAAGATACAAAAGCTTGTTGATACGAGTTATACTCGTTTTATTTCCAAGTTCAGACTATTGGAGCGAGTACTAAAAGGAAACGAAAAGACGATAAAAAGCATAGAAACGAGGTTTCTATGCTTTTGTTTAGAGCAAGGCTTTAGCTAAAACAGGATTGTGCTATTTTAACTCTTATAGGTCCGCCCAGAATCTGTCAGCAATTTCTTGGCCTTGTTTGATTTTGGCCCATTGTTCCGCTACAGACAGTTCATTTCCAGAATCACATGAGGCAAAGCCACATTGGTGGGAGAGGTAGAGGCGTTCTTTTGGAATGATGGTGCTAGCTTGCTCGAGCAATTGGTAGACACGCTTTTCATCATCGAGGGTATTGGTCTTACTAGAGAGAAGGCCTAAGACGATTTCAGCCTTGGAATCTTTGAGGCTTTCAAGCGCCTTCAAATCACCTGCTCGCTCGTCATCCCACTCGAGGAAGAAGCGGTCATAGTGTTGGTCACGCAGGAATTTCTGTGCGATGGCTTCATAGGTGCCGCCTGCTGCATGGCGACTTTCGTAGTTTCCACGGCAATTGTGGGTCCAGACCGTCAAGCCAAGCTCATGGGCAAAGTCAACAACTTCATTATTGAGGGCGACAAAGGCATCTGCCAAATCAGCCAGACCAGCATTTCCGTCCGCAAAGAAGCTAGCAGGGTTGTTCTCGTCAAACAATTCCCAAAGACAGTCATCAAATTGGATAATGCTACCACCTGCCACCTTGTAGTCTTCGAGGAATTCTTTGTAGGCTTGGATAAGCCCTGCTTTTAAAGCATCAGCTGTCGGATAGACCTGACCTTCTCCATACAAGCCATCAAAGACTGCTAACTCGGTATAGGCATGGGCAGGCCCCCAAACGGTTAATTTGGTAGCTGTATCACCTGCCTCTGCTTGAACCAATTTGTAAATCTGGATAAAATGATGGTTCTTTCCAGAGAGTGTTTCAGTGATACGGATTCCGATGTCTTTTCGCGTCTCAAAATGCCCGCCATCATGATCTTTAAAGGTATAACCATGTTCAGCGATGTAGCGCTCAATTCCTCTAAGACCCCAGACAAAGTCAAGGTGCCACATGGATTTGGAATATTCACCGTCCGTCACGATGTCAATGCCCTTTTCTTTTTGCTCAGTGACGATGGTTTTGATGTCCTTGGTCTCTGTCTCTTGGTAGCCAGGGAAATCTTGGTAAAAAGGATAGCGGATGTCATCTCGGTGTTCAATCTGTGTCTTGTATGCCCGTAAATCTGCTGGACGTAAGAGGGAACCTACTAGTTGAAATCGTGATCTTGTCATATTCGTTCTCCATTTCTCGTTGATGTTCTTATTCTATCGAATTTCCACACAAATGAAAAATAGTTATTTTAAAAGAAGTGATATAGCTAGAGACTATATCTGGATAGAAATGTCTTTGTAGTGCTATCTTCTTCGCCTAAATTGTGATATAATGGCGTGAGTATCATCAAAGAAAAAACTTCCATTGAATAGAATGAGGTATCCATGAAGAAACAAACTTTCTTTATTGCACTTGGAATCGTGATGTTGGGTGCAGTGATGCGCGTGCCCATTACAGCCATTCCGCCTATTTTAACCGATATTGCGAGTAGCTTGGGTGTGTTGGTCAATGAGTTGGGAATTCTTACCTCCATTCCCTTGCTGATGTTTGCTTTCTGCTCATCTCTTGCTCCGAAATTGGCAAGTATGCTAGGCATGGAGCGCTTAATGGGTGGCGTGTTGTTCCTCATGGTGCTTGGTTCGCTGTTGCGGATCGTCAATCTTCCGTTTCTATACCTAGGAACGATTGTGGTGGGGGCAACGATTGCGGTCATCAATGTGCTATTGCCTAGTATTGTAGCGGCGAATTTCCCGCAACGAATCGGTCTGTATACAACTCTCTACATAACGGTTATGGGGGTTACATCAACGCTTGCGTCCATGGTCGCAGTACCGATTGTCTCTGCGACTTCTTGGCAATTTTTAATTCTCCTAGTAACGGGGCTCATCGGTCTTGCGTTTGTCTGCTGGTTACCCAATATGAAAGAGAGTCATCGGGTGGACGAAAAGGTGCAGGAGAAAACAACGGTGTCGCTTTGGAAGAACAAGGCGGCAGTGACTTTTCTTGTCTTTAGTGGTCTTCAGTCCATGCTCTTTTATACGGAGCTGACCTGGCTTCCGACCATGGCACAAACTGCAGGGATAGAGCAGGCACAGGCAGGGTTTTTAGCAGGGATTTTTAGCTTGGTGAGTATTCCGATGTCGATGATTACACCAGGTATTATCTCTCGCCTGAAGAAAGAACAGCGTGCAGTCTTGATGCTTGGTCTATCGTGCTTGACCTTGTTGGGCTTGGTTTTGATATTATTCGCATCAGCTAGTTTTACAATGTGGCTCTGGATTCATCTCTTCTTAGGAGTATCGGTCAGCACCCTCTTCCCTTATATGATGCTGTCGCTATCGCTCAAAACCAGCAACAGTCAGGCAACAGCTCGTCTTTCTGGTATGGTGCAGACAGGTGGCTATCTCATTGCGGCGGTGGGGCCTGTAGCCTTGGGCTATAGCTATTCTGTAGCGGCCTCTTGGTTTCCCCTTGTCGTCAGTCTCATCATCGTCACCATTGCCATGATGGTTTCGATTTTCGTGATTGAAAAAGAAGATGTGATTGTGTAATCAAACAAAAAGAGAGTGGAGAAAGAAGTTCTCATTTCTTTGTATGCTTGGTGAAAGCTGGGATTGCAGATGCGCTTTCTTGTTTTTCAGCACCTTAAAAAATACCCCAGTGGGGTATAACTCGTCTTCCTGTTTTCAAGCTCATGAAAAAATGCTCCACTGGAGCATTTTTTTAATGTGCGACGCGACGGCGTGCTGCTTTTTTACGATTTTCTTCGATGAACGCTTCTTTCTTTTCTTCAGGTTCGATAATTGTTTTATGAATGGTAAAAATCGCACCTGCGGCAAGAGCAACTGTGCTAGCAACTCCTGTCAAGAAACCTTTTCCAAAACCTTTAGCCATAGTTGTTTCTCCTTTACTTGTGTTATAATAGATTGTAGCGAAAAAACAAAAAATTTTCAAGGAAAAAGATGAAAACAAAGATAATAGTAGTGGTCGGGCCTACTGCGGTGGGAAAAACAGCCCTAGGAATCGATCTGGCACAGCAGTATAATGGTGAGATTATTAGTGGTGACAGCCAGCAAGTTTACAGGCAACTAGATATTGGAACAGCTAAGGCAACCAAGGAAGAGCAGAGCCTTGCACCCCACCATTTGATTGATGTACGTGATGTGACTGAAGGCTATTCGGCCTATGATTTTGTAGCAGAGGCCACTCGCTTGATGGAAGAGATAAAAGAAAGAGGCAAGTTGCCGATTATCGTGGGTGGTACGGGCCTCTATATTCAAAGTCTACTTGAAGGCTATCATCTGGGCGGTCAAGTGACACATGAAGAGGTTCTCGCCTATCGCAAGGAGCTGGACACCTTGTCAGATGAGGTTTTATTTGGGAAAATAGCAGAGCTGGGAATCGAGATTCCTCAAATCAACCGCAGACGGGCCATGAGGCAGTTGGAGTTGGCACAGTTTGACCAAAACTTGGAAAATCAAGAACCACCCTATGAGGCCTTGGTGATTGGCCTATCAGATGAGCGGGTTGTCCTATATGAACGCATTAACCAGAGGGTCGATCAGATGATGGAGGCAGGCTTACTAGTAGAGGCTAACTGGCTATATGAAACGCATCCGACCGCTCAGGCAAGTTTAGGCATCGGTTACAAGGAGTTCTTTCCCTATTTTGAGGGGAAAATCAATCTTGAAGCTGCCGTTGAAAAGGTTAAACAAAACACCCGCCGCTTTGCCAAACGCCAATTGACTTGGTTTCGCAATCGCATGCAGGTGGCGTTTGACCTCGTATCTAAAGAGGGGGTCAAGGACCAGATTTTCCAACGAGTAACGGAATTTTTAGGGGAAACATCATGATTGAAACGAGAAAAGAAGAAGAGCGGGTCTTGCTGATTGGGGTAGAACTACAGCAGACAGAAAACTTTGATATGTCTATGGAAGAGCTTGCGAGCCTTGCAAAAACAGCTGGTGCGGTGGTAAAAGGAACCTATACCCAGAAGAGGGAAAAGTATGACAGCAAGACCTTTGTCGGCTCGGGTAAATTAGAAGAAATCAAGCTCATGGTTGAGGCTGATAACATTGATACTGTTGTGGTCAACAACCGTCTGACACCGCGTCAGAATGTGAATTTAGAGGAGATTTTGGGTGTCAAGGTCATTGACCGTATGCAGTTGATTCTGGACATTTTTGCCATGCGGGCGAGAAGCCATGAGGGAAAATTGCAGGTGCATTTAGCCCAGTTGAAATACATGTTGCCTCGCTTAATTGGCCAAGGAGTCATGCTTAGCCGTCAGGCAGGTGGGATTGGTTCGCGCGGACCAGGTGAGAGCCAGCTTGAGCTCAACCGCAGAAGCATTCGCAACCAGATTGCAGATATTGAACGTCAGTTGAAAGTGGTGGAGAAAAATCGGGCAACGGTGCGGGAGCGGAGGCTCCAGTCAGGCATTTTTAAGATTGGCTTGATTGGCTACACTAACGCAGGTAAGTCAACCATTCTGAATGCCCTGACCGACAAGCGCCAGTATGAAGCGGATGAACTCTTTGCGACCTTGGATGCAACGACCAAGCAGGTCCACTTGTCTGATACCTTTCGGGTGACGGTGACCGATACGGTCGGTTTTATCCAAGATTTGCCGACAGAATTGATTTCCGCCTTTAAATCAACCTTAGAAGAATCGATGAATGTGGATTTGCTGCTCCACGTGATTGATGCCTCTGATCCCAATCACGCAGAACAGGAAGAAGTGGTCTTGAGCATTTTACAAGAGTTAGAGATGTTGGACATTCCCCGCCTCGTCCTTTATAATAAATTAGACAAGACGGATGACAGCTTTACACCGAGCCAATTCCCGCACGTCATGCTGTCTGCCAAAGATGAGAATGCCAAATCCCACATTCAGATGATGACCTTGGCCAAGATTAAGACCCTATTTGAGCCTTTTGAGATTCGCGTTCCTATAAAAGATAGTTATAAGATTCATGACTTGGGGCACATATGTTTGATTGACAAGCGTTTTTACGAGGACGATGTTGAAATCATCAAGGGTTATATTGCCAAGGAACACAAGTGGAAATTAGAGGAGTTTTCGGATGGATTATATTGACTTAGCCTTGAAATACGGTGGCTTCACCAGTCTTGATAAAGTCTATCTGTCAAGGAAATTACTTGATTTGACAGAGGAGCAGAAGCTCGCCTTCATCACGCCACCGCCTTCTGTTATCAATGCCTATTTTGCTGAAATCTATCAAAAGACAAGCCCCCAAGCTGCGACAGACTACTATCTGGACTTGTCCAAACAGCTCCAGCTGTTCAGTGACCAGCCCTCTTTTGCAGAAGAAAAGCCCTTTATCCGCTTGAATCTATCGGGGAAATCCTTTGGGTTTGCCTATCAAAATGAGGAAGAGTTGGCGCGTGTCTTTTCAGAAAAAGAGGAAGATATTACCCCAGCCCTACTTTTTGAGATTGCGCAGATTTTCCCGCATTACAAGGTTTTTGTCAAGGATAAGATGGCTTTTATGTTGCCAATGGCGGTAGACGAGGAAGGGCTTGAATTGGTAGAAAGTGCCTATCTCTTGACGGAAATTGTCGCCAGTGCGGACTGGATGCGGATTTCGGGCTTGAATCAAGAAGAGGTGATAGAGGCTGCTAGTCCTTACTCAGGCCAAGCTTATTACGCTTGGTCAGGGCGGAGAGCGATAATCTATATTCAACAATAGAAAGAAGTATATGTATATTCAATTTTTAGGAACAGGAGCGGGTCAACCCTCCAAATCACGCAACGTGTCCAGTTTGGCACTGAAATTACTCGATGAAATCAATGAAGTGTGGCTCTTTGACTGTGGGGAGGGAACACAGAACCGGATTTTAGAGACCAGTATCCGCCCGCGAAAGATTAGCAAGATTTTTATTACCCACCTGCATGGGGATCATATCTTTGGATTGCCAGGATTCTTATCCAGCCGTTCCTTTCAAGGAAATGAGGAGCAGACCGATATTGATATTTACGGACCGACAGGCATTCGTCAGTTTGTCTTGACCAGTCTGAAAGTGTCCGGTTCGCGGCTACCGTATCGGATTCATTTTCATGAATTTGAGGTGGAGCAGGTCGAAAAGGTACTAGAGACAGACAAATTCACGGTATTTGCAGACAAGTTGGATCACACGGTACCTTGTGTCGGCTACCGTGTCATGCAAAAGGATTTGGAAGGGACACTAGATGCAGGAGCGCTGCGCGCAGCAGGTGTACCCTTTGGTCCTCTCTTTGGTCGGGTAAAAAACGGTGAAAATGTGGTCTTGGAGGACGGGACGGAAATTGTTGCCAGTGACTACGTGTCACCGCCACGTCCAGGGAAAATTGTGACCATTTTAGGTGATACACGGAAATGCCATGCCAGTGTGCGGCTTGCGGTCAATGCGGATGTGTTGGTGCATGAGGCGACCTACGGCAAGGGGGATGAGGTCATTGCTCGTAAGCACGGGCATTCGACCAATATGGAGGCGGCTCTGGTCGCAAAAGATGCGGGTGCTAGGCGCTTGTTACTCAACCATATTAGTCCGCGCTTTTTGTCCAAGGATGTAAGCCAACTTCGGAGAGACGCAAGTAGGGTGTTTGAACATGTGCATATTGTCAAAGATTTAGAAGAGGTTGAAGTGTGAGAACGATTTTGATAACGGGCGCGTCAGGTGGTCTGGTCCAAACCATGGTACCACTTTTGGCAGACGATTTTCTAGTTTTGTTGGGGCGTGATCGGGCAAAGCTGGAGCGTCTCTATGCGGGGCATGCCAATACGTTGATTTTTGATACCGATATTCGGGATGAGTCAGCCTTAAAAGAAATGCTAGGTCAGCTGGAGGAACGTGTCGGGACGATTGATATTTTGGTCAATAATGCAGGCTATGGTCGCTTTGCGGATTTTGAAGGTTTTTCCAGTCAGGAAGTGCGGGAAATGTTTGACATCAATACTTTTGCCCTCATGACCCTGTCCCGATTGGTCGGAGAGCAGATGAAGAAGGCGCAAAAAGGTCAGATTATCAATATCGTCAGTATGGCAGGGTTGATTGCCTCTAGCAAGTCATCGGTCTATTCGGCGACCAAATTTGCGGCCATTGGTTTTTCAAATGCCCTGCGTTTGGAGCTGGCAGCGTACAATGTCGTGGTAACCACAGTCAATCCGGGGCCAATTGCGACAGCTTTCTTTGACCAGGCTGACCCAGAAGGGGCTTATTTGGAGTCGGTCAAGGCCTTCTTGTTACAGCCTGAAGATGTGGCTAAAAAGATTGTTGGAGTGATGGGAACCAAAAAACGCGAGCTCAACCTACCTTGGACCTTGTCCTTTGCCTACAAATGCTATACCTTATTTCCAACTTTAGCGGATTTTCTCGCTCGAACAGTTTTTAATTATAAATAATCAACAGTATGGATGAATGAAATACGGACTAAGAGCTGTGTAAAAAGAGACGCAGGTGTTTCGGCTTTAGCTAGTTACAGCTGTTGCTACCTTTAGGTATAAACGAAATGAGTATATAATTGAATTCGAGCTACAACTCGCTGACAATCATGGCGGGGTTATAGTTAGTAAATATTGGCCACAGTAGGCATCTGATTGTTGCTGTCACAACAATTTAGTTGCCTTTGTGGGGACTCACGACGAAGCCTAGAGTTCCTATTTGGTCGCCTATTTTGTCTAGGAGTGGCTTTACGCTCTCATATCTTGAGTAATTGAATTCGAGCTAAACACTATGTGAAAAAGATAGGCAGCTGTTTCGGCTTTAGCCGATTACAGCTGAGAATCCCTTTAGTGGATAGGTAGCTGTTCTCGCTTTAGCTAGTTACAGCTAGGAATCCTCTTGGGGATAAATCTTCCTAGCACCAACAGTCTACGGGAAGACTGTTGGTGGCTAACAAATAGGACAAACGAAGTTTGTGACTTTGGGTATAGTATGCCTTTAGAAATTAGGATGAAAACCTCCACTGGAGCTTTTCACTCGTCAGATTTCCTATATTGCCGTATCTGTTGCAGGCTATGCCTGCTTTACAGATACGGATACTCTTGAGTGCACTGTGTGCTCTTAACGCTCTCATATCTTATGAAAGGAGATGACATGAAAAAACTATGGCGATTGATTTATAGTCGGACCTTTATCGTTCTTTTATTGATTGGAGTGACAGTTGGGGCTATTTTATGGACGGTCACTTCAGCAACGCTGTTAGCGCCAACCCTACTCTCTGTTTTACAGATTTTTTCAATTTTGGTAGCCATTTCGGTGATTAACCGCCCGATGAATACCAGCTTTAAATTGACCTGGATCATCTTTATCATCGGGATTCCGATTTTTGGTGCCCTGTTTTATTTTATCTTACAGTCCAATATCGAAACCAGGCGTTACCGAAAGACCTTTAAACGCCAGAGTTTGCTCTTACGCCTATATGGACAGACCTCACCCAAGGTTCTAAATGCACTAGCAGAGCAGGACAAGGATCAGTTGAAGCTAGCGCACTATATGAACCAATATGTTGGCTATGCTCTTCATTCCAATACTGATGCGACCTATTTTTCATCTGGGGAAGCTAAGTTTGAAGCCCTGTTGAATGAATTGCGCCAGGCAGAAAGATACATCTTCATGGAGTATTTTATTGTTGACTTTGGCTACATGTGGGACTCTATCCTAGAAATTTTAAAGGAAAAGGCAGCGCAGGGAGTGGAAGTTCGATTTATGTACGATGGTACCAATTCCCTGACCCTTCTGCCTTATAATTATTATAAAACCTTGAGAAAATACGGTATCAAGGCCAAGGTCTTTTCTCAAATTATCCCTGCCTTATCAACTGTTCAAAACAACCGAGACCATCGAAAGATTGCGGTGATTGATGGCAAGGTGGCCTTCACAGGAGGGGTCAATATTGCTGATGAATACATCAATCGCAAGGAGCGCTTTGGTCACTGGAAAGATGCAGCTATTATGGTCAAGGGAGAGGCTGTTGCTAATTTCACCCTCATGTTTTTGCAGATGTGGAATTTCAATGAAAAGACACAAAATAATGACTTGAAATACCTAAAAGACCATCATGACCAAGAAAAGTCAATCATTGATTCGGAGGGCTTCTTCCTGCCTTATGGCGAGAGCCCCTTTGATGGAGACGAGGTAGCAAAGCGGGTCTGTCTCGATATGATTCAGTCGGCGACCAAGTACATCTATATCATGACCCCTTATCTGGTCTTGGATGATGAGATGTTGGATAATTTGACCTATGCAGCCAAGCGAGGGGTAACCGTTCGCCTGTTATTACCGCATATTTATGACAAGCAATCAGCCTATCTAGCTGCACGGACAGATTTCCCGACCTATTTGGAAGCAGGTATTGAGATTTACGAATATACACCAGGTTTTGTTCACTCAAAAGTTGTTCTTGTAGATGATAAAAAAGCGACCGTCGGGACAGTCAATATGGATTTCCGCAGCTTCTATCTCAATTTTGAATGCGGTCTTTATATCTACAAACACCGCCAAGTTCTAGCGGATATTTACAAGGATTTTGAAGAGTCCTTTGCCCAATCCGAGCAGATTACCCTAAGTAGCTTTGTCCGAACCTATCCATGGTACAAACGCTTTGCTGGCGCTCTGATGAAAATTATCGCACCGCTTTTGTAGAAGAATAAGGCTCCTTTTGTAGGGGCTTTTTCTATGGGGCGGTTTTGTTGCCTAGTCAGATGTTGATTTTTATAGAGTATGAAGTGTATGCCTGTATGGTTGGTCACTCTTTTTTTCGAGTTCAATTCTAAAAGATAAACTTAACAGCTATATCAATAGCTGACGCCAGCCTTGCTTCATGGTATAATGGTAGGCAAATATCATACTCATACTCTGTAAAAATCATTACTATTGGTTTTTAGTGAGTATCAATTGAACATGACCGAATTTCTGTTCAAAGAGTATAAGGAGAACAATAGTGATACAATCAACGTATGAGTGGACCTTGGTTCCAACGATTTCAGATGAAGGATTTACGAAAGTAGCCAAAAAAGAGGGGCTGGATGTGGCTGCGGCTAACTTCCTCTATACACGGGGAATCCAGACGGAGGAAGCTCTTACAAAATTTTTACGCCCTCGTTTAGAGGATTTGCATGATCCCTATCTGTTACATGGCATGCAGGAGGCGGTGGAGCGGATTCGTCGCGCCATTGAAGAGAATGAACGGATTCTAGTTTATGGTGATTATGACGCTGACGGCATGACATCAGCCTCTATTGTCAAAGAAGCCTTAGAGGAACTGGGAGCGGAATGCTTGGTCTATCTCCCCAATCGCTTTACAGATGGTTATGGACCCAATCAATCCGTCTATAAATACTTTATTGAACAGCAAGGCGTGTCCTTGATCGTCACGGTTGATAATGGCGTGGCAGGGCATGAAGCCATTGACTATGCCCAGAGTGTCGGCATTGATGTCATTGTGACAGACCACCATTCCTTGCCTGAAAGCTTGCCCAATGCCTATACTATCGTCCATCCGGAGCATCCAGACGGCCAATATCCCTTTCCACATCTAGCGGGTTGCGGTGTGGCCTTTAAGCTAGCCTGTGCCTTGTTGGAAACGGTGCAGCTAGAGTGGCTCGACTTGGTAGCGATTGGGACTATTGCGGACATGGTCAGCTTGACTGATGAAAATAGGATCTTGGTCAAGTATGGCTTGTCCATGCTCAAGCAGACAGAACGACTGGGCTTGCAGGAGTTGATGAGTTTAGCGGATATTAGCCCGGAAAGTCTGACAGAAGAAACGGTTGGTTTTCAATTGGCACCGCGCTTGAACGCCTTGGGGCGTCTTGATGATCCTAATCCAGCGATTGAATTACTGACAGGATTTGATGAGGAGCAGGCACAGACGATTGCCCAGATGATCGATCAGAAAAATACTGAACGCAAAGACATTGTCCAAGCCATTTATGACGAGGCAAAGCAGATGATTGACAAGGAAAAACCTGTTCAGGTCTTGGCTAAGGAAGGCTGGAATCCTGGGGTCTTAGGTATCGTGGCAGGGCGCTTGCTAGAAGAGTTGCAACAGCCGATTATCGTCTTATCCATTGATGAAGGGAGGGCAAAGGGCTCTGCGCGTTCGGTTGCCTCTATCGATATTTTTGAAGCCTTGAAAGAGCATCAAGATTTGTTTATTTCCTTTGGTGGACATGCAGGCGCTGCGGGAATGACCTTAGAAGTGGATAAGCTGCATCTATTATCGGATACTCTCTCAAACTATATTTTGGACAATGGCTTGGATCAGGTCAGCAAGGGAGAATTGTTGCTGGATGAAGAATTGGATCTGGAAGAATTGACCCTCGATACCTTGAAATCCTTTGAGAGTTTGGCTCCCTACGGCATGGATCATAAAAAACCTGTCTTTTATATCAAGGATTTTCAAGTCGAATCAGCTCGAACCATGGGGCAGCAAAATGCCCACCTCAAGTTCCGCATTACTAAAGGAAAAGCCGCCTTTGATGTGGTTGCTTTTGGCTTGGGGCATTTGGCGCTTGAAATTTCCCAGAGCAAGCGCTTGGAGCTGGCTGTCAGTCTATCCGTCAACAAATGGAATGGCCAGACGACCCTGCAATTGATCTTAGTCGACTTACGGGTAGAGGGTGTTCAACTCTATAATCTTCGCAGTAAAAAAGCGAATTTCCCAGCAGGTGTTCTGGTGATTGATGCCAACCAAGACTTACCAGATGTGACTGGTCATCAAGCTATCGGAATTGCGACGGTTCCAGATGACATACAGGTGTTGAAAGATTTGTTCCAAGCACATGATTTTCAAGCTATCTATTTTAAAAATGAGATTGCTACTCCCTACTACTTGGATGGCTATGGTAGTAGGGAACAATTTGCGCGTCTCTACAAGACCATCTACCAGTTCAAAGAATTTGATGTTCGTTACAAATTGAAAGAGTTGGCAAACTATCTGAAAATCAAGCAACCGCTCTTGATTAAAATGATACATATTTTCCAAGAATTAGACTTTGTTACGATTACAGATGGTGTGATGACGGTCAATAAGGGAGCGACGAAACGTGATATTGGTGAGAGCAGCATTTACCAAGCACTGAAAAAGCAGGTTGCTGAGCAAGAACTGATGGCGCTGGGGACGGTTCAGGAAATATATGACTATTTAAGATGTGAAGCCGTTAAAAAAGCGAATGAAAATTAGGAAACATGACGAAGAAGCGGAGCTTTTAGGAATGTTTATCCCTTAAAGGGAGCCACATCTGTAACTAGCTAAAGCTAGAACACCTGCGTCTCTTTTTTCCGAGGTTTTAGGCTGAACTCAATTCCACAAGATACAAAGCCCGTTAAGAACTCAAAGCGCACTTCTTTATGTAATAACAGTCACTTCCCTGACTGTTATTACTGTACCTGTAAAGCAGGCATAGCCTGCAACGGCTACGGCAAATTAGGAAACATGACGAAGAAACTCGGGAGAGTTTGCTCCGCAAACTTCTATTTCCCGCCTCCAGAGGTATACTTATACCTTTGGAACTAGGAATATTTGCCACATCTGTAACTAGCTAAAGCTGAAACAGGTATGGCTATTTTTCGCACAGTGCTTAGCTTGAGTTCAATTATATAAGACGAGTTAACGAAGTAGTAATTGGGCTCTATAAAAATAGAAACGAAATGACCATAGTTGAAAGTGCTACTGTATCAAAGCTAATCCAAATGACCGTAAAAACTCTCAAATACTAAAAAATATGATATAATGAAGAGTGTTGCTCATGAAACATCAGAGCCTTTCTACCGTAGGAATCATTGATGTTTGAGAGTATCCGTAAAATAGAAGAATAAAGTGAGAATACGATGAATTTAAAAAATTATATTGCTTCAATTGAAAATTATCCGGAAGAAGGAATTACCTTCCGTGATATTAGCCCTTTAATGGCCGATGGAAATGCCTACAGCTATGCGGTTCGTGAGATTGTGCAGTATGCGACGGATAAAAAGATTGACATGATTGTAGGACCTGAAGCGCGTGGCTTTATTGTGGGCTGTCCAGTTGCTTTTGAATTGGGCATTGGCTTTGCCCCTGTTCGTAAGCCGGGCAAATTACCGCGCGAAGTGATTTCAGCGGACTATGAAAAAGAATACGGCGTTGATACCTTAACCATGCATTCAGATGCGATCAAGCCTGGACAGCGTGTCTTGATTGTCGATGACTTGCTTGCAACAGGTGGAACCGTCAAAGCAACCATTGACATGATTGAACGCTTGGGCGGTATTGTAGCAGGCTGTGCTTTTTTGATTGAGTTGGATGACTTGAAAGGTCGCGAAGCGATTGGCGATTACGATTACAAGGTCTTGATGCACTACTAATTATAGTTTGAAACTATAAGAATTACTATTTTTATTCTAATTGAACGGCATAGCCTCCTGTTATATAATGTAAAAAAGGAGGAGTGAACGATGCCGATTAAGTTAGAAAAATCCTTACCCGCTGTTGAACAATTAAAAGCAGAGAATATCTTTGTCATGGACGATGACCGTGCCAGTCACCAAGATATTCGCCCCTTAAATATCTTAATTTTAAATCTTATGCCGCAGAAGATTGTGACCGAAACGCAGTTGTTGCGCCTTTTGGCAAATACTCCCTTGCAACTGGAGATTGACTTTCTCTACATGACGAGTCACCGTTCCAAGACGACACAGGCGGCTCACATGGAGAAATTCTACCATACTTTTGAGGAGGTCAAGGACCGGTATTTTGACGGCTTGATTGTCACGGGAGCGCCTGTTGAAAATCTAGCCTTTGAAGAGGTGGATTACTGGGAAGAGTTGCTCGCAGTCTTTCAATGGGCAAAGAGTCATGTCTACTCAACGCTCCATATCTGTTGGGGAGCGCAGGCGGGACTCTATGCCCGCTACGGAATTGAAAAGCACAGCCTGACTCGGAAGCTGTCAGGGGTCTATTGTCAGGAAGTAGTCGATGACCGTAATCCTTTAATGAGGGGCTTTGATGATGAATTTCGCTCACCCCATTCGCGCCATACGGATATAAAAGTGACAGATATTGAGCATTTGGACAATCTTCATGTCTTGGCGCAGGGAGCAGAAGTAGGGCTTTCTATTGTGGCAAGTAGTGATTTGCGTGAGGTGTATAGTTTTGGGCATTTGGAGTACGACCGTGACACACTTGCCAAAGAGTACGAACGGGACTGCCTAGCTGGTCTAAACCCTGCTCTTCCCGAGCATTATTTTAAGGGAAATGACCCGACAGCTCGTCCAGCCCTGTCATGGAATTTACCAGCAGCCCAGTTTTTCACCAACTGGATCAACTACGCTGTCTACCAAGAAACGCCATACGACTGGAAAATCTTTGAGCAGTCAGCCTTGTCAGCCAGTTTGTAATCTTCTATAAACTTCAGCATCTGTTTTTGCTATATCTGACTAAAAAAGCCGGACTTGAGCTCTGCTTCCAACCGTTCAGCAACAAGGTCAACAATTGATTTGTGACGAGGAGAAAGAGGAACGATGAATTATTTACAGCAGTTTCAGAAAGGCTATCTGGTCTTGCCACCAGATCTGCTCTTTCATTTTAAGGACTTATTTCCTTCAGCCGATGACTATGTCGTTTGGCAATTCTTCTTTTATCAACATACCAGCAATATCGATGGGCTAGCGCCTAGCCAGATTGCTCAGGCTTGCGGTAAGACCATTTCTGAAATCAATCGGTCGATTGAACACTTGCAAGAAGCAGGATTGCTGGATTTTAAGACCATCAATCTCTCTGGGGAAATCGAGATGATTTTTGATGCCTCACCTGCCTTGGAAAAGCTAGATGCTCTCTTACAGCCTAAGAAATCAGAAGAGGAAGCGCAGCCAATTTCCTATGATTTGAAGCAATTAGTGGCGGATTTTGAAGCGGAATTGGGTAGGTTGCTCTCTCCGCTTGAAATTGAAGATTTGCAAAAAACGCTGAAAGATGATCAGACAGCGCCGGAGTTGGTGCGAGAAGCCTTGCGGGAAGCTGTATTTAATAACAAGACAAATTGGAAGTATATCCAGGCTATTTTACGAAATTGGCGTCGTGAGGGAATCACGACAGTGGCACAGGTAGAGGCAAAGCGGGCTGAACGAGAAGGTCAGCAACCTCGAAATGTCACAGCATCAGCGGATTTCTTGGAAGCTATGGATTATTGGAAAGAGTAGAACATGAATCAGAAAATCTCAAAACGATTGGAAATGGTGGCGCAGTTTGTACCACAAGATGCTCGTTTGGTAGATGTAGGGAGTGACCATGCTTATCTCCCTCTTTTTTTGGTAGAAAAGGGTGTGATTTCCTATGCCATTGCAGGGGAAGTTGTCCAAGGTCCCTACCAATCAGCCCTGCAAAATGTAGCGGATTCCCGCTATAAGGACCGCATTGAGGTTCGCTTGGCAAATGGCCTAGCAGCCTTTGGTGAGGCTGACCAGATGACCACAATCACGATTGCTGGTATGGGCGGACGATTGATAGCTGACATCTTGGAGGCTGGAAAAGACAAGCTCGGTCAGATTGAACGGCTCATTTTACAGCCCAATAACCGTGAAGATGATGTGCGGACATGGCTAGAAGCACATGATTTTCAGTTGATTGCTGAAAGTATCTTAGAGGAACATGGCAAGTTCTATGAGATTTTAGTTGCAGAGCAAGGTAAGCAATCCTTAACTGCTAAGGAAAAGCGTTTTGGACCGCATCTCTTGAAAGAATCGTCCCCAGTTTTTCAGCAAAAATGGAATCGGGAAGTTGATAAATTACAACATGCCCTCGCACAGATTCCTAAGGAACATGAGCTAGAACGCGCCCGCCTACAAGAAAAGATTCAGCACATCAAGGAGGTACTCGATGTTAGCAAGTAAAGTCATTGAACGGTATCAGGCCTTTTGTCCTCCGAGCCTGTCTATGGAGGGCGATGTATCAGGCTTACAGATTGGTACCTTGCAGAAGGACATTCAGACCGTTATGGTATCGCTCGATATTCGGGAAACAACAGTCGCAGAAGCGATTGACAAACAGGTTGACTTGATTATTGTTAAGCATGCACCGATTTTTCGTCCCATTAAGGATTTGGTGGCAGATAACTTGCAGACGAAAATCTATCTGGACTTGATTCAGCACGATATTGCAGTCTATGTCAGCCATACGGACATTGATGTGGTGACAGGTGGTCTAAATGATTGGTTTTGTGAAGCCTTGGACATCACAGATACAGACTATCTTCACGAAACGCAGGTAGGTCAAGGCATCGGTCGCATTGGAACTGTGGAGCCGCAGACCTTGGAAGAGTTGGCACTCAAGATGAAGAAAGTCTTTGGCTTAGATGCTGTTCGCCTCGTAACGTATGGGCATCAGGCCCAGCAATATGTGGAGCGCGTTGCAATCTGCGGAGGAAGTGGCGACAGTTTCTACAAGGATGCACTGGCAAAAGGGGCAGATGTCTACATTACAGGTGATGTTTACTACCATACGGGGCAAGAAATGCTGACCCAAGGTCTTCTAGCGATTGATCCGGGACACCACATCGAAGTGTTGTTTGTGGAGAAAATTGCCCAACGATTGAAAGAATGGAAACAAGAAGAGAACTGGGACATCACGATTGAGGCCTCAACTGTGTCGACCAATCCATTTCGTCATCTATAGACCGAGCAACAGGTGACAGCTCGACTAAAAAATGGTAAAATAAAGCAAATAAGATTGAAAGGTTTTTGCAACTATGAAAGGTATAATTCTTGCAGGAGGTTCTGGGACACGTTTGTACCCATTGACCCGTGCTGCATCCAAACAATTGATGCCCATTTACGATAAACCAATGGTTTATTATCCCTTGTCAACTCTCATGTTGGCAGGTATCAAGGACATCTTAATCATCTCCACACCGACAGACCTACCTCGTTTTGAGGAAATGTTGGGAGATGGCTCTGAACTTGGTATTTCGCTTTCTTATGCAGTTCAACCAAGTCCGGACGGTCTTGCGCAAGCCTTTATTATTGGGGAAGAGTTCATCGGTGACGACCATGTTGCCCTCATCTTAGGGGACAACATTTATCACGGAAATGGCTTGACCAAGATGCTTCAACGCGCAGCAAGCAAGGAAAAGGGAGCGACTGTCTTTGGTTATCAAGTAAAAGACCCAGAACGATTTGGTGTGGTCGAATTTGATGCGGATATGAACGCGATTTCAATCGAGGAAAAACCAGAAACACCTAAATCAAACTTTGCGGTGACAGGGCTTTATTTCTACGACAATGATGTCGTTGAGATTGCCAAAAACATCAAACCATCTCCTCGTGGTGAACTAGAAATTACTGATGTTAACAAGGCGTACTTGGAGCGTGGTGACTTGTCTGTCGAGTTGATGGGACGCGGTTTTGCTTGGCTTGATACAGGTACGCATGAGAGCTTGTTAGAAGCAGCCCAGTACATCGAAACCGTGCAACGCTTACAGAACGTTCAAGTGGCAAACCTTGAAGAAATTGCCTACCGCATGGGCTACATTACCAAAGAGCAGGTCTATGAACTCGCTCAACCACTGAAGAAAAATGAATACGGACAATACTTGCTCCGTCTGATTGGAGAGGCTTAATGACTGAACAATTTTTTGATAAAGAGCTAGCTTGTCGCGAAATTGAGGCAATTCCAGGATTATTAGAGTTTGATATTCCTGTCCGCGGTGACAACCGTGGCTGGTTTAAAGAAAATTTTCAAAAGGAAAAAATGGTGCCGTTAGGTTTTCCAGAGAGCTTTTTTGCAGAAGGAAAATTGCAAAACAACGTCAGCTTTTCCCGCAAACATGTCTTGCGTGGGCTTCATGCAGAGCCGTGGGATAAGTATATTTCTGTTGCAGATGGCGGAAAAGTGCTCGGCTCTTGGGTGGATTTGCGCGAGGGTGACACCTTTGGTAATATCTACCAGACAGAGATTGATGCTAGCAAGGGAATCTTTGTACCACGCGGGGTAGCAAATGGTTTCCAAGTTTTGTCAGATACCGTAGCATACAGCTACTTGGTCAATGACTACTGGGCATTGGAATTAAAACCTAAATATGCCTTTGTCAACTATGCAGATCCAAGTTTGGGGATTCAGTGGGAAAATCTTGAGGAAGCAGAGGTATCTGATGCAGATAAGAATCATCCACTGCTCAAGGATGTCAAGCCGTTGAGAAAAGAGGACTTGTGAGATGTACGATCGCTTTTTAGAGATTGCGAAGGTATTAAATGAGCTAGATATCGTCCCTCTACTGATGGGATCGGTTGGCTTAGAGCAACGATCAGGTCGAAGTTGGTCAGCCCGTGATTTGGATATTCACGTTCCAAGTGACCCTAGAGGCTGGGAGGCGCCAGATGAGGAGAGGATCTATCGGGCAGATGAATTGTTCGCCATGATGGAGCAACTCGGCTATGCCTTTGTGGATCGCCATGAATTTGCCTTTCAAAAAGGGGACTGTGTGGTAGAATTTGGAGGTCTCTCTTCGCTCCCGACATTTGCGGGAATTCCTCCAGAGGAATTAGAAGAAATAATCGATGGTGACGTTCGCTACTATTTGCCTACCTTGGAGCAATATTTAAAGATTTACCAAGCATCCTCTAAAGATAGCTATCGTAATGACAAGAACAATCAAAAAGATTTTGCCAAAATCGCTTACTTGGAAGAAGTCTTACAAACATGAGTTGATTGGCAATGAAAAAAATAGTACTGGAGAAATCATGTCTGAATTTAAAAATATCATCGTTACAGGTGGGGCTGGTTTTATCGGCTCAAACTTTGTACACTATGTCTATAATAATCATCCAGATGTCCATGTGACCGTCTTGGATAAGTTGACCTACGCGGGAAATCGTGCGAATCTTGTGGAGATTCTCGGTGAGCGTGTGGAGCTAGTCGTTGGGGATATTGCAGATGCTGAATTGGTGGACAAGCTAGCCGCAAAAGCAGATGCCATTGTTCACTATGCAGCTGAAAGTCACAATGACAACTCGCTCAATGATCCAAGTCCGTTTATCCATACCAACTTTATCGGGACCTATACCCTTTTAGAAGCAGCTCGTAAGTACGATATTCGCTTCCATCATGTTTCAACAGATGAAGTGTATGGAGATCTTCCGCTTCGTGAAGATTTGCCAGGTCATGGGGAAGGGCCAGGTGAGAAATTCACCGCTGAAACCAAGTACAATCCAAGCTCGCCTTATTCATCCACCAAGGCTGCGTCTGACTTGATTGTGAAAGCATGGGTGCGCTCTTTCGGTGTCAGAGCAACCATTTCCAACTGTTCAAATAACTACGGACCTTACCAGCACATTGAAAAATTTATCCCACGCCAGATTACCAATATTTTGAGCGGTATCAAGCCAAAATTATACGGGGAAGGGAAAAATGTTCGCGACTGGATTCACACCAATGACCATTCATCAGGTGTCTGGACCATCTTGACCAAGGGTGAAATCGGAGAAACCTATCTAATCGGTGCAGATGGGGAGAAAAACAACAAGGAAGTCTTAGAACTAATCCTAGAGAAAATGGGGCAAGCTACCGATGCTTATGACCACGTGACAGACCGTGCAGGTCACGACCTGCGCTATGCCATTGATGCAAGCAAACTTCGTGATGAATTGGGCTGGAAACCAGAGTTTACCAACTTTGAAGCAGGCCTAGAAGAAACGATTAAGTGGTACACAGACCACGCAGACTGGTGGCAGGCAGAAAAAGAAGCCGTTGAAGCCAACTACGCCAAGACGCAGAAGGTCATTAAATAAGGAGGCGAGGTATCCTATACAGGTGATAGGATACCTTTTTATGAAGATGTTACAGAAATGTTATTCGATATTTAATTATTCTCTTACAGTTGTGATGCTGCTGATAGGGCTATACTGGCTGGTGACGAGTAGTCTGGTGTTAGCAGGTGCGACACAGGTCATGCTCGCTTTGATAGTGATTTTGCTGGCATTTTTTGCTTTATTTCCTAGCCTATTTAAGGCGTGTTATCGTTTTCTGATGAAGTATAAGGTGGTTCTTTTGGTTTTTGCAATCATCTATCAAATTTTATTAGTTCTGGTAACCAACTTGATGATTCGATCGGATGCAGCAATGGTGTTTAGTGGTGCGACCCGTATTGTAGATCATGGGATTATTTCTCTTTATCTCTCGCGTTATCCCAATAATCTCCTGTTGTTCTTGTACGAACGCTTTTTCTACAATCTATTTTCAGAAAATGCAGTCTGGGTGATGCAGGGCTTCAACATCTTTTATGCCAATAGTGCGGGCTGGCTACTGTATAAGGTTGTCCAAAAACAATTTGGTCAAGGAATTGCAGACGGGGTATTTACCTTCTATTTATTTTTTATCGCCTTTACACCACAATTTTTGACTATGTATACGGACATCATGGTACTTCCAGTGATTGCTTTGCAACTCTATTTCATCTTTGAACTCTTTTATCCGCGACGTAAGGAGGTTGGAAAGGGAGTGCTCGCTGCTGTTCTATTTGCTCTTATCACGGCTATTGGCGTATGGCTGAGACCGACCTTAATTATTTTGCCGCTTGCTGTATTTTTGGTTCAGGCTTTTGTGCAAAATTGGAAATGGTACTTACAGGCTTTGTTTGTGTTTTTGTCTGTATTTATCCTTAGCTATAAGGGGTTGATGATTGTAAAAAATAGCCAAAAAGAGGTAGTCATTCACAAGGAATATAGTATTACAGCTCTAGCTTACATTGACCTTGGCTTGACCTATGTAGGGACAGATCAGATTGATTTTCAGACGGGCTTATCGCAGTTTGTCAGCGATGAGACACGCGTGGATGACAACTATGACGGTCGCTTTTCGAATGAAGTTGTCCTAAAAGACATTAAGCGACGGTTAGAAGAATATACCCTATCAACTTTTGTCGGGCATATCCTCTATAAACAAAATCTAACCATGCGAGACGGAACTCTAGGTTGGAATTATCAAGATGCTAGTAAGGAAGGATTTTACTATATCAATCCTCTCTATGCTAAAACAGAACATCACCCAATTGCCCAAAAAATTCGCAATTACCTCCTCTATACCGACCAGCCGACTTACAATTATTACCGTTACTTTATTCAAGTGGTCTACATCATTTTGATTATTGGTTTTGTCTGTCAATTTGTTTGGTATAGTTCAGATAGTAAAGCCAGTATGCTCAGTCTGGCAGTCTTTGGTGGGTTGCTATTCTTAATGATTTTTGAGGGTGGAAAGACTCGCTATTTGATTCAATTTTTACCGCAGATTCTTATCTTATCAGGGATAGGTTACGCTCAGCTGAATCAGAAGTTCAAGCAAAGGAGAAAAGATAGTGAGAGATAATCCAATCCTATATATTGTCATTCCATGTTACAATGAAGAACAAGTATTGCCTGAAACTTTTGCTCTCTTTTTAGCAAAGTTAAAACAGTTGATTGCAGAGAAAAAGGTGGCAACAACTAGCAAAATGATGTACGTTGATGATGGCAGTTCTGATAAAACCTGGGAATTGATTGAGAGTTACGCTCAAGATTCGCACGTGGTGGGAATTGCTCAATCTAGAAATCGTGGTCATCAAAGCACAGTTTTGGCAGGAATGATGGAAGCAAAAGAAGTAGCGGATATTGTCATTACGATTGATTGTGATGGACAAGATGATATCAATTGCATGGATGATATGGTAGCGGCTTATGTCAATGGAGCTGAAATTGTTTACGGTGTGCGGAAGGAACGTACGACCGATACTTTTTTCAAGCGTGCGACAGCAGAAGGTTTCTACCGCCTCTTGGAAAAATTAGGTGTTGAGATTATTTTTAACCATGCAGATTATCGACTAATGTCAAAACGCGCGATTGACGCTTTAGCAGAATTTTCTGAGGTCAATCTGTTTTTACGTGGTATGGTTCCGATGGTCGGGTTTACTTACGCCATCGTGGAATATGACCGCTTTGAGAGAATAGCAGGAGAAAGCCACTATCCACTCAGTAAAATGCTAGGCCTTGCCATTGATGGTATTACAAGCCTAAGTGTCAAGCCCTTGCGTTTTATCACTGGTTTAGGGGTGCTCACCTCTCTTGTTTCCTTTCTCTTTATTCTATGGACCATTTTTCGGTACTTTTTTGGCTTTACTGTATCAGGCTGGGCTAGTACCGTTATCATTGTAGCCTTTATTGGCGGTATTCAGCTTATCTCTACCGGCATTATTGGCGAGTACATTGGAAAAATTTACCTAGAAACCAAAAAACGCCCTCGTTACATTATTGAGAAACGAACAGATGATGAATACTAGACTATAACGTATATTGCTCTTTGGTTACTATTAAATTATCTAACATCAAATAAGGCACTTCTCTATTTTTTTGGTATAATAAAACAAGAAATGCAATAAAGGAGTCAATCATGATTTTAATTACAGGTAGTAATGGTCAATTAGGAACAGAGCTACGTCATCTTTTGGATGAACGTGGTGTTGAATATGTCGCAGCAGATGTGGCAGAAATGGATATTACCAACGCGGAAAAAGTAGCGGCATTCTTTGAAGAAGTCAAACCAAGCATCGTTTATCACTGCGCAGCTTACACAGCAGTGGATATGGCGGAAGATGAAGGAAAAGAATTGAACTATGCCATTAACGTGACAGGTTCTGAAAATATTGCAAAAGCTGCTGAGCAGTACGGCGCAACCTTGGTCTATATCTCAACGGACTATGTGTTTAATGGAGATTTGCCAGTTGGTCAAGAATGGCAGGTCGATGATCAGCCAGATCCGCAATCGGAATACGGTCGCACCAAGCGTTTGGGTGAAGAAGCAGTAGAAAACTATGCCAGTAAGTTCTATACAGTACGTACCGCTTGGGTATTTGGAAATTACGGGAAAAACTTTGTCTTTACCATGCAAAATCTGGCACAAACTCGCGACACCTTGACTGTTGTCAATGACCAGCATGGCCGCCCCACTTGGACGCGTACTCTGGCAGAATTTATGGTTCACTTGGTCGACACCAACCAAGCATTTGGTTACTACCATTTGTCAAATGATGCGAAAGAAGATACGACTTGGTTTGACTTTGCGACAGAGATTTTGAAAGATACCGATACCAAGGTATTGCCAGTAGATTCAAGCCAATTCCCTGCCAAGGCAAAACGTCCATTTAACTCAACCATGAGTTTGGAAAAAGCCAAGGCAACAGGTTTTACCATTCCAACATGGCAAGAAGCCCTGAAAGCATTTTATCAGCAAGAAACGAAATAGTGAAAGCGAGTTCTTCTCGCTTTTTCTATGTTTTTCACCTGTAATTATGGTATAATTATCTGATTATACTTTTTTAGAGTTTAGGATATTATGAGACACGTTTTTATTATTGGCAGTCGTGGATTGCCAGCCAAGTACGGCGGTTTTGAGACGTTTGTGGAGCAGTTGGTCAGCCGTCAAATCAGCACGAATATCCAGTATCATGTGGCCTGTTTGTCAGACCAATCTCATCATGAGCACAGTGATTACAAGGGGGTAGACTGCTTTACCATCAATCCTCCCAAGTTGGGCCCAGCGCGTGTGATTGCCTACGATATGATGGCGATTGGCTACGCCCTTTCTATGATAAAAAAAGAGCAGCTAGAAGAGCCGATTTTCTATATTTTGGGAAATACAATCGGTGCCTTTATTGCGCCGTTTGCTAAGAAAATTCATGCAGTAGATGGTCAACTGTTTGTCAATCCAGACGGGCTAGAGTGGAAGCGGAGCAAGTGGTCACGACCTGTACAAAGCTATCTTAAGTATTCTGAGAAGCTGATGAGTTGCCATGCAGATTTTGTGGTGACAGACAATGAGGGGATTGAAGAGTACATCCGTAAAGCCTACCCGTGGGCCAAGACGACCTATATTGCTTACGGGACAGATTTAGCGCCAACCAGCTTGACCAAGGACAGCCCTGTTGTACGCGCATTTTTTGACCGTTTTCAGTTGGTGGAAAAAGACTATTATCTGGTCGTTGGGCGCTTTGTTCCAGAAAACAACTATGCGACCATTATTCGGGAATTTATGACGTCTCATACTTCAAGAAAATTGGTTATTATCTGTAATCACGAAGGGATGGCTTATTTTGAAACCTTGAAAGCTGAGACCAGATTTGATACAGATGAGCGAATCTTGTTTGTAGGGACCGTCTATCAGCAGGAATTGCTGAAATACATTCGCCAAGAAGCACGCGCTTATCTCCACGGACACGAGGTCGGCGGGACCAACCCAGGCTTACTGGAGGCGCTTGCTCAGACCAATGAAAACCTGATTTTGGATGTTGATTTCAACCAAAAAGTAGCGGCGGGTACCGCCCGTTATTGGACCAAGCAAGAGGGGAATTTAGCGAATTTGCTAGATGATATCGACCTTCAAGAGGAAAACCAAGCTCTGGGTCAAGCAGCAAAAAAACGCATGGAAACTCACTATACATGGGCGAAAATTGTCGGCCAGTATGAGGACTTATTTTTACAATGAAAGTACATATCTTACTATCCACCTACAATGGTGAACGATTTTTAGCGGAACAAATTGAGAGTATACGAAAGCAGACCTTTCAGGACTGGACCCTGTTGATTCGCGATGACGGATCAAGCGACGGGACACGGCAGATTATCAGGGACTATTGTCTAAAAGACGAGCGAATTTTCTTCATCAATCCAGATGACACGTTAAATCTCGGCGTGATTCAAAGTTTTCACACTCTTTTAAAATATGAAAGAGCAGACTACTATTTCTTTAGTGACCAAGACGATATCTGGCTACCTCATAAGCTGGAAATCCAGCTTGTCGCTGCAACAGCCTGTAAGGTAGAAAAGCCCCTGCTCGTCTACACAGACTTGAAAGTGGTGGGACAGGATTTGGCTGTTATGTCTGAAAGTATGATCAAAACTCAGTCGGATCATGCCAATACTCAATTGGTACAGGAATTAACCGAAAATACAGTCACTGGTGGCGTTGCCATGATCAATCATGCCTTAGCAGAGCTCTGGACAGGGCGTGAGGCACATGCCCTGCTCATGCACGATTGGTACTTGGCACTTGTGGCTTCTGCTGTAGGCAATCTAGTCTACATTGATGATCCGACTGAACTCTATCGTCAGCACGAAGCCAATGTTTTGGGAGCAAGAACGCTCAAAAAACGCATACAGAATTGGATTCGTCCCCATGTACTATTTGCTAGATATTGGAAATTGATCAGAGATAGCCAGACACAGGCAAAAAATCTCTTAGCCCTGCCCTTAACAGCTACAGACAGAGCATTAGTAGAGAACTTTGTCACCCTCATGGAGGTGCCATTTGCAGAGCGTCTCAAGCGCCTGCGCACCTATGGCTATCGGAAAAATAAGGGATTTCATACCCTTGTCTTTACCAGCCTAATTCTGACAAAATTTGCCTATAAGGAGTAAACATGGATATTTTTTCCACAAAAAATCGTATTTTACTAAAAGAATTGATTAAAACAGACTTTAAATTACGCTATCAGGGAAGTATGATTGGCTACCTTTGGTCCATCTTGAAGCCTTTGATGCTCTTTGCTATCATGTATGTCGTCTTCATTCATTTTCTTCGCTTAGGAGGAGATGTTCCCCATTTTCCAGTAGCCCTTTTGTTGGGAAATGTCATTTGGTCCTTCTTTTCAGAAGCGACCAATATGGGGATGGTGTCCATCGTGACACGTGGTGATTTGCTGAGAAAACTCCACTTTTCAAAAGAAATTATCGTCTTGTCTTCGATTTTTGGAGCGGCGATTAACTTTTCGATTAACCTGATTGTGGTTTTGATTTTTTCGATTTTCAATGGGGTTGAATTTACTTGGACAGTCATCGTTGCCTTCCCCCTCTTTTTAGAATTATTCTTGCTTGCGACAGGGGTGGCTTTTATCCTATCGACCCTCTTTGTTCGTTTTCGTGATCTAGCACAGATCTGGGAAGTCTTTATGCAGGCAGGCATGTATGCGACGCCGATTATCTACTCGCTTTCCTTTGTGATGAATAAAAGCGTCCTAGCAGCCAAGCTCATCATGCTCAATCCCCTTGCTCAAATTATCCAAGATATGCGGTATTTTGTCATCGATCGGGCCAATATTCCTGTATGGCAAATCATTCAAAATAAGGCCATTGTCCTTATTCCTTACCTCATCCCAATCGTAGTCTTTGTGATTGGGGTAATAGTATTTAAGAAACATTCTAAGAAATTTGCGGAGATTCTCTAATGACAGACAAACAGATTGCAGTAAAAGTAGATCATGTCAGCAAATTTTTCAAATTGCCGACAGAAGCCACGCAAAGCCTGCGGACAACCATGGTCAATCGATTCAAAGGAATCAAAGGCTACAAGGAGCAGCATGTCTTAAAAGACATTTCTTTTGAAGTGGAAAAGGGTGATTTCTTTGGGATTCTTGGCCGCAATGGTTCGGGAAAATCAACCCTGCTCAAGATTATTTCCCAAATTTACGTACCCGAAAAAGGTTCTGTTACGGTAAACGGGAAACTCGTTTCCTTTATTGAGTTGGGAGTCGGCTTCAACCCAGAGCTGACTGGTCGTGAAAATGTCTATTTAAATGGGGCCCTCCTTGGATTTTCTCGGGAAGAAATCGATGCCATGTACGACGATATCGTCGAGTTCGCCGAGCTCCAAGAGTTTATGAATCAAAAATTAAAGAATTACTCAAGTGGTATGCAGGTTCGTTTGGCCTTCTCTGTTGCTATTAAAGCACAGGGAGATATTTTGATTCTTGATGAAGTATTGGCAGTGGGGGATGAAGCATTCCAACGCAAATGTAACGATTACTTCATGGAACGTAAGGAAAGTGGCAAGACAACGATTCTCGTCACCCACGACATGGGCGCCGTCAAAAAATACTGTAACAAGGCTGTTCTGATTGAAAATGGCCTTGTCAAAGCACTTGGGAATCCCTATGATGTTGCTAATCAGTACAGTCTTGATAATACGGTAACATCTGCCCCACAAGCAGCTGTTGAAGACGAACAAGTTGATGAAGTGCCACCAGTTCAATTGGAAGTGGAACATTTTACAGCTAAATTACTATCTCGTCCCAATATGACACCAACTGACGAATTTGAGTTTGAATTTTCTTATGAATTGTTAAAAGAACAGTCGACACACATTGCCATGTCTTTCGTTGATTTGGATACGAATGTTGGTTACTATAATGACAACTCAATGGATATTGCAATCCACAAAAAGGGCAAGCATGTTGTCCACTATCGCTGCAGTTTCCCTTATTTTAATCAAGCAAGGTTAAAATTAGTGGCAACGGTACGAGATGAACATAAGCGGGTCTTAGCTTTCTTGCCCGAGGAGAATACCCCCGTCATCTTTGTGGAACGAGAGAGGGATGAGATGCTGACTGCCTCAGAGCAAGATGCTGCAACAGGTTTGTTGAAGCGTAACGGTCAGTGGATGTAAAGAGGAATAAGAGATGAATAAAAGGATTTTATTTGTTTCTCCAACGGGAACATTGGATAATGGGGCGGAAAAGTCTATTGTAAATCTCATGATTTATTTGGCAGACATGGGTTATCAGATTTTCAATGTTTATCCGGATAATCAGCATGAAACCAAAGAGAAATACGTTCAAGAATTGGAAAATCATCAGGTTAAGCTCTTTCCTATTCCAACTGTAAAATGGTGGTGGCCTGAGGCACCTGGGGCGGTTCCATTTTTAAAAACAGAACAGGTGCTATCTTATCAGCAGGCTGTTTTTAGCATTCGTAAGATTATCAAAGATGAAAACATTCAGTTAGTTATTTCAAATACAGCCAACGTGTTTCAAGGGAGCCTAGCAGCTGCTTGTGAAGCAGTCCCCCATTTTTGGCTCATCCATGAGTTTCCTGTGAAAGAATTTGAATACTATAGGGAAAAACTTGAGTTTATGGCTCAGAGTTCAGCAGGTATCTTTGCTGTTCATGGTAATCTTTTTGCAACTTTGAAGACCTTATTTCCTGATTCGGTGGATATTCAATCCTTTATCCCTTATTCACATTTAGAAAGCACCCATTTACAAGAAAGCAAGGAGCGCCGGATTGTTTCCGTTGGACGAATCAATGAAAACAAGAATCAATTGGAGCTGATAAAGGCTTACCATCAACTAGCACAATCCCAGTATCCACTCGTCTTTATTGGTGATTGGGATGAGGAGTACAAGGTGCTATGTGATGCCTATATTGAGGAGCACGGTTTGGCAAATATCCATTTTCTCGGTCATAAACATCATCCTTGGGAATGGGTCACTCAATCAGACATCTGTGTTTTTAACTCTCAATCGGAAACTTTTTCTCTTGTTTTTGTAGAGGCTGTTCTAAACGGGGTACCAGTGATTGTATCGAATAATCTAGGTTATCAGTCAGCTCATCAGTTTTTGAATGCAGGAACCCTCTATCCTTTAGGGAATGTGGACCAATTAACGCGTTGCTTAAGAGAGTGTTTAGAGCAGTTTGAGACGTATAAAAAGTGTAGTCTTGCTCAACAGGAGATGGCGCAAGAAAAATATCGTATCGAAAGCTGTTATGCACATATTCTTGCTGCCATTAAGGGGAATCCTGAGGTATCAACTCAAGGAATTCATGCGATTCGCTATCTCTTAGGTGAAGTCAATCATCAGCAGCTCCAATCCATTGTAGAAGAACAGTCTATCACGGTCTACTTTGAAAAAGAAGGGGCTTTTAGTGAGGATAACAAAGCCGTTTATCCTCTTGACATCAGCGGCAATATTGAGATTGAATTACCAATAGACTGTCAGCGAATTCGAATTGATTTGACTGAGCGGCCTAGCTTTTATGCTCAGGTACAGCTTCTTACCCTTGATTATGATACTAGTCTTCTTCCGATGTTTACCAATGGATTAGTGTATCGTGATTCTTATATTTTTCCAAATTCCGATCCACAAATTATTTTCCAAGTACCTTCTGTTTATGGTAGAAGGCTGCAGCTGAGCTATCAGTTGTATGAAATTGATTCGACAATCTCAGATGATTATATTGGAAAACAATTGGCACAAGAATTGCTTGATTTGCGACAGAAAGTGAAACAGATGGAAGCTCATGAAGTACGTTATCAGCAAGAACATCTCGCCATCCAGCGCTTAGAAGAACAAGTATTAGCATTAACCAATCAGTATAACCGCGTGATTGCGTCACGTCGCTGGACCATTCCAACTAAATTAATAAATTTCTTTAGGAGAAAAAAATGAAGCGCCTACTTTTATATGTGCATTTTAATAAGTTTCAGAATCTTAGTTCACATGTTGAATACCAATTGATGCACATGAGACCGCTGTTTTCAACAGTTGTCTTCATCTCAAATAGTCAGCTTTCCCAAGAAGCAGTAGAGCTTTTACAAAACGAGAACTTAATTGATACTTTTGTTCAGCGTGAGAATATCGGCTTTGACTTTGCGGCCTGGCGGGATGGTATGACGCATGTTGGCTTTTCAACTCTCGGAGAGTATGATTCGGTTACCTTGATGAATGATACCTGTTTTGGGCCCTTGTGGGATATGGGTGAGGTCTATCGTAGATTTGAAGGGGATGAGGACGTTGATTTCTGGGGCATGACCAATCATCGGGCAACGAAGGATTTTCCAGAACACATTCAGAGCTATTACCTAGCGTTTTCAGGAAAAGTAGTACGTTCAACAGTTTTCCAAACCTTCTGGCAAAGGATTGAAAATGTTACCGATGTTCAAGAAGTAATCAAAAACTATGAAACGCAGGTGACAACCAATCTTGTAGAAGCAGGATTCCGCTACAAAACAGTATGTGATACAGTGGATTTTGATACGACAGGCATGTTGCATCCAGATTTTTCTTATTACAATCCGACAGCAATTATTCAAAATCGCGTTCCGTTTATAAAAGTCAAAACGATTGATGCGAATCAGTCCATTATTCCTTACATCTTAAATGAGATTGAAGCAAATAGCAACTATCCAGTTGATTTGATTGTATCCCATATGTCAAAAATCAATCACCCAGACTTTAAATACCTTTTAGCTCGAAAATACCTCCTACCTACTGAAAACTTGAGCTTGATTGAGAAAAAAGTTGCAGTCCATCTTCATGTTTTTTATGTGGATTTATTGCAGGAATTTCTAACAGCTTTTGAAGCATTTACGTTTTCTTATGATCTCTTTATCACAACGGATTGTAAGGAAAAAGTTGCGGAGATTGAGGTCATTTTGGCAGAAAACAACCGACCAGCTACCATTGTTGTAACAGGAAATATCGGGCGCGATGTTCTTCCTATGCTCAAACTCAAGAAGCGACTCAAGGGCTATGACCATATCGGACATTTTCATACAAAAAAATCCAAAGAAGCAGACTTTTGGGCTGGTGAATCTTGGCGCAAGGAACTGATTACGATGCTGGTTCGCCCAGCAAATGGTATTTTATCGCGTATGGAGCAACAAGAAGATTTAGGGATTGTCATCGCAGATATTCCAACCTTCTTTCGTTTCAACAAGATTGTGGATGCCTATAATGAACATCAGATTGCGCCGATTATGAATGATTTGTGGGAGAAAATGGGCTGTAAAAAGCAGATTGATTTCGCTGCTTTCCATACATTCGTCATGTCTTATGGCACCTATATCTGGTTTAAATATGATGCTCTCGAAGCCTTGTTTGACTTGAATTTGGCAGATCAGGATGTACCAGCAGAGCCGTTGCCACAAAATTCTATTTTACACGCTATCGAGCGCTTGCTGATTTACATCGCTTGGGACAAGGGTTATGATTTTAGAATTGCGAAGAATCCAATTGACCTGACGCCATTTGTGGATAGTAAGCTCTTGAATGAACGGGGAGATGCGCTTCCACATACATATGTCAATTTTGATCATATGGGCGGTATAAAGGGTGCGCTTAAATATATCATTATTGGCCCTGCAAGAGCCATAAAATACATTATGAGAAGAATAGGACAGAAATTAATATGAAGATAGTTGAAAAAACGAGATTAGAGGATAGGATATGGGGAGTAAACTAAAAAAAACATTACAGGCTATTTGGGACATGAGACTGGTGATTTCCACCATCTTGAAGTACTCCTTCACAGCACTCATCATCCTTTATTCGCATCAGATTCATCAAAATAATATCTATATTTTCGTTAGTTTATTAGAGTTATCAGCTATATTCCTTGTTTCAAATCATTTATTACGAATTAATAAATGGCTTGGGGTGTTCCTCAACTCTCTTGCATTATTACTATTAAATACACAGATTTTGATGATGATTTTTGGTGGTAGCTATCTGACCTTGGTCATGTTGACCAATTTAGAATCTATCGAATCCTTAAGTGGGAAATTAGAGCTCTACCTGACAGGAGTTGGTGCCCTTCTCTTCTTTTCTATCCTTCCCATTCGGCGTTTTAAATTACCCTATGTGAATTTCAACAAATTATTGTCAATGGTTCTCTTGAGTGAATTGGTGATTACTTTGATGCAAGGAAGTATGTACTCTCCGTTTTTTGCTCTTTATCAATTGGGACTTGATGCCCAATCCTATCAGAGGCAACTAGAAGAGATTGAGAACCAGCCCAATGTGACATCAGAATTTTATCATTCCCATATTGACTCTGCTATAGCACGTCCAGAAAGCTTGAAAGAAAAGCCAAATATTGTGTTGGTTTTTGTAGAAGGCTTATCTCAAAATATCATTGATGATAGCCGTAATCTGATGCCAACGGTTGCCCAGCTTCAGAAGGAATCATTGAGTTTTACCAATTATTATAACCATACCTTTGCAACCTATCGGGGGATTATTGGACAGCTTTATTCAGGTTATCAGTTAGATAATTATGATCAAAACACGCTTATATCAATGCAGGATATCTTAGCTACAGAGGGCTATCAGACGAGCTTTATCAATGTTGAGCCAAATAACACTCAATTTACAACTTATTTGGAAGGCTTAAACTTTCAAAACCTATTATCTGATCCTTCCAAAAGGTATGAAGGACGTAATGGTACGATATCTGATAAAGAGGCCTTTGATTTGCTATATAATACGATTCAAGCACAAGCTGCGGAAGATAAACCATTTTTTACAACCATGTATACTTATGGGACGCATTTGTCTCTTGATTCACCACATGAACGCTTTGACGACGGGAAAAGCCCATTATTGAACCGTTTTTATAATTTTGATGTTCAATTTAAAAAGTTTATGGATAAGTTTAAGGCTAGTGGCTTAGCGAAGGATACCTTGTTTATCTTTACAGTGGATCATGCGACTTATCAAGACGCTGAATTTATCAACCTATTCCCAGACTATCCTCGTGCAAATCCGGATGTTGATATGGTACCTTTCTTTATGTATTATGAAGGGATAACGCCTCAAAAGATAAATGTTCATGGACGAAATTCGGTTGATTTAGCGCCTACAGTACTCGATTATCTTGATATTAGTAAGGAAAATTATTTCTTAGGAAAGAGTCTCTTCTTCCCGAAAGAAAATAATAATTCTTATGATACTGTTTTCTTTGACAATAGTTTTCTGCTATCAACGCAAGAAGGTCAAGTAGAGCCCTTGTCAGATGTTAGCAAGGAAATCCTAGAGTCACAACTACAAAAATATTTTGCAGCTAAAACCCAACAACCGATAAATCCATAATACTTATGTATTCATTGTTGACGAAGAGGATATTTTTGATGCTCTTATACTTGAGGAGGAAATTAGGATGAAAAAGAAAAACTGTTTATTACTCGCTTTTCTGTGCTTATTCGGGTTTGTTCTTGGTATATATCCTGTAAAAGCAGAGGCAGAGACAACTGTTTATCGATTGTATAATCGACAAAATGGTGAGCATTTGTATACGACAGATAAGAATGAAAAAGATGTCTTGTTTACTTCACATGGCTGGGGTTATGAGGGAGAAGCTTGGTATGCTCCAGATAATGGTCAAGGTGTACCAGTCTATCGTCTGTATAATGCTGGACTTCAAAATCATTTGTACACAACAGATCGTAATGAGGTATCTGTTTTAACCAAAAAGCATGGTTGGACGATGGATAATGGTGGAAATCCTGTCTTTTATTCTGGCGGTTCATCTAGTATCTATCGTGTCTATAACCGAGCACTGAGAGGACTTCACCATCTCACAACAGACACCAACGAATACAAGGTCTTGCCACGACATGGATGGAGCCAAGAGGGTGTGAAATTGAATGCACTTCGAGTGGGTGTTCCGATTCAGACCCAGTACCATAATGCTGCTCCTGACAAAAATAATTCAGGTCCAGCTATCTCAACGACCGTTCCTTCTGGAAATAGCACTATTGAAAATACAGGTTCTAAGTTAACGATTGAATCAAATGTGACTCTATCAGGTAGTGGCACGGGCTATCATGCTAAATTGGTTATGGTTACGCCGACATCTGGTGTTAGCTTTGGCTTGCAATATGATAGTGCTGCAGTAGTTCCATTTACAGGCAAAACGGCATTCCTCATTGAAAATATCGAAAGCAATGACGCAGGCGGACAATCTTACCATCGAGCAAATTATTATGCGAAGCTAAATACGACCTATCGTCTGATGCTGACCTTACAAGGAGATGGGACTTACGTAGGCTATATTAATGGAGTAGAAGCTGTTCGAGGAAAAAATCCTGCATTGGCAAATCGTTCGGATATCGCTTTGTGAGTAGAAGGAGCTGCCCGTAAATCAGGAGATACAATCAATGCTCAATTTACCAATATTCGTCTGAAGAGCGGTGGACAGTATATCCCGACAAGAAGCTGGACAGGAACACCACAGTTCAATATCAATAATGGTATTATGACTAAAATAGATACTCAAGCTGTTGCCAATAATGCTGCATCAGCACGTGTCGTTACAAATAGCATCGTATTTAATGGACGATTAACAGGACTTCCAGCTAGCGCAGACTGGGATACTGCTGGATATTTTGATAAAGCATCTGGTCTTGTACAGTTTTATTAATACCTTTTGTATAGTCATTTCGTTTCCTTTTAGTACTCGCTCCAATAGTCTGGGAGACTGTTGGAAGTTGGAAATTAGGAAACGAAGTTTCCTCCCCCGAAGTAATAAGTATAAAAGATAGATTCATTATTCAGTCGCTGATTAGCATAAGATATATGTGAACATATAAAAGCTCAAAGTAGTAAAGAAATACTTCGAGCTTTTATTTATTTTATTTTGAAAAGTTTGTCTCATCAAGGGGGTTCGTCATGAAATTTTTCTCGCTTTATGCTAAAATGGTAGGAGGAGGAGCGACATGATTAAGATATTTGGTCGGATTCGATATCACTGGCAGCCAGAATTGTCCTGGTCCATCATTTATTGGTCCTTAGCAATTACTCCGGCTTTTCTTGCCTTATCTCTTATATTAGAAAAGTTGCGAATATCTGATACCATTATTCAGCTATTTGTCATGGTCATTATTATGTTTGGGATTGGTTGGCATCGGTATTTTGTGATCGATGAGGAGTATTTACGAATTGCTTCGGCAAATCCCTTTGCTTCAAAAAAGGTTCGGATAGATACGATTTCTAAGATTGAAGTGACCTATCTATTCGTGAAAATTTTTTCGACCGATATGCCAGAGGGAAAAGTCTATTATATCCGCAAGTGGCCGAAAAAGTATTTTGTCAATGCGATCGCCCTCAATCCCCATTTTCAAGGGGAAATTGTCTTGACGGATCATCTGGTCACGCAGGACTATTTTGAAGAATATTATGCGAATAAAGACTAACTAGTCGACAGAAATCGCTTTTGTAGGGCAGGATTTTGTTGCTAATAGGGCGTCTGTTCGGTCAGATAGTGTCATAGTAGATGCTTGGTGGTCATCGGCAAATATGACAATGCCGTCATCATCGTAGTCAAAGACATCTGACATTGTTTGGCACAGTCCGCAAGCGATACATTTTTCTGGATAAAGTGTAATGTTCATACTTAGTATTGTAATGAGATTTTATAAAAAAAACAAGGAGAAAGATTAGTCATGTCACAAGAACCATGGAATGAGGAAATTTATCAATCTACTGAAAGTAGAAGAAGCCGATTAGCGAAAGGTAGCTCTAGCACTAGAGTACTTAGTATATTAGCGGTACTATTCTTATTTATTGTGATTATAACCACTATTGCGATGGTCTATCTCTCTCATGGAGGTAGCAAGACAGATGCCACTCAAGAATTCTACAATAGCAACAGTACAGCGGCCGTAGCAAGTAGCACTAAGGCAGATGTTTCTGCAGCAAGTACAAGTAGTCAGCCGTCAGGATCATCCGCTCCAGCAAGTGAACCAAGCAGCAGTAGTGCAGAAGACACAACGCAATCTTCTACAGCAGTCGCGGGTGAAACTATTGCTGTTCAGGCAGGTGAAGGACGTGATATGATTGCAGCTCGTGCAGGTATTTCTCCTCAAGAGTTGGAACGTCTAAATCCGGATAAAATGACAGGCCCTGGTGGCACTTGGTGGGCAAACCCAGGTGACCTCGTTAAGATTAAGTAAGAGGAACTATGAAATCAATTCAAATCGCCATTGATGGTCCTGCATCAAGTGGTAAGAGTACGGTTGCGAAGATTATCGCTAAACAATTCGGTTATACCTATTTGGACACGGGTGCCATGTATCGGGCGGCGACCTATCTGGCCTTGCAACATCAGGTAGAGCAAGAAGATAGTAGCGCCATTGTTGCCCTGTTGGATCAATTTCCTATCAGCTTTGGGCGAAATGAAAAGGGAGAACAGTTGGTCTTTGTCGGCGATGTTGACATCACCCATGCCATTCGTGAAAATCAAGTGACCAACAATGTGTCCTGGGTGTCGGCCCTTGCTCCTATTCGTGAGAAATTGGTTGACTTGCAACGCAAGATAGCAGCTCAAGGTGGCATTGTCATGGATGGACGTGATATTGGGACAGTTGTGCTTCCTGAAGCGGAGTTAAAGATTTTCCTTATTGCATCCGTTGAAGAACGAGCACTTCGTCGCTTTAAGGAAAATAAGGAAAAAGGTATTCCGACTGACTTGGAATGCTTGAAGGAAGAAATTGCTCTTCGTGACCATAAGGACAGTACACGAGTTGTTTCTCCTCTAAAAGCGGCAGATGATGCCATCACCTTTGACACGACCGGTGTATCTATTGAGGGTGTTGTTGCATTTATTTCCAAAAAAGCAAAAGAAATTCTTGACAAGTAAAAAAAGTACTGGTATACTATTGACATTGAGAAAAGCAGAAGTGAGAGCTTCTCGCCTTGCGACTAACGTTGTCTGGCTCTACGTGTTACATTTTCTTCGGAAAGATAATGGTGTAGTGGTGGACTTGTGTTAGCAAGTCCACTTTGTTTTTCTCGAAAAAAATAAAATGAGGTGAAAGCCATAGCAAAGCAAGATTTGTTCATCAATGATGAAATTCGTGTGCGTGAAGTTCGTCTTATCGGTCTCGAGGGTGAACAGTTAGGAATTAAACCACTCAATGAAGCCCAAGCGATAGCTGATAGTGCTAACGTTGATTTAGTGTTGATTCAACCGCAAGCTAAACCACCTGTTGCGAAGATTATGGACTACGGTAAGTTCAAATTTGAGTATCAGAAAAAACAAAAAGAGCAACGTAAAAAACAAAGCGTTGTGACGGTCAAGGAAGTGCGTCTCAGTCCGACAATTGATAAGGGAGACTTCGATACAAAACTTCGTAATGCCCGTAAGTTCCTTGAAAAAGGGAACAAAGTAAAGGTATCCATCCGTTTCAAAGGACGTATGATTACCCATAAAGAAGTTGGAGCAAAGGTCTTGGCAGAATTTGCTGAAGCAACGCAAGATATTGCGATTATTGAGCAAAGAGCTAAGATGGATGGACGTCAAATGTTCATGCAACTGGCACCAGCTTCGGAGAAAAAATAAGCTTACTAAGCAAAAGGAGAATTAAAATGCCAAAACAAAAAACTCACCGCGCATCAGCTAAACGTTTCAAACGTACAGGTTCTGGTGGATTGAAACGCTTCCGCGCTTATACTTCACACCGTTTCCACGGTAAAACTAAAAAACAACGTCGTCACCTTCGTAAAGCAGCAATGGTACATTCAGGTGACTTCAAACGTATCAAAGCAATGCTTACAGGACTTAAATAAGTCGAGCTACTAGAAATTAGAGAATTATTCGGAGGAAAATAGAAATGGCACGTGTTAAAGGTGGCGTTGTATCACGCAAACGCCGTAAACGTATTTTAAAATTAGCTAAAGGTTACTATGGTGCAAAACACATCTTGTTCCGTACTGCAAAAGAACAAGTAATGAACTCTTACTACTATGCATACCGTGACCGTCGTCAGAAAAAACGTGATTTCCGTAAATTGTGGATCACTCGTATCAATGCAGCGGCTCGCATGAACGGTCTTTCATACTCACAATTGATGCATGGTTTGAAATTGGCTGAAATCGAAGTAAACCGTAAAATGTTGGCTGATCTTGCAGTAAACGATGCAGCTGCTTTCACAGCACTTGCAGATGCTGCAAAAGCAAAACTTGGTAAATAATCATCTATAGTGGATTGAGAAAGGAATAGGACAAGGCAAGGAGCTGCAGATAGAACTAGCGTTCATCAAAGCGACTTAACGATGTCCTAACCTTTATTTCAATTCACTATAAGAGGTAGAGCAATCTACCTTTTTTTGTACCTTTGGTATCGAGATGCTTGACTAGGACAGAAAGAAAAGCAACTGGGCATTGTGCCCAACTGCTTTATTCTTTTTTAGTGGTAGAGGTTGAAGTCGATGTAGAGCTTTCGCTCGTACTTGAGGCCTGTGTAGGTTCATGCAGAATGCGATAGCTTGGAGCTTGGAATAGCTCAACCGTGGATTGTTCACCATTTTTGCTATAGAGACTGGTTGACTGGTCTCCTAGTTCTGACTCAAGAGCCAGTTGCGCCTTGAGGGAATCAATATAGGAGAAATCCTTGGTGTTTACTACAGGAAGACCATTGTCTAAGAAACGAATCAAATCCCCTGTCTGAATGGCATCGCTAGCGGCCAGCTGATTTTTGACGCTGGTTCGGATAGCCTCCACTTTTTTCAGAGTTGCTTCATCAGGGTTGGTAATTTCCTCCCCTGTTTGCGTCTTGTAGAGTTTGCCACCATAGCTGGTGTATTCTGGAGTGATAAAGTTGCCGGGAGTCCGCAAGGCTACAATCTGTTTGTTGTCTTTAGAAAGCAAATCCTGTCCGACTTGTAGGTATTTTTTAGCGTCGATCCCTAAGAGATGCTCGAGCGTAGGAAGAGCATCAATTTCCCCACCGAAAGTATCGATGATTCTTCCCTTGTTCATTCCTGGGATCACAATCATGTACGGAACACGTTGGAGCATAGCATTGTCATAATCTGACCATGTTTCCGGGTTGGCACCGAGTAAGGGAGCAAGGCTTGGATTGCGGGAATTAGAGATGCCGTAGTGGTCACCATAAAGGACGATAATGGATTTTTCATACAAGCCAGTAGCTTTCAAATAATCAAAGAAGGCTTTGATAGAAGCATCCAAATAATTAGCGGTAGCAAAATAGCCGTTGATGGTCTCATCCTTGGTATCGGCTAGTGGGAATCCCGTTTCCTCGCCTGTGAGGCTGGTTGTATAGGGATAGTGGTTTGAAACGGTAATAAATTTGGTGTAAAAAGGCTGTTGCAAATGCTCAAAGTATTGGATAGAGTCTGCGAACATGACCTTATCATTTAAGCCGTATTCAAAGGAATTTTCCGAAGTGGTTTCGGTAAAGTAGGACTTATCAAAGAAGTAATTGTAACCCCATTGTTTATATGTGTTATTGCGATTCCAGAAACTAGCAGCGTTTCCATGGAAGACAGCTGAAGCATAGCCTGCTTCTTGAGAGAGGATGTGGGGTGCTGCTTGCTGAGTGTTACTTCCCCCATATTGAACCATGAAGGACCCTTGGTTGAGCCCAAAGAGGGAGGTTTCAATCATGGTTTCCGCATCCGAGGTTTTCCCTGCCTTTACTTGGTTGAAAAAGTTGGAAAAGGCAAAGGTGGAGTTGGAGTGGTATAGAGAGTTGAGGAAAGGCGTGACCTCATACTCTTTTTCTTCGACCTTAAGCTTGTAGTCAATGATGAATTGCTGTAGACTTTCCAAGTGCAGATAGATGACATTGCGCCCTTTGGCGAGACCAAAGTATTCATCATTTGGCTTGGCATACTGCTCGGAGACATACTGTTTGACGGGTACTAAATCCTCTGCAGTGGCTTCTGAACGGTCTTTGTGGACATTGTAGGTCTGATATGCGTTGTAGCCTAGGAAAGAGGGAAGCCCCAGGGCACGGACGATATAGGTATTGGAAAAGCCGCGTGACAAGAGCTCAGGGCGATCAATTTCTGCGAGAAACAGATTGATCGAAAAGAGCAGAATAGAGAGGGCGGTGACCGCAAAACTGGATCGCTTATTAAAAGGTTGTGGATCAACAGGGATTTTTTTCTTGACATAAAGATAGGCCATCCCAATGAAATCGATGACATACATCAAATCCCAGACCCTCAAGGCCTTGAGGATTGTTTGGAACAATCCTGAGGCAACGCTCGAGCTCGCCATCATGGTGGAAATCGAGATGTAGTCCGAAAACTCTCTAAAGTAGAGGGTATTTGAAAATAGCCATAAGAATAATAAGAAGTAGAGAAGTCCAGCTGTTCGATAAAACCACTTGGTCGATTTAACGTAGAGAGCAAGGCCGATAAAGAGGAGACCGACAGGAAGTGGATTGATAAAGAGGATAAAGTTCTGATAAAAACCCTCGGTATCTAAATTAAAGTCAATGAGGTAAGCCCACAGTGTCTTTCCCCAGTAGAGTGTGACCAAAATGAGGATAAAGCCCATTCTAGAACGTAATAGTTTTGATAATAGATAACGATTTTTGTTCACGAGAGCTTCCTTTCTAGTAATTGTACATTTTACAAAATCTTAGTCCATTATACCATATTTTTAAAATATTCCTTAGTAAGAGAAGTTTTTTACACGGAAAGGTGTTTAAAAGTAGATTTTTGATACTTTCTTGGCTAGTACGGACGCACCCAACCCACACCAATGTTGGATTTTAAGTGCGAATGTTTGAGTCTAAGCCCTCAAACATTCCATCAAGGAGTAGAGAGTTCTATCGTATGTAGTAGATATCACCTGTTTTAATATTTTTAAGTTCGTGAATGGTTAGTCAGAACGAAGTCATTTGTTTGCGTGGTAAGTAATCGTTTGTAAACAATCAAAAATCGTAACAGATAATACTCAAAGAAAATCAAAAAGCACACTAGGAAGCTAGCCGAAGGCTGTACTGGCGTACGGCAAGGCGACGCTGACAACGTTTGAAGAGATTTTCAAAGAGTATAAGAGTTTGAAAATCGTTTTTTCGCACCTTTAGCATGTGAATAAGAGAAGTTTTTTTGAGATATCATGTAAAATTTGTTATAATCAAGTTATGATAGAATTGACAGTAAGCCCCATTGTAGAACGAAAAATTAAGCAGGGAATCTGTGTGCTGGAAGCACGTGATTTTCCGTCTCTTGGGGGAGAAAATGCCCTCGTTCATTTGGTCAATGGGCAAGGGAAGTTTGTGGGGCAAGCCTACCTTTCTGCGCAAAACAAGGGGGTGGGGTGGCTTATTTCGAGAAAGAAAGAGCCAATAAATCAGGATTTTATGCAAGCCTTGCTGTTGGAAGCAAGACAAAAGCGACAATCCTATGAACATTCGCCTCTAACAACAGCCTACCGCTTGTTTAATCAAGATGGCGATGGCTTTGGAGGTGTCACCATTGACCGTTATCAGGATTATGCGGTCTTTTCGTGGTATAATGAATATATCTATTCTATTAAGGATGAGATTGTGGCAGCATTTCAGGCAGTTTATCCAGATGTTCTAGGAGCTTATGAAAAGATTCGCTTTAAGGGACTGGACTATGAATCAGCCTACCTTTATGGTGAGGAAGCGCCTCAAGAATTGACTGTTTTTGAAAATGGGGTGGCCTATCAGGTCTTTTTGAACAATGGCTTGATGACAGGGATTTTCCTTGACCAACACGAAGTACGAGGAGCACTAGTCGATGGACTTGCTACTGGAAAAAGTCTCTTGAATATGTTTTCCTACACAGCTGCTTTTTCCGTTGCCGCTGCAATGGGTGGAGCTCGTGAGACAACCTCTGTAGACTTGGCCAAACGGTCAAAAGAATTGTCAGAAGCGCACTTTGTGGCAAATGGGCTAGCAGTCGATCAGCATCGCTTTATCGTGATGGATGTCTTTGAGTATTTTAAATATGCCAAACGCAAAGGCTTGACCTACGATGTGATTGTCCTTGACCCGCCAAGTTTTGCGCGTAATAAAAAACAGACCTTTTCTGTAGCCAAGGATTACCATCAGTTGATTGCCCAATCCATAGAGATTTTAAGTCCTAAAGGAATCATCATTGCATCAACGAATGCTTCCAATGTTCCGATTGAAAAATTTAAAAAAGAAATCGAAAAGGGATTTGGTCGCTGTAATCACCGCTATCTCAAGACTTATCGCTTGCCGAGCGATTTTGTGTCCAATCAAAAAGATGAAAGTAGTAATTACCTCAAGGTCTTTACGATACAGGTAGAAAAATGAAAATTGTAGTTCCCATCATGCCTCGCAGTCTCGAGGAAGTTGCCAATATAGATGTAGACCGATTAGCAGTTGCCGATATCATTGAGTGGCGGGCTGACTTTCTTTCTAAGGAGGAAATTTTGACCGTTGCGCCAGCTGTTTTTGAAAAATTTGTGGGTCGAGAAGTCATTTTTACACTGAGAACCAGCCGTGAAGGTGGACATATTGAGTTGACAAACGAGGAATATATCCATTTATTAAAAGAAATTGCGGGTTTGTATCAGCCAGAATTCATCGACTTTGAATATTATTCACACAAAGAAGTATTTGAGGAAATGCTGGACTTTCCAAACTTGGTCTTGAGTTACCATAATTTTGAAGAAACTCCTGAAAATTACATGGAAATCATGTCGGAGTTGACCAGCTTGTCCCCTGCCGTTGTCAAGATGGCCGTGATGGCACAGACAGAGCAGGATGTCCTCGATGTCATGAACTATACCCGTGGCTTTAAGACGCTGAATGCGGAGCAGGCCTATGCGACTATGTCTATGGGACATTTAGGAAAATTATCGCGTGTGGCAGGTGTGATTACAGGCTCTTGCTGGACATTTGCAAGCCTCGATGAGGCCAGTGCCCCAGGGCAAATTGCCTTGTCGGCTGTTCACAAAATCTTGAATATCTTGGAGGAGTAAATGCGTTATTTAACAGCGGGTGAATCTCATGGACCGCGCTTGACTGCGATTATCGAAGGTGTTCCAGCAGGTTTGGCCTTGACAGCAGCAGACATCAATGCGGATTTGAAACGCCGTCAGGGTGGTTATGGTCGCGGAGCTAGAATGCAGATTGAAACAGACCAAGTGGAAATCACCTCTGGTGTACGGCATGGTAAGACTACAGGAGCTCCTATCACGCTTCACGTCATCAATAAGGACCATCAAAAATGGTTGGATATTATGGCGGTAGAAGACATTGAGGATCGCTTAAAGAGCAAACGCAGAATCACTCATCCCCGGCCAGGACATGCGGACTTGGTTGGAGGCATCAAATATCGTTTTGATGATTTGCGTAATTCTCTAGAGCGCTCAAGCGCGCGTGAGACAACGATGCGGGTGGCAGTCGGTGCGGTGGTAAAGCGCTTGCTGGCCGAATTAGATATTGTCATTGCTCATCATGTGGTCGTCTTTGGTGGCAAAGAAATCGATGTTCCAGAAGGACTGACAGTAGCAGACATTCGGATGCGTGCCAGTCAATCTGAAGTTTCGATTGTCAATCCAGAACGTGAGGAAGAAATCAAGGATTATATTGACCAAATCAAACGTGACGGAGATACCATCGGTGGGATTGTTGAGACCATTGTCGGCGGTGTGCCAGTCGGGCTTGGTTCCTATGTTCAGTGGGACCGCAAGCTGGACGCAAGAATTGCTCAAGCTGTCGTATCCATCAATGCCTTTAAGGGTGTAGAATTCGGCTTAGGATTTCAAGCGGGCTATCGTAAAGGCAGTCAGGTCATGGATGAAATCGTCTGGTCAAAAGAGACAGGGTATCGCAGATCCAGCAATAACCTCGGAGGCTTTGAAGGGGGCATGACCAATGGCGAGCCCATTATCGTTCGCGGAGTGATGAAGCCGATTCCGACCCTCTACAAACCCCTGATGTCTGTTGATATTGAGACGCATGAGCCTTATAAGGCAACGGTGGAGCGATCAGATCCTACGGCTTTACCTGCGGCGGGTGTCGTCATGGAAGCAGTTGTAGCTACTGTTCTTGCGACAGAAATCATGGAGAAATTCTCGGCAGACAACATGGAAGAACTAAGAGAAGCTGTTGAGCAGCACAGGAGATTTGTGAAAGAATTTTAAACATGACAAAGACCATTTATATCGTGGGTTTGGGTTTAATTGGAAGTTCGCTAGCCTTGGGGATTCGTAGGGAGCATCCAGAGTATCGGATTGTCGGATACAATCGTGGCGATCAGTCTCGGATGATTGCCTTGGAACATGGAATTGTGGATGAGGCAACAGACCATCTAAGCCAGTTTGCAGCAGAAGCAGACATCATTTTTCTCTGTGTGCCCATTCAGCAGACCATTGACTTTTTGAAGGAATTGTCCACCTTGCCCCTGAAAGAAGGGGTGCTTGTGACCGACGCAGGGTCGACCAAGGAAGCTATTGTGGAGGCGGCAGAGACCTACCTATCTGTACGGAACATTCATTTTATCGGTGGCCATCCCATGGCGGGAAGCCATAAGACAGGTGCAATTGCAGCTGATGTCCATTTGTTTGAGAATGCCTACTATATTCTCACGCCTAGTCGTCTGACCAAGGCGGATGCGATTCCAAGCTTGAAAGAGGTGCTTTCAGGCCTTCATGCACGTTTTGTTGAGATTGATGCGGCAGAGCATGACCGTGTGACCAGCCAAATTTCACATTTTCCTCACATTTTAGCTTCTAGTCTGATGAATCAGGCAGGCGATTATCGAAAAGACCATCCCTTTACCCAGCATTTTGCAGCGGGAGGTTTCAGAGATATGACGAGGATTGCAGAGAGCGAGCCAGGCATGTGGACCAGTATCCTCATGACCAATCGGACGAGTATTGTCGAGCGCTTGGCAGAGTTTGGTGAGCGTCTAAAAGACATCCAGCAGTTGATAGAAGCAGGCGCTGAGGAGGCTATCTGGCAGTTTTTTGATCAAGGGCGTCGGATTCGCAAAGAAATGGAAATCCATAAACGAGCTGGAGTGGACAGTTTCTATGACCTTTTCATCAATATCCCTGACCAAGAAGACACCATTTTACAGATTCTTGAATTATTGCGGGGGATTTCAGTCGTCAATATCCGTATCAACGAGGATAATCGAGCGGATATTCACGGTATTTTACAAATTACGTTTAAAAATAAAGAAGATTTGGAGCGCGCTGAGGGCATCATCCGCACTCAGACGAGTTACCAAGTTTTCGTAGATTAGGAGACTATTATTATGACACAAAATATCTATGATATTGCCAATGAATTAGAGCGTAGCATTCGCCAACTGCCAGAATACAAGGCAGTGGAAGCGATGAAGGATTCGATTGAAGCCAATCAAGAAGCAAAAGAGCTGTTGGAGAACTACATTTCTTTCCAACGTGAGATTCAAGGGCAGTTGCAGGCGGGTGAGCTGCCGGGTGAGGATTTGCAGGAACGCTTGAAAGATTTTAATCAAAAAATCCAAGCTCAGCCCCTCCTAGTAGAATACTTTGGCAAGCAGCAACAGCTTTCTATCTACATTGCTGATTTGGAAAAAATTATTTTCAAACCCTTAAACGAACTACTATAAGATATGAAAGCGTATAAAGTACACTGTGTACTTTGTTTGAAGAAACAATCCACTGGATTATTTCTTCCGTATCCGTAAGCGAACAGAGTTCGCAACGGCTACGTCCCCCTAAAGGCGTTCGTAGTTGTAACTAGCTAAAGCGAGAACAGCTACCTATCCACTAAAGGGATTCTCAGCTGTAATCGGCTAAAGCCGAAACAGCTGCCTATCTTTTTCACACAGTGCTTAGCTCGAATTCAATTATGTCTGCAGCTGTTGACACGAGTTACACTCGTTTTATTTCCAACCTCCAACAGTCTCCCAGACTATTGGATCGAATACTAAAAGGAAATGAAACGCCTAATACTGCTTATCATCAAGAGAAATATCAAAAAAATTGAAAAATCTGACAATTTATGTATAAAAATTCTTGACAAGTGGATAAAAATGGTTTATTATTTTAATATCCTTAAAGAAATGAGAAACGGAGAACTACAATATGTTAGTGAGTGGTCAGTTAACATCAGCCAACCATACATATTTCTACAGCTATTTTAGATAGTGTTTGTAGACATGGGAACATGGATACAAACACGGGAACGTTAAGTTTGTATCTATGTAGCTGTGGTAGTTTTGACGATGCCTACATAGATGATACATCTAGTGGCATGTCAAGTCAGTCTGTTTTCATTTTACAGTTTGAATTGAGGGACCGTTTAGATGTATCTAAGACGGTCCCATTTTTGTAGTCCAGACCTTTCTGTCTACTATATATATAGTGGATTGAGAAAAGAATAGGACAAGGAAAGGAGCTGCAGATAGAACTGGCGTTCATCAAAGCGACTTAACGATGTCCTAACCTTTATTCCATTCACTATAGTGTGTGTAGGGAGGGGACGCCCGCCTTACCTACTGTCAGAGATAGGATGTGACTCCGTGCTCTTTTCCAATCCCTAGTACCTTCAACTAGCATAGGCTTTACCAGTCTAGTTTTGGGAGGAGGTTTGCAGGGGATTAGGTTACCTCCTTTCTAGCATCTGCTAGGGAGATTGTTCATTCTACTATTTTATTTATCATAAAGGAGATTTCAATCATGGGATTTAAACAGTTTTTTGCAGGCTCAGTAGCCGTTCTTTCAACAGTAGCACTCGTTGCTTGTGGCACAGGCGGCAAATCTGCATCGACAAATGCGGAAGATGTAAAAGTAGGCATTATCCAATACGCAGAGCATGATGCCCTCTCATCTGCTCGCAAAGGGTTCCTTGAAGCGCTTGACAAGGCAGGCTACACGGAAGGAAAAAATCTGACTGTGGATTACCAAAATGCTCAGGGAGATCAGGCGAATTTACAGACAATGGTGGAGCAATTAGCTGGGAAAAATGATCTCAACTTTGCCATTGCGACACCTGCTGCACAGGCTTTGTTGAGCGCTGACAGTGAGACCCCGTCCCTCTTTACAGCCGTAACCGATCCTGTTGCAGCAGGCTTGGTGGATTCTTTGGACAAACCGGGCGGAAATATGACAGGAACAACAGATGCGACAGATGTTGCCGGTCAGATTGAGATGTTGATTAAGGTTGTACCAACGGCTAAGACCTTCGGAATTTTCTACAATTCAAGCGAAGTCAATTCAGAAGTACAGGCCAAGGAAGCGAAGAAGTTGCTAGAAGAAAAAGGTCTAAAGGTTATTGTAAAAACGGTTACCTCTACTAATGATGTGCAACAAGCGATTACATCATTGGCAGGACAGGTAGATGCGATCTACCTTCCATTAGACAATACAGTTGCGTCAACGGCTTCTACTATTGGAGATATCCTATTGAAAGCCAAATTACCAGCAATGGGAAGCGATGAAGCTGTCTTAGAAGCAACTCTCTTTACATACGGGGTAGATTTCCACGCAATCGGTGTGCAGGCTGGTGAGTTAGCGGTAAGTATCCTAAAAGGTGAAAAGCCAGCAGATGTAGCAGTAAAGACACCTGAAAAAGGAGCCATTGCAGTCAATGAAGAAATGGCCAAAGCGATTGGAATTGATCCAGAAATGATTAAAGAACTAGGAAAATAAATACTATGGGAGAAAAAATCTATGAATAAAATCGGAAAATATTTGCTAAACACGTCTATCCTTGGTCTTAGTGCCCTTGCTCTTGTAGCTTGTTCGTCCTCGGATAATCAGAAGACCAATAGCGATACGGTAAAAGTCGGTATTTTACAGTATATGGAGCACGATTCTCTATCAGCTGCCCGTAAAGGATTTGAGGCTGAATTGGCAGAAAATGGCTACAAGGCAGGTGAAAAAATCACCCTTGACTACCAAAATGCGCAAGGCGATCAAGCCAATCTTCAAACGATTTCCGAGCAACTGGTCGGAAACAATGATGTGATTCTAGCCATTGCCACACCTGCAGCCCAAAGTTTGGCGAATATTTCTACCGATACCCCCGTTCTTTTTACAGCTGTAACGGACCCGATCTCTGCTGACCTGGTTCGTTCTATAAAGGAGCCTGGAGGTATGTTAACAGGAACGAGTGATCAGGCACCGATTGATAAGCAGATTGAACTGCTAGGTCAAGCTGTGCCAAAGGCGAAAACAGTTGGCATCTTGTATACCACGAGCGAGCGTAATTCAGAAGTGCAGGTTGAAGAAGCCAAGCCCTTGCTGGAAAAAGCAGGCTATAAGGTCATGACAAAGGGGATTTCCAATACCAATGAAGTCCAAGATGCAGTGACTAGTTTGATGAAATCGGTTGACGCAGTCTTTGTTCCAACAGATAATACGGTTGCCTCCACCATGACCATGATTGGCGAATTATCTCTTCAATACAAGGTACCTGTTATTGGCGGTTCGACAGATATGGTGGATGATGGTGGCTTGTTGACCTATGGAACCAATTATGAAGCCCTAGGTCGTCAGACAGCTAAGATAGCCATTCGGATCATGGAGGGAGCTGACCCTGCCAAGACAGCAGTTGAATATCCAGAAAGTGTGGATCTGCATGTGAACGAGACAATGGCTAAAAAACTAGGCATTGATACTTCAAGTCTATCCGTATCAAAGTAAATCATCAAGTGAGGGAGTAGAAACAACAAGCTAGTCCCTATCAAAGGAGAATATCGTGGATCTTATATTATCAAGTATATCGCAGGGCCTATTGTGGTCTATCATGGCGATTGGAGTTTATTTAACATTTCGTATTTTAGACATTGCTGATTTGACAGCAGAAGGTGCCTATCCTATGGGAGCAGCAGTTTGTGCCACAGGGATTGTGAATGGGATGAACCCTCTACTTGCCACCCTACTTGCTTTCGTGGGAGGGATGCTTGCTGGTCTTATTTCAGGCTTGCTGCATACCAAGATGAAAATTCCAGCGCTCTTAACAGGGATTGTGACCTTGACAGGGCTCTATTCGATTAACTTAAAAATCCTCGGCAAGGCTAATGTCGCGCTTTTACGCCAACAGACCTTGGTGACCCAATTGCAAAAGCTGGGCTTGACTAAGACCTATGCGGTTTTGGTAATCGGTGCGGTATTTGTCGCGGTAGTGATTGTCTTATTGACCTTATTGTTAAATACACAGGTTGGTCTGGCTCTTCGTTCAACAGGAGATAATATTCCGATGAGTGAGGCGAATGGTATCAATGTTGATAAGATGAAAATCTATGGCTACATGCTATCCAATGGTTTGATTGCGCTCTGTGGAGCTCTCTTGACGCAAAACAATGGTTATGCTGACTTGAACTCTGGAACAGGAACCATCGTTATCGGTCTAGCCTCTGTCATCATTGCAGAAGTCATCTTGCGTAACCTACGAATCGGCTGGCGTTTGGCTTCTATCGTGCTAGGTTCGGTCGTCTATCGCTTGATTATCCTAGCGATTCTTGAAATTCCGGGCATGGATGCCGATCTGGTGAAATTGTTCTCTGCGACTCTGCTTGCGGTGGTGCTCTTTGTACCAGAATTGCAGAAAAAATTGCAGATTCGCAAGCCCAATCTATCAAAAACATCAGCTTAGGGGGATTAGAACATGACAATAATTTTATCCATCCAAGATATTCATAAGACCTTTGAAGCAGGGACAATCAATGAAAATCATGTCTTGCGGGGAATGAATTTGGATGTACAAGAAGGGGATTTCATCTCGATTATTGGAGGAAACGGTGCTGGGAAGTCTACCTTGATGAACAGTCTAGCGGGTGCCTTAACAGTTGATGCAGGCGATATTTTGCTAGAAGGAAAGTCGATTAAGAACATCCCAGCAGCCAAACGGGCGCGTGAAATCAGTCGTGTTTTCCAAGATCCTAAAATGGGAACAGCTTCCCGCCTCACCATTGAAGAGAACATGGCGATAGCCTATCGCCGTGGTCTTTCCCGCGGTCTGAGCTGGGGAGTAAAGGACAGCGAGCGCAAGGTGTTTAAAGAAGCACTGAAGAAACTGGATCTAGGACTTGAAAATCGAATGAAAGTAGATACGCAGTTCCTATCAGGTGGCCAACGTCAGGCTCTGACCCTCTTAATGGCTTCTCTGGTGAAACCAAAGGTCTTGCTCCTAGATGAGCATACGGCTGCCCTTGATCCAAAGACCAGTGATATGGTGATGAAGTTGACCAAGAAAATCGTCGAGAAAGACAAGTTAACCGCCTTGATGATTACCCACAATATGGAAAATGCGATTGAATATGGCAATCGTCTGGTCATGCTTCACCAAGGTCGCATCGTCGTAGATGTCCGCGGAGAAGAAAAAGCCAACTTGACCGTTCAACACCTCATGGACCTGTTCCACAAAAACAGCGGTCAAACCCTGACAGACGATGAAATGATGCTCTAGTCTAGCATTGATACACAAAAAGCCCATGGATTGGGCTTTTTGTGTAGGATTTTAGGTGCTCTCGTTTTTCTGTTTTTGAGCATCTCTCCAAGCGTCATTTGTCTGATTTGCCGTCCACCAATTTGTCGGTACTAACGAAGGCTAGAACAGCTGCCTATCCACTAAAGGGATTCTCATCTGTAACTCGCTAAAGCGAGAACAGCTACCTATCGTTTTCTATAGTAAAACGATATTTTTTCTAAAACTATTTTCGGTTTCCATTCGAAGATGAGCAAGTCCTACCTCGCTTAGGTTGTAGATTTTTTCAGGTTTAACCACCACCTTATAACGTTCTATATAGTCAAATAAGGCTTGGAGGCTTTCTTGAGAGATTCGACCTGAATAGGCTGTTGTCAAATACCGATTGCCTTGTAAAGCCATAATCGGATCAAAGTTTTCCAAAAACCACTGACCGCCAAGCTGTCCTGCACTGCAAACAATACCGAAGTCTTTGGTATGTTCAAGGCTATTGGCAATCGTCTTTGGACCAATCAATTCTAAAACCTTGTCATAGGATTCGTCCGTTTGAAGTAGATTTTCTTGATCTAAGATAATTTGATCAAATCCAATCTGTGTTAACTGGGCTTTCTTATTTTTGTGACGACTAGTTCCTGTAAGGTTTATATCTGGAATTGAGCCTTCAAAAATTGCGCAAAGGCAACACCTACTCCACTAGTTGCTCCGCGAACTAAGACGGCGTCAGTCGGTTGAATACGTAAACTCACCAGCGCTAAATATGCTGTATAATAGGTTTCTGGTATGGTTGCAAGAGTTGTCCAATCCAGTTTGGTCTTGATTGGATATATTTGAGTATTAGGCAGAAGAACGAACTCTGCATAGGAGCCATCAAAATCTCTTCCCATTTCGCCCATGAGTGAAACAACTTTAGTTCCGATATGGAGGCGAACAGGGTCAGTGGACTCCTCAATGATACCCACACATTCAATACCTAAAATTCTTGGAAAATGGACATTCGGAGACAGTCCCTGCCTAGTAAAGATTTCAGATCGATTGATTCCAAAACCTTTAATCTTGATGAGAGACCAACCGGGCTTCACCTTGGGTTTTGGAACAGTCTTGTTCTGAAGCACGGAGTGATCTCCTGGTTTTTCGACCACAATTGCTTGCATTTCTTCTGATTTTGATACAATCATGCTTGTCATGCAAATCTCCTTACTAAAATGAGAATACATCAAGAAAAAGTCTTTGCCTGATGATGATTGACATTTTATCACTTGTTTCAACTTTAATCAAATCTTTTTACTATAATCATTTAATTTTAAAATAGCATTTTAAAATAGTAAGTACCTTTATGACAGGTAGCTGTAACGAACTAAAGTTAGAACAGCTGCCTATCTTTTTTCCGAACGTTCTAACGTCCTCGTATTTTGTGGAACTTCGTGGAAGGTCACTTCCTCCTATACCACTACCACATGAGGATGAGTACTAATAAAAAATTTACTAAATTACTATAGTGTTATGTATTCAGTTTCAGATAATCTCTCCAAGTTCCATTGAAGACGTGGTGATGAAGTCGATGAAGTTTTTCAGGTCATTTGAGAGTGATTTATCCTTGCGATAGGCGGCGTAGTAGATGCGGGCATCTTTGAGCTCATCGATTTCAATCACTTCAATGTCCTCAATGCTGCTTAGGAAATCAAATTTAGGAATAATGGCTAGACCAAACCCTTGGGCAACAAGGCCTGCCACAGTTTCGTCTTCGCTGACTTCAAAGGCGATTTGCGGTTTTTCTGTAAATGGCTGATAGAGTTGTTCAATGACAGGGCGGACACCACTGCGTTTTGAAAACCAGACTTGAGGAAAAATGAGGGTATCCTCTACTGTCACGGTTTCTTGTGTAGAGAGAGGGTGTTGTTTGGGAACAATCAGGACTAAATCCTGAGAGAAGATAGGAATATAGGAAATGGTTGGATAGTCATCTAGTTTGGAGCAAAAGGCAAGATCGTATTTATCTTGGATTAAGCCTTCAATCATATCGTGCGACATGCCGCTATCATTATGAAAATCAAAGATTGCATCGGTTTCGGGATAGGCTTCAATGAACTTTCGTACGAGTTGCGGGACAGCTTTTCGCCCGAGAACGCGTAGAAGGGTTAGGTGAATATTGGGTTTATTGGTGTAGCGGCGCTGTAAATTTTGTACACCGGAGTCCAAAATCGCCAGTGATGATTGGACCGTGGTGTAAAATTCTTTTCCCTGTTCGGTTAAGATGACATTTCGTCCCTGCTTGGTGAAAAGAGACACTTGGACCTCTTCTTCCAACATAGAGATGGCATGGCTCAGAGTTGGTTGGGTAATGTGTAAGCTCTTTGCGGCATCGGTATAATGCTCTAGGTCGGCTAATGTTAAAAAATAACGGAGATGTTGTAAGTTCATAAGCCATCCTTTCTTCTTTTCTAATTCCCCCATTATAGCAAAATATATAAATTTTTTCTATCAATTCTTGTGAAAAAATTCATTTGTAATTTGTGCTTCCTAGTTCTATAATAAAAACTATAGAAAGTGAAAAAATTAACAAAGGAGGGGACACAAAGATGTCACATATTTCACCGATTACGATTAGTTCTTGGACATTGGGCGATCAATGTCGCTTTGAAGACCGTGTGAAGGCTGCAAAAGAGGCAGGTTATGAAGCGATTGGTTTGCGGGCTGAGACCTATGTTGATGCCTTGAATGAGGGTTTGACAGATCAAGAGATTCTAGCTATACTTGAAAAATATCAAATCGTTGTTTCAGAAGTAGAATACATCGTACAATGGGCAGAAGAACAGAGAAGCTATGAGCAAAAATACAAAGAACAAATGTGTTTCCACATGTGTCGTCTCTTTAATGTAGGCCATATCAACTGCGGGTTGATGGAAAACTATTCTGTCGAATATACGGCTCAAAAGTTAAAAGAATTGTGCCAACGCGCGGGTGATGTGATTATCGGAGTGGAGCCGATGCCTTACAGCGGTTTGCCAACCTTTGACAAGGCTTATGCAGTTGTAAAAGAATCAGGTGCAGACAATGCGATGCTGATCCTTGATACCTGGCATTGGGTGCGGGCAGACCAGCCTTACAGAGCTTTGACGCCTGAAGAAGCAGCAAAAGTCATTTCCATCCAAATCAACGATGCCTACGAGCGTCCATACGCAGCCTCTATCCTCCGTGATGAGTCCATGCATGACCGCTTGGCACCAGGAACAGGAGCTAAAGATACAGCTGGCTTCCTCAAGATGGTCAAAGAAGCAGGAATTTCACCAAAAGTTGTCGGTGTAGAAGTGATTTCGGATGCGATTTTAGCAAAAGGACTCGCAGAAGCAAGTCAATACACCTTTGAACATACGAAAAACGTCTTGGCGCAAGTATGGCCAGAATTATTACCATAACTAAAACGAGAAGAAGGAGAAACAATATGTCAGATAATTGGTTGGGTCTTAGTGGAAAAACAGCCGTCGTAACAGGAGCTGTTGGTGGAATGGGGAAGACCATTGTACAGGAGTTTGCAAAACAAGGGACCAACGTTGTACTACTTGATATTCGTGAAGATGCCTTGAAAGAATACGCCCAAGAGATTGCAACAGAGTACGGCGTGAAAACCTTGGCAGTTGCGACCAATTCGACCGTCGAAGCCGATGTGGACCGCGCAGTAGAATTGGCAGTCGAAACATTTGGTCAAGTGGATATTTTGGTCAATACCGCAGCCATGCTTCGGGCTTGTCCGCTTGAAGATTTGCCGCTTGAAGAATGGCGTCAGACAGTTGACATTAATTTGACAGGGTATTTCTTGGTATCCCAACGCTTCGGTCGTCAATTCATCAAGCAAGGAAAAGGAAATATGGTGCATATTTCAACCATTGCCTCCGTCTTTCCAGAAACTTATTCGGCAGCATACAGCTCTACCAAAGCAGGTGTCAATATGATGTCACGCCAGATGGCGGCAGAATGGGGACAATTTGGTATACGTAGCAACTGTATCCAACCATGCTTTGTGAAAACACCATTATCAGAAGCCTTCTATGCTGATCCAGTGGTCGAAGAAGGACGTAAGGCTCTTACAGCCAATAAACGGATTGGAAATACCATGGATATTGCCAATGCTGTCTTATACCTTGCAAGTGATCGTTCAGATTATACCAATGGACATGAGCTACGTGTCGAGGGTGGATTTGGCATCATGATGGGAGACCAGACACCAAAACCTGGTGGCCGTCGCGAGTATGCCATCAAGGAGCATGAGGCTTACCTAGAGCGTTTAAAAGGAAACAACTAATATCTTATTGAAGGGATTATGACGTAAATGTTTAAGAATAATAAATACAACTTTTCAGCAATGTTGCTATGGATGGCTTACTTCTGTCATGGAATCCAGGCACTCACGATTTCTCAAAATGCTAAATTCTTTGCAGTCAAATGGAATTTGATCAGCGCTGCTGATTTGTCAGATCCAGACAAAATGAAGATTGCTACGGCCGCTGTTTTGGGTGCGATTGCTTGGACAGGAATCGGAAAAATCTCCTTCCTTGTCTTTTCAGGCCCCTTGTCTGATAGAATTGGACGCAAGCCATTGATTGTGGCAGGATTGCTTGGATATGTCTTGATGTTTGGTGCTTTCTTGTTTGCGACAGATATCTTTGTTGCGAAGATTCTTGGATTTGTAGGGGGAGCGATGACATCCTTGTTCGATGGTGCTATCAACCCAGCCTTGTTTGAAATGTACCCAGAAAACAAAGCAACAGCTTCTGTCTTAAGCAAGGCCTTGATTTCCATTTCTTCTATTTTGTATCCATTATTTGTCGCTTTCCTCGTAACCAATAACCTCAATCCACAAATCGGGATTATCTTGCCATTCGTTTTGAGCTTACTGGTCTTGGTAGGGGTCATCTTTGCCCACTTCCCAGATGCGGATTTGCAAAAGGCAGAGAAATTGTCTCCGTCAGAAGCGATTCGTCAATTAGAGGCACGTCAAAGTGCTGCTGGCGGTGGTGCAACGACTGGTCTTGTCAAGAAAAATGAAGGAAAATTTGCAATTGATGGGGTGATTTTACCACTCTTTGCCTTGACTATCTATTCTAATTTCTACCTCTTCCAACAAGCCTCAAAAATCTACGCGCAAAATGTGCTCAATATGTCTGAAACGGCAGCCGCATCGGTGACCTCACTCTATCAATTGGGTGGGTTAGTAGCAACCATTGTCTTTTCATTGATGATGGCGCGTGGTATTCGTGATATTGCGATTCTAGTGGTTAGTCCAATCTTTGCAGGATTGGCAGGCTTGGTCGTCTTCCTTGCGCCAAGCCCAACTACCCTAACGATTGCAGGGATTGTCGTTGGTTTCTGTTCAGCGGGTGGTTTGCTCCAAATGGGAAATGCGGTCTTGAACCAGTTCTTTGATACCAACAAAGGTCGTAACACAAGTATTTACTACTTTGTAATGGCGCTTGGTTCTTACATCGTGCCGCAGTTGGCAGCCAGCTTGATTGCGTCAGGAAAAGCAGAGATTATCATGGTGATTGTAGCCGTAACAGGTATTGCTTCAGCAGCCTTGATGTTGTTTGCTGGAACACGCTACCGTCATATCTTTGGAGTATCCATTTTCTCAAACTCTAAAAAATAAACAGATGACAGATAAAAGCAGAAACTCCAACAAGTAGGGATTGGTTGGGGCTTCTGCTTCCTGTCGTCTCATGCAACGGATTATCTGTTTGTCATTATACTGATTTGGAATGAGAGGGGAAGTAAGATTCCTGTGAGTAAAAACAAATATATACCGACCATCAGTAGTTTATATGTAAACTATATCTTTCAAGGAATTGCAACGATTATCGTGTCACAAAATATGTCTGTGCTCCGTGAGAACTGGGGAGCGAGTATCAGTCAGATTACCTTGGTGATCAGTTCGATTGGGCTAGGACGTATTTTAAGTATCAATGCGGCCGGGGTGATTTCCGATACCCTCGGGCGCAGACGTGCGGTTCTGTTGGGGATTATTTCCTATATCATTTTCTTTATCGGCTTGCTTCTTGCACCGAATTACATCGTGGCCTTCATCATTTCAATCTTTGCTGGATTTGGAAATGCCTTCTTGGATACCAGTACCTATCCAGTCGTTGTTGAAGCCTTTGAGAGCCGCAATAGCAATAGTGCCTTGAGTGTATTAAACAAGGCCTTTATCTCCATGGGACAGTTTGTGTTCCCAATTATTACGAGCTTCATTTTAAAAAATGGTCATTACTTCGGTTGGACTTTTATCGTATCTGCTGTCTGCATGATCTTGAATTTGGTCGTTTCTCTCAAACTCCCATTTCCAGCAGTCGAGAAAAAGCCAGATGTTGAGGTACAATCAACTGTAGATGTTGAGCCAGTCGCTCGTCGCAAACAGGCGAATTTTAGGGTGGAGGGACTAGCCTTACTCATCTTTTCCTTCGTATCTGTTTCGCTCTTTAACATCTATATCACTTGGATTCCATCATTTGCCCAGCAGGCGATTGGAATGGCAGAAGCAGATAGCCTGGTCTTGGTGAGTGCCTATAGTATCTTCTCCTTTATCTCGGTCTTTCTGACTTCCTTTATTGTCAATCGCGGAATCAATGTTCCTGTCTTCATGATTGGGTGTACAACGATGACGGGGCTTGCCCTACTCTTGATGATTCTCTTTCCCAATCTCTATACGGTCATGTTTTCCACCTTTGTAGTCGGATTTTTTGCCGCAGGAGGAATCTGGCAATTGGGGCTTGCGATTTTGCTCGAGTTTTTCCCATTCAAGCGTGGGTTGATTACCAGCTACTATTCGCTTGCGACTTCGATTGCAGTCATGGGGATTCCCTATTTGACTGGAATTTTAGCAGAACACAATTTAAATAATGTGTTCATCTTGATTATTAGTTTAGCCTTTCTAGGCTCCGTTTGTTTATTCATTGTACATAAACGTTACCAAACCATTTTTTACAAATAATAGAAAGAGGTATTCACATGTCAGAACGTTTGTCAGGACACACCTTATTAGTTAGCTTAATTGCGACTCCAATCCGCCACAGTCTCTCTCCAAAAATGCACAATGAGGCATACGCTAAATTGGGTCTAGACTATGCTTACTTGGCTTTTGAAGTTGGAAACGAAGAATTAGCAGATGCTGTACAAGGTATCCGTGCCTTGGGCATCCGTGGTTCAAACGTTTCAATGCCAAACAAACAGGCCATTATTCCTTACTTGGATGAATTATCACCAGCAGCAGAATTGGTCGGTGCGGTCAATACTGTTGTCAATAAAGACGGTAAGGGACACTTGGTAGGCCATTGTACAGATGGTACTGGTGCGGTTCGTGCCTTGGCAGCAGAAGGAGTTGATGTCAAAGACCAAGTCATCACCTTGGCAGGTGCTGGTGGAGCTGGAACAGCGATTGCGATTCAGCTAGGTCTTGATGGCGCAAAAGAAGTCCGTATTTTCAATATCAAGGATAAATGCTATGAAAATGCGGAACAAACAGTTGAGAAATTAAACACTCGTACGCAGACCAAAGCAACCTTGAACGATTTAGAAGATACAGAGACCTTCTATCAATCAATTGCGGAAAGCTCAATCTTTATCGATGCAACTGGGGTTGGTATGAAACCATTAGAAGGTAAAAAATTGATCAATGACCCAGCTGTTATTCGTCCAGACTTAGTGGTCTTTGATGTGGTCTACAGCCCAGCAGAGACAGAATTACTCCGCTTTGCCAAAGAACATGGTGCGAAAAAAGCCATCAATGGTATCGGTATGATGATTTATCAAGGGGCAGAGGCCTTCAAGCTCCATACAGGAGAAGACATGCCAGTTGATTACATCCGCGAACTCTTCTTCGGTGATGATGCTCAATAAAGAACAGCCTAGGTTGTTTCAGATGCAAGACAAATGTCATTTTTGGGATTTGTCTTTTTCTGTGTTCCCCCAAAATAGTTGACTCTTCAAAATCCGCATCGTATATATAAAGAAAATCTATGAATACGCTTTTAAAATTTCATGGAAAACTATGTGAAAAAAGTATCAATCTCATGATAAAATAAGAGTGAACAAGAATAGAAGGAGAACCGTATGAAATTACAGTCTTTTCCAGGTTATGAACACCATTTATTGAGCTATATAGCGGATGGTAGCGAGGAAACCTTGCGCCATAAGCAATTGCAGGGAGAAGCCATGATGCGCTATGAATTGCCGGATGGAATGACCATGGAGGATCGATTGATTCCAGGGCCAGAAGAAGGGCAGGAGTTGAAGATTCGCGTCTTTACACCAGCTGGGCTAGTTGAAAAGGCACCGATGATTCTGGATATTCATGGTGGTGCCTTTGTAGCAGGAAGTGTCGACTTGGATAATGCCCGGTGTATTGCCGTAGCAGAGCGTGTCCCAGCCATTGTTGTGTCAGTGGAATACCGCCTATGTGGGGCAACAGGCTATACCTTTCCAGTCCCATTAGAAGATTGTCATGCGGCGTATATGTATCTCTATCATCATGCAGATGAGTTTGGTGGAGATTGTAAAAAACTTGGCTTACATGGCTCGAGTGCAGGCGGAACGATTGCAGAAGGCTTGGCACTCTACTTGCGGGACCGTAATGAGCCTACCCCGGCGCTGACAGTCTTAAACTGTGCGACCTTTGATACCGCAATTGAAGCGACCCATTCATTCCAACAATTGAGTCAGTTAAGAATGGGTTCAGACAAGAAAGTTATGGGAGCAGAAGCGGCTTACTTGGGTGGCTATAATGGTCAGCAACCGTCTTACTATGCCTTTCCTAGTTTCTGCCATGATGTAGGTGGCTTGGGGCCAACGCTGATTATCGCTGGTGAATACGATACCCTGCGCGATACAGCCATTGATTATAGCCAACGTCTCTTGCGGGCAGGTGTTCCTTGTGAACTCTTTGTCGCACCACGCTTAGGACATTGCTTTACAGCTGCTCCTCATCCTTATACTGATTTGGTGCATGACTTGATGGCTTGGTCTTTCAAGCGTGAGTTTGGTCTATTAGAAGAATTACGAAAATGTTAGGAGGAAGAAATGATGAGTCCTGCAATTCTTGCCTTAATCATGCTTGTGATTGTTGTCGCATGTATTGTCTCCAATAAAGTTTCCATGAATTTTGTCATGTTCATCGTACCGGTTGTGTTTGGCTTACTCATGGGCTATGATATTTTGCAATTGAGTGGCTTTATCCTTACGCAGATTAATACCATGATGGCTCAGACGGGTTATATGCTGCTCTTTGGTCTGATTTATTTTACCATGGTTACTGAAACTGGGATGTTTGATACCATGATCAGTGCGGTCATGAAAAAATTAGGACATCGCTTAAATATCATCGGAGTGATGGTGTTGACAACAGTCTTAGGTGCTATTGCCTATCTGACGGCTAATATGTCCACTACCTATCTAATCGTCTTTCCAATTATGATTCCGCTCTATAAAAAATTCCAATTGGATCGCAGGGCGGCCTTTATCATCTGTCAAACAGCGATTGCAGCCATGTGTTGGCTACCTTGGGGAATTGGTCTGGTCATGTCCGCTACCATGGCGGGAACAGATGCTGAGTCCTTAGCCCAAGCATCGATTCCATGGGGCTTGTGCTTCCTTCCAGCCATTGTCTTGCAATATGCCTACTTTGCTTACCGTCATAAGAAGCAATACCAACGTTTGGGCTTGCCGGAGGGAGAAACTCTGGAGACCTCAACTAAGGTGGGAGAAAAACCAAATGCACGACCAGCCTTCTTTGCGATCAATCTAGCGATTTTTGTGCTCGTCATCGTCTGTCTAGCCTACTTCAAATTGCCTTCTTATCTGGTCTTTGTCGCAGCTTCGATTGTCACAGCTCTCATCAACTATCCAAAAGATTTTGGCAACATCTGGAATAAGGCTGGTGGAACCTTCTTCAATGTGTTGTTGATGCTGATTGCCATCTGTTTTTACCTTGCGATTTTTAATGCAGCGCCAGAAGATGGTAGTCGGATGTCAATGGTCGCCTCGCTGGCTCAATTGTTAGAAACAGTATTTCCAGCCTTTCTCATTCGCTATATCCACATTATTTTCTTGTTACTAGCGGTTCCGATTATTTATTTTGTACCCTATCAGCTTTATAATGCCTTTTATCCACTTTTTATTTCCATCGGAGCAAGTTTTGGGCTATCACCGATTGCGATCATCGCACCATTTGTATGTAATTTGGCCTTGGCAACCAGTGTCACTCCGATGAATTCCTCCACCTATGTGGGGGCGACCCTCTGTGAGATTGAAGTAAATGATTTTACTAGATACGGAGCGAAGGTCATGATGGTGACCAATGTGATTGTCGTCTTGACAGCCTTGCTGTGCGGTCTATTGACGTTTTAAAAAATACTATAGTGAATGGAATAAAGGTTAGGACATCGTTAAGTCGCTTTGATGAACGCTTAGTTCTATCTGCAGCTCCTTGCCTTGTCCTATTCCTTTCTCAATTCACTATATAAGCATAAGCAAGTTCGGGAGTAGGAAACATGTCTTCCTGCTCTTTTTATACTCTTTGAAAATCTCTTCAAACGTTATCAGTCTCGCCTTACATAAGATGTGAGAGCGTTAAAAGCACAAAGTGAAAATAGAAAATCTGACGAGTGAAAAGCTCCAGTGGAGGTTTTCAGCCTAAGCTCTAAAGGCATACAATACCTTTAGAGCTAGGAGTAGTTGTCCCCAAGGGTATTCTCCGCTGTAATCGGCTAAAGCCGAAACAGCTGCCTATCCACTAAAGGGATTCTCAGCTGTAATTGGCTAAAGCCGAAACAGCTGCCTATCTTTTTCACACAGCTCTTAGTCCGTGTTCGTTGAAGATGTGACGACGTGAAGAAAACGAAAGAAAAATAGGAAGACAGCGCTGTGTGCGATGCATACAAGGTGGCTTATCCTTTTTCCGAAGTTTTTAGTCGGAACTCAGTTCAATCGTTTGCTTTTTGATTTTCTTTGAGTAGTAGCATTCTCTGAGTCGAGACTCCCATTTTTTAGATGAAAATCGAAGTCCAAAACATAGACGAAATCTATTGATTGGCAAAATATATCTATTAGATTTGGCAGGTAGGATTTGGTATAATTCTAAATGAATATTATCACAAAAAGGTGGTTGACATGAAAGATAATTTTAACTATGTAACGGTTGGAGATATCACATTTGGCAAGGGAAGACCAAAGATTATTGTGCCTTTAGTGGGCAAAACAGCCGAGGAGATTCTTGCTGCAGCGGCACAAGCAAAGACCTTGGACTGCGATGTGATTGAGTGGCGCATCGACTTTTACGAGGCTGTGATGAATCCAGCAAAAGTAGCAGAGCTTTCGCATCAAGTTCGAGAAGCAGCAGGAAAACCTGTTCTTGTCACCTTCCGTACGGCTAAAGAGGGTGGTGTCCTAGAGATTTCAGATGAACTCTACTTTGAAATTTACCGTGCTGTCTTAGAAAATGGCCATGCAGATTTGATGGACGTTGAACTCTTCATGCCAGAAAACGAAGTGGCAGAGATAATCGCCCTTGCAAATGCAAAAGGAGTTAAGATTGTCATGTGTAATCATGACTTTGATGCCACACCTGCTAAGGATGAGATTGTCCGTAGATTGCGCCTCATGGAAGAAAAAAATGCGGATATTTGTAAGATTGCGGTGATGCCTCAGTCTAACCAAGATGTTTTGACCTTGCTTCAAGCAACCGCTGAGGTCTATGAAACAACTAGTTGTCCCTTGATTACCATGTCAATGGGAGCACTTGGTATGGTCAGCCGTATCAGCGGGGAGGTCTTTGGTTCTTCAGCAACCTTTGGGGCAGCAGCACAGGCTTCTGCTCCTGGACAAGTACCAGTGACCGTTTTGCGCGAGATACTATCGACTTTAAAATTAACAGACGAGGAATAATACATGACAAAAAAACTTTTTGAAACCGTTCGACTAGCTTCTGGAGTAGAACTAAAAAATAGAGTTATCGTCTCTCCAATGACAACCCAGTCCGCTTATTTTGACGGAAGTATGACAGAAGAATTGATTCGCTACTACGCCCATCGTGCTGGCGAGGTTGGTGCTGTTATCGTCGAATCTGCCTTCGTGGAAAATTATGGGCGTGGCTTTTACGGTGCGGTCGGAATTGATAAGGACGATAAAATTGAGGGCTTGGCCCGTCTAGCAAAGGCTATTCAAGACAAGGGTTCAAAAGCCTTCATTCAGATTTATCACGCAGGTCGGATGGCCTTCCCAGAAATGAACGAAGGGAAAAATCCCGTCTCAGCTTCTGCAGTAGCCGCTCTTCGTCCCAATGCACCTGTGCCAACAGAGATGACGCATCGTGAGATTTTAGACATGATTGATGCCTTTGCCGAAGGTGTGCGTCGTGCTATCCGAGCTGGGTTTGACGGTGTTGAATTACACGGTGCCAATACTTATCTGATCCAACAATTTTTCTCTCCACATTCCAACCGTCGTGAAGATGCCTGGGGTAGCAGCAGAGAAAAACGGGCAAAATTCCCAGTTGAGGTCGTGAAGGCAGCAAAACGTGTCATCGAAGAAGAAGGAGCAGAAAATTTTGTACTCGGCTACCGCTTCTCACCAGAAGAGTTAGAAGAGCCTGGTATTCGCTTTGAAGATACCATGTATCTCTTGAATACCTTGGCGGAATACGACTTGGATTATGTTCATTTCTCAATGGGAATCTACACTCGTAATTCGATTGTGGATATCACTGATCCGGAAATGCTCATCACCAAGTTCCTTGCAGAGCGTTCTGAAAAACTAGCTCAAATTCCTGTCATGGGTGTCGGAGGCATTCTCCAGAAAGAAGATGCAGAAGGTGCTTTAGAAGCAGGCTATGATTTACTAGCTGTTGCTAAAGGCTTCTTGACAGAGCCAGACTGGGTGAACGTTGTCCGTGACGGTAAGGAAGTTCGTCCATTTGCCGATATTCATGACCGTGAAGAATTGGTCATTCCAACACCTTTGTGGCAATTTATGGACGATACCTTCTTCTTGGTCAAAGACATTGAGGCAGAAAAGAAAAAACAAGCTCGCTTGGCGGAATTGATGAGTCAGGACTTAGCCTTTACACCAGGTCAATACCACGTAACCGCGCATGGTCACAATAGTGAATTGCCGATGGTCGTGACCTTTGATGAGACACGCATTACAGCCATCGAAATTGACAGTGGTGGTGAGTCAGCAGGCCTTTCTGACTTGGTATTTGAACGGATGCCAAAACAAATCATTGAGTTCCAGACCCTCAATGTCGATGCTGTTTCAGGTGCATCATCAACCAGTCAAGGGGTTATTGATGGGGTGGCAGAAGCAGCTCTTCAAGCTAGCGGTCAAGATGCAGTGGATGTCTTAAAAGCCCGTCAAAAACCAGTCATTGAACGCTCAACGCAAGTCATCGAAGAAGAAGTAGATGTAGTCGTCGTTGGTGGTGGTGCAGCAGGGATTGCTGCGGCGCTTCGAGCAGATGAGCTTGGCTTGTCCGTTGCTCTCGTTGAAAAACTTAGCTTTATCGGTGGTGCCATCTCCGTTTCAGGTGGGAATCAGGTCGTCATGGGTTCTCGCCTCCAACATGAATCAGGCGTTCTTGACGATACGCCTCAACTGATGATGGAAGACTTCCTTGAAAATGGAAACCATAAAAATGTCATGGAACTCCTTGAACTCTTGGCCAACAATGTCGGTCAGGCAACGGATTGGGTGCATGATTATGTTGGAGTAGAGTATGACATGGCAGGTGGCTTGCATGTCCTTGCTGAATACCGTAAGAATCGTGAATTGGCGTATGCCCATGGTGGTCACGGATTTGCGGCTTCTGTTCGTGCGAAAATGGCTGCTTCATCTGTTAACTTATTGCTCCAAACCAAGGCTGAAAAACTCTTGACAGATGGCCAAGGGCGTGTGACTGGTCTCGTTGCGATTGAAGAAAATGGAACCACACACCGCATTTCTTCAAAAGCAGTGATTCTTACAACCGGTGGTTATGGAAACAACAAGGCCATGCTCTCAGACGAATTGAAAGATGTCTTGTTCTACGGAACACGCTCCTCTATGGGTGAAGGAGTACAGATGGCGCAAGCGCCAGATGTCAATGCGGCAACCCTGATGATGGATCTCGGAAAAATCTATCCAAACGGTGTCGAAGTTTCATCTGGTACTGCCAAATCAACCATCGGCGGAAACATTGCGGTGCTTCGCGAAAATGGTCTCTTGGTCAATACAAATGGTCAACGTGTGGTCAATGAACGCGCAAGTAACCATGACATTCTCGATGTCTTGATGGAACAAGACGCCAAAGTTCTGTACCTCTTACTCGACCAGCATCACTTCTCTATCTTCCGCAAGGAAATTGCAGAGGGTGGTATTTCAGAGAAGGAAGTAGAAGAATGGTTGGCAAGTAATGGTAGCAAGACTCCGTATCTCTTCCATGCTGATACGCTAGAAGAATTGGCAGATTTAGCCGGTATGGATACCCATGCTCTTGTAAATACCGTTGAGCGCTTCAACAGCTTTGTCGCAAATGGAAAAGATGAAGATTTCGACCGTCAAATTGAATTTCTTCAAGTTCCAGTTGGCGAAGGTCCATACTACATGATTGAGCAAAAACCACGTTTTGCAACAACCATGGGAGGTTTAGTCGTCAATGACCGACTAGAGGTGATGAACCAAGATGGTCAAGCAATCGCAGGCCTCTATGCTGCTGGTGAGGTTGTCGGCGGTGTTATGGGAACAGATTCACCATCTGGTGCCAACAATGCTTGGGCTCTTACCTCTGGTAAGCTAGCCGCAGAGCAAGTTGCAAGATAATTGATAGGAATCAAAAAGAGTTTGGGATAATGATATACTCCCCATATAGTAGACAGTGAAAAAACAAAAATTCACTAGACACTATAAGGGGAGTTTTCCTATGTCCAAAAGAAGTCAAAAATCAGTAGAAGAGAAATTAGAAATCATTCAATTGTCT
>NZ_SPPD01000110.1 GCF_004570575.1 Streptococcus cuniculi
GTCGAGAAGACCGTGCTGCCGGAAGAGGCCGGCTTCGCGGGCGTGGTGTTCAAGGTGCAGGCCAACATGGACGCCAACCACCGCGACCGCATCGCCTTCGTGCGCGTGGCGTCGGGCAAGTACACGCCGGGCATGAAGCTGCGCGTGCAGCGCACCACCAAGGAGCTGCGCCCCACCAGCGTGGTGACCTTCATGAGCCAGCGGCGCGAGGCCGTGGAAGAGGCCTATGCGGGCGACATCATCGGCTTCACGACGCACGGCGGCGTGCAGCTGGGCGATACCATCACCGACGGCGCCAGCCTGCAGTTCACCGGCCTGCCCTTCTTCGCGCCCGAGATGTTCATGACGGTGGTGCTGAAGAACCCGCTGCGCACCAAGCAGCTGCAGCAGGGC
>NZ_SPPD01000111.1 GCF_004570575.1 Streptococcus cuniculi
CCCCTGGAATTTTTCCAGAAATCCGCTGAAATCCTCCTCGGATACGGTAAAACCAGGTTCCAGAAACTCTGTCTGCACATGGTTCACCTCATCCCATATGTTAATACAGGATCTGCTCTCCGCCTCCATATGATAAAATGCACTTTTAATTCCGAATGGTTTCAGGGAATCCTCTATATAAGCGCCTGCATGCCCGCCGACAAATCCTGTGGCAACCACTTCAGCCCCCGCAATTGCTGCAGGCTTGGAAACATTGAGCCCTTTTCCTCCCGGTGTGTAAGCGCATTCTCTGACCCGGTTCACTTCTCCGGTTTGCAAGCCCTCCACTACATATCTCTGTCAATCGCCGCATTTAACGTGACTGTAAGTATCATGAAGTCAGCCCTCCCAAGC
>NZ_SPPD01000112.1 GCF_004570575.1 Streptococcus cuniculi
CCATCGCCTTGATGGCCTCGACACTGTCGAACTCCATCGCCGGCGGGGGCAGCGGGCCGCGGCCGCGGCGCAGCCACTCGTCCACCAGCATGCGCGTGGTGGTGCTGGTGCCGAGCTTCACCAGCGGCTGCTCGTTCAGCATCTGCGCGGTCACGGCGTCGGGCCATTCGCAGGTGCCGCGCCGGCAGATGGCGACGAAGTCGTCGTCCAGCACCGGCGTCGAGGCGATGGCCCGGGAGGTCACGGGCAGCGTGACCAGCGCCACGTCCACGACGTTGCCCTCGACCTGCCGCACGTAGTCCTCCGTATTGCCCGTGCTCACGACGATCTGCAGCGACGGATAGCGCTTGCGCAGATCGCGCAGCACCGCAGGCAGGAAATACAGGCAGGGCG
>NZ_SPPD01000113.1 GCF_004570575.1 Streptococcus cuniculi
GTTCACCTGCTCCTGCGTGACGGGGATCCATTCGGTGACGGCCACCTCGCTGCCGACGCAGGCGGCCAGCTCCGAATAGGAATGGAAGGTCTTCTTCATGCACCGCACTGTAGTGCGGCGGGCGCATGGCGGCATGTCGGGCCGGCGACAGGGCAACGACCCGCTCCGGCCGGGCGATAGCGACGGGAGCCGGAGTTCAGTCGGCGGCCAGCCAGTCGCACACGGGGCGCCACTGCTCCAGGTCGCGCGCCACGCGGCCGGGCGCCACGTCGAACAGCGACAGGCCCTGCGCCGCGAGGTGCACGTAGTTCTGCGTGTCGCGCAGCATGCCGAGCACGGGCAGGCCGAGCCCTTCCACGAATTCCTGGAGCTTGTCCGCCGCGATCGTGCGG
>NZ_SPPD01000114.1 GCF_004570575.1 Streptococcus cuniculi
CCTCTATGTAATGGGACCGTGACAGCCGTCCCGTGCCGGGACTGCCTCACCGTGTTGTGCGTGGTGCGCGGGGGGGGACTCGAACCCCCACACCATTGCTGGCGTCAGGACCTAAACCTGGTGCGTCTACCAATTTCGCCACCCGCGCTTTTTCCACCTGGCTTTCAACCGCCGTCTCCAGCGGACCACCGACAAAAAGCGGCGGACCGGGGAGGCCGCCGCTTTCCTGAAATTGGTTAGCCCTCGATTTTACCCTGTCGGCGGGCTGCGTTCCTTTCAGGCTGCAGGTGCAGGGGGCGTTTCGGGCCGCCGCACGCGGAACCAGGCCGCGTACATGGCCGGCAGGGCCAGCAGCGTGAGCACCGTGGCGACGACCAGCCCGCCCATGAT
>NZ_SPPD01000115.1 GCF_004570575.1 Streptococcus cuniculi
CCATAGGTTAATGAGGCGAACCGGGGGAACTGAAACATCTAAGTACCCCGAGGAAAAGAAATCAACCGAGATTCCCCCAGTAGCGGCGAGCGAACGGGGAGCAGCCCAGAGCCTGAATCAGTGTGTGTGTTAGTGGAAGCGTCTGGAAAGGCGCGCGATACAGGGTGACAGCCCCGTACACAAAAATGCACATGCTGTGAGCTCGATGAGTAGGGCGGGACACGTGGTATCCTGTCTGAATATGGGGGGACCATCCTCCAAGGCTAAATACTCCTGACTGACCGATAGTGAACCAGTACCGTGAGGGAAAGGCGAAAAGAACCCCGGCGAGGGGAGTGAAAAAGAACCTGAAACCGTGTACGTACAAGCAGTGGGAGCCTCTTTATGGGG
>NZ_SPPD01000116.1 GCF_004570575.1 Streptococcus cuniculi
ATTCCGCACCGCGCGCGGGGATCCAGAACCTGGTCTCCATCGCAGACTGGTCGCGCTCCGACATCGAAGGCCTGCTGGCGGTGGCGGACGACATCCGCTGCCATCCCGGCGAGTTCGCCTACAGCCTCGCCGGCACGCTGGTCTGCACCGCATTCTTCGAGCCCAGCACCCGCACCCGTCTGAGCTTCGAAGCCGCCGCGCACCGGCTGGGCGCCAAGGTGCTCTGCATGGGCGACACGCAGAGCACCCGCATGGGCCTGGGCGAGAGCGTGGCCGACACGCTCCGCATGGCCGGCTACTACGCGGACCTCGTCGTGGCACGCCATGCGTCGGACGGCACGTTCGAGCGCCTCTCCGGCGTGCTCGACGTGCCCCTGGTCAGCGCGGGCG
>NZ_SPPD01000117.1 GCF_004570575.1 Streptococcus cuniculi
ACATACGACACCATCGAATGGATCACGCTTTGCGGATGGATCAGCACCTCGATCTGCTCGGCCGGCGCGCCGAACAGCCAGTGCGCTTCGATCACTTCCAGGCCCTTGTTCATCATGGTGGCCGAATCGACGGAAATCTTGCGTCCCATGGCCCAGGTCGGATGCTTGCATGCCTGGTCCGGCGTGACCGTGTCGAGCGTCTCGACGTCGCGCGTGAGGAAGGGGCCGCCGGAAGCCGTCAGCACGATTTTTGCCACGCCCGCGGCGCCTGGCGCGCGGCCATGCGCGTGCGGCATGCATTGGAAGATGGCGTTATGCTCGCTGTCGATAGGCAGCAGCACGGCGCCGTTATCGTGCACGGCATCGATGAACAGCTGACCGGACATGACC
>NZ_SPPD01000118.1 GCF_004570575.1 Streptococcus cuniculi
GCTACCGGATGCCCTTCAAAAGACTTCCATACCGGCTCCACGTCCGAGTATTCCATCGCACGCCAACCATACCTGCGATTCTCTTCTTCGTGGGCGATCGCTTCACAGAGGGAGATCGGCTCGGTGGTTGGATATGTGCGCAACACGCAGATGGGCTTCGCACACACCATTTGCTTGCCGCGGACTGCAACCCTGCAGCCCGTGTAGTCGCCGCGCTCACGAACCGAGTGGTCCTGATCGTGGTACGTCCAGGTTACACCACGATGGATCTCAAGAGGAATCAGTTGCCATGCGTCCACCTTGCTGACCCCGGAGAATCCGCCGTACATCGCACTGAAGGCACAGTGGAGGTAGCCCCCATGCGCAACCACCGGCACGCCAATTACTTC
>NZ_SPPD01000119.1 GCF_004570575.1 Streptococcus cuniculi
ATCGCGACCCGCTCCGTGACCGGCGTGACGACGAACCCCTCCATCTTCGCCCTTGCCCTGAAGGACGCGGACGCCTACGAGGCGCAGCTGGCCGAGCTCGCCGCGGCCGGTGCCACCGTCGACGACGCCGTCACGGCGCTGACGACGACGGACGTGCGCCGCGCCGCAGACGTCCTTGCGCCCGTGCACGAGGCGACGGGTGGAGCGGACGGCTTCGTGTCCATCGAGGTGGACCCCCGCCTCGCGCGGGACACCGACGGGACGATCGCGCAGGCCCGCGAGCTGGCCGCCGTCGTGGACCACCCGAACCTCATGGTGAAGATCCCCGCCACGGTGGAGGGCCTGCCGGCCATCTCCGCGGTGCTCGCCGAGGGCATCAGCGTGAAC
>NZ_SPPD01000011.1 GCF_004570575.1 Streptococcus cuniculi
TTGAAGAGCTCAAACATTACGCTAAAAATCCATATACAACACTAAAATAAATTTAAAGACCAGCCAAATCCCTTGGCACACAAGGAGGGAGCTGGTCTTTGCTTGTTTTTAAGTGATAAACTCGGGAGCGATATTTCCTGTATCAAATACCTTGTTTTCTGATATAATAGGAAATAGAAGAAATGAAAGAGGAATAGTATGGCATTTGAAAAACAAGAACGAGTGAGTTTAGCAGTTTATCTGCATTACAACCGTGATGCGAGAAAATTAAATCAATACGGAGACATCATTTACCATTCTCGTAGGTTGCGTTACTTATTGCTCTATGTCAATCAGGAAAATGCGGATAGCGTGATGACAAACTTAAAAAAGGAAAAGTTTGTCAAGAAGGTCATCCTGTCCTACTTAAAGGAATTGGACACTGATTTTGTCGGGAGTTTATGGCGTCAAGAAGAGAAAAATAGTATTTAAAATTATTTTTCTTTTTTGTTGACAATTTTCTGATAATTCAGTATATTAGATACATCGCAAAAATGATGAAAGTTTTAAGGAGTTTTTATGAAAACAAATACATTCAAATTAGCCTTGGTTAGTTTTGCTTCTGCAGCGCTTCTTGCAGCTTGTGGAAACGTATCAAGCACAAATTCATCTGCTACTGGGACCGCATTAGGCGATACAGTCAAAATTGGTTACAACTTGGAATTGTCAGGTGCTGTTTCTTCTTATGGTCAAACTGAGAAAAATGGTGCAGACCTTGCGGTGAAAGAAATCAACGCAGCAGGTGGTGTTGACGGTAAGAAAATCGAAGTGGTTGCCAAAGACAACAAATCAGAGACAGCTGAAGCAGCAACAGTTGCGACCAGCCTTGCAAGTGAGGGCGTAAACGTCATCATCGGTCCTGCGACATCAGGGGCATCAGGTGCGTCTATCGCAAATGTTACATCAGCAGGTGTACCAATGATCACTCCTTCAGGGACCCAGACAGACCTTGTTGTCAACAGCGAAGGGAAAGTACAAGATTTCTTCTTCCGTACAACTTTTACAGACGGATACCAAGGTGAAATCATGGCAGACTATGCAACCAAAACCTTGAATGCCAAGAAAGTAGTGCTCTACTATGACAACTCTTCAGACTACGGTAAAGGGATTGCGGAGTCTTTCCAAAATGCCTACAAGGGTGAGATTGTATCAACCATTACATTTGCTTCAGGAGATAAAGATTTCCAAGCTGCCCTTGCAAAATTAAAAGGACTTGACTTTGATGCCATCATCATGCCAGGTTACTACAATGAAACAGGCACAATCGTAAAACAAGCACGTGGTCTTGGTATCGACAAACCAATCCTTGGTTCTGACGGTTTTGACTCACCATTGTTTGCAGAATTGGCAACAGCTTCCGCAGCCAATAAAGTCTACTATCTATCTGCCTTTGTTCCGTCAGCTAGTGACCGTGCAAAAGCCTTCCACGATGCTTACACAAAAGAATACGGTGAAGAGCCTTCAATGTTCTCAGCCCTAGCTTACGACTCAGTTTACATGGCAGCAGAAGCGTCAAAAGGTTCTAAAAACTCTGTAGAAATGAAAGACAAATTGGCTGCTTTGAAAGACTTTGACGGTGTGACAGGTACTATGTCTGTTGACAAAGACCATAACGTTGTGAAGTCTGTTTATGTGGTTAGCTTGAAAGACGGTAAGGCAGATGCTGTTGACACAGTATCTCTTACTGACAAATAATCCATTCTTTTAAAAGAATGTTTGTATCATGCGATGTCTATAACAGCAAGGAGTCTAGGACTTGGGTCCCAGACTCCGTTGCCGTGTATGGACAAGCAAAAATTTAGTCTGGTATTTGTAACTTTATGATACAAAAAAGACTAAAATCAATTTTTTAGAAAGATCGGTGAACGCATGCTTCAGCAGCTTGTCAATGGTTTGATTTTAGGCTCTGTTTATGCCTTGCTAGCCTTAGGGTACACAATGGTATATGGAATTATCAAACTGATTAACTTTGCCCACGGAGATCTCTACATGATGGGAGCCTTCATGGGATATTACCTTTTAAATCGATTAACCTTTATTGCAGACGGTGGTCTACGCCTCTTTGTGACTTTAATTTTGACCATGATTGGGACAGCCATTTTAGGGGTTGTGATTGAGTTTTTGGCCTATCGACCTCTTCGAAATTCGACCCGTATTGCAGCCTTGATTACGGCAATCGGTGTTTCCTTCTTCCTTGAATACATCATGGTTTATTTCTTTACGGCAGATGTCAAGCCCTTCCCTCAAGTTTTAAACGTTGCAAAATTTACCTTGGGTCCTGTTGCAGTTGATAGTATTCAATTGATTATCTTAGGGGTTTCTCTCTTTCTCATGATGGCCTTGCAGCTTATTGTTAGGAAAACCAAAATGGGGAAAGCCATGCGTGCAGTGTCTGTTGATAGCGATGCCGCACAACTAATGGGAATCAACGTCAATCGTACGATCAGCTTTACCTTTGCCCTTGGATCAGCCTTGGCAGGTGCTGCGGGCGTCCTGCTCGGCTTATACTACAACCAAATCGAGCCGCTCATGGGGATGACACCAGGGCTTAAGGCCTTTGTTGCGGCAGTTCTAGGTGGAATCGGAATCATTCCTGGTGCAGCGCTAGGTGGCTTTGTCATTGGGGTTATCGAAACCTTTACTTATGTGATTGGTCTTGATACCTTCCGCGATGCGATTGTGTATATTGTTTTGATTATCATTTTATTGGTAAGACCAAGTGGTATTCTTGGTAAAAACGTGAAAGAGAAGGTCTAGTCATGGCAAGAAATCTAAAAGTAAATGCAATCTGGCTCCTTGTCTTACTAGCAGGTTTTGGAGTGATTCAAGGCCTTGTTGCAGTAGGTGTCTTGAATTTCTACTATATTCAGATTGTTCAACAAATCGGTATTAACATTATCATGGCTGTCGGCTTGAACTTGATTGTCGGTTTTTCGGGTCAATTCTCGCTGGGCCACGCAGGATTTATGGCAATTGGTGCCTATTCTGTCGGCGTCCTTGGAAAAATGATGCCAAGCTATGGCGGATTTGCAGTGTCGCTTCTTGTGGGAATGGTGCTCGCAGGTGGGTTTGCCCTCTTGGTCGGTCTTCCAACGCTCCGTTTAAAAGGAGACTATCTCGCCATTGCAACGCTTGGTGTGGCTGAAATCATCCGTATCTTTATTATCAATGGTGGCAAATTAACCAACGGTGCAGCTGGGGTTATGGGGATTCCTCTTTTCAGCAACTGGCAATTGGTCTATGCTTTTGTGGTGATTACAACGATTTTTACTGTGAACTTCCTACGTAGTCCTATGGGACGGACAGTTATTTCTGTCCGTGAAGACGAAATTGCAGCAGAATCTGTTGGGGTTAATCCAACCAAGATGAAAGTGATTGCCTTTGTCTTTGGTGCGATGACCGCAGCGATTGCAGGTGGACTTCATGCAGGCTATGTCGGAACGATTGTGCCGAAAGACTTTTCCTTTATGACCTCTGTGAACATTTTGATTATCATCGTATTGGGTGGGCTTGGCTCAATCACAGGTACCTTTGTAGCAGCGATTGTCCTAGGTGTCTTAAACGTTTACCTCAAGAGCTATGCAAGTGTTAGCATGATTATCTACTCACTGGCCCTTATCTTGCTCATGATTTTCCGTCCAGGTGGTCTTTTGGGAACGAAGGAATTATCCTTTGCTCGATTCTTCAAGAAGAAGGAGGAAGCGAACTAATGGCACTTCTTGATGTAAAAAAATTAACCAAAAACTTCGGTGGTCTGACTGCCGTTGGCGATGTGACCATGGAGTTGCACGAAGGTGAATTGGTCGGTTTGATTGGGCCAAATGGTGCAGGAAAGACGACCCTCTTTAATCTCTTGACCGGTGTCTATGAGCCAAGTGAGGGAACGATTACCTTGGCAGGAACTCTTTTAAACGGAAAGGCTCCGTCTAAAATTGCCACTCTTGGATTGGGGCGCACCTTCCAAAATATCCGTTTGTTCAAAGATATGACCGTCTTGGAAAATGTATTGATTGGTTTGAGCAATCACGGGAAAAATCATGTTTTTGCAAGTTTCTTCCGCCTGCCAGTCTTTTACAAGAACGAGATTGCGTTGCGTGAAAAGGCGATTGACCTCTTGAAAATCTTTGATTTGGACAAGGATGCAGAAACGTTGGCTAAAAATCTCCCCTACGGACAACAACGCCGTCTGGAAATCGTTCGTGCTTTAGCGACGGAGCCAAACATTCTCTTTCTTGATGAGCCAGCTGCGGGGATGAATCCACAGGAAACAGCGGAATTGACGCAGTTGATCCGCAAAATTAAAAATGAATTCAATATTACGATTATGCTGATTGAGCATGATATGAGTCTAGTCATGGAAGTCACAGAGCGTATCTATGTTTTGGAATACGGTCGCCTGATTGCCCATGGGACACCTGAGGAAATCAAGACCAACAAACGCGTCATTGAAGCATATCTTGGAGGTGAGGCCTAATGTCAATGTTAAAAGTAGAAGACTTATCCGTCCATTACGGTGTCATCGAAGCGGTGAAAAATGTATCCTTTGAAGTCAATGAAGGAGAAGTTGTCACCTTGATTGGGGCAAATGGTGCAGGAAAAACGTCTATCTTGCGGACAATTTCAGGCTTGGTACGTTCCTCTTCTGGAAAAATCAGCTTCTTAGGGAACGAAATCCAGCGTGTTCCAGCCCGTAAAATCGTAGCAGATGGCTTATCTCAAGTACCAGAAGGTCGCCATGTCTTTGCAGGCTTGACCGTTATGGAAAACTTGGAAATGGGTGCATTCTTGCGCAACAATCGTGAGGAAAATCAAGCGAATCTGAAAAAGATTTTTGCCCGTTTCCCACGTTTGGAGGAACGGAAAAACCAAGATGCCGCAACTCTTTCAGGTGGTGAACAGCAGATGCTTGCTATGGGACGTGCACTCATGAGCCAACCCAAATTGCTACTCCTTGATGAACCGTCGATGGGATTAGCACCAATCTTTATCCAAGAAATTTTTGATATCATTCAAGATATCCAAAAACAAGGCACAACCGTTCTCTTGATCGAACAAAATGCCAACAAAGCCCTCTCCATCGCAGACCGAGGCTACGTCCTTGAAACAGGCAAAATCGTCCTCTCAGGAACAGGAAAAGAACTCCTCGCCTCAGAAGAAGTCAAAAAAGCATATCTAGGTGGCTAAAACAACCCTGACGGGTTGTTTTAGGTCCGGAAATGAGAACTAGCGTAAGCTAGTTTTCTTTGTTTGGTCCAGTCGCCTCGTTTTAAGTTGGAAATAAGGATTTGTGGGAACAAATCCTCTGCTTACCTAGATCCAGTGGACCTTTTTAAGTTGGAAATAGAAAGTTGAGGTAACAACTCCTCCCCTAGTCTAGGTCCGGTGGACGTTTTCAGGTTGGAAATAAGAACCGCTGGTAAGCGGTTTTCATCTTGTCTGGGCTAGGGGGTTAGGCTGGATATGAGAACTAGCGCCAGCTAGTTTTTTTGTTATGGCTTATCCCCGTATCTCCTTAGAAATTTTTAATGTATTTTTGAAAAAAGCAGTTTTTTACGAATAGAATAGTATAGGAGAAAAGCAAAGATATGACTACCCTTTGTTTTACTGAAAATAGCTGGGAATATGGTATAATAAGGAAGATAGACAAAAAGGAGCAATTATGCAAGAATTACAAAAGAAATTGGTTGCTGAGTTTGGGATTGATTTTTCCGATCTGGCCTTACTTGAGACAGCTTTTACGCACACATCTTATGCCAATGAGCATCGCCTTCTAAAAATTTCACATAATGAGCGATTGGAATTTTTAGGAGACGCTGTTCTGCAACTGATTATTTCCCGCTATTTGTATCAGAAGTATCCTCAGTTTCCCGAAGGGGAAATGTCCAAGATGCGCTCAATGTTCGTTCGAGAGGAGAGTTTGGCAGGGTTTACGCGTACTTGTGGTTTTGAAGCCTTTCTTCGTCTCGGTAAGGGGGAAGAAAAATCTGGCGGGCGCAATCGCGATACGATCTTAGGGGATTTATTTGAAGCCTTTTTAGGTGCACTTCTCCTAGATAAGGGAGTAGAGGCGGTTGAAGCTTTTCTCTACCAAGTCATGATTCCGCAACTTGAAGTCGGAAACTTTGAACGTGTGACAGATTACAAGACACGTTTGCAGGAACTATTGCAGGTGAATGGTGAAGTGATGATTCAATACCAGGTTGTAGCAGAAGACGGTCCAGCCCACGATAAAATATTTGAGGTTGAAGTATTGGTAAATGGTCAACCTATAGGCAGAGGTCAAGGACGCTCCAAAAAGCAAGCTGAACAAGCTGCTGCGAAGAATGCAGTGGAGGCAAGAGGGTAGGTATGTATCTCAAATCAATTGAAATGCAGGGCTTCAAGTCCTTTGCAGATAAAACAAAGGTTGTCTTTGACCGAGGGGTAACGGCAGTTGTTGGTCCAAATGGTTCAGGCAAGTCCAATATCACCGAAAGTCTCCGTTGGGCCTTGGGTGAATCGTCTGCCAAAAGTCTCCGTGGTGGGAAAATGCCCGACGTCATTTTTGCTGGGACTGAAAGTCGCAAGGCGCTCAATTATGCCTCTGTTATCGTTACCTTGGACAATAGTACAGGTTTCATTACAGGTCGTCAGAAAGAAATCAAGGTCGAGCGCCATATTTACCGCTCAGGAGATAGCGAGTATCTGATTGACGGTCAAAAGGTTCGCTTACGAGATATTCATGATTTGTTTATGGATACAGGTCTCGGTCGAGATTCCTTTTCGATTATTTCCCAAGGTCGGGTTGAGGCGATTTTTAACTCCAAGCCAGAGGAACGCCGTGCGATTTTTGAAGAGGCCGCAGGTGTCCTAAAATACAAAACTCGTAAGAAAGAAACAGATAGCAAATTATCACAGGCTCAGGATAATTTAGATCGTCTGGAAGATATTATTTATGAGTTAGACAACCAAGTCAAACCGCTTGAAAAACAAGCCCAGGTTGCTCAGAAATATTTGACACTAGACGAAGAACGAAAAGACTTATATCTGAATGTCTTGGTAGCTCAGATTACCAGAGGACACAAGAGCATTCAGCAAAAAGAGGCGGATTTAAATCAAGTGAAGGCTGACTTGGTCCAGTATTATGAGCAACGCGATCGGTTTGAACTTGAAAATCAAGCTTTGAAACAGCAACGCCAGCAGTTGAGTATCAAGTTAGAGCATGAACAGGCTGTTTTACTCGATGTGACCAAACTCATCAGCGATTTAGAGCGCAAGATTGAAGTGCATCAATTGGAGTCCAGTCAGAACGAAACCAGTCGCCAAGAAGCGCAGGCTCGGTTGCTCGATTTGGACGAAAAACGTGTGAAAACACGAGAACTACTGGCTGAGAAAATCACTCATCTGGCCCAGTTGCAGGAAGAATTAGCAACAATTAAAACGGCTATTACCGACAAAGAGCAGGAATTGAGCTACTTTTCAGAAAATCCAGATCAGGTCTTGGATCACCTCAGAGAGCAGTATGTCACATTGCTACAAGATGAGGCGGAAGTGTCGAATAGTCTTGCTAAAGTAGAGCAAGATATTGCCAATCAGCATCGTCTTTCTGAAAGCCAGTCTGAGGAGTTGGTCCGCTTGCAATCTGAAAAAGAAAGCAGTCAAGCAGCCTTGGCTCAACTTCAGGAAACCTTAGCGGAAGCGGAAGCACGAGTGCAGGAATTGCTACAGGATTATCAGGACAAGCAAAAAGTTCTAGTTGACTTGGACAAGGACTATCAGGCTAGTCAATCCAAAATGTTTGATCTTTTGGATCAAGTCAAGACTAAAAAAGCGCGTCAGGCTAGTTTAGAAGCAATTTTACAGAATCATTCAAATTTCTATGCTGGTGTCAAGGCTGTCTTACAACAGGCTGATCGAATCGGTGGGATTGTAGGAGCCGTCAGCGCAAATGTCACATTTGATATGCAGTATCAGACCGCTCTAGAGATTGCACTCGGAGGGGCTAGCCAGCATATTATTGTGGAAGATGAAGCAACTGCTAAAGCAGCTATTGCCTTCTTGAAACAACAGCGTCAGGGACGGGCTACCTTTTTGCCCCTTACGACGATTAAACCGCGTCATTTGGCTGGTCATCAGTTGAGTCAATTGCAGGCTGCGACTGGTTTCTTAGGCTTAGCAAGTGATTTGGTGACCTTTGACGCCCGCTTGGAATCGATTTTCCAAAATCTACTAGGAACGATTGCTGTTTTTGATACGGTAGAGCATGCCAATCAGGCGGCGCGAGCAACCAAATTCCAAGTGCGTCTAGTAACCCTAGACGGCACCGAAATTCGCCCAGGCGGAGCTTTTGCAGGAGGAAGCAATCGTACCAACAATACGACCTTTGTTAAGCCAGAATTAGACCTGCTAGCAGAAGAAATAGCAGTTTTAAGCAAGGAATTGCAGGAACAAGAACACCTAGTAGCTAGGAAAAAAGAAGAGGCGGAGGTCATTCGTCAATCTCTGGAAGAAATCAAAGAATCTGGTGAGGAGGCGCGCCTTGTTGAGCAGCGGATTCGCTTCTCTTATGAACAGCTAGCCGACAAGCTTGCAGAATTACAGACCCTGTATGATGTGCAAGTGGGACAGTCAGATAAGAGCATCTTATCTGACTTGCAGGATTTGGCTGGTCATTATCAGGAACAGTTAGCTGCTTTTAGTGAGAAAAAGGTTAAGTTAACAGAGCAGATTGAGGAGATGAAGACCAATCGCCATGCGATTCAAGAGCAGGTGCAGACCTTGCAAGAAAGTCTATCAAGCCTGAAAGTCACTCAAAGCGAGCGGACCAGTGAAGTACGCTTTGAGCAGACAGACATCACTCGACTGCAAGAAGAAGAAGCAAATATTGTGCATGAAATGGAGCTTTTGCAGGCTGTTATTGACCAGAAAGCAGAAGCTCAAGATGATACGAGCTTAGAGGTCTTAGAAGAGCAATTGCAGGCAGCTAAAAACAAGCAGACTGAGACTGATCAACTTCTCATTCGTCTCAAGTTAGAACTTGAAGATATCGAGGGACAATTCGAGGATATTCAGTCACGGTTAGAGCAAATGCGCTTGAAAAATGACGAGTTGATTCGCAAGCAAGCCAAGCTCGAGGCAGATTATGAGCAAGAAGCTGGTCGTCTCAAGACCTTGCTGGCTAATCTGACAGAGCATTATAAAATGAGTTTTGAAGAAGCGCAGACCAAGGCGGAAGTCCTAGAGGATTTGACTCGTGCAGAGCAGACCCTCAAAGACTTGGAGCGTGCGATTCGTGCCCTAGGTCCTGTCAACCTAGAAGCTATTGATCAGTATGAAGAAATCCATCAGCGCTTGAGCTTCTTAAATGAACAGCGTGAGGATATTTTATCAGCTCGTAATCTCCTGCTCGATACCATTCATGAAATGGATGACGAGGTCAAAGAACGCTTTAAACAGACTTTTGAAGCGATTCGCGAGAGCTTTAAGCGGACCTTTAAGCAAATGTTTGGTGGCGGCTCAGCAGATTTAATCTTGACTAGCCCGGATATTCTGACAGCAGGTGTAGAGATTTCCGTTCAGCCACCTGGCAAGAAAATCCAGTCTCTGAATCTGATGTCTGGTGGAGAAAAGGCCTTGTCAGCCCTTGCCCTTCTCTTTTCGATTATCCGCGTGAAAACCATTCCTTTTGTTATCTTGGATGAGGTTGAAGCTGCGCTTGATGAGGCCAATGTCAAGCGTTTTGGGGATTACCTCAATCGATTTGATAAGTCCAGCCAATTTATTGTTGTTACCCACCGTAAGGGGACAATGGCAGCAGCAGATGCCATGTATGGGGTGACTATGCAAGAATCAGGCGTATCAAAGATTGTCTCTGTGAAGTTGAAAGAGATTGAAAGTGAGTAATGAACCTGCTCTCATTGTCCTAAGAAAGGAGCTGGCTTTCTCCTTTGGTAATTGAAATAGAAACATAAAAAGTAGCGCAGGAACTGTTGCTACTTTTTAGATTGTGTTCAAGCCTATCTACTCAGTCGTGAGGTATACTACTTTAGTCTATAAACAGTATGTATGAATAAGTAGTTACCTATAAAATAAGACGCGATCCAAGCGAGCATTTAAAAGATATTTCCCGATATAGTGGTATTCTAGACAATACTGTTGTTCGTGTCTAGGACGGGATTTTTGAGACCCTTGGCTCAAAAATGAGGGATGAAACTCCAGAGGAGGTTGCTCCCGTCCGCACTATTTAAGGGAAATATCAAAAGATACTAAATTTAATCTAAATGATTATAACTGTAGAGAATGGAATAGAGGAGGCTTGATTTGTGTAAAAAGGGATTTAATTTGTGTATGGGATTTGCCATCGAAATTTTTTAAACTAGAGATAGCATTGAAGATAATCGATAGATAGAATAGGAGGAGTGGCCGATGGCTGTTAGATGTTTTGATATTGGCGGGACAGGCGTGAAGAGCGCCCTTATTGGTCAGGATAAAATCCTAAGAAATAAGAGTGAGCGTCCGACCCCAGATTCGTTAGATGCGTTATTAGGCTGGATGAAGGAGTGTATTCAGCAAGCACCTGCTCAGGCCATTTCCATTAGCTTTCCAGGCGCTGTAAATCCACAAACAGGTTTTATTGAAGGAATCAGTGCCGTACCATACATCCATGGTGTATCTTGGTATCAGTTATTAGAAGAATACCAACTTCCTATTTTTATCGAGAACGATGCAAATTGTGTCGGGCTCAGTCAATTGGCTGTAGACCAGCAAACCTCCAACTTTCTTTGTGTGGTATGTGGCACAGGAATCGGTGGAGCTGTTATTTTGAATCGTCGTCTCATGCGAGGACCAAAAGCCTATGCAGGAGAGTTTGGTTGTATGGTGATAGACGGATTGGAAGAACCTGTTCAAAACTGGTCACAGATTGCTTCGACAGGTAGCCTTGTCCGCTATGTAGAGAAGCATTCTCCTCGGTTAGATTTTCGATGGAATGGTCGTCATATCTTTGAAGAAGCTCAAAAAGGAGATGAGATCTGTGTAGCCGCAATTGAGCGGATGATTCATAATATGGCACTAGGTTTGATGAATCTATACTATGTTTTGGATCCGGAAATCATTTATATTGGTGGTGGAATCAGTCAAAATAAAGAGTGGATAGACCGTATTATCAAACGTCTAGAAGAGATGACAGAAAACTATGAAGGTTTTCCTGTCCGTCCTAAAATAGCAGCCTGTACCTACTATCAAGATGCAAATTTGATGGGGGCCTATATGAACAGCTTTCAATAAAGAGAATATGAACCCCTATATGAATTAGGTCTTATCTGGAAATTCTTATCTATAATTTGTAGAATTTTAACTATAGCCTGATTATTCACAGGAAGACGGCAAATTGTTATATTAGTAAGTAGAGAAGAGAAAGGAGGGGAGTAGATGAAGTTTCTGAAAGATTTGAAAAAAAATGCTGTATTTTTGTTCATGATTCTACCAGGTGCTTGCTGGTTTATCCTCTTTTTCTATATTCCAGTCTTTGGAAATGTGGTCGCTTTTCAAGATTACCGTATTTCAGGGAATGGTTTTATAGATAGTATTTTAAATAGTAAGTGGGTTGGATTAGATAATTTTAAATTTCTATTCCAATCATCAGATGCTTATGTGATTACTCGGAATACTCTACTTTATAATCTAGCTTTTATTTTTATAGGCCTTATTTTTGCAGTTGGCATTGCGATTATTTTTAGTGAGCTGCGATCTACCAAGTTGGTCAAGATTTATCAAACAACAACTCTATTTCCCTATTTTTTATCATGGGTTATTATCAGTTTTTTTGTCTATGCTTTCTTAAGTCCAGACAAGGGGCTATTGAATCATCTGTTAACTGGAATGGGAATGGAGGCAATTAATTGGTACAATGAACCATTTTATTGGCCGTTTATTCTAATCTTTTTAGGTATCTGGAAAGGTCTAGGCTATAACAGTATTATCTATTATGCTAGTATCATGGGGATTGACCCAACGTTTTATGAGGCAGCTGCGGTAGACGGGGCGAGTAAATGGCAGAAGATTCGCTATGTCACTCTTCCTCAATTGGCTCCGTTGATTGCGGTTCTCACCATCTTGGCAGTGGGAAATATTTTCCGAGCAGACTTTGGTCTTTTTTATCAAATTCCTAAAAACTCTGGTACTCTTTATCATGTGACCCAAGTCTTAGATACCTATGTTTATAATGGTATTTCAGGGACTGGGGATATCGGAATGGCAGCAGCAGCTGGTTTGTATCAATCCGTTGTGGGATGTATTTTAGTAGTAGCGACTAATTTGCTTGCTCGTAGAATTGATAAAGAATCCGCTTTATTTTAGAGGTTTCATATGAAAAAGAAAAAAATCGAATCGATTAAGGTTCATTCCTTCGATAAAAAAACGGATGCGATATTCAGTCTATTACTTGGAATATTTGCTCTGTCCTGCATTTTACCCTTTATCTTTGTTATTGTGATCTCACTGACCGACGAGACGGCCTTGGCCTTTAACGGCTACTCTTTATTTCCTGAAAAATGGAGTTTTGCAGGCTATGAATATTTATTTCAATTAAAAGATAAAATTTTACAATCACTTTTTATTACTGTTTTTATTACAGTGGTTGGAACAACGTTAAATGTATTGTTTACAACCCTATATGCGTATGCGATTTCTAGAACGAGTTTTAAATACCGCCGCTTTTTCACCATGATGGCTCTAGTGACCATGTTATTTAGTGCCGGGGTAATCCCAGTATATATTGTCATGACAAGTTTTCTGAATTTAAAAGATACGGTTGCAGCGTTGATTTTACCCATGCTATTAAGTCCATTTAATATCATGGTCATGCGTTCTTTCTTTAAAAAGACGATTTCTGAATCGATTCTCGAATCAGCTAGGATGGATGGCGCTAGTGAGCTACGGATATTTTTTCAGATTTGCTTGCCCTTGACTTTGCCAGGAATTGCGACCATCAGTCTCTTTACAGCCCTCGCTTTTTGGAATGATTGGTACAATGCCTTGCTCTATATTCAGAGTGATAATCTGGTTCCCTTACAATACCTTTTGATGAAAATCCAATCAAATATTGAATACATGTCAACGAATGTAGGAGCAGGAGCACAGATTTCAGCGGTAGCAGGAAGTATTCCCCGAGAAGCAACACGGATGGCAATTGTCGTGGTTTCGACCTTACCAATTGCTTGTTTCTATCCATTCTTCCAACGTTATTTTGTAAAAGGATTAACAATAGGAGGTGTGAAAGAATAGACTTTATCACTGAGGAACAAAGTGGATGCTCGCTTATCGTTTAAATAGTAGAGGGAGGAGAGATTAGTCAAAACGTATCATTTGTTATGCAAATTCGTCCAAAAAAACTATAAAAGGAGTAATATCGATGAAATTTTGGAAAAAAACACTTAGTTCGGCTGCAGCTATCTTGTCAGTTGTGTCACTAGCAGCCTGCGGAAGTTTGACTGGCAATAAAAATGCCAATAGTGGTGCAAAAGAAGGAGTAACCAATCTATTGATGTATCAGATTGGAGAGCCACCTAAGAACTTTGATAAGTTGATGGAAAATGCTAATAAGATTATCGAAAAAGAGACGGGTGCTCATCTGGAGATTAAATACATTGGTTGGGGAGATTATGGTGACAAGATGGCCATTATCAATTCTTCTGGTGAAAACTATGATATAGCGTTTGCTCATAATTATGTGTTAAATGCTCAAAAAGGTACCTACACAGACCTAACAGATATGATTAAAACAACAGGTAAGGAATTGTACGATATCCTCGATCCTGCCTATATTAAAGGGAATTTAGTGGATGATAAGTTATATGCTGTACCAGTTATCGGTAACGTGGCAAATCAACAGATGTTCTCCTTTAATAAGGAACTCGTAGAAAAATATAACTTAGATATTTCGAAAGTAAATACTTATGAAGATTTAGAGCCACTTTTAGCGGTGATAAAAGAAAAAGAACCAACGATTACACCGATGGCCTATACTAAGGGAACGAAGGTTTCAGATAATTTTGATTATATTTTAGGCGATTTGTTGCCATTCGTTGTCGATTTAGATGGTGACCATACTAAGATTGTCAACCAGTTTGAAGTAGAACATTACAAGAAACATTTGCGTACCGTTCATAAATACTACAAGGCAGGATATATTCCAGCAGATGCTGCAACTAGCGATGTGAACTTTGACTTGCAAGTGCCAAATTGGTTTGTACGGAAAGAAACACAAGGACCAGCTGACTTTGGTGATAGTCTCTTAACAACTGTAGCAGGCTATCCTATTGTTTCTCGTCCATTGACAAAGGCCTATAAGACAAGTGGTTCAACTCAATCAGCAAACTTTGTGATTTCAAATACCTCAAAAAATAAAGAAAAAGCAATGGAAGTATTGACACTCATCAATACGAATAAGGAGTTGCTGAACGGCTTAGTCTTTGGTCCAGAGGGAGAAAACTGGGAGAAAGATCCGAAGGATAGCAATCGCATCAAGCTACTAGATGGCTATGCAAATGATACTCGGATGTCCGCTTGGAATACTGGTAATAGTCAGTTATTGTATATTACAGATAAGGTAAGCGATGCAGATGTTGCTCAAGCAAAGGCGGTACTTGATAGTGCGGTAGAGTCTCCTGCATTAGGATTCAGTTTTAATACACAGCCAGTTAAGGCTGAAATCACAAGCATTCAAAATATTATGAACCAATATAACGCAAGCATCCATACAGGAACTGTTGATCCAGATGTGGCAATTCCTGAACTAATGGACCGCTTGAATTCAGAAGGTGCTTATAAAAAAGTAATGGAAGAAATGCAAAAACAATACGATGCCTTTCTAGCTAAAAAATAAGTATCTCTTTCTACCAGTATCATCTGTAAGATGGAGATGATGCTGGTTTTCTTTTTATCTAAAATTTGCTACAATAAAAGAAATGTATACTACTTTAGTTTATAAACAGTATGTATGAATAAGTAGTTACATATAAAGTAAGACGCGAGCGAGCATTTAAAATTGGGGACGACATAGTGGTATCCTAGATAATACTGTTGTTAGTGTCTAGGACGGGATTTTTGAGACCTTTGGCTCAAAAATGAGAGATGAAACTCCCTAGGAGGTTGAAATAGTTCGGGGAACTATTTCAATCGGGAAATAGCAAAAGATACTAAATTTAAACTAAATATTGTCTATAAAACGTTTACAAGAGGTTTTTTATGCGTATTTTAGAATTTTTCTTCTTAAAAATCTATTTTTTCATGAGATTAAGTATGCTTTATATTGCATTGTGTGCCTGTGGTCTTTTTGTCTTTGGCTTTTCGCCAGCAAATGCCACGATGATGTATCTGTATAAACGAAATAGAGATAAGGTGGAAAAATATCACTGGAAAGACGCATTTTCCTACTTTAAGGAGCATTTTGTCTTATCAAATAGTATGGCCTTTTTGATAATGGGCATTGCTGCGGTCTTTTTTGCTAGCTTATGGGCCTATCTCCAATTACCGCCGACAATCTGGGTACTAATGGGCTTGTCCATACAAGCTGTGGCTTTACTGCTTTTATTTTGTATCTATGGGGTCTATCTTCAGTTGCAATGCTACTATACAGTCCGTTTTTTACTCTCCATTCGCTTAGCGCTGATTGGTATTTTTCTGGATATATGGTCTCTTGTAAAATGGTTGATTGGGAGTGGCATTTGTTTTTTTCTATTCAGCAAGGTATCTTTGCTAGTTGCAGTATTTATCCCTGTAGTCTGGTTACTCTTTACTGCAGATGTTTTAGAGCCTATCTATCGTAAAATAGAAGAAAGAGTTCAAACATGAAAAAAATCCTGATCCATACCTTATTGAGGACGTATTCTTATATGGTTATTGGAATTGTTGTGTTTTTTGCAGTCCTCCTTTCCTACATTAATTGGCAACAATACCAGGAAACGATTGCCCAACACCAACAAGCAGTTCTCAATACAGTCATCGATGAATTGGATTCCTATAATAGTCGTATTCGCCATCGCATCACCTCTTTTTCCTTGGATAGAGATAAAGTGGAGGGAATGAATATGTATTTTCAGCTCCCTCCCGATCAATATCAAATGTGGCTACTACGGCATAAATTATTGTTTATCAAAGAAGTTTCGCTACAAAAAACGATTAGTAGTATCTATCAAGATTTTCCCTTTGTTTCAAGTATTGATATTGCCTTGTCAGATATCGATAGTGTATATGTATCTACGAATCGATTCAAATCAGGTGAAAAAATCCCAGCATCAGAATACAAAGCCCCTCAAAATAGTTTAGCCATTAATCTGTATGACGCCTCTTTTTCTACTGTGATTGGTACGATTTATGTATCGATTGATACATCAGCAATCGATACCATTATCAGAAGGGAAAGTGAGATTCCTTTTTCCATTGTGATTACGGATTCGTTAGAACGTATTTTTTATAGCAATCAGCAGAGGCTCGATACGGATAGGCAGCAGACTTTAAGCGACCGAAGTGGCGATTTGTTGGCGGAAGTGAGTGTACCAAAATCGTTTATAGTAAAGGAAGTTGGTAAGTTTACAGCTCTACTATTTACTGGCAGTACTACGCTGATTGTATTGCTCCTACTATTATTGAGGAGGGTCTTTTATCATTATCAAAATCAAGTTATCGATATTGTTGATACCATTCAGGAAATCATCGAAGGAGCTACAGATATACGGATTGATACGCAAAATAAACAACAGGAGATGCATCTCATCTCCGAACAAGTCAATCAAATGCTCGATACTCTTGATACCCATATTCGTGAGATCTATCAGCTGGAAATTCGCCAGCAGGAAGCTAATATGAGGGCCCTGCAATCTCAAATCAATCCCCACTTCTTATACAATACCTTGGAATTTTTTAGGATGTATGCCTTGACGCAAAATATGGATGAGCTATCTGATATGATTTATGAATTTAGCACCTTGCTTCGTGGAAGTATTTCACAAAGTTATACAACAACTATTCAGAAGGAGTTGGAGTTCTGTGAAAAGCACAGTTATATTTGTCAGATCCGCTATCCGCGCTCTATTGCTTACGCTTATCAGATAGATAAGGGATGTGAACAGATTGAAATTCCGAGGTTTATTATTCAACCACTTGTGGAGAATTATTTTATACATGGTGTTGATTTGACGCGCAAAGATAATGCTTTAAGTGTGAAAGTATTGCGTAAGGGAAATGATGTAGAGATTCTGATTCGGGATAATGGTAAAGGGATGAAGCAAGAAACTGTTCAACTGTATACCAAGTTATTAGAAGGAAAAATTGACTTAGAAAATCAGAAGCAACAATCGATCGGGATTACAAATGTTCATGAACGACTCGGTTTATTTTTTGGTGATTCGTATACGATGAAGGTATTTTCAGAACTTGGTAAGGGAGTGACGTATTCGATTTACTTGAAAGATGTAATAGATAAGGAGAGTACATGATTTCAACTAGTTTATTGATAGTAGATGATGAATATATGATTTTAGCCGGTTTAAAGAAACTGCTCTCTAGTGACAAAGACTATCCTCCTCTCACGATTTATACTGCAGAAAGTGCAAAAGAGGCGTTGAACTGTTTTCAACAAAATAAGATTGATATTGTTCTGACAGATATTTCAATGCCAGATATGACAGGACTGGAGATGATTGAGCAGATGCGAGCGCTAGTTCAATCCGCATCTTATATTGTCATGTCAGGTTTTCAAGAGTTTGAGTTTGCTAAAAAGGCAATTATGTTAGGAGCAGTAGATTATTTAGTTAAGCCGATTAATAAGAGTGAGTTAGCCTGCTTGTTAAAAAGAATCATCACCGAAAAGCAAGGGACAGAGCAGATGTGGCGGGAGGCTGTCCATGGTCAACGACCGATAGCTGACTGTATGACAGATGGTGTCGATAAGTATCTAGTGGTTGATCGTAAACGAATGGAGGGAGAGATGATGGCGGAAGTTGCTATTAACAACCAGACTTTCTTTTTTCATCTATGTGATACGACTTATACTGGTAACCTATTTACCGTGCCTTTAAATGCACAGAGTGATATGAAATACTTAAGAAATCAAGTAGAACGGTTGATATTTTATGGGACAGTGTCGCCTAGCACAACTGAATCTGTTCAGGATGTATACGAATATTTGCAGCCTTTTATTGAATCGGGACAGCTTACGAGTAAGATAGAATTATTAGAAGAGACGCTGCCAAAGATTATTCAGAGGAATCCTCCAGTTTATTTAGTGAAGCAGTTATTTATTCAGATATTAACAGACTTATATTATCAATGTCGGCAGACAAAGAGAGAAGATTTGGATGCTGTTATTTTAGAGATTGAAAAGAGCCCTTCTATACATGATTTGTATCAACTTAGCAAGATGAAGATTGAATCAATGAATCAATTCTATAAGTATAGTAAACATGTTTATGATGTATTACTATTGATCAACCAAGAATATCAAAAGGAGTTGACACTTAAGAGCGTCAGTGAAAAAATATACTTAAATCCAGTCTATTTAGGTCAGTTGATAAAAAGGGAAACGGGTCTGTCTTTTGCTGGCCTACTAAATAAAAAGAGGATAAAAATGGCAAAACAATTGCTGATTTCCACGAATGATGGAGTTGAAGAAATTTGTTTCAAAGTTGGGTATTCGAACATAGGTTATTTTTATAAGATATTCAAGCAAAGCAGTGGTGTCTCTCCTAAACTATTCAGACAAAACTATCAGAAGGCAAATAAACATAATAAGATTAGTAGTGAGGAACCAAATGGGGACAGAGAAATGCATATATAGGGCATGAGAAAGTGGAGAGTAAAAAGTGAATCGTTATCGGTGTACAAGCATAGGCACCTATTTTTGGGGGTTATAGTATAACAAGTAGGAAAAGATTTGAAAAGATGTTCGCGATTTCACGATAGAAGGAGGTCTGCATACAGATGGTGAAGAGGATAATGGCAACAGACATCGGAACAAGGAAATTGATACAATAACATATGATGAAAGCCTTGGAATGAGTTGATTCCAAGGCTTTTTGATTATCTATAGATATAAGGGAGAGTTCATTAGGTTTGAATCCTTTATATTGAGGCACCCTTGATTTGTAAATAGTTAAAAGGTAGAAAATGATTTCAGTCCTTGTTTACCAGTTTATCAAAGTGATCAGTATAGTGTATTTTTAACTCCTCTTCTCCTAAAATATCAAGCACTTGTATGGCCTGTTTCATTTTTTCAATTCCACTAGTTGGTTGGCAATGTTTAAATTCAAAGTAACCAGTAGCATAGAGAAAAACGGTCTGTTCGTAAAAGTTTAATTCATTATCTAATAACACCTTTATCTCATCAATTAAATAGGAGCACTTAGAAAATTCTTCCTTATCTATGCTAAGAATGAAACAATTGATAGCTAGCTGAGTGACCATTCGTTTATTGGTTTTATTCAATGAAGAGTAGAGATAATTATTTAACATTTCCTCCGTTAACAGAAAATATGAGTGATAGTTAATGGTTCGCACACAGTTACCTAATAAAATGATTTCATAGTAGCCCCATTTTTCAATTTTAAAGAGATACTCTGTTAGTTGAAGTAATTCTTCATCTGTTGGAAAAATAGTTGAATCCATCGTGTATAGAATAGATTTTACCATTGTTTTTTCAAAAGAATTTAAAGTGTAATTCGAGGAGTTAGAGAGTAAAGATTTTATATTATTGATATTCTGTGATGAATATTGCTTACGGATGTACTGTACCAAGTTAGCAAATGATTCGGTATTGGTGTAGTCTTGATCATGTAAGATAAGAAACTCATCCAAAGTAATATGCAATTTGTCTAAAATATTGATCAGTCGGCTACAAGATATCTCTGATTCTCCACGTTCAAAACGAGATATTTGCGATTTTGAAAGATACTCATCAGCTACAGAACTGAGACTGACCTGCTTTCCTTGTCTGATTTTTCTAAGCGTAATACCAAGTTTTGATTTCGTAATTTTCCCGCTTTCCCAACAAAAATTAATTCTAGTTTTATTTATTGTACAATAAATAAAAACGGAAAGGAAGTCTGAATATGAAGAAAATTTCAAAAATTTTCCCAATTTTCTTGCTGGTACTGGATATTATTATCATTGTCGGTGGGTGGACTTCTTAGGTGTACACCTTACTTTACTTGAAAAGTACTATAGGGAGATTTATATATGTCTATACTAACAAAATTTAATGAAAAGTTGATAGAGTTTCCTGAAAGAGAAATAATAATCACAAAATATCGAAATTATTCGTTTCGTGATATTGAACTAATGTCAAATTATTTTGCAAGTAAACTATTAATTGCTAGTCAAAGTGAGATTATTCCATTCTATTTAATTAGATCAGAATATGTTCTACCCGTGGTATTAGGTATCATGAAAGCAGGTAAGATTCCTTTACCTATTACTAATAGTTTAGATCTTGGTAAATCTTTAGAGCGTGTTAAAGATGTTGAATTTGACACTATTATTTGTGATGAAGTTGCTGATGTAAGTTTGAATATAAATGTTTTGGAGATACCACAATATAATGAGTATAGAGAGTACGAACAAATAAAAAAAAATAATAGAAAATAAAATCTCATATATCATATGTACATCTGGGACGACTGGTATTCCTAAAAAAGTATTTTTAACAAGCGAAAATATTTGTTGGCTATTACAAGAATTTTATAAAATTGTTAACTTTAATAGTGAATCTCGCTTTCTATTCACTACACCATATACTTTTGATGTATCACTAACAGAAATATTTTGTCCTGTTTTTACAGGCGGAACTTTGATATGTTATGAATCGGGAGTTAGCAGCATCCTTAATATGAAAAAATTATTAGTTGCTAATAATATTTCTCATCTTTCGCTATCTCCTTCTTTTGCAGAGACCTTAGTAGATACCAATGGATCAGATATATTTGAAAGCTTAAGCGCTCTGTGTCTGGCGGGGGAAATTTTTCCTGGCACTTTAGCTAATAAGTTGAGATCAGTGATTGATAAAGGATGTAGAGTATTTAATTTATATGGTCCATCGGAAACGACAATATATGCGACATACTATGAACTCGAAAATAAAGACTATCAAGTTGTTCCAATTGGACAACCGTTACCAGGTGTAAATCTACAATTTGATTCAATGGTTCAACTAGGGGAAGATGAGCAGGTAGAGTTATTTATTGGAGGTAAAGGTGTAAGCGCAGGTTATTTATTGCAACCTGAACTAGATTCTGAAAAATTTGTAATAGTTGGGGAGATAGGTACTATAAAACAGGTGATTATGTATATTTCAGAAAGGGACAATTAGTATTTGGATCTAGGATAGATAATCAAGTTCAAGTAAACGGTGTTAGAATAGAATTAGATGAAATTAAGTCATTGGTTGATCAGCTGAAAGATGTTTATTCATCAAAAATAGTATTCCATCAGAAAAAATTATATATTTTCTATATTTCTAAAATAGATATCGATAATGAAATACAAAATCGTTTGCCTAAATATATTAATCCAATCATCGTAAAAGTGGAAGAATATTATTTTAATCAAAACAGGAAACTTGACATTAACAAGTTACTGGATAAGTATTATTTTCAGAAAAAATCAGTAGCAAGAGATACTATCGAACAGTCTATTTTAGATGTTTTATCGCCATTTAAGGTCACTGATATCATTGATTTAGATTCATTAGATTTGGTTCGTTTTTTCTTAGAGATTGAAGAAATTTTTAATATAGAAATCAAGGATACAGAGTTTCATAAGCTTAAAACTATAAATTCGATTTATAATTATATAAATAATTATGAGGCAGATGATAATATACAGAAGGGGTATACGGGATTAGATAGAGAAGATAATCAAATACTTCGAAAACACTTAGAGATAGGCTGTGTTACTGAAGATGGATTCAAATTAAGCCCCACACCAACTCAATTGAGGCTTTATCAAAATAGGCAGTTTCGAATTATTTATTTTGATTTAAAATTGAAAGCATCATCTATTTCAGAAATCGGAAAAATAGAGCAACTAATCAAGGAAATTAGTAATAAAATCGATATATTTAGGCTGGTAGTTAAAAAAACAGATAATAGTGTAGAGTTTAGGATTAGTGATGATATATCGCTCCCTAAAATTGTGCAGTTAAAGACTTTACCATCGTCAGTAGAATTGCAACAGATATTAGATTCTATAGATATTGTAAACATTCCAATTATTGTAGCTTCAACACATCATCAAGTGATGAGATTATACTTTCCTTAGCATTCAATTGATTCATCTTCACTTAATAAATTGGAAAAAATAATGTTTCAAAAATATTATCATGCGAACAACAATCTTAAAAGAAGTTCATTAGTAGAGTATGAAAAGTACAAAGACAAAATGGTATGGAGTAATTTATTATTAAATGAATTAGAAGTTCTTCCGAAAAAAAGTAGCCCAATTGATTTGTCTCTGTTGAAGAGCGATATAAGAATATTTAGGCTATGTGTTGATAATTACAATTCTAAGGAAGATAAATATCTCTATACAGTGTATTCCATTTGTAAATGCCTGTTATCGGAGTACCATATAAAGAATATTTTTGGGGCTCTTTCATTTGATTTTAGAGAGTTTAAGAGTTTCGATGCATTAAATTTAATAGGTGATATTCATAAAAAGATACCTTTTGAAGTGAATTACTCGCAACAATACTTAGATTTTAAGAGCAAATTTGAATACATATTATCCTTATACTCAAAGGGGATAGATTTTAATGAGATTGCTTTGAGGAGAAATGATTCATTAGGAGAATTGATTAAGAAAAGATTGGGATATTTATCAGTCTCCATTAATTATCTAGGAGAGGTAGTGAATATAAGTAATACTACTAGAGATATAGTTGAAAATGGATTCGAGAAGAATTTTGTAAATATATTTAGTCATAGAGGTGAGAGCTATTTTGTGGTTTGTTCAAATTTATTAAAAAAATAAATTATTCATTGACATCAAATGATGATAAAATATCTGTAGAAGAAGTTACTAACATTTATAAACAATCAAATTTATATTGATGAGACATAGGAATCGTCTTCTTGTTAATTGGTATTTTTTTTAATTTTATGCATTTATCATCTTATGAGTGACATAAGTTAAGGAGTAAAAATACATGGTTAATTACAAAGAACTTATTGAAGGGTATTTGCTAAATAATTTTACGGAAAAAGATAAATTAGAGCAAATTTGGGATCATCTTAGAGAAGAAAATGAAGATAAACTGATTGATAGAAAGAATTTTATAGGACACTTTACGGCCTCTGCATTCGTTATTGCAAAAAAGAGTGGTAAAATATTAATGTTGCATCATAAGGTACTCAGGAAATATTTGCAGCCTGGTGGTCATATTGAAAAGGTCGACATTAATCCGTTAGAAGCAGCTAAGAGAGAACTATTTGAAGAGACGGGAATTGATTCGGAACTTCTCTTTTATAAATGTGTTGAACATCTAAATGAACTTGTTCCTTTTAATATTTCTATTCATAAAATTCCTGAAAATAAATCTAAGAATGAAAAGAGTCACTATCATTATGATTTACAGTACTTATTTTTTGTAGAGGATGAAATCCAAGTTACGATAAATGAGTTAGAATCTAGTTCTTTTGAATGGATTGAGTGGGAAAATTTTCAAAATATGATAGGGTATAAAAATATTGCAAAAAAGATTGATCTACTACAATCTTCAGGATTTAGAGCTCAAGAATCTTTCTTGTCTAAAATAGTATCCAAAGCGACATTTGAAGATGTTTCTTGTATTGCAGTACAACATATTATACCAAGTAGCATCCCATTAATTAAAACATTGAAGAAAATTTTTGGAGATCGTTTATTGATATGTGCGAAACCAAATTCAATTAATCAGGAGGTTTGGAATGAGTTAAAGGGATTTGGTATTAGAATGAAAGTTGCTTCACGTGATGATGAATTTGATTTAAATTATATTAACGGGGAGTACCGTATAAATAATGAGGGAGATTATCTTACTGAGTATAAAAACGAGGATAATTATTTTTATGTTTTAAATCAAGGTATACCAGCAAATTTTGCAGTCAGCTCAGCATTAGGAAACTATATATTATTGGTTCATGCTGCGATTTTATTTATTTTACAAAAAAATGTAAAATCTGAGAGGTGTGATAATCTGCATTCTATTTATTCTTTATCTGAAACCGATAATCAATATATCGCTCAGCTCTGGCTTGAACACTTTAATAAATAGATGGGGGTAAAAATTGAGAAAATTTGAAAAAAGAAATCTAATTTATTTTATCAACAGTAGAGCAATATCTCAAATTGGAGATATCATGTTCGATTTTGCGAATAATACATTTCTTGCAGGTTTAAATCCAACTTCATTATCGTTGGTTGCAATCTATCAATCGTTAGAAAGTGTGATAGGTGTTCTATTTAATTTATTTGGTGGGGTTATTGCAGACAGTTTCAAGCGGAAAAAAATTATCATTGGAACTAATATCTTATGCGGTATTACTTGTATAATTCTTTCATTTATATCTCAAGAACAATGTCTGGTTTATGCGATTGTCATTACCAATGTTATTTTAGCTTTTATGAGTGCTTTTTCTGGACCGTCCTATAAAGCTTTTACGAAAGAAATTGTAAAAAAGGATAGTATCGCTCAACTCAATTCATTGCTAGAAACAACGAGTACTGTAATCAAGGTAACAGTTCCTATGATTGCAATTTTCTTATATAATATACTGGGCATACATGGTGTATTATTATTAGATGGCTGCTCATTTCTAATTGCTGCTTTACTAATTTTCTTTATTGTACCCGTTAATGAAGAAGTGGTCACAAAGGAGAAAATGACAATAAGTGGCGTCTTTAACGACTTAAAAATAGGGTTCAAGTATGTTTACAGTCATAAGCCAATATTTATGATTATCGTTCTTTCTGCCTTGGTTAATTTTTTTCTAGCAGCTTATAATTTGTTGTTACCTTATAGTAATCAAATGTTTGGAGAAATTTCAGATGGGCTTTATGGAACATTTCTAACAGCGGAAGCAATTGGAGGATTTATTGGAGCGATATTAAGTGGTTTTGTCAATAAATCGTTGTCAAGTAAACGTTTAATGTTCCTATTAGCGTGTTCAGGGTTGATGTTAATGCTAGCAACACCGCTCTATTCTATGTTCCATAACGTTATTATTCTAGCATTCTCTCCAGCACTATTTAGTCTATTTCTATCTATTTTTAATATCCAATTTTTCTCTATTGTTCAAAGAGATGTAGATAATGAGTTTCTTGGTAGGGTCTTTGGCATCATCTTTACGGTAGCAATCCTTTTTATGCCAGTTGGGACTGGAGTTTTCTCAGTGGTTTTAGATCCGAACAATACCTTTAATTTTTTCATTATTGGAATATCTGTCACTATATTGTCACTGGTGTTTAACACTCTATTTAAAAAGTATAATGTAAATTAATGTTTTGGATTTCTTTCTAGAGTAGGCTATACTTTGGAAAATGTGATTGTGCGAATTAGAAAAAATACAATCAAAAAAGATAAAATACCCTGCCTCCTATTTGTGTAAACTAGATAGGAGGCAGGGGGAAGCAACTAGCTATTATTATAGTTGCCCAATAACGGGGTATCGATACGCTTAGATAACGCCATAACTGGAGGATTCCCTCAGGACCAAGGGAATTGTAATCAGGAGTTATGGTGAATAAGTGTTGAGAAGGTGGATATAAAAGAGGATAAGAAAATCAGCCTAACCTTCAAAAATGGAGTTCAGACTGGTTTATAAAAAAAGAAGGGTGTGTCAAAAGGATACGCCTTTTTGGTTTATCTGTGATATAATAAAAGAAGATATTTTGGGATACTTTGATACCCTTCTTGGCTTTCGTGCCCTCTTAAAAGGAAAAGAGTTGAAAGGATGTTCTCGATTTCAAGATATAAGGAGGTCTGCATACAGATGGTGAAGAAGATAATCGCAACAGACATGGATGGTACATTCCTCAGAGAAGACCATCAGTTCAACCGAGAACGTTTTCGCAAGATTCTGAATCAATTTCATGAAAAAGGCTATCTATTTGCAGCAGCAAGTGGGCGGTCGTTACAGAGTTTACAAGATGTTTTTCAGGGCTTTGAAGACGAGATGGCCTTTATCGCTGAAAATGGCTCCTTTGTGTCCTATAAGGGAGACGTTATTTTTGAAGATCAGCCGATTGCTCCTCAGGTATATATGGATATTGTTCATGGGCTAGAAGAAGGCCCCTACGGTAGTAGCGCTTTTGTTGTGTTATCAGGGAGAAATGCCGCCTATTTACTGACCAGTGCGGAGCAATCCTATGTTGAGATGATTTCTCAATTCTACTTGAAAATAACTCTAGTTTCAGATTTTTCTGAGGTGACAGAGGATATTGTTAAGATTGTGGCTACTTTTCCAGATGGGGAATTAGAAGCTGGTCAGGAGTGGTTGAATGAGCGATTTGACAGTGTGACTGCTGTTACGACTGGATTTGAATCAGTAGATATCATCTTGTCAGACAGCCATAAGGCAGTAGGTTTATATCATTTGTGTGAGCATTTTGGCGTGGATGCTGAGAATGTTGTCGCCTTTGGCGACAATCAAAATGACTTGGAAATGCTTGATTTTGCAGGGACTTCCCTTGCGACAAGCAATGCTAAGCCAGAAGTGAAAAAGGTAGCAGATGTAGTCATCGGTCACTGTAATGACGAAGCTGTTTTGACCTATATGGAGGAAATGTTAAATGAGTATTAAATTAATTGCCCTTGATTTAGATGGAACCTTGCTGACATCTGATAAGCGGATTTCAGCCGAAAATAAAAAAGCCCTTCAAGCAGCGCGCGAAAAGGGAGTGTATGTGGTTTTGACAACTGGCAGGCCTCTAAAAGCTATAGAACCTTTCTTAGAAGAACTAGACCTCTTAGGGGAGGGGAATTATTCGATAACCTTTAATGGTGGTTTGGTGCAGGAAAATACAGGTCGTGTGCTGGATAAAATGGGGTTTGATTTGGAGAAAGCGCGCACCATTCGAGCGGTCACTCAAGAATTGGGGCTGCCCCTAGCCCTATTGTTCGGTGGAACGGTTTATACTCTACCTTCTGAACAAAAATCCCTCTATGCAGCCTTGAGTCCCTTATTGGAAGCGGTTGATATGGACGATGCTGATTTGCCAGACATCGTCTATAATAAAGCGGTTACGGCAGTTGATGCAGCTTATCTAGATGAGCGCATTCCTCAAATACCTAAAGAACTATACGAGCAGTTTGAAATTTTTAAATCACGGGATATTCTGTTGGAATGGAGCCCCAAGGGTGTCCACAAGGCCAACGGTCTTACCAAATTGATTCAGCACTTGGGAATTGACCGATCAGAGGTCATGGCCTGTGGGGATGAAGAAAATGATTTGAGCATGGTTGAATGGGCAGGTCTTGGAGTGGCTATGGCAAATGCTAGTGCAGAGCTAAAGGAAGTTGCTCAAGTAGTCGCACCCTTGACCAACGATGAGCATGGTGTCGCTTGGGCGATCGAACAATACATAGTAAGTGAGGAATAGAATGGGGCTATTTGATCGATTATTTGGACGGAAAGACAAGGCAAAGGAAGAAGTACCTGTTCTTGAAGAACATCATGAAGAACAAGTTGTGGAAGAAGTTGCCCATGATATAGAACAGCACCATGATGAAGGGGAAGTCGGCCAAGATGTGGCAGAACTTAGGGACGAAACCCCAACGGAGCCTGTAGTAGAAGTGGTGGAAGTGAAAGAGGCTATATCAGAAGCCGGCACGGATATTTCAACGGATTTAACGCAAGATTTTATGTCAGAGCACAAGGTAGTAGAGGAAATAGCAACCGTCCCTGTGAACGATGTAGAGTCGGCTTATAAGCAGTCCGGGGCGAACGAGGCAGGTCTACAGTTAGAGCCTGAAAGTGAAGAAGAAAAATATCAGCGAACCTTGAAGAAAACGCGGACTGGATTCGGTGCTAAACTCAATGAATTTTTTGCCAATTTCCGTTCAGTAGACGAGGACTTCTTTGAAGAATTAGAGGAATTGCTCATCACCAGTGATGTAGGTGTGCAAGTAGCGTCCCATTTGACGGAAGAATTACGCTATGAAGCTCGCTTGGAAAATGCCAAAAAGCCGGAGACCTTGCGTCGCTTGATTATTGAGAAATTGGTTGACATTTATGAAAAAGACGGTCGGTTCAGTGAGCAGATTGCCTTTCAAGACGGCCTGACTGTTATGCTCTTTGTCGGTGTAAATGGCGTTGGAAAGACAACTTCAATTGGTAAATTAGCCTATCGTTATAAAGAAGCGGGCAAGAAAGTGATGCTGGTTGCAGCAGATACCTTCCGTGCAGGTGCTGTAGCCCAACTCGTTGAATGGGGGCGCCGTGTGGACGTCCCTGTCGTGACAGGACCAGAAAAATCCGACCCAGCTAGCGTAGTCTTTGACGGTATGGAAAGGGCGCTAGCAGAGCAGGTGGACATTTTGCTCATTGATACAGCAGGTCGCCTGCAAAACAAGGATAACCTCATGGCTGAGTTAGAAAAGATTGGCCGGATTATCAAGCGAAGTCTTCCTAATGCACCGCATGAGACGCTGTTAGCTCTTGATGCCTCGACTGGTCAGAATGCACTTGTTCAGGCTAAGGAATTTTCAAAAATTACCCCACTGACAGGTCTAGTTTTGACCAAATTGGACGGGACAGCACGCGGTGGTGTCGTACTTGCCATTCGCCAAGAATTGGACATCCCCGTGAAACTCATCGGTTTCGGAGAAAAGATAGACGACATCGGTGAGTTTCATTCCGAATCCTTTATGCGAGGCTTGTTAGAAGGTTTAGTATAAAAAAGAGTGGGACCTAGCGTGATATTGATATCACGAGTTGATCCTACTCTTTTTTTCTATTTCTTCCTTTTCAAGAGAGCTTCAATCCAGTCAGGAGCATAAGCAGATGTACAACCTTTAGGGACTTTTAGATCAGCATAAACTGCTAATGTACGTCCGATGTCTAGCCCCTGCTCCAAATAGTCAGGATAGGCGACCGCAATTTCAACCAGACATTGGTTCATGGTCCATTGGATAGGTTCTGCGACTGTCTGTAAATGAGTCTCTATAGTAGAAAGTGTTGCTTCGATTTCTTCGGGACTTGCTTGCTTCTTTGCGAAATACTTGCCTCGGAGTGCCCAGCCTAAACGCTGAAAGACAGGAGACTCCGCTTGTAGAAGCTCTTCCTCCCATTTTCTGGTATCTGAACGTTTGCTGAGAATGAGGCTGGTGAATTTATCAAGGACATTTTGTGAGACAGTGTCATCTAGGCAGGCTCGAATACTAGTTTCTGGTAGTTGATTGGGTTTTGCTTTGGCGATTTGAATGGCTAGATACTGAGCTTCTAAAATCCTCGTTTCCCATAAGGGCAGTAGGAGGTCAAGTTGGTTGGTATAGGGTTTAGCTAGGCGGGAAATAGCTCCCATAGGTACGCCATAGTAGGGTTGTGTTTCTTGTATTTTCGCATAGCGCTTGAGGGTGCCAGCATGGCTTGCGCTTTCAAGTTCTTTCAAGATAGGGTTGATGTTGGTCATATTTTCTCCTAAAAAAGAGGGATTCAAGGACGCTTGTGGCGCTTTTCTTGATTCCCTTTTTATGTAGATTCTTATAGCAATCCGCGTTCGCGATACCAGACATCAGGTGTCCAGCTCCATTTGCTACCATAGCTTTCTAATAAATCAAATGCGGCTTGTGGTCCCATACTGCCTGCTGGATAGTAGTGAAGTGGCACTTGGTTTTCCTGCCAAATACGAACGACTTGGTCGATAAACTGCCAGCTTGCCTTGACCTCTTCCCAGTGGCTAAAGTTGGTCGAGTCGCCGTGCAAGACATCATAGAAGAGTTTTTCGTATGCTTCTGGTGAATTGCCAAGGGCGGTGGCGTTATGGCGGAAGTTGAGTTTAGCAGGGGTCAGTGCAAAGTGTGAGCCGACTTCTTTTCCATTGATTGATAGGGAGAATCCTTCGGTTGGCTGGATGTAAATCGTCAAGACATTTTTTTCTGCATGTTGACCAAAGATGTCGTGCGCCTGTTTGAAGACAATGGTAATGCGGGTTCCTTTTTCTGTCAGGCGTTTGCCGGTACGGAAGAAGAAAGGCACATCACGAAAGGCATCGGTATCAACAAAGAAAACTCCGCTAGCAAAGGTTTCGGTCTGCGAACCTGCTGCGATATTTGGCTCTTCCAAATACCCCACATAATCTTTTCCATCAATATGCCCAGCGGTGTATTGACCCCTGATGAAATTGCGCTTGATTTCTTCTTCGGTCTGCTGTTTCAGATGTTGGAAGACCTTGATTTTCTCTGCCCGTACATCTGCCTCGCTAAAGCTAGCAGGCTTATCCATGGCAAGGAGGGAGAGAACTTGTAGAGCATGATTTTGAATCATGTCTTTCAAGGCACCTGAATGGTCATAGTAGCCCCCTCGATCTTCAACCCCAATCGACTCTGCGAAGTTGATTTGGACAGACTCGATGTAGTCACGGTTCCAGATATGCTCAAAAATGATATTGGCAAACCGCACAGCAAAGATATTTTGTACCATTTCTTTGCCAAGGTAATGGTCGATGCGGAAAATCTGCTCCTCTTCAAAAGTTTCTGACAACTCTTGATTGAGCTTTTCGGCTGTCTCTAGGCTTGTTCCGAAAGGTTTTTCAATAATGAGGCGCTCAAACCCTTTTCCATCAACGATTTGCTCCGATTTCAAGTGTTTGGCAATGGTTCCGAAGAACTCTGGTGCCATAGATAGGAAGAAAACCTTGTTGTGCTTGGTTTCATGCTTTGTTCCCAATGTTTCCTGTAATTGCTTTAGGGCAATGTAATGCCCGCTATCATTGACATCGTGGCTCTGGTAGTAAAAATGGCTGGCAAATTCATGGGCTTGGCGCGTGTTATCTGGTAAATCACCGAGCGATTCAATCACGACCTGTTCAAAATATTCCTTGGTCCATGGACGGCGCGCTGTACCAATCACGGCAAAGTGCTGTCCGATATGCCCAGCCTTATAGAGTCGAAAAAGCGAGGGATAGAGTTTGCGCTTGGCGAGATCCCCACTAGCTCCAAAAATAGTAAATAGTACGTGTGATGACATAGAATATTTCCAATCTGTAGAATTTAGTAGTAGTATATCATAAATTGTCTGAAAATTCACCTACTACTCGTTAAAAATCATATTCGGACCTTGTGAAGTCAACGTGCAGTTGTAGAGGCAGAATACGATGTTTAGAGACTAGCGATTAGCGATTGCGAGAGAGATTTTTTGACTAAAAGACACGGTAGACATAGGGATTTTTGGGTTGTTCAATCTTGGTGTATTCCGTCAGCTCAAGTGTTGGAAGAGCCTGCTGGAGGGAATTGTGATAGGAGAGTTTGATTGTTCCCTTGGCAGCCACCCACGTATTGTCTGGGAAAGTCGTATCTTGCCCTGTGGACAGTAGGCCGTAGACACCAGAATCGGCAATACAGTGGATAATTCCAAAGCGGAAGAGAAATTGCTGGTTGGGATTATCAGGGTCATTGTAGACAAAACCTACCATTTCAAGGTGTTTGCCGACAAATTCATTGGGATAGTCATAGATGGCCTCCATCACTTCCATGTAATTTTCGTTGGTAACGCTGATAATCTCTTGGTCTAAATAGCGTTCTGTGACCTTACGCATTTCACTTTGATAGTTGGATTTGGTGAAGTAGGCAGAAGTATCGGGTTTCAAGTATTGGACAGTGGTTCCTTCCTGCTCTTGAACCCCGGTATCCGTTCCTGCTGCGAGTGGGAAATGATAGCCCTTAGCCGCAACGGTCGCTGAGTCTAGATGGACCGTTGGAAAGCCCCAAGCGACAATCAGGGGAATGAGCAGGAGGGCAATGCTGGTCAGTTTGGCTATTTTCGTTGATAAATGGCTATGCGTTTCCAGTTGCTTAACCCAGACATAGAGCTGGACGAGGGCCAGCAGGAAGGTTAAGACCATGGAGAGATAGGCTAGATAAGAGTAATGCAGGTTGATGTACTGGTCGAGTTTTCCAGAAACGTAGAGATAGAGGGTCATTTCAAAATAACCTGCTAATAATAAGAATCGAATCATGTTAGAGACCTCCTATCGCAAGACAATACAGGGTGATGACAACAGAGATTATCCCGATAAATTGCAGAATAAAAGATGTTTTAAAGGAATGCTGCATCATGATGAGGTTTTTAATGTCAATCATGGGACCGATGACGAGAAAGGCCATGATGGGCGCAAAGCCAAAGCTCGAAAGGAGGGATGCCCCGATAAAAGCATCGGCTTCTGAACAGAGGGATAACAAAAAAGCAAGCAGCATCATCAAGAGAATGGCTGTAAAGGGATTGTGACCAATCTGGGTCAAGATACTGGTCGGAATGTAGACTTGGACGAGGCTGGCAAAGAGACAGCCAAACACCAAGTAGCGACCTGTATCAAAAAATTCGTCGATACTTTGTACCAAGGCTTGTCCCACTTTGCTCCAGCCACTCAAATGGGAAAAATCATGCGTATGCAAGGGAGAAACCTGTTCTTTTAAAATAGAGCCTGTCTGGAAAAATCCCAGAAAAATCCCTAAGACTAGAGCAACCAGAATCGAACCCAGTGCGCGGTAGAATGCGAATTTGACTGAATTCCCAAAAGCGGTAAAGGTCGCAAATAGGACAATCGGATTGATGACAGGGGCAGTTGCGAGGAAGGGAATAGCCGTATAAGTCGGCACTTTTTTCTCCAACAATCGGTTGACAATCGGTACAATCCCACATTCGCAAGAGGGGAAGATAAAGCCGATAAAGGTTCCAAAGAGGATTCTCAAAAAACGATTGTTAGGTAGGGCCTGATGGACACGGTCTGGTGTGACATACACCTCGATAAAGCCTGAAATCAGGGAACCGATGAGGACAAAGGGCAGGGCCTCAATGATAATGGAAAGAAAAATCGCTCCTGCTTGTAAGACAGAAGCTGGCAGGTTTTGAAATCCCAACATGGCCGAACCTACTTCTCAGAGGTTTTCTTGGCAGGAGTTTCTTTTTTTACCTTGGAATCAGGAAATTCCACCTGCTCCAGTGCATCAAAAGAGGCAAATTCTTCCAACATTTTTTCTAAATCATCTTTTCGTTTGTATGTGACAGCCATGAGGCACCTCCAAATAGTATGTTTCGTTTCATAGTTAATAATTCTATTATACTCTTTCTTCTTAAAAAAAGCAGAAATCAGACATGTGTAGCAAGAGAAATATTGCAGGACAGTCGTCTAAAGGGAATTGCTCAAGAGGATGAAGTTCTCCGTGTTTCCGAGAAGCAATTTAACAGCATGCAGGCAATGGCAGTTGCCCTTGGTGATGATACAGCAAATGTATCATAAAAAATATTGCTTTTTTATTGTTAGTGAATGTTATTCCACAGAAACTGGTGTATAATGATAATAAAGCGAGGGAGGAAGAAAGCATGAAGAAATGGTTTAGAGCTATTTTGTTAGTGATGTGTATAATTGGAATTTTAGGAGGGTGTAGTATGGAAAAGGAAACCTTGACGAGAGAGCAACAGGACAATGTTGTTAGATGGATTGCAAGAAATTATAATGTAGAGTCAATCGAATTTATGACATTCAATAAGGATTTAAAAACTGGGTCGTATCATTTGAGGTTTAAGCTAAACAAAGACCATCATTCTGGAATCACGGTTAATACACTATCAGAATTTGATAGTTCTTATGAAAGTGTTAGACTGGGAGCGCTTGAAGATTTTCATGACATTAGTAGACGTAGTGCTATTCCCAAAAATGAAGAAGTTGATATTTCTCACATTGAGGTAACTTATTTAGGAGAATAATGATGGCAGTAGCAGATGAAAAATACAATTGGTTATCAAATCAAGTATATTGGGTTGATAAATTAAAGCAAAATAAAGATTATTCTTTGAAAGAAGGAAAAACTTATCCTTATAACTCAAAGGATGAAAGCTTAGGTCAATTCCGAGTTCTCAAAGTAGCAGATAACAAATCTAACGGTATGCAGGCAATGGCAGTTGCGCCTGTTGTGAATGGAGTTGTGGACTACGACAATATTACAATTGCTTACGCAGGAACAAACTTTAGCGACCCAAATGATCGTCGTACGGATCTGGAGAATGTCATACAAGGACGCGAGGGATTAACCGCAGATTTTCGAAGTATAGAGAACATAGATAGTCAAGTAGATACGGCTTTAGAGTTTGCAGCAGATATCCAAAAGGAATATCCTCAAGCCACGCTCTCTACAACAGGGCATTCTCTAGGAGGTTATCTTGCTCTCTTAGTTGCGGTAAAAAAACAAGTGGGCTTCAACAGCCTTTAATGGACCAAGTCCCGATAATATGTTGACAAAAGAAGAAATTGCTTGGGCTAAAGAGCATACGGATATCCTTATCAATTATCGCAATACGAAAGACTGGCTGGGCAATTATGGTGGAGATCCGTTGGGGATTGCACGCTATGTGGATCCCTATAAGGACGCAGGACTATTTGATATTTTATATTATCATGGACTTTCAACATGGAAATTTGATAAGCACGGTAATCTTATTGACAAATACGGTCTCGTTGTGGATCGCCAGAATTATCGAGCAGGGGTTGATATTGATGGAGACGGGGTGGAGGATATCCATCTGGATCCTGATAAGGTTGACCCGAGGAACCTGTTTCTCGCCAGTAGCAAGCTCGATCGGGCAGGCGGTCGAACGATTAATGTCAATCCAGATAGTCTAAGAATGCTCTCGAGTAATCTAAGGATGTTAGCCCTGACGGATATTCCAGCCATGATTCGAGCGTGTCAGCTCTGCCAAGAGAAAAATGCCAATATCCAAGGAGATTTTGAGACACGAAAGCAGAGGGTGGAAGAAAGTATTGTCCAGCGTTTTAAGGGAACAAGGCTAACCGAGGTCTTCTACCGACTTCACGACTCTCTTGGTCAGATGCTGAATAAAAAGACAATCTTTGAAGACCTATCGTCTCCTCGCACCCTGACCAATACGTTTTCAGACCCAGCTTATATTGAGAGCGGTGCCTACTTGGAACTTTCTGCCTACAATAGTATGCTGTCTCGGCTTGCGGAAAATAGTAGACATCTGGCACAGCAATTGAATGATGAGAAACGGGGCGGATTCCAGAATGGCTCTCCCCTCAATCCAACCCCAACTGCCCTCAAGTCCTCTATGGTTTTGGAAGACACAGCCGAGAGGCTCAAAAAGAAGAGTGAAAGCATCTTTGAGGGGACAGGATTACGGGAAGGAAAACCAGACGGTATTAGCCAATCCTTAACAGAAGTCTTGGAAGTAGAGCAAAAAAATCTTAAGGAACTGCAGACGGCAGTCGAAAACGTATCGCGCCTAACCTTGAGTTTAGCCAATAACTTTAAAGCGATGGATGATTGGTTGCAAGGTCAACTGTCCAGTGGCAGTGGTATGGCAGGTTTTTCCGTCCAGCATGTGCCAGCTTCTTATCAGGCTTATCTGGAAGAGTCGGCTATTTTTGATGATGTGAAAGATGTCTTACAGGCCTTTGATCAGCAAGTAGAAGAACGCAGTAATCAGTATGCCAAGGAGGTGGCAGTTGCCTTTTCAGAAGCCTTTCAACAAGTTCAATATTCTTTAGAGAGATGGACGGAGCAATTGTTGCCCTTTCAGCATACGGTGGATGCGGTGCAATCCTCTTTTGACATCAGGATCTATGTCGATAAGAAACAGATGGTAGATGATAAGACAAGGGTCACGCGGACTTACTGGGGTCAATTAGTGGAATTATATGATACCACCACTTCAGCAGCCATTCTTTCTGCCCAGCAAGAACTCCCACCCCTCACAGACAATGTGATAGGAGCACTTGAGGTGATCCGTTCTGCTAAAAGTGACCTGCAAAATCTAAAACCTCAATTAAAGGCAATCATTGAGGAAGGGGTCTATACTGCCTTTGATCTGGACGAGATTATTGCCAATCATAAAATAATCAAAAGTTATAGCAGTCGTATCCTGCAGGAGCTAGACTATGTAATCACAACAATCTCCAGTCAAATGACAGGTCAAGCCATTACAAGCCTGTCAGAACAGCTAGGAAAGGTTCGCCAATTGATCAGCTATTTCAATCAATTGGTCGGAGACTGTTTCGGCGACCAAGATGGAGGAGAAACCCTACCAAGCGGTGTCTTAGAATCCAAGGCTTATCAATTCTCAAAACGTTAATACAAACGTTACTGTGTCAATCTTCAGCGGAGCTTTTTGGTTCAAGTTGGTTCAAATTGTTTCGCTGCTTAGAGAAGATAATAAATTTAAGGCATCGGCATCTTGCTGGTGCTTTTTTTCTGGCATTAGCTCTAAGTAATAGTTTTGTGTAGTTTGAATATTGCAGTGTCCAAGTCGTTTGGATACATAAACAATATCAATTCCTTTTGAGAACAAAAATGATGCATGAGTGTCTCGTAAACCATGAAAGGTTGTTTCGGGGATATCTAATTGCTTGAGTAGACGTTTCAAGCGATAAGCCTGTTTGAAGTTATCAGTATCAAAAATATATCCATTAGATTTGACCGGAATTTTTTGTAACAGCTTATAGATTTCTGGGTTGATACTGACATCTCGTTTGGAGTTTTTTGTTTTTAAGGAAGTATCGGCTGAAGTCGGACTAATAGAGCGTCTTACTTGAATACCATATTCAAATATGTCTTCTGGTCTAATTCCCAGTAATTCTCCACGTCTCATCCCTGTTTCAAGTGCTAAGAGAGTTAAAATATTAAATTCATCTTCTGTATTATTTAATAAATAACTTCTAAGTTTACTCAAATGAGTAATGGAAAGGGCCTTGTTTCTTTTTGGGGTTTGCTGCCCTCGTGCTTTTACTAGAGAAAGAAAATCAGTGTGAATATACCCTTTCGCATAGGCGTATCGGAGAGATGTTTTGATTTTTAAAAGTAGCTCATGTGTAGTCTTTTTAGAGTGCGTTTTGCTAAAATGGTCGATTTTCTTCTGAACAACAACATCATTCAGGTTTTTTAGCTTAATATTTTTAAACAATATCTTTATTTCTTTAAGTGCCCGTTCATAGTTGTAGAACGTCGATTCTCGAACATCTTTTTGTTTGATAACATAGAGCCAGTTTTCAAAAAACTCTGGGAAATAAACTTCTCTGTTTGAGAGTTGCTTTCCTTTTCCTTTCTCTAATTCCATCTCTAAAGCCCATAACTCCGCTTCTGATTTCGTTTTGAAAGTTTGGATTAACTTTTTATGTTGTCCGTACTTATATAATGAAATTTGTACTTTATATTTTTTACCTACCTTTGTAATACTAGCCATTGTTCAATCCTTCTTTCTAAAAAAGATTGATAAACTACATCTGAATACAAGTATATTATACCTGGTTTTTTAGTAGTTATCAATTCTTTTCTTTTAACAATTAAACTAATTTTTTATTTACGAAATTTATCAATTCTTTACGGGTATATCGCTCTCGACTTCCAATCATGAACCGTTTGAATTGGTCATCAGCTCTGAAAATTTTGTCAAATGACTTGGGGTCAATACCTAGAAAGTCAGACGCCTGTTGTCTTGTTAATAGATAGTTATTCATTCTCATCTGTAGTTCTCACCTCGTTTAATGCTTTTAATAGTTGAAAACTAATATCTGTATCATGGTAGTTATCAACTGTATCAAGGGTATAAAAAGGATTATCTATAGTTCGTTCACAGTCTTTAACAAATACCTTTAGAAGGGGCTCAAAAGCATAAAAAATAATTTCTTTTTCCTCAACCTCCGCTACAACTCTTATACGTCGTAACAACTGACTAGCTCTATCAATCGTGTTGTTAATTCGTCCGTGTTTAGACATTTCATTAAAAAAATCAGAAGGTGAATAAGGTGTTGTGACAATATATACATTCGCAACCAGAGGCTTATCAAAATATCTACTACTTGCCATTGCCTGATTGTTATAAGGGTCAAATATCTTTAATAGGTCAGCATATTCAAAAAGATTGGGACGTAATTCGTCTAAAATAACGACATGCTCCATATTGTAACGCTGGAAAGGGTCACGGCTTGAACCTGTGATAAAATAGTGTTGGTCATATTGATTTGCATAGTGCCTTGCTAGGCGAGTTTTGCCAGTTCCAGTCTGTCCAAACAGCCAAATAACTGTCACAGGTTCTTGTTTTTCTCTCATCTCTTGTCTCCAAGCCTCAGCCCTTATCTCAAGAGACTTGATGTATACAGCTTCTATCTTAGGTTTAGCTTTTGCATACTGTGAACCTGTTAACTGCTGCTCAATTTCTTCTTTTGTGATTTGACCTGCATAGAGTAAATCTAAATAATTATTGATAACAGTAGTATCGTTAATTTTTTGATGCCTATTGACATGATTTTCTATTTTTTCTAGCAACTCAATATAGTCAAAATTAGCTATTACCTCTTTAGGCTCATATAAATGTTTATTTAAAACAGATGTTGTATGATGTACTAAGTAGGAATAAGCATTGTTAACACTGCCATTCCATTTTTCAAAACAATTCTGAGGTTGGTCAATCAGTTTTGCTAGATTCGCCATACTTCGTGCATTCTCAAATTGCAAGACGATATGAACATGAGGCTCTACTAATTCATTGCTCTCATTCCTATCTTTATCATGGATAATCCCCGCAAATTTTTTGGGTGTTAATTTTTCACTAATATCCGTTAAAATATCTTGTAAATTTGAATGTTTCAGATATTTCAATTGTTGGACAAACATGACATTTTTACATTTGGTATTCAAATGGTCTTACCGTCCTTTCTCTTATGTATGTTCTTATCATATCAAAGAAAAGAAGCACGAATTTTATCTATTTTTAAAAAGATTTTTGGAAAAACGATAAAGTAAGATTTTTATAGTCTATTTAAAATATTGTTAAAAGAAGCAAAGACAGGTAAGTATAAAATTGGAACCGATGGAACTAAATTTATTGGTAACAATAACAAGCCCTGTTACCAATCAGTGAGGTGAGAAATAGCAGATGGAACTAAAACTGTTGAAAACTCTTGGGGCTTTTGCTTCAAAGCAAGCCCCAAGTTTTCAACGATATTCTATAGTATACCACCTAAACAGATATAATATTTACCATCTTTTTTGAATGGAGAAAATTTATAATCTGGATATTCATTCGCAACATAGTCTCTGATTTTTGGTAACATTTTAGTGAGCAAATCAGTTACTTGTACGGTAGCTGGTGCTTTGATGAGGATAAGACATTCAGAATAGTCCAAATCCACATAGCAATGCTTAAGAAGTTTATTGTACTGTTTGTATATTTTAGATGATTGTTTACTCTCCCGTAAATCTTCTTTTGAGTCTTCGAGTCTCATGAATTTTCTAAGCTTATAGGTAGCTAGAAATGATTTAAACCAATTGAACAGACCATCGTATAATATTCTATTCACAATATTGATTGTAATAAGAATCATAAATGTAAGAAGTAGAATAGCTAGCACTAGTCCGGCAGTTATTTTAAGCCAGAAAATAATCAACGCTACAAATTCTAAATAAGGAATATTGAGACTCTGGATTGTTTTTAACAGAACGGATAGCCCAAAATCAAAAACGATTATTAAAATACCAAAGGCAAATACGTTCACAAGTTTATTTATTGTTTTTGTAAATAATGTCATAAAACATTCCCTCCGTTAAATGAATAAGTGGGTGTGAGTAGTGGCAATATCTGATGGGGCGAATCGCTATCAATTATCTGGACAAGTCCTGTCCCTTGTCCAGTAGGAATGACTAGTCCTGTAACATCAAAATCTGGAAATAAAAATTGTGTAGTTCTTGAATTGACGATGCCCACCTGTATTAGGACAGTAGCCTGATCTCTTACAGAAGTTGGGATGGTTTGATGGTCGAACCGCTGGCTAACTAGAATTAAACCGACTTTAGTTGCTCGACCTAATAGAGCAATCTGGCTAATAAGAGAGAAAAATATCTCTTTCAACTGCTTAGGAATACCTTCAGTTAGAGCCATCACCTCATCGATAATGATCGTATATCGTTTAAAAGACTGTTGAGGATTGTCATATAGTTGCTGTTGTCGTTTGTGAATGAGGTCGACTGCTAGACTCAAACTATTGTTGATTTGTGTAATAAAATCCGATTTAGAGCGATTAGAATGTGGTGCAATCACCCCAACATTGTTTTCGCGACACCACCGACTAGGTGCATCAAACTTTGGGTCTACAACAACTAAATCAGACCGAAGTTTCAGCATTTCTAAAAGATAGGTCAAACAATATGATTTACCAGAGCCGCTATTTCCACTGATAATAATGGTAGTCATTTTATCTATGTTTATATTTGCAATCCCATCTGCCATGAGAGGAATTCGGCTACTCCCTGCAAGTTGATGCGAATACAACCTTAGGTCGTTGATAATAAGACGCTTTGGAACTCCATCTATCCACGGAAATTCAAATGCTCGGCTTCTATGAATATCATCAATACCCGTTTGTACAATGCGTGCAGCATTCTGTTTTAATACAGTTTTATACGGATAACTCGCAACAGATGTAATAGTATAAATTTTTTGGTAAAGTTCCTCAGTAAGCACAAAGCCAGCTGGAATGAATGGAATAAATAACATCCCATTATCTGATATCTTTATATCAAAACTATGATTATATGAATTTTCTGCATCTAACGCTAACCCCATATTTAGAGATTGTGTTAAATGATGTTTTAAAATTTCATGACTTATAGTCATTTTGCACCTCTTTCTCCCTGTATTGTGGCAGAGAAAATTTCTTCTCTGCCACAATACAGGATTATGTTATTTTAACTGACTGGAATGATATTTTTAGCTCGGAAATAGACAGTGTAGTTAACCACAACAGCTTCTAAATCCTCTAATGTGACTGGACTCAAAAATGCTGGCAACTTGATTTTGTTCTCAAATTTTACTTTGAATGGACCCGTGCCTTCTTGAACGAACCAAGCTGAGTACGCTATAATATTTCCAGTAGATTTACCATCTACATATTCATATCGAGCTTCTAACTCAATGCTAAGAGTATAAATAGGATTCTCTAACGAAACATAATCCAATGCAGTAGCTGTACTATAACCGCCTTTTTTAGTAAATGCCTTCATGAGCATTACCTTCTTTCTTTTGATTTTTTAGTAACATGGCCATGTTTACTATAATGTTATTATAATCTACATGTGAGATTGATATTTTATCTATTTTGAAGAAAATACAGTGAAAAATGATAAACTTTCTAGGGCAAGAATTTAGGCACTCTCATAGCGAATGTCCTCCTTTCATTTTATTAAAGGATTAGCTAATCTTTATATTTAGATTATATATTAGTTTTTGACTTCATATTTTATCTATTTTTAAGAAAGTATTGTGAAAAATGATAACCCCCCCCACTTACAGAGGTGAGCAATAGCTACCTAAAATGTCATTGTTGTATACGACTGTAACAAAAAACGCCCTTTTAAAGGCGTTTATTTTTTCTTAAATAGTCTGATATAGTCTTGCTTGCTATGGATAACGTTAGATACAAAAACGGCTTTTCTATCTTCTAAGATGTGATAAAAAGCGAGGTAGTCTCCTAAAACAATGCAACGGGTATTATAAGGTGGATAAATGGGTTTTCCTACTCTCTCGTCTGCGTTAAAACCTGCTTCTGGGAAAACTCCAAGGCGTTCCAGTCCGCAAAGAATATTGTTGATGGTGTTAGCTCCAGCCTGTTCTGAAAAGTATGTCATTTCAATGTAGCTTTTTATAGCTCTTAGCTGTTCTTGCACGGTTTCGGGAATAATAAGACTATAGAGTTTCTCATCGGATACCAAGATTAGCCCTCACTTCACTAGTGTTATACACCCGTCCCTGTTCTAAATCGTCAAAACTTTTTGCAATTTCAGCGCGTAAGTCTGCAAGTAATTTAGCCCGTTCTTTATCAGTATCAGTTTCAAAAGGTAAGGCTTTATTTTGTACGATATTTTCTAAAAATAAATTAAAGCTAGCTGTCATATCAAGGTTTTGGGCTGAGATAATGGCTTTAGCTTTTTCTAGTAAATCGCTGTTCGTTTTAAAGTTGACCTGCGTATTTTTTTCTAAAGTGTGCATAGTAGCACCTCCTTAAAGGTATTATAACACTTTAAACTATATTTGTATAGTCTCGTATATTCGGTCGTGTATATGTTTTTTATGTCTATACTGATATTTCCTCTGTATATAACCTTTTTAGTCCCTTTTCAAGGTTCAATTCTTAGTATGATGGTTATTTCGTTAGCTACATCATGTTTAGGAATTATCTAAACTATCATCATCTATATCTATATCCCATGGACAGGCTGGTACATGTAAAGGTACGACTGATTTTTGGTTATTATTGAGATAATAATTTGTAATTTCAGTCATATCACAATAATAGTGGAATAGAGGATTATTTTCTACACTGTCTGTACGTGTATCCAATCTGATTGGTTTTTCTAAAAGATTTGAAAGGTTTAAAGCCAAAATACTTTGAAGTTGATATTGACTAATGAAAGAAAGATAGTAAATATTTTTATCATTATCTAATGTTTTTTTGAAAAATAAATTATTTAAAAAATTAACAACATCTAAATTAGTTATAAGTAGGATAAAGTTTTCAAATTTGAATCTATCGCTTAGCTTAGAAGACAGTGTATATTTAGTATACTCATCTTTGTACTCCATATCCTCGTCATCATAGTTGGAGGTTTTGAAGGGGATTTCTGTAGCGTAGGTTAATTTTTCTAGTTTTTTCTTGAAGACAGGAAATAAATTGTATATCAAATCATCAATGATAGCATTAAAAGCATTTGTTAAAAGGGAAGTGCCAACCGATGATACGATTTCTTTGATAAAATTTCCAGAGTTTGATGCTAACAATTGTTTAATTTTTTCGTTTTCTTTTTCCAATAATTTATTACGTTTATTTTTTTCATGTTCTGCTAGAGGGCTGTACAAGAAATGAATGATGAATGCTTTATTAAATTCAGGATAGAGAAGCATGAATTTAATGAGAATATTGGATAATTCTTCATATTTTCTATTATACTCTATATCGACAAATTCACGACTTATGTTATCCGTTGGTTGAGGTTTTTCGCCATTTAACAGTAAAGTATATAGCAATATGGAAAGTAAATCTTTTAAATCTTCATCATTTCCAAAGAATAATTTGATTTGGTCGCCATTTGTTAAGTAGTTTGCTAGAGCGTTTCTTTCAGTATCTGACATAAAGTCTCGCATTGATTGAATTTTTCCGTTTTCGATAAAAGAGAGACGAGAACTAGCACTCTTCGTTTTCAGCCCAACCATCTCACTGAATTCGGTAAGTTCAAGTTGGCTTAGCTTTTTCTCTTTTCGGAAATCTCTGATACGTTTACCAATTTTTTTATAAAGATACTCTTCAAAATTTTCAATCATGATATATTCTCCTTCTGTAAAAAAACTTACTCCTCTAGTTGAGAGAAGTAAGTGTTATATCTTATAAGGCCAGTGTGACTAATTTTCTCTCTTTTTATGTAATGAAAGACCTGTCAGTAATAGCAGACCACCAAAGAGTGCGGTGATAGCTCTTTTTTCTCCTGTATTAGGCAGAGTTTTACTACGTGCTACACGACTATAAGAAAGTGAACCATCTGCATTCTGACGAATACCTGCTCTAGTACTATTGTTAACTAGCGGAACTAAGTTCACGTCATCTGACGGCGAATACCCTGGTCGTTTGTCAGGAAGAGGAGTTGGACTCACATTGAAAGCTTGCTCAGCATCATACTGTGCTTTCAATTTGTTGTAGTAGTCAGTTGCAGCAGTAGCAGTTTGTACAGCTTTTGCAAGGTCAGCTTTAGCAGTGTTAAGTTCATCTGCTGCAGCTTTCTCAGCTTCTACAAGTGTTTCTAGTTTAGCTTTAGCGGCATCAAGGAGTGGGCCAGCGTTTTTGTAAGAGTTGAGCAAGTTTTGTGCTTTGTCAATTCCAGCTTTCAACTCAACAACTTTTGCACTAGCAGCATTGTATTTAGCTTGTGCAGCATCGACAGCAGCAAGTTTGTCAGCAGCGTTTGCTTTTAGTTCATCAAGTTGTTGACGTTTTGCTGTGAGATTAGCAGTGATGTCATTCACAGATTGAGTGAGATTTGCAACAGTTTCAGCAGCTTTAGCTTCATTCGCTGTAGCTTTTGTAAGATCGTCATTTGCTTTTGTTTGAGCAGCTTTTGCATTGCTCAATGTTTGTTTAGCTTGTGTGACTTTAGCTTTTGCAAGAGCAAGTGCTGAACCATCTTTCAAACTATTGAGCTTCACAGTCGCATCGTCAAACTCTGACTGAGCAGCATCGACAGCAGCCTTTGCAGCACTTTGTGCTTGTTTAGCTGTGTTCAACTGCACTTGAGCGGTTGTAAGTTCGTCTTTAGCTGTCGCAAGTTGAGCTTTTGCAGCGTCTTTGTCGGAGATGATCAACTCACTCATCAATTTGTTGTCGTCCTTGTAAACTGCGGCATCGATGTACAGTGAATACAGATAAGGTGATTTCGCTGTAGGTGCAATCGTCACAATCGGTGTCTCTGTTAACTTATCAGGGTCCGGATCTGTAGAACGAACAATCGTTGGCAGAATCGTGAGTGTGTGACCGTGGTTTGCATCGCCATCTCTGAACATCATCAAATTAATAGCCTTATTGATGTCTAATTTTAAGTTGCCGAGCGTACTAGCTACTCGACTCGGGGCCAACGCTTGCAATCCAACATTGATGCCATGTTGATCGTAGACTGAGTCATTGAGCTCTGTGTGGTGCGTACGACTTGTGTCAGGCCATTTATTTTGGACATGTGCAGACATCATACGTGAGAGTGCGAGCGTTGACGTCGTCATTGTCATACGTCTAGTGCGGATACGAGGGCCTGTATGGTTTTTGTTGAGTAATTCTTCAATCTGTTCGGCATAGGCATTAATTGTATTGATGTAGAACTGCGTTACGTCAATCAGATCTTCGTCAGATAAATTGCGGACGTCGATTGCTTTGTTCCAATCTTCTAATGGAATGTTGTCTTTGAAACGATCACGGACTTTCGCATCCAGAAGCGGCTCTTCACTCTTTAACCACGATGTCTGACCGGGCTCAAGTCCAGTCGTATACTTCAACCACGAACCATACGCTTTACTCAGTGGTTCACGTGAAGTAGTTGAAGTAAACACTGCGTCATACCAATCTTGTGTCAATTGAATTGTTTGACCAACATTCGGGTGAGACACACGGTCGACTGTTGCTTGGAGTTGAGTTACTTTTGCTTGAGCTGTATTCACAGTTTGTTGTTTGGCTGCAACGTCATTGTTAGCAGCTTTTTCTGTGTCTTTGGCAGCATCAAGTGATTGTTTCTTTGCATTAACATCTGTTTCAGCTTGAGCAATTGCTTCAGCTTTGTCAGACTCAGCTTGAGCAGCGTCTTGTTCAGCAGCTTCAGCCTTAGTAACTGCGTCCTCAGCACTTGTCACTGCTTTGTCAGCATTTGCCATCGCAGTTTCTGCGTCAGATTTTGCTTGTGCAGCAGTTGACTGTGCTTGTTTAGCACTGTTGAGATTTGTTTTAGTATCATTCAATGTAGTTTCATCTGCTTTAATGTCAGTTTCAACATCATTGATTTGTTTTACATGAGGTGCAGCAGCATCTTTTGCGGCATCAAGTTCAGACTGAGCAACTGTTTTGTCTTGTTCTGCTTGACTGAGTTCCTCAGTTTTTGTTGTGACCTCAGCTTCAACATCAGCAATTTTCTCTGGTGTAGCTTCATTGACAATCGCTTGAGCAGCAGCAACCTCAATTTCAGCTTTAGTGACATCTTCTTGAGCTTGTGAGTGTTTTTGTTCAGCGTCATTCACAGCTGTTTGTGCTTTGTCAGCAGCATCAGAAGCTTGCTGAGCAGCGTTGGCTGCATCATCGACTTGAGATTTTGTGACCTCTGTGTGAAGTTTTGCAGCAGATGTTTCAGTAGACGTGGGCTGTGTTGCCACCTCATCTGCTTGAACAGCATTTCCGACTGACGTGACTGTTGCGGCAAGTGCAAGTGCAGATGCTGCTTTAATTGTATTTTTCATTTTGAACTCCTTTTTTGATTAGTAGTGAATAGGACCCGAAAATCTCAGTTCTTTTATCCGCTTATCAATTTGATAGTCTTTGTATAATTTTGTAATCGTTTCAGTAGATGAACTATCTGTCTGAAAGCGCACACTTTTTTGCGCATTATATTTAGGAGAATGTACAGAGTAAGCTGAAAGAATTTTGTTGTCAGAACCGCCTGCAACTCCTACAATATATTTAATCTTTTCTATCCTATCTTTACGGATATACCAATCTCCTAATGTTCTAGATTTAAGATTATTGTCATCTTTATTCTCATAAGTATAATTTTTTGATTCGTCGTTATCCAATTCAGATTCAGTGATAATCTTAACATATAGTATTTCAGGTTCGTCAGGAAATTGAAAATACTCATTAGATTCATGTCCGTATTGTTCGGTTATCATTCTATCTCGCTTTCTTTAATAATCTTTACTTATCAAAGTATACCAAATCAAATGTTCACATCATGCACACTTTAAATAAAAAATAGATAAATTTTAAAAAATATAATCAACTCAAAAAAAGCTAGTCTGTTTGGACTAGTTTTCTTTGTTATAGAGGTTTAGAGTCTGCTGTAATTCTTCTTGAATAGCAGTTTGTATATGTTTTGGAGAAATGACTTTTACTTGTTTTCCTTGCATTAGTAACCACATTTTTAAACCATAACCGTCATTGGTTTCTAATACAATACGAGTAACCGTCTGTCCGTTTTCAATACGTTGTGATTCAATCCGATGATTGGGGAAGCGGTCAAGGACATAGACAGGGTCATAATAAAAATCAATCGTTAGCGTAACGTGTTTGCCAAAGAAAGCAAAGACACCTGTCCGATTGGCCAATTCGCTTGCTTCAAAGCGCTGATTATGAGGGAGCGTTTTGCCTTTGTCTAACAGTTTGATATTTTCCATGTTATTGATGCGGAATTTATTAAGAGTTTCTAAGTTAATACCGTCTTCACTACTGTGGTTTGCGGTTGCAATATAGAAATACATATCACTAAAAAAGACCATTTCAATCATTTTTTCAAATTGTTGCGTCACAAAATTTTTCGTATACGTAAAGGAAATCCGGCGTTGCTCTGAGATAGCCTGTAGAATCACGATTAGTTTATCCCACATACTTTGATTAGGAACACCTTTATAAAAGGTCAGTTCATTCTTGAGTAGAGTTTGATAGGCAAAATCATTTGGTATTAAAATGTGGAGTATGTCTTGTAAGTTTTCTTTGTTAAAGGCTCGACTGCCGATCAAAATTTTTACAATCGCTAGTAGCTGATGGTCTTCTAGTAAAGAAAGATTTGCGAATCCAGCTTGAGTCAGTATCTTTTTATTTAGTCGGTAGCTGCCTTTTGCTGGTTGATAGATAATCTCCTCATCCTGTAAATCAACAAAATGACTCAGAGTCAGTCTGAGGGCCCGTATATCTCGCTGAATAGAAGCACCAGATACATTATACTTCTCCATCAGCTCTTTTTTTGTTATTTCTTGATGTTGTAGAAGATAAATAAATAGTTCTAATAGTCGCTCGTTTGCTTGCATTTTTATAATCCTTCTTAAATTATTAAATATTATAATCTATTTTTAGCATGTAGACAAATCCTTTTTAATGTGATAGGATATTGAACAGTATTTTAAAAAATGAAATGGGATAATTTATGGTACGAAAACAGCTAGTCGTCTATGGTTTATTAGGATTTTCAAAAGATTTACTGATGTCTTTTTCAGGTGGTTTGCTCATGCTCTATTTGACCGATAGCTTAACAATTGCAACCACATTGGTTGGCGGAATCCTCTTTTTTAATCGCTTATTTGATGCATTTAATGATTTGCTGGCAGCTTATCTGTTAGATAGATTTTCAAAATATCTAAAGACCTGGTATCTTATTGGTATAATTACCTCTGCCATCATTTTTATTGCTTTATTTTCTGTTCATGCTTATGTGCCGAAGTCAGTTATAGTTGTTGCTGTTTGTATTTTGTACGTTTTATTAGATATTTGTTATACAGTAATGGACGTTAGTTATTGGTCGTTACTACCTAGGCTCTCTACCAATGATGATGTGCGTGCAAAGTTATCGACCGTTGCTACTTTTTTCTCAAGTTTCGCAGCCTTGATTTGTTTTACTTTAGCTCTCCCTTTATTGCATTTTTTCGGGGGGGGGGGGGTGAAAGTGGGTTTTCTCACTTAGCAATCGCTTTAGCTAGCTTTATTGCTCTCCTTGTTTTGCTTACCTATCCATATCTGTCAGTTCCTGAATCAATTGAAATAAAAGAAAAAGATACGTTGCCTATAGCGAAAATCCTCCGAATTATTTTTCACAATCGACTTTTTTTGCTGTATGCTCTATATTTCTTTTTCTTCCAGTTTTCCTTTGAATGGATGAATGCCTATAATATTTATTATTTCAAATACAGTATTAACCAAGAATATTTCTATTCCATCTATGCTGTCACTATTTTGGCTCAAATGTTTGGTGCTAGTCTTTATCCGAAGTTTAATCGTTTACTTTCCAAAATGTCTATCTTTTACCTTTCTGGTTTTTTAAGTATTTTGGGAATGCTAGGCTTATTCACATTTGGACAAACCCATGCTGATAATATTCCACTGATGTTTTTCGCAGCATCTGTCAAACAGCTTGGTTCAGGTCTTTTCATGGTAACAGTAACACATGATTTAGCTTTCGTTATTGAAGTTAGTAAATCAGAGTCAGGTAAACGTTACCCTGCTATTTTGACCTCAGCCAAGCTATTGTTAGCAAAATTTACCACCGCTTTAACGGGCTTGGGGATTGGTTTTGGCTTGCATTTAGCTGGTTATGTGGGTAATCATCAGCAAACACCTCAAACTGCACTGCTGATTAGTCTACAGGCATTTGGTATCCCCATTCTTCTCGTTATGATTAGTATGATTTGCTATCGGAAATTTAGCACTCTTTCTAGTGAATAATAAAAAGGGCTTCTTTCACAGTAGAAGTCCTTTCATTTATGTATTCATCAGTCGTCTATCATTATAAAATTTGGTTCAAATTGGTTCAAATAACAGGAATTGCTATCCCATTTCATCAATAAATATACTAATTTTATTCAATAAAAAGGGGCTTTTCTGTATAAAAACGGATGAAGATGTATAAAATATATGCGTTTAACTCTCTTTGAATTAACCAAGATACGAGAGCGTTTGACACGAGGACACTCGTTTTATTTCCCACCTTCCCCAGTCTATTCTTAGACTGGGGAAGCAGTTCTTTCTTGTTTTAAGGGAACAGGCTAAAAACCTCCACTGGGGCTTTTTACTCAGCAAGGTGAATGAACGACGTTAGAATTTGATTTTTGACGAGTATTAATACATTAAACGCCCTGTCAATAAGGGCGTTTTAATTATTTATAGGCGTATGATATTGTTTTTTTGACTGCTGTCTGAGATGTGCTATAATAAGAGCATGAAAAATAGAATGAATGAACTTGTAACACAGCTTAATCAGTATGCAGATGCCTATTATCGTTTGGATAGTCCGCTTATTTCAGACGCGGAATATGACAAGCTATACCGCGACTTAGTTGAACTAGAGACTGCCCATCCTGACTTGGTCTTACCAAATAGTCCCAGTCACCGTGTGGGAGGTAAGGTCTTGGAGGGATTCAGCAAATACCAGCACCAGTATCCCTTGTATAGTTTACAGGACGCTTTTTCTTTTGAAGAATTAGGGGCATTTGACCGCCGTGTCCGCAAGGAATTTCCCAATGTGACCTATATCTGCGAATTAAAAATTGATGGCTTATCGATTTCTCTAACCTATGAAGCAGGGCACTTGGTCGTGGGAGCGACCCGTGGTGATGGAAGTATTGGCGAAAATATCACCGAAAACCTCAAGAGAGTGCAGGATATTCCGCTGACCCTACCAGAGCCTCTAGACATCACTGTTCGTGGGGAGTGTTACATGCCCAAGGCTTCATTTGGCAGGGTGAACCAGATTCGCCAAGAAGCAGGTGAGGTCGAATTTGCCAATCCTCGAAATGCGGCAGCAGGAACCCTGCGCCAATTGGATACGCGAATCGTTGCCAAACGTGGTCTAGCAACGTTTTTGTACCAAGAAGCTAGTCCGACAGAAGCGGACAGACAGTCCCACGTACTGGAAAAATTGACCAAACTTGGATTTGTTACCAATCAGGACTACTATTTGGCAGACACGATGGAAGATGTCTGGCAGTTTATTGAAGACTTGGCTGGCCGCAGAGAAGCCCTGCCTTATGAGATTGACGGTGTGGTAATTAAGGTCAATAACTTAGCAATCCAAGAAGAATTGGGCTTTACGGTCAAGGCGCCACGCTGGGCCATCGCTTACAAATTCCCCGCTGAAGAAAAAGAGGCTGAGATTTTATCGGTCGATTGGACAGTAGGTCGGACGGGAGTTGTGACCCCAACGGCTAATCTGACCCCTATTCAGTTAGCAGGAACGACAGTGAGTCGTGCGACCTTGCACAATGTGGACTACATTGCTGAAAAAGACATTCGCCTGCATGATACAGTGATCGTTTATAAGGCAGGCGATATTATTCCAGCAGTCCTATCGGTGGTGGCAGCAAAACGCAAGCAACAAGAGCCCATGGACATTCCGACAGTCTGTCCAAGTTGTGGTAGCTCCCTGCTTCATTATGAAGATGAGGTTGCCCTGCGTTGTATCAATCCCCTGTGCCCTGCTCAACTCAAGAGTAAATTGGAGCATTTTGCCAGTCGAGATGCTATGAATATTGCGGGGTTAGGGAGTTCGATTGTTGAAAAACTCTTTTCAGCCAATCTGGTGCAAGATGTGGCAGATATTTATCGCCTGTCAGTTGAGGAGTTACTAACCTTGGAAGGCTTCAAGGAAAAATCTGCTACTAAACTGTATCAGGCCATTCAAGCTTCAAAAGAAAACTCAGCAGAGCGACTTTTGGTTGGCTTGGGAATCCGCCATGTCGGTAGTAAGGCTAGCAAGGTTCTCCTTGAGACATTTAGGACCATTCCAAGGCTTGCTGAGGCTAGCCTTGAGGAAATTGCAGCCTTAGATGGTGTGGGAACGGTGATTGCCCAATCGCTAACGACTTATTTTAGTAGCGAGGGAGCTAAGACCCTGGTGGCAGAATTGGAAGCCTCAGGCGTTACCCTGTCCTATCTCGGTCAGGTAGCAGCAGCTGATGCCCTCTTAGCTGGTATGACCATTGTTTTAACAGGGAAGTTGGAGCGCCTCAAGCGAAGTGAAGCCAAGGCAAAATTAGAGAGCTTGGGAGCCCATGTAACAGGTTCCGTTTCTAAAAAAACAGACCTCGTGGTAGCGGGTAGTGATGCAGGAAGTAAGTTGGCCAAGGCTCAAGACTTAGGCATTGAAGTACGAGATGAAGCTTGGCTAGAAAGTCTATAGGTACACATATGGAACAAAGAAAACGCGCACGATTGATTTATAATCCTGTTTCTGGGCAGGAAATCATGAAGAAAAATGTGGCAGAAGTCTTGGATATTTTAGAAGGTTTTGGGTATGAAACCTCGGCCTTTCAAACAAGTCCTGAAAAAGACTCAGCTAAAAATGAAGCGACTAGGTCAGCTCAGGCAGGGTTTGATTTGATTATTGCAGCAGGTGGTGACGGGACGATCAACGAGGTCGTAAATGGTATTGCCTTTCTTTCAGAACGTCCGCAAATGGCGATTATCCCGACTGGAACGACCAATGACTACGCCCGTGCCTTGAAGATTCCACGGGGCAATCCGATTGAAGCTGCCAAGGTGATTGGAAAACAGCAGACCGTTCTCATGGACATCGGTCTTGCTAAAAATCAAGCAGCTGGCGAGAGCTATTTTATCAATATTGCAGCAGCTGGAACCTTGACAGAATTGACCTACAGTGTTCCAAGCCAGCTCAAGACTATTTTTGGCTATCTGGCCTATGTCGTAAAAGGGGCGGAATTACTGCCTCGGGTTCAATTTACGCCAGTTCGTGTGACCCATGACGAGGGAGTATTTGAAGGGAAAATCTCGATGATTTTCGTTGCTCTGACCAATTCAATCGGTGGTTTTGAACAAATTGTTCCAGATGCCAAGTTAGACGATGGCATGTTTACCCTGATTATGGTGAAGACGGGAAATCTTTTTGAAATTTTGCATCTCATTCGGTTAGTGATAGACGGAGGTAAGCATGTCGATAGCGATAAGATTGAGTATATCAAGACGCGCCAACTAAGCGTCGAATCCCTAGATAGTAGCAATCGCATGATGTTGAACCTTGACGGTGAGTACGGAGGAGATGCTCCTGTCGAGTTGATGAATCTTGCCAACCATATCGAATTTTTCGCAGACACGGACAAGGTGGCAGATGAAGCTATCACCCTTGATACAGACGATATGAGTCGAGAAGATATGGCCAAACGCTTTATCGAGGAAGCAGACCATTTGGAAGGGACAATATAAATAGGAAGAAAAGATATTCAGTCTTTTCTTTTTTCTAGACACTCCTTTTTGAAAAAACGCTTTCAAATCTGTCTTTCCTTGACAAAAGCATTTTTTAGGAGTATGCTATCATGGTATAAAAATTTTAAAGGAGAATTAAAAAATGGATGTATCTGCATTAGCTTTAGGTATTGCCTGTTTGGGTGTTAGTGTTGGTGAGGGACTCTTGGTTGCGAGCTACTTAAGCTCAACAGCACGTCAGCCTGAACTACAAAGCAAACTAATGACAGGGGTATTCATGGGCGTTGCCTTTATCGAGGGAACTTTCTTCGTAACCCTTGCGATGACATTGTTCTTGCGTGGATAAGGAATGCCTCAGAATCATTAGAAAGGGGGAGTAATCGTGGAAGGAAGTGCAGCTCCAACTATTACTCTAGGTCCTGTAACCTTTGATGTCACCATGGTCATTGTCACAATGGTAACCATTACCATTATATTTTTACTTGTATTTTGGGCAAGTCGCAATATGACATTGAAGCCAAAAGGAAAGCAAAATGTTTTGGAATATGTCTATGAGCTGACGATCAACTTTACCAAGGGAAATTTGGGTGATGCAGAGTCAAAAAGATATGCTCTTTATTTCTTTGTTCTCTTCCTGTTCCTCTTGGTAGCCAACAACCTCGGCTTGATGACCAAGTTGGAGTCATCAGAAGGGATCAATTTTTGGACATCTCCAACTTCCAACATGGCCTATGATTTCGGCTTAGCCATTATGGCGGTTGTATTCTGCCATGTAGAGGGAATTCGTCGTCAGGGATTGAAAGGCTATTTAAAAGCATTTGTCACTCCTTGGGCTATGGCTCCGATGAATATTTTGGAAGAAGTGACCAACGTAGCTTCTCTCGCACTCCGTTTGTATGGGAATATCTTTGCTGGTGAAATTCTAGTGACCCTCTTGGTACAGATGTCGCAAAAAAGTGCACTTGCTTATCCAATCGCCTTCCTACTGAATGTTATCTGGACTGGCTTTTCAGTCTTTATTTCCTGCTTGCAAGCCTACGTGTTTGTCATGCTGGTTTCGATGTATTTGAATAAGAAAATTCAACGTGAAGGTGAATAGGAAAGGATTAGGATTCATGATGACAGGACTAAGTATAAACAGTACCATGCTTGGTAATTTTATTCTAGTAACGGCTTCGTTTGCTGTATTGATTGTGGCGATTCGCTTGTTTGCTTGGGATAAGATTACAGGTATTTTTGAAGAACGTGCTGCTAAAATTTCAGCTGATATTGACGCTGCTGAAGAAAAGTTGACAGCAGCCTCAACCCTTGTGGAACAAAGAGAGCAAGAGTTGGCACAAGGTCGCGTAGAAGGGCAAAAGATTGTTCAGGATGCGGTTGAACGGGCAAAATTAGAGAAAAAACGCATTTTAGAACAAGCTGAAATTGAAATTGAAGCCTTGAAAAAGAAAGTAGATTTGGAAATTGAAGCTGAGAAACGTGAAGCCCAAGAGAAATTGCATATTCAAGTGGCAGACTTGGCCGTTGATTTGGCCAGCAAAATTATCTTGGAGGACTTGGATCAGCAGGCGCATAGCGAGTTGATTAACCGCTATATTGATAGGCTAGGAGAAGAATAATGAATGTTAGAGAAACTGCCTTAGTGCACAAATATGCTCAATCATTCGTTGATAAGGTATACGATCGCGAGGATGTCTGGGCGATTTATGACCAAATTTCAGCTATTCTCACGGTGATTCATGATAGTAAATTAAATCGAATTCTCTTATCTGCAACGGTTTCTCAAGCTGAAAAGGCAGACTTTATCCATGCCATTCGTCAATCCACCTATCGCGAAGTCAATGATTTGATTGAAGCTGTAGCGCGCGATGGTCATGCTGATTTGCTCGTTGAGACACTAGAAGCAACCCTGATCTTGATTAGCAAGAGCAAGCAGGAGTTTGATGCGCATGTCGTGTCTGTTTACCCATTAACAGATGAACAAAAAGGAAGGGTGCGTCAGCTAGTGGAGAGCCGTTTTTCATTGAAAGTTCGCAATATTGTACAAGAAATTGACAGGGACGTACTTGGTGGTTTTGTCGTTACGGTCAATCACAAGGTCATTGATGCCAGCGTGCGGACGCAATTGAAAGAAATTCGAAATAGACTTTAGAAAATAGAAAGTGGTGTTCTTTTGGTGATTAATGCACAAGAAATTAGCGCTTTACTAAAACAACAAATTGAAGGGTTTCAGCCTGATTTTGACTACACAGAGACAGGGGTCGTGACCTATATCGGTGACGGAATCGCTCGTGCCCATGGTCTGGATAATGCCATGAGTGGAGAACTCCTCATCTTTGAAAATGGCACGATTGGAATGGCTCAGAATTTGGAAACAGTTGACGTGGGGATCATCATCTTGGGTCCCTTTACGGACATTCGTGAGGGTTCTGTCGTTCGCCGTACAGGAAAAATCATGGAGGTTCCAGTTGGTCAAGGCTTGATTGGTCGCGTGGTCAATCCTCTGGGACAGCCTGTTGATGGACTCGGTGACATTCGAACCAATAAAACGAGACCAATCGAGTATCCTGCTCCGGGGGTCATGCAACGGAAATCCGTGAACGAACCTCTACAAACAGGTTTGAAAGCGATCGATGCTCTCGTGCCAATCGGTCGTGGTCAGCGGGAGTTGATTATCGGTGATCGTCAGACAGGGAAAACATCGATTGCGATTGATACAATCTTGAACCAGAAGGATCAGGACATGATTTGTATCTATGTGGCAATCGGACAGAAAGAGTCAACTGTGCGTACTCAGGTTGAAACGCTTCGTCAGTACGGGGCACTCGATTATACCATTGTGGTAACAGCTTCTGCTTCTCAGCCGTCGCCTTTGCTTTTCTTAGCACCCTATGCAGGTGTTGCTATGGCAGAAGAGTTCATGTATGAAGGCAAGCATGTCTTGATTGTCTATGATGATTTGTCCAAACAAGCGGTCGCTTACCGTGAGCTATCCTTATTGCTTCGTCGTCCACCGGGGCGTGAAGCCTATCCAGGGGATGTCTTTTACTTACACAGTCGCTTACTAGAGCGATCTGCAAAAGTGTCAGATGAGCTGGGCGGTGGCTCAATTACAGCTCTGCCATTCATCGAAACACAGGCAGGGGATATTTCAGCCTATATTGCAACCAATGTGATTTCGATTACAGACGGACAAATTTTCTTGAAAGATGATTTGTTCAATTCAGGGATTCGTCCAGCGATTGACGCAGGTTCTTCCGTATCCCGTGTCGGTGGTTCAGCCCAAATCAAGGCCATGAAAAAAGTCGCGGGAACGCTACGGATTGACCTTGCCTCCTACCGTGAACTAGAAGCCTTTACCCAGTTTGGTTCGGACCTAGATGCGGCCACACAGGCTAAGTTAAACCGCGGACGTCGGACGGTTGAAGTCTTGAAACAACCGCTTCATAAGCCATTGCCAGTTGAAAAACAGGTCTTGATTCTCTACGCTTTGACAAATGGTTTCTTGGACTCTGTCCCAATTGATGATATTTTAACCTTTGAAGAAGAACTCTATGCTTACTTTGACTTGCACCATGACGGTCTTTTGGATGCGATTCGCAGGACAAAAGATTTGCCAGATACAGACGAATTGAATGCTGCTATTCAGGAATTCAAAAATCAGTCTGTCTTTCAGTAAAGGAGAAGGGTTATGGCAGGTTCTCTCAATGAAATAAAAACAAAAATTGCCTCTACCAAGAAAACCAGTCAAATCACAGGTGCTATGCAGATGGTATCGGCTGCCAAACTAGCCAAGTCAGAGCAGTTGGCCAAGTCTTTCCAAATTTACGCTAGCAAGGTTCGGAAAATCACTACCGACTTGCTTCGCGGGGAATTGATGGAAGGCTCAACCAATCCGATGTTGATTCGCCGTCCGATTCAAAAATCGGGCTACATCGTGATTACCTCTGACAGTGGCCTAAAAGGCAGCTACAATGCCATGATTTTAAAAGCTGTTATGGAAATGATTGAACAAGATCATGCAAGTAAGGCTGAGTATGAAATCATTGCGATTGGTGGAATGGGTGCAGATTTCTTTCGGGCGCGTGGAATTCAACCCATCTTTGAATTACGTGGCTTAGCCGATAATCCAAGTTTCGATGATGTTCAGAAAATCATTTCAAAATCAGTTGAGATGTATAAGAATGAAATCTTTGACGAACTGTATGTCTGCTACAATCACCATATCAATAGTTTGAGCCGTCAAGTTCGTGTGCAGCAGATGTTGCCAGTAGAAGACTTGGATCACAATGAGGCAGATGGCTATACTGCAACCTTTGAACTAGAGCCAAGTCGAGAAGCGATTTTGGGGCAACTCTTGACCCAGTACGCAGAATCAACGATTTACGGTGCGATTTTGGATGCAAAAACTGCTGAAAATGCAGCAGGGATGATTGCTATGCAGACAGCGACAGACAATGCCAAGGCCGTGATTGATGACTTGACTATTCGCTATAATCGCGCCCGTCAGGCAGCTATTACGCAGGAAATTACGGAAATCGTTGCAGGAGCAAGCGCTCTAGAATAGCTACAGGTAGGCAAAGAACGTTTTACACGAGCCTAGAAATTGGAGAGCGAGGATAAATCTCATTGGTTGCAAGGCAACCTGCTTTGATTTCCTATTTTGCCGTAGCTGTTGCAGGCTATGCCTGCTTTACAGATACGGATACTCTTGAGTACACTTTGTGCTTTTAACGCTCTCACATCTTGTGTAATTGAATTCGGGCTAAAAGCTCAGAAAAAAGATAGGCAGCTGTTCCGGCTTTAGCCGATTACAGCTGGGAATCCCCTTGGGGATAAATACTCCTAGCTCCAAAGGTATACTATACCTTTGGAGGTGAGAGATAGGAGTTTGCCTTGCAAACTCTCATCTAGCTTCTGCGTCGTATTTCCTATTTTTCATTCGCTTTTTTACGCCCTCATATCTTAATAAAGGAGAAAAAATGAGTTCAGGCAAAATTACTCAGGTGGTTGGTCCAGTCGTTGATGTGGCATTTTCGGCTGATGCTAAACTCCCTGAGATTAACAACGCACTTGTCGTTTATAAGAACGATGAATCAAAACAAAAGGTCGTGCTTGAAGTTGCTTTGGAGCTAGGTGATGGTGTCGTTCGTACCATTGCTATGGAGTCTACAGACGGCTTGACTCGTGGAATAGAAGTGCTAGACACTGGTCGTCCTATTTCGGTTCCTGTCGGAAAAGAGACCTTGGGTCGTGTCTTCAATGTCCTAGGGGACACCATTGACTTGGAAGCACCATTTGACGAGGCAGTAGAACGCCAGCCGATTCATAAAAAAGCTCCTACATTTGATGAATTGTCGACCGCGACAGAAATTTTAGAAACAGGAATTAAAGTCATTGACCTTTTGGCCCCTTATTTGAAAGGTGGGAAGGTCGGACTCTTTGGTGGTGCGGGAGTTGGTAAAACCGTCCTTATCCAAGAATTGATTCACAACATCGCTCAAGAACACGGTGGCATTTCGGTATTTACTGGTGTTGGAGAGCGGACACGTGAAGGAAATGACCTTTACTGGGAAATGAAAGAATCTGGTGTTATTGAAAAGACTGCCATGGTTTTCGGTCAGATGAATGAGCCACCGGGAGCTCGGATGCGGGTTGCTTTGACTGGTTTGACCATTGCAGAATACTTCCGTGATGTCGAAGGTCAGGATGTGCTCTTGTTTATCGATAATATCTTTCGTTTTACGCAGGCTGGTTCAGAAGTATCTGCCCTCTTGGGACGAATGCCATCAGCCGTAGGGTACCAGCCTACCCTAGCAACGGAAATGGGGCAATTACAGGAGCGGATTACCTCCACAAAGAAAGGTTCTGTAACTTCTATCCAAGCGATTTACGTTCCCGCGGATGATTACACAGACCCAGCGCCAGCAACAGCCTTTGCGCATTTGGATTCGACAACCAACTTAGAGCGGAAATTGACCCAGTTGGGAATTTATCCAGCCGTGGATCCGCTGGCTTCTAGCTCTCGTGCCTTGGCACCTGAAATCGTTGGTGAAGAACACTATGCGGTTGCAATGGAAGTCAAACGCGTACTGCAACGTTACCAAGAATTGCAGGATATCATTGCAATCTTGGGAATGGATGAATTGTCTGAAGAGGAAAAGACCTTGGTTGGTCGTGCTCGTCGGATTCAATTCTTCTTATCCCAAAACTTCAATGTTGCGGAGCAATTTACGGGCATGCCAGGTTCTTATGTACCTGTTGCTGAGACTGTGCGTGGCTTTAAGGAAATCTTGGATGGTAAGCATGACAAGTTACCAGAAGATGCCTTCCGTAATGTGGGTTCCATTGATGATGTGCTTGCCAAGGCAGCCAAAATGGGATTTTAGAGGTGTTTTATGGCACAAATGACAGTACAAATTGTAACGCCAGACGGTATTCGTTATGATCACCATGCGGCTTTCGTACTGGTTCGGACGACAGAAGGTGAGCTGGGGATTTATCCAGGGCACGTCGAATTGATTGCCGTTTTGGCCATTGATGAAATCAAGGTTCGTCGGATTGATGATGAGAATCATGTAGACTGGATTGCGGTCAATGGTGGGATTATTGAAATCTCGAAAGATTTGATTACCATTGTTTCAGATTCAGCCGAGCGTGCACGCGATATTGATGTTAGCCGTGCGGAGCGTGCGAAACTTCGTGCTGAAAAAGCCTTGGAAGAAGCACAAAGCGTCCACAATATTGACATGGAAAAACGAGCGGCCATTGCCTTGCAACGCGCGATCAATCGCATCCGCGTTGGGAATAAATAAGAGTAGAATCGCTACTCAAGATACAGATAATGAGAGGTTAGGAGATATTCTAGCCTCTTTTTGCCCTCGTCGTCAAACTACGACATTTTTCAAATTTTTGGTATAATAGAAACATGGTTTTATCATTCGTAACGATTTGTAGTCATCTCCTGTTCATCTACTTGGTCCACCATTTGCTACTATCAGTAGTGGATTGGTCGAAGTGGTTAAAGGGGACGGCGGACAATCAGAAACATATTCAACTCTTTATGCTCTTTTTGGCGATTGCCTTGGGCTACTTGGTATCGGCTTTCTTTTTGGATCTTTTATCCATCGGTCGAAACATAGCGGAAGTCTTTCGCTAGGACTATTATACTCAGAGAAAATCAAAAATGGACGCTCGTCAACTATATGGAGATAGTGGAAGATGGGAAATGGGATTAGCGTAGCTAATTTCCTCGCACAGTATCATTTTGGCTTTCAAGAGTCTTATACATGTATTTAGACTTGTTGCGAAAAGACAGTCTATTAGAAAATAGAATTAAAGGAACGATCAATGGATAAAATTATTGTCAGAGGTGGAAAGACGCGTCTGGAAGGTCAAGTGGTTATTGAAGGGGCTAAGAATGCAGTATTGCCCTTGTTAGCGGCTACTATTCTAGCCAGTGAAGGGCAGTCACGACTATCGAATGTCCCCATCTTATCAGATGTCTTTACCATGAATCATGTGGTGAGCGGTTTAGGTGCCAGCGTTGCCTTTCACCAAGAGGAAAATGAGATTATCGTTGATGCCAGAGGGGATCTTGGTAGCGAAGCGCCCTATAAGTATGTCAATCAAATGCGGGCTTCTATCGTCGTGCTAGGGCCAATCTTAGCACGCAATGGCTACGCTAAGGTATCTATGCCCGGTGGCTGTACTATTGGTAGTCGACCGATTGACTTACATTTAAAAGGTCTGGAAGCCATGGGTGCCAGCATTCATCAGCGGGCTGGTTATATTGAAGCGCGTGCAGAGCGTTTGCAAGGGGCTCATCTCTATATGGATTTTCCAAGTGTAGGGGCCACGCAGAACTTGATGATGGCAGCAACTCTGGCTGAGGGGACGACCGTGATTGAAAATGCAGCGCGTGAGCCAGAAATTGTTGATTTGGCTATTTTCCTAAACAAAATGGGCGCAAGAGTGAAGGGGGCAGGTACGGAGACGATTACGATTAAAGGCGTTTCTGTACTACATGGTGCTAATCACCAAGTCGTTCAAGACCGTATTGAGGCAGGAACCTTTATGGTGGCAGCTGCCATGACTGGTGGGAATGTCTTGATCAAGGATGCCATTTGGGAGCACAATCGTCCCCTAATTTCTAAAATGCAGGAAATGGGGGTTGAAGTGATTGAGGAAGATGAGGGGATTCATATCCGTTCGTCGGTTGAGAAATTGAAACCTGTAACGGTTAAAACGTTGCCCCATCCAGGATTTCCAACGGATATGCAGGCTCAATTTACAGCCCTTATGGCAGTAGCTAAGGGGGAATCAACCATGATTGAGACGGTGTTTGAGAATCGTTTCCAACATTTGGAAGAATTGCGCCGTATGGATTTGCACTCTGATATTCTGCGTGATACCGCGATTATCACAGGTGGAAATCCCCTTCAAGGAGCAGAAGTCATGTCAACGGATTTGAGAGCTAGTGCTGCCTTGATTCTGACAGGATTAGTGGCAGAAGGAGTCACGACCGTAGGGAAGTTAACTCATCTCGATCGTGGCTACTATCGTTTCCATGAAAAGCTGGCAGCTCTAGGAGCGGATATTGAACGCATCAAAGGAGAAGACTGATGGATCAGAAAGAAAGTCTACGTTTTGTTGGTAATCAATTATTGTTGATTCTTTTTGTTGTTCTATTAGCCCTTATTCTGTTTGCAATTGGCTTAATGGTTGGCTACGGTGTCATTGGTGATGGCGATAATATTTGGGCGATTTTATCGGCGGACAAATGGCAGGAATTGATTGGCAAATTTACAGGAAAGTAGGAGTATCCTACTTTTTTCAATAGGAGAACAATGGTAAGGAAAAAAACGAAAAAACAGAGCGTTGGCATTAGTCTGGCTAGTTTTCTAGCTACACTGTTACTGGTTGCGGGAGGATATGTTGTCACAGAGCCACCTGTTCCAGTTTCAAATGAACAAGTAGCAAGAATCAGCGATAATGGTCTAGCCCCTTCAGAGGCCTTGGCGAGCTCAGTTCTGACTGACACGGTGCGAAAGCAGTTAGGGACAGATGTTGTTCTATAATGGAGCAGGTGCCTTTATTGTCAACGGAAATCGGACCAATCTCGATGCTTCTGTAGCGAGTAAGCCCTATGCGGAGAATAAGACCAAGGCTGCGCAGGGCAAGATTGTTCCAACGGTAGGGAATGCTCTGTTAAGCAAGGCCACGCGTCAGTATCAAAAGCGGAAAGAGACAGGAAATGGCACCACCAGCTGGAAACCTGCTGGCTGGCATCAGGTAAAAATGTTGGAAGGTGAGTACAATCATGCTGTTGACAGGGGGCATGTACTGGCCTACTCCTTAGTTGGAGGTTTAAAAGGCTACGATGCTTCGACTAGCAATCCCAAGAATATCGCTGTTCAGACAGCTTGGGCCAATCAAGCCAATCGTCAAGATGCGACAGGGCAGAACTATTTTGAAACGCAGGTACGTAGAGCCTTGGATCAAAACAAACGGGTGCGGTATCGTGTAACCCTGATGTATCAATCCGCAGAGGACTTGGTACCTGTCGGCAGTCATTTGGAAGCAAAAGCAACGGACGGAAGTTTGGAGTTCAATGTCTTTGTCCCCAATGTGCAAAGTGGCTTAAAGATTGACTATTATAGCGGGCAGATTCAACTTACCCAGTAGGAGATGTGATGATTGAGATTGAAGAAAACCTACGCCTAGAGCGGAGACGACCGACAGACAAGGAAGCACTCATATGGTATCAGGATGAAGACTTAGTCTACTTAGTGGACGGAGTGAGAGAAGCCTATAGTCTAGAAAAACTACGGCGCATGTACGCCTATCTAGATCGAGTGGGAGAGTTGTATACCATTGAAGTAGCAGAAAATGGCGTTTGGAAAGCCATTGGAGACGTGACCTTTTCTCCTGATAATCTACCGATTGTGATTGGGGATTCATCTTATCGCGGGCAAGGTATCGGAAAAAAGGTGATTCAGGCATTGATTGCAGAAGCACGGAAACGCGGCTATCCTGCTCTTTGTGTTCGAGAAATTTATCGAGAAAATAAAGCGTCTCAAAAGTGTTTTACAGCTTGTGGCTTTAAAGGAAACGCAGCAACTGCACAGGGTTATTCCTATCGGCTGGAGCTATAATGTATAAAAATAGGTAGGAGGAATAAAAAAGTCCTCCTACCTATTTTTATAATAATCAGATGAATTCTGGCTGTTTTTACAAAATGTGCCGATTTTTGCGAAAAAAACCAAAAAATCGTTGACAAAACATCAGATGAATTATACAATGAAGATACAACAAAAGCGCTTTCAAAAAATGTTGTAGAATCATTACAGAAAACAGGAGATTTTCACATGGATAAAACAGTTGAACAAAGAACAGCTGATGTTACCTATAACCGTGCGAAATTGTGGCAGATTATTTTATTTGCGATGAACAATACCTCAACCAATATTTATCTGGTTGCGTTCAGCTTTGTGACCTATTTTTCAACGGGGGTCCTTGGTTTAGCAGTGCTCTTTGTGAGTCAGTTAATGGGCTATATTCGAATTTTTGATGGCTTTATTGACCCAGCAATTGGTGTCTTAATTGATAAAACCGATACAAGGTTCGGGAAATATCGCCCCATTTTGGTCTTGGGAAATATCATCACCGCCCTATCATTTGTGCTTTTATTCAATATTCATCATTTTGGAAGTGCAATGACCATGCCTTTGTTTATCCTTGCATTGATCGTTCATAAGATTGGTTATTCAATGCAACAGACGGTTACTAAAGCAGGGCAAACAGCCCTTACCAATGATCCCAAGCAACGTCCGATGTTTAATGTCGTAGACGGTATTATGTCGGCAATCTTGTTCTCAGGAAGCCAAATTGTTATCTCGAGTTTCCTTGTACCCAAGCATGGTGGCTTTACAGAAAGTTTCTTTACAGAATTGATGATCGGTGTCATCGTTATTTCAGCAATCTTAGCAGTCCTCTCGGTAGTTGGGATTTGGCAAAAGGATAATAAGAAGTTCTTTGGTCTTGGGGAGGAAAAGACACAAAAAACCAGTCTCAAAGATTATTGGAAAGTGATTAAGGGCAACCGTCCCTTGCAAGTCTTATCTATTTCAGCAGCCTTTGTAAAATTTATTGCCCAACTCTTCCTTGATTCGGTTGTGATTGTCATGTTGTTTGGCGTCCTGTTTGGAAACTATGCTCTTTCAGGAGCCATCTCAGGTATGATGATTATTCCAAATATTTTAATCATCGTAGCAGCTGCGAGCATTGCACGGAAAAAAGGCTTGCGCAGAGCCTATGTGGTTTCCTTGCAAATTGGTATTGTCGCCATGCTCCTATTGGGTGTCTTGCTTCATTTCGGTGATAGTGGCTCTCTGGATTTGGTGAATTGGAATCTATACAGCCTTGCCTTTGTCGTCCTCTATGCCCTGCGCTACTTTGCGACTGCCCCTTCAAGTTTAGTTTTAACCATGGGGGCTGATATTTCCGACTATGAAACTTCTGTTTCGGGTCGCTACGTATCAGGAATGATTGGAACGATTTTCTCTTTGACAGACTCGATTGCTTCTTCATTTGCGCCAATGGTAGTAGGATTTGTCTTAGCAGGAATTGGCTTTGCCAAGGAATACCCAACTGCTGAAACACCGCTTACTCCAGCCTTAAAAGGCGCTATTATTGCCTTGCTCGTCCTTATTCCAACAGTGATGCTGGTGATTTCGTTGGTCTTGATGAAATTCTATCAACTCGATCAAGTAGCAATGGCACAGGTACAGGAAAAAATCCATGTCATGAAGGCGGCAAAAGATGAAGAACGCGTCAAAGCGATTGCGAAAAATGTGCCTCTGTCCGATATGGACTATGTAGATGTCACACAATACGGGGTTGAGGAATAAGCCCCAACACCAAGTAGTGGTGATCGGACAATCGGCTCTCTCGGTCGATAAGGGTTCGAGTGAGGGATTAAGGATTCAATCTTTGGACGATTGCACCTGTTTAAATGAGCGAAAGCGTAAAACGTAACGAGGTTGGGTCAGTCTCCCAGCCTCTATTCCTATAGGAGGTGATAGAAGAAATGAAAAAAATCATCGGTTTAGGAGAGATATTGCTACGCTTATCTCCTCCCAACTACCAGACCATAGTCCAAGCCAGTCACCTTGAGTGTCAATTTGGTGGTTCAGAATTGAATGTTTTAGCGACCTTGGCACAGCTAGGTCATGCCACATCCTTGATTTCAGCCATTCCGGATACGGAAGTCGGAAAAATGGCAGAGCATTTTCTGTTTGCCCGTCAAATCTGTCAAGATTACATTATCAAACGTGCTGGGCGTTTGGGCTTGTATTACTACCAGAAGGGTTTTTCAGTCCGAGCAAGTCAGGTCATTTATGATCGGGATTTCTCATCCTTTTCTCAATCACGCTACAAAGATTATCCCTTAGAAGGTGTCTTTGATCAGGTGGACTGGTTTCATGTGAGTGGTATTACTGCAGCACTGAATGAAGAAACCTATGAGTTGACCTACCGCCTTATGTCCTTGGCAAGAGAAAAAGGGGTCAAGGTATCCTTGGATTTAAATTATCGAGCAAGCCTGTGGACTTCCTTTCAAGAAGCTCGTGAGAGATTAGCTCCCTTAGTACAGCTGGCCAATGTTTGTATCGGCTTAGAGCCTATTTTGCTATTAGATGAACAGGGGCGTGATCTAAAGGATGTTGTGCAGTTGAAACGCCCGTATCAAGACAGGGCTGCCTTGTTAACAGTACTAGAGGCGCTCAATGAGCGCTACCAGCTTGATGCGATTGCCTTTACTCAAAGAGAAATGGGCTATTCTAATGAATACCAGTTAAAGGCATTTTTATATCAAGAGGGAATTCTCTACGAAACAGAGACAGAGACCATTCAGGTCTTAGATAGAGTTGGAACTGGCGATGCCTTTACAGCGGGCATTATTCATGGCTGTGTAAAGGGACTAGCCAGTCAAACAGTATTAGAGATTGCCATGGCAAGCTTTGTCTTTAAACATACCATTGAGGGAGATGTCAATGTGATAACACCGTCTGATATTGAAGGCTTGCTAGCGCATGACTCTCATGAAATCAAACGCTAATACAGCATTCACTTTAAAACAGGTTTTTAGAGACTATAAAACCAAAACGATGATGAATAACCAATAGAAAGAAGGGAAACAATGTTATATCCAATCAATACAAAAACAAGAACAGTTCAGAGTTTGAACGGTATTTGGCGCTTCAAACAGGGAAATCATGAACCGCAAACAGTCCTAAACACCAAAGAGGTCATGGTCGTGCCAACCTCTTTCAACGATGTGGTGGTAGATAAGGGCAAACGTGCCTATATTGGCGATAGCTGGTATGAAACGGATTGTGTGCTTCCGAGAGTGGGAAGTCGGGAAGAAGTGGTTGTGCGCTTTGGCTCTGTGACCCACCATGCGACGGTCTATGTAAATGGAGTGGTTCTTGGGCAACACAAGGGTGGTTTTACCCCGTTTGAGTTCGTCCTTCCAGCAGCACTCTATCAGGAAGAAAGTATCCGTCTAACGGTCTGTGTCAATAATGAATTAAACTATACCACTCTCCCGGTTGGAAACTATGTCAAAGAAGACGGATCAATTCATAAAAAAGTGCTGGAAAATTTTGACTTTTATAATTATGCAGGTATTCATCGAAACGTGCATCTCTATACACGTCCGAAAAACCATATTCAAGACATTGTGATTACTAGCCAGTTATCAGATGATTTGTCAGAGGCACGCTTAGAGGTTAAAGTGGAAAGTACCGAAGTAGCCGATACCGTTCGTATTCAGATTTTTGATGAAGAAAACCAGTTAGTCGGCGAACTCGAAAACGGACAAATGACGTTGAAACAGCCACGTCTTTGGGAAGTGTTGGATGCCTATCTCTATACTGCCCGTGTAGAATTATGGGCAGCGGGAGAGCTACTAGATACCTATACAGAGCCGTTTGGTATCCGTAGTGTAGAGGTTAAAAATGGACAATTTTTCATCAACCATAAACCATTTTATTTCAAGGGATTTGGTAAGCACGAAGATACCTATATCAATGGACGAGGATTGAACGAAGCAGCTAATCTCATGGACTTGAACCTTCTAAAAGACATCGGAGCCAACTCCTTTAGAACCTCGCACTATCCTTACTCTGAAGAAATGATGCGTTTAGCAGACCGCATGGGAATCGTTGTGGTTGATGAGGTTCCCGCAGTGGGCTTGTTCCAGCAATTCAGTGCAGCATTGGATTTAATTGGAGGAGGAGAACAGCAGAAGAATACCTGGGAGGTCATGCAGACAAGGGCTGCTCATGAGCAAGTCATTGATGAGTTGATTAAGCGGGATAAGAATCACCCGTCGGTTGTCATGTGGGTAGTAGCAAATGAGCCGGCCAGTCATGAAAAAGGAGCCAGAGCCTATTTTAAACCCTTGATTGAACGCGTGAGGGATACAGATCCGCAGCACCGTCCTGTGACACTCGTTAATATTATGATGGCAACACCTGATAAGGATGAGGTAATGGACTTGGTTGATGTCATTTCCTTGAATCGCTACTATGGTTGGTATGTGCACCACGGAGATTTGAAAAAGGCAGCAGAGGGTCTGAGCGAGGAATTACATCAGTGGCAGACCTTGTATCCAGACAAACCAATCTTGATAACCGAATACGGAGCAGATACCTTACCAGGTTTACAGTCCATGTGGGACATTCCTTATACAGAAGGGTATCAAGTGGATTACTATGAAATGAGCCACCGTGTCTTTGATACCATTCCGAATTTAGTTGGAGAACAAGTCTGGAATTTTGCAGATTTTGAGACCAATGTCATGCTGATTCGGGTCAAGGGAAATCATAAAGGTCTCTTCTCACGAAATCGTGAGCCAAAACAAGTCGTCCGCGAATTTAAAAAACGCTGGAATGCCATTCCTAACTACCATTATAAGTCAAAATAAGCTATAATGATGAAGAGAGTAATCTTTTCTAAGGAGGCGTGGGATGTCAAAACCCTTGGTTGAAAAAACGGCAGACCGTTTAGTAGAGTTGATTTTGGAACGTGGCTATGCTGTCGGAGATAAGCTACCCAATGAGTATGAGTTGGCTCAAGATTTGGAAGTTGGGCGTTCAACGATTCGAGAAGCTGTTCGGAGCTTAGCGACGCGTAATATCTTAGAGGTACGTCAGGGATCGGGAACCTATATTAGCTCTAAAAAGGGAGTTTCCGAGGATCCGCTCGGTTTTTCCCTCGTTCGCGATCGGATCAAATTAACGACAGATTTGTTTGAATTGCGCTACCTGCTGGAGCCTCGTATCGCAGAGCGAGTGGCTCAGTTTGCGTCGGACGAGGATATTGCACGTCTGGAAGAAATCGTCGATGCAATTGAGGATGCGGTTCATCGTGGGGATGATGCCCACTTGGAACTCGATGTCCAGTTTCACAGCATGTTGGCAGAAATGAGTGGCAATATCGCCATGACCAGCTTAGTGCCCGTCATCAACCAGTCTATTCATCTGATCAATGAGAACTATACAAATCGTCAGATGAAATCAGATAGTCTAAAAGCACATCGCAATATTTTAACAGCCATCAAACAACGGCATCCATTAGGAGCGTATGACAGTATGTTAGCTCACATAGTTTCCGTCAGACAGAGTGTTTTGACGGAATGGTTTGATAAAGACTTAACCATGCATGGTTTAACTGCAAAGGAAAAATAATCGTAAAAAGATATACCTTCAAAAAAATTTTTGAAGGTATATCTTATTTTTTAATGCTTTTTCTTGACAAATCATCAGATGAATTATATACTGTAACTATAGTGATAGCGTTTTCTAAAGAAGGGAGAAACTATGTTACAACGCTTAAAAGAAAATTATTTTTTCGCAGTTATTCGCGGAAAAGACCAGAATGACGCGCTTGAGATTGCACGGCATGCTATTCTCGGTGGGATTAAAAATATTGAAATTACCTTTTCAACTCCCAATGCAGCTCAGGTGATAGAGGATTTAGTCCAAGAGTTCTCAGATGATTTGGCGGTCATTGTTGGTGCAGGTACCGTCATGTCGACTGATTTGGCACAAAAAGCCATTGAGGCAGGAGCCAAGTTTTTGGTTAGCCCACATTTCTCACCAGCGATTCAAGAACTGGCAGAGCAGCACGGAGTTTTCTATTTCCCAGGGTGTGCAACCGCAACGGAAATTGTAGCAGCTCAGGCAGCAGGGTGTCCGATTATTAAACTGTTCCCCGGAGGGGTCTTGGGACCGAATTTTATCAAAGATATTCATGGTCCGATTCCGGGAGTTCAGTTGATGCCGTCAGGTGGCGTTTCAATCGCTAATGTTGCAGCCTGGAAAAAAGCCGGTGCTTGTGCGGTTGGGATTGGTTCAGCCCTTGCGAGCAGAGTAGCTGAAGCTGGTTATAGGAGTGTGACAGAGATTGCCCAGTCCTTTGTCACAGCAGTGGAGGGATGATATGACCTTTAATGATGATTCCTTCATGTTGAAAAATCAGCCCGCCCATCGCCTATATGCGCAGATAAGAGACTTGCCTATCTATGATTTTCACTGCCACCTAGATCCCAAGGAAATATATGAGGATCAGATTTATGACAACATTGTGGACTTATGGCTGGGAGGTGACCATTATAAATGGCGCCTAATGCGAGCAAATGGTATTCCAGAAAACGAGATTACAGGAACTGCTTCCAACTTGACCAAATTTAAGGCTTGGGCTAAGACAGTGAGTAGAGCATACGGAAATCCCCTCTATCACTGGAGCCACTTAGAATTAAGGCAGGTTTTTGGAGTGAGTGAGCATCTGACAGAGGAGAATGCAGAAGCGCTCTATGACCGTTTAAATGCCTATTTGCAAGAAAAGCAAATCAGCCCCAGAAAGCTCATTCAAGCTGCCAAGGTGACCTTTATTGGCACTACCGATCATCCCTTGGATGATTTAGAATGGCATCAGCGTCTAGCGGCTGATGAGACCTTGGAAACAGTAGTAGCACCAACCTTCCGACCAGATGAAGCCTTTATCGAACATCGCAATTTCAGAGATTTTATCCGTCGTTTGGAGGTCAAGACCAATCGAACCATTGCTCGGTTTGACAGCCTAGTAGCAGCTCTGGGAGATAGGGTTGCCTACTTTGCTCAAGCAGGCTGTGTAGCAAGTGATATTAGTTTTACGGAGATTTGCTTTGAGAGGGCAAGTAAGGGAGAGTTGGACGACCTGTTGCAGGCTACCTTAGCAGGTCAAACGACAAGTGCTTCCGACATCCGAAAATGGCAGACAGCAGTCTTTGTTGCCTTGTGTCGTCTTTATAAACAACATGGCTTTGTCACTCAGGTACATTTTGGTGCCTTGCGGAATAATCATACGGACCTTTTCAATCGTCTGGGTGCAGATGTCGGAGTGGATTCTATTGGAGATCAGATGAATTTGCCCCATCATCTGAACCAGCTGCTAGATTATTTGGTACAGACCGATAGTCTGCCCAAGATGATTTGGTACAATTTAAATCCGATCTATAACATTGTTCTCGCCAATACCTTGGCGAACTTCCAAGCCAATGAAAAAGGGCTTAGGAGCCAATTGCAATTTGGAGCAGGTTGGTGGTTTAATGATACCAAACTCGGCATGATTGACCAGATGAATGCCTATGCAGAGCAAGGAATGCTCGCCAATTTCGTCGGCATGCTGACGGATTCTCGGAGTTTCTTGTCCTATCAGCGCCATGATTACTTTAGACGGATTTTGGCATCCTATGTCGGGCAATGGATAGCAGATGAGGAGGTGCCAGAAGATTATCAGGCACTAGGAAAAGTGGTAGAAGGAATTTCGTACCACAATGCACAACAATTTTTTGAAAAATAAAAGAGGTAATAAGATGAAAATGTCTTTTCGTTGGTACGGGAAAAAAGATCCTGTAACCCTAGCAGAAATCAAAGCCATTCCGGGAATGCAGGGGATTGTGACAGCTGTCTATGATGTGCCAGTTGGTCAGGCTTGGCCTTTAGAAAAAATCCTAGAATTGAAAAAAATGGTGGAAGAGGCTGGTCTTGAAATCACGGTGATTGAGTCTATTCCGGTACATGAGGACATCAAACAAGGCAAGCCGAATCGTGATCAGTTAATTGAAAATTATAAGACCTCCATTAAAAATGTTGGTCTTGTAGGAATTCCAGTTGTCTGCTACAATTTTATGCCTGTCTTTGATTGGACTCGTTCGGACTTGCATCATCCTCTTCCAGATGGGACCACTTCGCTCGCCTTCTTAAAAGAGGACTTGGCAGGGGTAGATCCTGTGGCAGATGATTTAAACTTGCCGGGTTGGGATTCCTCCTACTCTAAGGATGAAATGAAAGCGATCATTGAAAACTATCGTTACAATGTATCAGAAGAGGACTTGTGGGAAAATCTTGCTTACTTCATTCAGGCAATTCTCCCGACTGCAGAAGCTGCTGGTGTGAAAATGGCGATTCACCCGGATGACCCACCGTACGGTATCTTTGGGCTTCCTCGTATCATAACAGGGCAGGCAGCAGTGGAGCGCTTCCTTGATCTCTACGATTCACCGAACAATGGGATTACCATGTGTGTTGGTTCCTATGCGTCAGATCCTAAAAATGATGTGCTTGCCATGACCGAGTACGCTTTGAAGCGCAATCGGATTAACTTTATGCATACCCGTAATGTCACAGCAGGGGAGTGGGGTTTCCAAGAGACTGCCCACCTCTCACAGGCAGGGGATATTGATATGAATGGCGTTGTCAAATTGTTGGTAGACTACGATTGGCAAGGAGCACTTCGTCCTGACCATGGTCGTAGAATCTGGGGAGATCAGACCAAGACACCGGGGTACGGCCTTTACGACAGAGCCTTGGGGGCAACCTATTTCAATGGCCTCTATGAAGCCAACATGAGAGCGGCAGGTAAGATTCCCGATTTCGGGATTCAGGACAAGGCAGTTGGAAAAGACTAATCAAGAGGAGAAAGACAGATGACAAAAGTGATTGAGTTTAAGGATAAGGTTGTAGTGATTACAGGTGCTGGAGGGGTTCTTTGTGGCTATTTGGTTAAGGAATTTGCCAAGGCGGGTGCCAAAGTTGCACTGCTTGATTTGAATGAAGCAGCAGCTCAAGTCTTTGTAGATGAGATTGAAGCAGCTGGCGGTGTAGCAAAAGCCTATGCATCAAATGTTCTCTCAAAAGAGAATTTAGAAGAAGTACGCGAGCAGATCCTAGCAGATTTTGGACCAACTGATATTTTGGTCAACGGTGCTGGCGGAAACAATCCAAAGGCGACTACAGATAATGAGTTTCATGAAGTGAACCTGCCGAGTGACACTAAGACCTTCTTTGATTTGGATGAAAGTGGTATCAATTTCGTCTTTAACTTGAATTATCTTGGAACCTTACTTCCTACTCAGGTTTTCGCTCAAGATATGGTCGGGCGGAAAGGGGCAAATATCATCAATATTTCCAGTATGAATGCCTTTACCCCTCTTACCAAAATTCCAGCCTATTCAGGTGCCAAAGCGGCAATTAGCAATTTCACCCAATGGTTGGCGGTGCATTTTTCAAAGGTTGGCATTCGCTGCAATGCCATTGCACCGGGATTCTTGGTGACCAATCAAAACCGTGGTCTCCTCTTTGATGAGACAGGACAGCCGACTGCGCGTGCGACTAAAATTTTGACCAATACCCCAATGGGACGCTTTGGTGAAGCAGAAGAATTGGTCGGCGGCGTATTCTTCCTTGCAGACGAGCAACTAGCAAGTTTTGTCAATGGCGTGGTACTACCGATTGACGGTGGGTTCTCGGCCTATTCTGGAGTATAAGAATGAAAACAGACTATGTATTTTGTGTGGACTCAGACGGCTGTGCCATGGATACGATGACTTACAAGCACCAACTGTTCTTTGGACCGTTAGCAGCAGATGTGTTTGATATTACAGATAGGGAGACATTTTTGATCGAGTGGAACCGTGTCAACCTCTACTCAAAAACACGCGGCATCAACCGTTTTGTAGGTCTCGTAACAGGGCTAAGGTCTGCGGGTGTGACCGGGATTGACCGATTGGAAGAATGGGTGGAAAACACCTCCTCCCTGTCTAATCGTTCCTTGGAAGAAACCTTAGAAATAACACCGTCAGATGACTTACGCAAGGCCTTGGACTGGTCGGTGCGGGTCAATCGAGCCATTCAAGACTACGATGGTGAAGTTCGTGCATTTGAAGGAGTACGAGCAGCCCTCGCCTTTCTGAAAACCAAGGGGAACGTTTTTGTCGTCTCTTCGGCAAATAAAGAGGCGGTACTAGAAGAATGGCAGGATCAAGGCTTGCTAGAGTTTGTAGATGAGCTCTATTGTCAAGACCGAGGGAAGAAAGAAGATGTACTTGCCAGTTTGCTAGAGGAGGGCTATGATCCTCAGCGGATGCTGATGATAGGCGATTCGCCGGGGGACTTGAGGGCGGCAGAGCAAAACCATATCTCTTTCTACCCAATTCTAGTCGGACAAGAGGCAAGCTCGTGGGCGGACCTAACGCAGGTCTATCTCCAATATTTGCTGGAACAGAAATGGACAGATGAACTTGCAACAACAGTAACAGCCCGATTTTGGGAAAACCTAGAGGATTAAAGAGTATCAACCTAGACAGGAAAAGGAGAATAGCATGGGAACATTAGTTGATTTACGTAAAAAGCCCTACAATTTAGATAAGGACCAGATTGAATGGGTGGAGTCCACATTGGCGGATTTGACAGATGAGGAGAAAATTGGACAGTTATTTGTCAACCTTTTCTTCTTTGGTGGAGATGCCTTTAGTGGCAATACGCTGAGCAATCAAGAGATTATTGAAAAATACCATATTGGTGGTGCACGCTATATGAATGGCAGTCCTGAACAGGTACAAGGACTCATCAATGAACTACAAGGTCATTCCAAGGTGCCCCTTCTAGTCGCTGCCAACTGCGATTCTGGTGGAGACGGTGCGGTCAAAGGCGGCACCTACATTTCCTCAGGGGCTCAATCCGAAGCGAGCCGAGATACCCGCGTGCCGTATCTAGCAGGCTTGGTTTCTGCCCGTGAAGCAACAGCACTCGGTGTCAATGTCAACTTTGACCCATGCGTGGATATTCTGGAAAATTGGCGTAATACGATTGTCAATACCCGTGCCTATGGGACAAACGCCGAAGATGTGATCCGCTACACTAGCGCTTATTTAGATGGTTTAACGTCGGAGCGTGAAGTGATTCAGTGTATCAAGCACTTCCCTGGAGATGGGACAGAGGAGCGTGACCAGCACTTAGTACTTGGTGTCAACGAATTGTCACCCGAAGCATGGGAAGATTCCTTTGGACGGGTCTATCGCCATCACATTGAACGTGGAGTAGAGATGATTATGGCGGGGCATATTGCGCTTCCATATTATCAGCAACAGCTCAATCCAAGTCTAAAAGATGAGGATATTCTACCTGCAACCTTGGCACCAGAATTGATAGAGGGGCTTTTAAAGACTAACCTTGATTTCAATGGCTTGGTCATCACGGACGCGAGTCACATGCTGGGAATGACAGCAGCCATGCGCAGGGAAGACTATGTGCCGGGTGCGATTGCAGCAGGCTGTGACATGTTCCTCTTCTTTAATGATATGGATGAAGATTTTCAGTTTATGCTCAATGGCTACCGTAAGGGGATCATCACAGAGGAACGCTTGAATGATGCCGTTCGTCGGATTTTGGGGCTAAAAGCCAAACTCAATCTCCACATCAAACAGGCGGAAGGGACGCTCCTAAAAACAGCCGAAGATTTAAAGGTGATTGGGTGTGAGGAACACTTGGCATGGCAAAAAGAAGCAGCAGATAAGTCAATTACCCTCTTAAAAGATACGCAAGACAACTTACCGATTAGCCCAGAAACGCATCGTCGCATTCGCCTCTACTATCTTGAAGGAGAAAAGGGAGGCATTATGTCAGCCAGTGATGAGGTCGTAGAGAATCTCAAGTCAGCTTTGGAACGCAGGGGTTATGAAGTGACAATCAATGACGGCACGACCCGCATTAAGGGCTCAACCTTGAGCTATCGCAAGGAAGTTGATTTGGCATTGACAGTAGCAAATGTCGTGGGCTACGGTGCACAAAATAACTATCGCATCCAGTGGAAAACAGCCATGTCCAACGAAGTCCCTTGGTATGTGCATGAAGTACCGACAATCTTGGTGTCGCTCAATTATACGACCCACTTGCACGATGCGACCATGGTCAAGACAGCGATCAATGCCTATCACCACAACTCCAATACTATTGAAGCCCTCCTTGACAAATTAGAAGGAAAGGCAGATTTCCACGGTGTACCAAATGAACTCGTTTGGACCAAGAAATGGCAAGCGAAATTATAACGATATAACTGGGTGAATGGTGTGAACGTTCTCCAGTTCAGAAAAAGCCCCTCGTACGTGCATGCAAGTATGAGGGGGCTTTTTGGTGCTCCGCTAGTTTCTATGCTATTAACTGGTATCATTCACCTAAAATAATCTTGTTGAAACAAGATTGGTACATATATATTTAATTTATTGTTTTGTGTATAGTATGATAAACTCGGGAAAAATTCTCCACCACGAAAAACGCATGAAGAAAGTTTCGCTTTCAGAAATCATAGAATCCACGTCAAACGCATGAAGAAAAGATAGTTTTCAGAAAACTATTTACATAGCGACAAAATCAATCAAAGTAGTAAACTAGAAAAAGAGGTAACTACGATAATTGATTTTCTTGTTTCACTAGAAGCCAAAAGTGAAGAATTAGATAAACGCCAACCGTGGAAAGTTCGTTATTCCCTATCTACCATTTTGTTTCATGTTTTTGTTAGTCAGCTGGCAGGTATTGAAACTTGGAAAGAAATGGAAGATTTTATTGAGATGAATGAATCCCTTCTTGGACAATATGTTGATTTGAGTGATGGATGTCCTTCTCATGATACGTTAGAAGGTGTAGTGAGTATGCTTAACCCTCAATTTTTAACGGAGTTAAAAGT
>NZ_SPPD01000120.1 GCF_004570575.1 Streptococcus cuniculi
GTCCACCGCCGGCGCGGCCGCCATGGCCACGGGCGCTTTCGGCGCGATGGCCACGGCCACGGCCAGCAGCAAGGCCACGCCGATGGCCGGATAGCGCCACTCGACACGGCCCTTGTGGCGCAAGTTGAAAAAGTGGCGGATGAAGACACCGGCCGCCATGATCAGCGCCAGCACCAGCCACGCATGATCGTTGCGGTAGGTCATCGCGTAGTGGTTGCTGATCATGATGAACAGCACCGGCAAGGTAAAGTAATTGTTATGCACGCTGCGCTGCTTGGCCTTCTGGCCGTGCTTGGGATCGGGCAGCTTGCCGGCCGCCATGGCTTCGACCATCTTGCGCTGGCCGGGGATGATCAGCATCAGCACATTGGCCACCATGATGGTGCC
>NZ_SPPD01000121.1 GCF_004570575.1 Streptococcus cuniculi
CCTCACATCCTGATTATTGACTAAGTGCGCGTTGTTCATGCCGGATGCGGCGTGAACGCCTTATCCGGCCCACAAATCATGCAAATCCAAAATATTGCAGGAGTTATGTAGATACTGTTATGGCCTGCAAGTTTTTTCCTGGTCCGGTTTCCCGGATTGCAGGCATGCCAGACACAGCGCCGTCAGGCGCTGTTTTTTTCATCCCTTCCGCGATTTTTACGCCGCTACCGGATTATGCCGTGACGCATCGAACGGCACGCCTGACTTCAGCACTCCATACGCCACCTGTGCCAGCTTGCGCATCATCGCGCCGAGAATCACCTTTCCTTTCTTGCCATTAGCCGCCAGACGGTCGCGGAACGCCCGTCCCCACTCAGTCTTACTGG
>NZ_SPPD01000122.1 GCF_004570575.1 Streptococcus cuniculi
CCATGGGGGTCGTGCCGCCATCGACGGCCACGCGCGTGAAGGCGTTGGTGGCATCGCTGGCGAAGAAGCCTTCGCCGTTCTGGTCGCTGAGCCGGAACGCCAGGTCGTTGCAGTCGATGCCGGCTTGCCCGAAGGCCGTGCGCAGGGCCTGCGTCAACCCGCGCGAGCGGCTGGGCACGCTGCCGTCGGGGCGGCCTTCTTCCATCCCCTGGCCCCAGCCGGCAATGTGCAGGCCCGGCGTCTCGGGCGCAGCCAGATCGAGCAGCACGGCGGCTGCGGCTTCGCCGGGGATGAAGCCGTCCCGGTTGCCGGGCACCAGCAGGCGGTCCTGCGACAGGTAGTGGTTGATGACCTCGGAGTGCAGGTAGCTGTCGAAGCCGACCAC
>NZ_SPPD01000123.1 GCF_004570575.1 Streptococcus cuniculi
GGCCTGGGCGATCTTCCGGTTCGGGCCCGAATACCCGAAGGTGTTTCCGGGCATGCAGTTCCCCCTGGAGGCCCAGGGCGAGTTCTGGAAGCAGATGGTCGCCGACTGGTCCGCGGCCTTGCCAGTGCCGAACCCGACCGTGCCGGGCCTCTCGGAACTCGCGAAGCGGTTGAAGGGCGCGGTGCTGGTCTCGCACTCGCAATCGGGCATCTACCCATTCCAGACCGCCGCCCTCGACCGCACCGGGATCCGGGCCATCGTGGCGATCGAGCCCGCCGCCTGCCCGGATCCGGCCAAGGACGATCTGGCCCACTACAAGGACCTCCCGATCCTGGTCCTGTTCGGCGACTACGTCGACGCCTCGCCGCGCTGGGCACCCCGGCTC
>NZ_SPPD01000124.1 GCF_004570575.1 Streptococcus cuniculi
TCCGCGTGCTGGTGGTCGATGACAATGTCGATGCGGCCGATACCCTGGCCGCCGTGCTCGACATGATGGGCCATGCCACGCAAGTGGCCCACGATGGCGCGCAGGCGCTGGCCATGGCGCCACAATTCTTGCCAGACGTTATCTTCCTCGACATCGGCTTGCCTGGCATAAACGGCTACGAGGTGGCGCGCGCGCTGCGCAACGACGCGCCGCTCTGCGTGGCGCTGCTGGACGTCGACAACTTCAAGGCCGTCAACGACCGGCTGGGCCACAGCGCGGGCGACCGGCTGCTCGTGATCGTGGCCGGCAGGCTGGTGCGGGCGCTGCGGCCCATGGACTGCGTGGCCCGCCTGGGGGGCGACGAGTTCGTCATCCTGCTGCCC
>NZ_SPPD01000125.1 GCF_004570575.1 Streptococcus cuniculi
GGCTCGGGCCGTTGCCCCCGGCAGCCGAAGACGCAGCGCCGCGGGAGGCCGGCACCACCGAACTCCGTTTTGCCGCGCCCGCCGGCGAGGTGCATGTGCAGGCCCGTGCCGCCGTGCTGGCGCTGGGCGGCGCCAGTTGGAAGCGCCTGGGCTCCGACGGCGCCTGGGCGCCCTGGCTGGAAGCGCTGGGCGTGGCCGTGGCCCCGCTGCGGCCCGCCAATTGCGGCTTCGACGTGATGGGCCCGGAAGCGCCATCCGGCACGACGCGGCGCGAATTCCTGCAGGCCCTCGTCGGCCGCGAGGCGCCGCCCGTGGGCTGGACGGCCCATTTCACCGAACGTTTCGCGGGCCAGCCGTTCAAGTCGGTGGCGCTGCATTTCAC
>NZ_SPPD01000126.1 GCF_004570575.1 Streptococcus cuniculi
ACGTGAGGGTCGCGGGGGAGATGCCCGTCATCACGACGTCGGCCAGCGTGGTCCCGTCCCCGGCGTGGTGGAGGGAACGGGCGGTGAGGTCGAGACGATCCCCAGGCACGGAGGGGACGGACGGATCCTCAGCCTCGGCGCTGAACCGCACCTCGGACACCGTGCGCTGCGGATCCGCGGAGGGTGGCGGAGCGACGTCGGCCCGGCCCAGCGCCTCAAGCCATCGTGCCCGCGTCGGTGCGACCCAGTCCGAAGCCGGCAGACCGAGGTGCAGCTCGCGTGCGGCCGCCCCGCCCCGCCACCAGCACTCCCTGCCGTGGGGCGTGGTGACCGTGAGCGTCAGTCCCGCGGCCACGGCGTGGCGCAGGAGCTGGAAGAGGGC
>NZ_SPPD01000127.1 GCF_004570575.1 Streptococcus cuniculi
CGGGTAGTTGTACATCCACACTTCATTGCCGCTGTCGAAACGGATGGCCGTGCTGTCGCCCAGCGCGGCGCGCACCTGTTCGCGCGTGCTGCTGCCCGGCTGCACAGTCTGCTCTAGCGTAGCGTAAGGCACATTCTTGCTTGCCTGCAAGGCTTGCGTGCCCGAGCACCCGGCGAGCAGCGTCAGCATGGCGAAGACCAGCCATTTCATGGCGCCACCTCATCCATATAAGTAAATTCCAGCAGGGTATCGTCGGGCCAGCTCGTATCCCACAGGGGCGCGTAATACGTGCGGTCAAGCAAGACCTGGCAATCGCAATAGGGCAGCGAGGCGGGCGTCTGCTCGCCGCCCGCGTACAGCATGGTGAACGGTAAGGCAACCC
>NZ_SPPD01000128.1 GCF_004570575.1 Streptococcus cuniculi
GTTTGCCGAGGGTGTGAGTGCGCTGGTGCAGCAACTGCGTGCCAGCGGGCACAGGGTGTGGCTGGTCAAGGAGGTACCGCTGCAGGCTTTCAACGTGCCTTACCGGCTCAGCCGCCTGGCGATGCTGGGACGCCCGACCGACCGCGAAGGCTTGCCCCTGGCCGAGCACGTCGAGCGCCAGGCCTATATCAGCAGCGTTTTTGAGCGCATCGCCGCGGCAGACCCCGGTGTGCAACTCATGGACCCCGCGCCCAAGCTGTGCGAGACGAATGGCTGGTGCCGGGTCGAGCGCGATGGCCAGTCGCTGTATACCGATGACAACCACCTCTCGGCCGTAGGCACGCGTTATGTGGAAGGGTTCCTTGAGCCCTTCTTCCACAC
>NZ_SPPD01000129.1 GCF_004570575.1 Streptococcus cuniculi
AGATTATATTGATTGGATACATATTCTTAATAATTCATATAGCTTATTTTCAAAACTGTAAACTTCAAAGAAATATATTTTTTCCAATTTGCATGATAAAATAATTTTAATTATTTTATATAGAACAGAGGGATAACATGGTTGAAAATCGTGAATTATATATTAGACCTATTAAATTAGAAGATTTAAAGAGTATATGGCAGATGGCTTTTAAGTACTCAAATCCTGAATGGAAGTTATGGGATGCGCCTTATTTTCCTCATCATGCTATGTCGTATGATGATTTTTTGCTCCAAAAGGATGATTGGATCAATGTTCCGAATAGATGGGCTGTAATTTACAACGACAAAGTTATTGGTACAGTTTCTTATTATTGGGAAC
>NZ_SPPD01000012.1 GCF_004570575.1 Streptococcus cuniculi
TTTGAGAAGTGCCTATCCCTTGACTGCTCTTCCCTTACACAAACGAGTCGCTTATCCAATTATAAGTTTACGTGCTCAAAGTCACAGTTAGTTGTGCTTGATAGGAAGAGCTACACCTATAAAAATGTGAGGTAGTAGCTGAACTACTCACTTACTCTCCTCCCCGTGATTTGTAGTAGTAATAGGCCTTCTCTCTTTATATTATAGTCCAAAATAAAGCGCACAACACTTTTTCATTCAGTGTTGTGCCTTGAGTGAAACGAAAGGAATGATTTATAAAAATGGATTTGTCTTCTTGCCGTTCATACTCAACGCTGAAATGCAAAATGTCAATATAGAATTTCTTTGTTTGCTCCAAATTCACCACCGTCAATTCCGGTATTAAAGAATTAAACTTCATTCGATTATTCACCTCAACAAATCCCGATTTACATCATTAAAAATTACTCACACTTCTATATACTCCACAAAATTCTTCACTTCCATATCACTATGAACAATCTTTACATCCACAGATACCGCTCCGTCCACATATGGCTTTAACTTGTCCGCTGTCTTACCGATACCACTGCCTCCCGAAGTAGCACAAGCAACCACCTTTTTGCCTGTCCAGTCATATCCCTTGCAAAATGTATTTACCACATTCGGAGCACAGCCATACCATATTGCGTGTCCAAATTGATACAAATATTTCCCCAGTGCTATCGTTTTTACATTTACTGCAAACGCCCTAAAATAAACACTTTTCAGAATGGCAGATGCACCCAAGCATAGGCGGTTATCGCTGTATGTCATGCGCCGAACCTCCGAACGCTCCGAAAACATCACATAAAAATACAGGATAAATTATAGCACAAGCAGTGGCAAGTGTCAATAATATAAAGACACGCCATACGCATGAATGTAATTTCTGTAATTTATCAAAGTAAGTTCCACTTCCCTTTCCAAAGTGGAAGTTAGTCTAAAATGAATTTTTGTGGTAGAATTAAATCTGAGACGTTTGAGTTAGAAATGAGTTCCTACTATGACGAAACACAAACACCTTACTCTCTCAGACCGAAACGATATACAATTGGGATTAGATCGAAAGGAAACTTTCAAAGCAATCGCTCAGTCTATCCTAAAAGATCCTACAACAATCTCAAAAGAAGTCAAACGAAACAGACAAGTCAGAGAGTCTACCAGCGATGGACTCGTTTGTCCTCTATTAGAGAAAGCCCCATTTGTCTGTAATGCCTGTCCTAAGAGAAGACAAAACTGCGGATACAAGAAGATATTCTATCTAGCGAAACAGGCTCAAAAACAATATGAAAAAACGCTGGTAGAAGCCAGAGAAGGTACTCCTCTCTTCTCCGTACAAGTACTATCAGATGTTCAACTGTTTGCTGGTCTGGGAGAAGGATTCTTTGACGAGTTTGAAACTGAGACAGTTTACTCTGATGAGGAACAATACGGTTACGACATTGCAGTATGGATTGAGGGAGACTCTATGGGCCTGTCTATAAGAGTGGTGAAGTCGCACTTATTCGCTTGAATGGTTTCGACTACGACGGAGCTATTTATGCCGTAGCGTGGAATGATTCTGTCTATATCAAAAAGCTCTACCGTGATGAGGATGGATTTAGAATGTTTTCCCTGAATAAGGACTATCCTGAGAAGTTCATCCCTTATGAGGATGAACCAAGAATTGTTGGTCTAGTTGTGGGACACTTTATGCCTGTCGAGGGAGTGTAGTCATGAAATTAAAAGATATTTTAGAACTTGGAACGTTTGGTTTCAACACTGATTGTAAAGTTGAAATATTCAATATGGACAACTTTGAAGAGCGACTAGAGAATGGAGGATTCGATGAAATTCTTATTCCTCAAAATGAGGATGCAAAAATTTATCCTTACGCTTTTTTGATTGAGGATTCTATTTTAATTGCTATGACCGAGGAGGATGACAATACCAATGAATGTTAAAGAAATGATTTACATCAAAGACGAACGTATTATCTTCACCCCTGACAAATTTGAATACGACATCACTGACTATATCGGAGAACTTATCGAAGAGCTAGAAAAACTCAAACGGAGATAATTCTATGGGCTATATCGACTATTCTATTGAACCTCAAAGTGATATAGCCTTCCTCGATATGAAGTCCTTCTACGCTTCTGTAGAATGTGTGGATAGAGGTTTACATCCACTCTATACATCACTGTGCGTCATGATCCGTGCAGACAACTCGGCAGGATTGATTCTCGCTTCTTCTCCTATGTTTAAGAAAGTCTTCGGTAAAGCAAATGTAGGTCGTTCCTACGACTTGCCATTTGATATCAACACTCGAAAACTCAGCTATCAAAATGCATGGAAACAGGGAATTGAGGTAACACCAAAGTATAAATCGTTTATTGAACACTGGGCAAAGCGTACACTCATCGTTCCTCCTCGAATGGACAGATATATTGAGAAGAATCTAGAGATTCAGCATATCTTTCAAGACTATGCTGCTCCTGATGATATTCTGCCCTATTCAATCGATGAAGGCTTTATTGACCTGACAAGCTCACTTTCTTATTTTATTCCTGATAGTTCAATGTCTAGGAAAGATAAGTTGGATAATGTTTCTGCCTTGATTCAGAGAGATATTTACCGTAAAACAGGTATTATCTCAACTGTAGGAATGAGCAATTCCAATCCTCTTCTGGCTAAACTTGCTTTAGACAATGAAGCTAAAAAAACTGCTACAATGAGGGCTAACTGGTCCTGTGAGGATGTGGAAACTAAAGTCTGGGCAATACCAAACCTAACCGATTTTTGGGGGATTGGTAGTAAAACCGAGATTCATTTACAAAAACTTAGTATTCATTCAATCAAAGAGCTAGCCAATTACAATCCTGATATTCTCAAAAAAGAATTCGGTAAAGTCGGTGTTCAGCTATGGTTTCACGCAAACGGTGTTGATGAGAGCAATGTCCATGAACCCTATAAACCAAAATCACGAGGGTTGGGAAACTCACAAGTACTTCCTAGAGATTATAGAACCCAAAGGGAAATTGAAATCGTATTAGCTGAAATGGCTGATCAAGTTGCTAATCGACTGCGTTCAGCCCATAAGAAAGCAACTGTTGTTTCAATCCATATTGGCTATTCTAGGACTGAGATGAAAAAATCTATAAATGCTCAGAAAAAAATAGACCCCGCAAATCTCCCAAAAACAATGGTGAGCCGTGTACTTGAATTATTCCGAAAGAAATACACCTCTGGTGCAGTGAAACAAATCGGTGTCTCTTATAGTGGCTTCGTAGATGAAAGCTATACTCTGCTATCACTTTTTGATGATGTAGAACAAATTGAAAAAGAAAACAGACTTCAGACAGCAATTGATGTTGTCAGAGAACAGTATGGCTTTTTAGCCATACAAAAAGGAACCGTCCTAACTGAAGGTTCCAGAAATATTGAACGCAGTAAACTTATCGGCGGTCATTCCGCTGGTGGATTGGAGGGATTAAAATGATTGACCGTTCATACTTGCCATTTCAGTCAGCAAGAGAGTACCAGGATACTAAGATGGAAAAATGGATGGGCTTTTTCCTATCTGAGCTTACATCAGCACTCTCTGATGTTATAAACAAAGTAACGTACATATCAGATTTGTCACTAGACTTGTATGTTTTGGAATGTGCCGACGGGAGTCTTTATATTGGTTATACGACTGATGTGGAGAAGCGGTTTGCCACCCATAATCGTGGCAAAGGGGCTAAGTACACCCGTGCACGCTTGCCTGTCAGCCTGCTCTATCAGGAATCCTTTGCTAGTAAGCAGGAAGCTATGTCTGCCGAGGCCTTGTTTAAGAAACGCAATCGGCAGAGCAAATTAGATTATATTGCAGAAAGAAGAAAAAATGATTCAAAATAAGAAACAAATTCACCGCCTACGCATCATTTGGCAACTCTTGAGAGTAACTGGCTTCGCCACTTTCCTTACTTCCTTTTTTAGTTTTATCTTTCTATCAGCTGGCTTACTCCTCTGGTTAGAACCTGGCTTTACAAACTATGGGGACAGCTTATGGTATAGTTTTGTGACAGCAACGACTGTTGGTTATGGTGATTTGCTGGTCACAACGACGCTCGGTCGGATAATCAGTATTATTTTAGCCATTTATGGTATTCTCTTCTTAGGAAGTCTATCTGGCCTTGTGGTTAGCTACTACACCGAAGTCAGCAAACACTATTCCCTAGCCGTTAAAACTGACAAGAAAAAAACTGATTCTTAAAAATCAGTTTTTTCATTTTTTCTAAGCGACGATGCTAATTTTCGTCCAAATATCGTCAATCCAATCATCAGCAAAGAAAGTGGTAAGAGCTGGACAGGAAAGAATAAACTGATAAAGATACCTGCCAACCACTCCTTTTCGAGAAGAGCAATAGCCATGGATAAACTAACGACTAAAACGACAAATAAGTTATCCACTTGTGGAAAGACTTGCGCAACTGCAAACCCTTGTAAAAAGGCTGCAAAAGTTACCGGGAAAATGTCCCCACCAGTCCAACCCGACCACAAACAAATCTCTAAGAAAATCAGTTTAACAAAAGACAAAATCATTAAGCTTAAAACAGGTGTTTCCAACCCGAGTTCAACCATGGAATGTAGGCTATGTTGACCTGAAAATAGTAAGGTTGGTGCTAACACTGTTACCAGAAAGATAGCGGCCCCTCCAATACTAATCTTGATAGCTAAGGTCAGGTTGAAACGATTTAAACTGGCACGAATAACTCCTCTCAACCAAGCACAACACTTACCGATTGCAAATCCATATAAACAGAGCGGTAAAAAAAAGAGAATATCCATCAATGACCAATCAGTTTCCCCCAACTTGGTCACAAAAGAGGGTTGATCTGTCAATCTCATCATAAGCCAAAAAACCAGAAAACCATTTACAATCAATAAATTGCGTAATTTTTTCCCCGTTTGCTTTTGGCTACTTGGATAAGGCAAAAGATAAAACCTAGGATGAAAGAGATAGTTTACCCACATCCCTATCCTCTGTCCTCTCAACTGCTCCCAGTTGGCTTCCAGATAGCGTAGCTTATCCGCCTGCCAGATGGAATAAGCAATTACCGCTCCTAAAAGAGGCGCTTCTGGACCAACTCCTGCGCCTGATACCAAAATCACAAGCGCTAAGACAAGATTTTGCCAAGTATTATGATAGGATACCGTTTCATTTTTATCCAATTCATGAAGCAAATCATGGCTAGTCCTTGGCAAATTTCCCCACTTATTTTTAAGAAAAACAACCAAACAGGTTAATAGAACCAAGATCACTAGCGAATAGATCGTTCCAAAATGAAACTGATGGGGAAGACTCTCCCATAACAAATGACTTCCTAACTTCTCAGCCATGATAAAACTATAGGAAACAAACCCAATTATACTGCTGTAGAATAAACCTAATAAGGTCAAATAAATTTCTTTTTTTCCAAACATATTCCACCTACAAGAAAGAGGCTTTTTAGCCTCTTTTTATTAGTTAGTTTTAAAGAATTGAACAATAGCTGCAATGCCTTGATAAATAAAGACAAAAGCAATGGTGTAGCTGATGAAAAGTCCTGTCATCAATGGGTGCCCCATCATAATCAAGCCAGCGATTATTCCCAAGATTCCCATCCATACTAGTGGGGTTCCGATCGACTTGTCTGCCTTACGAACCTTGAAACCAACCAACAATTTTGTAATTCCATTTGTCAAGGCCCAGAATGAAATAATAAATGGCACAAAGGTTACCATTTCAATAAAGCTACCTGAGAATAAGGTAAGGGCTAGGATGAGGGTTACAATCCCTCCGAATAAATTCCATCCATACTTTTCTTCAGATTTGAAGTACTGCACAATCTCAGAGATTCCCTGAACTGCGAATACAAGAGCAAATATGAAGGTCATTGAAGCTAGACTAATAGCTGGGTTTACCAGAATACGAAATCCAGCAAATATAGCAAAAATACCTACAAGTAGTGACAACCATTTCCAATTTTTAGACATTATGTTTCTCCTTTTTTAGAGGGATCATCCTCTATTATTCCATAAATCATCATCTCCAAAACGTGTGATAATTGTTGTTCATATCCCGAAACCAAGTTTGTCAAGCTATTGTCTGACGAAACGGTTAGATAGTAAGAACGAAACATATCCTGTATCAATCTTAGATAAGCCGTGGCCTGCTTCTCATCGATATGATCCTTTAGTTTAGATTCTGATAGTAATTTTTGACAAACCTGTTCATTCAAGTTCAAAAAGACTTCCTTTTGAGGAGCAATCTCCGCCTCTAATTCTTCCGGTGTCGCAATCATTGCTTCAAAGAAAATGTGACTATGTTCTGGGAATTGCTGATAAAATTGGTGACGTCTTTCCATATAATCAACCAGGGAGGGCACCTGCCCTTCCTCCCCCAAAAACACGGTCAAAGCTTTTTCAAAACTTTCCTGAACACATGCCAGATAGAGATCCGACTTCCCTGAGAAATTATGATACAAAACTCCTTTAGAAATCCCATCTACCTTGCAAAGTTCATTGATGACAAATCCTTTATAGCCTTTTGAGGCAAATTCGCTCAGGGCTGTGGCAATGATTTTTTCTCTGCGAAGTCTTGTTGTTTATTCTTTTCTCATAGTCTTCCCTCCGATTTATAATTATAGACCACTTAATCTATAATGTCAACTTTAAATTTTATATGCAACAAAAATGAGAGTGGGACTGTAAAAGCTGATAACATCAGCGAATTTGAGCCCACTCAATCACTGCGTCAAGTTTAACTATCCCAATTTGTAAAATTAAGCTAGACAGAAAATGCCATCTGTGTTAGGCTCAGATAAACTACCACATTTGTCTGAAAGGAACTAACATAAATGACCTATCTTCTTCCAGGAAGAATCAAGCACAATAAAATCCCTCAATATACCTGATTTGATGCGTTTGATGAAGAACTTAGGTGCCTTAAGTCGTTGTGTAGATTTCGAATGTCTTCTTGGTTGAGTTAATAACTCTTGCACTAAGTACCACTTCGCTTCAGGTATGATTGAAGGGATACCATTTTTTTAATTATTCTTCCGACTCTTGTGTCTGAAACAGTCAACCGTGAACGTCTTCTGCATAATGATTTCACCCTTATACTTCTCATTTCTGAGAATGTTATAGACCGATAAATTTGACCAGATATCCCGACCAGTAGCTGTTGGGATACCATTTTTCATCAACTCACCAGCAATATCCTTTGCAGACATACCACTGATGTATGAGTCATAGATAAAGCGTACAATCTTAGCCTCGGTTTCATCAATCACAATTCTACCGTACTTATCCTTTGTATAGCCAAGCAAATAATGAGTAGGCATAATTGGGATACCACGCTTGAAGCGTTCAATGATTGATCAAGTTATAGATGCACTCTTTTGCTCACTCTCCCCTTGAGCCACAATCGCCATAATACCCAAGATAAACTCGCTGTCGGTATCTAGGGTATTAAGGTTGATATCTTCAATGATATGCCCACAGGATTAGCCAGACCTTTAAGTTCACGGCAGATACCAATGAAATCAAGCTGATTCCTAGCAAAACGACTCACGCTCTTGACGATAATCAAATCTATCTTACCAGCCCGACAGTCCTCAAGCATCCTCTTGAACTGCTCCCTACGCTTGATAGAGGTTCCCGATGCTCCCTAATCAGCATAGATACCCGCCATCACCCATGCTGGATTCGCATTAATTTTCTTGGTATAGGACTGCTTTTGCAATTCAAAACTAACTGACTGAGATTCATCAAACGTACTAACACGGCAGTATGCAGCTACTTTTAGCTTCTTTGAGGTAACACTCTCTTTGCTGGAATAACTTCAACAATACGCTCTGATTCAAAAGCTTGACGAATCTTCTCTTGTTGTCGAGTTGGTATTTGGTTCTTCCTTCTTACCATGTGGCTTTACCTCCTTTCTAGAAATCTACTCTTTAATTGTACTTAAGAAATAGGATTGAAGCAGATATATAGCAGAAAAGCACCAACTTTTTGGTGCCTTATCTACAAGTATCAAATCCAATAATTGTATCAATTTCTATACTCTTACTTCAATCTACCATTCTGGCGATATTAGAGGTGGGTACGTTTCTATTCCCCTAAACACCTTGTCAATGGAAATAAACACATACCCACAGGGTAAATGGAAATAGAATTGGATAATTTCTAGCTATCACTTCTAATCACTCCAAAAAATTACTCACTCTGATACTTCCCCGCCATAAAGCAAAAAGCCTTGATACCAAGGCTTTTTACTATCCCTTTCGTTCAAAGGTTTCTAGGCTTTTACGAGCAGTGCAACACACTCCACGTGTGCTGAGAGCTTTCTTCTATACTAATAGACGAAAGAGAGTGAAAGTAATTTTAGAATGATACTGTGGAACGGAATCAAATAATATACTTAATAATAGCTGTAATCCAAAGTACTCACTTCGCCTCCCTTACAACTAGCTTCACAATTGTCAATCATCAAATAAGGATACTCAGTTACAATAAATTCTCCTTCAAAATCATTTCCACAATAAGAACAGTTTTCATTAAAATAGTAAGTATGTTGAACCAAATCTCCCATATTTCCTTCCCAACTAGCTGTAACTTCAAAGTCTCTACTTGTGGGACTATCAAAATTCGATTCTTTTTTACAATTTTCACACAAAATTGTAAATTCAGATAAATCAGGTTGCAAAGACGGCACATACTCACCCGAATATACATATCTTGGCTCAGATCGCTTTCTCAATGTTTTTTTATATAGAACTATCTTTTCTACATTTGACTCAATTATATCAAAATTTTCATGATTTTCTTCTACTTTCATATTAAGTAGAACAGTGGTAATATGCTCCTCGTCAACAGTCTGACTCTCATTATAATATCCATTATCTACAATACCTGTTAATGATATTCGATACTTGTAACTTATAGATAAATTTGCCCTCATACCATCAATTCTAATAATATTAATTTTAGGTTCCTTATCAATAATCTTAAAAGTATTTATACAGATTTCATTGTAATCATATCCATGATGGTAACCCTTTTTATCTAAATCTCTTCCATCAACCACAATATCCTCTTTTTCCAGAATATATTTCTCAACAAAACTACATTTAAATTTACTAAGTTTATCATTAACTATATGTGAAAAATCATTCTCTGAAACAAAAGAATAAAAAGACTGATACTTTTCTTCTCTCTGGGACAATAAATCAAAGAATTTTTTATAATCGTCATAAATAATTATCTCTCTATCAATCTTTGACATTACTCCTTCTCTGAAGCCGACATCAGCTGAAACAATTATAACTTGACTCTCACTATTCTCTGCCTCCCCCGAAACAATCTGCTTTATATTCTGAATTAAAAAGGCATCTTTAAATTCATATTTTTTATTTCCCGAAAATGGAGCATTCCCATCAAAAAAATCTTGCAATACTTCTGAAGTATTATACGAAAATTCCTCATTATCTAAATCAAAATATTTTGCTTCAGTAAAATGTAAAAGAAAATCCTTTAATTCAGTAATTTTACTATCTATAAAATCGTCCGCATTAAATTGACTAATATCCAATTTATCTGAATAAGTTCCAAATTTGTTCCTTTCTAGAGATTCCATTACCGCTTCTACTTCCTTGATTTGGATTTCTGTAGCTTTTCTCAACTGATTGAGTATTTCATGATATAGCACAGGAACAACCAAAATAGTTAAATTAGGAAATTTAATTTTCAATTCCATCAATCTAACATAAAACTCATTTTGAAAATTAAATCCCGTATTTCGAAAAATGTTTGTATCAAAGAAAACTAGTATTTTATCACTTATAATATTTTTCATCAATATTCTCCTCTATCATCTCAATAGTATATCATAGTAGATAATCTTCAAAATTACGTTCTGCCATTCTATAAGCCTGCTCAAAATCTAAAATATCAGGATCATATAAATAGTAATTCCAACCAAGATGAAAATCTGTATGTCCAATATATCTTCTATAATCATTTTCTTCATACTCATCAACAATTTCCTCTCCTTCTAAGAAGAGCTCACTAAGTGCAAAGTGTCCGTGCTCTATTAATTGTGAGGTGACTAAACCACCACAATCCCCTTCAAAAATAATTCCATCTTCTTTCAATTTGAACTTTAAATTCTCAAATTCGTCAGATTTCTCAAATTTTTGCTTAATACCTGCTGCAGTTGTGTACCACTCTTTACACATAAAACCACCTCACTTCTATAAAAAATACTATTTAATTTCTTTGAGACCTAGAATACATCAATAAATCAATCTGAGTTTTCATAACACACCACATACTTACTTTAAAATAAGTATACCACAAAAACACAAAAAAGGCTGTAAAACAATAGTGATAACTACCGTCTTACAGCCTCTATAACTCTACTTCAGTTCCTTCGAGGAAAACTACCATAATCTGCCCATCTTCTGAAATGCTGATGTGATCGAGAACCTGGTTCATAACATTTCCCTCAAACTGCTCTAGATCCAATAACTGATATGTCTGCTTGGCATAGTGCTTATGAAGAAGATTTGCTCCATTCTCTAGGCTTTGCCGCTTATCCAGTACATCATCTTTATGCTCCCGAAGTAATTCAACTGCCTTCATAAAGGCTTTCTCAAGCATTCCTTCGTCAATATGGTTATTCTGACAACCAATCTGTCCTTTGACCTTGTAGCGGTTGTTACACTGCCAAACCTTACGTTTACCTCGACTTGTTGTCCAGTTCTTTCTACCAAAGGCTGACCCACATTCCTCACAAAATACTTTGGTGACAAAAGGATTATCTTCACCTTGCATGATGTAAAACTTGAGCCGGTGTTCTTTTCGGTAGGATTTTCGTCTAGCTATTTCTAATTGAACCGTCTCCCACAATTCCGAATCAATAATCGCATCATGACTATTTTCCACATAATATTGATTAACTTGACCATCATTTTGAACTCGTTTCTTAGTCAGAAAATCAACTGTAAAAGTCTTTTGCAATAAGGCATCACCCTTGTACTTTTCATTTTGAAGCATTTTCTGTATAGCACTTGGATACCAATTTGCCTTTCCTGTCCAACCAGGTATTTCATTGTCATTCAAATACTTAGCTATGGATTCAGGACTATACCCCTCTAAGAATTTCTCGTATATGAATTTAACAGTTTCAGCTTGCTGAGGGTTAACGATAAGCTTACCATTCTCATCCTTGTCATATCCCATGAACTTGGTCGTGTTCACACGAACCTCACCACGTTCAAACTTCTTGCGAATTCCCCACGTCGCATTCTCTGAAATAGAGCGTGACTCGTCTTGGGCAAGGGAGGATAAAATGGTTAAAAGTACCTCTCCTTTAGAATCAAGGCTATCAATATTTTCTTTCTCAAAGGTAACACCGATACCCAGTTCTTTTAACTCACGGACATATTTGATACAGTCTAGTGTGTTTCTGGCAAATCGACTGATTGACTTGACCAAAATCCTATCCACCTTACCTGCCCTACAATCTTGTATCAGTCTGTTGAAGGCACCCCGTTTTTTAGTGTTGGTTGCTGAGATGCCCTCATCCGCATAAATGTCAACCAACTCATAGTCTTCATGTTTTGAGATATAGTCACGGTAGTAATTGACTTGATTCTCATAGCTTGATAGCTGTTCGTCTTGGTCGGTGGATACCCGACAATAAGCAGCTACCTTGATTTTCTTCCTGACCTGATGAAGAACACTGGTCTGTACTTTCTTGGCCGGAATAACTGTAATATTTTTTCCCATCTTTATTCCTTTCTATCACTGTAACAGGCGAGGCAATCGTCCAATTTGAAATGTCAACTTCTGGTACTCGCATCCCTTGACACGCTACCTTTCCCTCTTTTATGTACTTAGAACAGCACCAAACAATCTTTTTCTTATAAGAAACCTGTCTCTTTAGAGTCGAGCCACAATGCTGACACTTTAACAACCCAGTAAATCTATAGGTTTTGTTCCTACCTTGTTGCCATTTTCTACTACTTAATTTATCTTGGACTGCTTGCCAGTCCGCCTTCGAAATAATGGCTTCATGATTATCTTCTATCAAGTATTGTTCAAGTTGGCCTTTGTTCAATTTTTTAGGACCATTCACTCCATCATGAAAATACTTCTGCAGTAAGACCGACCCTTTGTATTTTTCATTGCTTAACATGTGACGTATGGTGGTATCATGCCATTTAGCACCCGTAACAGTCGCAACTCCTTGTTCATTTAACTGTTTGGCAATGCGATGTGTACCATTTCCTTCAAGATATAATGAGAATATTTCTCTCACTATTAGAGCTTCTTCTGGATTGACAATCAACGATCCATTCTCGTCGACATCATAACCTAGGAAACGTTTGGTGTTAATGACTAGTTCACCTCGTTGAAATTTCTTCTGAAAAGCCCACCGCTGGTTCCCACTCATACTCCTCAATTCATCCTCCGCAATACTAGCTAAGACTGAAAGCATCACTTCACCTTCACTTGAAAGAGTGTGGATATGTTGTTCCTCAAAGAATATGTCTATTCCTATCGCCTTCAGTTCACGACTTATTTCAAGAACAGTAACTGTATTTCTGGCAAAGCGAGCAATGGATTTGGTATGAATAACATCAATCTTACCTGCACGGCAATCCTCTAGCATGGCTTGAAAACGGGGACGTTTATCCTTAGAGCCTGAGATACCTCGGTCATAATACACACCTATGAACTCAATATCTTCTCTATTCGAATACAGGTTTTCAAAATACTGTTTCTGATTTTCTAACGAATCTAACTGACTTCCATTCGTTGTTGAAACTCGAATATAGGCACAGACTCGTTTTTTACACACTTTTTTATTAACACTAATCTTCTTTACGGTCATTTACGCTTCCTTTCTATGTAATGGCACACTATATATCACTCTAAAAGGAGGATTAGTCAAGTTATCAGACCAACTATCTCAACCTTAACGTTTTATGCCGATAGTCATTGGAATACAAATGATTCCTTCTATCTACTAGGTACAGTTTTAAGGGATTTAGTCCAAATCGTTGGAAATTTTCTCCCTTTACCTTACTAGGTAATTGTTAGAGATGTTTTTCCGCACTTTTTGAGAAAAAGTATAAAAAGAAAAAGCCCAACATGTCGTCAGGCTGAAAAATACACTAGATAATTTGAAATTTTCGTGGAGTATGGTATAATAAGTATAGAAAAGGAGCTGAGCTACCAACTAAACTCCAACGTAGAACCGTCTAAGACGGTGGCTCGTTTATAAGCTAATAGAAATAGCCGTTACTCGCCAAAGTATTGACGGCTATTTCTTTTTGTCCTTATCTTTGAAGATTTTATAGCACAAGCCAATCAAAGCAATGGTAAAGCTACCAAAGCCTAGAATCGTCTGCACGACTTCAAAAGCGGTCAAAAAGCGCTCCCTCCTTTCCGTCAGATTTTGATGAATTGCCCAGTAGGGAGAGTCTATCCCCAGACTCTCCCTACACCTCTCTTTCGGTTTCAGGAGCCACCGTCTTCACTTTTCTACAAATAGTATTATACCATGAAAGCTGCCTATTCGGTAGCTTATTTTAATGTTAACTTCTGACCTACAGAAATGAGACTCGGATTTTTGATCTCATTCAATCGAACCAAATCTTTTAAGTTTGTTTTAAACTTCCTGGAAATACCATATAACGTATCTCCCTTTTGAACCGTATAAGTCTTTTCACTATGACCATTGGTGGTGCCTTTGACATCCTGCTCCAAGACCCATGAATGGATACCTTCAAGTAGATAGGCTTTCTTACTGTTCGATTGTTTCACATCCTTCACACGAATAATCTTAAAAGTTTTACCTTTTACCCATGCCGAAATTCCTTGCCCCGTCTGGTAATGCGTCGCATGCTTTTGAACAACCACAGAATCACCAACGTGATAGGAAGCAACCCCTGATTGAGGAGTGTTGGGACTGGGAGAAGCTGCTTGAGATTGCCCAGTGATGGCTTGTACAAACTCACGAGCCATGGCATCTTTATGGTGTTCATAGATAGCCATATCGCTGTTGTTATCAATAAAGGCAATTTCAACTAAGCGATAGTTATACCCACGGCTTGCTGCGACATTGGCATTGTAGAGCCACTCTACTTTCTTGAACCCTCGATTCGTAAAGCGACGTGCGAGCACATGAAGGAGTTTCTGATCCAACTCATCTGGATTGTACCCTGCATAAAGTAATACCTCTGCTCCTTTGGCTTGCCCATTGAAGGCATTGAAATGAAGTTTTGTTATCGTCTCATAGCCTTTTCCAAGACTAGCTAAACTACGATAGTCGTAAACATTTTGGTCCGTGATGTAATCAATCTGATGACCAGAGTATCGTTTCATCAATGACGCAAACTCACGTACCTTTCCTGCTTCTGTAACGCCAAGTGAGCTATTGGTCGCTCCTGGATCATACCCACTGGGACCTTGTCCATGTCCACAAATAATGAGATGTTTTCCCATATTAATCTCCTTCCTTCTCCGTGAATTGTTTTAAGAGTGTTTGCAGTTTCTCGGGAATAGGTAAACCGATTCGTACCGCATTTTCTAAAATACTCACGCCTTCGTTGCTCAAGTAAAAGAAAATCACCATAGTGCGAATCGCCCCACCCTGCTGGATAATGGCTGTATCAATCAGATGCCCGATTGCCACCAAACACAAAATGACAGTCTTCTTAAAGATCCCCTTGAACCCAATACTGCTGGACAGCTGCTTTTCAACGACCGCCGCAAAGATGCCTGTCAGATAGTCCATCACAATGAAGACAAGGAGGGTATATAAGATACCGTCCACCTCTCCAAAGAGACTGCCAATCAGTCCTCCAATCACAGAGAATAAAATCTTATTAAGCGTTACTAATTCTTTCATCTGCTACCTCACTTTCTGTTGTTTCCCTAGGATCTGACCAGTCTGGTTGACCGTTCTCATCAAACCGCATCAGATAAAAACAATCTTGGAAAAGCTCAGAGATATTCAAGGTTAATGTGGTGCTTCCCCACTGATTAAATGCCCAAACCGTTTCTGTTGTAACCAACTGTCGCTTGCCATTTTTAATGGCAGGCCGTTTGATTTCTTCTAGGTACATGTAAAAATCCTGCTCTGCTGTTTTACAGCGAATAAACTCGCCATTTTTTCGCATGTAAGATAGGGCGCATTCTAAATCAAATGGTTCTGTTACGTTATCAATATTGAGGAGTGCCATAAAATCTATTCTCCTTTCCCTTCTTCAGGTTTTGTCTGAACTTCTAACAGTTCCGTTAATTCCTGATTTTCTTTACGCAATAAGCTAAGTTCTTCATCTCTTTCCACCAGTTGGATGGCAATGAGGTTCTTAGCAGTCATTTGGTCAGAGAGCTTTGTGACAAGCTCCTGAATGGTTAGTTTTAATGATTGGTTGATTTGTTCTAGATTCATTTTTGAACTCCTTTATTTAATCGTATCCCATGTCAAAAGCACATCCCCTCGACCTGTGATATTCACTAAGTGTTTAAAATTATGATTGAATTGATGAAGGACATCTTTTAAGCTGACGTAGTTCGTCCCACTTCGAAAAAGACGGATATCTCCAATGTTTAGAACAGAACTTGGTCTGTCAGAACTGTCATAGGCATCGATACTGAGGCGCTTAGGCAAGGTCATAATCGACCAGCCGTCTGGATTAGTATAAGGGGAACTGGCTAATCTCACCTTATCTCCCACAATATCAATCTGGTCATTATTAGCACCATTCCATGCCCTTATTCCGACAAAACCACCGTCATTGGTGTTCCAATTGTTCCATCTATTAGAGCCGATAACCGTCACTCCGCAGGGTTTGCCGTTGGAGGTTCCCGTCTCAAAGGAAACCCACTGATGGGGATAGCCTGTCACTTCCCGAGAGATGGAGGGGGAGTTGGTGAAAAACTTGATGTTTCCTTGAGTTAGGTTAATCTTCATAGCACCATTGGTCGCAGTTAACACCCCGCCAGCTATTTTATTGGCAGAGAGGGTCACCGCCTGCACTTGCGTAATAAAGGCAGACTTGGCAAACAACTGTCTCAGATAGGCATCATTAGCTGTCAACTTATGAAAGAAAGCTTGGTCAACCTTTAGCTTATCTGCTGTAATCGCTTCTGCACCAATTCGAGTAGCTGAAATAATACCAGACGTAATCTTTCCTGCATCCAGACTGGCTATCTTCTCACTTGCAATAACCCCATCCTGAATATAGGTGGTACCTGTTATTTGGACGAGTTTCCCATCTATTTTGACAGTCCCATCCTTATTGAGATTGAGTTGACTCAATACCGTCCCTCTACTAGTCAAATTTCGTACTGCCCACGAACCTGCAAGGGTTGAAACCTGCGTTTGAATGGCAGTTACTGTCGCAGTGGTTGCGCGACTTGTTTCTAGATTGCCAACTCGTGTCACAATTCCATTAGCCGTTTGAACTACTTGACTGATTTGATTGGTATGATCCCCAATCGTTCGAGTATGGCCAGTGACAGTATCTTTAACTTCCTGAAAGGTGGTCACGGTCGCATAATGTTTGAGTTTACTGTCGACATCAGTACTCGTCAACCGTTTGGTGATTTCACCTGCCTGCATTCGTATGGTTGTCTCAGCACTTGAGATACGACCTGTCAAAGAGTCATAGTCTATTTTCGCTACCGAAGACTGAATACCATCCATTGCGACCCTCAACTCGGCCTTGGTTTGCACAATGAGACTCTGATTTGAACTAGCCTGTAACAAGGCACTATCTGCCACCATTTTTACCCCATCCACATAGAGCTGTTCTGCCTTCAAGGCAATGGCGGACTGGTTTTGATTGATTGAAGTAGCCTGACTATCAACCCTCCTTTTCAGGTTGGCAAAGGTTGTCTGAGAAACCTTACTTGAGACCTCACCAACCAGTTGCTGTATCTGGGTTTCTGCTTGGCTCAGTTTACCAGCCGATTCGGTTACCCGAGTGGAGAGCTGTTCCAGCCCATTAACTGTCTGCGTAATTGAGTTCTCAGCCGTACTGATTCGCTGTTTAGCTTCTGTTGCTAGGTCGGTGTTTGCCCCAGCCTTTGCCAATAAGTCACGAATTGTGCGATTATTCTCCTCTTCCTGTTGCCGCATCTGTTGTTGAAGGGCAGAAAGTTCACCATCAATCCCAGCCTTTAGTTGATCCGCATAGACCTCTCCATGACTTTGAGCCTGTTCGATGGCGTCGTCAATCGCTACTTTTCGTTTCTCAAATTCTGCTTCAATGGCTCTATTGGCATTTTCAATCGCACGATCAATAGCCACATCTTCACTCCGCTTGTTCCCATCAATGAGATTACTTGCCAAAGTGGATAAGCTACCGCTGGATGGGCTAGAGGCAACACCTGCCTGATCATCAAAGGTAATGGCACGATAACTCTTCGCCAATGGGTCATAGTCATAGGCGACGGCTTTCTTCTTCATGTCAATCTCATGTAACTTGCTTTTTAAAGTGACGGTATCGCCTAGATGAACGGATTGACCATCCAACTCAAAGGCCCCAATGACGATGGCATCTTTCGGCTTATCAATCCCCTCCAAGCGAAATTTAGCGCTTGCCCACTCTATCAACTCCTGTCTGGTTTTCAGGTTGTTATTGGTATAGGTCACTTCATTGATGAAAGGATACTGCGTAATCAATGGACTATCCACCGTCACCTGAAGCACGGTTTCTTCGTCTTGACTTTCCTGTTTGAAGGGTGAAGTGGCATGGATGCGAGTAATAATCTGTGAACTTTCTTTTGTTCTCTGATACTTTTTCAAATTATAGTGTGTTGAGATCACCACACCACGGTCTTGTCCTCGCTCAGCTCTAATGGAAAGAGCAAGATTGTCTCTAACAAGCTCACCTTCCCACGTACCAACAATGGAATGTTTCCCATCAAGCAAGGCGGAATAAAGCGTCTGTTCCTTATCAGCTGTGTAAGTTCTGTTCTTGACAATGTCACTGGTAAAGGAAAAATCTCCCAATGGTGACTTGCTTGCCATGACCATGCTAGATAGAGCTGTCGCACACGATACTTGTTCACACCTAAAAGGTGATACCAACCTCGTCATGATGTCATCTGAAATGTGATAAGCTATCACCTCAAGACTGGTATCGCCTTCAATGACTTTCTTTATCCGAAACAATTGGTGTCCCAATACTGGAGTTGGACTACAAATGAGGTAGTCCTCTTTAAGATTATGATACAAACCACTATCCGTGATGGGATAAGTAAAGGTCAGGACAAAATCACCATTCAAGGTTTCTTTGACACTCGCCTGACTAGTCTCAGGGAGTGGTTGCCCATGCCATTTTGCCGTTCGAACAGTTTTGTCTAATAAAGATAACACTAAGCCCACCCCCAATTCGTCTCAATCGTTAATGATGTGATACCTGGACCAAGGACCACTCCAACTATGTCATTTCTGCCTGCATCAATAGAAATAAAATCGCCCGCCCATTTGATAAGCTGACCTCTTTGTGTCCTAAAACGTGGCTGACTTGGATTGTTGTCCATAATGAGTGTTTCCTGTAATCGCTCCAAGCGGATGACATCATCTCCAATCGTAAAGCTCGTTTCACTACTTGAGTTGCCGCTTATGGTAATTTTTGGAAAAGCAATGGCTGAACCGTGACATCGTAATGTGCTGCTAGTTCTAAACACCTGTATGTTTGTCGTTTTGAACCACTTGGTCGGGTGACAAGAAAAGGTAACCTTGGTTTCATACACACCCAGCTTATCCTTCTGAACTGGAGTATGGTGAACCTTGTAGCACCAAAAGCGTATGGTCGTAAAACTAGCATTCTCAAGCCAAAATCCCTCCTTCAAAAATAGCTTCAAAAAGGCAAATAGCTGTTCTTCACTTGGTTTAACAAGATAGAGGGTGTAGCTCAGTTCCATGACACTTCTGCGAGGATTGGTTTGAAGAACTGCTCCTGACAAGCCTTGGTGTTCTATCAATTGTGTCTTGCTTTCACTCACTGTAACAGAAGGGCTATCTTCCACGATTACCTTAAATGGAAAACTAGCCGTGGACACTCCACTAATGGTTAATGCATTCTGTCGAATCATGGTTTCACTCCTCTCAATCCTTGTTGTCGTTCTAACTCATACACTAGTTTTTCTCCAACCATCTCCGCTAGACGGTGAAGGTCTACCTCTTCTCTCACCGTATTTCCTGTAATGGTAATGTGAATGGTTGGTAGGTTACTTATCATGGTATTTGCGATTCCTCGACCAATTGCACCAAGCGTCTGTTCATTCAAAGGCAATACTGCTTCACGTCCAGCCTCACCACCAACCATGAGACTATTGCCATTCATCCCAAAGGCGGTTGGCTTGGTTAAAATCCCTCCTTTGGCATACCAATCAATGCCGATACTGGGAATGTTTCCCTTGAGCCAGTCTAGGGGATTTGCGGAACCACTCACTCGAAAGTGAGGAAGAGGAATATGCGGCCATCTGATTTGGAAGTTAAAGAGATTTTTAATCGCATTAATAGCTGAACTAACTGCATCTCTTGCCCCATTAATGGCATTGCGGATGCTATTTTTGATACCATTCCAAATAGAAGATACGGTACTCGAAATACCGTTTAAAATACCAGAAATGGTAGCCTTAATATTATTCCAAGCCGAAGAAACCGTTCCACTAATTCCCGATAAAATTGAGCTAATAAAGGATTGAATACTACTCCAAATAGACGAGATAATACCCTGAATCGTAGACATAAGATTGGATATCGTCCCTCTGATTCCATTCCACGCATTGGAAATCAACTGTGAAATGGTACTTAGCACAATTGAAATGAATGATTTGATCGCCTCCCATGCCATAGATAAAACCTGCTTGATGGTTTCCCAAGCTCCTGACCAATCACCAGTTATGACCTGCATCACTGCTTTGATAATTCCTAGAACCACATTGATAGCTGTTTCGACCACTATCTTGATCATTTCCCAAGCGGTTGTGATGATGAGTTTGATATGTTCCCAACTAGCTTGAATCAATGGTCCAAGAATAGTCAGAACTGTTGTGATGACCATTGAAATGGCATTCCATACGGTATTTGCGGCATCGAGGATCAGTTGTTGATTTTCACTCCACCAAGTAGTGAGTGTTCCCCAAATGGACATGATAAAACGGGAAACTTCTTGAATGACGGTTGAGATAAAGCTGGAGATAGCTGTCCATATTTCCATGACAGCCGTCCGAAAGCCTTCGTGATGTTGCCAGAGTTGTTGAATCCCAACAACCAGTAAGGCAATAACGGCAATGATACCAAGAATAATACCAACAATCGGAGCTGCTGCAGTTAGTAAACCGACAATCGTTGTCCCCATTGCCACAGCGGCAGCTTGCAGGGCAAGAAAAACAGGGAGTAATAACCCAAAGCCAGCAACCAAAAGACCAACAATGACCATAAACTGTTTCACAGGCTCTGATAGTCCAGAAAACCATGTCGCTACCTCTTGCAATAGCTCCGCTAGCACCTGAAGGATTGGGGCAAGCGTTGAAGCAATGGCGTCACCTATTTCTGCCATGGCCAATTTGGCACTGTTTTGTGCTGTTGTGAACTGGTCAATGGGATCAAGCGTCCCTTCATAGGTTTGAGTAACGATACCTGCAGCTTTTTCTGCTGTTCCTGCTAGGGCTTCAAATGTTAAGGCTCCTCGTTTAATGGCATCAACCATTCGTGGGGCAGCTTTACTGCCAAATACCTCTGATGCCAATGACAGGGCTTCTGTTTCACTGGTGGATTGTTTGATTTGTTCTACCGTTCCAGCCAAACCATCTTTCAGAGTCAAGCCATCTTTGGCATAACCTACTGCTGCTTTTGATAATGAAGAGAGAGCCGCAGATGAATCCACACCTGCTTTCTCAAACCGACCCATCAAAGTGACACCCTCATCAAAGGAAAGTCCGAGTGCTTTGATTTGTGGTGCTCCAGCTACTGCCTTGTCCATCAACTCTTGAACACCGACACCAGTTGCCTGACTGGTGTACGTAACCGTATCTAAAACACGTGATAAGTCAGTCGCTTTAAGCCCATAGGCTTCAATCGCTTGTTTAGCAGAAATCGCAGAGCTTGTCACATCACTCCCGTTGATTTCAGAGAATTGAATCAACTGGCTCGATGCACTTTTTAAGGCATCTCCTGTTAGGCCAAATTGCGTATTCAACTCCCCTACGGCACTACCTGCAGTCTGAAAATCTGTTGGAATCTTCGTCGCAAGAGCCTTTGCGATGTCTGTCATCTCGTCAAGGGCTGATCCAGTCGCTCCAGTCTTTGTGACAATAATGTCCATTCCCTCATCAACCTCTAAAAAGGCATCCAAGGTCTGTCCACCAAAGTCAATCAACTTCTGGGACAACTCTCCCAATTGTTCCCCAAATTCCATGAGTAGGTCAGCTTTAAGAAGGTTATTGGTTTCTGATAGGCTTTCTTGGACAGAATGAGAACTAGAAGCCATTTCCTCCATTTCATGTTGGAGATGGTTATAGGCTGTTTTTGTTTCGTTGAGTGTTTTCTCAAGTTTATTAGCTTCAACAGAGTTCTCACCATATTCATCCTTGGTAAGAGACAGTTGTTGCTCAAGATTATGAATTTGTCTTTCAAGGATTTCTGAATACGAAGTAATCTTTTTCTGCGCCAATGCCAATTTATCCGATTCACTGGCAGACGATTCTAATGCAGACTCTTGTAACTTGAAGGAACTGTTGAGTTTCTCACTCTCTGACACCAACTGAGCTTGTTCACTTTGAAGACTATTCAGTTTTGATTGATTCGTATTAACCTGCGCTCCGTTTTCTGAGAGAGCTTTGGTCACACTTTCTAGCTTTGATTCATAACTCTTCAGGACAGTTTGTGTACTTTCCACCTCACGTTGAAAGGCACGGTACTGATCTGCACCAATGTTTCCAGCCTTGAACTGGGCTTCAACGTGAGATTGAGCCTGGCGAAGCGTGGCTAGTTTTTCTTTGATGGTTTCAACTTGTTTAGCTAAGACTTCCTGCTTTTGAGTTAGGAGGGTAACATTACCTGTATCAAATTTCAAAGCCTTATCGATTTGACGTAGTTCTTTGGTGGCTTCGCTGGACGCCTTGTTCACACCCTTTAGGGCCTGTTGTAAGGGCTGGGTATCGCCACCGATTTCAATCGTAATTCCCTTGATGTTTCCGGCCATAATCCCTCCTCTTTACACAGTTTGTAGCCCGTATTCAATTCCTATCAAAAATGATCAAAATCTGCTTGAGTCGCTCTTCGAGTTTGTGTAGTTTCTCTAGTACGCATGTCCACATAATCCGTTTGATAGTCAAGAGCCATCCCAATGGAGATATGTTTTAAATCGTCAATGGTCAAACCTGTCTCCTTACAACAGGAAAAATAACTCTCTACTGTGAAGATTTCCTCGCTCGCTTTCTCTGAGTTATCTGCTTTTTTCTAGTTGACATCCCTTGGTTAAGCATAGACATCAAAACTGGTGCTACTTCCTGAACCGGAAATTCCTCCATCTCCATAAAGAAGTCCATGAACGGTTTGACTCGAGGGTTGGCAGATTTGGCAAAAACCCAGAAAATGCGATGGAAAAAGGTCATGTCAAAGTCAGAAAGAATCGAAACATCAATCTGATCTGCCTTTAGCTCTTCACCCTCTTCCAACTGGTCTAGCTTATCCAATATGGCTTGGCTATTGACCATCGAAAATAAATCTTGGAAATAGTCCTTGCCAAACTGCTCCTTATAAGCAATTGGTGTATAGGCATTGGTGGCTAACTCATAGGTCGTTCCTGCGATAGTCATACTTTCTCTCATATTCCTCTCCCTTATTTATGAGCTTCAAAGACAGTCTTGAACCAATTTTGTCGGACTTCATCACTGGTCTCTTCTGTGGTTCTGCGACGTACCACCTTGTCCAGTGGTCGTGGACTGGCCGTAAAAGAAAGCTCAACTTCATTGATATCCGATCCTGACTTGGTCTTTGAGCCAACCGCAGGGCGTGAAGCATAACAGTAATAAAGGACATGTAAGGTTTCTTTCTTATCTCCCTCAAATCGGAACATCAAAGCAAAGTTTTTCTTCTCGGCATTCGCCACTTCTGAGATGGTGTTGGTGGTCGTATCCAACTGTTCTCCGAGCACACGAGTGAGAAACTCTTGCGACAGTAAAGCTACCTTGAGTGTGCCCTCATAGCCATCATTTGATTCTGAGGTGTAAAAGTTGATATTATCTGCCTTGTAAGAACCTTTGTCTCCAGTTGGTTCAAGAGTTAATTCTGCCGCACCACGCAAGGGCTCAACCGTTCCATATGTGAGAGCACCATCTGCTCCCTCATTCGTAACTTCTGCCCAATGGACATCTTGCAGTCCAAAGGTGACTTTATTCTTTTCAGCCATCGCTATCCTCCATTTAGTATGATGTAATAGGTAATTTGGTAGAGTTTTTCTGATGAAATATAGGTCTCTACCTTGTCAAAATAAAGTTGGTGGGTATCAAACAATGTTTCCACCGTTTCTTCTGTTGCTAAATCTTTCTTACTTGTGTAAAGCTCAATCTGAACATTTTCTTGCTTGTGATAAGCCCAGTTGTCTGCCCCAAGGTTCGCTGAATCCGTCACCAGATACACCAGAAAGGGAGGACTGGGACTATGTCCTTCCTCAAAGTGATGATAGGCTACTGGGAGTTTGGTCTCTTTAAGGACTAAAAAGAGTTCTTGAACTTGCATTCGTCACCTCACAGTTTCTTTCCCAGTTTTTCTTCAAAAGACTGAATCGCTTGTTTCTCTACTGGTGCAATGTGCTTTTTCCCTTCAACCCGACCACCGTTTTGTTTGGCATGCCCATCTTCGAGAAGATGCGTAAGCCCCGGCGTTCGGTTGTGAATGGTCTTGGTCAAAGCTGTATTGGTGTCAGTCGTCGCCTTACTCTTCCAGCCTTTGGCATACTTGCCACGACGTTTGGGTGACGTCATCTTTAACGTTTCAACAGCGTCATCCGTCACTTCCTCAACCACCTCTCGCATGGTATCAGTGGTATTGTTGGCATATTCTTCCAACTCTTTTGTGATGATTGTGTCTAATTCATCTAGTCCAATCTTAGTCATGACTCTCCTCCTTGGTCGCAACGATATAAATCAACGTTCGTGGCACTGAGTCGCCATCTATGGAATCAATGGTATAAATTTGGTCACGAAAGGACACCCTTATGGTTAAACTGTTCAAGGCAAATACCGCCTTGTCGTAACGCAGAATAAACTGCACCTTGTTATGAACAAATTTAGTCGCACTGCCATCACTTTCTGTCAAGGCAAGCGGTCGTGCTGAGCACCATCGTTCAAATACGGAGATCCACATAGACGATTCATTGCCAATCTCATCTTGAACAATCTGACACACCTGAAAGGTTAGTCGCTCTCGTAATGGCGCAATCTTCATCAGAACACATCCTTTCGTTCTGCCAAAAGAAGATGATAAAGGGTCTCCTTCAACTCCTTGTGGTTGGCAACTTCACGGTGTTCATAAAGATAGGCAACCCCATAAAGGATTGCCGTCTTTAGAACTTCTGAATTACTCGTTTGACGAAGAATCTCTTCACAGAGTTGGTGACTGGTTTCAATCAATTGCTCAATCAAGTCATCTTCACCGTCATGTTCTACCTTGAGGTAGAGTTTTGCTTCATCTAGACTAACCATATCTACTTAGCCTTTACAGTTAGTGTCTTCACCGCTTCTGGAAGAACTAGTTTACCGTCCACCCGTTGGCTGGCAAGAAAACCAATCTGTCCATTATTGGCGTAAAGCTCATTGAGACGCTTGAAGGTACGACCCTGACGGTCCGCAATCCAGTAGTAAGAAAAATCCCCAAAGGCAATGGCTTTATTTCCTGCTTCAGGAAGTGGCGCAAAGGTCGATGTGTAGTAAGGACGATTCAAAATCAAATCTGGTTGTCCAGTTTGGGTTGACGGTTGCCAGATATAGTTGCCGTTATTGTCCTTGAGCTTTCGAATGGCTTTCACAGTTGTATCATGTAAGATCCAGACCGCATTTTTACGATATGGTGCTGGTAGAGAATGATACAGTTCAATCATGTCATCAAAAGTAATATCCTTTGTGGCGGTTGTTGGACCTGTGACATCAGCTTGCGTAAAGATACCTGTTGGTTTCTTAGAACCATCACCAATGAGAAAAACTTTCTCTTCTTCCGTACCAATACGACGAGCAAACTCTGTCGTCATATAGGACTCTAGGTCAAAGACAGAATCATTTAATAATTCTTCTGAAATGCGGATGGCTGTACCAATCTTATGGGAGTCTAGTGTCACCTGACCAAAGGATTCTTCCGTTTCAGGATAAAGACCATTTTCATCCATCCATGAGGCTGAGCCATGTCCTGTCACAACTGGAATCTTACGCTCACCACTAGATGTTTTGATAACAGTCGCAAGGCTACGGAAGAAGTTTTCTTCTTGCAAGCCTTGAACTAATTTCTTCTCATACTCATCTGGAACAAGGTGTCCACCTTCTGTATCTTCTCCGACACGAAGGACATCCTTCACATCAAAGAAATGACGTTTGCGAACACTGGTCCAAAATGTTTTGGCATAGACGTCTGATGCAACACCTTTCTTTTCATCTTCTGCTAGCTTGTCTTTCAAGACAGTGGTTGGTTGAGTGGTTAGTAGCTGTGAGGCTGGTTGAGCAAGTTCAAGGTCAATCTTTTCTTGTCGCTCCAATCGAGCAATTTCTTGATTATAGAGATTGATTTTGGTTTCCATCTCATCATAACGCTTAGAATCTTCTTCTGACACTAGACCGTCTTCTGTACGGACTGAGTCAAGGAAGATCTTAGCCTGTTGCCAAGCTTGGTTTCGTTTTTCTTTCAATTCAAGTAGTTTAGACATCGGTATTTCTCCTTATTTAAGCAAGTTCAATCGTTTTTCCAACTGATTGAGAGGGATTGTTTTCGTTGGTTGTTGGGGTTCCAGTTTTGCCTGCATTTTTACAAGTAAATCGTGATGGACAGCGGTTCGACTGAATGAATAGCTCTTGGTTTCCAAATCCTGATCCTCTTCTTTGTCAAAGAGAATCCTGTCCGCAAAGCCAAGTTCCACAGCTTTTCTGGCATTGAACCAAGACTCTGAATCCATGAGATGAGATAGCTTAGCTCTTGAAAGCCCTGTTTTCAGCTCATAAGCATTGATAATGGATTCTTTGATTTCACCCAACATCTCAATCACTTTTGCCATATCCTTGGCCTCACCTTGTGCTACTGTCCAAGGGTTATGAATCATCATCATAGCAACTGGACTCATGGATACCGTTGTACCTGCCATGGCGATGACACTAGCGCTACTTGCGGCTAAGCCATCAATCGCGACATGGACATCACCTTTGTAATCCATTAACATGTTATAGATTTGAGCGGCCGCAAAAACATCACCCCCTGGACTATTGATCCAGAGGGTGATGTCTCCTGTTCCTGCTTGTAAGTCATTCTTAAAGAGTTGCGGGGTAACTTCATCGCCAAACCATGTTTCATCCGCAATCTGACCTTCTATACGAAGCGTTCGTCCGCTATCATCTTCTGTAAAATTCCAAAATTTATGCATCAAAGTCCTCCTCAGATTGAGTTTCTTGTTCTGGCGGTGTTTGTTTCATAAATCCACCTGCATCTTTCAACTTCGTCATATTTCCATTAATCAAATAGAGATTTCCTCCTTCCTCATCCGAAAGTAAGTTCAAGTCCTCAAGTTCACGAATATCATTCGTTGATAGCCAGCCATTTTGTCTACCAATCGCATAGCCATTCATCCGACTTTGATAGTCCCCCCGAAGTAGACCATCCACATTGAACTTGACAAGGTGAGTCTTTTTTTCTTCGGGTAAAAACAAAGATCGCTTGAAGGCCTGTTCCAGACGAACCACCCAAGGGTCTAAGGTATATTTCACAAATTCAAGGGATTGTTGCTCAATGTTTGAAAATGAGGATTTCTCCAAGTCACCCACCATATGAGGAGGAATGCGGTAGAGCCTTGCAATCTCATTGATTTGAAATTTCCGTGTTTGCAAGAATTGGGCTTCTTCTGGAGGAATTCCCACTTGAGTATACTTCATGCCTTCTTCCAATACAGCCACTTTATGGGCATTTGTAACCCCATTGTAAACGGCATTCCAAGAATCTCTCACTCGTTTGGGATCTTTTAAGATTCCAGGATGTTCTAGGACACCTCCTAGATTAGCCCCGTTTTTAAAGAATGAGGCTCCGTAGTTTTCGGTTGCTAGAGTCATACCGATGGCATTTTTCGCAAGTGCGATGGGAGAATAGCCAATCAGCCCATCAAAACCAAGGCCTGGCACATGGAGCACATCCTCCTGTTTTAAAATAACAACTCCCTTATCCGTGAAGTTTGGATTTTCCTCCGTTTGCCTTTGATATTTGTAATAAAGCTTTCCGCTATCATCACGATGAACAGACATCTTGTCTGGTAATAGCGGATAGAGACTAATCACTCGTCCAGCCTTATCCCTAATAATCTGTACATAAGCATTTCCCCATATCAGAAGATGGGTCATCACCGTTTCTCGAAAGACAAAGGATGACATCTCAGGGTTAGGTTCATCATGTAAGAGAAAATAAAGCGGATGTTCGACCTTCTTCTCCTTTCCAGTTGCCGTTCTCTCGTAGACATGAATGGGGAGTGAGGCTACTGCTTCAGCTAAGATGCGGACACAAGCATAAACAGCTGTCGTCTGCATGGCCTTAAACTCATCCACATTCTCACCACTGGTCGTTCGCCCAAACAGGTAGGAGAAATCCTGACCCTCATAGCTATTTAGGGGCTTATCTCTAGCCCTTTTTCGTCCAAGTAAATCAAGTAGTCCCATAATTCCTCCTTTTGAGTACGAAAAAAGCACCTCGTTTGAAGTGCTTTTGCGTTTTATAATGGTTTAAATTCTCCGTTGTCAATGATGTACCATCTTGTATCTTCTTCCTTGAAGATATACTGATAATCAACTAATCGACCTGTGTCAATGTCACTTGCACTACTTACAAATTGTAGGCAACCTATTGTTGTTATCACCGTATCTTTTGGACTGGCTTTTAATGTTTCATCCAGATACATGAGATTTCCATTTGCAAGTAATTCTTTGACTTTTTCCAAAGTGTTGTAATGGTCTTTTAGTAAGGGCTTCATGTAGTCTGGATAACCGTCTGAAGCAACCTCAATCAATGTTGCTGTTCTGGTTTCTCTTAAAATTCCAATTTGTGCTGTTGTTGACATTGTTTTGTTCTCCTCTTCTTTTGTTAGACACATATTAACTCTAAAGGAGAGAATTATCCAGTTATTTCTGCGATATTTTTAAAGAATATGACATCATTTTTATCCTAAAAACTCAAAATACCACGTTCATCATAAACACTTCCTTCATCGGTTTGATGACGAATGCAACGGTCAAGTCCCATAATGAGTGCCACAATTCCGTCAATTTTCTCGACTGACTTTTCCTTGTCTGGCTTGATATTGCCAGCAGGGTCTTGTCTCATGACCACATTTTGTCCCATCCATTTCAAAACTGGATGCCCACCATGTTGAATCCTACCTTCCATCATCAGTTTGTAGAGTTCCTTAGAAGGTGGACTCATATCTTTATAGCCCTGACCGAAAGGCACCATGGTCAAGCCCATTCCTTCTAGATTCTGAACCATCTGTGTCGCATTCCAACGGTCATAGGCTATCTCCTTGATATGATAGTTTTCCGATAGGTCTTCAATAAACTTTTCGATAAAACCATAGTGAACAACATTACCCTCCGTAGTTTTGATGTAGCCCTGACGCTCCCAAACATCATATAGGACATGATCTCTACGGCATCTCAACTCTAAGGTATCTTCTGGCAACCAAAAGAAAGGCAAGATGATGTAATTTTCCCCACTGTGTCGAGGCGGAAAGACTAAGACAAAGGCTGTAATGTCAGACGTACTAGAAAGGTCGAGACCTGCGTAACACTCACGACCCCTAAGGCTCTCATAATCAATGGGTGTCTTACCCTTGTCATAAACATGTTCAGGTATCCAAGCCACACTCGAGCTTGTCCACATATTCAGACGGAGTTGCTTAAAGACATTCTCCTCAGCTGGGTTATCAAGGGCTTGCCTATAGGCTTCTCGCACACGGTCAATACCAATGGTATGCCCAAAAGACGGATTGGCTTTCATCCAGTTTGCTTCATCATTCCAATCATCTTCGTCAGACAAGCCATAAACCACAGGATAAAAAGACGTGTCCTTTTTCCTGCCTTTGAGAATATCGAGAGCCTTGGTGTGAAGTTCATAACAGATAGAGTTTTTATCTGTTCCTGCTGTTGTGATGATAAAAAAGAGAGGTTGTTCCCTAGCATCACCAGAACCTTTGGTCAAGACATCATAGAGATGGCGATTGGGTTGGGCATGGATTTCATCAAAGACAAGCCCTGACACATTTAGTCCGTGCTTGGTTCCTGTCTCAGCAGAGAGGACTTGATAAAAACCAGCATTAGAATAGTTCACAATCCGCTTGGTCGCACCCATAATCTTGGAACGCTTTTCAAGAGGTCTACTCATCAGTACCATTTGCTTTGCGACATCAAAGACAATCGAGGCTTGGTTACGATCACAAGCAGCTCCATACACTTCAGCACTGGCTTCATTGTCAGCATAGAGGAGGTAGAGAGCAATCGCTGCAGCGAGTTCAGACTTGCCATTTTTCTTTGGTATCTCGATATAGGCCGTCAGAAACTGACGGTTGCCATCTTCCTTTACAATTCCAAAGAGGTCACGGACAATCTGTTCCTGCCACGGCAACAAGTCAAACTTTTTCCCTGCCCACTTGCCTTTGGTGTGGGCGAGGTTATTGATAAAAGTGACAGCCCTATCTGCCCTTGCCTTGTCGTAACGAGAAGTCGGAAGCATAAAGGGACTTGGTTCATAATGATAAGTCATAGAATACCTCCTAACAAATCTTCCATTTCATCTCCAGTACCCACCTCCGCATCCATAGTGGCTAAGCGATTTCTCGCAGATGGCGTCAGACCGAATTGCTCACAGAACTTGAGCATGATTTTCAGATTAGTCTGACTAACCGAAACCTGTGGCACTTGTTGGAGATAACCATTTGGAGTCTTAATGATGGAACCGTGTTTGGAAAGAAACTCTTCAGCTTCCTTCCATCTCGCATAGGCTTGGCAATACCCTGCAAAGGCCGTCATATCCATTTCCGTTAATATCCCCATCTGTTCAAGGATTTTACCCATCCGCCTCCATTCCTTCTTGGCATCGTCTTCAAGCCACTGTGGGCAACGTGGTGCTTTCTGTTTGGGTTTAACCTCGTTAGTCGGTAGAGGTCGTTTCCCAGGATTTCCTTCAAGTAGTTTCAAATTGGTAGGCTTTGGTTTTCGCCCTCTAACTGCCACGGTCTCACCTCCTTTTGGGCACAAGAAAAAGGCTTCAACAGAAACCTTTTAAATCTTTTCAACACTATCAATATCGTATAATACGTTTAAGCTTTGACCATTGTCCCAAGAGACAATGAGTGAACCAATGTCATCCACATCAAGGATCGTACCAAGCGTTCCTACTTGAACTGGGCAAGGATCATCCATCTGGACTAACCCCACCCTTGTGTCTTTTGGGTAGGTCGACTGAAAAGAGCTTAGAATTTTATGATTCAGCTCTCTTCAATCATTTCGAACGCCCATTTTATGGCATGACCTGAATCTTCAAAACGGTCTTCTGAACTATGAATTAATTTTACTGCAGTATCCGATTCCTCACACCAATTACTTGTAGGATAGAGTTTAAAAATATCAACAGAAACATCTCCTACTAACATATCTTCGAGTACAATCACCCAATCATTAAAGTGAATCACTTGCATATTCTGATCATTTTCTAGACTCTTTAGAGTTGTCAGGTACATTTTTTTTGCTCCTTTTCATCATGTTATTGTGTTCATATTAACTCTAAAGCAAAGAGATATCCAGTCATTTCTACTTAGTTTTTGAGAAAATTTGCGACACTTCTTCCCATAATTGGGTCGCATCGTCATTGATACAAGTCACTTCCATATCTATAAGATACCCTCTATCAATCCCATTCTGGATAGCAGAAAGCAATTCATCAATCTGTTCTAAATTAGCTTTTTCAATGATATCCAGTTCAAATTCTCTGGTCTTTTCATAATAGTGTTTCATCACCATCAAGTGGACGTAACAATAATCCATCATCTGATTTGCTTCAGCTTTGGTCATCATATTGACTCCTTCTCTTTTAGTAGTCGTATATTACCGTACCTCTCAGAGTATATCCAGTAGTAATTGCTAACAAAGCTCAAAAATCTCCGCCACTATATCATTCAAAGACATTACTTCAACAACCTCGTTTTCGCTCACAGATTCCTGAGGAAGAACGTAATCGATAATCACACCATTTCGACGAGCCACCCTGACACTATCTTTAGAGATACGTCCACTCTTTACCTCTTTCAAAAAATCATTCAAATCAAGCATAGTCTTCCACCTCTCAACTTATCTATTCGAGAAAAGTTTCAAAAAATGCTTAATTGACCTAAATTTATTTTGATTTTGTCTCTATGGCTCTGCCAATCGCATAAACCACGGTTACCGTCACACCATTGCCAGCCTGTTTATAGAGCTGGGCATCGGAGTTGACAGCTTCAGCTTTTTCAAATAAATCATCTGAAAAACCTTGGAGTCTGAAACACTCTCGTGGGGTCAAGCGTCTGATTTTCACCACTCGACCATTCCAAACCACAGCTCCCATTTGACCACCACAGGAGAGGTTATGGGCAATACCTTTTTCTACTCTTGCTCGTCTCGTTGGAGAGTTTGGATAAGATAAATCCACCGAATCTCCAACCTCTGCCAATTGGTAGCCCTGCTTTGTCCCATTTCTGACCTTAATGCCTTCAAGGACACCGTGGCGGTCTTGAGAGGTCAATGTGAACATTGGCTCATCCTGTTCCTTGAGTCTACGTCCATTTTGACGCTTGTTGATTCGATTGGGTGTCAAAATGGGTTGAACCTCAAGGACACCAGAATTCATAGCCGTACGCTTGGTAGCTCCTGCGGTGTAGCGAGCTGTGAGACACCGTGCTTCTTCCGTCAGCTTCGGTTCAGTTAAAGACTGGTCAATCAAATAAAGACCAGTCTTAGCACCCAGTCCTCCACCCTCACCGACAAGAGTTGTCGCAATCCCACTCGGGTCATAGACACGGTAACTCTGCATCCCACCTATAAGTTGCTTAAGATGGCGACCGCTTTCTCCGCTGATAGGTAATACTTTTCGTCGACCTCGGCTTCTAAGATGTCCGAGAGTGTAGATCCGTTCTCGATTTTGGGGGACTCCATAATCTTTTGAGTTGAACACTTGCCATTCAAGGTCGTACCCTGCTTCATCCAAGATAGAGAGATAGTCGAGATAATCTCGTCCCCCGCCACTTGATAAAAGTCCCTTAACATTTTCAAGGAGAACCCATTCGGGTTTATCTTCTTCTTTTTGGCTTTGGATGAGATCAACAAATGTAAAAAAGAGTCCACTTCGTGAACCTCGTAGGCCTGCTCGCTTGCCTGCGATAGACACATTCTGACAAGGGCTTCCCGCACACCAGAGATCTGCTTTTGGTAGTCGTATTGGGTCAATAGTTGTGATGTCATCATGAAACCACTCTCCTTTCGTATCATACATTACTTCATAAGATTTCCGTGCAAACTTATCCTTTTCACAGTAACCGATGCATTTGAAACCAGCTAATTCTAAACCATGTCTAAACCCACCCACTCCTGCAAAGAAATCAAGAAAAGTTAGAGTCATGCCTCTTCCTCCATCTTTCTTTTTGCTTCATCGTAAGTCAATATCTGACCATCTCGGATGACTGACACGTCTGTATCCCCAGTTGACTCCATATAACGTTTGACAATGACATCCACGAACTTCTCGTCAAGTTCAATCCCATAACAAACTCGACCAGTCTGGTCAGCTGCCATAAGGGTTGACCCTGAACCAAGGAATGGGTCTAACACCAGAGTTCCTCGCATGGAGGAGTTTTGAATTGGATAAGCCATGAGCTGAATCGGCTTCATGGTCGGGTGGTCTTTACTAGACTTGGGACGGTCATATTCCCAGATAGTTGTTTGCTTGCGGTCACTGAACCATTGGTGTTTTCCCTTTTGTTTCCAACCAAAGAGACAGGGTTCATGTTGCCATTGGTAGGGACTACGTCCAAGTACTAATGAGTTCTTCTTCCAAATACAACAACCGCTCAAATAGAAACCAGCGTCCTTGAAAGCCTTGCGAAAGTTAAGTCCTTCAGTATCGGCATGAAAGACGTAGATGGAGGCATCGGCTTCCATGTGATTTTCCACTTGAGTAAACATGTCATAAAGAAACTGACAGAAGTCTCCGTCTGACATATTGTCATTTTGAATTTTGCCTGCTGTTTTTTCGACATCACAATTATATGGGGGATCCGTCACAACTAGGTTGGCTTTCTTATCGCCCAGTAGCTGGTCGTAGGTTTCTGCTTTAGTGGAATCACCACAAATCACTCGATGTTTACCGAGTTGCCAAATGTCCCCTCGTTTTGAAAAGTTCGGTTTCTTCAACTCTTCTTCCACATCAAAGTCATCTTCAGACAAGTCCTTATCATGAACGTTTGAGAGAATGTCATCAATCTCTGGTGGTTCAAAACCTGTCAGATCGAGATTAAAATCCGACTCCTGCAAATCCAAAAGTAAATCGGCTAGAAGATCTTCATCCCATTGACCTGTGATTTTATTAAGAGCGATGTTGAGTGCTTTTTCATCTTCCTTGGATAAATCGACGATGACGCATTTAGCGGTTTCATAATTCAAATCCTTCAATACAGTCAATCGCTGGTGACCACCAATAACTGTCAAATCTTTATTGACAATAATAGGATCCACGTAGCCAAACTTGAGAAGAGACTGCTTGATTTTCTCGTACTCCTTATCCCCCTTTTTGAGTTTCTTTCGAGGGTTGTACGAGGCTGGCTGTAAGTCACTTAGAGGGAACTCCTTAATCTCCATAGTTGGTTGATTGATCATTGTGACCTCCTTTATAAAATCGTGTTTGAATGTAGCATTCGTGGCTACAATATTTTCTTTTTGGATTGGCATAGGACAAAAAAGACCTGCCACAGTTCTGACAAGTCAATTCATCATATGCAGTTTTGGTTTTGTCATGTTCTTCAGAATGAGTATTCCACCAAGTTTTGCGACAATAGTCAGAGCAGAATTTTTTAGGTCTACCCTTGGGATGATGTTTCAACAGCTGATGACATTGTTTGCAATACTTCCCGTTTCCTTCGTCAAACATCTGCTTCACAACATTTCCATAACCCTTTAACTCAGGAAATCGTCCGCAATATTTCTTGACAGCATTGTAAGACATATTCAGCGTAGTCGCAATCTTTCCATAGCTAAATCCTTCACTTCGCAGATTCCAAATCTGCCTACGTTGATTTTCGTCCATAGGTCTCTCTCCTTAATCTAAAATACTTGTTTTTTATGTTTTTCAGTCTATTTTTCGTTCAAAAACCACCCTTTTTGGTAATCCAAAGACGATAATACCCCAAGCTAAAAAGTAGTTATTTCAAGGTTTTACACCATTTTCTAATTCATGTGATGTACCCGTTAACGAATTTTGCGAAATTACACGTTTGAGAGGGCGTCGGTCTTTGTGAGACAAGGGTTTAGAGATTTGATCCCCCCTACCCCCAAGGGTAGAAAAAGGGATACTTTTGTAACGAAACTCCAATATTAAAACCGATAGCTATATTCCACATATCGGTCAGTCGTCTTGGTCTTTCTGTCATGACAAGATTTGCATAAAGATTGCCAATTGGATTGATTCCAGAAGAGTTCTTGGTCTCCTCGGTGGGGAGTGATGTGGTCAACCACCGTTGCCTTGGTCAGTTTTCCTTTTCTTTGGCAATAGACACACAGAGGATTGAGCTTTAAGTAACGAAGCCTTGCCTTGTTCCACCATGCATTGTAACCTTTAGCTTTGGTTGACTTGGCGTCAAACATGTGGTTAGTCTTGTGGTCATTACAGTATTTGTTTCCATAGGTCACAATGTTAGGGCAACCGTTCTGCTTACATGGGGTGCTTGGTCGACGTGGCATCTTACTGCTCCAAAGGCAGGTAAGGCTTTGTAAAATGCCCAAGGCAAGTGGTTTTGGTGTAGTCCACGTCCAAAAGATTTAGCTCCTTGATGATGCATTGTGGGGTCAAGTCGTAGCGTTCACGAACCACCCACTCCAGTTGGTCAGCTGGGTAATCACTTGTCCCAAAGGTATTAACAAAAACACCAACTGGTTCCGCAACTCCAATCGCATAAGCCAACTGCACTTCACAACGTTTGGCATAACCCTCACGAACAAAGTCCTTGGCAATCTTCCGTGCCATGTAGGCAGCTGAACGGTCGACCTTAGAGGGATCCTTACCAGAGAAAGCTCCACCACCGTGGTGGGCAAAGCCACCGTAGGTATCTGCCACAATCTTACGACCAGTCACACCAGCGTCTGCATAAGAGCCACCAAGAACAAAGCGACCAGTTGGATTAACCAAAACCCTGAAGTCAAGGTTCTGACAATAGCATTGAGCAACCGACATCATGGCTTGGGTGACTATGCGTTTCACTAATGCGAGGTCAACCTCTTCATCGTGTTGAATAGAAACGAGGAAGGTGTCGATACGCTTGTTTTTGTAATCGTAAGTGACTTGAGCCTTGGCATCTTTACCCAAGGCAGGGTGACCAAGGTTGGCTAACTTTTCAAGAACACGAGTCGCCAACACATAAGGGAGTGGCAAGAACTCTGGTGTTTCATCGGTCGCATAACCAAACATAATGCCTTGGTCACCAGCTCCACCAGCATTAACACCTTGTGCAATATCTGGACTTTGAACACCAAGAAGATTAGTTACCATCACATCCGTCATGCCGTAAGGTTCCAGAACATTTTTTACGATTCCTTCTAAGTTAAATAAATGTTTGGTTGAGACTTCTCCTGCTACAATTACTTGGTTATCTTTGATAAGTGTCTCAACAGCCACCCGACTGTTCTTATCATGCTTGAGACATTCCGTCATAATCGCATCTGAGATTTGGTCACAGAGTTTGTCTGGATGTCCGCTTGAAACTTGTTCACTGGTAAAAATCATGTTTTCCTCCACGCAAAAAGCCCAACCCTTGTGGCTAGGCTTTAGTTTACTGATTGTTGGCCTGCTTCGTAGGCTCGCTCGAGTGCTCTTTTGATTCCCCAAACCGAAACATCATAGAAATCAAGGTTGTCACTCATGCGAGTTTCTAAAGTTTCAACCAAAAGTTCTTCTTGAGCAATCGCTGTTCAAAGAGCATTGAGTTTTTCTTGTTGTCGTTTTGTCATTTTGATGACCTCCTCTTGTTTTTGTAGCTGTATATTACCGTACAAGCGAAGGTATATCCAGTCATTACTGGAAGATTTTTTATATTTTTCGACAGTTTAAGTATAGCACAGTCTCAAAATAAAAACAGTTCGAATTTGGTATAAATTTGGTTCGAAAACAGTTCGAATTTAGTTCAATTTCGGTTCGAAATTAGTTCGAAAGAGGAATTTGAAACGCTGATTCATCTAAATCAATGTTCCTGCTCATCCAACCATAACATTTCTTTAGTTGCTGATGTACCTTACGTTTACGGTAAGAGATTGTGGAACGACTAATCTCATAGTGACTAGAAATATCGTCCCAGCTCATCTCATTGAAAATCAAGTCCTTCGCAAACTGCTTCAAGTCATCTGGTATAAGGTTAACCATACTTTCAAAGAACTCTAGTTCAGTCTTAAGAAAATGATAGCACGCCATCAAACTATCCCAATATTCCTTGTTTTCTTTCTCCAACTTTTCTCGGAAACTGAGTGCAATATTCTCTGAACGTGAATTGGTCTGAGAAGTTTTTACCCTCTCCATATCTGGTTTTTCATAAACCAATGACTGGATCACACTCTCCTCGCTGATTGGACGAAAGTTTAGCAGTTGATTTTCCACCAAGGAAAACTTCAACTTCACATCGCTATAATTTTTCATCAAATACTCAATTCTATCCATCCCTTCCTCCTACTTGTGCTTTGACAGCTTCAATCAGCCGTGACTGTTGGGCATCTTTGGTTTCCAGTGCTTTGAGGATTTCTTCGTCAATGGTGCCTTCCGTTACGATGTGCTGGATGACAACTGTCTCAGCTTGTTGTCCTTGTCGCCACAGACGGGCATTGGTTTGTTGGTAAAGCTCTAAGGACCAAGTCAAACCGAACCAAACCAAATGGTGTCCGCCCTTTTGAAGGTTCAGTCCATGACCGGCACTTGCAGGGTGTAAGAGTCCAACAGAAATCTTCCCCTTGTTCCACTCACGAATATCCCCCTCAGTTTTAAGGGCTGTGCCCTTAACATTGAGCTTTGCCAAACGCTCCTCGATACGCTGAAGGTCATGCTTGAACCAATAGGCAACCAGTACTGGCTCACCGTTGGCTGCTTCGATAATATCTTCAAGGGCATCCAGTTTCTGGTCATGAAGAGTCACCACTTGATTGTCATCTGAATAGACGGCACCATTTGCCATTTGTACCAGTTTGTTTGACAGACTAGCCGCATTGGCAGCCGTAACTTCTCTTTCTTCAAGGTCAGCCAAGATGTAGTCCTTTTTGAACTGGGTGTAGCTTGTTTTTTCCTTCTCCGTTAGTCGTACTAACTTCTTGGTTGAAATCAGCTCAGGCATCTCAAGATAATCCATTGCTTTCATGGAAATGGTAATGTCATCAATCTTGTCGTAAATCTGGTACTCCGCATAATCCATTGGGATATACTCATAGACGACATTGCCGTTCCTACGACCTTCCTCAAAATATCGACTACGGTATTCTCCGATAAATCGACCTAGACGCTCACCACCATCAATGACTTTGAACTCTGCGAACAAGTCCATCAGTCCATTGGAACTTGGTGTCCCAGTCAAGCCAACCACACGTTTCATGTAGGGACGCATGCCCATGAAAGCCTTGAAACGTTTAGACTGCCATGACTTGAAAGACGAGAGTTCATCAATGACTACCATATCCCACTTGAAATAGGGGCTGCACTGCTCCACCAACCAAGGGAGATTTTCACGGTTGACGATGTAAATATCCGCATCTTTCTCTAGAGCTGCTTTCCGTTGTTTTGGAGTGCCGACAATTTTCGAATACCGTAAGTGACGCAACTCTGCCCATTGCTCAATCTCGTCACTCCATACCGTGTTTGCGACACGAAGGGGAGCGATGACCAATACCTTATGCACTTCATATCGGTCAAACATCAGCTCGTTAATGGCTGATAGAGTGGTGACAGTTTTTCCCATCCCCATGTCTAGGATGACTGCCGCATAAGGGGTTCTTATGATGAAGTCCTTAGTGACTTCTTGATACTCATGTAAACTCAATCTCATCTAACACTTCTCCAATCTTCTCAACACTATCTAGCACATGAACCTTAAAGCCTAAACTTTCAAACATCTTGTGCCTTGTCACTTGTAACAAGCGTGGCTTTCCGCCAGGGGCTTTTACTTCCACCAGACCAAACTTTCCGTTGGGGAAAAACACCAACCTATCCGGCACACCAGCGAAAGATGGCGATACCCACTTGGGACAAATTCCACCACGCTTTTTCACTTCACTTACCACCTTCTGCTCTACGAATCTTTCTCTCATAACCAATCCTTTCGTCAAAACATCGCCAAGAGGAAAGTGCAATTCACGACAGTCAGTTACATTACTTTCCTATATCTCTTTTATCTTTTTTTATTTTTCTCTATATCTAAGTTATAGAAAAGACCAACTAAACCTACACCTTGAAATCTCCTATAGTAACTTTTGTATGTGACCTTCTCAACCTGCACTTTTTAACCCCAGTGAAAGTCGTGATAGTTTTGCATAAACGTTTTTCGTCACTAAAAACAGCAACTTTCAGCTACTCTGGTAATCACTCTGTGACTTAACTATCACGACATGCACTAACACCTCCTAATGCTAGAGGCAACTTACACTGATTTACACTGTTAATCAAGGAAATCATCATCTAATTTCAACTGTAAACCTTTCACTATAACGCCTTTGTTTGTTCTTTTCTTGGTGAAACCAGCATTCGCAAGAGCTGTGTAAAAATCCGTCGTGCTGCGCGTGTACTCATTGATACCAGCACAATAAGCTCGATAAGCCGAGTAAAGTTTTCCTGATTTCTCAGTTAATTGGTCGCCGATCTCACAACAATCACCAAGAAACTGTCCCATCCAATCATTAGCTTCTCGGTAGGCAGACACAGATTGAGCAACAACCTTTGGCAGAGTTAACTTGAAATTGGCATTGATTGCTTTTTCTGCACCTTCAATAATCCATGACATAATTGCCTCGGATGCTTCATCGTAAAGGTAGTCCGCAAAATTTTTAATATCTGAACGCCCAGTGATTTTGGCATTAAAAGGAATAACAATCAGACGTCGCCAAATCCCATCATCGTTCGCACCTACTTTAGGTAGATGATTGGTGTAAAGAACCAGCGTGTGTGATGGTACAAAATGAAAAGGTGCCTTGTACTTCTTCTCTGCTAGGATTTCATCGGTTGAACAGAGTTGTTTCACCATCGAAGTGTTGAGTCTCATTCCCTCACTCATCTCAGAAGCGATGATGAGGCGTTTTCCTTTCAACTCAGCCATCTCAGGACTGACATTTCGTCGAACACTCATAGTCAGAGCGTCAGCCGATAATTTTCCAGAATAGTTCCCAAGTACTCGAGCAATGGTATTCCAGAAGGTTGACTTTCCATTGGCTCCACTACCATAAGCGATTATTAAATGTTCTTGATAGACCTTTCCAATAGCAGCCATACCCACCACCATCTGAACGTAGTCGATTAGTTCTTGATTACCACAAAAGAAAGTTGCTAGAGTCTCTAGCCACAAGCCTTTTCCTTTATCACTTGGTGAGGCTGTTGCCATCTTAGTGATATAGTCAGTCGAATCATGGTCTTTTACACCAGCTAAGCCTTGCGATAAGTTAATGGTGGCTTTAGGAGTATTGAGCAACATTTCATTGTTATCAAACTCAGACACACTCATACGAACCATATGCTTGGCTGTTTTGACAATAGCTGACATATTACGATAGTTTCGATACTTCATGACGAATTTATGGAAATCAAATGCTTTTTTATAGTCCTTAAAGGCTGATGATTGAATTGGACTATCAATAGCTTTTTCGATAGCTTTAAGCCCTTTAAAAATCAGCTCCTCTGAAATACCTGTTTGGATGAGCCATTTTGTCTTATCCTCTAGGTTGGCATCTGCCACTGCTAGTTGCTCATCCAAGAAAACATGAACCTGTCGCATGGCCAATTGCTCATCCTCCACCCAGTGTTTCCCATTGAAAGCAAGATAGTCAGTCTCACGAGTAAAAGCAATTCGGTCTCCATATTCACGAGCTAGTAAACCTGCTTCACCAATATCGGTATAGTCATCAGGTCGCATGGCTTCTTGTTGATAAGCATCAGGCGATACATACCCCTGTGACTGCTTAATCGTTTTGTTATAGAATCGAACGGCACTTCCCCAAATGGTATCAAGCTCTGCTTTCTCAAGAGGGGGAACACATTTTAGAGCTTGTTCATCAAATCCTTCTCTAGCTTCTCTTGTAACACCAAGACGTTTTAAAATCTTTGCGGCAAAGACTGACATGGTTGAATTGCGACTGCCTTCATTGATTGGCCCAGTAGGTGGTGTGTAGAAATCAACATCGAAGTCCTCTTCAGTATCTTGGGCAGTCGTGTCATCTCGTAAGTCATCGTCGATGGTTAACCAAGAGTCATGCCATAGGACTTCTGCGTTAGGATTTCCAAAGAAAAACCGAGCCGCATCCTTGGCATTAGTGTCGAAGAAACTATAGCGATTAACGAGTTCTTCTTTAAGTAATGTATAGGCATCCCTATCCATAACTTCATCAATTTGGAAGTAAATATGGAATTTAGGTCTAGCAGCCTTGTCCCCTTTTTGAACCATATGGTTTCGACTAGTCACCAAGGCAAAGTTGTAATCCGCAAAGATATCTTTAAGTAGCTCCTCTGTTACCCATTCATCGGACTTATCTGTGTGGTCATTGTCTATATCCATGACCAGCACATCCGACTTGATGAAGTTGGCATTGGAGCGGGTGTTGTTTGTAAACAAACTGGCTACATGGTCATACTGAGCAGTGGTTTGTAAGGTTGCTTTATCGGTAATCGTTACTTGATAAGGATAGACCGTAGTTGTTTGAACTCCAGTCTGTCCTGAATGAGATAGGGTAAATTGCATAAATCATAGCCTCCATTTGGGAAAATAATCTGTGAAGGTTTCCCTTCCTACCTACTAGGGGAAGAATGAAGACATTTAGTCCAAAAAGTTTCAAAAAAATTTTTTCTTCTATAAATAGCTATTGAGCGACCTCCCATCGCTCAATTTTTTTATGATTTTTTGAATCTGTTTAGACTAAAACGCAAAAAAGTCCCCCTAGTAGGTGTAAGGGAAAGAATAACCCAAACAAACCTAAAGGAGGACTTTCTATGAAAAACACCATGAATCGTCAAGAACAAGAAGACTTGACAGACACACTCATCGCTATCAGCGTTATCGCTAGGCTCTTAGCTCGTAAATTAAAAAAGGAGGAAACAAAATGAGTCAACACAAACAACTACTTGAACTGATTACCGAGATGGAAGGCACAGCTAAATACTACCTTCGCTTGGTAGACGAGTTCAAGAAACTCCTCTCTACCGAGGAAAAAACTGGAGCAACTTCGGAAGAACCAAAATCTGAACAACAAAAGGAACTCAAACTAGAAGATATCCGTGCAGTCCTTGCGACCAAAGCTAAAGATGGCTATAAAAATGAGGTCCGTGCTCTTCTAAACAAATATGGGGCAGAATCCCTATCAGCCTTAGCTACTGAACACTACGTAGCGGTTCTTGAAGAAGCTGGAGGAATTGGAAATGCCTAGTCATGCCATCCTGTCTGCTTCAGCATCCCACCGCTGGATGGCTTGCCCACCTTCCGTTCGGTTAACGGAAGATATGCCTGATGTGACCTCTGAGTTTGCCCTCGAAGGAACTGACGCTCACGAGCTTTGTGCCTACCTTGTTGAGAAAGCACTTGGAAGAAAAGCGCGAGACCCAACAGAGGACTTGGCTTTCTACAATGAAGAAATGCAGGCTTGTGCCGAAGAATATCGCAACTTCGTCATGGAACAAGTGGAGAAAGCCAAAGGCTACTCTCGAGACCCAACGGTTCTGGTCGAACAGCGACTTGACTTCTCCAAATGGGTTCCTGAAGGGTTCGGTACAAGCGACTGTTTGATTGTGGCAGATGGACTTCTTCAAGTTATCGACTACAAGCACGGTCTTGGCGTTCTGGTTGATGCAGACCACAACCCACAAATGATGTGCTATGCCTTAGGTGCTCTTGAAATGTTTGATGGACTCTATGATTTTGATAAGGTCACCATGACCATCTTTCAACCACGAAAGAATAACATTTCTACCTTTGAGATGGATAAGGCTGAACTCCTTGAGTGGGCTGAAAACCAACTCTCACCCAAAGCAACACTCGCCTTCAAGGGAGAGGGAGAACTGACATCAGGCAAACACTGCCAGTTCTGCAAACTCAAGAATGTCTGTCGCAAACGGGCGGAGGATAATTTAGCGCTCGCCAAGATGGAGTTTGCGGATCCCGCTACTCTTGATAACGAGGATATTGCAGAGATATTACCTAAACTAGACTTACTGGTTTCTTGGGCTAATGATGTCAAAGCCTATGCTTTGAAAGAAGCCACTGAAGGTAATAAAATCCCTGGTTATAAACTGGTAGAAGGACGTTCTGTTCGTAAGTATTCGGACGAAGTTGCCGTCAGTCAGGCTGTGATTGAAGCTGGCTTTAACCCTTACGAAAAGAAACTTCTTACCATTACTGCCATGACAAAGCTCATTGGCAAGAAAACCTTTAATGACTTACTTGGTAGTCTCATCATAAAACCAAGCGGTAAACCAACACTCGTTCCTCTTGACGATAGTCGTCAAGAGATGAACCTAGCAACAAATGAATTCAAAGAGGATTAACATATGTCAACAAAAGCAAACACAACAAAAGTAATTACTGGTAAAAACACTCGCTTCAGCTACTTGAATGCCAATGAACCAAAATCCATCAATGGTAGCACTCCCAAGTACAGTGTCTCTCTCATCATTCCAAAAGATGATGTGGAAACTATTGATAAAATCAAAGCAGCTATTGAATTAGCCTACAAAGAAGGCGAATCCAAACTCAAAGGTAATGGAAAAACTGTTCCTGCACTTTCTATCCTTAAAACACCACTGCGTGACGGTGATCTAGAACGTCCAGATGATGAAGCCTATCAAAACGCCTATTTTGTGAACGCCAACTCACCACATAAACCAGGAGTGGTGGATGGTAATCGCCAAGAGATTATCGATACTTCTGAACTCTACTCAGGTATCTACGGGCGTGCCTCCATCACTTTCTACACTTTTAACTCAAATGGGAATAAAGGAATCGCCTGTGGACTTAACAACCTGCAAAAACTCCGTGACGGAGAACTACTTGGTGGGCGTACTCGTGCAGAAGATGATTTTGCGATTGAAGATGATGATGATTTCTTGAACTAAGATTGGGAGGTATAGTAAATGTTTGATATTATTTTGAGTTATATTTTGATTGGGGTTTACATCTTTCTCGGACTCTACTTTAACTATATGTTAATTAGAGATGACATCCGTCAGGAAAAGAAACGAAAAGCAGAGAAGAAACTTCAAAAAAGCAACTCAACTCCGCTACGTTGTAGCCGATAATACTTCTGGTGGCAGCACTCCTGCCACCTTTTTAAGAAAGGATAAGAATTGACAATGAAAGAATTGAGTATTGATATTGAATCGTATTCAGAAGTTGATTTACGGAAATCTGGCGTCTATCGCTATGCAGAAGATGATTCCTTTGAAATTCTTCTTCTAGCTATTTCTATTGATAATGGTCCAGTCACTATTCATGATCTAACTAATGAAAAACTTCCTAACGAGATTATTCAAGCCTTAGTTGACGATACTATTATCAAGTGGGCTTTTAATGCTTCCTTTGAACGTATCTGCCTGTCTAACTGGTTGAAGAAACACCACCCTGAACTACTGTCCGATAGCTTCCTAAATCCAAAATCATGGCGATGTAGTATGGTTTGGTCAGCATACCTTGGACTGCCACTCTCACTTGATGGAGTTGGTACTGTTCTCAAACTCAAAGACCAGAAACTCAAAACTGGTGGGGATTTGATCCGTTACTTCTGTCTCCCTTGTAAACCAACTAAGGTCAATGGTGGACGGACACGGAATTACCCACACCATGCCCCAGATAAATGGAGTACTTTTATAGCCTACAACAAACGAGACGTTGAAGTTGAATTAGCTATCAAAGACAAACTCCGTAACCACCCTGTTCCTGACTTTGTATGGGACGAATATCATCAAGACCAGGTTATCAATGACCGTGGGATTGGTATTGATGTGGACTTTGTCAAAGCAGCTATTGCCATTGACAAAGAAAGCAAAGCTAAAATCCAAGAAGAGCTTAAAGAACTTACTGGTCTTGAAAATCCAAACTCTGTTCTTCAGATGATAGGTTGGCTACGAGAACACGGAGTAACGACTGATTCTCTCGATAAGAAAGCTATCAAAACAGTCAACGAGAAAACAGCACAAATTCTCAAACTTCGTCAGCAAGCTGCCAAATCCAGTGTCTCCAAATACCAAGCCATGGTGAACTGTGTCTGTAAGGACGGCCGAGCAAGGGGAATGTTCCAATTCTATGGCGCAAACCGTACAGGGCGTTGGGCTGGTCGCTTGGTGCAAATTCAGAACCTCGTTAGGAATGAATTAAGCGACTTAACAGAGGCAAGAAATTTAGTGAAAAATGGAGACTATACCACTGTTAACTTACTCTACGATACCCAAGAGACCCTATCTCAACTCGTCCGCACTGCTTTTGTACCAAATGACGGTAAGAAGTTCATCGTCTGCGATTTCTCTGCCATTGAGGCGCGTGTTTTGTCTCACCTCGCAGGAGAGACATGGCGGAGCAAGGTCTTTGAACAGGGCAAGGACATCTACTGCATGTCCGCCTCTCAGATGTTTAGAGTTCCTGTCGAAAAACATGGCCAAAATGTCGAACTGCGTCAGAAAGGAAAGATTGCGGAGTTAGCCTGTGGCTATGGCGGATCTGTTGGTGCATTAAAAGCCATGGGAGCTATTGAAATGGGGCTATCAGAAGAAGAACTCCAGCCACTTGTAGACTCTTGGCGACAAGCTAACCCCAACGTTGTCCTTTTTTGGTGGGATGTAGACAGGGCTGTAAAAACTGCAGTAAAAGAGCAAATTCAGACGGAAACCCACGGCGTGCAATTTGAAGTCATCAAAGGGATGTTATTCATCACTCTTCCATCAGGCCGAAAACTCTCCTATGTCAAACCTAAAATGGGGGAAAACCAATTTGGTGGCGAATCCGTTACCTATGAGGGAACAGGTACTGCCAAACGTTGGGAAATACTTGAAAGCTATGGACCAAAATTTGTCGAGAACATTGTTCAAGCTATCAGTCGTGATATTCTTGCGTATGCTATGAAACGACTGAAAGGCTTCAAGATTGTAGGTCACATCTATGATGAGGTAATCATTGAGTGTGACCAAGACCAAAGGCTTGAGGAAATCGCAACCTTGATGAGTAATGCACCAGACTGGATGCCTGATATCAATCTTCGTGCAGATGGATATGAATGTTCCTTCTACCAAAAAGACTAAACAACAAAAAAACGGTTCACTACCTGAATTTGGTAATGAACCTTTTTCGTTTATTCATTATTTCGGATCTAATTCTTTCAATAGTGCTGCCAGCAGAGCACGAGCTTTGGGCAAACGATAGAAACCTGTAGAACGTTTAACCCCAATTCTCGCAAACACATCCTCAATGCTCTCATCAAACTCTTTAGCTAGTAACCCTAAAGTGATATCATACAAATCCCTATCTGCTTGCCTTACTTTCTCCAGCAAATCTTGCAGCATTTCTGCAAACATAAACCCTTCCAATTCTTCAGTAGAACTGTAAAGACTGGATTCATCCGTATCAATCCATGCTTCGTATGAAATAATCTCTTTCACATTTTTTGACTTACGCTGACGAAACTCATTCAAAAAGTTCTCAACAGCATCTTTATATATTCGTTCAGTTTGAGCATATTCTTCAGGATACACTGGAATAAAAGCAACCAATACATAAACATTCAACTGTTTAGCAGGTCGCCAAGAGCGAAGGGTTTCTCGTTTGAGTTTCATATCCTCGATAACTTGTTGGTTCTCAACCAACATAGGAGCTAACACCTGTCCCTCTAATACTTCCACTTCTAGCGAGCATTCTTGCTTTTGACATTCGTTATAAATCTTGTCCTTGTTTATCATGATTGATTGACTTTCCAGTTAATACCGAAAGCACACATGACAAATCAAGGCATGCAAAAAATATTCTTGACCGCACAGTTACTTTCCTCTATGTTATCGGTCAGCCAATTTCACAAGCTGAAATAAGTAATCTATACCAAAACTTCTGAAATTATGGTCGTCGTCACGACTCAGTTTTTGTAATGATAATCGTTTAGAGATATCTCATCTCATAGTTAAATTGTAATAGAAAACATTACGTAATTGAAGTTCACGATTAAAACGATTATTATTTAATATCGTTATTGTTTTTTTGTTTATTTTAGATTAAAATTAGTTTATAATAATCCAGAAAGTAATCTATATATGGAAAGTAAATTTACATTTGAAAATAAGATTGAAAAGTATTCATTAACAGACACTTTTGATCCTAACTCTGGTCAGGAGATTCTTACATTATATTGCTCACATTTGCCTAAACCTGATTATGCAAAATATAATTTTGATAGCTTAACGGGTCTTGTTACAAGTAATGTAGAGTCAAAAAAAATAATCCGTTTGGTGAGTTCTTGTCCATTAACAAAAGTACCTTTATAGATTATTTAAATAAATATGGATTTTTATTTGATTGGGAAAGTAGTGAAAATTTTGATAGCATTGAGTTTAATTACATTCTTGAATTCCAAATCAGACTTAAACTTCTTTTATCAATTTTCAACAATATCGCCAAATCGATTGAATACAAAGAATTATTATTAAGTACATTCTTATTAATTGGTAAGCCACAATTAGAGCTAAATCTTGGAAAAAGTAAATACATATTCCCTTCTTTGTTTCCATTTCATGGACTTCGCAATTCAATACCAGAAAAAAACTTAAATGATATGACATCAAGACATACCTCTTCAACTGGTAAAATAACAACGTACATAAAGGTAGAGAATAAATTTTCCGAAAACGGATTTACATGTGATTTAGATATTTTACTTTATCAAGACATAATTGAAAATTCACAATACGATGATTTTATAAAGGATATTTTTTATCTGTATGTAAACAAACCTGCAAATCTTGAACCAATAACAGTACACATTATTGACTTCATATATTTGTTCTTCAGTAAGGTTGGTATTTGCGACATTACAAATGCAAATTTAGATTTTGAAGATGAAGACTTATCAAATTTTATGAAATCAAGTGAATTAAAAAATGCACTATTAATCTTGTCAAAGGAAATACTTGCACTGGAAATTAATAGTGGATTAGCTAAAGTGCAACCTAAAATAAATTTAGATACTCTACTACCTGATTGGAATTTACCAGATTTAATTTCAGCATTTTACTTCACTTTATTTTACTCAAACCCTAAAATTGCAATGTATAAAATTTGTGAAAATATCGGATGTAACACCCCATTTTATGTCCAAAGGTCAAATACAATTAAAAAATATTGCTCTGAAAGTTGTAAAAATGCCTCCTCCCAGAGAAGATATAGAAATAAACAAAAAGACTTTCAGTGATAATAATCACTAAAAGTCTTCTTACATATTCGCTATTTTTTCATCAACCTTCTCGGAGATTAAATCGGATAACTCTTGGATATACTGAGTCCGATTTCTAGTGGAATTATGTATCAAAGTTTTTACATCAACTAAAATACCTTGAACTCGCTCGTAAGTTTTATCTTGACCCTTCCAATCACCAAGAGCTTCTCCAATATACTGATACATTCCATCAGTTTGAAAAATTTCGTGACTCTTTGAAAATGGCATTAAAAATGCATTATATATTCTTGAATTCTGTCCATGTATTTTTTTAAGCGAATCTTGATTTGCTGCATACTCACCATATGTAATTTGCTTATTAATACTTGTTGACGGAGGCAAATCTTTCATTAAGTTAGTTTGACCAAACTTGTAGTATTTTGCATCTAAGACAAAAACATTATCATTATAAACCATAATAGTATCCGGTTCTAAAGCATACCCTTTTGAACTCTTTGTCTCAAAAACTAAATCCCACTTTGTTCTAGGAAAATATAAGGTTTTATTGGCAATTCCATATGTATAATCTATAAGATTTTCCCAAATGTATTGGAAATTATTAGTTCCAAAATAAAACTTATCTGGTTCCTCTTGCCTATCCTTATAATTAAGTATGTCAATCATACTTTGGAAAAGTCTTCTCTCCATATCATTAAAAGTTGTTGCCATCTTTTTTTTGATTATAGACTCAAATTGAGATCTATTGTAATTAATACAAGCTTTTTCAGGTTGAGGAAGCTGATACAACCACCCCATATTTAGAAACGCTTCATACACACAGAATTTGTTTATTTCCGTTAAAAGAGTGATATTAGTATCACTTTGCTTTTTAGATTCCATTTTCAAAAATTTGAATCCACTTTCTTGAACAACTGGTTGAACACGTTTTATAGTTCTTGACCAATTAATTCGACCTCCCAAAGTTTGAATATAGTACTCTTCAGTTTCCTTATAGTATGTACCACGATTAATAAAATCGTGTATAACAAATGTGTAAGCCTCCATTGGAAAGTTTAATGTTTTTAAAGCTTGGTTAACGTTTACGGATCTTAGACGAGATTCTTCATCATTATGAGCTTGTAAGACGGAAACAAGGGCAATTATATCCCTTCTTGCAGTTTCTGCATCTTTTGCAAGTTCAAAACCTAATGGAAAATTTACAGTAACTTCTTGTATACCATCTATTATCTCAGCTTTAATACCAACAAACGTATCACCTTCCATATTTGTTGCAACACGACACATATCCAGTAAGGTTTTATTCGGAACTGTCAGCATCATCTTCTCCTATGTCGATGTTATTATCTATTAAAGTTGCTTCCCTAAGATTATCTAACTCCTCTTTGATATCTTTTGCGAAAACATCAAAACGCCCATTTTCAGGATTATCATTATCTGTGAAACGCTTAATAATTGCCTCTAAACTTGGATACAAAGCAACATCAAAAATATCTTCACGATTAAACTTGAAGGCATCATCCCAAAGATATTTCAAAACTTTTTCTGCAAAGCGTTTATTTTTTCTATTGAAATCTTTACTGGAATCACCTTCTGGTACTTGGCGTATCCGTTCAATATTCAATACATTACCAGAAATAAAGTATGCTCCCATTCTCTTGTCCTCTGAAGTTAGAGTCTGGCTACTAGTCTCAAGAATCTTTTTATTGATAACTTTGTTGAATACTTTCCAAGAATATTGTGTATCAGCAATATAATAATTCCCATATTCCGATGAATCAACATCATTTTCAATCATTTCCATTGTCCATCGACGTTGAAATGCTGTATCAAGAGTAAATACATTTTGGTCAGCTGTATTCATTGTCGCAAGTAACGATAAGTTAGATGGAATTTTAATTTGATGTGACTTATCACCATAAATTTCCGCAGCAACTATTGAATTGTTAATGCCGTAGACGCTCTCACCACTAGCACTTCTATCCAATAATTGAAAGATTTCTCCAAATATTCCGGGGGCATTGCCTCGATTTAACTCCTCAATTACAAGATAATAGTGTTCACTAGGATTATCAATTGCTTTTTTCACAATTCTTGTAAAAGGTCCTGGTGAAAAAAGATAGGTAATATCTCCATTTTCCTTTACAGTAGGCATTATTTGACCGACAAAGTCAGTATTCATATAGTCTGGATGAAAAACTAATCGCTCCATTCTATTTTCATCATTACAATATTCGGTAGCAATTTTATAACTTTTTCCAGATCCTGGAACCCCATAGAGAAGAATATTATCCCCCACAGGGTTAGTATTGTCATAAGTGGTAGTATCTAGGCTTTGACTTTCCAATTCAACTAGTTCAAAGTACTTATTCACATCACTTAAATCAAAATCTGCATCAACGAGATACTTTACAATAATTGCTACATGTTCAGAGGAAGCATTAATTAGCTTTAATAAAGCTAAAATTGGTGATATATAACTATCACCCCTGTGGATTTCCTTCCCTCCGTGCCACCAATGATAATCGGTAACAAATTTCTTTAGAAATAACTTTTCAATTTCCGATAAACCATCTGAGATAGAATCAAATACATTTTCATCTAATTCACCATTTCTAGCTGATTGACAAAATGCTTTAAAATCATCGCCTGATAGTGCATCCAACAAGATTGATTTATATTTAAGAAATTCTTTGTAATATGGCGCCGCTATAAAAGCAAGATAAAACCACTGATTCGGAATTATTATAAACTTACCATTAGTGATATATTTCGAATTATACTGTTCAAAACGAATTTCATCACCTAGGGTATCAAGATGTTCGTTATATTTCGCTTTAAATTCAGTAGAGAGAATCACCTCAGTGTCATTCTTTAATAGAAATTCCGATGCAATTTTACTTTGTTCATCAAAAATAACTGCTAAATCCTTTAGCATAATTAGGCCTCCTAGATTGACTAATATTATAAAATGTGTTAAAGTGTCAATCATAGGACAAATTGACCTTCAATAGACACATTTTAGAAAGTAAAAGAAAATTGACTACTACCAATATTTTATCAAAAAAATCTCCAATTGTAGATAATCTTTCGGGAAATGATATAAAATTTCTACGAAAAAAATATAATCTCACTCAAAAAGAATTAGCTGATGCCCTCGGTCTTCAAAAATTTGGAGATAGAACTATTAGACGGTGGGAAGCAGATGAAACACGTCCTTCAAAACTGGAACAGTCTAGTATTCAGGCATTTTTTAATTCTTTAAAAAATCCACCATTTACTATTAACGAAAATCTTCCGTTCAAAATGATTGATCTTTTTGCTGGGATAGGCGGGACTAGACTAGGTTTCCAATTAACAAATGAAGTAGAAACTGTATTTACAAGTGAATGGGATAAATTTGCTCAAAAAACATACATTACAAATTTTGGAGATACTCCAGAAGGTGACATTACTCAGATTGATGAAAACACAATACCGAATCATGATATACTTGTCGCTGGTTTTCCTTGTCAAGCATTCTCACAAGCCGGTAAACGTCTAGGGTTTGAAGATACTCGTGGAACACTATTTTTTGATGTTGCTAGAATCATAAAGGCTAAACGTCCAAGAGCTTTTTTACTTGAAAATGTCAAAAATCTAAAGACACATGATAAAGGGAAGACTTACAAGATAATCATCTCAACTCTTGAGAATTTAGGATATAGTACTTCTACTGTACTTTTTAAGGCAAGAGATTTTGGTGTACCGCAAAATCGAGAAAGGATTTACATTGTTGGATTTGATAAAACTTGTGTAAAGAATTATAGAGAATTCAAATTCCCCAAACCGTTAAAATTAGAAACTAAACTAGGAAATATTCTACAAAGTAATGTTGATAAAAAATACACCATCTCTGATAAACTTTGGGAAGGACATCAACGAAGGAAAGCCGAGCATAAAACAAAAGGAAATGGATTCGGTTACTCACTATTTAACGCTGACAGTCCATACACAAATACACTTTCTGCTCGATACTATAAAGATGGAAGTGAAATTTTAATAGAACAAAAAGATAAAAATCCACGTAAAATTACTCCACGGGAAGCAGCTAGACTTCAAGGATTCCCTGAAGAGTATATAATTCCAGTCTCTGATACACAAGCCTACAAGCAATTCGGAAATTCTGTATGTGTGCCAACAATTCATGAAATTGCCAAACAAATACTAGCCGTCCTTAAAAACGATTAGTAAATATTAGTCTATCGATTTGTATTGATAGACTTTTTTTCATTCTAGTTGCAAAATAAAAAATCTGATATAATTTTGTTGAGTTATAGCTGAACAAAGGAGCTGCTAGTATTTTCACACAAGAGTTAAAACAATGAAGACTTGAAATTAAGATATTACAGACTGCAATTGCTGTTCAATTAAATGTTCACCGTTCAGCTCACCATAATTGGGAAAACGGAAGAAATATCCCTAATCACAAAAACTTAACTACCCTCGCCAAAATCCTTAATGTCCCAGTCACCTATTTCAAATCTGAATATAATATCGTTAATAACTACCTTCAGTCATCTCCTGACAATCAAGTAAAGGCAGGAGACTGTGTTGAAGAACTATTGCGTTCCCAACAAACTTCCAATATCACTCCACTCTTCTCCGTACAAGTACTATCAGATATTCAGCTATCTGCTGGTCTTGGTGCAGGATTCTTTGACGAGTTTGAAACTGAGACAGTTTACTCTGATGAGGAACAATACGGTTACGACATTGCTTCGTGGATTAGCGGTAATTCTATGAAACCTGTCTATCAAAACGGTGAGGTAGCTCTTATTCGTGCTAGTGGATTTGACTATGACGGAACTATTTATGCGGTAGCCTGAAATGAGGAAGTTTGCATCCTAACAGAAAACAGATATCAACTTGTTTCCCTCAATAAAAAATACGAGGACCTCTTTGTGTCAGCAGAAGAAGAACCTCGTATCGTTGGAAAAATTATCAGAAATTTTATGCCCATAGAGACTTAAAATCCCAGCTTGTTCACACGACAAGCTGGGTTTTTAGTCTCTAAATGCTAATACATTTAGATGAAACAACTCACTACTTGAGTTTCTTACTCACTCTCATTATTCATTCAACTGTCATGAAAAGAGAGCTAGCAAATCATCAGTAGTCAGCGCAGAAACAATGATTGAGTCAGCCGTTTCTTTTTGAACCTTGCTAGATAGTTTTTCCAAACCATCTCTAAAAGCTATATCCGCAATCACTAAGTCTTTTATCTCAGACATAACTAACAAACGAAACTCCTCTATTGGGTTCCCATCTACTTGGTATTTCCTTTCAGGATATTTTGGGAAAGAGACTTTCTCATCACTCTCCACTAAAGGAAATACACCTACGAATTCTGAACCATTTTCGTAAAAATTAGGTTCTATTTCTCTCGGTTTTTGAAATAATTTTTTAAACACATTTAACCTCCAAAATGCACTAAATCATAAGGGTAATATTTGTGGTCTCTAAAAGAAGCATCAGGTATGTTGAGTATCTTTACCAGTGCGGCAACTTCAAAGGACCAATATCCAGTATATAAAAAACCTGTATCTTTGTGTGAGCCCCAAAAATATGTTCCTCTCATTTTATTATACCAATTTTGCAAATAGTCCATTGTTTTTTCTTTCTTATCTAAAGTAGATGAATTATAAATATTAAACAAGCTATCATAATTTTCTAAAAAATCTTCTAAATCAACTTTGGACAAAATCTGATACTCTGATAAACATAAGGCAATAAATCCATCTATGATATTTCTATTATCCTTAATCTTATTTAGTAAGGTCAACTTTTCTTTAGGAATATTAAGTAACACACCTAACGCAACGAAATGTTGAATGTCAATATTAATATCAGGAGTGAAAATATCTATAAAATTATCAAACAACTTTAAATAAGCTTGCTTTATATCATCTAGAGAGTCTCCTCTTGAGTACATAATTTTGAGCTGTTGGAACTTCCAATTAAATAGTCGTATTGGAGCTATTTTACGAACTTTATCTTTAACTGTATCCTGACATATGGAATCTTCTAAATTACTAATTTTTTCATTATAATGGTTATATAAACTATCAAAGTGAGTTTTATCAAATAGTGAATCTCTCATGCTAACCTACTTCCTTTTAAGGCAATACATTTGAAGAAACACTACCATTTGGTAGTACTCTAACAAGTAGTTTATCAAATCCATTTTCTTCCAGTTTGTTTAATACATCTGGATTAACCGCTTTAGACAATCTAGGTTCAATCCAATAATCTCCCATCTGCTTACCACTATTTTTAGTATTTCCTAACTGTGCCGTATTATATTTAGCTTCTGCTACCACATAAGTATCTGTGTTCTTATTATAATAAACACCATCAATTCCCTGATGTCCTTTATCATCTATACTTGATACCCTATCTTTGCTTACTCTTGTAAAGCCTCTCTCTTCCATATAACGATCCATCTTCAACTCTCCATAATTACCTTTTTGGTTATTATTTGTCAGAGGTGTTGTACCATTCTCAACATTTTGAATCGCTTTTATAGTCTGTTCACGACGAAGATGTTCATCAAAGTTTGAACTATTTCTTGCTTTTCTGCTATCTTCAATATTAGAAAGAACTCTATGTCTAATATCTTCAGCTGATTCAGAAGAAGCAGGCTTTGTTACTTTGCCGGCTGGTACATCCCCAGACTTCGGCTTATTCTTAGCTACATCTGCCTTAGCCCCCTTAGCTCCTCGAGCTGAGATGCCTTCAGATACCGCATTAATCGCTAGACTGGTCATAATGCTACCAGGGGTGACTTTACCACCCTGTGCCGCATCCACAATCGTATCAACCGCAGTTTCCCCAAAGGTATCAACCGCATAACGAGCTACTGGACCACTCACTGAAGAAGTTGCTGCGCCAAAGCTTCCAAGAAGACCACCAGTCATGGCTCCTGACTTAAGTCCATTCCAAGCACCACCCAAAGTATTCATGAAAACATCTTTAGGCTTATCTCCTGAAAGAACACTTGTCGTAAAGCCACTAACTGCTCCACCTGCTGCTCCTGCAACGCCACCAACAGCTGCCGCAGTCACAACAGTTGCTGCTGCACCACTTAAACCAACACCGCTCACAAATCCTGCAATAACAGGTCCTGCTGCTCCTGCTGTCGCAATAGTGACAGCTGTTGCCGCAACGGCAGCTACTGCTACAATCGCAACTTTCTTCCAGTTAATCTTCTTAGCAGCTTTAACAATCTGCTTACCAACACGTTTGGCTGTCGTACATACATGCTTCAAGGTCTTAGCCAATGCTGAACCCCAGTTGCGTAGAAGGTTCTTACCTTCTCGACCCTTAGGAGCGTCTTTCAAACCTGTTGCTTGAGTGAACTCATCTCGAACAGCCTGCTCACGTTGAGCTTGAATTTGAGCCTGCATCTGCTGGTACTGAGCTTGGGCATAATCACTCGCACTTTGATAGGCTTGTTGTCCAGCCAGATAAACTGACGTCTGAGTAAACTTATTCTGCCCAATTTTGGGCATTAGTAGCTTGTGGAGTAAGTCAATTGAGTGCCTTTTTCCAAAAGTTAATGGCTATACTAACTAATTTATACAACAAATTTATCCTCTTAGTAATTAGCTACTTCTCAGTTTATTTCGTACTTCCATTAAAATATTACCAAGTTGATTTTGACCTGTTCCATCACCTCCATCTCCCCAATAAGAATCATTAGCAGTATGTTCTATAATTGGAAGATTAGCTGTAGAAAGCAGTAGTTCCTTCAATATTGAATTTTGATTAAACTTTTGATAAACAGCATAAAACATAATATCATATTTGATATCTTCCCAATCCTGTCTTAAAGGGTTTTTACGATTCCTCCCCTCAATAGCAGCATCCATAGGGGATTTCAAATTTCTAATTTTCTCTTGAAGAACTAAAGACTTGAATTTTTTAGCTTGGAAATAATGTTCACTAGTTGGCCAGTACATATTTTCATCATCAGTAAACCCAAATGAAGAAAAATTTGAAAACTCGCCGTATGGATCTCTTACCTTATAAAATAAAATTTTTTTCATACTCTTCTAACTATACTATTAAGCCATCTATCATAGAACTCTCTCTGTTCTTCAACAGTGACACACCGAAGACTAGGTTTATCTGTGCCAAAAATTTCATATATATTTTTTAAACTAGCGGGTTTCTCAAGTTCTAAGTGATATGCCTTTTCCCCACCCATAGACATTTGTAAAGGGGAAGGGAAAACATATTTATCTGATCCGTTACACTGAATAATACCACCTAATTTTTCGAGATCATTTCGAAGTTTAGTTAGGGCTTCAAAAAAGGAATCTGCTTCATATTTCACATTATCGTTATCATTCAGTATTTCTATAATACAAAATTCCTCATCATCAATCAAATTCAAAGTAATTTCTTCATCTCTATCTACATAAGAAACAAATAATGTTACTAGTCTCATCTTCTACCTCCAAAGTTTGGATTTGAAATATAGCTACCAACTACATTCTTATTAACTGGCCATGCTCCTCTTACCTCACTAGCATCGATTCCTCCAGGAACAGAAAATTCCATCTGCTCAGGATAAGGAGCATTTACTCCCAGTGTTGAATTTACATCTATGCCTCTATTAGTTGAAATATCATAAATGTAGCCATTTTTTCCTGCAAATCCTGTAGCAATATCTGGACTAGAACTTGTTGAAACAAAATTTCCTGCAGTTGTGTTACTACTCACATGGTTTTGTAAATTATTCGAAGTGCCCTTGGACTTAAAACCTGAATCAAACACAATATCTGGTGAAACCGTTGAACGATCTCCTCTATATAAAGTGACTGGCTCTCCTAGATTTGCTTTAGTAGCTACTCCATTTGAATCAACATAAAAATCTGTCTTAGGTGTAGATTTAGGAGCTGGTAAGGCTAACACAGGCTCTGGCGCTGGCAAAGCTAGTGGCTTATTAGTCGGCCCAGGTAAGGCTAGCTGTTGAACAGGAGTCACATCCTTGCGAGGTTTCGTAACTGGCACATCTCCAGCTTTTGGCTTACTAGTATTGACATCTGCCTTAGCCCCCTTAGCTCCTCGTGCTGGGATACCTTCCGACACCGCATTAATGGCAAGACTGGTCGCAATACTTGCTGGGGTAACTTTACCACCCTGTGCCGCATCCACAATGGTATCCACGGCAGTTTCCCCAAAGGTATCAACCGCATAACGAGCTACTGGACCACTCACTGAAGAAGTTGCTGCGCCAAAGCTTCCAAGAAGACCGCCCGTTGCCCCTCCTGTCACAAAGCCATTCACAGCGCCATTCCAAGTATTCGCTAGGATATCTTTTGGTTTATCACCTGAAAGAACACCTGTAGTAAAAGCATTAACTGCTCCACCTGCTGCACCTGAAACTGCACCTACGGCTGCCGCAGTCACTACAGTTGCGGCTGCACCACTCAATCCAAGACCGCTGACACCAGCCGCAATAACTGGACCTGCTGCGCCTGCAGTTGCTACTGTGACCGCAACTGCCGCTACGGTAGCAACTGCGACAATCGCAACTTTCTTCCAGTCAATCTTCTTGGCAGCTTTTACAATCTGCTTACCAACACGCCTAGCTGTCGTACACACATGCTTCAAGGTCTTGGCAAGGGCTGCGCCCCAGTTCCGAAGAAGGTTTCTCCCTTCTCGGCTCTTTGGTGTCCCCTTCATACCAGTTGCTTGGGCATATTCATTTTGAACAGCTTGTTGGCGCTGGGCTTGAATTTGTTCCTGAACTTGCTGGTACTGAGCTTGGACATAGTTGCTTGCACTCTGATAAGCTTGTTGTCCAGCGTGGTAAACCTTATTGATTTGTTGCCCAACCCAGTTTTTGGCATTATTCCACTGCTGACCTACCCAAGCTTTGGCTTGATTCACCTTGTTACCAACCCAGTTGACGGCCTGGTTCACTTTGTTACCGACCCAATTAGCCGCATGGCTTACCGCCTTCTTGGTCGCTTTCCAAGCATTAGAGACAGCCTTCTTAGCCCCATTCCACGCCTTCTTAATACTTTTCCAGAAGTGTCCACTCGGGTCGGTGTAGTTGACTGGATTATTATGAACATAGCTGTAAAGGTTCTGACTGAGTGGATCCGTCAACTCACCTTGGTAGGAATCCTCGGTGAGGAAAGTTCCTGCTTGGCTATCATAATATCTTGCCCGCAGATAGTCAAGTCCTGTGATGTCTCTTGCTTCACCGTTGTAGGCAAAAGGATTGCCTGTCTCATCTGTGGTGGACTTGGTCGCACCATAGAGTGTGTAGCTACTTGACGCAACCGCTACTCCGTCCCTGGTCAAGCCTGTGACTGAACCTGACTGGTTGGTGAGGTAGTGGTACTGATCGCCTGTTTCATTGTTCAGATAAGATGTTCTACCCTGTCCATAGGTATAGGTCTCCTTAGCTTTTAGCTCACGGTCATAGGTCTGAAGAACCTCGGTGTGCTCCCGATTGACATCGTTGATATAGTTACGCTCTTCGTAATAGTTAAAGGTATCTTCTCTCGTAGTGTATGGGATGAGGACATCTTTCACCTCTGACGCATAGGTCACTTCCCCCTCACCCGGTAGATTTCCGAGGTTCGGTGGGTTGACCACTAAGCCTTCATCGTTGGCTCTATCCTTGGCCACCTTCTTGTGATAGGCAGTTGAGACATCGTCAAATATCTCATGCCAGATGGTTCCAACCGTCTGTGGTAGGGTGGATAGTGCCTGTAAGACATTCTGGCTAAAGCCATACCAGAAGAGCGATGGCTCTTCCCCATTTGGAGACGTTTGTGGCGATTTCTTCTTGTCTTGACGTTTGAAGAGTTGGTAGCTGTGCTTGCCCTCCTTACGACTAGCGGTAAAGACCCGATTGTCATCTCCGTCATAGAGGGCAGCCATAAGGAGACCCTCCTTGTCCTTGACCGCAAGCAGGCGGTTTTCGGTGTCGTAGATGTAATCCAGCTTCTCGTCGCTTTTCTTAGAAGAAATCCGATTGCCATTCTTATCGTAAGTATAGGTCGTTGTACCGTCCTTGTTCTCCAACTTGGTCAGACGGTTGTTGTCATCATAAGTAAAGCGGGTCTCTTCTTCCTTACCGTCCACTTCTTCTGTGCTGGTCAGCTTGTTTCCTGTCAGGTCGTAGGTGTAGGTCAGCTTGGACAGTTCCTTGCCAGCCTTGTCAGATATGGTCATGGTCTCAATCTGACCTAGGGTGTCGTAGGTATAGGCTTGGACAAGGGTTTCCCCGTCTTGCGTGATCGTTTCCTTGGTGATGTAGTTGCCATCATCGTACTCATAAGCATAGCTAGAAATCAGCTTGTTCTTCTTATCCACATGACGGAGTTCGGTCACTCGGTGCGCCTTGTCATACGTCAAGAAGCTCTTGGTCCCATCCCCACGTTTGACTTCCGTCATGTCGCCTGCTTCGTTGTAGCTATAGGTCGTTTTCTTCCCTTTGACGTCTAGCACCGAAATCAGACGGTCCAGCTCGTCATAGGTGTAGGAAACGGTGCTGCCGTCTGGGTAGGTCATCTGGCTGATGTTGCCGTAGTCGTCATAGTCGTATTGAATCAGACTACCGTCTCCCTGACGAACACCCGTAATCTCTCCTTCATCGTTGGTCTCGTAGTTGGTCGTACCTGTTAGGTCACTCATAGATACCCGGCGACCATCGCTATCATAGGTATAGAGGACGTGACCGTCTTCTTTCTTGGAATAGTCTACCTTGAGCAGTTGATCCAGCTTGTTGTAGTCGTAGCTAATCGTCTGACCGTCTGCCTTGGTGACTTTCTCTAGCTGGTTATTGACATTGTAGCTATAGGTTTCCTTGTCGCCAAGGGCGGTCATGCGCTCAATGACATTGGACAGCTGGTCGTATGTGTATTTTGTAACCTTACCGTTTCCGTTGGTAATAGAGGTGACATTGCCTACGCTATCATAGGTGTAGGTTGAGGTAGACGCCTTATCTCCAGTCCCTTGGGTAGCTGAAAGCAACTGGTCCTTGAGGTCATAGGTGTAAGTCTTGATGCGCTCACTACCAGATAGGACGCTGGTCAAGTTGCCATTGCCGTCATAGGTCATGGTGGCTTGACCACCTGCCTCGTTCATGACCTTGGTGACATTGTTGTCATGGTCATAGGTGTAGAGAGTCAGTTGACCTGCGGTATCACTTTCACTAGTCAAGCGATTGAGGCTGTCATAAGTCCGCTTGGTCACTTGTCCGAGTGGATTGGTTTCTTCTAAGAGATTCCCATTGGGGTCATAGGTGTAGCTGGTCTCCCGCTTGCCGTTGATGGTTCGCTTGGTCACTTGACCAACTGGGTCATAGCTTGAGGCAAGCTCTCGACCTGTCGGACTCTTGATGGTCTTGAGCTGATCAAGAGTGGTGTAGCTAAAGCTAGTGGTCGCTCCTGATGGACTGGTCAACTTCTCAAGATTCCCTGCCTCATCATAACTATATTTCGTTTCAAGGTCGAGGGCATTCTTGGCGGTTAAGAGGCGCCCCACCTTGTCGTAGGTATAGCTATTGCTTCTATCTGACTGGTCCGTTTCCTTTGTTAGGTTACCCGCCACGTCATAAGTATAACTCTTAGCGAGACCTTGAGGTCCGGTTTGCTTGGACAGACGACCCAAAGCGTCGTAGTTGTAGGTATACTCTGCCTCATTTGGCAAGATACGTTTGGTTGTTCGACCGTAGAGGTCATTGGTGTAGGTTGTAGTATGTCCGTTTGCGTCGGTCTCTTGAGCGAGACTGCCTGTCCCGTCATAAGCATAGGTCGTCTCGCCACCTGTTGGCCGTTTGAGACTTGAGAGACGGTTCATGACGTCATAGGTAAAGGTGGTCGTATGCCCTTCTCCTGTGGTTTCGGTGAGACGATTCCCCACCGCATCATAGGTATAGCTTTGCTTGGCACCAGTTGGTGCGACTGTCTCTACCACCCGTCCCAGTGGGTCATAGGTGAAAGCTGTAGCCTGTCCATTGGGATCGGTGTAGAGCACCAAATGTTGGTTGGCATCATAGCCATAACTTGAGCTATTCCCATTGGCATCTGTCAGCTTGGACAGGTTGCCCAGTACATCGTATTCATAGGTTGAGCTGTTGCCCTCTGCGTCTGTCTCTGTCACCACACGGTTAAGGGCGTCATAAGTGTACGTCGTCTCCCGCTTGAGGTGGTCAACTATCTTGGTCAGATTGCCATTCTCATCGTAATGGTAGGTCTTGGTCTTGCCCTCTTGGTCGATTGAGCTTGCGACATGGCCCATGACATCATAGGTAAAGGTCTCGCTGGTCCCGTCCGCATAGGTGACCTTGGTGAGTTGGTTGTCACTATCATAGCTATAGGTTGTTACCTCCCCAAGGCTATTGGTCAAGGTCAGACGATTGCCTGCCTTATCGTAGGTGTAGGACTCGTTCAGCTCTTGGTTATCTTTCTTGGTGAGAACACGATTGGCCGCGTCATAGGTGTACTCTGTGATAAGACCACTTGAGCTGGTCTGTTTGATGAGGCGATCTAGGGCGTCATACTCTTGGGTAATCGTCGTGCCGTCTGGCAGGGTGACTTCTTTTAGTTGAGCGGTCTCTGTATAGCTCATCTTGGTCACATGGCCATTGGCATCTGTCTGCTCAATCGGATAACCCAACTCGTTATACACATAAGTCGTCTTACCACCTAAGGCATCCACGATTTCTGTCGGCTGTTCCATCTGGTTGTAAGATGTGGTGGTCGTGTTACCAAGACCGTCTGTAATACTAGCAATTTGATTTTGACCGGTATAGGTGCTGGTGGCGGTATAGCCTGCCGCATCAGTGACACTATTCTGGTTACCATTGGCGTCATAGGTCATACTGGTCCGCTGTCCCAAGGCATTGGTAGTCGCAAGGAGACGACCTGCTGGACTGTACTCATAGGTGGTTTCCTTACCTAGTCCGTCCACCATTGACACGATATTGCCCATAGAATCCAAGGTGTAAGACACACTCGTTTTATCTGGGTAGGTAATAGATGTCACATTACCAGACTTATCATAACTATAGCTAGTTGTCTTATCACCTTTGGTTTCTGTCAGTTTATTTCCTACTGCGTCATAGGTGTAAGAGACGGTCTGACCTGATTCATCAGTATAAGATAGGACACGACCCATAACATCGTATGTCGTGTTGGTCTTTGTTCCAATTGGGTAAGTCACATCCGTCAGGTAACCAGAGGCATCATAGGTGTTTTCTGTGACCTGCCCCAAAGCATCTGTCACAGTCTTGATGGCATTGTACCTGTCATCATAAGTCAAGCTATTAGTATGACCTGCTTCGTTTGTACGATTAAGAACTCGACCCAAAGCATCACGGACAAAGGTGATTGTCTTACCTGTCGCATTGGTCTCAGTCAAGAGGCGACCACGGCTGTCATAGGTATAGGTCGTGGTATTGCCCTCTGCGTCGGTGATGGAGAGCTGATTCCCTACACCATCATAGGTGTAGCTATAGGTGCCTCCCTCGCCATTTGACGCCCCGATTTTACGACCAAAGGCATCGTAGGTAAAGGTCGTTGTATTACCATTCCCCTCTGTCACACCTGTAACTTGACCAGCTTTGTCAAAAGTATGGATTGTTCCAACACCATCCGCATCTTTCTCACTGAGCTGACGGCCTTCCGCATCGTAGGTAAAGGTCGTTGTACCGCCACGAGGGTTGGTGATGCCTGTCACTTGGTTGTGGGCATTGTAGGTCAACGTGCTTTCCCCACCCAGTGGGTTGGTGACTTTGACCAGATTAGCCCCTTCATAGGCAAAGGTTGTCTTAGCCCCTAGCGCATCGGTCGTAGACAGGATCCGACCTTGCTTGTCATGCGTATAGGAAATGGCTGTCCCGTCTGGAAGGGTGGTCTTTGTAAGGTTACTCTTACTGTCATACTCGTTAGTAGTGGTATCTCCACCAAAGTCTGTGACAGACAAGAGGTTGTTCTTCTCATCATAGGTAGAGGTCTTAACTGCCCCGTCAAAGCGGGTTTCGGTCAAGACATTTCCATTTTCATCATATGTGTAGCTTGTGGTGTGACCCAGTTCATTGGTCTCACTCGCCAGACGGTTATGGGCATCATAAGTTTTAGAAACACTTGTCCCATCTGGGTAAGTGATGCCTGTTGTACGGTAGTGGTCATCGTAGGTGTAAATGGTCTGGTTACCATTGGCATCGGTTGTGATCGTTTGCCCCTCGCTATAAGCTAAGGTTGAGACCGCTCCTGTGCCGTCCGTCTGCTTGATTACTCGGTTTTGGTCATCATACTCATTCTGAATCACCTTGGTGCCATTGCCGTCATACCAGGCAGTCATGCGTCCCTTGTCATCATACTCGTAGCGAGTAGGCACACCTGTCGCATCGGTATAGGTGGTCAGGTAGCCATTGTCATCGTAGTCATAAGATAGGGTAGACCCATTTGGGATTTGGATAGCGCCAATGTAACCTGCTTCATTATAGGTAATGCCATAGACAAGACCAGTTGGCGAGGTCACCTTGGTTAACTGGAAGTTTTCATTGTACTCAAATTGAGTTGTATTCCCCTTTTCATCTGTCTGACTGGTTAAGAGACCGTGGAAATTAAAGATCTTCTCTTGCTTGTCTGTATCGATAATGCGGTACTCTTTGACCTCGTACTTTTCCTTTTCTTCCCCACCAAAATCGCCCTCCTTGGTATCAACGGTCTTGACTTGGAGGGTTAGGTCATAGCCTGCTGGAGCCTTGTAGCTATCTCCGTCCTTGGTGAACTGAACAACTGAACCATCCGTACGAGTATAGTAAAGATTTTGGTTCTCATCACTTGAAATCTGCTCATTAAAGGCAAAACTCCAGCCACGACCAAAGAGACTATTGATACCTGCAGCCTTCGAGTTGTAAGAACGGGCAATTTCAAAGTCACCATCAATATCAGGGATAGACACATCCACCCGTTCTAGATAGAAGTTACCTGTGTTCAGGTTAATCGGTTCAAAGCCGAACTCACAGTGGAGACCCCGCCCCATGAGAAGCATATCCACATCTGCTTTCACCTTATCATTCAAGGCAGGGGGATTATAGGGCTTATTGGCATTCTTTCTCGGATTGCGGATAAAGAGGGTGTTGTTTTTCACCACCAACATATCCTGAATACGATTGTCATAGGCAATTTGATTAAGGGGAACACCGTAGTAGGCCGCAATCTTAGGTAGCGTGTCATACTGGGTGACCTTGTAAATCAGGAAGGTCTCACTGGATTTCTTCCCGCTTGTTTGATTATCCTTCTTACTTTCCGCATCAATGGTATAAACCACATTCAATTCTGGTTCTGTGAAAGGAACTGTCGTCTGCCAGTTGGATAGTTTATCACGGTACTTGGTTGTACCAGCTTCAAAGACAGACTCAAAGGTACTGGTATTGGGATATTTATAGGAGAAGCTGGCGGTGCTATCTCCCTTATAATCCTTAGAAGCATCACTCAAACCATAGCTAACAGTTGCCCCTGGTGTGGTCAAACCGTCCGCAAAGACACCTTGGAATTCAAGGCGACCTTTTTTATCGGTCTTGACCATCGTTCTTAGGTTAATCGTCGTGTTACCTATCAGGTAATTCACATCTACAGGGTCTGGTACAGACCAGTTGATGGTCAAACTCGGAGCTTTGTCAGGAGTAAAACCCATCTGACCTGCATTTTCAGGTGTGGCATCTGTCGTATAGAAAGCACCGCCGTCTGCTCCTTCATCGGTCGCAGCGACCACTAAACCATGGTTAGGAAAGCTGCCTTGAACCCAACCATTCACAGTCTCACGAATGTCAAAGCGATGCATTTTCTTATAGCCTTCTGCTGGTGTCGCTTTGGTACTAATGGCATTCTCACCCGCAATCTCACGACCAATCGTCACAGAAGAATCCCAAGTAACCGTATTGATATCAAAATCTTCCGTTAAACGGTAAGCACCAAACTGTGTCCCTGTGTTACCTGGGGAGGTATATTGATAGAGGTTGAGGGTTGCACTATCAATACGAGCTTCGGAAGGGATATTCTGTTTAAAATCATAGTTAATCTTAAAGTATATCCGAGCACGACCGATGTCCTTGACATTCTCCCAGTCTCCCATGCCCATCATGTACTTATCCATATACCCAACATAGCCATAACCGACGCCTAGGTACCGCCCATGGACTGTACTGGTCACCGCATTTAAAATCTTCTCCCGCGGAACGGTAATCGTCGGGTCAATCCGTACAGGGTATTGGCGGTCTTTGGACGAAAGCCAGTCTTTGCCTGCGATGACGGTCACTTGGTATTTCCCAGATTTTTCACTCAACTCGAGGGTCACATCTTGACTGGTCGCACCAGCTGCGTCCACCATGATAGGGGCTGTCAGGACAAAGAGAATCTTGGTTTTGCCTTTCTCACGAACCAACACCTGATTGTTTTCAAGGCGGACATCGTAGCTTCCAGCGTCTAGCCCATAGGTAAAGCGGTGCTTGCCTCCCCACTCGGTAAGGACGATTTCTTCTTTGACTCCGTTAGACTGAACCGTGTACTGGACATCGGTCTTGCCGTCTACGTTATTATACAAAATCGCATTTTGTTCAACCGTTGCCTTGTCATAGGTTGTCTCAAGAGGATAAAGGGAAATTTTCTCCTCTTGATGAATGACATCAATCGGGGTCTCTTCCTTGACCTCACTTGGCAGCACCACTCCAACTGGGGATTCTTTAGGGAGATAGTAGTGGTTGCCGTTGGCATGATAGGAATACAGGGACAAGTCAACAGGGACTTCTACCCCGTCTTGGTCCATATAGGTCTTGACGCTACTCCCAATATGGGTCACAAAATGGGTATCGTCTACACGAAAAAGCTGCTCTTGTCCACTGACCGCAACTGGTTCTCCATATTTCTGTTTGAGTTCTACTTCCGCATCACTCTCTTCTGTCACAACTTTCGGTTGTTGGATGGCGTCGCCCTCATCTTTGGGAGATGCGGGTGCTGTACTGGATGCGTCAGCCGTTTCCCTATTAGCATTCTCAGAACCAACGGTTTGGCTCTTGGCTTCTTCTACCGCCTCTTGATGAGCTTGTTCTGCTTGGGATTGTGCAATAGCCTGACCGATTTCCTCGGCATATATCAACGGACTATTGGAAACAAGCAGGGCCAGTAACACAAGGGTATTCATTAATTTATGAAGTCGTTTCATCGGACATCTCCTTTACGAGGTAACTAAAATAATACAAGGTAGCAATCAGGACAATCGCATCAATGACTGACGCAAGGACTGAACCAACAGTCGGTAGCCAATAGTTAAGAAGAACCAGACCAATAGACACGGAGACCACTCCTGTTAATGGTAGCCATAGGCAGTTCCGTCTTTCCCTAATAGGCAAATTCTTATGAATACTGACTAGACCAAAGCACAAGATTACCTTTAGGACACTTTGGAGGAGGGTACTCATTGTCCAAACACCTGTCCGCACAGTATCGTAAGCAACACTGGTATGGTCATACAACAGTTGACCAAGTCCACCAATGAGGAAACCTAAAGTAACAGCACTTATAAGATAGGCTAAGATAAGCTTGGGCAATCGCTTATCAGACCGATGGAGCTTGTAAAACCAAACAAGCAAAGGAATGAGCAGCGCTATCCCTAAGACAAGGGCAACTAGGCTTAGGACAAGTAAGAGAATAGGCAAGCCCCTGTCTCTAGCCCAAGGAGAGACTACTCCTGTATACATCAGTCGCTGACCTATTCCTAACAGTAGTAAACTCAGAGATAGCCTCCAAAATCTGGAAAGTTTCATCTTGTGTATCATACATCTGTCCTTTCTGTGACAGTTCTTAACTTAGCAGTAACTACATAACGATGACGATCACTTGTGGCATCACAAGTGGATAAAATTAACACCCGATCATGTTCGCCATCTATGGCTAACTGACGATAAGCACCACCATAGGTCTCTACTCGTTCCTTTAGGGTGTCAAGGTAGTGGGTTAAGCCGCTTCTCGTCCCTAGCTGGAAACTTTGAAAGAGGTGGTCATCTATATAAGGATGTGCGGCTACGATGTCATATTCATAGCGATGGTCTATCGTATCAATCCTTATCAGGGTATGGTCTTTGAAAAACTGTCGATCCGCAAAATAATCCAAGGAGCCAAACATAGAATCATCAACCATGGCATGACCGTAAATAATCGTTACAGAATCATTGAAGGTCTTGGTATTCACCAACTCTGTAAAAATCGCACCATAGTAAGTCTCATTTCGATCCAAATCATGAGATAGGTAATAGCTATCCTCTGTCGGGTGTTGGGCAATAGGATAGTCAATCTTTGTGCCTTCAACCCTTAACCAAGCATAGACATCTGGATTTTGATGAAAAAGCTCCGTTTTCTTATCATGATAAGCCCTCTCGCCAACATCCTCTTCAAAACGTGATAGATAATAAAAGCCATATGAGAATAGAGCGAATAGAACTACCACTCCTAACCATTTAAACAACCGTTTCATAGTACTCTCCTATATGTACAATTATAGCAGAAGATAATCGTATTTGTAAACGAAGGATAAGTTTATTTCTTGATAAGACTTGTTATATCATGTACACAGTTAATGTCTTCCAGTTCTCTCCAGACCAGAGTAGGGATTGAAGGGGGTACGTTTATTCCCTCAAACTCCTCTTCTACGGAAACAAACACGTACCCCTAGGGTTTATGGAAATAAATCACCTCATCATCATGCTATCAAACCTACTCATTCAACTTGTACTCTCACTCTGATACTTACCCCTCTATACGACAAAAAGCCTTGATACCAAGGCTTTTCACTATCCCTTTCGTTCAAAGGTTTCTAGGATTTTACGAGCAGAGCAACACACTCGACGTGGTGCGTCTGCGGGAAGAGATCAACAGGCTGAATTTTGCTGAGTTGGTAGCCTAGCTCTTGGTAGCGTTTGAGGTCTCGTGATAGGGTGGCGATATTGCAGGAGATGTAGACAATCTTGTCTGGGGTCATCTGGCTGCTGGCTTTGATAAAGGTCTCTGTTAGGCCTTTGCGTGGTGGATCCACTACGAGGACGGTTGCCTTGATACCTTCTTTGACCCAGTTCTCCATGGCATGCTCAGCCGAATCACAGACATAATGGGCATTGGTAATACTGTTTAAAGTTGCATTGCGCTGGCTATTTTCCACCGCCTGAGGCACGACTTCCTCACCATAGATCTCCTTGACATGCTTGGCAAAGGATAGTCCAATCGTGCCAATCCCAGAGTAAGCATCGACCACGATATCATCTGGTTTGACATCGGCAAACGCAATCGCTGTCTGGTAGAGTTTTTCTGCCATTTCCGTATTGACCTGATAGAAAGACGGCGCTGAAATTTCAAAGGTGGTACCTAGCATTTGGTCACAGATATACTCCTTGCCGTATAGTAGGCGAAAGTCTGATCCAAAGATAACATTGGTGTCACGGTCATTGATGTTTTGCATGATGGAGCTAATCTGCGGAAATTGTGCTACCAAGCATTCGATTAACTGCTCAATACGGAATATTTTCGGACGTGTGGTAACAAAGACCACCATGATGTCACCTGTATAATGCCCACGGCGGACAATGATATTGCGAATAAGCCCTGATTTTTCCTTCTCATCATAGGGTTTGAGGTCAAAACGGCGTAGCAAATCACGCACCGCCACAATCACCTGATCAATCTCAGGGTGCTGGATATAAAAATCCTCAATCGGCATCAAATCATGAGAATTCTTCCGGAAAAAACCTGTTTCTAGCTGTCCATTGACGCGGCGGACAGGGACTTGTGCTTTGTTGCGGTAGGCAAAGGGCTTCTCCATTCCCAGTGTGAGTGGCACCTCCAGATCCTTGATACCTGCAATCTTATACAAGCTATCCTTGACCTGCTTGGTTTTAAAGGCCAACTGCGCCTCATACTTCAAATGCCCTAAATCGGCAATTCCGCTCCGTAAATAAGTTACGTCAATCGCTTCATTGCGCTCAGGCGATGTAGTGAGGCGCTCTTCGACTTTACCGTAGCCAATTTTTTTATTGACCTTAAGCACGCGCATGGAAATCATCTCTCCCGGTAGGGCATTTTCCACAAAAAAGACCAAACCGTCTACCTTTGCGACTCCTAGCCCCTCATGACTCAAATCCACAATCTCTACTTCTACAATATCGTTCTTCTTCATTATCTGTCTTCTTTCTATGTTTACAGGCATCTTTTCATCACTCTGATATATATGTTTCATATTGGCGAATAGCAATAAAAGGTTGAAACCCCTGTTCCAACCTTCATTATAGCATATTTTAGCAGAGAGGACATCAGCGCAAGCCCAATTCGCTCAAGCGTCTTTGGTATTTTTCAAAGTCAATTTTGATTCCTAAGCCACCATAGATATCATACTCGTCGATCCAATCACCAAATACCGGAATCGTTGTCTGTTCAACGCCATTTTTAGCATCCAACATGATAAATGGTCCGTTCGTTATAAGAAAACTTTGTGGAATATTGGTCGAAGTAAGGGCATAGACTTTTCCGAGTGCTTCTGCTCCTGCAAAGAGCTTGAGTGGATTTTTAGCCTGTGTCAAAATAGCTGCAATCACCTGCTGTTGACGTTTGGTACGTCCATAATCTGACTCGTCATCTTTCCGAAAACGAGCATAGTTGAGCAGGGTTGCACCATTCATTTGTTGGACACCGACTGGAATCGTCTGGTTAGGCACCAAGCCATTTTCCATATGTAAATCATCCGGAACCTCAACCGACGACACCTGTTGTCCATTTACGGTTCCAAACTTAGCATCAATTGTCACCCCTTCAGGAAAGAGAGTATCAATAGCTGTTGCAAAGGTTGAAAAATCCACCATAGCATAATACTGAATATCAATGTCAAAATGATCTTTTAAGACCTCACGGATACTTTCAGCTCCCTTATGACCATTTTGCTCTCCAAATGTGTAGGCCAGATTCAGTTTGTAATCTGCACCCCCCATATCAATCAGGGTATCACGCATGAAGCTAACGAGCTTGGTTTTTTTGTCCTTATTATTAACATTTAAAACCATGATCGAGTCTGTCCGCGTCATGTCTGAAGTCTCCCCAGCCCGTCCATCTGTTCCTAGAATAAGGATATTCACCCCATTCTTGGTAGCTTGACCGTTAAAGGTTTCTGGAGTGGCCTTGGTTTCAACACCATTCATCCCTTTGACAAACATGAATCCCAGAGCCCCCAGTATCAAGACAACTCCTAGTAAAAGGAGCATAATGAAACGCTTGATTCGTCCCTTTTTCTTCTTACGAATTTTAGGTTGCTTGATGGGACGCGCCTGTGACTTTTTCTTTTGCTGGCGAGGATAAGCAGGGAGAATCCCCTCTTCCGATTCCAGCTCTAGGTCACGAAAATCCTCTGCTTCTTCTGCCCAGTCTTCTAGCTCTACTGGTCGGCTTCTGCGAGGGGCTGGTCGTGATGATCGAACGACATCGCCATTTAATTTGCGCTCTAGGTAGCCCAGTTCTCTCTGTTCCCTGTCATTTAAATAGTGAATATTTTTTCGTAAATAATCTAATCGTAGTTCCTCATGATGGGTGAGGTTACTCTCATATCTTGTCATTGTACTTCCCTTTTCATTGAGCCTGATAAATAAAATAGTCTCCTAAAATCTTATAAGAAATCCCTAGACTTGTCAATTCTTTTAAGGCATGGTCCAATAATTCTGGACTGGTATTGACTGCATCGAGAATAAAAAAATATTCTCCCAAAGCCGTTTTCAAGGGTCTGCTTTCAATTTTGGTCAAATCAATTCCCCGCCACGCAAACACTGACATGGCCTTATAAAGAGCCCCCGGTAGGTTGTCTGGCAGTGTTAGAGCGAGCGAACATTTTCTACTTGTTGATGTCAGAGGCAAACTCTGTTCTTCGTTTCCCAAAATCCAAAAACGGGTGAAATTCTGACTCATCTCCTGAATGTCTTGTGCGACAATCTCAAGACCGTATTCCTGAGCTGCGGCATGGGGAGCAATCGCTGCAAAGGGCTGATCCGAGTTGTTTGCCACAAAACGGGCCGCGTAAGCCGTGCTGGCTGTTGCTTCAAGTCGAGCCTGCGGATAATGCGTATCGATATATTTTTTTCCTTGGGCCAAGGCCTGTGGATGCGAGTAAATCACTTGGATGTCTGTTGAATGAGACGTTGCCATCAACTGCTGAAAAATCGGCTGGACAACTTCTGCCACTGCACGCAAGTCTGCCTGATGAAAGAGGTAGTCGATGGTCTCATGGACACTCCCTTCAATCGAATTTTCAACTGGAATAACGGAATAATCAACCGCATGTTGCTCAACGGCTTTCATGACCTCTGTAATCGTGTCGTAGGAGACCAATTCTGCCTGTGGAAAGGCCTGCTGTGCCACCTGATGGGTAAAGGAGCCCCGTGGCCCTAAAAATGCTATATACATTGAATAATCCTTGCTACTTCTTCTGGCGTACGGTTGTCTGTATTAATCACCAAATCAGATAATCCCTCATAGAGCATCATACGACGTTCATAAATACCGTGGAAATCTTCTTTTGAATTGTTCAAAAAGAGGGGACGTTGGAAGATTTTATCCTCTTTAATCCGCTCATATAAGACCTCAAAGGAGGCAGCTAGAAGGACATTGTACTTGCGATTTTGGCGAAGAAGGTCACGATTTCTTTCTGAGATGACCACACCGCCACCGGTTGAGATGACGATGTCCCCCTCCAATTGCAATAGTTCTTCGAGGGTTTCTGACTCAATTGTCCGAAAGGCAGCTTCGCCTTCTTGCGCAAAAAAGTCAGAGATGGACATACCAATTTTTTCTTCGATGATGGTATCCATATCATAAAAAGGACGCTTGATATGCTGGGAAACGGTTGTCTTTCCTGCTCCCATAAACCCTAGTAAAATAATTGCCATACTACTTTTCTCCTATTAACCCTTGTAAATCCTCAAAGAAACTTGGATAGCTAGTGTTGATTGCTTCTGCCCGCTCCAAGTGCACCTCGCCTTCTTTGACCAAAAGACTGGCAATCGCTATCATCATGCCGATGCGGTGGTCACCAAAAGTGTTGACACTGGCGCCGTGAAGCGGTGTTTTTCCTTTAATAATCATGCCATCCTCGGTCGGTGTAATGTCTGCCCCCATGCTGTTGAGAGCATCAGCCACTACCTGAATGCGGTCCGTTTCCTTGACCTTGAGCTCTTCTGCATCACGGATAATAGTAGTTCCCTGTGCCTGCGTAGCAAGAAGGGCAATGATTGGCAATTCATCAATCAAGCGTGGAATCGTGTCACCAGCAATCTCCGTTCCCACGAGTTCAGAGGTCTCAACTGTCAGGGTTGCTGATTTGGCTACTTCATCCACCTGACTGAGGGTCAACTTGCCACCCATAGCTTCAATGACCTCTAAAATCCCTGCTCTGGTTTCGGTAATGCCAACATTCTCAAGTACCATCTTTGCATTTGGGACGATCAGACTTGCAACGAGCCAAAAAGCTGCACTTGAGATATCTCCTGGTACCTGCACTTCTTGGCCCGTAAAGACTTGGCCACCGCTAATGCGGATTTCTTTACCATTTATACGAATCTCACCGCCAAACTGACGGATCATGTCTTCTGTATGGTTACGGGTCAATTCTTTTTCAAGAATAACAGACTCACCTTGGGCCTGTAAGGCTGCAAAAATGAGAGCCGATTTGACCTGAGCTGAAGCAACAGGTAGAGAATACTGAATCGGCTGCAAGTTCTTTGTCCCTTTCATGATCAAAGGGGGCAAATCGCGCTCGGTTTGTCCAGAAATGCGCACTCCCATTTGACGCAAAGGAATCGTTACTCGGTCCATTGGGCGTTTTGAAAGACTGTCGTCTCCAAACATCTCCACTTCAAAGTCCTGACCTGCGAGAACCCCTGAAATCAGACGAATAGACGTTCCAGAATTGCCCATATCAAGGGGGGTATTGGGAGCTTGCAGTCCATCAAAGCCGACACCATGAATCTCAACGACCTCACCCTTGTCCTCAATTTTCACTCCCAGCTCACGGAAAGCCTGCATGGTGGACAAAACATCTTCTCCGCGTAACATGCCGTAGACCTTGGTCACACCTTGCGCTATACTCCCAAACATAATGGAACGATGACTAATGGATTTATCACCCGGTACACGCAAACTGCCTACCAATCTATCTACATTTGTCCTTAACTGCATGTGCTATCCTTTCTTACTATGTCACAACTCATTTTCTGAACCTCCAGCCCCGCCTTGCAAACAACTCCTAAATTTGTCTTGAATAAAGCGGGCAGAGGCACGCAATTTTTCTTCTTCATCAACCGTCAAATGTAGCTGAGACCGCTCTATAATCCCTGATCTGCCAACAATGGCTGGGTAGCTGAGATAGGTCTCTAATGGCTCATAATAGTGGGAAACTGCTAGTTCTGCATGAGCATCTGACACAATGGCTTGCACAAGGCGAATGGTCGCAGTCGCAATCCCGTAAGAGGTGTATTTTTTAGTGTAAAAGACTGTGTGACCTCCCTGAATCGCTTCCTGTTCCACTCTTGCCAATTCAGATGTAGTGAGCAAATCAGAAATAGCCTGTCCCTTGACCTTGACTTGGCTCCATGCGGTGAATTGGGAGTTGCCATGCTCTCCGAGATTATAGCCCTCTACACTGCGAGCATCGATTGCAAGACGCTGGGAAACTGCCCGCTTCATTCTAGCAGTATCCAGCAAGGTCCCTGTCCCGATGACCCGCTCCTTTGGCAGTCCGGTATATTTCTGATAGAGGCTCGTCACGACATCTACTGGATTGGAGATTACCACCAAGATTCCCTTAAAGCCAACAGCCTTCAATTGCTGAGCGACAAGGGGAACTTCTTTCGCCGTAAAAGGAAGCTCTGCAAAGCGATCCGCATGGGGATTGTCTTGGAGTTTGATATTTCCCAAGGCTGAAATGACGACATCGGCATCTGCTAAGGCTTGGTAGTCATTCACGATGATAGTAGCATGATGAAGAAGATTAGCTGCTGCATCTGCAAAATCCATAGCTTCTGCTGCGACCTTTGCCTCATCTGTATCAATCAAGACATAGTCATCAAAAGCACCTTGTGCGATCAAGCCGTGTGCTACCGTTGCACCGACATGCCCTAGTCCAATAATTCCCACTTTACGCGCCATAGATTGTGCCTCCTCTACCTAACGATGATTGTCTTAGTCAGTATTCTACCATATTTAGGTAATATTTTCATGATTTTCCTGTATAGTAATGTACATTTTATTTGGGAAATGTTTGACACGAGCACCGCTCGTCCTATTTCCAACCTTCAACCGTCTATCCCTAGACTGTTGAAGTACTTCTCCTCATATGGTGTAGGGCGACGGCGACCATGTGTTGGGGGAAGGAAAATGAATGGCAGCTACCTAGCTTAAAAGCGCTTACTGTTTTAAACCGAACTGATTATAAAAGCAAAAAGAGCTTGAGACCTTTATGAACGGCTCCCTGTCAAGTAGACAGTCAAATACTAAAAGATATTAAGCAACCTGATTCCTGAATTCCCAAGGGGTCAGGTTGTTTAATTTTGCTTGATAGCGTTGTGTGTTGTAAAACTGTAC
>NZ_SPPD01000130.1 GCF_004570575.1 Streptococcus cuniculi
GTCCTTGCGTGTGAAAGCGGCAAGCCAGCCGGCTTGAGCGCCGCTCAGGCGCCGCAGGCAGCAGCCTGTTTAACAGGCGGTTGCTTGCCGAATGTCCCTATCGTCAGCGCGCAGCCGAGGGCGAACACGCCGCCCACCACCATCGCGCTGGACACGCCCAGCCGGTCGACGGCCATGCCGCCGAGCAAGGCGCCGGACGCCAGCGACACTTGCACGATGGCAACAAACAGCGCGCTGCTGCCTTCCATCAAGTGTGGCGCCGCCTTGAACATCCACGTTTGCACGGCGATCGGCATGGCGCCGAAACCGAAGCCCCACACGGCCACCAGCAGCATCGCCGTCACCGAATGGCTACCCAGCGCGGCCACGGCCATGCTGTTC
>NZ_SPPD01000131.1 GCF_004570575.1 Streptococcus cuniculi
ACCTCCTTGCGCGCCGTGGTTCGTGGCGCGCAAGGAGGTGGAGCGCAACGTGCTGCGCGTGGTGCAGGGGCACGACCACCCGTGGCTGCTGTCGCACACGCTGCAGGCCACCGACGCGAGCTGGGTGGCCGGGCGCCCCCCGGCCACGGGCGCCTGCGCGGCCAAGACGCGCTACCGCCAGCAGGACGCGGCCTGCACCGTCGCGCAGGCCGAGGGGCGGGATTTCGCCCTCGCGTTCCCCGAGGCGCAGTGGGCCGTCACGCCGGGGCAGAGCGCCGTGCTGTACGACGGCGACGTCTGCCTGGGCGGCGGCGTGATCACGGCCGCGGGCACGGACGCCGGCACGGTCTAGCGCAAGACCGCCGGCCCCGGCCAGAGGG
>NZ_SPPD01000132.1 GCF_004570575.1 Streptococcus cuniculi
TCGTGGAAGACGAACTGCAGGCCGGCTCGCTGGTGGAGCCCCTGGGGCGCCGGTTCGAGAGCCCGCTGGGCTACTACCTGTGCGCGCCCACGGCCCGCACCAACCTGTCGGTCTACAAGCTCGTGGCCGCGTGGCTGGAGCACTGCTGCAGCCACGGCACGGCCGCGGGAGCGCCGGCGGCCGAATGCATCTTCTGCACGGAGGATGCACCGAAGGCCGCCTGACGCCTGCCGGCGCGCGCCAGCTCAGCCGAACAACCCCTTGTACTGCTCGCGCAGCAGGTTCTTCTGCACCTTGCCCATGGTGTTGCGCGGCAGCTCGGCGGCGATGAAGCAGCGCTTGGGGACCTTGAAGTTGGCCAACTGGCCCTTGAGCTGCGC
>NZ_SPPD01000133.1 GCF_004570575.1 Streptococcus cuniculi
GAAGAATATCCTTATAAGCCCATTCTGACTCATCTTGTAGCTCTTGAACTTTCGCATAGAAACTCCCTGCCTCCTCTTGACTCGCATCGTGGTGGTTCAACAGTTGCTTCATCTTATCCTGTTCTTGCTCTAAGATAGCAGATAGGCGACGACGACGGTCATCCAAGTCCATCAGTCTCTCTTCAAGCCGCCTTTTATGACGATAGTAATCCTCTTCTTTTTCGGTGAGCTCACACTCTTTTTGATGAATAATACTCAACACTTCTTCGAAAGCCCCGTATACCATGTCTTAAATTCTCCTGCTAGTTGATTGTCTAGTGCTAGCTTTTCTTCAATAGCGCTATCAAGCTTTGTCTT
>NZ_SPPD01000134.1 GCF_004570575.1 Streptococcus cuniculi
ATCTTTTTTTGTTCATTGACGGTTTATGTTGCCATAAACCACCCTGCACGTTTGGTTCGTCTTCTTTAATTTTCAAAGGTCTTGTAATGCCGATCTCTCAAGCGACAACTATATTAGTATATCACCTTCTCAATCCTTTGTCAATATCTTTTTTCTACTTTTTTTAATTTTTTCGTGTCGCACATTGTCAAGTCAAGTGCAACAAGTTCATGGATAGACTAGTCTTCCATTGCTTAGGCTGTTTGTGCTAGCTCAAACAGAAATTTAGCCGTTTTATACTGGTGAAGTCGTCTGGGTCTCTCGT
>NZ_SPPD01000135.1 GCF_004570575.1 Streptococcus cuniculi
GCCTAGGAGATACACCTGTACCCATGCCGAACACAGCAGTTAAGCCCTAGAACGCCGGAAGTAGTTGGGGGTTGCCCCCTGTGAGATAGGGTAGTCGCTTAGCTAGAATAGGGAGTTTAGCTCAGCTGGGAGAGCATCTGCCTTACAAGCAGAGGGTCAGCGGTTCGATCCCGTTAACTCCCATATAGGTCCCGTAGTGTAGCGGTTATCACGTCGCCCTGTCACGGCGAAGATCG
>NZ_SPPD01000013.1 GCF_004570575.1 Streptococcus cuniculi
TTTGAGAAGTGCCTATCCCTTGACTGCTCTTCCCTTACACAAACGAGTCGCTTATCCAATTATAAGTTTACGTGCTCAAAGTCACAGTTAGTTGTGCTTGATAGGAAGAGCTACACCTATAAAAATGCGAGGTAGTAGCTGAACTACTCACTTACTCTCCTCCCCGTGATTTGTAGTAGTAATAGGCCTTCTCTCTTTATATTATAGTCCAAAATAAAGCGCACAACACATTTTCATTCAGTGTTGTGCCTTGAGTGAAACGAAAGGAATGATTTATAAAAATGAAAAAACTTATTGTACTCGGAGCAGCCTTGTTGCTTTTGTGTAGTTCTTCTAGTGTAAGTGCCGTGACGGCAGCAAATGTTGACACCTCGCAAGGATCTGTGGATGTGACTCTTCTTGGTGCGACAGAATCGTCTGATGGAACAGTTGTCTATTCTTATCAGGTATCGCTTCTGCCTGTACTCTCCAGCGATCACATTCAGACAGCCAACTCTTTTGCGGTAACTGTCCCAGCCTTGGTAAAAGAAACAAAATTTACCTTGATTGGTACTCATGAGGTGGAGCTAGACCAAAATGGAGAGTATACACCTAGCCATAAACCTGTAGAAGTTTCGGTTCCGTTAGGTAAGCAAGATGCTAAAACCTATTATGATGATGACTCGGATCATTCTCTTCCGACCTATAACGCGATTGCAGCTAGTGATGCCAACCCAGAGAATAGAGAATAAGGTTTTAGATTTTAATGGCGTGGAACCCGGTATGGTTGAGTTGGATGATGTCAAACAATACGGTCTTGTGTCCAAGGTTCGCTATCCCGTTGCGGTCCGTGTAGACTTAGTGGTTGACAAAGAAGTTGCCAAGCAGAATCCTCGTTTGGCAGTTGATGTTCGCAATGTCTGGAGAAGTTTTTATGAGAGTGATCGGTATTCAGATTATAGTGATGGGGCACAAACCATAGAGGATTACCGTAGAACTCTTGGAGAGTATTCTCCATCCTATCGTTATGTGGGCAATCCGAGTCTGATTAAGCCTGGTTCTTTTGACAATGATGGCCTACATTTGGCGGGCGATGTAGCGATTACCAAAGCAACAGGAGACTGGTCTCACATCGGGCGTGATGTTTCACCGGGCTTCAATTATGTAGATACCTTTAATTTGCATCGAAACGTTGCTGTACGGTACATTGCACCTGAATATGAGGACTTGGCGGACATTGCAGTAGTGGAGTATGTGCCTAGCACAGAGGCATCTAGCACTTTGCCAGATGGCACAGATACTGGTGTAGATTCTTCACAGGCAGGAGGAGCTAAGGCGAAGCAGCGCAAGGTTCTTCCGGCTACAGGGGAGCAAGTCTCTGTATGGTTAGTGGCGCTAGGTCTCCTCATTCTAGTGGTAGCTGTCTTTATTTATCGAAGAAAGAAATCGGATAAACGGTTCGACCTTAACGGTCCAAAAGCACGATGAACACACCGCATTTAATAGGGATGCGGTGTGTTTTGTCCATCTTTACACGGTGGCTAAACCCCATGGCAGGTAACCCTGAGAGCGTTTGTCAGGCAGTGAAATTTCAGGCTCCATCCAATATGTTTCAGATGTCTTGCAGGTGATAGAGGAGATGGTATTAAATGATACGTAATCTTATGGAGGCTGTTCTCGTTGAAAATGGCTTCTGCAATCTTCTTTCATTGTCAGAATGAAGGAGGTGTGCTATACTGGTCTATTATGTTTAGAAAGAAACCAATTTATTCGATCGTCCTTGCCATTGTGGTGCTAGTTGGAGCACTTATAGGAGCTATCGTCTTGCGTCCAAGGCTGGATACCCACCACTTTATCCAATCAACCACGCCCACCCTCTTTTTTCACGGCTATGGCAGTAGTGCCAATGCGGAGAAACACATGACACAGGCAGCCAAAAACGCCGGGGTCACGAATACCATTATCCGCGCTGATGTGGACGAAAAAGGGGAAGTCACTCTGACAGGCGAGATTCCTAACGGAGCTATCAATCCGATTGTAGAAGTCAATTATCAAGACAATCGCAATGCGGATTATCATCAAGACGCCCGTTATGCCAAGGCTGTTGTGACCAAGCTCCAGTCAAGGTATGGATTTACCAAAATGAACATGGTCGGTCATTCCATGGGAAATATGTCGATTCTTTTCTATCTTTTGGACAATGCCCACGAAAAAGACCTCCCTCAGGTGCAGAAGCAGGTCCATATTGCCAATCATGTCAATGGTTTGGAGGGAATGGACTTGCCTGACCATCACCGTGTCGATGAGGTGACAGGCCGGCCCGAGGAGATGAGTGCCAGTTATCGGCAGCTGCTCGCTCTTCGTGATCAATATCCCAGTCAGCAAATTGATGTCTTAAATATCTATGGTGATGTGAAAGATGGGTCCGACGGATCTGTGCTGAATAGTTCCTCAAAGAGTTTGCGGTATCTGGTCGCAGACCGCGCTAAATCCTATCGGGAAGAAAAAATGACAGGCAAACTAGCCCAGCATAGCCAATTGCATGAGAATCCTGCAGTCGATGCCCTGTTGATTGAATTTTTATGGGGGAAATAGTTCAAAAGAGGTTGGGACAAGGTTTTGATTTTTGAGATTCTGTATCATCAAATCTTCAAACTTGATAAATGAAATACCAAAAGCGGATAAAACAGAATTCTGAGGGGTAGAAAACTAGTTTTAGTCGCTTTTTCTATTTAGGGTTGGACTTTTGCTCCAGCCTTTTTCTCATTTCTAGGCTTGGATTGAAAAAGTCCACTGGATAGCCTCGCTCTCTTATTTCTAGGCTCGGGTTGACAAAGTCCACTGGACTTTGTCAATTACCTACACTGCTGAATTTTTTCATGCCGTGTTTGAAGAGGGTGTAGTTGAGGGTAAAGATGATGAGGACGACGAGGGGGAGGAGGAGGCCGATGGAGCTGATATTTAGAAAATGAAGGGCTGGGAAGTAGGAGGTAAAGGCGTAGGGGAAGACAAAGATGAGCAGGATCTGAATGGCGGTTGGGTAGATTTTAATGGGGTATTGGGCCATTTGGTTGAGTGAGAAAATCCCCATGGTAATCGGAAAGGATTCGACAATCCAAAAGGCAAGCGCAGTAGGCCCCAGCTGGATAGCAGCGTAGAGCAGGCCGATACAGATACAAATCAAGGCAAACAAGACCAATTCTCCCAAATTCCATTGGAGTTGTAAGAGCTGATAGGCCTTACTGGTTGCAATGATGCCGATAATCGTCGTTCCGATTCCTTGCAGTTGGATGCGTTCTGAAATAAGTTGAAAAAGGGGATTGACAGGTAACAGCATGAGCCGTTCAAAATCTCCCTCGCGGATATAACGGCTACCAAACATCCATAGATTGTCAAAGAAAATCAGGTGTACCGACCGTCCAATGGTTGAAATGCCGTAGATAAAGAGCATTTGTCCGTAAGAAAATCCTGCAATTTCCTTGATGTTACCAAACAAGACATTGAGGAAGATGAGATAGACAACTTGCTCTATGAGCGAAGAAAGCAGTCCGATAAAGAAGTCCATGCGATAAGACATGGCAGCAATCAGAAAGGACTTGATATTGTAGTAATAAAGTGTGGCGTATCGTTTCATCCTAACCTCCAAAAATGACCAAGCGTTTTTTGGCTTCTTGCCAGAGGAGATACATCAGTCCAGCTAGGACAGGCACCCAGACGAGTTGTACCCAAAAGAGGCTGGTGTCCACTTCTTTTCCCAAGAGGATATTGATGGGAAAATTAACCGCAAAGCTATAAGGTAGAAAGCTGAGAACTTTAGCAATCGGTGCAGGATAAAAACTCAAGGGCAACAGCACCCCTGCTGACAGATTGAAAATGCCTTCTCGCAAGATAAAGAGCCCCCAAGTATTAACCGTGTAAAAGGAGAGGAGCCCAAATCCCAAATCCATCAGCTGCACCATGAACATCCCAAGGAGACTGGTCAGGAGAAACAGCGCCCAGGTTTGTGCATCGGGGAGGTAAAGATTGGGATGGATGAGAGGAAGGACGGCTAAAACGAGGATAAATTTTGCTCCCTCGATGATTTTCATGCCAAAATCTTGAAAGAAAAGGGCAGTTATCGGGGAGTAGGGCAACAGTAGTTCGCCTGTGATTGTTCCCTTGACAATGGAGCTGGCGAGGTCGCGTCCGATGCCAAAGCTATTGAGATTGTTCAGGAGATTGGCAAAAATAATGTAGGTGGTAAAGGTCGCAAGGCTATAGCCGTTAACCTCCGACTGGCTAGCAAAAATCGTTTTCCAGACAAAGAGAGACACTAGTGTTTTCACCAACATGGAGGCGAGTGTTGCCACGAAAAAGGACTTGTACTGCAATTGGAGCAACAACATCTGCCGAGTGACGTGAAGATACTTAGTCATGGAGCCCCTCCTCGTAAATGCGCTTGACAATCTGCTCAATCGTGACCTCTTTCATGGTCACATCCTCAATCGGGTATTGGGTAAAAGCCAGCTGGATGATGTGGGCATTGCTATGGTGTTCGGTCTGGTAATGAACCTCAAAATGATGCGAATCGATCTGCTCCCATTCAAGATAGGGAGCTTGTAGCGGTGCTTCAATGGCAGCATGGGTCGTAAAGGCAATCGTTTTGACCTTGGAAAAGTTGGTTCTCAAATGTTCTAGGCTTCCGTCATAGACCTTCTGCCCCTTATCAATGATGACAATCCGATCGCAGAGGCTTTCAATATCCTGCATATCATGGGAAGTAATCAAGAAAGTTGTCAGATATTCCTCATTCATGGTGCGGATGAAGTCGCGAATCAGCTCCTTGACGCTGGCGTCAAGTCCGATGGTTGGTTCATCCAGAAAGACAACAGCAGGCTGGTGGAGGAAAATGGCCGCAAATTCACACTTGACCCGCTGACCGAGAGAAAGGTTGCGGACAGGTTGGTGGAGAATCGTCTCTAATTCCAAGAGCTCCGTCAGGCGTTTGAGGCGTTCTTGGTAAAGCGAATCTGGAACATCGTAAATCTTGGCATGAAGAAAAAAGGATTCGATGACAGGGATGTCCCATCTAAGGTGGGATTTCTGACCAAACAAGACACCGATTTGCCGATTGACAGCTGTCCGATTCTTGGCAGGCGAAAGACCATTGATGAAGACCTGTCCCTCATCAGGATAGAGCACCCCTGTTAGCATCTTAATGGTCGTTGATTTCCCGCTCCCATTTGAGCCGATATAGCCAATGATTTCGCCTTTTTGGCCGGTTAGGGAAATGTCCTTAACCGCTGGGATATAGCGTTTTTTAGGATGGAAAAAAGACTTAATTGAACCTATTAAGCCAGCTTCCTTATCCACAATCGCGTAAGTTTTTGATACATGTTGTGCTTCAATCATAGCGCCTCCTTACAGGCTAGAGGTATTCAGTAGAGAAAACGTTTGCATTAACTATATTAGCACTTTTATATTGGAAATGCAAGAGATTATCAGTTGTAAAGGAAAAAGGAGAGAAACCCCGTTTGTTAGTGACGGAAAGCAGAGTTTTCCCCATGTCTATTTCAACTAAAAAAGAAGTGAGACTATCTGTCTCAACTCCCAGCTTGTTATGGTAATAATTTCATGACCAAGTCCGTCATTTCAGTGGGTGATTCGGTCTTTCCCTTGTTAATCCAAGCTTGGACAATTCCAAAGAAGGCATTGGCAAAGTAGATGCTACGGTAGTCTTTTTCCACTTCTGATAAGGTGTCAAGGCGGCTATTACCGTCTGTCACATCATTGCTGATGAAGAGACGGACCTTGTTGATGAGAAAGGCTTGGATTTCCTGACTGCCGTTGTGGGTCAGGAGGGCAGAGAGGAGTTGCTCCCGGTAGAGGAGAACAAAGATTTCAAGAAAGACCTCCTTACGATCGGGTTCATACTGGGTGACAATGTCTTCAATCTCCACAAACAGAGCTTCTTGATAGGCTTCGATCAGCTGGTATTTGTCCCGATAATGGGTGTAAAAACTAGAGCGACTGATGCCGGCCGTTTGGGCGAGATGCGTGGTCGTAATCTCGTTAAAGCGCTGGTGCTGTAAGCAGGTGACCATGGCTTCCAAGATGGCTTTTTTTGTTTCTTCGCGTCGTGTATCTGTGCCCATCTCTTCTCCTTTTGTACAATTTTAGACAATATGTCTAAAAACGGTTTGTCAAACTTGATTTTGCTATCTAGCTTTGTATAATATACTATATCACATTTTGGACAGCGTGTCTAAAGGAGAATGTCATGTTAGAACAAATCAAGTATGCCTTAAAAAAACCAAGTTTATGGGTCGTGATGATTGGCGTTGCCTGCATTCCTGCCCTCTATAATCTCAGCTTTTTAACCTCCATGTGGGATCCTTATGGCAATGTCAAACACCTACCTGTTGCGGTGGTCAATGAGGATCAACCGTCTGCATTTCAGGACAAGGATTTGCAAATCGGGCAGGATATGGTGAAATCCATGAAAGAGAGCGAGAGCCTTGATTTTCATTTTGTCTTAAGTGAAGATGCGGAAAAAGGCTTGACAGACGGCGAGTATTACATGGTCGTCACTCTGCCTGCTGACCTTTCTCAAAAAGCAGCTACTCTCTTGACAGACAAGCCAGAACCCCTCACCATCCATTATCAGACGTCAAAAGGTCACAGCTTTGTCGCTGCAAAAATGGGGGAATCAGCCATGAACAAATTAGAAGAAACGGTGTCTGAAAATATTACCCAGACTTACACGAGAGCGGTATTTTCGAGCATGTCACAATTGCAAGGCGGCTTAAGGCAAGCAGCAGATGGCGCGCAGGAATTGAACCAAGGAAGTCTAGCCTTAGCAAGAGGTGGGGAAACCTTGGAAAAAGGCTTAGATAGGCTAGCCACTTCAACCCAGACCCTCTCAGACGGAGCGGGTCAGCTTCAGTCAGGTCTTGTTCAATATACGGACGGTGTGGCTCAGGCGGCAACTGGTGGGACAACCCTTGTAAATGGCTTACTTCCTTATACAAATGGTGTAGAAAGTCTAGCAGGGGGAGCAACCCAGCTCCATGACAAATCAGCTGATTTGCTGGCAGGAGTTCGTCAATTACAGTCAGGTCAAGATCAGGTTCAAGAGTTGATTGATGGAGCCAATCGCATCAGCGATGGCTTGTCACAATTAGCTACCGCAACAGCTTCCTCAAAAGAGCGGGAGGCACAGCTAGCCAGCTTGCTTCAAGGACTTTCCAGTTTGCAAGCAGGCATCAACGACTTGAACACGCGCGTATCAGGATTGAGTCTTCCAAGTGTAGATACAGCGGCTATTACCACTAGTTTACAGACGATTGGAGCCCAAGCCCAAGCGATTATTGCCTCTAGTCAGGCAGATAAAGATGCTAGTGTTGCTGCCCTTCAAGCAACGGCTGCTTATCAGGCTATGGATACCAACCAGCAGGCAGAATTAGTAGCAGCGATTCAGTCTAGTCCATCCACTACCATATCGCAGGCGCAGACGATTTTACAAGAACTTGCTAGCATGCAAGCAAGTCTTGCAGCTGTGGGTAATACTGATGAGATGCTAGGTCAAGTTGCAATTCTTAAAACAGGTGTTCAGCAATTAGCAGACGGTGCCAATCAAGCCTTGCCAGGGGCTACTACGGCGATTACAGAATTATCCAGCGGGCTTGGTCAAGCAAATGGCGCTCTTTCTCAGCTAGCATCAGGTAGTCAAGCCTTAGCAGGAGGAGTCGGTCAGTTGCAGTCTGAACTTTCAAGCGGTAGCGAGAGCTTAGTCCAAGGCGTGACTCTCTATACCGATGCAGTTGGTCAATTAAATAGTGGTGCTACCCAATTAGTCGCAAACAATGCCAAGGTCATGGCAGGCGCAGACCAATTGGCATCAGGTCTTGCGACCCTAAACAGCAATTCTGCAACTCTGGTGAACGGTGCGGGACGATTAGCAGACGGTTCTAGTCAATTGCAGGCAGGAGCTAGCCAACTACAAAATGGTAGTCAAGAGTTGGTCGCTGGAGTTGGTAAACTTCAAGTAGGAACCGACACCCTAGCAAACTCCTTGAGCAAGGCGCATGAGCAGCTCTCTCTTGTCTCTGTTGAGCGTGGCAATGCAGATGCCCTATCAAATCCAGTTACCCTTTCTCACAAAGATACAGACAAAGTCCCAACGAATGGAGTAGGTATGGCGCCGTATATGGTATCTGTTGCCCTAATGGTTGTAGCACTTTCAACCAATGTCATCTTTGCAAAGCGCATTGACGGAAAAGAATACACATCACGTTCAGAGTGGGCTGTGAATAAACTTGTCATCAATGGTACGATTACGACATTAGCCAGTGCGATTTTGTATGGAGTATTGCATTTGATTGGGGTAGAACCGAGTCATCCGCTTGCGACTTTTGGTCTGATTCTCCTTGCAGCATGGGTCTTCATGGCCTTGGTGACAGCCTTGATTGGCTGGAACAATCACTTGGGTTCCTTTGCTTCTCTCATCATCTTATTGTTGCAATTGGGGTCTAGCGCTGGAACGTATCCGATTGAGCTCAGTCCAAGCTTTTTCCAAAGAGTGCAGCCTTATCTACCGATGACCTATACTGTATCAGGTCTTCGTCAGACCATTTCCATGGGCAATCACATTGGTCATCAAGTAACCATCTTGAGCTTCTTTCTTATCGGCTTTATGGTGGCGGGTCTTCTTCTTTTTCGACCCGGCCAAGTTCAAGCTGAACAATAAGAAAATCCCCAGTCATTGGGGATTTTTTGTTATAGTCTTTTAGTTTTCTTCTACATGAACGGTCATGGTCTTGGTATCAACGCTGACGGTCGCTCCAATGGTCACTGTAAAGAGGGGCTGGGTATGGGCAAAGTCCATGTCGTAGATGACGGGAATGGTCTTCAGCACAGGGTATTTAGCGAGGATATACAGCAGCAATTCTTCGGTCATTTCGCATTCTTTTGGAAAACGGCCGATGAGGACGGCTTTTGGCTCTGGATAGGCTTGGAGAAGGGCTGCTAGTGCTCGGTCAAAGTCGAAATAATCATCTTCTTCGGCTTCCTCTAAAAAGAGAAGGTAGTCGGTATCTTGCGGCGCATAAGGCGTGCCACGAAGGAGCGAGAAGGTCGAGAGATTGCCGCCGAGAGCAGTAGCCTCAGCTTGTCCGTGGTTATAAACTTTCCACTCGGTCTGGTGAAAGATCAACTCTGCATCAGGCAGATACCAGGCGTTGCTACCCCACTCTTGGCTGGGGGTGAGGTCGTAAGAAGTCTGACTCAAGGCTGTTAACCAGCTTTCTGTCTGATAGTCTTGGAGGGTCTCCATTTTAAAGCTGGAATAGGCAGGCCCCATATAGGTTTTTAGCCCTGTTTTGGCATAAATGGCATTGAGCAGAGCGGTAGTGTCCGAATAGCCACAAAAGAGTTTGGGATGTTTTTTTATCAACTCATAATCCAGATAAGGCAAGAGTTCGTTGCAGTTAAAACCACCAATGGTCGTTAAAATCACGTCCACGCTATCATCTAAAAAGGCTTCGTGCAAGTCAGCTATGCGGCTTTCGATACTTGCGGAGCCTAGCATATCGTGTTCATTATAATGGCTTGAAAAGGAAATCTGGAACCCAAGAGCTTCCAAACGTTCCTTGGATGCACGATTAGCTTCAAATCCGCCGATATGATCGATTGAGGACGACGGACTGAGAATGCGAATGTGGGCATTTGGAGTCAATTTTTTCATCGTTAAACCTCCTTTTGATGTTTTATCATTATACGCTTTTTCCACAGGAATGTAAAGAATAATGGACCTCATCTGTGGAAAGACTATTTTAAATAGTTTTATTATTGAATATTTTCTATAGAACATGGTAAAATAGAGTAACTATTTTTGAATAAACGAGTGATTTGAGATGAAGAAGTATCAAACCTTATGTAAATTTGTAGGGCAGACCTTGCTGTACTTTGTGATTTTTCTAGCCCTACTGTACTTTTTTTCCTACCTTGGACAGGGACAGGGTGGCTTTATCTATAATGAATTTTAGAGGTGAATGGTGACACAGTTGATGATTAAGGATATGATTGAAACGATTGAGCAGTATGCAGCGACCCAGCCAGACTTTCCAGTCTACAATATCTTGGGTGAGGTGCACACCTATCGTGATTTGAAGGAAGATTCAGATAGCCTAGCAGCAACAATTGATAGCCTTGGCTTGCCTGCAAAATCTCCTGTCGTTGTCTTTGGCGCTCAGGAGTATGAAATGCTTGCGACCTTTGTTGCCTTGACTAAGTCGGGGCATGCCTACATTCCAATTGACAGCCACTCTGCATTAGAGCGGGTGTCTGCTATTTTGGAAGTAGCAGAGCCTAGCTTGATTATCGGGATTGCAGATTTTCCAATGGAGGTGGCAACGCCTCAACTTAATTTGCTAGAGGTCAAGGATATTTTCGCTCAAAAAACGGCTTATGAGATCACGCATTCGGTCAGGGGCGATGAGAACTACTATATCATCTTCACCTCTGGAACGACTGGTAAGCCCAAGGGGGTGCAGATTTCGCATGACAATCTCTTGAGCTTTACCAACTGGATGATTACAGATGAGGAATTTGCGACCCCCAGCCGACCACAGATGTTGGCGCAGCCACCGTATTCCTTTGACTTGTCAGTCATGTACTGGGCTCCGACCCTAGGGTTAGGAGGAACTTTGTTTGCCCTACCTAGCAGTATGGCGCAGGATTTCAAGAAATTATTTGCGACCATTTTAGACTTGCCGATTGCCATTTGGACCTCAACTCCTTCATTTGCGGATTTGGCAATGTTGTCCGAGGATTTTAATGCGGAAAAAATGCCACAGATTACCCATTTCTACTTTGACGGTGAGGAATTGACGGTGAAAACGGCTCAAAAACTCCGCGACCGTTTCCCAAATGCACGGATTATCAATGCGTATGGACCAACTGAAGCAACCGTTGCTCTTTCAGCAGTCGCAGTGACAGATGAGATGCTAGCAACTCTCAAGCGTCTGCCGATTGGTTATACCAAGGACGATTCGCCAACCTTTATCATTGATGAGGCAGGTAATAAACTGCCATTGGGCGAGCAGGGAGAAATTATCGTTTCAGGTCCTGCCGTATCAAAAGGTTATATGAATAATCCTGAAAAGACAGCCGAAGCCTTCTTTGAATTTGAAGGGTTGCCAGCCTACCATACAGGTGATATCGGTTCGATGACCGAAGATGGATTGCTGTTATACGGTGGTCGGATGGATTTCCAAATCAAGTTTAACGGCTATCGTATTGAGCTAGAAGATGTTTCCCAAAACCTAAACAAATCCCAATATATCAAGTCGGCAGTTGCCGTTCCACGTTACAACAAGGACCACAAGGTGCAAAATCTTCTGGCCTATGTCATCTTAAAAGAGGGGGTAGGCGAGCAGTTTGAACGAGAAATTGACATTACCAAGGCCATCAAGGAAGATTTGGAAGACATCATGATGTCTTATATGATGCCTTCAAAATTCCTCTATCGTGACAGTCTACCGTTGACACCAAATGGAAAGATTGATATCAAGGGCTTGATTAGCGAGGTAAACAACCGATGATGGACCTTCTCAAACAGCTTCCGCATTTGGAGCCTTATGGAGAACCCCAGTATTTCGTCTACTTGATTGTAGCGGTCTTGCCAATCTTTATCGGTCTCTTTTTCAAGAAGCGTTTTGCTTGGTATGAGAGTCTGGTCAGCCTAGCTTTTATCGTCTTTATGCTGACAGGTGATAGCCCTGCCCAACTTGCCGCCCTTTTCTTCTATATCATGTGGCAGCTTGCTTGGGTCTTTAGCTACAAATGGTATCGGGCGAAAAAGGACAGTAAATGGGTCTTTTATCTCCATGTTCTCCTTGCGGTCATGCCTCTAGCGCTGGTGAAAGTCACGCCTGCCATTTCAGGACACCAATCGCTCTTTGGCTTTCTAGGAATTTCCTATCTCACTTTCCGCTCGGTCGGTATGATCATTGAGATGCGTGACGGGGTCTTAAAAGAATTTAGCCTAGGGCAATTCTTGCGTTTCCTGCTCTTTATGCCGACATTCTCAGGTGGTCCGATTGACCGCTTCCGTCGGTTTGAAGAGGACTATCGCCAAATTCCTGACCGCGATGAGTTGCTTGATATGCTGGAAGTGGCTGTCCGCTACATTATGCTAGGGTTTTTATATAAGTTTATTCTGGCCCATATTTTTGGCTCGATGATCTTGCCACCGCTCAAGCAATATGCCCTATCACAGGGAGGCTGGTTTAACTTGCCTAGCTTGGGGGTGATGTATGCCTTTGGTCTGGATTTGTTCTTTGACTTTGCAGGCTACTCCATGTTTGCAGTTGCGATTTCCCACCTCATGGGGATTAAAAGCCCGCATAATTTTGATAAGCCTTTCGTGTCTCGTGACCTCAAGGAATTTTGGAATCGTTGGCACATGAGCTTGTCCTTCTGGTTCCGTGATTTTGTCTTTATGAGACTAGTCATGGTACTCATGCGCAACAAAGTGTTTAAAAATCGCAATACTACCTCAAGTGTAGCTTACTTGTTGAACATGCTCCTCATGGGCTTTTGGCATGGTGTGACGTGGTATTACATCGCTTACGGTCTTTTTCATGGTTTAGGTCTTGTCGTCAATGACGCTTGGATTCGTAAGAAAAAAACACTCAATAAAGAACGTAAAAAAGCAGGTCTTGCCCCCTTGCCTGACAATCGCTTTACACAGGCTTTGGGGATTGTGGTGACCTTTCATGTTGTGATGTTGTCGTTTTTAATCTTTTCGGGATTTTTAAATGACCTATGGTTTAAGAAATAAAAAGGAGTTTTTCTATGGATATTAAAGCAGAAGTGCTCGAAATTATTGATGAATTGTTTATGGAAGATGTCTCAGACATGTTGGATGAAGACTTGTTTGATGCGGGTGTCCTAGACAGTATGGGAACGGTGGAGTTGATTGTCGAAATTGAGTCTCGATTTGACATCCGCGTACCCGTATCTGAATTTGGTCGTGATGACTGGAATACGGCTAATAAAATCATTCAAGGGATTACGGAGTTGAGAAATGCTTAAGCGCCTATGGCTGATTTTAGGACCAGTCTTTTGTGCGGCCTTGCTAGTAGCGCTTTTGCTCGTCTTTTTTCCGACTAAGTTGCGCCATGATTTTGAGGCAGAAAAACGCTCTGCAGTGACGCTAACAGCAGCCAGTTTCAAGGGACGGATGCAGAAGGTTCAGGCTCTGACAGACGCTAACCACCGTTTCGTGCCCTTCTTTGGCTCCAGTGAATGGCTGCGCTTTGATAGCATGCACCCATCTGTGCTGGCTGAAAAATATGATCGTTCCTATCGTCCTTACTTGCTAGGACAACGCGGAGCAGCCTCTCTTAATCAATACTTTGGTATGCAGCAGATGTTGCCGGAGCTTGAAAATCAGACGGTCGTCTATGTTGTCTCGCCCCAGTGGTTTACCAAGACAGGCTACGATGCCAGTGCCTTTCAGCAGTATTTTAACAGTGACCAGCTGACTAGTTTTTTGACGCAACAAGAGGGAGATGTGGCGGCCCATCATGCAGCAGAGCGGCTCTTACAGCTTTATCCCAATATCGCCATGGCAGATATTGTCAAGAAAGTCGCAGATAGGACCCCCTTATCAGCTTCGGAAGATCAGTTTGTCGGGCTAATGGCACGCATCAATAAGCGTCAGGATATTTTCTTCAGTAGCTTGATTCCAAGTTATAATCAGCATTATGACCAACGTGTCCTACCTGAGTTGTCTCGCTTGCCGGATGAATTTTCCTACCAAGAACTGGAAAAAGTGGCCATTCAAGAAGCTGAAAAACACACTAAGAGCAATGACTTAGGGATTGATGACAAGTTTTACAAGAAACGCTTGAAAGCCAAACTCCGGGAACTAAAAGGCGCTCAGAAGAACCTATCCTATATTAAGTCGCCTGAATACACGGACTTGCAGCTGGTACTCACCCAATTTGCCAAGTCTAAGATCAATGTCCTCTTTGTCATTCCGCCGGTGAATGAGAAGTGGATGGCTTATACAGGTCTGCGTCAGGACATGTACCAACAGACTGTTAAAAAGATTAAGTATCAGCTAGAAAGCCAAGGTTTTACTAACATTGCCGACTTTTCAAAAGACGGTGGCAACCCTTACTTTATGCAGGATACCATTCACATGGGCTGGCTGGGCTGGCTCGAATTTGACAAGGTCGTTGATCCCTTTGTCTCAAATCCCAAACCAGCACCAGCCTACCACCTCAACTCGGCCTTTTTCAGCAAGGAATGGGCGGATTATGAGGGGGAAGTGAAGGAATTTTCACTTGATACAAAATAAGAGACTGGGATACCAGCCTCTCAGATTGAAGACAAAGTCCTTAGAATTTGCTTTTCTAAGGGCTTTTTTATACTAGGGGTAAGAACACTAGATGAGGTGAAGTTATGTTTCATAAAGAAAATTCTCAGTATAATCGCAACCAAGTTGGTTTCTACAGCTTAGATGAACTTGTTCCTAAAGACCATTTCTTACGGCAAATTGACCAAGCTGTTGATTTTTCATTTATTTATGACCTAGTCGAAGATACCTACAGTTCTGATACCGGTCGTCCAAGTTTGGATCCTGTCATGTTGGTTAAAATCCCTATGATTCAATGCCTGTTTGGTATCCGTTCCATGCGTCAGACTATTAAAGAGATTCAAGTCAATGCAGCCTATCGTTGGTTCCTTGGCTTATCCCTCGAAGAGCCAGTGTCTCACTTTATAACTTATGGAAAAAACTACAGTCATCACTTTCAAGATAAACACGTCAATGAAGCGATCTTTTCGTATATTGACCATATGTATCAATGCAGGTTTAGTGGATACAGATGAACTATTCATAGACGGGACGTATATCAAAGCAGCTGCCAATAACCATAAATACACCCATCAAGAAGTGAAAGCACAAGTGAAATTCATGAGCGAGCAACTCGAAATGGAAATTGCTCGTGACAGAGAGAAGTACGGAAAAAAGTTACTAGGACCTGCCAAAGAAAACAAGCCCGCAGATAAGAAAGTCTCCACAACTGATCCAGACAGTAGCTGCTCACTGCTATCTATCTGTGCCCAATCTAGAAAGCATCAGAAATTGGTAACCCGCCATGTTTGGAGAGAGGCTATTGAGGTCTGTGAAGATACTTGCCACCAACGAGGGATGAAAGAGCAGTACCAAAAACGGAAAGAGACTATTGAACGTCTCTTTGGCACCGCCAAGGAATAGTACAATTTACGCTATACAAGATTGAAAGGAAAGTCCAAAATGGAGACGACCGTTGGGCTAGCTTTAGCATGTTTAAATTTGAAAAATACAGTAAAAGGATGGCACAAATAGCCTTTTTAATTTGCCTAAAAACACAAAATGCCAAAGAGAGGCCAAAATAAAAGACAAACCAACTAAGGAGTATGGGTTTGTCTTTGGTCTGAGCAACGGTTTGCCCGTTGCTTTTGGCATGGTTGCGCTAGTCTTGGTACAGTAGAATTGCGAAAAGCTTTTTAGAAAGGCTATCTCGCGTACCTCTACTTAATAGTACAAATCAAACCATTTTACCATTAGAACGTGCTTCTTGTCTGACGATTTGTGTGTTGGCTAAGTGGCTATCAATGGAGTGAGCTATCTTTCGCCGTTCGTCTGGACAATGGTCTGGTAGGCAGCGAGGGCGCAAGCACCTCTGGCGCCACGATAGGGGGTAAAGTCAAGGAGTTCCACATCTAGGTTATTTTTGGTAGGAATAAACTGGAGTTGTTCATTGATTCGCTCGATCAATTTAGGTTTTAAGTCTAGTTGATTGAGTAGTTCACTATTGATAAAAATTTTATGGGCATCATAAATGATAAGGGTGTTGGAGATAGACATGGCTAAAAATTGTAGTCCAGCTTCGATGCGATCCACGATGAAAGAATCGCCGAGTTGGTAGGCATGGATGACAGCACTCAAATCAATTTCTTCTTGGGAATTGACCAAATTCTTTAATATCGTGTTTTTGGAATGGGCAAAGAGAAGTTTTGCATTTTCAATGAGCCAGCTATCAGAAATATAGGTTTGTAGGCACCCCCGTTTCCCACATTCACAATGTTGTCCTTGAATATCTACAATCGTGTGTCCGAGTTCACCGATATAGTAGTTTTCCTTGGTTGCAATGTGGTCGTGGTGGAAGAAGGAGCAGAAGATACCGGGTCCGATATGGAGGAAGAGGAATTTGTCGGGTGATTCTTCAGAATCAAAGAGATATTCTGCTAGCGCCATACATTCGATGTTGTTATCAATAGAGATAGGCAACTGAAATGTTTCCTTTAGTTCATTTAAATTAAAATGCACCCAATTTTGGTTATTGGAAATAACGGAATTACTGCTTGAATCAAAGTGACCCGGGATAGAAAAACCGATACCAGCACAGGTCAAGTGAGCATATTGCTCAAGGAGTTCCTCAATGAGTGAACTGATGGTCTGCGTGATGTTTTCAAGTGGATAGTCTCCCATTTTGATGAAACGTTGGGTGAGTATTTGACCGATACTATTGGTCGCAACGAGCGCAATGCCACGCATGGTAAATTCAATCCCGACGAGGTAGGCGAATTCTTCGTTGATGCTAAGAAGTTTGCGGCTACGACCCGAACCCTTTCGTTCTCGAATCTCGTGCCCTGTTTCAAAAATCTTTTCTTCACGGATAAGCTCGGTGACGATGTGGGTGACTGTCGCTGGTGCTAGTTCCAATTCAGTGGCAATTTTCGTCCGTGATACAATTTTATTGCGATAGATAAATTCCATTACTCGAGCAGCATTTTGAAGAATATTTTCAGAGTTTTTGGTGGCGATCTTCATGTGTTCTCCTTTGCAGTACAGGGACTAGAATAGGTCTCAAAAGTCGATGCAGACAAGAGACTTCTTTTTGCCGTCCTTATGACTCACCCCCTGGTCTCTCTGTGTTTAGGAGCGACGGGTTGTTTTATCGGAAAGTTCATGAACTAGCTCAAAGAGAGTGGCTAGCCTGTTTCATGTTATCGTTTTCTTTTATTGTACCATAGATGCTATAAAAATTCTCAACTCAAGAAGAATTCGGCTTGGTTTCCCAATACGGGAGGGGTGTTTCCGTTTTTATTTGTTCAACATAGAAAAAACACGAATTGTATCCTTTTTATGTAAGAAAGTCGAAAATGCGTGTGATTAGGATAGTAAAATCCGCAGGGAGTAGGTCTTTTTAAAACTTTTGGAAGCATCTGATATTTTTATTAATTTATTAAAATTAAAACTTGACTATAAAGCGTTTTCATGTTATTATAATTTCACAAAATAAATTAAAAAATTAGGAGGACAAGGGGATGAATAAATTTTTATTTTTCCTAGAGCATACCCTGGCGCCTATGGGGGAAAAAGTTGGCAACCAGCGTCACCTGAAAGCGATTCGGGAAGGATTTATGATGGCCATGCCGTTAGTATTAGTAGGATCAGTATTCTTGCTACTAATTAGCTGGCCGAACGAAGGGTTTACAACCTTCTTAGCAAATATTGGCCTGTTGGACATTCTCACAACGATGAACCAGAGTACCATGGCCATCATTTCTCTAGCAGCCTGCTTTGGTATCGGGTATCGATTGGCTGAAAGTTATGGAACAGATGGTCCTTCTGCTGGAATCTTATCTCTTTCAAGCTTCATCTTAATGGCGCCTCGTTTTACCACCCAAGTCTTCAATGAAAGTGGTGAGCAAGTAGCTCAGACCTTTGCTGGAGCGATTCCTTTCGGTAGCTTGAATGCCAATGCCTTGTTCGTAGCGATTACGGTCGGTTTGGTAACAGCAGAGATTTATCGCATCTTTATTCAAAAAGGAATCGTGATTAAGATGCCTAAGAATGTACCAGACGCAGTGAGCAAATCATTCTCAGCACTACTACCAGCGCTGACAGCCTTTGTTTTCTGGGCAGCCTTGTTGAAAGGCTTGCAACTTGCAGGTGTTCAAGGTGGCCTAGGGGCAGTGCTTGGTCTCATCGTTGGAACGCCACTTCGGGCGATTGCAGGCACGCTTCCAGGCATGGTACTCGTTGTCTTGGTCAACTCTTTCTTCTGGTTCTGTGGTGTGAATGGTGGTCAGGTGCTCAACGCCTTTGTTGACCCTGTTTGGTTGGCCTTTACCAATGAAAACCAAGCTGCGGCTATCGCAGGTGAAACACTTCCTCATATCATCACCTTACCATTTAAGGACTTGTTCGTCTTTATCGGTGGCGGTGGTGCAACTGTCGGTCTCGCTCTTTGTTTGTTCCTGTTCAGTAAGAGCAAATCGTATAAAACGCTTGGACGCCTTGCGTTTATTCCGTCACTCTTTAACATCAATACAGCGATTCTCTTTAGTTTCCCAACCGTTTTGAATCCAATTATGATGATTCCATTCGTCTTGACACCGACCGTGAATGCGATTATTACCTACTTTGCAATGGCAACTGGCTTGGTTCCGCTGACTACAGGAGCTGTTCTCCCATGGACTATGCCGCCAATTATCGGTGGATTCTTAGCAACAGGGGGGAGCTGGCAAGGAGCTGTTCTTCAAGTTGTGTTAATCGCCGTTTCATTTGTGATTTACTATCCATTCTTTAAAGTTGCCGATCGTAAAACGCTTGAAAAAGAATTACGCGACTAGAAGGTGGCTTGCTTATGTTCATTACAATATATGATGCAGTAAAAAATGATTCTTCACGTTACGCAGTAGAGGAGTTGACCTATTACCTAGGAAAATTATTTGCAGCCTCTGTGAAGGAAGTTGATACGATGACAGAGGCTACGCTTGTCCTCAATATGCAGGTGGATAACTATGAAAAAGATCATATTTCTATCTATCTCAATAACGGGGTGGGAGAAGTCACTGCAAATTCCAAGGTGGCGCTTTTAATCGCCGTCTATCGCTTAATCAGCGAGTTTGGTGTGGTCTTTTTGAGACCGGGAAGAAAAAACGAGTTTGTCCCCTCCCTTCCTCAAGAAGCTTGGGGATCCAAGAGGTTAGAGATTGATGAAGTGGCCAGCTATAAGCACCGTGGTGTCTGTATCGAAGGGGCAGATTCTTATGAAAATATTGCGGACTTTTTAGACTGGCTGCCAAAAATCAAGATGAATTCTTTCTTCGTACAGTTTGAAAATCCCTATTCATTCCTAAAACGCTGGTATGAGCACGAGTTCAATCCTTACTTGGAGAAAGAGCCTTTTAATTCAGAAATTGCTCAAGAAATGAGTGACCGTCTGGATCAGGAGCTTGAAAAACGGGGTCTCCTTCACCATAGGGTGGGTCATGGTTGGACAGGGGAGGTCCTTGGCTATTCTTCTAAGTATGGTTGGGAGTCGGGCTTGACCCTACCAGAGGTGAAGAAACCATTGGTGGCAGAGTTAAATGGCAAGAGGGAATTGTATGACACAGCGCCTATTTTGACTAGTCTGTGCTTCTCCAATCCAGAAGTGGGCAATAAAATGGTTGATCTCATCGTTGACTACGCCAAAAAACGCCAAGATGTTGATTATCTTCACGTATGGCTCTCTGATGCCCGCAACAATATCTGTGAGTGTCCAGAGTGTCAAAAAGATATTCCGGCAGATCAGTATGTGCGCATCTTAAACCAATTAGACAAAGCCTTAACGGATGAGGGACTTCCTACTAAAATTTGCTTCTTGCTTTACCATGAGTTGTTGTTTGCACCTCAAAAAGAAGTCTTGAACAATCCAGAACGCTTCACGATGATGTTTGCACCGATTACGCGAACCTTTGAAAAGAGTTATGCAGATGTCGATTATGAAAACGGTATTCCAGAGGCGAAAGACTATTGTCGCAATCAGATTGTCTTGCCAAACTCTTTGGAAGAAAATCTTTCTTATCTCTTTAGTTGGCAGCAGATGTTTAAGGGAGATAGCTTTGTCTATGACTACCCACTTGGACGTGCCCACTACGGTGATTTAGGCTACATGAAGATTAGCAAGGTGATCTACCGTGATATTCAATTCTTGGAGCAGTTACACCTCAATGGCTACATTAGCTGTCAAGAATTGCGGGCAGGTTTCCCTCATAACTTCCCTAACTATACAATGGGGCAAATGCTGTGGAATCATCAGTTAGACTATGAGGGCTTAAAAGAGGAGTATTTCAAAGCTATGTACGGCACTGACTGGCAGCTTGTCACCACTTATTTGGAAAAACTTTCGGACTACTCATCTTGTGACTACTTTAATGCTATTGGTTCGCGACAACAAGTGGACCTCTCTAATCGCTACAAGGTGTCGAGTGATTTAGCCTATCAGTTTGTGAATACCTTAGAAGAACATATTACCAAGGAAATCGGCGTCCAAAAACAAGAGTGGCGTCAGCTAGGTTATCATCGCGAATTGGTTGTTAAGCTAGCCCATGCCCTACATCTAATGGCAGGTGGTCGTCACTTAGAAGGACAGATTGTCTGGCGTGATGTGTTGGATTTTATTCGGAATCATGAAATGGATTTCCAACAACATCTAGATGTGTATCGCATTATTGAAGTGGCGAAAAACTACGCTGGTTTCCGCTTATAAGCATCGGTTGGATGGAATGATAGATGTTGCCATAAGACAGCCCCTTTTCACTTGGCTTACTTGGTGAAAGCAAGTGTTTCGGAACGAGGGACTTGAACTCGTGAGTAGGAAGGGGGATGATGTTGATGATAAAAGAGCAGGGATGATAGAGAGGTAGAATGCGTTCCCTGCTCTTTTAGTTGTCAACCGGTACTGAAAATGTGATGAGAACATGCAATTCATTGCAGAAGAGGACAAGGAAAGGAGGTGGAATAGTGCAAGGAAAGAGAGTGGTTCTCTATGGGATGATTGTTCTCTGTCTAGTGGTACTTGGTGTGTTCTATTTTCGCCGTTCGTCTTCCATTCCAGAGGTATTTGCTATTCCCTATCGGACAGCTGTTGAGCAGGAATACCGTTTACAATATGAGGAAGCAGGTTTGCCGATTCCGAGTAAAGATTTTTGAACAACAGAGATAGGAGGTCGCACTCCCCGCGATGTGCTGGAACAAAAGCAAGAGCGTCTTTATCAGGAATTTCAACTGCTACAGACAGAAGCCAAGCGCTTAGATAGTAGGGTAAAGGAAATCCAGTTGGACCAGGCAAGCTGGCAGGAAGTGTCTGAGGTTATGGCCAGTAACCGCCAGTTGATAAAAGATAACTGGGCGACAACCTTATCTGAAGCAGAGCTTCGTGCATACTATCAAAGGAATCTGCATCACTTTTCAGAGCAAGCGCCAATCAGGGGGCGACTTTCCTTTTGGCAAAATGGCATGGAAAGCTGGAGTAGGGAAGTGGATATATCCGCCGAAACAGTACGTATGGTCACAGAACAATATCCTGAGCTGGATACGCTATTGCCAACGATAGGAGTAGGGACGAGCGAAAGTTGGCAAAAAGATGGCGGTATCTATCAGTTTTTATGTATAGAACGGCAAGAGGGGCTACCTCTCCCCTTTCAAGAAGTTGTAGAGGCTGTAGCCAGTCAATTAGTAGAAGAAAAATTAAATGATTGGTTAGATAAAAAAACTAGGCGGATAAACATGATGATATTAAGAAAAAAGCTCCTACCTACTTTTGTGTACTCAGTTTTATCAGCCCTGGGCAGTGCGCTGGTGATGAAAGCAAACCCTGGTCAGGGAAGTTTTATGGCTTTGCAAGTTGCCTTAGCGGCTTGGCTGGGACTGGATGTAGGAACGGTCTACATTGCCTTAAGCGTTGGTTTGTTTTTGGTCTGCTTAGTATTGGACAAGAGGCATGACTATCTCCAATATGTTTACATGTTGCTGGCGATTGTATTATTCGGGTGGTTGACAAACCTCTTTGTCTATCACGTACTAGCCTCCTTTGTGCTACCAAACTATCTTACCCGTTTGATTGTTTTTCTCGTAGGTCTTACGCTAATGGGAGCTACGCTAGGAAAATTATTGGATTATAATATCGTTCGTTTTCCACTCGAAAAAGTCTGCTTACTAGCAGAAGAGCGAACTAGTTGGTCTTTTCGTCGTTATCGGTATGGAATGGATATTCTCTTTGTTTCATCTGCTTTAGGAATTTCACTGTTAGGAACAGGGATTTCAAGCATTCGTGAGGGAACAATCCTAACCATGCTCATCTTACCCGGAATCATTTCAATGGCAAAATCGTCGTAAAAGGTGTTTGTTTGCTTTGTCAATGGTAGCTACGTGTATTTAGTTACTTATAGCCAATGTGTTTTCTTTGGGAAGATAAACAAAACGGACTTTTGTAAGAAAAGTGTGGTATATGAAGGTGATTGGTTATGTCTAGGAAGTTTTGTATAGCGCTCTTTTTAAGCTGTAGAAAGTAGTTTCCTGAAATGTCATGAATTGTGGCTGTCGCAGCCCTAATCAAGAAATTTTAGAAAATACTTTCTGTTTCTATAGATATCATTAAAAATATTTTACAAAGTGATATACTAAATGTAAAGGCTTACATAAAATATAGAAAGGGATTAAAAAGATGAGAGATCCCCTATTAATGGAGGAAGTGCAAACCTATCGCGGACGCGATGAGGTCCCGGCAGATTTTGATGATTTTTGGAATCAGGCCATTGCAGATTTGAAACTTCCTGTGGACTATCGTTTGGTGGAAAAAGAGTTTGGTCTTGACACCGTCGATTGCTACGAAATCCAATTTGGTGGGACAAATGGCGGAAAGATTTACGCTCGTATGGTCTTGCCAAAAGAGGTAGAGAAAGTCCCAGTAATCTTCCATTTCCATGGCTATATGGGTCGCGGTTTGGATTGGCCTGATATGCTGGCTTATACGACGGCTGGCTATGGCATGGTCTCTATGGATGTGCGCGGTCAGTCGGGCTATTCGCTGGACGGAGCTAGAAATGTTCGTGGAAATACGGTTAAAGGTCAGATTATCCGTGGTGTCGTTGATGGTCCAGAACATTTATTTTACAAGGATGTTTATCTCGATATTTATAGTCTCGTAGAATTGGTGGTAGGGTTTGAGCGGGTAGACGGGATGCGTCTCTCAAGTTACGGCGGCTCACAAGGTGGAGCTCTAGCTCTTGTGGCAGCGGCGCTCAATCCACGGATTACAAATACGGTGGCTATCTATCCTTTCCTCTGTGATTTCAGACGGGTCTTAGAGATTGGAAATACTAGCGAGGCTTATGATGAGCTCTTCCGCTACTTCAAATTTCACGATCCTTTCCATGAAACAGAAGAGGAGGTATTTGCGACCTTGGCTTATATTGATGTGAAAAATCTTGCCCACCGTATCAAGGGTTCGGTCAAGATGATTACAGGCCTTGATGACAACGTTTGCTATCCCATCACCCAATTTGCCATGTACAATCGCTTAGAATGTGAAAAAGAGTATCATCTGATGCCGGAATACGCCCACGAAGGCATGTTTGTCTATGCCAACAATAAGGTGTTCAACTGGCTCTGTGGTACACATTTTGAAAGTAAATCACTAGTTACGGAATTTACATAAACGACTTTTCTTGTATGAAATGAGGCGATATAAGCCTTGTTTTTACCAAAGAAAAGAAAGCGCTTTAAAAACCAAAAAGAAAAGGAGGAAGGTATGGCAATTGTATCAAAAGATGAGCTGATAGCGCAGATAAAAGATGGCATTATCGTATCTTGTCAAGCTCTTCCGCAGGAACCGCTTTATACAGAAGCAGGCGGAGTGATGCCTCTTCTTGCAAAAGCAGCAGAAGCAGGCGGAGCAGTTGGGATTCGTGCTAATAGCGTACGAGATATAGAGCAGATCCAGCAAGTGACGGATTTGCCGATTATTGGGATTATCAAGCGAGATTATCCACCGCAAGAGCCTTTTATCACAGCGACCATGAAAGAAGTAGATGAACTGGTGGCTCTGAACATTGCAGTCATCGCTTTAGACTGTACCAAACGGGAGCGGTATGATGGCTTAACTGTTGCAGAGTTTGTCGCGCAAATTAAGGCTAAGTATCCAGACCAGCTCTTAATGGCAGATATTAGTACGTATGAAGAAGGACTAGCTGCGGTAGAAGCAGGTGTGGACTTTGTCGGGACGACTTTATCAGGCTATACAGCTTATAGCCGTCAAGCAGATGGACCAGATCTCGAATTGATTAAGAATTTGTGCGAGGCTGGGGTAGATGTCATTGCAGAAGGGAAGATTTACTATCCAGAAGAAGCGAAAATCATTCACGATTTGGGTGTTCGAGGGATTGTAGTAGGTGGCGCTATTACGCGTCCAAAGGAAATTACCCAGCGCTTTGTCGTTGCGGTAAAAAGATAGAGGGAGGTTCGTTCAATCATAGGAAATGGTGCATGTAGTACTAAAGGATAATATAAAATCAATAGGAAGGAGGAAGTAGACTTGATTATTACAAAAGTTGAGGATTTTAGAAGATATGCGGCCGTTAACCCACATTTTCAAAGTTTGGTTAATTTTTTAGAAAATACCAATCTTCGGGAATGTCCTGAAGGAAAAGTGGATGTAAAAGGCGAGCAAGTATTCGGGAACTGCTTTACTTATATCGCAGACGGAGAGGCTGGAGATTTTTTTGAAACGCATAGGAATTATATAGATGTTCATTTGGTAGTTGAGAATGAAGAAGCAATGGCTGTTACATCAGGAAAAAGTGCTAAAATCACTGAAGCCTATGATGCTGAGAAAGATATAGAATTCTATCAAGGGCAAGTAGAACAGTTGATTCACCTACATGCGGGAGAATGTCTAGTTACATTCCCAGAGGATTTGCATCAACCGAAAGTTCGTTTAAATGACCTATTGGTGAAAAAGATTGTATTTAAAGTAGCTATTAACTAGGTACGAAGAAGAGGTAAGTAATATGAAAAAAATGAAGAAGTTTTTATACGCAATGGGGATTGGTCTTTCAGTCCTAGCTGCAGGATGTTCGTCAGGGCAACAAGAAGAGAAGCAGGAGGTTTCGGGAGAACTATCTGGGGATATTGTGATGTGGCACTCGTTTACACAAGGTCCTCGCTTAGAAAGTATTCAAAAATCTGCGGATGAGTTTATGAAAGAACATCCGAAAGTGAAAATTAAAATTGAGACATTTGCTTGGAATGATTTTTATACAAAGTGGACAACAGGTTTAGCTAATGGCAATGTGCCAGATATCAGCACAGCATTACCGAATCAGGTAATGGAGATGATTAATTCGGATGCGTTGCTCCCTCTTGATGATACGATTGAACAGATTGGTAAAGAGCGTTTCAGCGAAGCAGCTCTGAGCGAAGCGAAAGTAGGCGACAAGCATTATTCGATTCCTCTTTATTCACATGCACAAGTTATGTGGGTACGGACTGATCTATTAAAGGCGCATAATATTGAAGTTCCAAAGACTTGGGATGAATTGTATGAAGCAAGTAAAAAATTAACAGCTGATGGTGTGAGTGGTATCTCTGTACCATTTGGTACCAACGACTTAATGGGAACCCGTTTCTTGAATTTCTATGTTCGTAGTGCTGGCGGAAGCTTGTTGACCAAGGACTTGAAAGCAGATTTGACCAGTGATATAGCTCAAGAAGGTATCAAATATTGGGTGAAAATGTATAAAGAAGTATCACCTAAAGATTCTCTTAACTTTAATGTGTTACAACAAGCAACACTTTTCTACCAAGGAAAAACGGCGTTTGACTTTAATTCGGGCTTCCATGTGGGGGGCGTTCAAGCCAATAGCCCACAATTGTTAGACTCAATTGATGCTTATCCAATGCCAAAAGTAAATGCTTCTGATAAAGATTATGGTATTGAAACGTCCAATATTCCAATGGTTGTATGGAAAAATTCTAAACATCCAGAAGTTGCAAAAGCGTTCTTGGAATACTTATACCAAGATGATCGTTATCTTGAATTCTTGGATTCTACACCAGTTGGTATGTTGCCTTCTGTTACGGGTGTTTCAGACTTACCAGCTTACAAAGACAATGAAACTCGTAAGAAATTTGAACATGCTGAAAGTGTGATCGCTGAAGCTGCTCAAAAAGGAACAGCTATCGGATTTGAAAATGGTCCTAGTGTGCAAGCAGGCTTGATGTTAAATCAACATGTCATTGAACAAATGTTCCAAGATATTGTCACGAATGGTACGGATCCAATGAAGGCGGCAAAAGATGCTGAAAAACAATTGAATGATTTGTTTGAGACAGTTGCTGTTGAAGTAAAATAGTTTCTGAATAATAGGGGCTGCGGTTTGTAGTACCGTAGCCCATCTTTTAATAGGAGGTGAGAGTTTTGGGAAAAGATCGCAATTTGACACGGTGGATATTTGTGTTACCCGCTCTAATTATTGTAGGTTTACTCTTTGTATATCCATTTTTCTCAAGTATTTTTTATAGTTTTACAAATAAAAACTTGATTATGCCGTCGTATAAGTTTGTTGGCTTGGATAATTATAAAGCTGTGTTATCTGACCCCAATTTCTTTAATGCATTTTTTAACTCTATTAAATGGACTGTCTTGTCTTTGACTGGTCAGGTAGTGGTTGGCTTTGTGTTAGCTCTCGCACTTCATAGGGTTCGACGATTTAAAAAAGTATATCGAACATTACTAATTGTTCCGTGGGCCTTTCCTACGATTGTTATCGCTTTTTCGTGGCAGTGGATTTTAAATGGGGTATATGGATATTTACCTAATTTGATTGTGAAATTAGGCTTGATGGATATGGCCCCGGCCTTCCTGACAGATCGGACATGGGCTTTTATCTGCTTGGTATTTATTAACATCTGGTTTGGTGCACCGATGATTATGGTTAATATCTTGTCTGCCTTGCAGACTGTTCCGCAGGAACAGTTTGAGGCGGCAGAGATAGATGGGGCATCAGCTTGGCAAGTATTCAGATATATCACTTTTCCACATATTAAAGTGGTTGTAGGATTGTTGGTTGTGTTAAGAACGGTTTGGATTTTTAACAACTTTGATATTATTTATCTGATTACAGGAGGAGGTCCTTCAAATGCCACAATGACACTTCCAATCTTTGCTTATAATATGGGCTGGGGAACAAAACTACTAGGTAGAGCTTCTGCAGTAACAGTATTATTATTTATTTTCTTATTAACGGTCTGCTTCTTATACTTTGCAGTCATTAGTAAGTGGGAAAAGGAGGGTAGAAAATAATGAAGAAAAAATCACGGTTATATTTGGATATTGCCTCTCATTTGATTTTAATTATTTCAACCATTATCGCTATCTTTCCTTTGGTATGGATCATTGTCTCTTCTATTAAAGGAAAGGGAGAGTTGACGCAGTTTCCAACTCGTTTTCTTCCTCATACTTTCACTTTGGAATATTTTAGGCATGTCATTAGCGATTTGCATTTTATTGATAACATCTGTAATAGTTTGCTGATTGCTCTCTGCTCAACCTTAGTTGCAACGGTCATTTCTTCAATGGCAGCCTACGGTATTGTTCGGTTTTTCCCGAAACTAGGTGCTATCATGTCGAGACTCTTGGTGACGACCTATATATTCCCCCCAATTTTGTTAGCAATTCCATACTCTATTGCAATCTCCAAGGCTGGTTTAAGTAATAGTTTATTTGGTTTGATGATTGTGTATCTGTCCTTCAGTGTGCCGTATGCTGTATGGTTGCTGGTTGGATTTTTCCAGACAGTTCCAATCGGTATCGAAGAAGCGGCACGAATTGATGGTGCCAATAAGTTTGTTACCTTTTATAAAGTGGTATTACCAATCGTTGCCCCGGGGATTGTGGCAACCGCTATTTATACATTTATCAATGCTTGGAATGAATTTCTATATGCTTTGATTCTTTTGAATGATACAAGCAAGATGACAGTTGCGGTAGCACTTCGTTCTTTAAATGGATCTGAAATCTTAGATTGGGGGGATATGATGGCAGCTTCTGTTATCGTGGTATTACCGTCAATTATCTTCTTCTCGATTATTCAAAATAAGATTGCAAGTGGGTTGTCAGAAGGCTCTGTGAAATAAGTATAGTAGGAGTGTAAAAGTTTGAAAGGAATTAAAATGAAAACTAAAAAGATATATACATTGCTTGGAGTAGCTCTTGTTTCAAGTGCTATCTTGGTGAATACGCCGGCTAAAGTGATTGCTATGGAAAGTAGTACGGTACTTGTCCAAGGTGCTAGCCCAGTTTATCAAGTGAATTCAAAAGTGTTAGAGAATAAGGGGGTCGATGTGACATCCGATGTGCTGGACACACTCACTTCAGAAACACAAAGTATTGTTGTAAAATTCAAGTCAGGGAATCCAAATGCTTTACAAGCTTTGTTTGGGATTTCTAATGCCAATGTGGGATATAGGAATAATTATTTTAGCATCTTTATGAGAAATTCTGGTGAAATTGGAGTAGAGATTAGGGATGCTCAAAAAGGAATTAATTACCTTTTTACAAGACCTGCTTCTTTGTGGGGAATTCATAAAGGGGAGGCTGTAGAGAATACGGTTGTGTTTGTTGCAGATGCAGTTAGTAAAACCTACACAATGTATGTGAATGGGACAAGGGTATTTTCAGAACAAGTTGAGCACTTTTTACCAATATCGAAAATAGAAGGACAAAACAAGGTTAGTCTAGGCTCGGTTGTTCGAGAAGGTAAGGATGATTTTGTCATGAGAGGGGAAATCAATCGATTGAGTATTTACAATCAGGCATTGACTGAAGATGATATTAACAACATGTCCTTATCCACTCCTTATAAGTTGATATTCCAATCAGGTGATGCAACTCAGGCAAATTATTTTAGAATTCCTACATTGTATACTTTAGAGAACGGTAGAGTACTGTCTAGTATTGATGCACGGTATGGTGGCACTCATGACTCTAAGAGTAAGATTAATATTGCAACAGCTTTTAGTGATGATAGTGGCGATACTTGGAGCACACCAATCTTTGCGATGAAGTTTAATGATTATGCGGAGCAAATTGTGGACTGGCCAAGAAATACGAACTTGAAAAACAGTCAGATTGGCGGAAGTGCCTCATTCATTGATTCTGCCATTGTGCAGGACAAGTCTACAGGAAAAGTCGTACTACTTGCTGATGTAATGCCTGCTGGAATTGGAAATAATAATGCCAATAAGTCAGATTCCGGATTTAAAGAAATTGATGGCAACTATTATGTAAAACTGAAAAAGAATAACGAATCAAACTACAATTACTCCATCCGAGAAAACAATGTTATCTATGACGATGTAAAGAATAAGCCGACTGCTTATTCAGTGAATGAAAAGTATGAACTCTTGGAAAATGGGCAGCCTTTATCTGTAGAACAATATTCTGTTGCGTTTGAACAGGGACGGCTTTCTGAGTACCATAATGGAAATCAAGTACCTATGAATATTTTTTACAAAGACTCCTTGTTTAAGGTGGCTCCAACAAATTATATTGGTGTAACAACAAGTGAAGATCAGGGTGAAAGTTGGGGTGCGTTTAAATTACTACCTCCGATGTTAGGGACAAATCATAATGCAACCTATCTCAGTCCGGGACAAGGATTATACCTAAGTCATAAAAATCGGATGATTTTTGCGACCTATACTGGTGGAGAACTGACTTATTTGATTTCAGATGATGGTGCAACCTCATGGCATAAGGCTTCTGCTCCGATTCCTTTCAAAAATGCTACTGCAGAAGCTCAAATGGTAGAATTGCGTGAGGGAGTGATTCGAACCTTCTTTAGGACGACAACTGGTAAAGTTGCTTATATGACGAGCTATGATGCAGGCGATACATGGTCTAGCGTAGAATACATTGATGTTGTCGAGCAGACTGGCTATGGAACACAGGTTTCTGTCATCAAATATTCTCAAAAAATAGATGGGAAAGATGCCATCATTTTGAGTACACCGAATTCTAAGAGTGGTCGAAAAGGAGGGGAATTAGTTGTTGGTTTGATTAACCCAGAAGATGATAGTATTGATTGGCACTATCATTATAAAGTTGATTTGCCTACCTATGGCTATGCCTACTCTGCCATAACGGAGTTGCCAAATCACCGTATAGGTTTATTGTTTGAAAAATATGATTCGTGGTCAAGAAATGAGTTGCATGTAACGAATGTTAACCAATTTATTGAGTTAGGAATTGAAGATATACTAAAATAAAAGGAGAATAACATGATTAGATACGGAGTTGTCGGGACAGGATATTTTGGAGCAGAATTAGCTCGTTACTTGCTAAAAAATGATGGGGCAAAAATCACGGTGATTTATGATCCTGAAAATGCAGAGTCTGTTGCAGAAGAGTTAGATGCAAGAGTGGCTGGTTCTTTAGATGAGCTAGTTTCAAGTGATGATGTGGATTGTGTGATTGTCGCAACGCCAAATTATCTGCACAAAGAGCCAGTTATCAAAGCCGCTAAAAATGGAAAACATGTATTCTGTGAAAAACCGATTGCCTTATCTTATGCTGACTGCCGAGAAATGGTGGATACCTGTAAAGAATGTGGCGTGACCTTCATGGCGGGTCATATTATGAACTTCTTTAATGGCGTGCATCATGCGAAGGAGTTAATCAATCAAGGTGTAATTGGAGATGTATTGTTCTGCCATTCTGCTAGAAATGGCTGGGAAGAAGAGCAAGAAACCGTCTCTTGGAAAAAGATTCGCGAGAAATCAGGCGGGCATTTATATCACCACATTCATGAATTGGACTGCGTTCAGTTTATCATGGGAGGTCTACCAGAGACAGTTACAATGATAGGTGGTAATGTTGCCCATAATGGTGAAAATTTTGGTGACGAAGATGATATGATTTTTGTAAATATGGAGTTTCCTAATAAACGATTTGCCCTATTAGAATGGGGTTCAGCTTATCGTTGGGGCGAGCACTATGTTCTCATTCAGGGGACAAAAGGTGCTATTAAGTTAGACATGTATAACTGTCGCGGGACGCTCAAAGTGAATGGAGAGGAAAGTTATTTCTTAGTTCATGAAAGTCAAGAAGAAGATGATGACCGGACCAGAATCTATCACAGTACAGAAATGGACGGAGCAATCGCTTATGGAAAACCTGGGAAACGCACACCAATGTGGCTATCTTCTATTATCAACAAAGAAATGAAGTATCTGCATGAAATTATGGAGGGGGCTCCAGTAAGTGAGGAATTCAAGAAGTTGTTGACTGGAGAAGCTGCTTTAGAGGCGATTGCTTCTGCGGATGCTTGTACTTTATCTATCAATGAAGATCGTAAAGTGAAATTATCAGAAATTATCTGAGTAGATGAAGTATTCTAAATAGTGAAAATAAAGGAATGTTTATGAAAAACTTAGAAAAATACCATGGAATTATCCCCGCATTTTATGCGTGTTATGATGAAAATGGTGAGATTAGCCGTGAAGGTGTTCGTAGCTTGACGGAGCACTTCATTGCAAAAGGTGTGCAAGGTTTGTATATCAACGGCTCTTCTGGCGAGTGTATCTACCAAAGTGTAGCAGACCGTAAGGTGATCTTGGAAGAAGTCATGGCAGTGGCGAAGGGCAAACTAACCATTATTGCCCACGTTGCCTGCAACAATACGAAGGACGGTATCGAATTAGCACGTCACGCAGAAAGCCTTGGAGTTGATGCAATTGCGGCGATTCCACCGATTTACTTCCGCTTGCCGGAATACGCAGTTGCTCAATATTGGAATGATATGAGTGCAGCAGCTCCAAATACGGATTTTATAATTTACAATATTCCGCAGCTGGCAGGAGTAGCCCTAACTACTAGTCTTTATAGAGAGATGCTCAAAAATAAGCGTGTTATCGGGGTAAAAAATTCCTCGATGCCGGTACAGGATATTCAAACTTTTGCCAGCCTTGGGGGTGATGACCATGTGGTCTTCAATGGCCCTGATGAACAATTCCTTGGCGGACGTCTAATGGGGGCTGCAGGTGGTATCGGCGGTACCTATGGTGCCATGCCAGAACTCTTCCTCAAGCTCAATCAATTGATTGCGGATAAGGACTTGGAGACGGCTAAAGAACTCCAGTTTGCTATTAACGCGATTATTGGGTGCTTGACCGCTGCGCATGGCAATATGTACGCTGTGATTAAGGAAGTCTTGCGGATCAACGAGGGCTTGAACTTGGGTAGCGTGCGTGCGCCTCTGACTCCAGTCTGTGCAGAAGACAAGGAAGTGGTCGAAGCAGCAGCACGCTTGATTCGTGAAACCAAGGAACGGTTCTTATAAGAAAAAAGAGCGGGAATTGGTTTCCTGTGAGAAGAAGAGGTGGCCCATGAAAACATATGTTGCCATTGATATTGGTGGTACCAGTATCAAATACGGTTTGATTGCTGAAAACGATCAGCTGATTGAACGTCATGAAATGCCGACAGAGGCTCATAAGGGTGGACCAGCGATTTTGGAAAAGGTGGCGGAGATTGTATCTGGCTATCTTGAAACAGTCAGTTTGTCTGGGATTTGCGTTTCCTCAGCAGGGATGGTCAATCCTGATAAGGGAGAGATTTTTTATGCAGGTCCGCAAATTCCAAACTATGCTGGTACTCAGTTTAAAAAGGACTTGGAAGCCCGATTTGGTGTTCCTTGTGAAATCGAAAATGATGTTAACTGTGCGGGGCTGGCAGAAGTCATCTCAGGCAGGGGCAAGGGAGCAAAGGTGGCGGTTTGCTTGACCGTGGGAACAGGTATCGGGGGCTGTCTCTTGATTGACTCCCAAGTCTTTCATGGCTTTAGCCATTCGGCATGCGAAGTTGGCTACCTTCATTTGCCAGACGGAGCGTTTCAAGATTTGGCTTCGACGACTGCTTTGGTTCGCTACGTTGCAGAAGCACATGGGGACGATGTGGCAGACTGGAACGGACGGCGGATTTTCCAAGAAATGGAAAAGGGCAATCTGCTCTGTAAGCAAGGTGTGGATCGCATGGTGCATTATCTTGCAAAAGGGATCGCCAATATCTGCTATGTAGCCAATCCAGAAGTTGTGATTTTAGGCGGTGGAATCATGGGACAAGAAGCGATTTTGAAGCCGAAAATTCAAGAGGCTTTGACAGCTAATATCGTACCAAGCATCGCAGAAAAGACCAAACTTGTCTTTGCCCAACACCAGAATACAGCTGGTATGTTTGGCGCTTACTATCATTTCAAGCAGAGACAGGGAACGCGTCCATGATGAGACAGCTAACACTCTTCGAAAATCCAAAGCAAACGTTGTTGGCTTGATTTGATGAACTTCAGTTCTATCTGTATCAGCGTCGCCTAGTCTGCTTTTGATTTTCATTGAGTATACTACTTTAATTTATAATCAGTATGTATGAATAAGTAGTGACATATAAAATAAGACGCGAGCGAAGCGAGCATTTAAAAGATATTTCCCGATATAGTGGCATCCTAGACCATAATGTTGTTCGTGTCTAGGACGGGATTTTTGAGACCGTTGGCTCAAAGATGAGGGATGAAACTCCGTAGGAGGTTGAAATAGTTCGGGGAACTATTTCAATCGGGAAATATCAAAAGATACTAAATTTAAGCTAAATGAGTATATAACTAGCAGGCAGGAAATTCTGAGTGTGTCGGTAGATGTTGGCTTGATGGAGTGTGTATACTCAAAATAGGGAGGAAAGAGGCATGGTATCATTGGAGAAAAATGTGGTTCCGATGATTGAAGCGGTTTACAGTGATTTTACGCATATTGAGCGGAAGATTGCGGATTATTTTCTCGCAGAAGCTGTGGCAGAAGATGATTTGTCTGCCAAAACGGTGTCTGAAAAGCTCTATGTCTCCCTGCCTTCTCTGACACGCTTTGCCCAGAAATGCGGTTTTACAGGCTATCGGCAGTTTGTCTATGCCTTTCAAGAAGTCAGTTCAACTACGGATTCGCCCCATGTTAATCGAGATTTGACCAAGCATGTCTTATCGGATTATGGTGAGCTGTTGAATAAAACCTACTCCTTGATTGATGAAGAGCAGTTTGTGCGGGTAGGACATCTCTTGAACAATGCCAAGCGGGTCTACATCTATGGTCAAGGAAGTTCGGGTCTTGTAGCGCGGGAAATTGAGTTTCGCTTTATGCGACTAGGAATGGCCTGCAAGGCGGTTACCGACGATCACATGATTCGGATGAACCGTGTGACCTTAAATGAGGAATGTCTGGTGATTGGTATTTCTGTCTCGAGTGAGTCCATGAGCATTATCAATGCGGTGCGTGATGCGCGTGAAGCTGGTGCTAGTACGGTTCTCTTGACTTCGAAAAATCGGCAAGAATTACGCGATAATTGCGATGAATTGGTGCTGGTTGCCATCAAGAAAAATCTGGCGCAAGGCACGATGATTTCCCCGCAGTTTCCGGTGCTCGTAGTCATTGATATTTTCTATGCCTACTATATTGATTTGGATCGGGATGCGCGGCATAAATTATTCACCAACACGCTCTCGGCCTTACAAGTGACAGAAAATGTAGACGAAAATGAGATGTAGAGACTTTCTGCTCTCATTTTTTGTGTTATAATAAGAAAGCGATTACAAATGCATGATCAAATGAATGAACTTTCAGACAAGGAACGGAGACGCAGACAGTATTTGAGTACGGCAAGTCGAAAATGACGATGTAGCAAAGTTTATTCAAAAGACTATAGTTGTTTAGTGTTGATTTAGTATTGGGCAACGAGTCGCAGGTATAACTGGGACTACTGAGGATTATGCATAATCCTTATTTCCAACTTCCAACAGTCTCTTAGACTGTTGAAGTAAGACGAGTTAACGGATGTAATAGATTAAAACGAAAAGACTATAAGAGGGACAAGATGATTCAAGCGATAATATTTGATATGGATGGAGTGATAGTGGATACCGAGTATATTGACTTTCAACTTCAAAAAGAATTTGTAGAAAGGATTTCTCCTGTAGCGGGAGCAGTCGATGAAGCCGCATTTCCAACATTAATTGGGCGTTCCTATTCTCCTTTGCTACAGGGAATCAAGGACTTGTCAGGCAGCGAGTTGTCCTTGACCGACATCAGTGACCAGTTAGAGGACTATGCCAAAGAACGCTACCAGCAGTTGGATTATCCCTCCTTGTTTCGGGCAGATATAGTGGCGATTTTGGACTATGCCAAAGAAAAAGGTATCAAATTAGCAGTTGCTTCGTCTTCACGCAAGGATCATATTGAGGAAGTGTTAGAAGCCTGTGGTATTTTGTCGTATTTTGACACCTTGGTCAGCGGGGAAGCCTTTACCGAGAGTAAACCCAATCCAGCTATTTATTTGGCGACCTTGGCAAAGCTCGGTGTGTCCGCCCAAGATGCGGTGGCAATTGAAGACTCTGCCTTTGGGATTGCAGCAGCAAAAGCGGCAGGTCTAGCAGTCATTGCCTATGAGGAAAGTCGGATGCCGGTGGATCAATCGCAAGCAGACTACCATGAAAAAGACATGCAGAGCATATTGGTGCGCCTTAAAGGTCTCCATCAAGTAGACGAAATAAAGCGGGTATGATATACTAGGGCTACTTTATCAACGACAGATGGGAGGCATGGTGTATGCAAATCGTAAACTGGATAGTTCGGTATCAGAAGCAGCTGATGGTAGGGCTCTTCTTGTGTTTGGCCTTGATTTCTGTATATATTCTAGCGGATTCTCAGTTTATTCTCAAGATGAATGTCCAGTCAATCTTGTCCTTAGATGAGAAAAAAGAAACGGTTCTGACCTTGACAGCTCTGACGGGGACGACTTCCACAGCCATTACCTTGATTCCTGGGGACGTTGGAACTCCTCTAGCGGAAAACATAGCTGACTTGGCAGACTATCTTCTCATCGTATACGCTGGTATTTGGCTGCAAAAATATTTGGTATCCATCACCAGTATTGTGGCCTTTAAATGGCTGGTTCCAGCGGCCTGTATCCTGTTTGCAGGGAATGTTTATTTGAAAAAGAATAGGCTTAAGCAGCTGGCAGTGCGTCTGTCTCTTTTTGCGGCAGTCATTTTGTTCATCATTCCTACGAGTGTCTTTGTGTCAAATAAGATAGAATCCACTTACCAGACTTCGATTAACCAGACCATTGAAGCCGCCAAGGAAGTGTCGGAAACGGCATCGGAGCAAAGCGAGAGCTCTCTCTGGGAAAAGGTGACTGGAGCGGCTCAGGGTTTGTTGGAGAAATTTGAGACAGCCTTTGGCAATATGGTGGATGCGGTAGCTGTGCTGATTGTGACGACTTGTATTATTCCGATATTGGTCTTTGCTTTCTTTATCTGGCTCTGCAATATCATCTTTGGAACGCGCCTTGCACCTGCTGTACCCAAGAAACGGGTGTTAGGAAGTGTGATTCGCAAACGATCGTCCATGTGACGCGTCCCTTTTGAAGAATTGTATGAAAAACCGGATTTTCATCTGGTTTTTTCTTAGATTCTTTCAATTTTCTGACAAATTATGATAAAATGGAAAAAAAGAGTTTGAGGATAAAGCATGACATTAGTATATCAATCAACACGCGATGCGAACAATCGAGTAACGGCTAGCCAAGCGATTTTGCAGGGATTGGCAACAGACGGTGGCCTTTTCACACCCTTGACCTATCCTAAAGTAGAGTTGGATTTTGACCGTTTGAAAGATCTGTCTTATCAGGAAGTGGCCAAGCTGATTTTGGGCGCATTCTTGGACGATTTCACGGCAGAAGAGCTGGATTATTGTATCACCAATGCTTACGATAGCAAGTTTGACGATGCGCGTATTGCGCCCTTGGTCAAGTTAGACGGCCAGTACAATTTGGAATTGTTCCACGGCTCCACCATTGCCTTTAAGGACATGGCCCTGTCTATCTTGCCTTACTTGATGACAACTGCTAGCAAAAAACACGATTTGGAAAACAAAATCGTCATCTTGACTGCGACGTCAGGAGATACTGGAAAGGCGGCTATGGCTGGTTTTGCCGATGTACCTGGAACAGAAATCATCGTCTTTTATCCAAAAGACGGCGTCAGCAAGGTGCAGGAATTGCAGATGACCACTCAAACTGGCGACAATACGCATGTGGTGGCGATTGATGGGAACTTTGATGATGCGCAGACCAATGTCAAGGAGATGTTTAATGACGAGGCCTTGCGTGCCAAGTTAGCAGCCAAGCAATGGCAGTTTTCATCTGCTAACTCCATGAATATCGGGCGCCTCGTGCCACAGATTGTCTATTATGTCTATGCTTACGCACAGTTGGTCAAAGCAGGTGAGATTGTAGCAGGAGAGGCGGTCAACTTCACCGTGCCAACAGGGAATTTTGGCAATATCTTAGCAGCCTTTTATGCAAAACAGATTGGCTTACCAGTTGGAAAACTAATCTGTGCGTCCAATGAAAACAATGTCTTGACAGACTTCTTCAAGACCAAGGTGTATGACAAGAAACGTGCTTTCAAGGTAACAACGAGCCCATCCATGGACATTCTAGTTTCGTCCAACTTGGAGCGCTTGATTTTCCACCTTTTGGGAAATGATGCTGAAAAAACAGCTGAATTGATGGCCGCCTTGGCGACAGATGGTCAGTATGAGGTGCAGCCGGTAGAAGCAGAGATGTTTGACTGGTTTGTGGCCGAATGTGCGACCGAAGAAGAGACGGCTCTAGAAATCAAACGAGTCTATGACAGCTCACGCTATGTTGAAGACCCGCATACAGCGGTCGCTTCCAGCGTTTACCAAAAATATGTGGCTGAAACAAAAGATGCGACCAAGACCGTGATTGCCTCAACTGCTAGTCCTTATAAATTCCCAGTCGTTGCGGTTGAAGCGGTGACAGGTGAGACAGGCTTGAGTGATTTTGCGGCGCTTGCGCAATTGCAGGACTTGTCAGGTATGGCACTTCCACCAGCTGTGGACGGGTTAGAAACAGCTACCGTCCGCCACAAGACAGTCGTTGCGGCGCGTGACATGCAGGCAGAAGTGGAACGCTACCTAGGCCTTTAGGAGATAAAAATCCGTCACATTTGTTAACGAAGAATAAAAAGGAGGGAGCTTTTTCAAGCTCCTTTATGATATGGTAGATAATCGAAAAATAATGCAAATTGCGCTGCCAGCCATGGCAGAAAATATTTTACAAATGCTCATGGGCATGGTGGATGGTTACTTTGTGGCTAGTCTCGGCTTGGTGGCCATTTCAGGTGTATCGGTTGCGGGCAACATCATCGCCATTTATCAAGCGATTTTTATTGCCCTAGGTGCCGCTATTTCAAGTGTGTTAGCACGTAGTATGGGGGCAGGTGATGCGGATTCGCAGTCCTATCATGCAACAGAAGCTCTGAAAATCACCTTCTTTTTAAGCCTTGTGCTGGGCCTGATTTCTCTCATCTTTGGGCGGGATATGCTGCGCCTATTAGGGACAGAGACAGCAGTAGCAGAGGCGGGCGGTCTCTTTTTAGCCATTGTAGGTGGGACCGTTGTCCTCTTGGGTCTCATGACCAGTCTCGGTGCCTTGGTGCGCACGACAGGCAATCCTCGACAGCCCATGTATGTCAGTCTCTGGACCAATCTGCTCAATGCCATTTTCTCCAGCCTCTTCATCTTTGGCCTGCATTGGGGCATTGTTGGTGTGGCTCTAGGGACCGTCTTGGCACGTTTGGCTGGAGTTCTTGTCCTGTGGAAGTCGCTCTCCATTTCCTTTGCTCGACCAAGCTGGGGATTGGATAGGGACTTGCTTAGTCTGTCCCTGCCTGCTGCGGGGGAACGCCTCATGATGCGGGCAGGTGATGTGGTCATCATTGCGCTGGTGGTGCGCTTTGGGACAGAGGCGGTGGCTGGAAATGCCATTGGCGAAGTCCTGACCCAGTTTATCTACATGCCAGCCTTTGGGATTGCCACAGCTACCGTTCTCTTGGTGGCACGTAGCTTGGGGCAGGGAAATCAAGAGGCGATTGATCAAACTGCACGAAAGACTTACTGGCTTGCCATCGGCTTGATGTTACCTGTTGCGCTGTTGATGTTTGCTTTTGGAAGACCCTTAACGTATCTGTATACGCAGGATAGCAGTGCAGTCGCAGCTAGTCTTCTTGTTGTCCTCTTTTCACTCTTGGGGGTGCCTTTTACAGCTGGGACAGTCATCTACACCGCCGTGTGGCAGGGCTTGGGCAATGGCAAACTCCCTTTTTATGCGACAACGATGGGCATGTGGGTGATTCGGATTGGTCTGGGCTATCTTCTTGGGGTGACCTTGCAGCTCGGACTTCCTGGTATCTGGGCAGGTACGCTCTTGGATAATGCCTTTCGCTGGCTTTTCTTAGGAATTCTCTATAAACGTCATAAGAAACAGATCATAGCAAAAACCTAGGCTGACCTAGGTTTTTATTGCGACCTGCATTTTGATAAACATGTCCCGTTCTTGCTCGGACAGGTTTGGCTGTTCGTGGATTACTTCACAGATATAGGGACCGACTGGCTTTAGTCCTTTTTCTTGTAGTAGTTTAAAAAAGAGTGGGAGGCGCTCGACCTCTTCTTCAAAGGAGGTGCAGTAGCTGACGGCATATGGACCAGCCTCTAATGTGACTTCCTTGACAGAAGGGGATTGGAGATAGGGATTATGGAGGAGGGCAAACTGGGTGGAAATCCAGCGTTGCTGCCTAAAATCCTCTGCCTGCATGAGCGAGCCGACCTTGCCAAAATGTTCATAGAAAGGATTGTAGGAGAAGATTTCCTGCTTTAAATAACGGAGATGAAGCTCATACTCTTCCTTGGTCATCTGGTAGATATTTTGCGGCAAGTCAAAGGTCCAAATGGTCCGTTCAGGCATTTCCGCTATTTCCAAGACCTTGCTGGTCTTACGCTCTGTATAGAGCAAGGCTCCCGAACGAAAGGCGTCAATTTCTGCAATGCGATGCTCCAAGGCCTCTTTTTCTCGTAGCAACTCCTGATAGCGTTCTTCAATCAATTGGTGGAGATGCGGGCTACTCTTATCGGACAAAATGTCCTTGATGTCTTCTAGGGAAAAATCAAGCTGGCGCAGGTACTGAATGGCGTCTACGATGGACGATTGATTGAGGTGGTAGTAGCGGTAATTGGTTTCAGGGTTAATCTGATAGGGATGAAGCAAGCCGATTTGGTCATAAAAACGCAGGGTGCGGATGGAAATGTTGTTGATGTTGGAAAATTCTCCGATGCGTAAAATTTTTTTCATTTTTTGCAAACTCTCTATTGACTCTCTAGTTACTAGAGACATTATACTATAATTGTGAAAAAAATAACCATAAAAGGAGAATTCACATGAGAACTTCTAAAGTACGTGCAGTCCAATACGGCTGCGGCAAGATGTCAAAAGTGTTGTTCCGCTATCTGGTGGACCATGGGGTAGAAATCGTCGGTGCGATTGATAACAATCCAGCAGTCGTCGGACAAGATGTCGGTGATTTTGCAGAATTAGGCTATAAGACAGGGGTCATCATTTCAAACGATGCAGAAGCAGTCTTTTCAAGCTGCGATGCCGATATTGCCATTGTCACTATTTTCTCTTACATGCCTGAAATGTATAATTTCTATGAAACAGCGATTAAACATGGGGTCAATGTCATTTCAACCTGTGAAGAAGCCATCTATCCTTGGACAACCTCTCCGTCAGAAACCAATCGCTTGGATGCCTTAGCTAAGGATCATGGAGTAACCATCATGGGGTCTGGCATGCAGGATATTTACTGGATCAATATGCCGTGTCTCATGATGGCAGGGGTCAACAAGATTACTAAAATCAAGGGCGCTGTTAGCTACAATGTGGAAGATTACGGTCTTGCGCTAGCAGAAGCACATGGTGCGGGCTATGATGTGGAGTGTTTTGAAAAGGAAATAGCCTCTGCTGAGAGTTTCCCATCTTACATGTGGAATGCTGCTGAAGGCATTTGCTCAAAAATGAACTGGACCATCAAAGATATTTCCCAAAAGAGCGTGCCTTATATCCTAGACGAGGACATCTATTCTGAAACGCTTGGTCGAACTATTCCAGCAGGAGAAGTGACCGGGATGTCTGCAGTAACGACCATCCACACCCATCAAGGCATCGAACTAGAAGTAGAATGTATCGGAAAAGTCTACCGTGCAGAAGATGGAGATATGTGTGATTTTGAAGTTATCGGAGAGCCTGATTTGCTCTTCTCTGTTCATAAGCCTGATACGGTAGCGCATACATGTGCAACCATTGTCAACCGGATTCCAACAGTTCTTGATGCACCAGCTGGATTTGTGACCTGCGAAAAAGCACGCGAAGTGGAATACTTGACCTACCCAATGCATACCTATGTTGGCAAATAAATCGTTCATTATGAGTGATTAGCTTCCACAATTGAGAATTGTGGAAGGTTGGAAATAAGGCTAGCGAACAATTCTTCGCTAGCCTCTTCTAATAGAATATTGATTTATCAACGTTTTACAAACCAGACAAGCTTCGCTCTCTAGTTTCTAGGCTCAGGTATCAATAGTCACTCCCCTGACTGTCTTCGCTTTCTAGTTTCCGAGCTTAGGTATTAACAGTCCACCGGACTGTTAATATATACGTCAAACTGTTAAATCTATAAAACGTAAGGAAATAAGGGACTTTTGTCCCAAACTCTTCTTCTTTTTGCCCCTATCCGCAAACGTTTGGTTTTTGCCGTGATTTGCTTAGGATTTCTTCATTAAACTATACAGACAGGTAGGCTTTGTGCTACAATGGTAGGGATAAATTACAATGAAGTGTGAGGAACGACGGATGAAAGCAATTATTACGGTTGTTGGCAAGGACAAGACTGGGATTGTGGCAGGGGTATCTGCCAAGATTGCAGAGCTAGGGCTCAATATCGATGATATTTCCCAGACGGTCTTAGATGAATTTTTCACCATGATGGCGGTTGTATCAAGTGATAAGAAACAAGATTTTACAGCCTTGCGCAGTGAATTTGATGCCTTTGGTGAGACCTTGAATGTCAAGATTAACATTCAAAGTGCGGCGATTTTTGAAGCCATGTATAACATCTAAGAGGTGGCCTATGGATATTAGACAAGTTACAGAAACCATCGCCATGATTGAGGAGCAGAATTTCGACATCAGGACCATTACCATGGGCATTTCGCTCCTTGACTGTATTGATACCGACATTGAGCGGGCGGCTGAGAAGATTTACCAAAAAATTACGACCAAGGCGCGTGATTTGGTAGCGGTTGGAGATGAGATTGCGGCCGAGCTGGGGATTCCCATTGTCAACAAGCGGGTCAGCGTGACACCGATTGCCCTGATTGGAGCAGCGACTGATGCACCAGACTATGTACCTCTAGCAAAGGCGCTTGACCGTGCGGCCAAAGAAATCGGTGTTGATTTCATCGGCGGTTTTTCTGCCTTGGTGCAAAAGGGCTATCAAAAAGGGGACGAGATTTTAATCAACTCTATTCCTCGAGCTCTGGTAGAGACCGACAAGGTCTGCTCTTCGGTCAATATCGGTTCCACCAAGACGGGGATTAACATGACAGCCGTGCGCGACATGGGGCGGATTATCAAGGAAACAGCCAGTCTTTCTGAAATGGGCGCAGCAAAACTCGTCGTCTTTGCCAATGCGGTCGAGGATAATCCTTTCATGGCTGGGGCCTTTCACGGCGTTGGTGAAGCAGATGTGGTTATCAACGTTGGTGTTTCAGGACCTGGTGTCGTTAAGCGTGCCCTTGAAAAAGTGCGTGGTGAAAGCTTTGATGTAGTGGCTGAAACGGTTAAAAAGACAGCTTTCAAGATTACCCGTATTGGTCAATTGGTCGGTCAAATGGCGAGCGAGCGCCTCGGTGTGAAATTCGGGATTGTCGATTTGAGTCTTGCGCCAACGCCGGCGGTCGGTGACTCGGTAGCGCGAGTGTTAGAGGAAATGGGGCTTGAAACCGTTGGAACGCACGGGACAACGGCTGCCCTTGCTCTGTTAAATGACCAGGTCAAAAAAGGTGGTGTCATGGCCTGCAACCAAGTCGGCGGTCTGTCAGGTGCTTTCATTCCCGTGTCAGAAGATGAGGGTATGATTGCGGCTGTTCAGTCTGGTTCGCTGAACTTGGAAAAATTAGAGGCGATGACAGCGATTTGCTCGGTTGGCTTAGACATGATTGCCATTCCAGAAACGACACCAGCAGAAACAATTGCGGCTATGATTGCGGACGAGGCGGCGATTGGGGTCATCAATCAGAAAACCACAGCTGTACGGATTATTCCAAAAGGCAAAGAAGGAGACATGATTGAATTTGGCGGCTTGTTGGGAACAGCTCCCGTCATGAAGGTCAACCAAGCATCATCTGCTGACTTTATCGCACGGGGTGGACAAATCCCAGCACCAATTCACAGTTTTAAGAATTAGAAGATAGGAAACGATTGTCTTAGACAGTCGTTTTTTGATATAATAGAATGAGGAAATATGAGGAGGAATAAAATGACAGAAACAAGATTATACATTGCTCGTCATGGAAAAACCATGTTTAATACCATTGGTCGTATTCAAGGTTGGTGCGATACGCCTTTAACAAAAATTGGTGAAAAAGGTATTCGCGAGCTAGGGCTTGGTTTGAAAGAAGCGGGTTTGGAATTTAAAGTAGCTGTATCAAGCGATTTAGGACGGACTGTGCAGACCATTACCATCGCCCAAAGAGAATTAGGTATTTTAGGGAAAATCCCTTACTATCAAGACAAACGCCTCCGGGAATGGTGTTTTGGTAGCTTTGAAGGCATGTACGATGCAGAACTATTTAGCGGTGTCTTGCCACGTATCAGTGGTATTGTCGATGCGGGGACTATGACCTTTGAAGAGATAGCAAATGGTGTCCACGAAGCTGATTCAGCCAACTGGTCCGAGCCTTGGGAGGTGTTGAAAGACCGCATTTTGAATGGTTTTGAAAGTATTGCAGCAGACCTTGAAAAGCAAGGTGGAGGCAATGCCTTGATTGTTAGCCACGGTATGACTATTGCGACCTTGGTCAATTTATTGGCGCCAGAACGTCCAACCAACTTGGCGCTCGATAATGGTTCTGTCACCGTTTTGAAATATGAAAATGGTCAATTTAGCATTGAAGCTGTAGGGGATATGTCTTATCGCAAGGCTGGAGCGAGTGTGATTCAAGCGCATGATGAATAAGCAGAAAATGACCAAGCTGAGCCTAATCGTCTGCTTACCTGCTTTTGTGGCAACCAATTTCTTTCTTTGGAAATGGGATGCGGCGAGCTTTTTGAGTCCGCCTGCTTCTACAACAGAGGGTTCTAGTTTGTCAGAAAAAGATGGCTTGCCATCGGTTTCGGTAGATGATTGGGAGTTGGTCTTGGTCAATCGTGATCATTTGTTCGAATCAGAGCCAAAATCCTTAGCGACAGTGGGGAATATTCGGGTTGATAGTAGGATTGCGAGAGCCACGCAAGACTTTTTAGCAGCCGCTCAAGTAATTGTTCTCGATGAGGTCTTACTATCAGGCTACAGAAGTCGCGCTGAGCAAGAACAGCTCTATAACGAGAGGGTTGCAGAGTTAGAAGCAAGTGGATTTGATCAAGTAGAAGCAGAAGCTACGGTTCGTTCTCAAGTGCAAATACCAGGTGCCAGTGAACACCAGACTGGTCTTGCTGTTGACATGAGTGAGGAAGCAGGGCAACTAGATGAAGTGGCAGGAAAAATCAGAGAATTGGCGCCAAAATACGGATTTGTCCTTCGGTATCCAGAAGGGAAAAGCCATATCACAGGACTTGATTTTGAAAGCTGGCACTTCCGCTATGTCGGGGTTGAAAATGCCCAGTACATGGAAAAACACGACTTGGTCTTGGAAGAATACCTTGCTTTATTAAAAGATAGGAAATAAGACGTCAAGATTGACCAGATTGAAGAAAAAGTCTAATTTAGACTCATTTTCTTTAATCTTTTTTTCTTTTGCTAAAAAATATAAAAACTCTTAGAAATACCGCTATATCAGTATGTTTAAGAGTTGCTTCAAGATGATCTTCACACGTTGAATGTGCTATTTTTCGGTCGCTTAGAGGGTTTGCCTATGTTCTGAAACGTCATGATTGGCGTTTTATTTTTTTATTGTTCCCCTTGACAAATACATCGCGGTGCGATATACTGTCTATATCGAGATTCGATGTATCGCACTACAAGGAGAAGTTATATGGAGGAAAAAATAAGGCGGGTCTATCTTCCGATGACTGAGACCGCATTTTACATCTTATTTGCCTTACAGGAAGAGCGACACGGTTATGACATCACTCAAAGGACCAAAGAGTTGACGGGTGGTCAAGTCGTGATTAGCCCTGGTACCATGTACGGTACCCTTTCTAAAATGGAGAAGGACGGCTTGATTGTCTTTGTTGGCGAGGAAGAAAAGCGTAAGTTTTATCTGATAACAGATTTAGGACGAGAGATTTTAGAAATAGAATGCGCGCGGATTTCACGTCTTTATCGAAATAGCCGAGGTGAGAAATATGAAGCGACAGAAGTTTAATAAGTTTTCCCCTAGCCAAATGGAAGTTTATTTTTATCGTATGCACCTATCGGGGCAGGCTGTAAAGCAAGTATCGTCGTGGAGTGGTCGGGTGGAATTTGTAGCCTGTAAGCCAGAGGAGATGGTCTATCGGCTTGATTTCTACCAACCGAGCAAGAAAGAGGTTGGTTTTTTCCCAGAATACGACGACCACTATCTGAGTTTCTTTCAAGATACGGGTTGGGAAATGGTGTGTGCGGTATCGCCCTATGTTGTTTGGCGCAAGCCGGTGGAGGCAGTCAGCCTTCCAGATGAGGCGCTCCTCTACAATGATCGTGAAAGTCTCTATCAATACCAGAAAAAATTGGTTACTTATCGCATCCTGTCTACAGCCATCTTTCCTTTACTTGCTCTTACTTGGCGTATCACTGAATGGAAATGGCAACACATTGCTTGGAATGGAATGATACTGCTCGTTTGGCTTGGTTTTGTAGGCTATCAAGGCTGGACATTGTCCCAGTTGAAAAAGGAGTTAATAAGATGAAAACAGAAGTAAAACTCTTCTTCATTACCGACTTTGAAAAGGAAGAGGAGTACTTGACCGACATGCACCGAAAGGGCTGGAAATTAAAAGAAATCCGGTTTGCCTGCCTGTTCATCTTTGAACCGTGCCCTAAAGCAGAGGTCAGCTATCGCCTAGACTTCAAGCCACGATTAGGGGCAGACAAGAACAGCTATTATCAACTGTATCAAGATTATGGTTGGGAGTATGTCAGTGTTTGCAATCATTTTGTTTGCTTCCGTAAGGCTATGGCAGGTGGGGAAGAAGTGGATATTTATAGTGACAGGCAGACGAAGTTAGCCATGATTGGCAGTATTTTCAAGTGGCGCTTTCTCTTTTTAGTGCTGATGAATCTCATTGTCCTGCGGAATGCCATTCAGGCGGATTCGTTTCTGTCCCTGTGGAGTGTACTAGAAATTCTCTATATCATTCTGTTGGTTTATTGTGGTGTTGGTTTTTATAAATTGAGAAAGCGTTATACAGAAAGAGGTTAAAATGAAAAAGGAAACAAATCAGAGAGTTGCTATCGGAGTGGTACCTATTTTAGTTATCAATTTTTTGCTAAATATGCATCGGTTACAGTTTGAGCAGTTGACACCCTTGAAAGTCTTGATTGATATGCTTGTTCTGATTCACCCTGTCTTGATAGGAATCATCCTATATCGCTGGAGGAAAGTAAGCAAAATGGATAAGGAGAGAAAAGCATGAAGAAAACATTTTGGAACATGTTGAAGGTGGTAGGGAGCCTGGTGTTGGTCTTTATCATCAATCGCCCGCTGACCTACCTTATCAGTCATCAAAAAAGCCTAACTGCGTGGACGGCTTGGGGCGCCAGTCTACTCTATCTACTTGCCGTTTTGGGACTCATTCTTTGGCTTTGGCGTGTTTATCGCACGGAGACAGTAGCGAATTCCTTACGTTTGAAAGATGTTGGTATTGCTCTACTGTTTGGCTTGCTTGCTAGACTTGTTGCCATTATTGGTACTTTATTGATTCTGCTAACAAGTGGGCAGGAAACGAGTGCAAATGACACTGTTTTGTTTGGCATTGCAGCGGAGTTGAAAGATGGATTTTTTCCCATTGCCGTCCTGTTCTTACTCTATACTGCTTTGATTGCACCGGTTGTCGAGGAGTTGATTTTTAGAGGTCTCTTCATCGAGTTGCTTTTCAAAAATGGACCTAAATGGCTAGCTTGGTTGCTGTCGTCTGCAGTATTTGCAGGTCTTCATCTTCATTCCGTTGCCCCAATGGAGTTCCTGCTATACTTTGCTCTAGCCAGTGTCTTGTATCTCTCCTATGCTCGTCGTGGGGAAATCAAGGACTCAATATTGGTTCATATCTTAAACAACGCTCTACCAAGTCTAGTCTTTGCTTTCCAGATTTTTTTCTAATCTAGGACCTTAGACTGATTTTTAGCACTCTTGTCAAAAGAGTGCTAAATTTTTGCTTTTTTGCCTTGACAATCTGGTGAAACGGTGTATAATGGAATCATGAGTTAGCACTCAAAGGTTTAGAGTGCTAATAGAGGAATCCTGATTGGAGGTGAGGTTTTGGTAACAGAGCGCCAACATGAAATTCTAAATTTAATCGTTGAAATCTTTACAAAAACACACGAACCAGTAGGATCCAAGGCTCTTCAAGAGAGCATTGCTTCTAGCAGTGCAACCATTCGCAATGAAATGGCTGCTCTCGAAAAAAAGGGACTGCTTGAAAAGGCCCATACCTCAAGTGGGCGAATGCCGAGTGTCGAAGGCTTCAAATACTTTGTGGAGCATTCCTTGACATTTGACAGTTTGGCTGAAGAAGATGTTTATCAAGTTGTCAGGCGTTTTGATAGAGAATTTTTCCGACTGAATGATATTTTTCAGACAGCGGCAGATAGTCTGGCTGATTTAACAGCCTGCACGGTGGCGGTGCTTGATGTCGAGCCTAGTCAGCAAAAGTTAACAGCCTTTGACATCGTGATTCTTAGTCAGCATGCGGCCTTGGCTGTTATGACCTTAGATGAATCGAAAACGCTGACGAGACAGTTTGCTATTCCTAGAAATTTTCTCCGTGAAGATTTAATAGAAGTCAGAAGTCTGGTGCAAGAGCGCCTGCTTGGAAGAACAGTGCTAGACATTCACTATAAGTTACGGACTGAGATTCCGCAGATTATCCAGCGGCACTTTGTCACGACAGACAATGTCCTTGATTTATTTGAACACATTTTCTCAGATCTCTTTATAGAGGATGTCATAACTGCTGGAAAGATGCGCTTGCTCGATTTTGCAGATAGCAATGCGTATCAGTTCTTTGACTTTCCGCAAAAGGTCGCCCTTGAGATGCGGAACAATCTTGGAGAAGATGAGATGCAGAGTGTCAGGGTGGCTGACAGTCGAGAAAAATCACTCTCAAACCTGACCGTGATGACGACTAGGTTTCTCATTCCCTATCGTGGATTTGGGCTACTGTCTGTTATTGGCCCGATCAATGTGGACTATAAGCGCTTGATGAGCCTGATTAACCTCGTCAACCGCGTCCTCATGATGAAACTAACCGACTTTTACCGCTACCTAAGCAGTAACCATTATGAGGTTCACTAAGATACAAAGCCCGTTAAGAACTCAAAGCGAAAATAGAAAATTTGACGAAGAACGAAAAGTTCTAGGAAAATTTGTCTTTTTCGCACAGAGTTTAGGGCGTGTTCAATTTTTAAGATACGAGGGCGTTTGACACGAGCTGCACTCGTTTTATCTCCCACCTTCAACAGTTCTTTTGGACTGTTGAAGCAACTGAAAATTAGGAAACATGACGAGTGAAAAGCTCCAGTGGAGGTTTTCAACCTATTTCCTAACGGCAGTCCGGTCAGGCTAAAATTGTTGTTATAAAAAGAAAGTATTTCTAAATATTGTTATAAAGGAGGTTTCACGTGACCGAAGAAATCAAAAAAGAAGCACAAGTTGAGGAAGTGGAGGAGACAGAAGAAGCTGTCCAAGAAGAAACACCTCAAGAAAAATCCGAGTTGGAGCTTGCGAATGAGCGTGCAGAAGACTTTGAAAACAAGTATCTGCGTGCTGTGGCAGAGATGCAAAATATTCAGCGTCGCAGTAGTGAAGAACGTCAAACCTTACAAAGATACCGCAGTCAAGATTTGGGCAAGGCAATCTTGCCGTCTCTAGATAACCTAGAGCGTGCCCTAGCGGTGGATGGCTTGACAGATGAGGTGAAAAAAGGTCTTGAAATGGTTCAAGAAAGTCTGGTTCAGGCACTCAAAGATGAAGGCATTGAAGAAGTGGCAGCAGACGGGGCGTTCGACCCCAACTTCCACATGGCGATTCAAACCATGCCGGCAGATGATGACCACCCAGCCGACACCATTGCCCAAGTCTTCCAAAAAGGCTATAAGCTTCACGAGCGTGTCCTTCGTCCAGCTATGGTGGTCGTGTATAACTAATCATTAGTATAGTCTTTCGTTTATCTTTTATTACTTTGTCAACTGTTGTCTAGTACTAAAAGGAAACAAGCATAACAATCTAATACTCAACAAAAATCAAAAGTCGAAGATAGAACTGGGGTTCATCAAGGCTCTTGACAAAGTATAGTTTTGATTTGTAAAGAGTATAACTTGTCCGAAATGACAGAAAACTATGATTAAAAAGAAAAAATAAATTTAATTGTTGAAAGGATTTGAACGTTACTTTCAGTCGCTAGATGAAGAAAGCCTCGCTTTCTCTAATCTCCCGATTGAAACAGTCCACAGGACTATTTCAACGTTCTTGGTATCATTATTATGTCTAAAATTATTGGTATTGACTTAGGAACTACAAACTCTGCAGTGGCTGTTCTTGAAGGAACAGAAAGCAAAATCATTGCGAACCCAGAAGGAAATCGTACAACTCCGTCTGTTGTATCTTTCAAAAATGGTGAAATTATCGTTGGTGATGCAGCAAAACGCCAAGCAGTGACAAATCCTGACACCATTATCTCTATCAAATCAAAAATGGGAACAGCTGAAAAAGTTGCTGCAAATGGTAAAGAATACACTCCACAAGAAATTTCTGCTATGATCCTTCAATACTTGAAAGGATATGCAGAAGAGTACCTTGGTGAAAAAGTAACAAAAGCTGTTATTACCGTCCCTGCTTACTTCAATGATGCCCAACGTCAAGCGACAAAAGATGCAGGTAAAATTGCAGGTCTTGAAGTAGAACGAATTGTTAACGAGCCAACAGCAGCAGCCCTTGCTTATGGACTTGACAAGACAGACAAAGAAGAAAAAATCTTGGTATTTGACCTCGGTGGCGGAACCTTTGACGTTTCTATCCTTGAATTAGGAGATGGTGTCTTTGACGTTCTTGCAACTGCTGGTGACAACAAACTTGGTGGAGATGATTTTGACCAAAAAATTATTGACCACATGGTAACTGAATTTAAGAAAGAAAATGGCATTGACCTATCAGCGGATAAAATGGCGGTTCAACGCTTGAAAGATGCAGCTGAAAAAGCGAAGAAAGACCTTTCAGGTGTTACTTCAACTCAAATCAGCTTGCCGTTCATCACTGCTGGGGAAGCAGGACCTCTTCACTTGGAAATGACCCTTACTCGCGCGAAATTTGATGATTTGACACGCGACCTTGTAGAGCGCACAAAAGAGCCAGTTCGCCGTGCCTTGTCTGATGCAGGACTTTCTATCTCTGAAATTGATGAAGTAATCCTTGTAGGTGGTTCAACTCGTATCCCAGCTGTCGTAGAAGCTGTTAAAGCTGAAACTGGAAAAGAGCCAAACAAATCTGTAAACCCAGATGAAGTAGTAGCGATGGGTGCTGCTATCCAAGGCGGGGTTATCTCTGGTGACGTTAAAGATGTCGTGCTTCTTGATGTGACACCATTATCACTTGGTATTGAGACAATGGGTGGCGTATTTACCAAACTAATTGAACGCAATACAACGATTCCAACATCTAAATCACAAGTCTTCTCAACAGCAGCAGATAACCAGCCAGCAGTAGATATCCATGTTCTTCAAGGTGAACGTCCAATGGCTGCGGACAACAAAACACTCGGTCGTTTCCAATTGACAGACATTCCAGCGGCACCTCGTGGAATCCCTCAAATCGAAGTAACCTTTGACATTGACAAAAACGGTATCGTATCTGTTAAAGCCAAAGACCTTGGTACTCAAAAAGAGCAAACAATTGTGATCCAATCCAATTCAGGTTTGACAGATGAAGAAATTGATCGCATGATGAAAGATGCAGAAGCGAACGCTGAAGCAGATAAAAAACGCAAGGAAGAAGTAGACCTACGCAATGAGGTAGACCAAGCGATCTTTGCTACTGAAAAGACAATCAAGGAAACAGAAGGCAAAGGATTTGATGCAGAACGTGATGCAGCCCAAGCAGCACTTGACGAATTGAAAGCAGCTCAAGAAGCTAACAATTTGGACGACATGAAAGCCAAATTGGAAAACTTGAATGAAAAAGCGCAAGGTCTTGCAGTTAAGATGTATGAGCAAGCAGCCGCAGCTCAACAAGCAGCCCAAGGTGCAGAAGGATCCGGCAACTCAACCCAAGCAGGCGATGACGTAGTAGACGGAGAGTTTACGGAAAAGTAGGATACGGAGGACGTATAAAAAGCGACAGGAAAATAGGAGATATGACGCAGGAGCAGTGCTCCTAGGAATATCTATCTTTTTCCCGAGCTTTTAGTCCGAGTTCAACTTGGCAGTCCCCCTTTGCTTTTCGAGCGTCGTAGGTGATGGCGTAACAAAAACAATAGAAAAATAGGAAGTCATCACTGTGTGCGATGTACACAAGGTGGCTTATCCCTAAAGGGATTCTCATCTATAATTAGCTAAAGCTGAAACAGTTGCCTATCCACTAAAGGGATTCTCATCTGTAACCCGCTAAAGCGGGAACAGCTGCCTATCCACTAAAGGGATTCTCATCTGTAACCCGCTAAAGCGGGAACAGCTGCCTATCTTTTTTCTGAAGTCTTTAGTCGGAACTCAATTTTGGTTACATAGTATGAATAGACTTTTAGTCCAATCTCAGTTCAGTAGATGAGTGGGAGAAAGGAACATTATCTTTTGTTGCATAGATAAAACACACGTATCGAAAGATACAGATAGCAAGGAGCTAGGGAGGATTTCTTGGCTCCTGCTTTGCTAGTCAGAAATAGCAAGGTATGGCATATGGGCGATTGCAATGCCCCTTTTGGTCAGGCGTTTTGCCCAAGCAGGGAATTGTCTGGGTTCGGGATTGTCCTAAAAAGCGCTCTAGTCCTCGCGTATCTTGTGCGTTGTATAGAACGATGATTGTCGCTAGGACTCAAGCCGTTCGCCGTCCAATACCTATTTTGACTGTGTTTTAAGGAATTAAGTACGCCGACAACTCTTTGAAAAAAGATGAACAATTTCTCTCCGTTAGGTTACCTATTTTCATCTTGCTCAATCTACATTTTATAGAAAGGAATAAGTGTTCTTAACTGAACACGGGCTACGGACTGTGTCAAAAAGATAACTGCTTCCTAGACGCAAGCGTCTTTGTCAAGTTTCCCATTTTTTTTTCGAGTTATTGAACGACTTAACATCTTAACAGAAAGGAACAAGAGTGTTCAAGCAATTGAACCCGCCCTAACGTCTGTGTCAAAAATCCAAACGTTTCCTAGACGCAAGCGTCTTTGTTACATTTGCTATTTTGACATTGCCGCTTACGGGCTTGGTATCTTAAATGAACAATACAGAATTTTATGATCGTCTAGGGGTTTCTAAGGATGCCTCACAGGATGAAATCAAAAAGGCTTACCGAAAAATGTCCAAGAAATACCACCCAGACATCAATAAGGAGGCTGGGGCAGAGCAGAAGTATAAGGATATTCAAGAGGCCTATGAAACGCTTAGTGATGCTCAAAAGCGGGCTAGCTATGACCAATTTGGGGCTGCTGGTGCCCAAGGTGGTTTTGGCGGCGGTGGCTTTGACGGAGCAGGTTTCGGCGGCTTTGAAGATATTTTTTCCAGCTTCTTTGGCGGCGGTGGCGCAAGCCGTAATCCCAATGCGCCTCGTCAGGGAGACGACCTTCAATACCGCATTAACTTGAAGTTTGAAGAGGCGATTTTCGGAGCAGAGAAAGAAGTCAGCTACAATCGTGAAGCGACCTGTCGGACCTGTACGGGTTCTGGTGCCAAACCGGGTACTAGTCCTGTGACCTGTGGTCGCTGTCACGGTGCGGGAGTCATCAATGTTGATACCCAAACACCGCTCGGTATGATGCGCCGCCAAGTGACCTGTGATGTCTGTCATGGTCGCGGAAAAGAAATTAAGGACCCATGCCATACCTGCCACGGTACAGGTCATGAAAAGCAAGCTCATACGGTTACGGTAAAAGTGCCAGCTGGGGTTGAAACAGGTCAAAAAATCCGTCTTTCAGGTCAAGGAGAGGCTGGTTTTAACGGTGGCCCTTACGGAGATCTTTTTGTAGTGATTCAGGTGCAAGCTTCGGACAAGTTTGAACGGGACGGCATGACCATTCACTATAGGCTCAATCTCAATTTCGTTCAAGCAGCTTTGGGAGATACGGTACATGTGCCGACTGTCCATGGCGATGTGGACTTGGTGATTCCTGAAGGAACGCAAACAGGTAAGAAATTCCGCTTGAAAGGCAAAGGGGCTCCGAGCCTACGCGGCAGTATGGTCGGAGATCAATACGTGACGATTAACGTTGTGACTCCTACCAATCTCAATGACAAACAAAAAGCAGCCTTGAAAGATTTCGCAGCTGCTGGAAATATCGCTGTTCATCCACAGAAAAAAGGATTTTTCGATAAGGTCAAAGATGCCTTTGATGACCTATAAGAAAAAACCAAGTTCAGGCTCTTAGTCTGGCAATGCAATCACTTCAATTAGGTTGTAAACCCTTGGTTGAAGTGATTTTTTTGTCCTTTAGGACTGATGGTGGGAGCTAGTCAGGGATTGATTGTTGATGCTCTTTGAAAATCAAAAGGTTCCTTTGTTAACTTAGTATAAGTAACGAAGACGTAAAGAAATCTGTATGAAAATAGGAAACTGACGCAATGTGTAGTACACACAAGGAAGTTTATCTTTTTCACTAATACTCTTTGAAAATGAAATTTAAACGTCGTCAGCGTCGCCTTGCCGTATGCCAGTACAGCCTTCGGCTAGCTTCCTAGTTTGCTTTTTGATTTTCTTTGAGTATGAGTACTCGTTCCCAGGGCTTGCTGATTTTAGTGTTTCATGATAGGCTAAAGTTAATAAAGGTCGTAAAAGGAGAAGTGTCATGTACCAAGATGCGATAGCTATGGCAGAGGCTATTCGAAATGGAGTAGTGACGGCTGAGGAGTGTGTGAGAGCCAGTATCGAGAAGATTGAAGCTTTGAATCCACATTTGAATGCAGTTGTGAGTACCCAATATGAACAAGCGCTAGAGCGTGCGAGAAATCTGGAAGTAGGAGATAAGCCATTTGCAGGTGTTCCAATCCTGTTGAAAGACTTGGGACAGGAACAGGCAGGTGAGTTGTCGACAGCGGGTTCTCGCCTGTTTGCCAATTATCGAGCGCATAAGAGTGATCGGTATACGCAGCGCATGGAAGAACTAGGTTTTATCGTGCTTGGGCGAGCCAATACTCCAGAATTTGGCTTTAAGAATATCTCAGATAGTAGGGTACATGGTGCAGTCAATCTTCCTGTGGATGTGACCCGCAATGCAGGTGGGTCTAGCGGTGGTTCGGCCGCTGCCGTAGCTTCTGGTATGGTGGCGCTTGCGGGTGCGTCAGATGGCGGTGGATCCATTCGTATTCCGGCTAGTTTTAATGGACTTATTGGCTTAAAGACCAGTCGCGGTCGGATACCAGTTGGCCCGTCCTCCTATCGGGGCTGGCAGGGGGCATCTGTGCATTTTGCTCTTACCAAATCTGTCCGAGACACCAAGAGCCTCCTCTATCATTTGCAGAGCTATCAGGTCGAAGCGCCCTTTCCCTTGCAGCCCTTGTCTTGGGAGAGTTTGTTTGCGTCTCGAAGAAGACCACTCACCATTGCCTTTTCACTCCAGTCACCGATTGGGACACCTGTATCAGCAGAAGCGCAAGAGGCAGTTGTAAATCTTCTACCTGTCTTAGAGGAATTAGGCCATCAGGTAACGGAGCTGGCTGCATATCCCTTAGACGGTATTGAAGCCATGCGTTCGTATTACGTGATGAATAGTGTGGAGGCGGCGCAGATGTTTGCAGGAATTGAAGCAAATATGAATCGTCAGCTGAAGATAGACGATATGGAATTGATGACTTGGGCTATTTACCAGAGCGGTCAGACCATTCCTGCCTATCGCTATAGTCAGATTTTACAGGATTGGGATCAATACAGCGCGAAAATGGCAGCTTTTCATGAGAATTATGATCTTTTGCTCACTCCTACAGTAGCAGAAGTTGCCCCTAAGCACGGTCAATTTGCGCTGGATAAGCAGCTGTCGGAAAAGTTGCGCCACATGGCTGACTATGACATGGAGGAGCAACAGGAACTCATTTGGCAGATGTTTGAAAAGAGCCTTTCATGGACTCCTTTTACGCAACAGGCAAATCTTACGGGTCAACCCTCCATCAGTCTGCCGCTCTATCAAACGGCACAAGGTCTACCGATAGGTGTCCAGTTGACGGCTGCGAAGGGGAGAGAGGATATTCTTTTGTTTGTAGCAGAAGAACTTGAAAAGTTAGGAGAGCTGATATGTAAAGTGCTTTAAATTTTCAGTTAAAATAATTGATAAAAGCGTTTTCTTATGATACCCTAGCTTTATATGTTCTGTGACTTGGATAACGGGTCTCAAAACGGATAAAAAGGAGATCATTATGTTGAAAAAATTAGTTGCATCAGCCCTCTTCGTGTCTTCGCTTGCCTTGGTTGCTTGTTCGGGCAACACGACTAAAACCTCTTCTGCAAATCAGACAGAGTGGGAACGGGTCAAGGAAGCAGGAGTCTTGAAAGTAGCCACTCCAGGGACCCTCTATCCAACCTCTTATCATGATGATGCAGACAAATTAGTCGGTTATGAAATTGAGATGCTCGATGAAATCGGCAAACGCTTGGACATCAAGATTGAATACCAAGAAATCGGTGTGGCAGAAGCCTTTACCGCAGTAGATAGTGGCAAGGTTGATATCGCTGTCAACAACTTTGATACGACTAAAGAACGTCTTGAAAAATACAATTTCTCTATTCCTTACAAATATTCAATCGGTGGAATGATTGTCCGTGAAGATGGCTCGTCTGGGATTGAAGCAGCAGATTTGAGCGATTGGAAAGGGAAAAAAGCTGGCGGCGGTGCAGGCACCCAGTACATGAAGATTGCAGAAAAGCTCGGTGCAGAGCCGGTGATTTATGACAATGTGACCAATGATGTCTACCTCCGCGACGTATCAACGGGGCGGACAGACTTTATCCCGAACGATTACTACACACAAGTGATTGCTATTCAATACATTACGAAGCAATTCCCAGATATTAAGGTCAAAATGGGAACTGCCAAGTACAACCCAACCGAGCAAGGAATTGTGATGAGTAAGGCAGATACTAGCCTGAAAGAAAAGCTAGATGAGGTCCTTAAAGGGATGAAAGAAGATGGTACCTTAAAAGTCATTTCAGAAAAATATTACGCTGGTCAAGACTTGACAGAGCCTGAAAAAGGTGTGGACAATCTGCCTGTCATTGATACAGCTGACGTGAAGTAGCTAGAATGTGAATGCGGAAAATGAGAGTGGGAAGGTCAAAGCAGGTGTGCTTGATGCGCTCGCTCTCTTTTATCGTCAGTCCGTTTTGAGTGCTGATGTGGTGAAGGCGTTTTGTCTGATAAATATATAGTGGAGGAAAAAATGAATTGGCAGGTGATTTTTAACCTAGAGCTAGCAAAAGAGGCGATTCCTAAGATTTTAGAAGGTTTGCCCTATACGTTGGGCTTATCTCTCATTGGTTTTGCCCTGGGGACATTTTGTGGCTTTTTTGTTGCCCTTTTACGCATGTCACGGCTTACTCTAGTGCGCTACCTAGCCATGCTCCATATTTCCTTGATGCGGGGAATTCCGCTTATGGTCTTGCTCTTTTTTATCTACTTCGGCCTTCCCTTTATGGGCTTGGAATTGGATGCCATTAGTGCTAGTATCATTGCCTTTACCCTCATGTCAAGCGCCTATATCTCAGAGATTATCCGCTCCTCGCTTTCTGCGATTGACCAAGGACAATGGGAGGCGGCTCGTTCGCTCGGTTTAAAAAACTCGGTGATTTATCGGAAGGTCATCATTCCTCAAGCCTTTCGGATTGCCGTGCCACCCCTCAGCAATGTCTTGTTAGACATGGTGAAAAGCACCTCCCTAACCGCCATGATTACCGTGCCAGAATTGTTTAACAAGGCCAAGATTGTCGGCGGTGCCAAGTCGGATTACATGACAGTCTATATCTGCGTTGCCCTAATCTATTGGGTTATTTGCACCTTGTACGCCCTAGGGCAAGTTCAGCTGGAAAAGCATCTAGCAACTTATGGATAGATAAAAAAACGAACAACAACAATATTCTGAGACTTAAAATATTGTTGTTGTTCGTTTTAGGCTGATTGGCATGCTGGGCAGACACCGTAAATGGTCAAGAGTTCTTTGGTAATCTGATAGCCTGTCTGGGCTTGGACTTGGGCTTCAAGGCTCGGCATGTTTTCAGCAATCAGGTCAGTAATCTTTCCGCAGCGTTCACAGATGACATTCAAATGGTCGTGTCCCATGAAATCGTAGTAGGTAGTCGTGTCATTGTTGCGTTTTAACTCGGTCACAAACCCTTCTTCTACCAGTACCTTGAGATTGTTATAGACGGTGGCTAGGCTCATACTTGGATAGCTCGGTCGTAAATCCTTATAAATCATCTCAGCACTTGGATGATCAAGGCTATCAATCAAGTAACGAATGACCGCCTTGCGCGTCTCGGTTATCCGGATTCCTTTTTCTTTTAAATGACTCACGACGTGCGCATAGGCATCTTGGTGATTATGGTGTGTGTGATGGGACATGGCACGTCTCTCCTTGTGATATTTTTCTTCATTATATACCATTTAGCTAAAATACGCGAATAAAAGTTTATGCTTGCTATCTGTGCTAGGACAGACAAGAGGTAACCTCCTTGTCACTGGCTTTTAAGCTGTGGTACAATCAAGTTATGACAAGATATAAAGCAATTATTTCCTATGATGGATACGATTTTTCAGGTTTTCAGCGCCAACCTCAGGCACGAACGGTTCAGGAGGAATTGGAAAGGACCTTGCAACGCTTAAATAGTGGGAAAGAGGTAGTGGTGCATGGAGCAGGGCGGACAGATAGCGGAGTCCATGCCTATGGTCAGGTCATTCATTTTGATTTACCTGGTAGTCGGGATGTGGAAAAGCTTCGTTTTGCTCTTGATACGCAAAGTCCTGAAGATATTGATGTAGTAGCGATTGAACAGGTAGCAGATGAGTTCCATTGTCGCTATGCCAAGCATCAAAAAACGTACGAATTTTTGGTTGATATTGGCCGGCCAAAAAATCCCATGATGAGACGTTATGCGACTCATTTTCCCTATGAGTTAGAGCTTGAGCAGATGCAAAAGGCTATTTCTACCTTGGTGGGAACCCATGATTTTACAGGTTTTACAGCGTCAGGAACAGCGGTGGAAGACAAGGTGCGGACGATTACAGAAGCGCGTGTGGAGCTAGATAGTAAGCAAAACTTGCTCATCTTTACCTTTACAGGAAATGGCTTTCTTTATAAACAGGTGCGTAATATGGTGGGGACCTTGTTGAAAATTGGCAATAACCGCATGCCAGTCGAGCAGGTGGAGCGAATTTTACAGGAAAAGAACCGTCAATTGGCAGGGCCTACGGCTGCTCCAAATGGCTTGTATTTGAAGGAGATTCAATATGAAGAGTAAGTATATTCTAGCCCTTTCAGGCAACGATATTTTTAGTGGTGGTGGTCTCCATGCGGATTTGACCACCTATACGGTCAATGGTCTACATGGTTTTGTGGCGGTGACTTGTTTGACTGCTATGACGGACACGGGGTTTGAGGTGATAGCGGTCGATGAAACTGTCTTTGAAAAACAATTGAACAGTTTACAAGATGTAGATTTTGCGGCTATAAAAATAGGCTTGTTGCCCAATGTCGCTATTGCCAAGCAAGCGCTTGATTGTGTGCGGTCGCATGCAGGTCTTCCAATTGTCCTTGATCCCGTTCTTGTTTGTAAAGAAACGCATGATGTGGAGGTCAATGATTTGCGCAAGGAATTGCTGGCATTCTTTCCCTATGTGACCATTGTCACACCCAATCTGGCAGAAGCGGAGCTATTGACCCAAAGAAGGATTCAAACGGTTGAAGAAATGAAAGAAGCAGCGAGAACCCTGCATGAGCTAGGGGCTCCACATGTCGTGATTAAGGGAGGCAATCGGCTGGATAAAAGGCGCGCAATCGATGTCTATTATGACGGTGAGCAATATCAGGTGTTGGAATCGCAGGTGCTGGAGAAAAACAATACCGGTGCAGGTTGTACGTTTGCCTCAAGTATCGCTAGTCAGCTAGTCTTGGGGGCTAGTGTGCGTGATGCGGTGAGTGTTTCTAAGGACTTTGTTCTTCGAGCGATTCAAGCGTCTGATGAATACGGGGTGGTACAATATGAAAGCTAAACAAACGCAAAAAATCGTATTGCTGTCGATTTTGACAGCTCTAACAGTTGTCTTAGGTTACGTACATGTGCCGACCTTGACTGGCCTCATCACCCTGCTAGATGCTGGTGTCTTTTTTACCGCTTTTTATCTGGGATCAAAAGAAGGTGCCGTTGTCGGTGGTTTGTCAGGTCTCTTGATTGATGTGCTACTGGGCTACCCGCAGTGGGCTTTCTTTAGCCTGATGTTTCATGGATTACAAGGCTATACAGCTGGTTGGTCAGGAAAAAGACGATTCGTAGGGCTACTCTTTGCTAGCCTTGCCATGGTCGGTGGTTATTTTCTAGCGAGCCTGATGATGTACAATTTAGCGAGTGCATTGGATAGTCTGGTCGGAAATCTGATCCAAAATACAGTCGGTATGTTTCTTGGATCTGTTCTTGCTAAAGCGATGACGAGTAGCAGAAAGGTAGAAATCTAGATGGTAGAAATGGACACGATTAAACAGGAAACCTTGGAGATTTTAGAAGAGGTCTTGGAATTGAGCCAGATTCAAAAGGGTCAATTATTTGTCTTAGGTCTCTCTTCTAGTGAAGTCATCGGAGGTCATATCGGCAAACATTCCAGTATGGAAGTCGGGCAAGTGATTGTCAAAACCGTCTTAGATGGTTTGTCTGAACGGGGGATTCACCTAGCTGTTCAGGGGTGCGAGCATGTGAATCGGGCCTTGGTGGTTGAGCGAGACTTTGCTCTTGCTAAAGATTTGGAAATCGTCAACGTGCTTCCGAGCTTGCATGCAGGCGGTTCTGGGCAACTCGCCGCATTTGAGTATATGGACGACCCTGTCGAGGTTGAGTTTGTCACAGCCTACGCAGGACTTGATATTGGCGATACCGCTATCGGTATGCACGTCAAACACGTCCAAGTACCCTTGCGACCGATCTTACGCCAGATTGGTCATGCCCACGTGACGGCTCTTGCCAGCCGGCCAAAATTGATTGGCGGTGCTAGGGCCTTGTATCAAGAAGATATGATTCGCAAACGGAACTGCTAGGAAAAGTTGAAGCTCCCTTTTCTTTTGTGCGCTCTACATTCTCTAACATGAAAAAACGATTCCCGCTTTATGTTATAGCTTTCACTTGTGGGAGTCGTTTTGTTATAGGTTAGTGCTTAGCTTAATGATATTGGGCTTAAAATAGCTTGTTTTTATTGGGTTGTATAAAAGAAAGGAAGGCGGTATGAAAAGCCATTGTTTGAAATTTGATACAATCTGACTCGCAAATATTAAAAAAAGCTGTACCAGTGATATAATCATCTCAATAAAAATAAGATGTTATAAAATCCGTTTATTACAAAAAATCTTCACGTAGATATTCTTAGTATGTTTTTCGGGGTTTGAAAAGGTTTTCAAAATGTGTTATAATATTTTTGGAAACAGAAAGAAAAATATCATTTTTATTCTTCTAGTGTCAACGAAAAAGACACCTTGGTAAAAGGTGGTTGGAAATATGAAGGTGTAGCATGGAGAGCACCTAAGGAAGGAAAAGAAGTTTATCGACTTTATAATCCGATTCTGAAAGATCATCATTATACAATGGATCAAAATGAGGTGAGGGTTTTAACGACTAAACATCATTGGCGGAATGAAGGTAGTGCCTGGTATTCGGCTGGGAGTCGTCCTGTACATTGCCTTTTCCATCAAGGTTTAACATCAGGTTCGCATCATTACACAATGAGTGAGAACGAGGTAAGGGTTCTTCAGACAAGGGGCTGGAAATACGAAGGCATTGCTTGGTACGGAGAAGATGCATTTGAATAATAACTAAAAACAAGTTTAGAAAATGTCTAGACTTGTTTTTTATCTTATAGAATGTTAGAGAGGAGGTAGAATTTGTATCATAATTATCCAGATGAATTGATTGAAAAGTATTTTAAAATGTCAGAAGCGACACTGAATCGCAGATTACGTGTTATGCGTGGTTATCGTCAATCTAGAAGTAGCGCTGGGAACTATTGATAAACGTTCGTGGCTTCTTTCTATTTTTGAAATTTTTAGAAAAGAAGAGAAAATGATATAATTGTAGGTGTTAATAATACCTGCTAGAATAGGAAGTATCATGTTTTTTAAACGCTTGGATAGCGGTAGATATCGCGATTATGAGAAATATTATGATGAAATGGAAGGGAAGTGAGCATGCGCCGTGAGAAATATGTCCGTGGTCTTATCCTTTGATCAGTATTTAAAACGACTATTGTAAATCAAAAAAGGGGTGAGGTGGAAAAAAAGGACAAGACATTTTCATGCGTTTGTCCTAGAATTGGCACAAAAATTTGGAGAATGGCTGGAGATATGATATAATAGCGTGTATGCAATAAAATTTTAAGGAGAAATGACAGAATGTCTGTATCATTTGAATCAAAAGAAACAAACCGCGGTGTCTTGACATTTACAATCGCTCAAGATGCTATCAAACCAGAATTGGATCGTGTATTTAACAAGGTAAAGAAAGATATTAACGTACCTGGATTCCGTAAAGGTCACTTGCCACGCGCTGTCTTCAACCAAAAATTTGGTGAAGAAGCATTGTACCAAGATGCTGTCAATGCTCTTTTACCAGCAGCCTATGAAGCAGCTGTAGCAGAAGCAGGTCTTGAAGTCGTTGCACAACCAAACATCGAAGTTGTATCGATGGAAAAAGGTCAAGACTGGACAATCACTGCAGAAGTTGTCACTAAGCCAGAAGTAAAATTGGGTGACTACAAAAACTTGTCAGTATCCGTTGAAGCAACAAAAGAAGTAACGGATGAAGAAGTTGATGCAAAAGTGGAGCGTGAGCGCAATACCTTGGCAGAATTGGTTATCAAAGAAGGACCAGCTGCTGAAGGCGACACAGTTGTGATTGACTTTGTTGGCTCTGTCGACGGTGTTGAATTTGACGGTGGAAAAGGTGAGAACTTCTCATTAGGCCTTGGTAGCGGTCAATTTATCCCAGGCTTTGAAGACCAATTGGTAGGTCACAGCGCAGGTGAGGAAGTTAAGGTCGAAGTGACTTTCCCAGAAGACTACCAAGCAGCAGACTTGGCAGGAAAACCAGCTCTCTTTGTGACAAAAATCCACGAAGTAAAAGCAAAAGAAGTGCCAGCTCTTGATGATGAATTGGCAAAAGACCTTGACGAAGAAGTGGAAACACTTGATGAGTTGAAAGCAAAATACCGTAAAGAATTGGAAGCGGCAAAAGAAATTGCCTTTGACGATGCGGTAGAAACAGCAGCAATTGATTTAGCTGTTGAAAATGCAGAAATCGTTGACCTTCCAGAAGAAATGGTTCACGAAGAAGTACACCGTGCGATCAATGAATTCCTTGGTGGTATGCAACAACAAGGTATCTCACCAGATATGTACTTCCAAATCACTGGAACAACACGCGAAGATCTTCATAAACAATACGAAGCAGATGCTGAAAAACGTACGAAGACAAATCTTGTTGTGGAAGCTGTAGCCAAAGCAGAAGGTTTTGAGGCAACAGCAGAAGAAATCGAAGCTGAAATCACAGAACTCGCATCGACCTACAACATGGAAGTAGAACAAGTGCGTCGCCTGCTTTCAGAAGATATGTTGAAACATGACATCGCAGTGAAAAAAGCGGTTGAAGTCATCACAAGCACAGCAACTGTGAAATAAGTAAAAACAGATAAAATAGAGGTTGAGAATTGCTCAGCTTCTATTTTTCTCTAATTTTATAGTCATTTGGTTTTGATTTATTACGTTGTTAACTCGTCTTGCCTAACTCCAGTTATGTCTGCGACTCGTTGCCTAGTACTAAATCAAAGCTAAACGACTATATAGCTATTCGGTTTGAATTAGTTGTGTCATGAACGCATCTTTCCTCGCCCTAGGGATGCTTGTATTTCCTTTCCTAGGACAAAATTCAACTGAAAGACGGTTGTTATAATGAAATTATCTTTGACTATTTGCTGATTTTAGCGTAAAATAGTGAGGAAAGACAAAAAATGATACTCAAAGAGTATGAGTGGTTCCTAGGCACTGGTTGCTGACGGGATCATATTTTACATAAGGAGAATAGCCTTGGAATTAAACGTATTTGCAGGACAAGAAAAAAGTGAATTATCCATGATTGAGGTGGCGCGTGCTATCTTGGAAGAACGTGGTCGCGGTCAGGAGATGTATTTCAATGATTTGGTCAATGAAATTCAAAACTATCTTGAGAAATCAAACAGCGATATTCGTGCTGCCCTACCTACTTTTTATTCTGACTTGAATGTGGACGGTAGCTTCATTCCTCTGGGGGAAAACAAATGGGGACTTCGTTCATGGTATGCGATTGATGAGATTGATGAAGAAGTCATCACCCTTGAAGATGAGGACGAAGACGCACCAAAACGCAAGAAAAAACGTGTCAATGCCTTTATGGCTGGGGATGAAGATGCCATTGATTATGGCAATGATGACCCAGAAGATGAAGATGGCTATGATACGACAACATCAACTGAGTATGATGACGACAATCCAGATGATGAAAAAGATGAAGCAGAATCCTATGATTCTGAAATCAATGAAATCATTCCAGATGAGGATTTGGTGGACGAAGAAGTTGAGTTGAATGAAGAAGATGATGACTACACAGAAGAAGACGAAGAAAGTGTAGATGAAGAATAATTCTCATTTGACAAATCGTGTGATTTTCAGTATGCTATTAATCGGGCACCTCTTTTGAGGTCAGAGCTCCCTGTTTCAGGGAGCTATTTTTATTTTTTAAGGAGAAGTTCATGACAAAGTATATTTTTGTAACCGGTGGCGTGGTCAGTTCCATCGGAAAAGGGATTGTAGCAGCTAGTTTGGGGCGCCTGTTGAAAAATCGGGGGTTAAAAGTAACCATTCAAAAGTTCGATCCCTACATCAATATCGACCCAGGCACCATGAGTCCATATCAGCACGGAGAAGTATTTGTTACAGATGATGGAGCAGAGACCGACCTTGACCTTGGGCATTATGAGCGCTTCATTGACATCAATCTCAATAAATATTCCAATGTGACAACTGGTAAGATTTATAGTGAAGTGCTACGCAAGGAGCGCCGCGGTGAGTATCTTGGTGCAACCGTTCAAGTCATTCCGCACATCACCGATGCTTTGAAAGAAAAAATCAAGCGCGCAGCGACGACAACTGATGCCGATGTCATCATCACGGAGGTTGGTGGAACCGTTGGAGATATTGAGAGCCTGCCATTCTTAGAAGCCCTTCGCCAGATGAAAGCTGATGTGGGGGCAGACAATGTCATGTATATCCATACAACGCTTCTTCCTTATTTGAAAGCAGCGGGAGAGGTGAAAACCAAGCCGACTCAACATTCTGTAAAAGAGTTGCGGGGACTTGGTATTCAGCCAAATATGCTGGTCATTCGGACAGAAGAGCCAGCTGGTCAAGGCATTAAAAATAAATTGGCTCAGTTCTGTGATGTGGCACCAGAAGCAGTCATCGAATCGCTCGATGTTGAGCATTTGTATCAAATTCCGCTTAACTTGCAAGCGCAAAAGATGGATCAAATCGTCTGTGACCATTTGAAAATCGATGCCCCAGCTGCCGATATGACAGAATGGTCTGCGATGGTGGATAAGGTCATGAACTTGAAAAAGCAGGTCAAGATTGCCTTGGTTGGAAAATATGTGGAATTGCCAGATGCCTATATCTCTGTCGTTGAAGCCTTGAAACACTCTGGCTATGCCAATGACGCCGAAGTCAAGATTGACTGGATTAATGCCAATGATGTGACAGCAGAAAACGTCGCAGGCTTGCTCGGGTCCGCAGACGGAATCATTGTGCCAGGTGGCTTTGGACAGCGTGGGACAGAAGGGAAAATGGAGGCTATCAGATACGCCCGCGAACAAGATGTCCCAATGCTTGGGGTCTGCCTTGGTATGCAGTTGACCTGTATTGAGTTTGCCCGCCATGTCCTTGGGCTTGAAGGTGCCAACTCTGCAGAATTAGCACCAGACACTCCTTATCCAATTATCGATCTCATGCGTGACCAGATTGATGTGGAAGATATGGGAGGTACCCTTCGTCTCGGCTTGTACCCATCGAAGCTCAAAAAAGGGAGTCGCGCCGCTGCTGCCTATGACAATCAAGAAGTTGTTCAACGCCGCCACCGTCACCGCTACGAGTTTAACAATCAATTCCGTGAACAGTTTGAAGCAGCAGGCTTTGTCTTTTCAGGTGTATCGCCTGACAACCGTCTGGTTGAAATCGTAGAAATTCCTGAAAATAAATTCTTTGTAGCCTGCCAATATCACCCAGAATTATCCAGCCGTCCAAACCGTCCAGAGGAGTTATACACAGCCTTTATCTCGGCCGCGCTTGATCATCACAAGTAGTGAGAGATAGGAGTTTGCAGAGATGTTCAAAGAGTATTAGATCTCTATGGATGAGCTATTATCTAGGATATATGATAGAATATGATTATATACCATTGGCGAAAAACAGCAGCTATAGCTAGTGGTTGGGTCGCCCAGTTATTAGAGAATGATAAGCAATTTCATTTTACCTTGTGACTGAGTAATGGAGAAGGTGTAGATGAAACAAGAATATAGTTATGAAATAGATAATCCGATTCTTTCCTCCCAAACGAAGCAAGACCTTTGGGAGACGGGGTTCGGGCTTCAAAAAGTAGATGGCTTAAAGCCGTCACTCTACATGGTTGAACTTGCAAAAGAACAGATTGTTGGGAAACTCAGTTACGAGCAAGTATACCAACAGATTACGAAGTATCATGAGGAAATTGATGATAGTACAAAAGAAGCGGACATCGTGTCCTTGCGTATTGTAGAGCTATTGTCTCGGTCGGGTTTCAAGTTTGCGCCCGTCACTTTAAAAGCTATTCATAAAGACCTTTTTCTAGGGCTTCTTCCTCAAGGTGTTCCTCTGGGGGAATATAGACCCTATAATCTTCGCAAGGACGAGCCAATTCTAGGAGGAGATAGTGTCATCTATGACGACTATAGAACGATTGCAGCTAGTTTAGCCTATGATTTTGAACAGGAGTCACAGTTCAATTATCAAGGAAAAACGCTTGAGGAAATGGTTGAACACCTGCAACGATTCATATCGGGTATTTGGCAAATTCATCCCTTTGGTGAAGGAAATACTCGAACAGTGACTGTTTTTATGATTAAATATCTTCGAGTACTCGGATTTGAGATTGATAACAGCCCCTTTAAGGAAAAGGCGCGTTATTTTAGAGATGCTTTGGTATTGGATAATGCGACAGTGGCAAAAAAGAATTCAATCTACCTTACTCGTTTTTTTGAAACAATCTTGCTTGATAAACATCATCTACTGTCCTCGCGACAGATGTTTGAAGAAGTCTTGGGGATAGAGAAGTAGCATGTTCCTTCCAGCCGTCCAAACCGTCCAGAGGAGCTATACACAGCCTTTATCTCGGCCGCAGTGGAAAATCAGAAGTAATCATAGTAGAATCATCTTGTCCTGTGGCAGGGTGATTTTTCTGTTTTGCGGCTGTCGAATTAGCTCTACTCAACCAAGAAACATATTGGTCATCGCCGTCACCAGGTGCACCAATAGGATTAGCAGATTGATAGGCAAAAAATTGATAGACTAAATATTCGTTTTAGACTAACTTCCACTTTGGAAAGGGAAGTGGAACTTACTTTGAGAAATTACAATTTATAAAATTTTTTCAGTAAGTGTTGACAAGAGATAGAGTAGCTGATATACTAGTAAGGTACTCGTTCGCGGGGATGGCGGAATTGGCAGACGCGCAGGACTAAGGATCCTGTGACCGCTTTAGGTCGTGAGGGTTCAAGTCCCTCTCTCCGCATGGAACAGACTGGTTTAGCCAGTCTTTTTTGTTAGTTGCTAGCATGGGAGGAATGGGATGAAAAGCAAGCAAAAAGCAGCCATTGTATTAGCAGGTGATTATGGCTATCTTCGACAAATTGAAAGCACCTTAAAATCGCTGTGTTCTCATAATCGAGAAATAAAGGTCTATATTTTTAACCAAGATATACCTAGTGAGTGGTTTCGGGCGACCCGACGACAACTGGCAAGAATCGGTTCGGAACTAGTCGATATTAAGTTGCTAGATTCCCGCTTGGATAGGGACTGGACGGCTGGTTTTGAACATATCAATTATATGGCCTTTGCCCGCTATTTTATCCCTGAGTATGTAGTAGAGGATCGTGTGCTCTATCTAGATAGTGATTTGATTGTAACTGGAGAAATCTGCCATTTATTTGATTTGGATTTGGGAGAGAACTATCTAGCAGCAGTAGCTGCTTTACATGGGATGACCTCACTCTTTAATTCGGGTGTTTTGCTGATTGATAATAAGCGTTGGAAAGAGGAAAAGGTATTTGAACAGCTCATCGAAAGAACGCGGAGGGATTGGCAGCAGGTGCCTGAGGGAGATCAATCGATTCTTAATAGCCTTTTTTCTGGACGTTGGCTTGCCTTAGACCAAACCTACAATTTCCCCATTGGCTACGACTATGGAGCCTATGTGCGCGGCGAGCTAGGTGTCTTTGACCTCCCTATTACTCCTCTCCCCTTGGTTCTTCACTATATTTCTCCAGATAAGCCTTGGAATACCTTTTCTTCAGGAAGGCTTCGGCAGATCTGGTGGGACTATGCTATGTTGGAGTGGGAAGAGATTGTTGCTAAAGTTGGGGGGGGGGTAAGAGCAGTTCCAACCCTTTCTACCAGATTGCATCTTTTTACCCTTACAAATAGCCATCTTTTGGAGCATATTGAGCAGTTGGTAGTTTCTTTACCAGACTGTTGTTTCCATATCGGAGCCTATACAGCAATGTCGGGAACTTTGGCTCGCTTAGCCCAGTATGAAAACGTGAGGCTGTATCCTAAGATTATGAGAGTGACGATTGAAGATTTAATGGAGAAAGCAGATCTCTACTTGGACATTAACCGTGGTGGCAAATTTGAGGATGTTTTAGGGGAAGTAAGGGACAAAGGAAGAGAGATTCTCTCCTTTGATACGACAGTTGGAGACTATACGACAATGACATTCCCAGCGACCCAACCACAGGGAGTGGTGGAATTTTTAGAGGGTTATAAGAGAGAAGAAAAAAATAAAAATCTCATGAAACATTAGCCTTTTTTCTGAAAAAGTGATAAAATAAACAATGTAAGTGGGGAAGCCCACAAAAATAAAAGGAGGCTAGAACATGCCAGTCGTTTCAGCAGAAAAATTCGTCCAAGCAGCTCGTGACAATGGTTACGCAGTTGGTGGCTTTAACACAAACAACCTTGAGTGGACTCAAGCAATCTTGCGAGCAGCAGAAGCTAAAAAAGCTCCTGTTTTGATCCAAACATCAATGGGAGCAGCAAAATACATGGGTGGTTACAAAGTAGCTCGTAACTTGATTGCAAACCTTGTAGAATCAATGAACATCACTGTTCCAGTTGCGATTCACCTTGACCACGGTCACTACGAAGATGCACTTGAGTGTATCGAAGTTGGCTACACTTCAATCATGTTTGACGGTTCACACCTTCCAGTTGAAGAAAACCTTGAAAAAGCACGCGAAGTGGTGAAATTGGCACACGCAAAAGGAATTTCAGTTGAAGCTGAAGTTGGAACAATCGGTGGAGAAGAAGACGGAATCATCGGTTCTGGTGAGCTTGCTCCAATCGAAGATGCAAAAGCAATGGTAGAAACTGGTATCGACTTCTTGGCAGCAGGTATCGGTAACATCCACGGTCCATACCCAGCAAATTGGGAAGGTCTTGACCTTGATCACTTGAAGAAATTGACAGAAGCTGTTCCAGGTTTCCCAATCGTTCTTCACGGTGGTTCTGGTATTCCAGATGACCAAATCCAAGCAGCAATCAAACTTGGTGTGGCAAAAGTAAATGTAAATACAGAGTGCCAAATCGCATTTGCAAACGCAACTCGTGCCTTTGCTCGTAACTACGAAGCAAACGAAGCAGAATATGACAAGAAAAAACTCTTCGACCCACGTAAATTCTTGGCTGACGGTGTAAAAGCAATCCAAGCCTCTGTTGAAGAGCGTATCGACGTGTTCGGTTCTGAAAACAAAGCTTAATCAGCGATAGAGCATCAACAACTTCTCAATTTGGGAAGTTGTTTTTTGTTCATCGTTTGAAGCAGATAGACACCATTAAAAAGTGGAACTTACTTTGATAAATTACAGTTCTTGGCCTTAGTTAAAAAAGTTGAAGTAAGTGTCTAGAGTTTTGGGAAATCCGAAAAACTTAAATATATAATCGAAGAGAACTGAATAGGTTCTCTTTTTTCGTTGCTTAAAATTAGTGAAAGGACACAGGGCAGATGTCAAACAACATAG
>NZ_SPPD01000014.1 GCF_004570575.1 Streptococcus cuniculi
GAATGTTATCAGAAAATGGTGTCTCTATTTCTTGAAAGTGATTCAGTTTTCAAAGAAAGACTTGAGTTATCGTCGTAAACAACGCTATATTTCTGTCCATTTGGAGGACTATTTACCACAATTATTTAGGAAGTAGATTCAATACTGGGGAGACCGAATGTTTTGCCTGTTTTAAAATGCTTTCTAAGGACGAAAGCTCACTGGGAAACTTTTCATGCGTACGTCGTGACAAGTTTGTAAAAGTAGTTGACATTTGTATGTATTTGATATATAATTAAATATTCCACAGGTTTCAAATAATCAACTAAATAACTTAGTGAAGATTGCTTGACAACATGCTAAGATTGTATGCGTCATTCTCGTTACGCTAGCGATGGGATACTGTCGCTAGATAAGTAATCAATCTATGAGTGATGATAGATTGTTGCGAAGTGAAAGAATAGCAAGAGTGCGTATGATGTGGATAAAATGCGTAATTAGACCAAGATTAAACGGTGGTAGCGATAATAGACGCCCCAGTGGGGAATAAGCCACTAAATCCAAATTTGGCGACTTGCGAAGCGGTGGTAATGCCAAAATAAGCTATTGTGCACATTGACGATTGAAAAGATTGTTGCTTACACTAAAAATCTGTATGAGTAGCCCAAAGGTGCATAGAAAAAACAATACTGCTAAATATTGGATATTTTCTGAACGTCGGGTGAAAGTTGGAGGTAACCAGTCCTGCCTAGCCACTAAAACGCCAAGGAAGTTATGGGGTAGCTCCCTATGGCTCAGACCTTGGTCGGTTATCGGTTAACAAATTGCGTATTTTTGAAGCAGAGCGAAGGCTCATTTAGTTGATTATTTGAAGTCTATGGAGTCACCAGCCTCGTGCTGGTGTTTTTTTGTTGCTGTTATAACAGACATTTTCGATGATTGCCGTTATAACGGAAGCAGGAGCAAAAAATTTTAAAAAAAAATCGAAAAAAGTTTGTAAAAACACTTGGCTACTATTATAAATAATAGTATAATATAGACATAAGGTAAGGGGAGGTTACCTTAGATAAGAAAATCAAAAGAAAGGAAAGAGTTATGAAGCTCTCAGAAATAGCTGAGTTTGTAAGCTCGGTAGGGATTGCCTTGACAGGTATCGGAGCAAGTCTAAAAGGGCTAGCAGAACTGATAAAGGCAACAAAAAAAGAACCTAAGAAAACAGCCCCAGCAAGGAAGTTTAAATAAGGTTCAATAGGTTTGGGGCGAAAGCCCCTACGCCTATTTTGAGTATATCATAACACGAAAGAATTATGAAGCAATTAGTGATTTTTATTTTCATATTTCTAGTATATTTTTGGATTTCAAAAGATGATGAGGGGTAGAAACATGATCGAGGTATTATCTCAGGAAGAAATATCAAATTTATTAGTAACGCAGTCACGCTATCAAATTTCTAAATGTACAGGAATTTCAGAACAGACCTTATCGAATTATGCAAATGGACTTACAAGAATTGAGCGCATGTCTTATGAAAATGTGCTTAAATTAACAGAATATGTAAAGGAGATTATCGAATAAAAACAGGATGTTTCTAGGACCAGTCGAAAGACCGGCCTTTTTTCCCGCGTTTTTTTGAAAAAATTCTTGACTTTAAGGATTGAATATGTCAGAATATAAAAGAGCGATAGGAGATAAGGTCATGATTTTTTCTATCAGACCTAAAAACAGACCCAAAACAAAGTATTCTTTAGTTTAACAAGGTTTTAGGAACTCCCACCGGCTCCATTGTAGAATATGGAAGATTACTCAAGAGGCTGAAGAGGCCGTGTTGGAAACGCGGTAGGCGTGTAACAGCGTGCGTGGGTTCGAATCCCATGTCTTCCGTTTTACAAGGTTCCCTAGGTGGAGCCTTTTTTGTTTTTCTTTACAGCTGTAGTTGTTTTTATGAAAATATTCTGTTTTTTCCATTGTTATTGAAATTTAGTCTAAATATGGTATGATGGATAACAATAAACGAACGAAGAGGTAACAAATGCAGGAAAAAAATTCTCCAGACATTAGCGAAAACAGAGCTTCATTGCCATTTGGATGGTTCCTTATCCCTGAGGGCTATTCGACAGTTGGCAGAGATGGACCAGATTTCTTTGCCTCTTGATGATGAGGAGTTACGGACGCTAGTGACAGCACCGGAACAGACGGAATCTTTGCTGGATTACCTGACCGTATTTGATGTGATTCGCCCCTTGCTCCAGACCAAGGAAGCTCTTCGACTTGCTGCCTATGATGTTGCAGCGCAAGCAGCACAAGAAAATGTCCTCTATATGGAAATTCGCTTTGCACCGCAGTTGTCCATGGATTAAGGCTTAACTGCCTTAGAGACTGTTGAAGCTGTTTTGGAAGGCATCAAGGAAGCAGAAGCAGAATTTGGAATTGTCGCTAAAGTCTTGGTCTGTGGCTTGAAGCAAACTCCACGAGAACAGACTCAGGATATTTTTGCAGAAGTTGTAAGTCTAGCCCAAAAGGGTCTGGTAGGATTTGATTTTGCAGGAAATGAAGCAGATTTTCCGACGCAGGCATTGGAAGAGGCGATCAAAGAAACGCAAGCTCTAGGCTTACCCCTAACCTTTCACGCAGGAGAATGTGGCTGTGTCGCCAATGTCGCCCATGCCATCCAACTCGGTATTTCTCGAATTGGTCATGGCACAGCTCTATTGAAAGACCGTACAACGATGGAGAAAGTTGTCCAATCTGGTACAACGATTGAGATGTGTCTGACCAGTAACTTGCAGACAGGAGCAGCTCCAAGGTTGGCAGACTTCCCTTATCAGGCTCTCTATGACATGGGTGCCAATATCACGATTAACACGGATAATCGCACGGTGTCAGATACCAATTTGACCAAGGAATATGCCCTGTTTGTCCAGTATTTTGGAACCAGTAAGGCAGATTTTTATCGCTTTAACCAGAACGCCATTCGAGCTAGTTTCACAAGTGAAGCAGAAAAAGAGAAGCTCTTAAAAAAATTGTAACACGCCTATCAAAACGAACTAAAATCAGCAGAACATCACGCCAAGCCCAGCTCGTGATGTTTTTCTGTATCAGATGTAAAAAATATCTACAAATCACCATGAAAGCCTTTACATCTCGATAGAAATAGGATATACTGAATGAGTAAAGCAAACGTTTGCGTTCAATTCGTTTCTAGGAGGATTCTAAATGAAAAAAGAAACAGCTAGCAAGGAGCACCAGCACTTTAGCTTGCGTATGTTAACCTATGGTACTGCCTCGGTCCTTTTATCAGCGAGTTTTTGGATCGTGGGTAATAGGATGGTCCAAGCAGAAGAGGCAAGTTCAGATATAGCAAAGGTGCAGGTGGATTCTGTAATACCAAAAGAAGATGGGCTAAAAGACAAGGATCAGACAGAAGACCGTCAAGAAACACCAAATAAGATTCTTGGGGAAACTAGTCAAGCGAGTGCATCTGAGCCAGTCGATTCGGACAAGGCGACAGGACAAGCTGAGACGGAAGCGACAGTCTCTGTATTTCGGTCAGCAACTGTAGGGAAAGTGGATGAAATCAAAGAAGGATCTATCCGTCTGCACTTCAAAAAACTGCCTTCGGATAACCTTGCGAATATTGGCTTGTGGACTTGGGATGATGTAGAGAAACCCTCTAGTCAGAATGGTGCCTGGCCTGTGGGAGCCACTAAGTTTTCAGAGGCGAAGCAAGATGAGTATGGCTATTATCTAGATGTGCCCTTATCTGCAACAAAGCGGAAAAAAATCAGCTTCTTAATCAATGACATAGCAGGTCAAAATCTGACAGGGGATAAAACGGTGGAGTTGCTCAGTTCTCAGATGAATGAAATCTGGCTGGATGATGCCTACACTCCCTATCCCTATGAGCCGATAGCGGAAGGCATGGTGCGGATCAATTATCTGCGTTCAGACAACAACTATGACCGCAAGTCCTTGTGGTTGTGGGGAGATGTGGAACAGCCTACGACGAATTGGCCTGATGGGGTTGATTTTGATAAGCAGGGCAAGTATGGATCCTATGTTGATGTTAAATTGACTGATGTGGCTAAATCAATCGGCTTTTTGTTACTAGATGAGAGCAAGTCAGGCGATGATGTGAAGATTCAGCCAAATGATTACCGTTTTACAGACCTGAAAAAACATCGCCAGCTTTTCGTGAGAGATGCCGATCCTATGATTTATACCAATCCTTATTTTGTCAATAATATTCGATTGACAGGAGCACAACAGATTCGTCCAACTGAAATTGAAGCAACCTTTACCACTTTGGAAAATGCTGTAAAAGAAGAGCTATTAAAGAACATACAGGTGAAAAATAAGGACAATCAACCTGTAGAAATCAAGGATATTGTCTTGAATGAACCTGCGAAAAAAGTCATGATTCAAGGAGAGTTTGATGAGGAGCACTCTCCTTATACAGTAAGTTATGGAAGTGAGCTATTTAAGACAGGTATGAATTGGCAGTTGAAAGATAACTTGTATCAATATGATGGTGAGCTGGGGGCCCGTGTGACAGAAAATGGTCAAAAAGTTGCCGTGACCCTATGGTCACCAAGTGCAGATCAGGTGTCACTAGTGGTCTATGATAAAGAAGATCAAGGAAAGGTGATTGGCAGAGTTGCCATGACCAAAGGGGAAAAAGGAACCTGGTATGCAGACTTGACCGCAGATAGTGACCTAGGGATTAGGGACTATCGTGGCTACTATTACCACTATGAAATCAAGCGGGGTGACCAATCTGTCTTAACCTTGGATCCTTATGCCAAGTCTTTAGCTGCCTGGAACAGCGATTTGGCAGGGATAGATCCTTCTTATAAAGTAGCTAAAGCAGCCTTTGTAGACCCAACAGAAGTCGGACCAAAAGACTTGACTTATGCTAGTATCTCAGGCTTTAAAGACCGGAAAGATGCAGTGATTTACGAAGCCCATGTCCGTGATTTTACGTCTGATCAGGCGATTGCAAATGACTTGAAGGCACAGTTTGGAACCTTCTCAGCTTTTGTGGAGAAATTGGATTATCTAAAAGAGCTGGGTGTGACCCACATTCAGCTATTGCCTGTCCTTAGTTATTACCATGTCAATGAACTCAAAAATGCAGAGCGGATGGACGAATACGCTTCTAGTAATAGCAACTATAACTGGGGCTATGACCCGCAGAATTATTTCTCTCTAACAGGTATGTATTCGAGCGATCCGACCAATCCGAGTGCGCGCATCGCAGAATTTAAGGAGCTGGTCAATGAAATTCACAAGCGTGGTATGGGGGTCATCTTGGATGTCGTCTATAATCACACAGCGAAAACGGATCTTTTTGAAGATTTAGAGCCAAATTATTATCATTTTATGGACGCAGATGGTACTCCGCGAACCAGCTACGGTGGCGGTCGTTTTGGAACAACCCATTATATGAGCCGTCGGGTTTTGGTGGACTCTATCAAGTATTTGACTGACGAATACAAGGTGGATGGTTTCCGCTTTGACCTGATGGGGGACCATGATGCTGAAACCATTCAAAAGGCTTACGATGAAGCAAGAAAGCTCAATCCCAATCTCGTGATGCTAGGAGAAGGTTGGACAACCTACTCAGGGGATGAAAACAAACCTATTCAGCCTGCTGACCAGTCTTGGATGAAATTCACCAATTCGGCCGCGGTATTTTCAGATGATATCCGCAATACGCTGAAGTCAGGTTATCCTAATGAAGGTACGCCGGCCTTTATCACCAATGGAAAACAGGATATTGAAAAAGTTTTCCGCAATATCAAGGCGCAGCCAACAAACTTTGTAGCAGATGATCCAGGTGATGTCATCCAGTACATTGCAGCTCATGATAATTTGCCATTAGCAGACATTATCGCCCAGTCGATTAAAAAAGACCCTACCAAGCCGGAAAATGAAAAGGAGATTCATCGCCGTCTCCGTCTGGGGAATCTCATGATTTTGACCTCTCAAGGGACACCATTTATCCATTCGGGTCAAGAATATGGTCGGACCAAGCAATTCCGCCACCCAGACTATCGCACGCCCGTCTCAGACGATAAGGTGCCAAACAAGTCTCATCTGTTGACCAATGAAGACGGTAGCCCATTTGATTATCCATATTTTATCCATGATTCCTATGATTCAAGCGATGCGGTCAATCATTTTGACTGGAGCAAGGCGATAGACAGCGTAGCCTATCCTGAACATGTAAAAAGCCGTGCCTATACGGCAGGCTTGGTGGCTCTGCGTAAATCCACAGATGCTTTCAAGTTAGCCTCTAAAGAAGAAGTTGACAAACGCGTGACCTTGCTGACGACAGCAGGAAAAGATGGTGTTGAAAAAGAAGATCTTGTTTTGGGTTACCAGACTGTCGCAAGCAATGGTGATGTCTATCTGGTCTTTGTCAACGCCGATATCAAGGAGCGCCATTTTACAGTCAAACAATCTCTGAAGAATGCAGCCGTACTAGCAGACGGAAAACAAGCAGGTACAGAAGCGATTAAAACGCCAGAGGGGATCCAGTTCACCGAAAATGGCTTGACCCTTGCGCCGCTGACCGCAACGGTTTTACGGATTGCAAAAGAAGATGCGCAGATACCACCGAGTGGAGACAAAATAGTCAAAGGATCGGTGATTATTAAATATCGCGACATCAACGATCGAGTATTGAAAGACAATGCCCTTGTTCACTATAATGCAGCAGTCGATACTGCCTACAATACGGAAGAATCCGAACACAAGACACAGACGATTGTGGGCTACGATGGCAAAACTTATACATTAGCTCCAGCAGGAACTTACAAGGTTGGAGAGGTGGATGAACATAGTCATTTAGTCTCTTCAGCACCTACGGCTGGTCGAGTGGTAGGAAATACTACTCTGGTTGTGACCTATGTTTACCAAGAAGTCCCAGCTTCATCAGACACACAAGACAATCCGCAACCAACACCGCAGACAGATGCGGATAAGACCACACCGACTGCTGATACAGTAGAAAGAAAAGAGGGCGAGTTGACGGTGGCTGACGTTACAGGTGCAGTCAAAGATAAGGGCAACGGTACAGTTACTCTCAAAGACGGCACGCAGTTGCCAAGCACAGTGGGCGAACATAATGTTCCAGTTGTAGTGACTTATCCAGATAATAGTACTGATGAGCTTGATGTCCTCGTTAAGATTATTGCGAAGTCTGATGCAGAGAAGACCAGCCCAACGGTTTCTCATGTGACGAAACCAGAAGGTGAGTTGAATGAGTCAGATATTATAGGAGCAGTAGCAGAGATAGGTCAAGGGACGGTTCAGCTTGCCCCAGGTACGGAGTTACCAACTAGGGCGGGTGAATATGGTATTTCAGTTATCGTGACCTACCCTGATAATAGTAGGGACGAGTTGGTTGTCCCTGTCACCCTTACTCCTAAGACAGATGATCAGAAAACACCACCGCCAAGTTCTATTCGATCAGAGCCACCAAAGGTGAGTGACCAGTCCCAGCCGCAAGATGAGCCAAGAACGCCAGGAAGAAAGAATCGGAAAGGCTTACCAAGAACAGGTAGCGAGTCCTCAACGGCAGGCTTCTGGCTAGCTATTCTATCGCTTGCAGCAGGACTAGCCATGGTTAGAAAAAATAAAAAGAGCGAGTAATGCGTTCTTACTAAAAAATCTCTGAAACAATCGTGTTTCAGAGATTTTTGTGGTTATTGAAGATTCAATTTATTGGTCATAATGTAGTAGGTACCGAAGTAGTAGCCAACAGAGAGGAGGAGGCTGAGGATGATAGTAAGGATACTATATGCGGGCATTGGTGCTCCAACATATCCTCCCATGGATGCGAGCAATACGAAGCTGAGGATACCTTCTACAAAGTTGATGGCAAAATAGAAGACAACAGCGAGCAAGGTACGGTGGTCCTTGAATAGCTGACCGAGTGAAATAGCAAAATAAATCAAGAGAATAGAATTCACAGTACCTACGATGAGACTAATTATATAATAAAGACCAAGGTTCATTTCTGCCAGCATTGTCAGCTCTTGATAGGCTTTATTGAGCGCCCGCATCACCTCACCTAGATTTTCGTTAAGTGTTGGCGCAAAGGCAATGAAGAAGAGAATAGAGAGGCATAGTATCGTGGTGATGCCAGATAGGAGGCTCCAGACAAAACCAGTCGTTAGTTTACTGAGGATAATCTGGTGACTGTTCACAGGCAGGGTCATGGTCAAGTAGCCCTGACGACCGTAGACATTCTTTCGAAAACGATTGATAATGAGAAAGAGGGTTGAGAGGAAGAGACCTGCAATGACGATGGCAAAGCCAATGATAATCGCAGTCAGTACCACGCCTTCAATCGTGTTGGCGAGTGTGGTTCCGACTTGGTATCCTCTGTCATAATCAGAGAGGGGCGCTTCTGGACGTTGGATGAGGTTTTGGAGCCACAAACCAATAATGATAGAGAGTAGTCCAGCTGCGGCATAGAGGCCAAGATACCATTTGCCGACCGCCTTAAATTCATATTTTAATAACTTTCCAAACATAGTCATCTCCTTTACTAAGCCTTAAACTCACGGCGGAAAAGTTCATCAATGGATTCTCCGCTTTCGATCCGCAAATCATCGACATCACTGTGGCGAATGACACTGCCGTACTGGAGGAAGATGACTTCATCGAGAATCTGTTCGACATCTGAAATCAAGTGGGTTGAAATCAAGACAGAAGAGGTTGGAGAATAGTTGTTGATGATGGTTCGCAAGATATAGTCACGGGCAGCAGGGTCCACACCACCAATCGGTTCATCGAGGATATAGAGGAGGGCTTGCCGGCTCATGACCAAAATCAACTGAACTTTTTCCTTGTTTCCTTTTGATAAATGCTTGATGCGACTGTTGAGCTCAATGTTGAGGTCTTGAAGCAGGTGAAGCGCGCGTGCCTCATCGAAATCAGCATAGAAATCCTTGAAGAAATCAATGGCTTCGGTGATTCGCATGTGTTCATCCAAGTAAGTCGTATCGGGTAGATAAGACACAATTTGCTTGGTTTCAGGAGATGGTCTGCGACCGTTGATTAAAATCTGACCGTATTCGGGTTGGAGTAGACCATTGAGCAATTTGATTAAGGTCGTCTTACCAGAGCCATTTGGTCCCAAGAGACCGATAATTTTTCCAGCTGACAGTTTGAGATTGATATTATTTAAGGCTACCAATCCGCCGTATGCTTTTGATACTTGCTGGATTTCAACGAGGGTAAAATTCTTTTCCATATCCTATTCTCCTTGTAGATAATTTTCCAATTGCTGAACGAGCTCTTCTTGCTCAAATCCCAGGTCTAACATATTGGTCACAAAGTTCTCTAGCTCGTCTTTGGCCAAACTGACCCGGGTCTGCTGAATCAGGTCGAGATTATCTGTCACGAAGCGTCCTGTTGTGCGGACTGAGTAAACAAATCCTTCGCTTTCGAGATCAGACAAGGCCCGTTGAACGGTATTGGGATTGACACCAGCAATTTCTGCTAAATCACGCACGGTCGGAAGTTTATCTCCAGAATTGAGTTGGTGCGTCACAATTTGCAACTTGATGGTATTGGCAATCTGTATATAGATTGGGAAGTTGTTATCGAATTTCCAAGCCATGATAGCTCCTTTCAATGATATTTTATAAGGTGACAGATAGTCATCTGCCACTCTGTATCTTTGTCTTATATATATGATACAATTTTCTGTTTAAGATTGCAAGTATTATTTCTCATTTTATTCTAAAAAATCCATCTTTTTTAAAATAGGATTGCCTACAAGGGTGTCAAAGCCAAGAGTAGCAAGGGGGCTATTTTTCGTGTATAATAGTAGATAAGAACGAAAAGGACATAGAAAGAAAATGAGGGGATATATGCTAGCACAGTTGGATACCAAGACCGTCTATAGCTTTATGGATAGTATGATGACCATCGAGCGCTATGTTGCGCGTGCCAAGGAAATGGGTTACACGCATCTAGGTATCATGGATCGTGATAATCTGTATGCGGCCTATTCCTTTATGGAGGCTTGTGAGAAGGCAGGAATCCAGCCGATTATTGGCTGTGAGATGGAGCTATCTCTCTCTCAAGATGAGACTTTGGTGGTTCAATTGATTGCCCAAAATACAGCAGGCTACCAAAATCTCCTCAAAATCTCAACGGCCAAGATGACAGGGCAAAGAGAATTTGAGTTCATTCGACCGTACTTGACAGGGATTGCTCTGATTATCCCGTATTTTGATGGGATTGAAGAGTATGATGTAGGGGTGGATTTTTACATTGGGGTCTGTGAGACGACGCCAGTTGTACCATCAGGTCGTCCCTTGGTTCCACTTCACACCGTGCGGTATTTTGAGGAAAGCCAAGCAGAGGTCTTGCAGGTTCTCCATGCGATTCAGGAAAATGTTCCTCTCAATCAAGTGTCGCAGTTGGTTCATCATCAGTCTTTTGTCAGCCCAGAAAGTCTGGCAGCGATGTTTCGACAACGTTTTCCAGAAGCGTTAGACGAATTGAACCGCTTGGTTTCTGGCATTTCCTATGAACTGGATAAGGCCTTGAAGTTGCCACGTTTTAATCGGGAGCGCCTAGCGGTGGAAGAACTTCGTGAAAAAGCGGAAGAAGGCCTGCGAAGTAGAGGCCTGACTAGTCCTGTATATCAGGAGCGTCTAGAACAGGAGCTAGCGGTCATTCACCAGATGGGTTTTGACGACTATTTCTTAATTGTCTGGGATTTGTTGCGTTTTGGTCGCAGTCAGGGCTATTACATGGGAATGGGGCGTGGTTCTGCGGTTGGAAGTCTCGTCGCCTATGCCCTCTACATTACAGGGATTGACCCTGTTAAGCATGCGCTTCTCTTTGAGCGGTTTTTAAATGTAGAACGCTACAGCATGCCTGATATTGATATTGATATTCCAGATATTCACCGTGGTGATTTTATCCGCTATGTGCGGGAACGGTACGGGAGTTTCCATGCGGCGCAGATTGTGACCTACTCTACCTTTGGAGCCAAGCAGGCCCTGCGGGATGTCTTAAAGCGCTATGGAATACCAGAATATGAAGTGAGTAGCATCACGAAGAAGATTTCTTTCCGTGATACGCTAGCTATTGCCTATGAACGAAACGCGTCTTTTCGTCAGGTCATCAATAGTAAAATTGAATACCAAAAAGCCTATGCGATTGCCCAGCAGATTGAGGGGCAACCACGACAAACCTCGATTCATGCGGCAGGGGTTGTGATGAGCGATAAGGATTTGACAGATACCATTCCCTTAAAGGCAGGTGAGGACATGCTGATTACCCAGTATGATGCCCATGCTGTAGAAGCGAATGGTCTATTAAAAATGGATTTCCTCGGTTTGCGCAATCTGACCTTCGTCCAGAAAATGGCAGCAACTGTGGAGGAAAAATATGGCAAGAAAATGGTGATTTCAGACATCGACTTGGAAGATAGCGCCACCTTAGAACTCTTTGCCAAGGGGCAGACCAAGGGGATTTTCCAATTTGAGCAGCCAGGAGCTATTCACCTGCTCAAGCGGGTTCAACCAAGTCGATTTGAGGACGTTGTAGCAACCACCAGTCTCAATCGTCCAGGGGCCAGTGATTACTCGGATAACTTTGTCAAGCGCAAGCATGGTCAGGAAGCCGTTGATCTATTGGATGATTCGATTGCAGCTATTTTGCAACCGACCTATGGCATTATGCTCTATCAGGAGCAGGTGATGCAGATTGCTCAGCGCTTTGCGGGCTTTACTCTTGGGAAAGCCGATTTGTTACGCCGCGCCATGTCTAAGAAAAACAAGACAGAAATGCAGAGCATGGAAGCGGACTTCCTTGCAGGAGCCATTCAAAATGGACATGAGGAGGACAAGGCAAGAAGGATCTTTGCTATGATGGCAAAATTTGCAGGATATGGTTTCAACCGTAGCCACGCCTATGCTTATTCAGCTCTTGCCTTTCAGTTGGCCTACTTTAAAACCCATTATCCCGATGTCTTTTTTGATATCATGCTCAACTACTCAAGCAGTGATTACATTTCAGACGCCCTGCAATTTGATTTCCAAGTTACGCCTGTCACGATTAACAACATTCCCTACCACGATAAATTTGACGAGAAAAAGATTTACATGGGCTTGAAAAATATCAAGGGATTGCCCAAAGAATTGGCCTTTTGGATGATTGAAGAGCGACCGTTTAAGAGTGTGGAGGATTTTATTCTACGCCTTCCTGTTCCGTTTAAGAAGCAGGAGACCTTGAAACCCTTGATTCAGCTTGGTTTGTTCGATGACTTTGAGCCCAATCGCAAGAAGATTTTGGAAAACTTGGACAATCTCTTTGTCTTTGCGGATACCTTTGGAACCTTCTTTTCGGAAGAGAGCTATAGTTGGCTGGATGCCGAAGACTATAGCGACAGTGAAAAATTTAGTTTGGAGCAGTCCATTATCGGGGTTGGTATCAGTCCCCACCCCTTGGCATTATTAGCGAAATCTTCTAGCAAGCTGCATACCCCTTTTGCGGAATTGGTGGCAGGAAGTGGAGCTACAGTTCTAGGACAAGTTCAGTCGGTTCGGGTTATTCGTACTAAGAAGACAGGTCAACAAATGGCCTTTGTCCAAGTGACTGATACCAAGAAAAAACTCGACGTGACCCTGTTTCCCGAAACCTACCAACGCTATCAGAATCTCTTAAAAGAAGGCGAGATGTTCTATCTGACAGGCAAGGTTCAAGACAGAGATGGCCAATTGCAGCTGGTCTTGGATAGGCTGGAGCAACCGAGCACTGAAAAATTTTGGATTTTGTTGGAAAATCGAGAGCATGACCAGAACATTGCTGCAATTTTGGCCGAGTATCCAGGAACGATTCCAGTCATTTTGCATTACCAAGATAGCAATCAGACCGTCCAATTAGAACGGATATTTGTCGAAAAATCACCCCATTTGCAACCTCGCTTACAGAAAGTTTCAATGAAAACGGTTTTTCGGTAAAAATTAGTAAAAAGTCAAGCATACTGCGGGTAAATGTGATATAATGATACAGTTAAAAATGAAAAAGGAGCATTAGTTAAATGAAACGTATTGCTGTTTTGACCAGTGGCGGTGACGCCCCTGGTATGAATGCTGCCGTTCGTGCGGTCGTTCGTAAAGCAATTTCAGAAGGAATGGAAGTCTTCGGGATTAACTATGGTTATGCCGGAATGGTTGTTGGGGACATTTTTCCATTGACAAAAGAAGGCGTTAGTGGGATTCTCGGTACTGGTGGTACCATGTTGTATTCTGCCCGCTACCCAGAGTTTGCTCAATTAGAAGGTCAATTAAAAGGGATTGAGCAATTGAAAAAGCATGGTATCGAAGGTGTCGTGGTCATCGGTGGAGATGGTTCTTACCACGGAGCGATGCGTTTGACAGAGCATGGTTTCCCAGCCATCGGTATCCCAGGTACAATTGATAACGACATTCCAGGTACAGACTTTACGATTGGTTTTGATACAGCGTGTATGACCGTCATGGATGCGGTTGATAAAATTCGTGACACAGCCATGAGCCACCGCCGTACCTTCGTTGTGGAAGTGATGGGACGCCACGCTGGTGACATCGCTCTTTGGACCGGTATTGCCATCGGTGCAGATGAAATCATCGTCCCAGAGGAAGACTTCCAAATTGAAGAGGTGGTTGCAAGCATCCGCAAGGGCTACGAAAAAGGGAAAAACCACAACATTGTCATGCTTGCTGAAGGAGTGACGTCCGCTCACGAATTTGCGAAGAAATTGAAAGAAGCTGGCGATACCAGCGACCTTCGTGCCATCGAGCTTGGCCACATCCAACGTGGTGGTCGTCCAACGGTTCGTGACCGCGTTCTTGCATCCCGCTTGGGGGCTTATGCTGTAGAACTTCTGAAAGAAGGGCGTGGTGGTCTTGCTGTTGGTGTTCATAAAGATGACCTCGTTGCCAACCCAATCCTTGGTACAAAAGAAGAAAATGCCCTTTTCTGCCTCGGTGAAGACGGTAAGATTATTGTCAACAACCCTCATAGAGGGGATGCTAAGTTAGCTGGACTAGCTCGTAGCTTGTCTCGTTACTAAATCGATGATGCCTGTATACACTTGATACAACAGAAGGAGAGAAAACAAATCATGAATAAACGCGTAAAACTTGTTGCTACATTAGGTCCTGCGGTTGAAATCCGTGGTGGTAAAAAATTCGGTGAAGATGGTTACTGGGGTGAAAAATTAGATGTTGAAGCATCTGCTCAGAAAATCGCTGAATTAATCAAAGAAGGCGCAAACGTATTCCGTTTCAACTTCTCACACGGTGACCACCAAGAGCAAGGTGACCGTATGGCAACAGTCCGTCGTGCTGAAGAAATCGCTGGTCAAAAAGTTGGTTTCTTGCTTGATACTAAAGGTCCTGAAATCCGTACAGAATTGTTTGAAGGCGATGCAAAAGAATACGAGTATACAACTGGTGAAACGCTTCGTGTTGCTACCAAGCAAGGAATCAAATCAACTCGTGAAGTGATTGCCTTGAACGTTGCTGGTGGTCTTGACATCTATGATGATGTTGAAGTCGGCAAACAAATCCTTGTGGACGATGGGAAACTTGGTCTTCGTGTCTTTGCCAAAGACGATGAAAAACGTGAATTTGAAGTAACGGTTGAAAATGACGGTGTCATTGCAAAACAAAAAGGTGTAAACATTCCTTACACTAAAATTCCTTTCCCAGCGCTTGCTGAGCGCGATAACGCAGACATCCGTTTCGGTCTTGAGCAAGGCTTGAACTTTATCGCGATTTCATTCGTTCGTACTGCAAAAGATGTCAACGAAGTACGTGCAATCTGTGAAGAAACTGGAAATGCTCACGTGAAATTGTTTGCGAAAATCGAAAACCAACAAGGGATTGACAACATTGATGAAATCATCGAAGCAGCAGATGGTATCATGATTGCGCGTGGTGACATGGGGATTGAAGTACCATTTGAAATGGTTCCAGTTTACCAAAAAATGATTATCACTAAAGTCAACGCAGCAGGTAAAGCCGTTATCACAGCAACCAACATGCTTGAAACCATGACTGAAAAACCACGTGCAACTCGTTCAGAAGTATCAGACGTATTCAATGCAGTTATTGACGGAACAGACGCAACCATGCTTTCAGGTGAGTCAGCAAACGGTAAATACCCAGTTGAGTCCGTTCGTACAATGGCAACCATTGCTAAAAATGCCCAAACTCTCTTAAACGAATACGGTCGTTTGGATGCTTCTAACTTTGAGCGTACAAGTAAGACAGAAGTGATTGCGTCAGCAGTTCGTGATGCGTGTCACTCAATGGACATCAAGTTGGTCGTTACAGTGACGGAAACTGGATTCTCAGCACGTTCTATCTCTAAATATCGTCCAGATGCAGACATCTTGGCTGTAACCTTTACAGAAGAAGTGCAAAAATCATTGATGATTAACTGGGGGGTCATTCCAGTTGTGACGGATAAGCCAGCCTCTACAGATGACATGTTTGAATTGGCAGAACGCGAAGCGATTAAAGCAGGTCTTGTTCAATCAGGCGACGATATTGTTATCGTGGCAGGTGTGCCAGTTGGTGTTGCTGGTTCAACAAACACCATGCGTGTCCGAACTGTAAAATAAAAGTAAGATAAAAGCCTAGTGAAAATCACTAAGGCTTTTTTGGTGCTGTTATACGATATGCAAACCAGAATGTCGGTATTTTTCTAACAGATTAGCGGGAATATGATCGTCAGTAATGAAGGTATCAATCTGATCAGCGCTCAGAAAGGTTGCAACAGAAGAATTTTCTAGTTTTGAAGAATCAATTAAGGCAATGACTTTTTCCGAGTGCTTGACCATCATCTTCTTTAGTTCAACTTCGTAAATGTTAAAGTCGGACAAGCCATCTGCCAAATTGAAAGAATGTGCAGAGACAAATAATTTATTGATGTTCATCTTGAGCAACATCTCTGCTCCCAAGGTGCTCTCAATAGCGTTGGAGCGTCCTCTGAGAATCCCTCCGATGAGAATCGTAGTGATATTAGGAACATCTTTTAAGAGCTCAGCGGTCATCATTCCATTCGTTAACACCGTGAGGCGAAGAGAGGACTGGCTAATCAATTTGCTCAGCTCGTAAGCAGTAGAGCTTGCATCGATGAGGATTTGAATTAAGGCAAATGCTTTTTGAGCGATTTGCTGTTTTAAGATGTCATTTTTCTTACTTCTAAAATTATAGGAAGTATGCGCTGGGAAGTTTAAGGAATCGATGACACTCACTTTTCCATGACTTCGATCTACTAGTTTTTTCTGGGAAAGTATCGCCAAATCATTCCGAATGGTTACACGGGATACTCCTAACTCTTCGCTTAAATCTTTGACACGTATACTTTTTTTCTGAGATAAAATATCGAGTATTTTTCTATGTCTTTCTTCCTGATACATGGTCATTCTCCGATTCGATCTTTCTTACGGTTATCGATACGTTATCATAGCGAAAATAGTGGAAAATGTCAAGTAAAAGCATATATAAAGTAAGTATTGTGAAGGTTGCAACGCGAACTCTTTCCAATTAGTTTCCTTTCTTTCTTTTTATTTATCTTTTTGTTCTAAAAAACAAAAAACGTTGACAAAAAAAGAAAAGAAAGCGGTATCATTGTGATAGTAAATTTTCAGAGAGGTGTGCTATATGAAAGTTGGAATTGGAGCAGATAATAATGCTTACGGACTAAAAGAGTTTATTAAAACCGTGCTTGGAAGTCATGGATATGACGTAGAAGATTATGGTTGCTATTCCGAAGATAGTATTGACTATCCAGGGATTGCAGAAAAAGTATCGAATGGCATTTTAGCAGGTGAAGTACAAAAGGGAATCTTATTATGCGGGACAGGAATTGGAATGGCGATGGCTGCAAATAAGATTAAAGGGATTCGTGCGGCACAGGTACATGATATCTACTCTGCAAAACGTGCGGAATTGAGTAATAATGCCCACATTATCACCATCGGATCCAAGGTTGTGGGTCGGGATTTAGCCGCTGAACTAGTCCTTACCTTCTTGGGACAACACTTTGTGGAAAGTCCTTCTTCTAAAAAAATTGCGCAAGTGATGGAGTTAGAAAATAGATGCTAGAGGACAGAAAAAACACGCGTAGACCGATCGTGGGCTTGAGCCAGAAAAATTATCGCAATACGATGGCATTAGAAAAAGAGTACCTAGCAGGTTTCTTGCAGGAATTAGAGTCGTTAGCAGATGCCGATGTTGACTTATTTTATTTTCCAAGCCTAGGGGTTCTGCATCAAACAGCGACTATGTTGCGAGACGGTAGGGTAGGATACGGTGCTCAAAATATCGCTCCCATTGCGAATGGAGCAATGACGGGCGAGTTTTCTATCGAATCATTGATCGATATGGGAGGCTCTTATGTAGAGCTGGGTCACGCTGAACGTCGGAAATACTTTGGTGAGACAGATGTGCTCATTCATCAGAAGTTGCAGCTAGCCTTTGAGGCAGGTTTGACTCCTGTTCTTTGTATCGGCGATTCTGTTCGGTGCACAGAAGAAGTAAGGCGAGACTATTTTATGCAGCAATTGTCGACAGCAGTAGCTGGTATCAGCAGTCACGACCTCAAGCGTCTAGTCATTGCCTATGAGCCTGTTTGGACGATTGGTCAAGCAGAGGCCGCAGATGATGCCTATGTATGGGCCTCCCATCGCATCATTCGTGAGATTCTCGCTGGTGACTACGGAACAGAGGTGGCAACTTCTGTCAGGATTATTTACGGTGGATCTGTGAGTAAAGAAAATACGAAGATGCTAGTGAAAGATGAAAACGTGGACGGGGTCTTTGTCGGACGTTTCGGTCATAATCCGCATCATTTTGCAGACATTATTCGACTCGTTCATCAGATAAAAAGGCAGGAAGGTGAGTAGGTGAAAGCAATCATTTTAGTATCCCATTCTGAAAAAATCTCAGAGGGGTTGAAGGAAATGCTGGAGGAAATGATAGATTCCACAGCTGTACGAATTATTTCAGCAGGCGGAACTGGCGATGGTCGTTTAGGAACCAATGCCATTACCATCTACGAACATCTGAACGCCTGTTGTGAATGCGAAGAAATCTATATTTTTGCAGATATTGGAAGTTCTATCCTCAGCTCGGAGACAGCTATAGAGATGATGGATTTAGAAGAAGATAGACAGAAAGTCACCCTATTTGACGCCCCTTTGATTGAAGGAGCTTTTATAGGAGCAGTACAAGCATCAATTGGCGCCTGTACCGAGGATATATTGGAAGAAATATCTTTAAATAAATAATTTTTGGAGGAACAACTCATGAGAAGACTCATTAACGACGGCTACAATGTGGTAGAAGAAATGCTAGCAGGCTATGCAGCAGCGAATCCTCAGTATGTAAGACTATTAGAGCATGATGACCGTGTAGTAGTTAGTCAGCAGCTAAGTGAAGAACCGCGGGTACGGATTATCATCGGTGGAGGATCAGGCCATGAACCTTTATTCTTGGGCTATGTTGGAAAAGATTTTGCTGATGCTGCTGTAGTCGGCAATGTCAACACTTCACCATCTCCAGAACCATGCTACAATGCCGTAAAAGCTGTTGACAGTGGTAAGGGATGCTTATATCTCTACGGGAACTATGCAGGGGATGTCTTGAACTTCGATATGGGAGCTGAATTAGCAGCAGATGATGGTATCCGGGTAGAAACCGTTACTGTAAAAGATGATTTGATTTCATCTGAAAACTTTGACGATCGTCGTGGAGTTGCAGGTGACCTGTTTGTATTTAAAGTAGCTGCGGCCGCTGCTGCCAAAGGATATGACTTGGACGCGGTAAAAGCGGTAGCTGAACGGGCAAATGAAAACACCTTCTCAATGGGGGTTGCCTTGTCGTCTGCAACCTTGCCAGTGACTGGAAAAGAAATTTTCGACATGGAAGATGGAGACATGGAAGTCGGGATGGGCTTGCATGGAGAACCAGGTATCCGCCGTGAGAAATTACGCCCAGCTGATGAGGTAGTAGAAGAAATCTACAGCTATATCAAGATTAGCTGTCGGAGATGAAGTTGCTATATTAGTAAATGGTCTAGGTGGCTTACCACTCATGGATCAATACATCTGCTACCGCAAGTTGAACGAATTGTTGACAACTGATCAAATTGCCATCCATAAATCATTGGTAGGGAACTTTGCCACTTCAATGGATATGGTTGGTATGTCCATCACTCTGCTTCGAGTGGACGCAGAATTGAAAGAATTGCTCGATTTACCATGTGATACCCCTTACTATAAAGCATAGGAGTGATGATAATGACAACATTTAATAATAGGATATTTTAAAGCTGTCATTGAAGAAATGGCTGCAATGATTGAAGTAGAACGGGATTACCTCACCTCCTTAGATTCAAGTATTGGAGACGGCGATCACGGCATCAATCTGAGCATTGGATTTCGTGATGTTAGCAAGCAACTAGAACAATTTGATACGGCAACTGAGACCATCTCTACCTTGTTTAAAAAAGTAGGTATGTCTCTTTTAGGAAAAGTCGGTGGAGCTTCTGGCCCCTTATACGGCAGTTTCTTTCTTAAAATGGGGCAGCTGCGCAGAACAAGCAAGCGGTTTCTTTTGCAGAGTTTGTAGAGATGTACGGGCAGGAGTTACTGCGGTACAAAATCGCGGAAAAGCAGAGCTTGGTGATAAGACTATGATTGATGCCATGGCTCCTGCAATGGACTATTTAACACAGCATCAAGAAACAGACGATGTAGCATCGGTCATGCAAGAAGCGCTAGTTGTGATGAAACAAGGTGCAGAAAGTACAGATAACATTGTCGCTAAAAAAGGGCGTGCTCTTCGTTTAGGTGAACGAGCCATCGGCCATCGGGATCCAGGTGCAGAATCTTCGTGGAAACTGTTTGAATGTTTTGTAAAGAAGTTAGGCTAGATTGAAGGAGAGATGATATGAAATTTTTACGATCAACGCTGGGGTACATGATTGCAGGCATGATTGTAATGAGTGTTTGGGGAGCATTTGGGAATGCCTACGGGATTGTTGGCGGCTATTTTGCAGCCTTTATTATCATCGGTCCTATGTGGTTCATGAATCATTATGTTGGCTTGATTAAGCAAGATGATGACACAGCCTTTGTAGATATGGGGCTAGGTATTGCCATTTGTGGTATTTGTCGTGATGCTTTTTTACTCGGTTGGAATGAAGTCGCTAGTTCTGTACCTACTCTCTTGTTAGTAGCGCTTGGATCTGCTCTAGGGGGCTTTGTTTCTGCAAAGATTCTAGATGATATGGAACGGGATGCAAAATAGGGAGGAGCACACAGTATGACGATTCAACAAGCAATTGCGACAATAGTAGGTAGTTTTGTATTTCCTTTTGTCATTCAAATGATTTGGGGAAAAATGGTCGAACACTGGGGGGCAATTGGTGGCTGGCTTGCAGCCGCTTTCATCGTTGGAACAGTCTGGGCAATGAATCATGGGATTCCAAAACCAATGATTACGCAAGCAGGTTCTGTCTGGATTGACATGGGGCTTGCAGCAGGTGTTGGAGTGTTTGTCTCAACACTCACACGTGGTGGAAAACTAAATAAGGCCATGCCAAATCTAGCAGCCGCATTAGTAGGAGGACTTATCGGAGGAGTGATTCTATCATTCTTCTTATAGTCCCATCAATTGAAAAATGAAAAAACCTCGCTGAATCAATAGTGGTTGAGCAAGGTTTTTTGTTTGTCAGAGAGGCCAAGTGGAAACTTGTATCTCGACTTATTTCGGTGTATAATGGTACATGTTTTGCTTTATGGTGTAAAAGAAAGGAGAAAACATGAAAACGAAATCCATGATGCGCTTCTCACTCTTGGTGATTTCCATCTTTTTAATGTCTCACTTGGCAATTGCGCCAGCCATTCCCAAATTGTATGAATACTACCACGCAAGGAATGCCAATATTGGGCTTGCTTCGGTAGAAAGTTTGGTGACGGTGCCTGCCATGATGATCACCATTACGGTCTTATTGAGCAACCTAGTCGTATCTTGGCTTGGTACCAAGCGGACTGTTTTGCTAGGACTGGGCTTGATTGGTATCTTTGGTGCCTTGCCCACTTTTTTGGCTTCCTTTCCCCTCATCTTTGTCTGTCGTTTGTTCTTAGGACTGGGAATTGGGCTCTACAATTCGCTGTCTATCAGCCTGATTAGTGACTTTTACGAGGGAGATGTGCGAGCACAGATGATTGGTCTGCGGACGGCTTTCTTAAATATAGGAAAGGCCTTGACCACCTTTGTTGCAGGCTATGCCTTACTCATTGGGGTGAACTATACCTTTTTAGTGTATCTGCTAGCCTTCCCAGTCTTGGTGCTCTTTTACCTCCATGTTCCTGAGGCACATCAAGCGCAGGTAGCTGTCAAAGAAACCCTTGTCTGGAACCGTAAGGTGGGCTTGGTGGTCTGTCTCACCTTTCTAGTGGGGATTAGTTATATCGGTGCGACCATTAAAATTCCAAGTTTACTCGTGACCCAGTACAGTCTTTCTACCACCCTGTCCAGTCACTTGCTTACCATCTTGGCCTTTAGCGGAATCATCACAGGCTGTTTCTTTGGACCGATTGTAAAGAAATTAGGCGGCAGAACCCTCTTTGCTGTCCTAATGGCAATGGGACTTGGCAATCTTCTCTTTACCTTACCTTTCAACCTGCCACTCTTTGTATTGGCTAGTATTTTAGTGGGGATGAGTTTTGTCGGCATCATGTCTTTCAATTTTTACTATATTTCCAAGCACTTTCCTAAGGAACAAGTTCATTTTGTGACTAGTCTTGCCATTACTGGTGGAAATATCGGTGTCGTTCTAACACCTGTCTTACTGACCAAATTACTAGAAAAACTCCAGATTGAAACCTTCATCACTCCGTTTTATATCAGTGCTGGCCTGATGGTTATTGCCTGCCTGTTGGCATATGAATTGTTCAAAATAAAAAATAGATGATTTTCTGTAAAAATCCTTGACTTGGAGTTTACTTCAAGTGCTATACTAGAAACAGTTTATAGTGAATTGAATAAAGGTTATAGTCTTTGAAAATCACATTCAAACGTGGCAGCGTCGCCTTGTTGTACTTCAATACAGCCTTCGGCTAGCTTCCTAGTTTGCGTTTTGATTTTCTTTGAGTATTAGGACATCGTTCAGTTGCTTTGATGAACACCGGTTCTATCTGTAGCTCTCTGCCTTGTCCTATTCCCTTCTCAATCCACTATGGTAAAAGAAAGTGAGGAAAGTACATGAAAACAGCGATTTTTGAAAAGGCTGGTTCTATGATTATCGGTGAGGTGGACAAGCCTCAGATTCAAGAAAAGGATGATGTCATTATTAAGATTGTGCGGGCCTGTGTCTGTGGGTCAGACCTTTGGTCTTATTCGCATGGGGATGATAAGGCAGCGCATTCGATCAACTCTGGTCATGAGGCCTTGGGGATTGTGGAAGAAGTAGGGAGTGAGATTACTACGGTCAAACCGGGTGATTTTGTCATTGTACCGTTTACACATGGTTGTGGGCATTGTGATGCTTGCCGTGCAGGATTTGACGGAACTTGTGACAATCACCCAGCGCCGACCAACTGGGGCGGTGGATTCCAGTCAGAATACCTTCGTTTCCACTATGGAAATTGGGCCTTGGTGAAGGTACCTGGACAGCCGTCTGACTATTCAGAAGGGATGCTCAAGTCTCTTCTTACCTTGGCAGATGTTATGCCTACAGGCTACCATGCAGCCCGTGTTGCACATGTGCAATGTGGAGACAAGGTGGTCGTGATTGGCGACGGTGCTGTGGGTCAATGTGCAGTCATTGCGGCTAAAATGATGGGTGCTTCACAGATTATCTTGATGAGCCGCCATGCCGATCGTCAAGCCATGGCCTTGGAATCAGGGGCGACAGCTGTCGTAGCAGAACGCGGTGAAGAGGGCATTGCCAAAGTACGTGAACTATTAGGGGGTGGAGCAGATGCAGCCCTTGAATGTGTAGGAACAGAAGCTGCCATCGAACAAGCACTCGGAGTGCTTCATAATGGTGGGCGCGTTGGTTTTGTCGGAGTACCGCATTACAACAGCCGCCCACTCGGCTCAACCTTTGCCCAAAATATCTCAGTTGCAGGTGGCTCAGCCTCTGTAACGACCTATAACAAGCAAGTCTTGCTCAAAGCCGTTCTTGACGGCGACATCAATCCAGGTCGCGTCTTTACCCAAACTTATTCCTTGGACGATATTGACCAAGCTTACCAAGACATGGCAGACCGCAAGGTTATCAAATCCATGTTGATTGTAGAATAGTATGACATTCTAACCTTCTAAAATCCCTCTTCCATTTGGAAGAGGGATTTTGGGTATTAGTCGCTTTGTCTGACGGTGATATAAGCATCTGGTGAATAGGGGGTGGCATCAAACCCTGTCTTTTGTCCAAGGATAGTCTGGGCCAGTTGCCAGCCGATAAAAGGGCCGCAGGTCAGTCCAGAGGATCCGAGACCGCTTGCTACTAGGAGAGCAGGTTGCTGGGATAGTCTTCCGTAAAAGGGCAGAAAGTCCGAAGTATAGGCACGGGTTCCAACGCGGGTCTGGCTGATTTCGGATTGCGCCAAGTCAGGGATAAAAGAAGTAGCAATGTCTTTCATCTGCTGGATTTTCTCCCTATCAAGTGATAAATCGTAGCCTTGGTCATTTTCATGGGTTGCTCCGATGACCAGTTTTCCCTCTTCAAATGGCAGAATGTCAATTTCTCCATGGAGCATGCAGCCCGGCCAAGTATCCGTATCAAAGGTGGTATCTAGCTCAAGCAGCTGTCCTTTTTGCGGAGCAATATCGACCGCGTAGCCAAGTGGTGTGAGAAGATCTGGCAACCAGGCACCTGTTGCCAAGATAATCTCGTCATAAGGATAAACAGTTGCACCTACCTGCACCTGCTTGTCAGGCAAGAGCTGAGCTTGCCCCTTGATGAAATGACCGCCTTGCTGTTGAAATAGTTCCTGCAATTGGTCTAAGAGTTGTCCACCGTCCACTCGTCCACCTCCATGTGTGAGAACAGCGCCTTGGTCTGTTATAAGAGGAGGGACTTGTTCCCTTAGCATTTGCCCTTTTAGCACTTCGAGTTGGCCAATCATGGGAGACTGGTTCCGTCTTTCTTGTGCCATGGTCGCTAATTTGCTGAGCAGGGAGTCTTTCTTTTTAAAAACCAAAGTTCCTGTTTGCTTATATGGCAGATCGGTGATACCTGCTTTCTGTAAATCCTGCATCAGTTCCAGATAAAAGGCTGCTCCCTTATCCACTAGGCGATACCAAGTTTGGTCGCGACGCTGGGAGAGCCAAGGACAAATAATGCCAGCAGCAGCCCGTGTTGCATTGCCGGTTCCTTCATCAATAAGTGTAACCTGCATGTCTGGGTCTTGAGAGAGGTAAAAAGCAGCAGTAGAGCCAACGATTCCCCCACCGATAATGATAATTTTTTTCTCTGTCATACCTCTAGTATAGCATAAAGGCGCGGGGGATTCACTTTATTATATACTCTTTGAAAATCTCGTCTTGTTGAATGATTTTATAGTATGGATGTATAAGAACCTGCATTTAAAGTTTAGTATTTCTCTTCAAGGCTCATGTTTCGCTATTCTTTGTTCGTTTTTCTCAAAATATGTTCAGTATTCTTTCGAAAATAACAAAAATAAGATATGAAATTCAAAGGTAATTCCCATTTTTTATCGGATTTGTGTGCGAGTATTCCTAATTGACTGATGGCTGATATTGTGATATATTATTTGACACAAGGAGATAATTGGATGAAAACAAAACTTCAAGCTTTTTTTAGCATTGCAATCGGTATAGCTCTTATTTTCGGTTCTTTTTACGTGTATAATGACATTTTGTTATGGGAACAAGAAGGGGGGACAAGACGACTGTGGATCGTTCTATATGTCTTATACGAGATTGTTGGAGCAAACGCTGCTTTCATTTTATTTATTCCTGGTGGTTTATTGTTCTTCTACAATGCCTATAAATTATTGTCGGATAAACAGGAGAAACACAAATAGTAAATGAAATGCATAAAGTATGCAGGCCACATATTAGGTGGCTTGTTTTTTTATACGAAAGAGGACTTTTTACTAAAACCAGAACGTTATTATATTCGAATGATATGTCTATACTACTCGTTTCTGTTTATTGTCTTCTGTAATTGTTCATGGTAGAATAGAAAAAAGGAGAAGATATGTCAGATATAATGTACCCAGAAGTCCTGACGATTGGAAATGGAGCGATTAAGGTTGCGACTGTCGGTGATAGTTTGACCTATGGTTATGGCTTAGAAAATCGAGAACGTGATGCCTATCCCAGCATCTTGGCTGAAAAATTAGGACATTATTATCAGGTGTCAAATTTCGGTCTGAGTGGTCGTTCCTTGCAGTCTACCTCAGATTATCCCTACTTACAGGAAAAAAATGCCCAGTTGTCGCTTGAAAGTGGGGCAGATATTGTCATCATTATGATTGGAAGCAATGATAGTCGTGGCCCTTATTGGAATAAAGAGCGTTTTATCAAGGAATATGGCGAGCTGGTCGATCAGTACATGAAAATGCCCAGTCAACCAGATGTCTATCTCCTAGTACCCCCGTATGTTCCGACTAGCCGATTTGGGCTGAATAATGACATTGTACGCACCGAGTTACAGGAGATTATTCCTAGAATTGCCGAAGAACGCGGACTAGAGTGGATTAATGTTTATCCCTTGACAGAAGGTCATCTAGAGTATTATAGCGACGGGCTACATTTGACTCCGCTAGGCAATCAGCTAGTAGCAGATAGGGTGTATGCCGCAATCATGGGAGAAAGTCCTAGGTAGTTTTTGAGAAAATATGCTATACTAGTAATAGAGAAATGGAGAGAAGGATGGCAAAAAGGGATTTTATTCATCACATTATGATTATTGGTTTGTTGGTCTTGGGGCTTATCGCACTGCGTATCTGGGTCTTTGAACCAGTCACCATCACCAAGGAAATGGCCAACCAGTACCTCAAAGAAGATGATATCATCATTGCAGTAAAAGGTAAGGAACTCGAATACGGTGATTTTGTCTTATATCAAGTAGATGGTGCAGAATATGTCGGTCGGATTATTGCCAAGGAGGGTGATAGCGTGACGTACATGGACGATGTACTGTACCGCAACAATGAAATTGTCGCGGAAACCTATCTCAGTAAATCAGCCAATCATCAAGACTACTATACAGAAGATATCATTGTCCCTCGGCTTGAGAAAAAGAATTATTGGATTCTCAATGACATTCGCACCAACCGCGAAGACAGCCGCACACTTGGTTTAATTTCATCCAAACAAGTCATCGGGCGTCTGACTTTCCGCATCAGCCCAATCGGTGAATTTGGTTTTATCGATATCGGACTAACCCAGAAATAGGGTTAGTTTTTTTACAAATTAGACTAGACCAATTTTAAATTTGACAAATAATAATCTTTTCTATATACTAATTTTATTGGTTTTGTTTGCAAAATAGATGACTATACCAATTTTCTTAATAAAAATAAAAAACAGCATTACATTGTTTTCCCGCTCTAAAATCGGGTAGCAACAGTCTACAAAGCGACTGGTTGATACTGGGGGTGAAAGAGTGGGGGAACGAAGTGAGTCCAAATCTGATATTTTCGCTGGAGTGGAATTCCTAGCAAAGACAAAGTGTTTGCTAGGAACGGCATTTTTTGAGACCTTAGACTTAAAAATAGGCATTGCTTCAATAGTCCAGTGGACTGTTGAAAGTTGGCAATAGGATTATTCCATAATCTTCAACTTATGGAAGAGAGTTGCTTGTGTCCGGACTATCTAAGAAAATAGCAAAAAGGATTAATGTTGGAGTTTGTTAAGTATTCAATAAAAGATTACTAGAAACGGAAGGTAGATTGTATGTGTGGAATTGTTGGTGTCGTAGGAAATACAAATGCAACGGATATTTTAATTCAAGGACTTGAAAAATTAGAATACCGTGGCTATGATTCAGCGGGAATTTTTGTGACAGGTGGGGCAACAGGACACTTGGTCAAATCAGTAGGTCGTATCGCCGACTTATCTGCTAAGGTGGGAGATGCTGTAGAAGGAACCGTTGGCATCGGTCATACACGTTGGGCAACTCATGGAAAACCAACGGAAGACAATGCCCACCCTCATACCTCGCAAACAGGACGTTTCGTCCTTGTTCACAACGGTGTGATTGAAAACTATCTTGAAATGAAAAACACTTACTTGGCAGGGCATGATTTCAAGGGGCAGACAGATACAGAAATTGCAGTACATTTGATTGGGAAATTTGTTGAGGAAGAGGACTTGTCTGTCCTTGAAGCCTTCAAAAAAGCCCTTCACATCATCCAAGGCTCTTATGCCTTTGCTTTGATTGATGCTGCTAATCCTGACACGATTTATGTGGCAAAGAACAAATCTCCGCTTCTCATAGGTCTTGGTGAAGGCTACAATATGGTCTGCTCAGACGCCATGGCGATGATTCGTGAAACCAGTGAATACATGGAAATTCACGATAAAGAATTGGTTATTGTGACCAAAGACAGTGTGGAAGTTATGGATTATGACGGAAATTCAATCAAGCGTGGCAGCTATACAGCCGAACTTGATTTGTCAGATATCGGAAAAGGCACTTATCCGTTTTATATGCTAAAAGAAATTGATGAGCAACCAACCGTGATGCGTAAGTTGATTAGCGCATACTCTGATGTGGACGGTCAGATGATGGTCGATCCTGCCATTGTCAAAGCTGTTCAGGAAGCAGACCGTATCTATATCCTTGCAGCAGGAACCTCTTACAACGCAGGTTATGCTGCTAAGAATATGGTTGAAGCTCTAACTGATACGCCAGTTGAATTGGGTGTGGCTTCTGAATGGGGCTACCACATGCCACTCTTGAGCAAGAAGCCCCTCTTTATCCTCCTGACCCAGTCTGGAGAAACCGCTGATAGCCGTCAGGTCTTGGTGAAGGCCAATGAAATGGGCATTCCAAGTTTGACCATTACGAATGTGCCAGGTTCTACCCTTTCACGAGAGGCAACCTATACCATGCTCCTTCATGCAGGTCCTGAAATTGCGGTAGCTTCTACCAAGGCGTATACTGCTCAGGTTGCGGCCCTTGCTTTCTTATCAAAAGCAGTCGGAGAAGCAAATGGCAAGAAAGAAGCGCGTGAGTTTGACTTGGTACATGAATTGTCTATTGTAGCTCAATCGATTGAAGCGACCTTATCTGAAAAAGATGTGATTGCTGAAAAGGTTGAGAAATTGCTTGCAACCACCCGCAATGCCTTTTATATCGGACGTGGTAATGACTACTACGTGACGATTGAAGCTGCGCTCAAATTAAAAGAAATCTCTTATATCCAATGTGAGGGATTTGCCGCAGGTGAGTTGAAACATGGCACTATTTCCCTGATTGAAGACGGCACACCCGTGATTGCCTTGATTTCATCAAGTGAAAAAATCGCTGCTCATACCCGTGGAAATATCGCAGAAGTCGTTTCCCGTGGCGCGCACACCTTGACCATTGTTGAAGAAGGTTTGGAGCGTGACGATGACGATATCGTGGTCAACAAGGTTCATCCATTCCTCTCTAGCATCTCAATGGTCATTCCAACGCAATTGATTGCCTATTACGCATCCCTTCAACGTGGACTAGACGTTGACAAACCACGTAACTTGGCCAAAGCCGTTACGGTTGAATAAGATGTATAGTCTTTTGAATGAACTTTGATACATCCTCACTTTCGACTTGCCGTACTCCGGTACTGTCCGCGTCTTTCATTCCTTGTCTGAACGTTCATTCATTTGCCTACCATTTTTCCTCGTAGCTCTGCTGCGGGGATTTTTGTTTGCAGATGGATGGGTTACGAGCATTTTATAATGAAAAGATAGACAAATGAAGATACGCATGAATGAGCAATCCGTACAAAATTTTTCACATTGGAAAGAACTTTCGGAAGGAAAATGATTCATGTAAAATATTTCCAGAGAGGTGAAGAAGTTTGCTATTTTATTTTTTTGTAAACGGTTTTACAATAGAATTAAAAAGAAGGGAGGCGCATACAAATGAATCAGCGAAGTAAAGAGATTTTAACGATGCTTTTGGAAAAATCCAAAGTTCCGCTTACTGACATCACAGAGATACATGAAGTATCGGAGCGGACTATTCGTAATGATATTGCGTCTCTAAATGATTATCTGGCCAATTTAGACTTTGGGAGCATGTATATCAAACGAAAGCACGTAATCTTGGATTTGCAAGTGAGTAAGTTGGCTGTTTACGAGGATATTAATAAGTTTGATGTCTATGAATATAAGTTTAGTTCTAGTGAGCGAAGTTTAATTTGTCTACTGATACTGATTGCTCACAGAGGGTATGTCACTCTCAATCAGCTGTCAGAAAAACTGCTCGCAAGCCGTTCGACGATTGTAAATGATGTAAAAATCATGAGAGAACTGGCTAAAAAGCACCATTTAAAAATCTTTTCTAAGGCCAATAAAGGCTACCAATTGATTGCCAAAGAAGAAGATATCCGAATCTTTCTCTATAGTATCTTGAGCCAAGAAAATTTTAAAGTCCTGAATTCACTGATATTTGATGAACACTATGAAGAAGAGATTGGATTTGGCGAGCTGCGGAATCGATTGTTTGCAAAGAGGCACCTTTTGCATTTATCCGAAAAACTTCTAGAACGCGTTTTACAGTATTTGGTAATTTCAACCTATCGCAATCAAAAAGGATTTCCACTTCACACCGTTTTCCGAGCTGAAGAGTCAGCTTTATTCAAGGAATTAGTCAAGTCTTTTACAGGAATCATTCCTCAAAATGACCTAGCGTTTATTTGCCAGCAAGTGAGTGAATCAAATCAAGCTGAGCTGTTAGATGAACTCATCAATAAAGAGAGCATTCGCATTCAAGTGACAGTTATGAAATTCATCGAAAAAATTTCGACCGAGTTACATATTGACTTCAAGGAGGATTATATTTTTTATGAAAATTTTTCAGCCCATATCCTACGGATGTTGCGGAAAGAAGATTTTCAAGGTGATATATCGCTAAATATGGAAGATATCGTTCGAAGCAATCAAAAGATTCAGAAAGTTGTGCGGCAATATTTACCGATTATTGAGGAAAATATTGGTCGCAAAGCCACGCAGACAGAATTTCATTATATGATTATCCACGTCTATGCAGCGATGGAACGTAAGAAGCGAATGGGTAGCAATTTGCGAGTGGCTGTTTTGACGGAGAAAAAGTCTACAGAGGTGTTCTTTATTGAAAGTAAACTAGTGAGTAACTTCTCTTTCAATCTAGACATCTATTCTACTGATGATACCATCCGAGGGGAATATGACTTAATCCTTACCACCTTGCCAGTCCAGCACGAGAGCTACGTCCAAATTTCACCTTTTATTACAGATGAAGATTACATTGTGATAGCAAATGCAGTGAATCAGATTGTCGCTGAAAAGGAATATCATGATTTTAGACTAGATAGAGATATCGCTTTGAAGCTCTATCAAATGATTTCACAAGAAATTGATGAGGAAAGTCATAGTCGGCAGACATTGAAAGAAGCAATCAAGGACAGAATGTTTACCTATGTTGATAGCAAGCAAGTAGTGGAAGAAGATAAGCTACTCTATGAATTTCTGACAGCTGATCGTATTTTGTTAGATGTTGAAGCCACTGATTGGCGGGAATCTATTCAAAAAGTTGGTCACATTCTGCTTGAGAGACAAGAAATTACAGCAGAGTATCTGGATGTGGTGACAGGAAATATCGAAGAGATGGGCCCTTATGTGGTCATTTCGAATGGTTTTGCCTTTCCCCATGCGCAGTTAGGAAACTATAACAAACAAACAGCTATGGGCTTAATTCGACTAGCAGAACCAGTCTATTTTGATGATGAAGAGCAAGATAATCCTCATAATATTGAAACTCTTCCTGTTAAATACGTATGTATCTTGTCCACGACAGATCGCAAGAAACATTTAAAAGCCATCTTTAACTTATTTAACCTATTAAAAGATACTAAATTTAAAATTGCATTAGATGCCTGTCAAACGGGTGAAGACATTCATCGCTTGATTGAGGAACAGGAAAAACGAATGGAATTGAGGAGGTAACCTATGTTCACAGAAGAATTCATTTTTCTTGATGAACCATTACCGACAAACACGGAAGTTTTAACCTATAGTTTTGATCAACTGAGTAAATTAGGCTATGTAAAAGAAGATTATCTAAACTCTATTCTATCTAGGGAAAAAGAGTTTCCGACAGGCTTGATGACACATGTGGGAATACATATTGCTATGCCCCATACGGAAGCGCATTTGGCAGAAAAAGAAGCCATTGTTTTCATTCGCACCAAAGAACCAGTGTTTTTCCAACATATGGTTGATCCAGATGAAGAAGTTGAAACGCGTTTAATTTTCAATATTGTCATCAAAGATCCTAAAAATCAGGTTATCTTTTTAACAAAATTGATGAAGCTCTTCCAGACTGAAGAACTTCTCAAGCAACTCTTAGTGGAAACGGAAAAATCCACTATCGTCAATCTGTTAACAAACTATATGAACGAATCATAAGGAGTATTGTCATGAAAAAAGTGATCGTAGCGTGTGGTGGAGCCGTCGCAACCTCCACAGTCGCAGCTAATCGTATTAAAGAGTTGTGCACCAATAATGGTATTGATTTGAATTTAGTTCAATGTCGGGTTAATGAAATCGAGTCTCATCTATCTGGTACAGATTTGATTTGTACAACCATGCGTGTGAAAAAGACCTATGGAGCTATTCCAGTTCTGACGGTCATGGGCTTCATCTCTGGTATTAATGAAGAAAAACTTGAAGAAGATATCTTGGGCTACTTAAAATAATCACATCATTCTTTATCTTTTAGGAGGATATTATGGAATTTTTACAATATATTATTGACCTTGGTACAGCCGTTATGCTCCCGCTGGTTATTTTTGTCATCGCTCTTCTCTTTGGAGTAAAAATTGGAAAAGCATTCTATTCAGCGATTTCTATCGGTATTGGATTTATCGGTATTGGGATTATCGTTGATTTCATGAATGCACAGATTGGTCCTGCGGCGCAAGCCATGGCAGAGAATTTTGGTTTAACTTTGACAGTTATCGATCTTGGTTGGCCAGGTATGTCACCTATTACATGGGCTTCAAGCATTGCTCTCGTTGCAATTCCCATTGCAGTTTTAGTGAATATTGTGATGCTGGTTCTTAAAATGACCCGTGTGGTGAATGTTGATATTTGGAATGTTTGGCATATGACCTTTACAGGCGCGATTGCTTATGTCGCAACAGGTAACTATTGGATTGGAATTTTAGGGGTTATTGTCCATGCCATGATTGCTTATAAATTTGGTGATTGGTTCTGCTATGATACAGATGAATACTTTGGGTTAGAAGGGATTGCTGTTCCTCACGGGACATCCGCCTATATGGCTCCCATTGCTGTTATTGTTGATACGATTATTGAAAAAATCCCAGGTCTGAATAACATCAATTTAGATCATGAAAAAATTGAAAAACGTTTGGGTGTCTTTGGACAACCTGTTGTTGTAGCTCTTTTCCTTGGTCTCATTATTGGGATTTTAGCAGGATATGATGTTAAAAATATTCTTCAATTAGCGATTAAGGTTGCGGCTGTTATCTCTCTTCTCCCTAAAGTTATCAAACCTGTTATGGAAGGTTTGCTTCCGATTTCAGAGGTTGTTAAAGCTAAATTGCAAGCGCGTTTCAAAGGAGCAGACTTCCTGATTGGTCTTGATCCAGCTATCCTTTTAGGAGATCCCGTCGTTGTCTCTGCAGGTTTGATTTTTATTCCTTTGACCATCATCATTGCTCTCATTGTCCCTGGTAACGAAGTGATGCCATTTGGCGATTTGGCAACAATCGGATTCTTCATCGCGATGGGCGTAGCAGTCCATAAAGGAAACCTTTTCCGGACCTTGATTTCAGGAATAGTGATTATGTTTATGACTATCTGGATTGCTAACCAGTCAATCGGTTTGACAACAAAGCTAGCAGAAACAACTGGCACGCTTTCAGACAGTGCTAGTCGGGTAGCCGCACTTGACCAAGGTGGCTCACCTGTAACTTATATCTTCACACAACTGTTCAATATGACTAACCTCATCGGTTTTGTCATCATTGGTATCATTTATGCTATCGGCCTTTACTTGACTTGGACCCGTTATAAAAAAATGGAAAAAGAAAATGTTGCTTAAGTAGAAAGAAAATGTATAGAAAGAAGTGACCTCAATGAAAGCATTGGTACTTGTTGAAAATAATAAAATTGAAGTACAAGATTTAGAAAAACCAACTCTTGAAAAGGCTGGAGATGTTCTGGTAAAAATTGCTTACACAGGGATTTGTGGCTCAGACTATGTTCGATTTTTTGGACATCAAGCAAAATATTATCCTATTATTTTGACACACGAATTTTCAGGAATAGTAGAAGCTAGTCAATCAGATAAATTCAAAGCTGGGGACAAGGTGGCAGTCATTCCTTTGAAACCAAACTTTGACGATGAACAGAGTCAAAAAGGAAATTATTCCTTAAGTGAGGGTTACGGTTTTATTGGTTCTCGCGAAAATGGTGGACTTCAAGAATATAAAGTAATGTCGGAGGACAATCTGGTATTACTTCCAGAAGAAATTGACTTACGAACAGCTGCTTTCATTGAGCCTCTCACTGTGAATCTCCATGGTTTTAATGTGGCGCAGCTTAAGGATTTAGATGTCAAAAAGGTTGCGCTAATTGGGATGGGTTCGATTGGACTTCTAGCTCTCCAAATTTTAGTTAGTTACGGTTATGATGTTACGGCATTTGATATTAGTGATGACAAACTAAGATTATCGAAGGAACTCGGTGCCAAAGCCACTGTTAATACTCTTTATCCAGAGCAACTAGAGGCAGTTTATGATCAGTTTGATTTTGTTTGTGAGACCTCAGGAGCAAATCAGAGTTACTATATTGTTCATAAATTAGCTGCTAAAAAAGGACATATCCTCTATATTGGTACGCCTCATAAAGACTTGACGATTGAGTTTGAGACCTTTGAATTAATCAATCGTAAGGAATTAACTGCGCGTGGTTCCTGGATGAATTATTCTGCACCATGGCCTGGGGAGGAATGGAACGAGGCTGTTGAACTCTTTAAAAAAGGAGCCATTCAAATTGAACCATTGATTGCGGCAGATGTCACAATTGACCGTTTCCATACAATCTTTGATGACTATCGTGAGCGTAAAATCAGTGGGAAAATTTTTGTGACCGTAAATGGAGGGTAGGATGAATTGTTTAAGTAAATTAACGAATGAAAAAAGCTTAGCATGATAAAATGCCAATATTCTATTTTCAAAAGAAGAAGTCTTTGAGATGTTACAAGCGTTTTTAACTAGGTAAGAGTTTGAGGCTGGGACATCATCAGTACCCAACTTCCTTATTTTTATAATTTGAGCAGTTTGACGTCTATCAATAGTCAGGGGAGTGACTATGGATACTTGAGCCTAGAAACTAGAAAGTGAGGCTTGTCGCTAGGGTCAATGCTCCAGTGGAGCATTGAAGAGAACAGAAAGTTGTGAGCAACTTATCCATGACATTGATAAATCAATATTCTACAAGCCACGTCAACCTTGCGGGGTGGGAGTAAAATAATCCAGTGGATTATGTTAACCCGAACCTATAAATAAAGGAGTGAGGATAATCGATTTCTACGAAATCACGATTTTTATCCCACTCCCTTTTATATTCTTTATTTTTTATGATAATAAAGAAGCTGAAAAGGTAGTGTAGCTTATTTGCCTTGAGATGGAATAAAATTTCACTATATCTTATAAAAATGCAGGAAAAGGTCTTTTAATTTTCAGAAATTTCTGTTATACTAAGGTTTAATTACTATTTTGGAGGAGATTATGGGATATATTATCGAAATTTTACCGAGCTTGTTAAATGGTGCTTTGGTATCTTTTCAGGTCTTTGTGATGGTCTTGCTCCTGTCTCTTCCATTAGGAGCGTTCGTAGCCTTTCTGATGAAAATTCCATTTAAGCCCTTGCTCTGGTTTTTGAATCTTTATGTGCTCATCATGCGTGGAACGCCCTTGTTGCTCCAGTTGATTTTTGTCTATTATGTCTTGCCGAGCGTGGGCATTACCTTTGATCGAATGCCTGCGGTGATTATCACCTTTACCCTCAACTATGCGGCTTATTTCTCTGAAATCTTTCGCGGGGGAATCGAGGCAATTCCTGCTGGGCAGTATGAGGCAGCAAAAGTATTGAAATTTACACCTGTTCAGACTATTCGCTACCTTGTCCTTCCTCAGGTGGTAAAAATTGTTCTTCCAAGCGTCTTTAACGAAGTGACAACCCTGGTCAAGGATACGTCCCTGATTTATGCGCTTGGGGTTAACGACTTGCTTCTTGCTAGTCGGACCGCGGCTAACCGCGATGTTAGTCTAGCGCCTATGTTTATCGCAGGTGCCTTGTACTTGGTGATGATTGGTCTTGTGACCTTGGTTGCCAATCGGATTGAGAAAAAATTTGATTATTATAAATAGGAGGTCTTATGTTAGAAGTACGCAATCTTTCCAAACGTTTTGACAATAAGCAGATTTTTTCCAACTATGACCTCGTGATTCCAGAAGGAAAAATCCTTGCCATCGTTGGGCAGTCTGGCGGTGGAAAAACTACCTTGCTACGGATGTTGGCAGGGCTTGAGAGCATTGATTCTGGTCAATTAATCTATAATGGGGAAGAACTTCCCTTAGAAGAGTTAGGGAAACGACATTTGCTGGGCTTTGTTTTCCAAGATTTCCAGTTATTTCCGCACCTATCGGTGTTGGAAAATCTAATCTTGTCGCCCATTAAAACGCAGCATACTTCTCGTACAGAGGCCGAAAGCAAAGCCCGTCACTTACTTGAAACTCTTGGTCTAGCAGGTCATGCAGATGCCTACCCGTATTCCTTATCAGGGGGACAAAAGCAGCGTGTCGCCTTGGCGCGCGCCATGATGATTGACCCTGAGATGATTGGTTACGATGAACCGACCTCAGCACTTGATCCTGAGTTACGAAAAGAAGTGGAACATCTCATTCTTGAAAATCGCAGGACTGGCATTACGCAAATCGTGGTTACCCATGACATGCAATTTGCAGAAAATATTGCCGATGAGATTATTAAGATTGAGCCCAAACATTAAAAGACTGAACAGCAGAAAAGGGGATAGAATATGAAGATAAAATCACTTGTAGTCGGGGCAGTAGCCATGGTAGCCAGTCTGGCTCTGACAGCTTGTAGCTCCAGTGCTTCAAGCACCAAAACAGATAACTGGTCTCGCTATGAAGAGACTAAAAAAATCACTATTGGCTTTGACAAAACCTTTGTTCCTATGGGATTTGAAGAAAAAAATGGGCAATATGCAGGTTTTGATATTGACTTAGCGACAGCAGTCTTTGACAAGTACGGGATTGCGATTGAATGGCAGCCAATCGACTGGGACTTGAAAGAAACAGAACTCAACAATGGCAACATCGACTTGATTTGGAATGGGTATTCAGCAACCGATGAGCGCCGTGAAAAAGTCCTATTTACAGATGAATACATGGCCAATCTCCAAGTATTGGTGACCAAAAAATCATCGAATATTACAGATAATGCAGGTATGAAGGACAAAGTGCTGGGAGCACAGGCAGGTTCGTCAGGGTATGCGAATTTTGAAGCAAAGCCCACAATCTTAAAAGATCTTGTAAAAAATAATGAAGCAACGCAATACGCAACCTTTAACGAAGCCTTGATTGACTTGAAAAATGACCGAATTGATGGCCTCTTGATTGACCGTGTTTATGCCAATTATTACTTGCAACAAGAAGGTTTAATCAGTGACTATACGATTATCGATGCAGGATTTGAAAAAGAAGCCTTCGCAGTCGGTGCCCGTAAGGCGGATGCAACCTTGGTAGACAAGATTAATACAGCCTTCAAGGAATTGTATGCAGACGGAAGCTTTCAAAAAATCTCTGACAAATGGTTCGGAGAAGATGTTGCCACAGATGCTCTCAAACGCAACTAGTCTGTCAAAACTACGAAATCCTTACTTTAAGAATCTATTACTTATGATAAGTAGTAGGTTTTTTTGCGCTTGGATACCAATGATGCTCTTCCAATCTCATCAAACCCTAGTTGAAGAGGATAGTTTTGTCAAAATTTTTGTGACAAGATTTGAGTTTTTTTCTGTCAGAGGTGAGTGTATAATAAAATCAGAAAGAATTAGGAGGAAAATATGGAAAATACTTCATTAAAGGTTCGGATTCAAAAACTGGGGACGACCTTATCAAATATGGTGATGCCAAATATTGGGGCATTTATTGCGTGGGGTGTCTTGACCTCGCTCTTCATTGAAACTGGTTGGTTGCCAAATGAAACCTTTGCAACCATTGTAGGTCCAATGATTAAATACTTATTGCCACTCTTGATTGGATACACAGGTGGTTACAATGTCTACGGCCAACGCGGTGGTGTAGTCGGCACAATCCTGACCATGGGGGTTATTGCGGGTTCAGAAGTGCCAATGTTTATCGGTGCTATGCTGGTTGGTCCATTTGGTGCATGGGTCATCAAGAAATTTGACCAAGCCTTCCAAGAAAAGATTCGTCCTGGATTTGAAATGTTGGTCAACAACTTCTCGGCAGGTCTTATCGGATTTGCCCTCATGTTGATTAGCTTTAAAGTGGTAGGACCATTCGTATCCAGCATGACAACAGCTATCGGAGATGGTGTTCAAGTGATTGTCGATATGAAACTCTTGCCATTAGCCAATATCATCATCGAGCCAGCAAAAGTCTTGTTTTTGAACAACGCTCTTAACCACGGTATCTTTACACCGCTTGGAACTGAACAAGTCTTAAAAGTCGGAAAATCTGTTCTCTTCCTTTTGGAAGCAAACCCTGGACCTGGTCTTGGTATCTTGTTTGCCTACGCTTTGTTCGGCAAAGGCTCTGCTAAATCTTCTTCATGGGGAGCAATGGTCATTCATTTCCTTGGTGGGATTCATGAAATCTACTTCCCATACGTGATGATGAAACCAGCCCTCTTTCTAGCTGCGATTGCAGGTGGTGTATCTGGGACCTTTACCTTCCAATTGTTGAATGCAGGTCTTGTGGGAGCATCTTCACCAGGTTCAATCATTGCCATTACCGGTCTTGTACCAAAAGAAGGGAATTACGTTGCAAATCTCTTAGCTGTCTGGGGCGGTGTCTTTGCAGGAGCTGCTGCTTCCTTCCTCGTTGCCTCTATCATTTTGAAAGCGGACAAGTCAGAAGGAGCTTCTCTGGAATCAGCGCAAGCAGCCACTAAAGCTGCAAAAGCTGTTGCAAAAGGTCAAGCACAGGTGGCTGTATCAAGCGATGTGACGACAGACAACGTACACCAAATCATCTTTGCCTGCGATGCAGGTATGGGAAGTTCTGCCATGGGTGCATCCTTGCTCCGTGATAAGGTGAAAAAAGCAGGTTTGAACATCCCCGTGACCAATAAGGCGATTGCGAATCTCCAAGATACAGATCATACGCTCATTATCACCCAAGAAGAATTGGCAGATCGTGCTGCACAACGCACACCACGTGCCATTCACGTAGCGGTGGATAATTTCTTGACGTCGCCAAAATACGATGAGATCATCGCTCGATTGACAAACCAAGTCGACCTCTCTGCTTCAAGTCCAATAGAAGCAAACGGTGAAGCTGTGTCGCTAGATTTGAAGCGGGTAACGGAAGTGGTCTTTCCTTATGGGGATGCTCAAGGCTCAGCGACTATGGGGCAGGTAACTCTGCGTGCCATCTTTAAAAACAAGGGCATTGAGATGCCAGTTGTCAGCGTACCTTATGAAGATTTATCAGAGCACAATGCAGAAACGACTTTGATTGTAACGACTGTAGCCGAACAAGGAAATGTCCAAGCAGTAGCACCACAAGCGAAACTCTTGGTCGTTGATAGCCTTGTCACAACGCCAGCTTATGATCAATTGGTGGCTGGCATTCAGAAGTAGGTAACGGTCATTCCAAGAGAACATTCACAATAACTATGGATCATAAAAATATGTTACTCACCAAACGAGAAGAACAACTGATGAAGGCTTTCCTGCAGGTAGGAAAGCTTTCCTTAAAGGAAATGGCGGATATCTTGCAGGTCTCCTCACGGACGGTTTATCGGACCTTGTCGGACTTGACAGAGAGCCTTTCTAAAGAAGAAATTCAATTGCTCAAGGATGGAAAGAAATACTACCTGTCAGGGAACCTTTCTGCCTTGAGCGATTATGAGGCAGATACGGCTTATTCTCCGAGCCAGCGCCAGACCTTGATGGCCTATCAATTGCTGACCAGTCAGGATTCGGTGACCAATGAGCAATTGCAAGAACAGTTTTTGGTCTCCAATGTCACCGTGATTCAAGACATTGCAGAAATCGAGCGACGCCTGGCGGTTTTTGATTTGCAATTGGTACGCCAGCGAGGGTATCGGGTGGAAAGCTCGACCAGTCAGAAGCGCCGCTTTCTAGCCATTTTGCTGGCCAATACCATTTCGATTCAGGATTTTTGGGCGGACAACTATGCTGACTTTCCGATTTTACAGGTCGCTAGGATACGGCAGGCACGTCAGGTTTTTGAGCGCTATCAACATTTGCTGGGGGATTTGGACCCGAAATTCAAGGAATTTCTGATGATTTTGCTAGGACTAGCAGATAATCAGGGAGAAGTAAGCCAGCAGGTCAATCTGTCTAAGCTAGCCCTCGATTTTGCTCAGAAAGTGTTCACAGACCTAGCCAAGGAAACCAAGCAATTTTATAACATTCAAGAAATCATCTACTTTGCAGCAATCTTGGATGAGGTGATTATCAAGCGGCAGGAAGTGCCCTTGTTTAGTGAAAATTTTGACGGTGGCTTTTATTATAGTATTTCTCAGTTGGTGGATAGTGTGTCGCGCTTTACCAAGATTGAGTTTGTCAAAGACAAGGTGCTATTTCCCTTATTATTTCACCATATTCGTTTGAGTTTGGCGGTGCCTGTCCTTTTTCCAGATCGCGCAACTACCAATGTAGCTTATCTAGCAACCCAGAAGAATCCTTTTTTGCATAGACTTGTCAGTCTGGTCATGCAGGATCTTTTTCCGCGCTATATCCATAATGAATACGAATATGAACTGGTGACCCTCCATTTTGCTTCCAGCCTCAGACGAAGCCCCGATATTTATCCGATTCGCATGCTCTTGGTGACAGATGAGCGCCCTTTGACAACCAGTGTCCTCGTGTCCAAGATTAAAAGCGTGGCCCCGTTTGTGGGCTGGATGGATGTGAAAAGTACGACCAATCTGGCAGAAGTAGACTTCTCTCAGTATGATTACTGCCTTGCCACCAAACCGCTTCCACAGATGAATCTGGATGTGATTTCAACTTTTCCCAATACCAAGGAAATACTGGAATTGCAGGAAACCTTGCAGTCGATTCAGGAGCATCGAACGGTAGCTGTTCGGGAGGACATTGTGGTCAATAAACATCATGATTTGCAGGCTTATGTGAAGGGGAGTAGCCAGCTACTGGAACATTTCTCACTCTATGAGCTAGAGAATCAATCCACCTTTGACGAGACGGTGAAGCAGATTGTGGATCAGCTTTCCTTTGTCAAGGATAAGGACTATCTCGCAAAGAAGTTGATTGCACGTTTTGAAATGAGCCCACTTGCCATTCCAAATACCAATCTAGCCTTGCTTCATACCCAGTCCAGTCAAGTGACACAGAGTCACTTTCAAATCGTATCCCTGCATCAGCCAGTGACAGCCTTGTCTATGAACAATCACCCAGAAACTGTTCAGCGGGTCTTGGTCATGTTGACGAGGGTAGGAGAGCAGGACGAAATGCGCGAACTGATGACAGCGATTAGCCAGTCTATTATCGAAAATAACCTGTATACCGAAATTTATCGGACAGGAAATCAGGAGATTATCTATCAGCTTCTGAATACCATCTTCAATGAAACAATCAAACAATGGGAGAACTAATATGAAACTTCAACAAGAACTGATTCAATTAAAACAAGCATTTGCGACAAAAGAAGAAGCGATTCGCTTTTGCGGTCGTCAACTAGTAGATGCAGGCCATGTTCATGAGGCTTATATTGAGGCGATGATCGAGCGCAATGAAGAATTATCCGTCTATATGGGCAATTTTATCGCTATTCCGCACGGGACAGATGCAGCCAAAAAAGAGGTTCGTTCATCAGGAATTACCATCGTCCAAGTTCCTGCGGGGGTTAATTTTGGCACAGCAGCTGATCCCAAAATTGCCACCGTCCTCTTTGGGATTGCGGGTCTTGGTGATGAGCACTTGGACATCATTCAAAAAATCTCCATTTTCTGTGCTGATGTAGACAATGTAGTCAAACTAGCAGATGCTCAGTCAAAAGAAGAAGTGATCGCTCTCTTAAATAGTGTTGGATAGAAAGGAGGAGTGAGATGAAAAAAGCAGTCCATTTTGGTGCAGGAAATATCGGTCGTGGTTTTATCGGTGAAATTTTATTTGAAAATGGTTTTGAAATCGCCTTTGTCGATGTCAACGAACGCATTATCGACACCCTCAATGAGCGAGGTAGCTATGAAATTGAGATTGCAGAAGAGGGACAGCGCCACATTGTCGTATCAGGTGTGCGGGGGATTAACAATGGCAAACATCCAGAAGAAGTGGTCGCTGCCATTGCCGAAGCTGATTTGGTGACCACAGCGATTGGCCCAAATATCCTACCTTTTATCGCACCTCTAGTAGCGCAAGGGATTGAAGCACGTCAGGCAGCAGGCAATACCCAGCCCCTTGATGTTCTTGCCTGTGAAAACATGATTGGTGGTTCTAGCTTCCTCTATGAAGAAGTGAAAAAACACCTGTCTGAAGCAGGCTTGACCTTTGCAGAAGTGCATATCGGATTTCCAAATGCTGCGGTCGACCGCATTGTCCCTGCTCAAAGTCATGAAGATCCGTTGTTTGTAGTAGTGGAGCCTTTCAATGAATGGGTCGTGGAAACCCATGCCATGAAAAATCCTGACTTGAAGCTAGCAAAAGTCCACTATGAGGCAAACCTTGAACCGTTCATTGAACGGAAGTTATTTTCTGTAAACTCAGGGCATGCAACATCAGCCTATACAGGAGCGCACTTCGGAGCGCAAACGATTTTGGAAGCTCTTGAAAATCCGAGGGTTAAGACAACTGTTCAAGCGGTCCTAGCTGAAATTCGTAGCCTTCTCGTTGCCAAGTGGGGCTTTGAGGAAACAGCGCTTGAAGACTACCACAAGATTATCATCAGTCGGTTTGAAAATCCCTTTATTGTAGATGATGTAGCCCGTGTAGCCCGTACCCCAATTCGCAAACTCGGCTATGATGAGCGCTTTATTCGCCCTATCCGTGAATTACGGGAGCGTGGTTTGAGCTATGATGCCCTCCTGCAAACTATCCGCTATATCTTTGAATACAAGGATGAAACAGATGACCAATCTGTTGAATTACAAGCAATGCTAACCCAAGAGCCCCTTGCCAGCGTGGTTAAAGAGGTGACAAGAATAACAGACCCAGCTTTTGTCGCAGAACTGGTTGCGGCAGTGGAAGGATAAGAGAGAAAAAACGAACTAGAAAGCAGAAGAGGCTCTAGTTCGTTTTTTGTGTTATCTGATGAAAGACGACCTGCCAGACTTCGTGACGGCGCCAGAGGGAGCTGTGAACCTTATCCCCTGTTTCAAAGGTGACTAGTTTTGATTTTTGGCTGATAGAAGTCATTTGGAAATTGGTCATATGGGGCGAGTGGACAGGGTGAGAGTGGAGCATTTGCTCCTTATTGAGATAGTGTCCGTTTTCATCAATCAGGAGATAGTTGTCCTCAATCAAGTTTTGATAGCCTTTTTCATGGGCTTGAATTTCCGCTTCAAAGCGGTAGAGCTTGTCAAAGACATGCTCATACATCTCATCGTGGGGAATTTCAGATGGCTCTACATGAATATCCACATCAAAGACCCCGTGTTTCAAAATCAGGAGTTGCTCGACCTGTTCGGTCACTTCATGGCTTTCATAGACAGACAGGTCAGGATTCATTTCAAGAACGATGTCAAGATAGATATTGGCTCCGTAGGTTCGCCCGCGTTGGGATTTGACCGCACTAATCTTGGGCAACTTCAGAATGTCCATCTCATACTTGTGGAGTAATTCTTCATCAAAACCATCCGACAAAGTAAAGAAACTCTCCATAAAAATCTCATAAGCTGTTTTCAAGATGAAAAAGGTAATGATGATAGCTGCGATTTTATCAATCATTGGAAATTGAAAGGCTGCTGCAAAGACAGCAACGGAGGTTCCGATAGAAGTCATGGCATCGGAGAGATTATCCTTGGCTGTTGCTTCTAAGGCCTTGGAACGAACCTTTTTAGATAAGCGTTGATTGTAGAGATAAACGGCAAACATGACGAGGGCAGAGAGGATTCCAATGATTGCCCCCATGATGTCAATCTCGACCACTTCCTTGCTGAGGAGCTTTTGAATGGTGCTATGAAGCACCTGAAATCCAACGACAAACATAATGAAAGAGGTGATGAGGCTTGCCAAATCTTCCATTTTCCAATGCCCAAACTTATGGTCTGTATCCGCAGGCTTCTGCGCCATTCTCAATCCAATCAGCACGGCGATATTGCCGATGATGTCTGAGATATTGTTGAAAGCATCTGCAGTAAGGGCATCTGAGTGAAAGAGAGAGCCAGCTGCTAGCTTTACTCCCGATAAGACGACATAGGCGATAATCGATACGATCGCCCCACGCTCAGCCAGTTTCAAATTGTATGCTTGTTGGTTCATAATCCCTCCCTTGTTTGCTTCATTGTAGCAGAATGACTAGGATTTTTCAAGGGGAGACAAACTTCATACCAAACACAAGAAAAGCGCATCTCACGATTACCTAGTCGCATGCGCTTTTTATGATGTTTAAGGAGGTTATGTTTTAAGACCTGTTATTTGAAAGCAAAAAGGGGGAGTGGGAGGTTCCTTGCTTATTGGTAGATACGCCCAATGTTTTAGACTGTGACGTATAAGGATGTCAGATATTTTTTGAAATCTTCTTTTGAAAAGATTGATTGCTCCACAGATTAGTTAGGAGAAGTAAAATAAATAAAATAGAGGAGATAATCAGCCCTGGCAAAAATAATCCAGAAATAGTAGCTAGAAGTTTCTGATTTTCTTTTAGAACATAGCTAATGCAAAATAGGAGAAAACCATTGAATCCAAGTGATATAAAAAAGATAGTAAGAATATGAATGGAGGCTTGCCAGATGTTAATGATACATAAGTGATAAGGTGAGGCGCCTAAAGTATCTAGTTGGATTTTATCTTGTTTCTCTTTTTCTATAGATAATGAGGTAATTGAAATAATATTGCTCAGGATAACAATCAATGGGGCACCTAAATAGATGAAAAAGGATACTTTCATTTCTAAATCAGCGTTTTCCTGAAACAGATAGAAGATGTTTTGTGAGAGTAGCTGAAATCCTGACATTAAGGTAATGGCGGATAAAATAGAGGTATTCAGCGATTTTAGATAGAGGGGCTGGTGGAAGATAGTCCACTTTGCGATAATAGGTGCGTAGTGGTTTTTAAAAAAACTAGTTGGAAATATTCGTATAAGGAATAACTGGAGATGAGGGAAGAGGAGGTAGATGAGAAAAAGATGAGTGAAGAGGAAATAAAACAGAAAGAGAGACTTACTTGACATTGTATGTGGTTGTAAGATTTGATAGAAGAGGTATCCTTCTAAAGATAAAATGATAAGGCTTAGTGTTACATTTTTAATGAATTTTAGTATACGTGCTACCTTACTTTGTTTTCGGTATTGACTTGCGAGCAGTTTGTATGTATGAAACGCACCACTGATAAAAGCAATACTGGTGAGGAGTAAAATAGAAGAAGTTCCTGCTAGTACATTGAAACGTAGGGGAATATCAGGTAGCCAGTCTTTGCCAAAGAATTGTTGTAGGAAATAATAGTAGTGATAGGTGCTAGGTATAGAGATAAGATAGGCAAGGAGACTAGAGAAGCTGGCAATGAGAGACATTTGTCCTCCAACAAGGAAAGCAATGTGTACACGGCTAGCTCCAACTATAGCCCAACATTCATAATCTTTTTTCAACATATCAATGAGTAGTTGAATCGAAGTAGAAATGCTGAAAAAAAGAGTGATTCCGCCAAAAACAACTGGGAATATAAAAATGGGCGTAGGGTCATTGACTTGTAGAGTATGAAGATTATCTCTAATATTAAAAATACCATTTAGCGATAGTCCAATGATGATACCAGCAGCAAGAAAGAGTGGAATCATGCTAAGCCATAACTTTTTAGAAAATTGAAATTGATAAAAGATGAGATGAAACATCCTGTTCCTCCTTACTTATCTGAAATCGATACTCCAAGTGCTTGATAGAGAGTATCAGGAGACGGTGAGGAGATGTCGTGGACAATCTGCCCGTCTTTTAAAACGAGAGCTCGATCAGTTTGAGAGGCTAACTCCAAATCGTGTGTGACCATGAGGACGCACTTTCCAGCTTTGGCTAACCCCTTTAATAAGTCAAAAATAATCTGTCGAGAATGACTATCCAGAGCTCCTGTAGGCTCATCTGCAAAAATAATGGAACTATCTGATAAAATTGCACGGGCAATAGCTACTTTTTGTTGCTCTCCACCTGAAAGATGTTTGACAAAGGTATGGGCATCCGCTTGGAATTTCATCTGGGATAGCAGGTTATGGATTTTCTTTGTATCAACAGGGCGATGAGATAGTCGTAATGGAATCGCTATATTTTCAAGGACTGGCAAAGCAGGGAGTAGATTATAAGATTGAAAGATAAAGGCAATATCCTTGCGACGTAATTTGGCTAGTTGGCTGTTCCGTAGCTTGTAGGGATTGAGACCATTGATATGAACAGATCCACTAGAGGGAGCAAGGAGACTTGAGATACATTTGAGTAAAGTCGATTTTCCAGAGCCACTAATACCGAGAATACTAGTAAACTCGTTGTAATGTGCTTGAAGTGAGATGTTCTTGAGAACAGAAGCTGTCTTATTCTGATCAATTTGGAACTCTTTGGACAGGTTGGAAACAGTGATTGCTGTATGGGTCATAGGGGCCTCCAAGGTGATAAAAATGTTATTGTCATTTAGTTCATACCTAAAGGTAGACAAGCTGTAAAGCGAACAAGGTTTGCAAGAGATATGTCACTACCAAAGGGATTTTCAGCAGTAACTTGCTAAAGAGAGAACAGTTTTTTAGGGCGTGTTCGGTTGGAGATAAGACTATAGTATTCGTCTGCTATCTATCTTCTACCTCACCCGAATATCGCCTGTAGCGGTTTGAAGATTGAGTTGTCCTGCGGTCTTGCCTTGATAGTGGAAGGTGTTTGAAACGCTACCGAGCTCAGCATCGACATCAATGTGAACAGCCGATTTAGGGTTGAGTTGGAGATCGATGCTGCCGAGGTCTGTTAAGATACTATTTTCTCCGGCTAGACTAAGGTTGGTAGCGGTCATCTCTCCGACATTCAGTTGTATCAATCCTGTTTCCTGATTCTGGGGAGCTAGGCTGCTATTTTTCAGGTGAATGTCTCCGTATCTAGATTCACATCAACCGTTCCAAGTTTTGCCCTATTTAGTTCGACAAATCCCACATTGACAGATAGCTGGACCTTATCAATCTGGACATCTTCCAAGTGAAGGTTTCCGACGTCAATCGAACCAATTAATTCTTTCAAGTTTGTTCCCTTAGGAATCTCTAAGCGAGGAATACGGTCTTCGACCCAATTCTGTTGACTGAGATGAAGAACAACTTCGAAGAGGCCATTGACATTGACGAAAGAATTCTGCTGATTGTCAGTAACGGTCAGTTTTTGCTCGCCTAACTGATATCGAACAGGAACAGTCTTATCTTTGAGATAGTGATAGTAGCTGAGGTGAAATTGGTCGTCTTTTGAAGGAGAAAGAATAATGCTCGTTTGGATTTCGAGGGACTCTAGCCTGTCAAAGTCAACTGTTTCGAGCCTACGGTTCGTAATTTGTTGCTCCACATCTGTCCAGCCCCCGAGTAGGAAGCCAATTCCTGTGAGACTGAGTCCGATAAAGAGAAGGGTTAAGCAGACTTTGGTAAAGCGATTAAATGATTTCATGACGGTTTCTCCTAATGATTTTTTCTTGAATCAAGCGAACAAGGGCAAGGATAGCCTTTCTTCCAAGGATAATGGTTGCTTGTGTACCGAGAGCTCCAAGAGCAATGGCAACAAGTCCCAGCCCAACAAAGAGGAGGGAGCTGGTCCAGCCGATAGAAAAACTCTGAAAGGCTGCAAGCAGAAGAGCTAAACCTACAGCAAGGGCGCTAATCCACACAGAAGCTAATACCAAAAGGAAGCTAAAAACGAGGAGAATAGCAGTTAGAAACAAGGCTAAGAGGGTGAGGGCTAGGGGAAAGGCGACAGGTGCTGCTAGGATGCTGAGTGCGACAATGAGGATGGTATGTTGAGTCGTAGTAGTGCCAGCCTTGGTCTTTTTCTCATAGAGTTGGTCGAGAATTTCCCGTGCGGCCTGCTTGGGACTGCCTAAGTCAGCAATCACTTGTGCCTCATTTTCAGCTCCTGCCTCATCAAAGTATTCATTAAAATGCTCCATTGCGTCTTGATAGTCCTCTGCTGGTAGGTGTTTGAGGTATCGTTGCAAATGTGTAAGATATTCGTTACGTGTCATGTGATTCTCCTTATTTGATCGTTAGCATACCGTCTTCGTTTTCAATGGTTAAACGGTGTTCTTCATCGGGAGCTTGGTAGTCAAATTGGCTGTAATCGTCGTCAACTTGAATCTGTCCCTGAAGTTTTGGAGAAATGGACATAGCCCCGTCTTCAGAAGAAAAATGATAGGAAGTTCCAGCCTGTTTCTCTAGTGTCAAGGAAAGATGGCTGTCACAGGCTGAGATGTGGACATGCTGCAAGAAACGAACAGTAGAAGCAGAGAAATTGGCATCGTCTAGTTCCAAGTGTGCCTGCTCAATGGTGGAGTGAGAGAGGCTCATGTTGCTGTCGCTCATCTCGAGAGACAGCTTTTGCAAGTGGCTATCCTTTATCGTGATATTTGCATCTTCTAATTCGAGTGATGTAGTAACGGTTGTCAGACCTTCCATAGAGAGGTTAGAGTCTTCAACTTCTAGGGCAAGTGTTTGGATAGTCGGTAGTTTTAATTGCAGATTGGTATCTTCCAATCTTCCAGTCAGTTTGTTGAGCTGGATATGTCTTGGAAGAGCAAGTGTGACTTCAGGATTAAAAGCAAACTGCAAGAAGAAATGAGCTGGAACGCGGATGCCTCCGTCTCGGCTTTGCAGTGACAAGGTCTTTCCGTAAATACTGTGGTGAAATGGCTTTTCTGCATTCAGTTGATGTTGGAAGTAGCGCAATTCTATACGTTCTGTTTCGGATTCTATGATGGTAAGGTGGAAATCCTCCAGTTCCAATTGAATCGTATCAATATCTTCCAGAGTTAGGGTAACTGGAGAAAATGCCTCTCTTGCTTCACGTTGGGAATCTTGAAGCGTCTGTTGGGTTTTCTCAAACAATCGATTCCAAATACTGATTTGCGGAGAGGTGATAGGATCTGTTTCTGTCACATGTTGGACGACTTCCATATCAAGATTGGCAAGAATTTCTTCAGCTGCTTCTTGTGGTGTTCCTAGGTGCCGAATCGCCTCATCAACATCTGGACATTCGTCAAAATATTCGTTGAAATACTCTAAGACATCTTCTTTGTCTTGTTGACTGAGCGTTTCTAAGGCCGCTTGTAGTTGTGAAAGATATTCGTTGCGTGTCATTTTCGTAGACTCCCTTCTATAATGCCATCAATATTGTCTTTGTATTCCGTCCATTCTGTCTGCAAAAAGATAATTTGCTTGCGCCCCTGGTCGGTAATCTTGTAATATTTGCGCTTGCGCCCCTGAAATTCCTGAGAGTAGGTGGTCACAAAGGCTGCTTTTTCCAGCTTTTTCAAAATAGGATACATGGTTGACTCCTTAATATCAGCTACAATCTTAATGGTCTGACTGATTTCATATCCGTAGGAATCTTGCTTTTCGACAATGGACAGGATCAGAAATTCGATTAAGACAGAGGAGACAGGATAGTACATATGCTCACCTCGACTATGTGTAAATATTTTATATATAAATTATATACATATCTCCAAGCAATGTCAAGCATTATATATAAAATTTTTACATACTAAAAACCAAGCACCGTTAACGTGCTTGGTTTAGCTATTTCATCATCAGAACAACCAGTTTGTCAAAATCAATCGTCGTCGTAAATGTTCCTGTTTGAAGTTCGAGACTGTTTTCGTGGACAGCGCTCACTTGGCTAAAGAGGTAGTGATTGCCACCCCAAAATTGATCTGTATTCGTGTAGGCCTTGCATTTTCCAAGGGAGATATGGTTGAAGGGGGTGTAGTCCTCTTCCCTTTTGACGAGAATATCCAGACAGCGATGGAGATTAAAGTAGCCGTAGCGTTTGTGTTTTTCAAAACAAATCATATTTTTGTAGCAACCAACGATTTTGACATTCCGCAGGACCTGATACCAGATGGTATTGAGAGAGACATCGCAGACCTTTCCGAGATAATCTTGGATTGAAAGACCAGTGGTTCGTTGAGGTTTGACTTCGGGTATTTCTTGCTCTGCTTTTTGCTGAATTGGGAAATCAATCTCTTCTCTGACTATCTGGTCCAAACTGATGTCTGCAAAGTCAGCTATTTTGATGAGAATTTGAAGGTCAGGAATAGCACTGCCATTTTCCCACTTGGAGACCGATTGGCGACTGACTACAAATGTTTCAGCGAATTGTTCCTGTGACAATTGATGAATGGTACGAATGAGACGAATTTTTTCATTTAGTAACATAGTGTCACCTCCTTATCCTTACTCTAGCAAATGGAAGGGTATTTGCCAAGAAAGCCTCCTTTATATTTTGCTACTATTGGTTGCACAGGGGCAAAAATCTCTTGAAAACGAAACGGACTGCAGTCAAGTGGGTGTTTATGATCGTTTATTTATGCCCTACAATGCCTAAGATGACGTCAACCGCTTTTTCCATGGTTTCAAGGCTGACAAATTCAAAGCGTCCGTGCATGTTTTCACCACCAGCAAAGATATTAGGTGTTGGAATCCCCATGAAGGAGATTTTAGAACCGTCCGTTCCCCCACGAACTGGCTCGATAATTGGCTGAATACTGAGATTTTCCATGACTTCTTTTGCAATGGTAATGGGGGTCATGTCCTTTTCAATAATTTTCTTCATGTTGTAGTATTGATCTTGAAGATTGACGATGACGCGTGGTGTGTTAAAGTCTTGATTCATCTTTTCTGCAATATCGAGCATCAATTGTTTGCGATCTAGGAAATCTGCCTCTTCAAAATCACGAATAATGTAAGAAGCATGTGCCTGATCTACGCTTCCTGACATATCCATGAGGTGGAAGAATCCTTGGTAGCCGTCTGTTTTTTCAGGGCGATCCGCTTCTGGAAGAGCATTGTGAAAATCAATTGCTAATTGGAAAGCATTAATCATTTGATCCTTGGCAGATCCTGGGTGCACGTTGCGACCGATAAAGTCAATCTTGGCACCAGCAGCGCTAAATGTTTCGTACTGGAGTTCGCCCAATGGTCCACCGTCCATGGTGTAGGCAAAGTCCACATCAAAATCTTCTACATCAAACTTGTCGGCACCGACTCCGATTTCTTCGTCAGGACCAAATCCAACCCGAATTTCGCAGTGCTTGATTTCAGGATGTGCGACCAAGTATTCAATCGCTGTCATGATTTCAGCAATTCCCGACTTATCATCAGAACCTAGCAGGGTTGTTCCGTCTGTTGTAATCAAGGTTTGACCATGGTAGTTGTTGAGCTGCGGGAAATCTTTTGGGTGCAATTCAAAGCCAGATGTTCCAAGAGTAATCGGCTTACCGTCATAGTTTTCAATAATCTGTGGATTAACTCCTTCGGCATTGAAGTCGGCTGTGTCCATGTGGGCGATAAAGCCAATCTTGCGGGTCAAACTTGGGTCGTTAGCAGGAAGGGTTCCGACGGCAAAGCCATTTGGCAAATAGTGGACATTTTGAAGCCCGATGCGTTCCATTTCAGGAAGCAGGATATTTTGAGCAAACTCCACCTGATTTTGCGTACTAGGTGTGGTCGTAGAGTTCTCATCTGAACGTGTGTTTTCTTTCACGTAGACAAGAAAGCGGTCTAAAAGAGTAGGGTATTTCATGTTGTTCTCCTTTTAATGTAAAATGTGTTTATAAATGGCTTTGGCTACACCGTCTTGGTCATTGGTATCGGTGACATCATCTGCTATAGATTTGATGTGGTCATTGGCATTGCCCATTGCGATACTGAGATCTACAAATTCAAGCATTTCAATATCGTTATTGGCATCGCCAATGGCCATGATTTCCTCAGGTAAAATCTGCAGGTGTTCCGCTAATTTCTTCAAGGCAGAAGCCTTATTTGTTCCTGCTGGCAGGATTTCTAGTAGCACATCCTGCGAGCGTACAGCGTCAAAGTGTTGGTTGAGTGTTGCTGCGTGTTTGGTTTCAAACGCATCCGTTGCTTCCTTGGTGCCGACAAACATGGCTTGGAAGAGATGACGGCTCTGATTGGTCGCCTCCTCCATGCTTAAAATCGTTGGCTCCACAAAGACCAAGTTAGCATCTGTGCGTGAGTATTCATTTGGCTGATCGTCAAGGACATAGTAGTGCTCCTCGTCAAACAAGGTCAATTGCATCTCACTTTCTGGAATGAAAGTGGTCAGGTAGCGAATGTCATCAGGTGATAGTTCCTCCCAGTCTATCAACTTCCAATCACTCGTCTGGTGGGTTGAACAGCCATTATTGACAATGACGTACTCATTTTCCGCATCCAGTCCCAGCTGGTCAAAGTATGGCTTGACCCCTGTCAACATACGCCCAGTACAAAGAACTAGCTTGACACCGCTCTCCACAGCCCGATGAATTGCCTCAATCTGGGGCTCTGTCAACTGCTTCTGACTATTGAGCAAAGTCCCGTCCATATCAAGGGCAAGTAATTTTATCATAGATTCCTCCTTCAGTATTCTATAGACTAGTATAGCATAAAAAAACAGCCCAGTGGGCTGTTTTTTCACGCGCCTAGAAACACGAAAGCGCGTCAAGCCCCTTGTGCTGTTTTTTCCCGAGCCTGAAAATAGGCAAGCGAGGTTAGCCCCTTGTGCTGTTTTTTCCCGAGCCTGAAAATAGGCAAGCGAGGTTAGCCCCTTGTGCTGTTTTTTCCCGAGCCCGAAAATAGGAGAGCGAGGTTAGCCCCTTGTGCTGTTTTTTCACGCGCCTAGAAACCCGAAAGCGTGGTTAAGTAGGGTGGATTGTTTAAAGAGCCAGGGTGGCAGAAAGACGACACTAAGGGCTCAAGGCAGTCCATCCCGAGTTTATCACTTAAAAACAAGCAAAGACCAGCTCCCTCCTTGTGTGCCAAGGGATTTGGCTGGTCTTTAAATTTATTTTAGTGTTGTATATGGATTTTTAGCGTAATGTTTGAGCTCTTCAA
>NZ_SPPD01000015.1 GCF_004570575.1 Streptococcus cuniculi
ACGTAACACCATGAGAAGCAAAAATATCTTGCACTTCCCATGGAGATAGGTGGGAGTACATGGAAAAATCAACCCTAGACCATAAAGCTTCCGCTTCACTATCTGCCTGCTTCTTCAGACTTGTCATTTCATCTAGCCCAAGCTTCGCTGCCTCTGCCATAGAAGAGCCTAAAATAGCACCTTGACCTGCATCCAGAAAGATGGTTTCCTCTGAACTCAAGCCCCCGCCTGTTTTCTGCCATTGGGATTTCAAGGAGTTGAACTGTTCCATTTGGCGGGCACTCTGAGCAAAAACAGTGGCAGGACCACTCATAATCGGTTTGCCTGTCTTGGCATCTACGACCCGTCCTGTCTTTTCATCAAATACCCAATCTGTTATGTCATGGCTCGTTCCAGCCGTCCAATAAATGGTACCTAAACTCTCATCATACCCACTCCAAGTCGGATCATTGCCTGGACCGAGTGCCACAACATTATCATCTGTTTTTCGATAGTCAATAAATAGACCAGGGTGACTTCTTATAAATTCTTTCTCCTCATCACTCAAAGCACCATAGTGAAACCATGCATTAAAAGTGGTGGTTGGAATGCCGTACTTGGCCCCCACTTTTAGCACATAGGCAGATTGGGAGTAGCCCGATAATTGTGTCACTTGTTTGACGCGTTCATCGTCTAGCACCTCTTGGACAAAGGCATCTGCCACTTGATACTGTGGAGATAGATAATACCCATTATTTCTATTAGGATCTATATCGCCAAATACAGCAGTTACTGCATCAATTGTCATAATATCAGTAGCTGCTGCAACAACCGCCACACTACTATAATCAGGCTCCCCGTCCACAATAGGCGCGACTGCCATTCCGTCAAAACCAGTCCTAGGGTCGGAGCAAGTCTTAACGACTTTGAATTGTTGACCGTCTAAGGTCTGTATCTTATTTTTTTCGTTGGTTAGTAACTCATCATCTGGTTTATCTACGACATGCTGATATTTTTCGCCTTTTTTTATTTTTTTATCAACAAAGTTTGCGTTGACACTATAAACATTCCTACCTCTATTCAAATCATTCAATTGTTGATCTGTATATTGAAATGACATTATTCCACACTCTCCTTACCATCAGAAAATATCACTCTCACATTTCCCCCTGTACTTCCAAAATGTGAAGACAGTATTTCCGATTCTGCTGTATTCACAACTCCTGAGCGGTTTATGGTATCAGATAAGCTATGTCCCAACCCATATTGCACGACCTCTCCATCAGAAAACGTTAATTTGATGAAACAACTCCAATCTCCTGGTGGAACAGAATAGCCTGAACTATCAATCTCAATCTCCTGAATATCCCGATAACTATTCTTCAACGCCTCAACCAAACTAACTTCGTATTCCCGATTCCGTTTTTCTTCCGCTGCTTTTTGCAGCTGACCATTGATACTGAATGCCATAATGATTCCTCCTAAAATGAACAGTAAAATAAGTGCTTTCTTTTTCATACTCCAGCCTCCATGCATTGAGCTACTATCTCTTGTGTATACGACTATCTACTATGCATTATACACCATTTTCTAAGGACTTGCTATAAAAAACATAATAAAAATAGTAATTATTTCTATCGTCTGACACTGCTTAGACAAAGGTAGCTACAGCGATAACCGCAACACTACTATAGTCAGGCTCCCCGTCCACAATAGGCGCAACTGCCATTCCGTCAAAACCTGTCCTAGGGTCGGAGCAAGTCTTAACGACTTTGAATTGTTGATTGTCTCTGGTTTGTATAATATTTATTTCATTAGACAAAAGTTCATTATCTGGTTTTGCTACTAAATGCTGATAATCCTTACCTTCTTTTATTTTTCGATTAACAAAATCGTTATTGACACTATAAACATTTTTTCCAAAATTAAACTCATTAAGTTGCCTATCCGTATAGTTATACGTCATTACTCCATCCTTTCTTCTCCATTTGAATAAATCACCCTCACATTAGAATCAGTTGAACCATCATAGCTGTTTAATATATCAAGTACTTCTCTCTTTGCTGTCGCAGATTTATTAATTTTATCAGAAAGTGTACGTCCCAGCCCATACTGCACAACCTCCCCATCAGAAAATCTTAGTGTGACGGAACAACTCCAATTTCCTGGGGGCACTGAGTAATCGGGGCTACTTAGCTCTATCTCCTGAATATCCCGATAACTGTTCTTCAAAGCCTTAACCAAACTAACTTCGTATTCCCGATTCCGTTTTTCTTCCGCGGCTTTTTGCATTTGACCATTGATACTGAATGCCATAATGATTCCTCCTAAAATGAGCAGTAAAATGAATGCTTTCTTTTTCATACTTTAGCCTCCATACATTGAGCTCCTGTCCAAGGATCGGAATGGATTTTGACGACTTTGAATTGTTGATTGTCAACTTCAAGAATATCTGTTTGATTTTTATTTGACGGAGATTCTATGACTTGAGTTGTCTTGTTTTTTCGCGAAAAGTCCGAATTAACACTATATACACATTTGCCTCTATTTAAACAATTTAGTTGTTTATCGGTATAAGCAAAATCACTCATTGAATCTCCCTCTCTCCATTAGAATATGTGACTTCAATCTTCGTACTTGTCACCCCTTCATGTCTATGAAGACTTTCCCACTGCTGATTGATTTGAATATCTGTACCTCCTTTCATTACTCCTCCATAATTGACTGTATCTCCTAAATCATGATTGATTCCGTAAGAAATTTCTTCTTGGTCAGCAAATGATAATACAACACTACACGACCATATCCTTGGCTTCATAGTATAACGGGGATTACTCAATTTTATCTCTGTAATTCCTTCATATGAATTTTTTAATGCCTTAACCAAACTAACTTCGTATTCCCGATTTCGTTTTTCTTCCGCTGCTTTTTGCATCTGACCATTGATACTGAATGCCATAATGATTCCTCCTAAAATGAACAGTAAAATAAGTGCTTTCCTTTTCATACTTTAGCCTCCATACATTGAGCTACTATCTCTTGTGTATACGCCTATCTACTGTAATTATACACTTTTTTCCAAGTGATTGCTATAAAAACATAATAAAAATAGTGATTAACACTATAAACATTCTTTCCGTTATTCAATACACTCAATTGTCGATCTGTATATTGAAATGACATTACTCAACACTCTCCCTCCCATCAGAAAACAACACTTTTACTTTACTCTGGGTACTTCCTTCATGTTCAGATAATATTTCTGACTCTGCTGTAGTCACAACTCCTGACTTATTTATTTTTAAATACAAACTATGCCTCATTCTATATTCAACTACCTCTCCATCTGAAAAAGATAATTTGACAAAGCAACTCCAATCTCCTGGGGGAACTGAATAATCTGGGCTACTTAGCTCTATCTCCTCAATATCCCGATAACTATTCTTCAACGCCTTAACCAAACTAACTTCGTACTCTCGATTCCGTTTTTCTTCCGCTGCTTTTTGCAGCTGACCATGGATACTGAATGCCATAATGTTTCCTAAAATTATCAGTAAAATGAGTGCTTTCTTTTTCATACTATGCCTCCTTAACTCAATGTTCTGCTATTAGCTGAGTACGTTTACTTATCTTTATTATACACTGTTTTCCATAAGATACCATAAAATGATAGGATGTTCCAGTATTAAGAAGCAACTAAAAACAGGGAATTCGATGAAGAAGTACCAGCTGGGGATTTTCCCAGCTGGTTTTACAGTCGTTACTCAAAATCTCAGACATATTATTTGAATGCGAGCTAAAATCTCGGAAAATAGACGAGCTACCCTAGAAATACGATTTTTTCGGTCATCTCCCTAATTTTCTGTCGATTTTTTAACGCTCTTATATCAGTTTTTAAGTTGCAATCGAATGTCGTCAGTTAAGAAAAAATTAAGGTTTAAGAGTTATACTCTGTCTATCCTAATTAACTTTTCTTTTTCATATCGTCCTTGAGGCTGTACTAGATACTTCATCTAAGCAGTTTCTTGTGACGAAATCTCCTTAAAAGCCCTGTCGCATGACAGGGCTTTACTTTGTTCTTCTGTAATACTTTTCTTAGGTGGTGCGGACGGTAGCGACTTCCTACGGAATTCCATACCTAAATTTTGAGCCCAAAGTCTCAAAATTTCCGAGTAGCGTCATCACCGGTCATGACGCTACTTTCACCACAGCGAAAAGTATCTGATGAGGCTCGCTCCACTCGCGAAAATCGGAAATCGAATGTTACGTTAGTAGGGCTTTTGTTCGTATCCTATTTAAAAATATTGCCCAACTCGACATCCACCTTGTTTTCTTTGACGTCAATGTTGGTAACGGCTAGCAGCGATTTGTAGTTGGCTACATTGCGGGCACCTTTTTGATTTTCCGCAAAGACGGCTACACCTGCTAGGCTACTGTCAAATTCTGACAAGAGGCTAATCATCCCGTTAATAGTTCCACCATTTTTCAAGAAGTCATCGACAATCAGCACACGGCTCCCTGCTTTGAGACTGCGTTTTGAGAGAAACATTTTTTCAATTCGGTCGCTAGAGCCAGACACATAGTTGACAGAGACAGTTGAACCTTCGGTGATTTTTAAATCACGGCGCACGATGACAAAAGGAACGTTTAGGACATTAGCCACCGCATTGGCCAAGGGCACCCCCTTGGTTGCGACCGTCATGACCGCATCAATCTGCTCGTCCTTAAAGCTATTGGCAATGATGCGTCCGACATTTTTCAAGATATGAGGTGTTGACAGCAAATCAGAAGAATAGATGTAGCCACCGGGCAAGATACGGCTACTTTCTGCCATCTGCCTGCGCAATTCTTCTGCGATAGCAAGGGATTCCTCGTCCGAAATCGACGGAGTAAAAATCACACCCCCGCTTGCTCCTGTAATGGTCTCAATCTGACCAATGGCGCTTTCTTCAAAGGCTTTTTTGATAATGGCAATATCCTCTGAAATCGACGATTTAGCAGAGCTATACTTCTCTGCAAACATATTTAAGCTCGTTAATTCATAGGGATGGTTGATGAGATAATGAGAGATGACAACCATTCGTTCACTTCTTCTTAATTTCATAGTGGAATCCTTCTTTGCTTTTTTAATAGTATACCATAAAAAAGGAAAAAACGAACTTTTTTTATCCATTAGCTCGCTTTTTTCGTTTTTTATCCTATTTTCCTTCTATTTTACAGAAGGAAACGCTCGTTCACCGAGACTAAAAGAAGGACGATATTAGTCAATATTCGGTTTGTAGAAGGAGCGATTGTCCATGGCAAAAATACGGTTCGTCATCTCGCCTGGTCCAATCTTGTCTAAGGCGGTTAGCATCATCATCATCTCCGCATCAATATTGTCAATCATATGGAGAATCTCTGCTTCCATAATCTGTGGCCGAACAGGGCTGCCGTATTCTAACAAGCCGTGATGGCTGAGAATGACATGGCGCAGAACGGTCACTTCTTCCCTACTATCATCGATACCAAGCTCTATCAAGACCTTGGTAATCTCCTCATCAATCAGAGAAATGTGCCCAATCAGATTGCCTCGGACGGTGTAGTTGGTATTTTCAAGGCCTGATAATTCAATGACCTTTGCCAAGTCATGCAACATAATCCCTGCAAAGAGCAAGCTCTTATTGAGCTGTGGATAGACATCACCAATCTTATCCGCCAAGCGCACCATGGTCGCCGTATGGAAAGACAGACCGGAGTAAAAGGCATGGTGATTGGTCTTGGCCGCAGGATAGGAGTAAAATTCCTGCTCATATTTTCCATACAAGGCCCGCACAATGCGTTGCCAAACTGCATTTTCGATTTTGAAAATCATCTGGCTGAGATACTTACGTGTGTCTTCCACATCAACAGGCGGCTTTTCCTTGAAATCCGCGGGATTATTAGGCTCACCCGGTTTTGGCAGTCTAAGGATAATCTGATTGACCTGCGGTGTATTGTTGTAGACTTCTCTACGTCCTTGCATGTGGACAACGGTGCCCGCTGTAAAATCTTTGATTTTCCCTGGCTGGGCATCCCAGATTTTCCCTTCGATTTCTCCAGTATCATCTTGGAAGGTCAAGGCAAGGTAATCTTTTCCAGCTCTGGTCTGCCGAATGTCAGCGGTTTTAATGAGGTAAAAGCCTTCAAAAGGCTCATCTTTTTTCATTTGGTTAATTTTCATCTTCGTCCCCTTCCTCTTGGAAATGCAATAGGTTCAACGGTTCTGCATCATCTGGTAATTCGATATGGCGCAAGGTGCGTTCAATCGCATTGGTCCGCCTTGTCAAGAGATCATCTAGGTTACCTGAAGCATGCTGTAAATGGCGCTGCGCTTTCATCAAGACAGTACCAAACTTGCCAAATTCCGACTTGACATTGCCTAAGACCTTACTGATATCATCAGCTGAACGCTGGATATTCAAGGTCTTAAAGCCGACAGATAGCGAATTTAAGAGAGCAGACAAGGTCGAAGGACCTGCCACTACGATATGCTCTGTCCGCCGTAATTCATCAAAGAAAATCGGATTGCGCACAACCTCTGAATATAGCCCTTCTGTCGGTAAAAAGAGAATGCCAAAATTCGTCGTAGCAGGAGGATTGAGATACTTTTGCTGAATATCCTTGGCAAAGCGCTTGACAGAAGCCAAGAGATGTTTGCGGTGCAGCTCAATCTGCTCCTTGTCACCTGCTTCATAGGCTTCTTCTAAACGGTAATAATCCGCTAGCGGAAACTTGGAGTCAATCGGAAGATAGACCGAATCGTCCTTGGTCTGACCGGGTAATTTCACGGCGTATTCGACCCGTTCATTCGAGCCTGCCACCGTAGCAAATTCACGCTCATACTGGGAGGGTGTCAAAATATCTTCAATAATCTGTCCCAGTTGCAGTTCCCCCATGATACCGCGCGTCTTGGTATTGGAGAGGATTTTATTGAGGGCTCCAACATCACGCGCCACCGTCTGCATTTCTCCCAGACCACGATTGACTGATTCCAATTGCTTGGACACCGTTTCAAAAGAGGCCTGTAAGCGCGTCTGCAGGGTCTGCTCCAACTTTTCTTCCACTGTCTGGCGCATTTCTTCCAGCCGTTTTTCATTGGAATCTTGAATGGCCTGCAAACGCTGATCCGCCACGTCACGATGTTGCGTCAAGTGGTGATGGATTTCCTGCCGCAGAGCGGTCAACTGCTGGTAAACCTCCCGCCGCAATTCGGTCATATCCTGATGGAGGGCCTGCTGTTGCACAAAGGTCTGCTGATTTTTTTGATCCAAGAGATAGGTCAGCTGGTCTGACAAGTGATCAGCCGTATCTTCTGATTGCATGTAGAGACGCTTGGCATGCTGCTCTAGGCGAAACAGGCTAGCAACTGCAACCGCTAGTATTATAAAGGCTAGGATATCCGCCATCTTACCTCCTATCGCGACTATAGATAAGCACCATATAACCATTATCTATGATACATTCGATTTCTTTGCCGATAAATTCATTACTGCTATAACATTTTTTGACAAAATAATTGCTTTCATTCAACGGGTATTTGGCATGCGCAATCGTCAAGCGGCTCTCATCTGCCGGCATAAAGGACACGTAGGTCATCCCCTCTATCGGTGAAATCTGATGTAGCCCCGCAGGGTAAAAGCGTACAATATTCCACGCATCAACCAGCTCAATCTGACGCATATAGGGAGCCAAATTAGGCTCGCTGGCCAGAAAAAGATTGCTCATCATATGATCCAGCCGTCCACCAAAGGCCCCATAAACCGTGACCATGGCACTTGGATAGCGAGCAAAAACCGCTTTTAAGGCCAGCTCCAGATCCGTATCATCTTTTTCAGCTGGCGCCTCTACAAAGACAGCCGCAGCTTGGGCGATCTGTTGCCGTTCGCTCACTGTGACCGAGTCAAAATCACCGATAGCCATATCAAGAGGCAAATCATGCTCAAGAAGATAGAGCGACCCCCGATCCACTCCCACATAAAGGTCGTAGGACGATGAAATCCCGTCTATGTCGCCACCTGCAATCAAGGCAATCTTAGTCATGGAGAGCCGCTTTCAAGGCGTTGACATTAGCCTGCAAGTCTCCCTTAAACAGGTAAGAACCTGCCACAAAGACATTTGCCCCTGCTTCCTTGGCAGATAGAATCGTCTTGTTATCAATTCCGCCGTCTACTTCAATGTCAAAGGACAAGCCTTTTGCCTCACGAAGCTGGGCTAAAGCCACAATCTTTTCTGCTACTTCTGGAATGTAGGCTTGCCCACCAAAACCTGGATTGACGGTCATCAAGAGCACTTGGTCCACCAGAGTTAGCACAGGCTCAATCACAACAAGCGGTGTCCCAGGGTTAATCACAACACCCACTTTCATTCCTGCGGCGCGAATTTTTTGTAAAGCCCCATGAAGATGCTTGGTTGCTTCGGCATGAATGGTCACAATATCGGCACCTGCACGCGCAAAATTTTCAATATGCTGCTCGGGATTCGACACCATCAAATGGCAATCAAAGACCAACTTGCTATGCGGGCGCATCGCAGCTACCACATCTGCACCAAAGGAGATATTGGGTACAAAATGTCCGTCCATGATGTCAATATGAATGTAGTCAACACCTGTTGCTTCTAAGCGTTTCAACTCTGCTTCAAAATTCGCATAATCCGCAGCGAGGATGGAAGGGGCAATTTTATAATGTGACATAGGAATTCCAACTTTCTATTTTATTTTTTTGCTTACTTTTTTATAGGTTTCACGCACGTTCTGAATTTCAGTCAAAAACTGCACGTAATTGTCATAGCGGCTTTGGGAAATTTCTTGGTCTTCCACAGCAGGTTTGACTGCACAATCTGGCTCGTGCGTGTGGGTACAGGTCCGAAACTTGCACGATTGGCTTTCTCTGGCAATTTCAGGGAAACAATCCGTGAGGGCTTCTGCTTCTTTAACTTCGTAATCGAGCGATGAAAATCCTGGAGTGTCCGCAATTTTTCCACCATAGACATTGTAGAAGCTGACTGCACGCGTCGTATGGCGACCTCGTCCTAGACTGTCTGAAATGGCTCCCGTTTCCAAGTGCAATTCTGGAGCAATACGATTGAGCAGGGTTGATTTTCCAACACCTGTCTGTCCCATAAATACCGTCACCTTGTCTTTCAAAAGAGGCGTTAATTCCTCCAAGGTATAGACAAAATGATAGCCTATCTTCTCATAGATGGCACGATAAGCATCCAATTCGTCCTGATTTTCTAGCAAATCCAGCTTTGAAATATAGATAATCGGCGTCATCTCTTTCTGCTCTAATAAGACCAAAAAGCGATCCAAGAGATTGGCATTAAAGTCAGGCTCCTTGGCCGACATGATGACTACCGCCTGATCGATATTGACAATCGGTGGCCGCACCAAGCTGTTTTTCCGCTCATGAATCTTGAGGATATAGCCCTCGGACTGCTCCTCTGCGGAAAAATCCACAATATCTCCTACGTAAGGTGTCTGGCCTTTTTTACGAAAATGACCGCGCGCACGCGTCTGATAGATTTGCCCCTCTGACTCTACATAATAGAATCCAGCAAGAGCTTTCATGATAATACCTTGCAAATCTGCTCCTTTTTTGCTTCCTACTCTTTCAGAAACTAGCTGCTAACGACTATTTCACCGAGTATACTTGCCCCTATTATATCAAAAATCGGGCAAAATAGTTGGTTTTTTGGGTGAAAACAGAAATTTAAAGGCAGAGAAATACGGAAAGCATCCTAGACACTTTCCGTTCTCTTCTGATTTGAACTATTTACGAATCGATTAACTGACATTCTAAGGGCAGATGGTCGGAAGGATAAGCGTCTCCTTTCCTTTCTGCTACAATCTCGACACGTTGAATGGCAAATTGACCTGAAACGAAGATGTAGTCAATCTTTTGCAAAACTTTCCCTTCAATTTCTTCTGGGAAATCCTCGTCTATAAAGCTCCCCTTGGGACCCAAACAAGAGGTTGCAGCTACGCTTACATCTGTAAACAGTTGACACAAGATGGGATAAAATGGTTCATCTGGTTCTGCATTCAAATCACCCATCAAAATAACCTCTTGATACGGTTTCGCTTTGACAAATGCAAGTAGCTGCTTAGCAGATTCTTGCCTAGCTAGACAGCTCATATGATCAAAATGGGTGTTGATCACTAAGATTTCTTTTCCTGAGATTTTATCCTTTAGAACTGCCCAAGTGGCAATCCTAAAACAGGCTGCCTTCCAGCTATCCGCTTTTGACATTTTCTGAGGTGTTGGCGAAAGCCAGAAGGTATCGCTCTCCAAACACTTGTATTTGGCTGTACGAAATAAAATCGGATTGTATTCTCCATACTCTTCTGTGTCACGAATCGTGCCTAGCTGTTCAAAGTCTTCAAGCTGGGCAAGGGTTTGCCATTGCTCTTCTGTGACCTCCTGCAATCCTACAATGTCCCAGTTTCGAGAGCAAATCATCTCTAGGATAGCCTCTTTTCGATAGGGCCAATTATGTTCTTTTCTTGCTACTGGCTGGGCATTTTTTATATTATATGTCGCAACGGTAATCATTTGGCACCCCTTACTTCCAACTACGCAGATAAATAGCTTTCATTTCGTCCTTGGTTGGTACAATTGGATTATTGGCTGGACTGCCACTCGCAAAAGCATCCTCACACATTTTATCGAGAGATGCTGTAAATTGCTCTTTTGTCACTCCAAAGTCACTATAGGTCGGTATAGAAAGAATCTGACAAATGTCTTCCAATTGTTGTAAGAAATAAGTGGCTTTCTCCTCATCTGTACCCGTAAACGCAGGGTAAACAGCTTGGGTCAACTCAGCTAATTGCCGGATAATCGCAGGCTTAGAGTAAGCCAATACTTCATGCATAAGGATTGCATTTGAAAAACCATGCGGAATATGGAATAGAGCTCCGATTGGACGTGACATCCCATGAATCAATGTGACAGAAGCATTTGAAAAAGCAATTCCTGCTTTCAAAGCAGCCAAGGCCATCTCTTCTCTTGCCGCTAAGTGATTTCCATCTTGATAGGCCGTCACAATATGGTGCATAATCGCTTTTACTGCCGATAAGGATAATTCCTGCGTCAAGGCATGAGCTTTCCTTGAAATGTAACTCTCAACAGCATGACAAAGAGCATCTAGACCTGTCGCAGCTGTAATAGATGGCGGGCTGGACTGAGTCATTAAGGGATCGATAATTGCAACTTTTGGCAAGAAATTCTTGTCTTTCATCATGTATTTAATCTGTTGTTGCGTATCTGTAATAACGGTGACATCTGTTGCTTCAGCTCCTGTGCCCGCTGTTGTTGGAATCGCAATGACTGGTAAAGGTGAGACCTTGAACTCCTTGGCACTAGCCAAAGCAGGAATCGTCGAGTAGCCATTCCGATACATGACAGAGGCTGCCTTAGCTGTATCAATACAACTACCGCCCCCTAAGGCTATGATGGCTTCAATCGGCTGTCCTTGGTCATACATGAGTGTTAGAACTTGATTAACAATCGCATCAGTCGGCTCACTGGTCACTCCCGAAAAGATTGTCCAACTCCCCTCTAATGTCTGCGTTAGTTTATCTACTAGGCCCAACTTCAGCATGGTTTCATCTGTAATAATCAAAAAGCTGTTTCCATATCCTACAATAGTATCACACGCACTTTTAATCGCATCTTGTCCATAAATTATTTCTTGTGGTAAATATAGTCGTTTCATATTTTCTCCAAGCATCTATTTCTAATATCGCAAAGCGGCTGCCAATTTTTCCGCCTTTTCTTCCAAGGCAGCTTGACTTTGATTGTCTCGGGTCACTTGAGCAAGGCCTGTATTCCACCATGATAGATAATTACCTGTCATTGTTTTAGGTAGCACTTTAATATGGATCAAGCTGGTCTTAGTTTGCTGTTGTGCCTCTTTTAATGCTGTTTTCAATTCTTCAGCGCTACCGACAGTATAGCCTACTGCGCCATAAGCCTGGGCTAATTGAGCAAAGTCAACCGTCATCAACTGCTGGTTGACATCGATAAACTCTGTTCCAAAAGATGGCATTCCGCTTCCCATTTGTAAATTATTGATACAGCCAAAACCAGCATTGTCAAACAAGAGAATCGTAATCTTCTTGCTATATTGCAAACTAGATAATAACTCTGAATGGAGCATGTGAAAACTACCATCGCCTACAAATGCATAAACTTCTTGGTCTGGAGTAGCTATTTTTGCCCCATAAGCACCTGCAATTTCATATCCCATTGTCGAATAACCGTATTCCATGTGGTAAGTGTTCACATCTCTTGCTTCCCACAAACGCTGTAGATCTCCTGGCAATGTTCCTGCTGCTCCTACAATAATGCTATCTTTCGAAATCGACTCATTGATGGTTAAGACTGCACTAGTTTGTGTCAAAGTGGTACCCAAAGCTGCAGCATAGTCAGCTAGATGTTCGGGCGTAAAGTGGCCTGCAATTTCTGGCTGATAATCTGTTGTATCAAAGGTGGTCTGTGAAAGCCGCTTTCTCTCTTCTTGCCACGATTGTTGAATCTGCGCTATTTCTTCTCCATAAGCCGTTTGATAGTCCGCAGCAAGACTAGCCGTAATTTGTTCCAAGGCCCTCTTTGCATCTGCCACGATGGACACCCCATCTAGCTTATAGGCATGTTGACGGGATACATTGATATTTAAAAAGCGGGCACGACTATTAGCAAAACCTGTCTTTGATGAGGTGGTAAAATCCGAATACCGTGTTCCAACACCAATAATCAAATCAGCCTTTTTCATCACCTCATTAGCAGCTGCATTTCCAGTAACTCCTACTCCTCCTAAGTTTAGCGAAAAGTGAGCAACTACTGTCCCCTTCCCAGCCTGCGTTTCTACAATCGGAATCTGGTGCTGTGTAGCAAGCCTCTCAAGGATGCTTCCAGCCCCTGAATAATGCGCACCGCCTCCAACTACGAGGACTGGATAGCGACTGCTCTGAATGAGTTCTACAACCTGAGCAACTTCGCGATCTGTAGCTGCGCGCCGATCTAGATAATGCACACGTTTCTCAAAAAATTCTACCGGAAAATCATAGGCTTCTCCTCCAACATCTTGAGGAAGAGCCAAGGTCACCGGCCCACTTGATTCCGCATCTGTTAAAACTTCAAAAGCACGGAGCAAGGCACTCATCAATTGCTCAGGACGATGGATGCGATCCCAATAGCGCGAAACAGGACGTAGGGCATCATTTGTTGTAATACTAATCCCACTTTTTTGTTCAATCTGTTGCAGAACAGGATCGGGTTGCCGTGTCGCAAAGGTATCTCCCGGCAAAAAGAGAACTGGGAGATGGTTGGCTAGAGCGCATCCAGCAGCCGTAACAAGGTTCGCTGCACCCGGCCCCACAGAAGTCGTTACAGCAAAAATTTGCTTGCGCAAGCTCTGTTTGGCAAAAGCGATTGCAGCATGTGCCATTCCTTGTTCATTCTTTCCCTGATAGATTTCCAAATGTCCAGGATCTTCTGCTAAAGCCTGACCGATTCCTAAGACATTCCCGTGACCAAAGATATGAAAGACACCTTTGACAAAGGGAATTTCTTCTCCATCACTGGAGAGATATTGCTGGTTTAAAAATTTGACCAAGGCCTGAGCGGTCGTTAAACGGATTGTTTTCTTCATCAGTCGTCACCCTCCCCATGTTTGTGTTTGAATGACTTCCTCAATTTCTTGAACTGTTGGCATGGCTTCTGACGAGCTATGACGACTCACAACGATGGCTGATGCAGCACTTGCATACTGGAGGGCAGCCTCAATTCCTTTTTCATGCAACAAGGCATAGATGAAGGCTGCCGCATAGGAATCCCCTGCACCAAAGGTTTTTAAAACTTTGGCCTTATAGGCATAACCTCTCGTCACAGTTCCATTTTTCTCATAGGCATAGGAGCCATCCACACCATGCTTAATGACAATGAGCTCTGGCGAGTGAGCAAAGAGCGATGTGACTGTTGTCTCATTGTCTCCACCTTCTTTGTTTTCCAAAATGTCAAATTCATCCCGTGTGCCAATCACGATTGTAGCCTTTTGTGCAACTAGCTGATAATAAACTGCTGTTTCTGCTAGAGATTGCCAGGTATAGGGACGATAGTCCAGCTCAAAGATGACTGGCACATCTTTTTTTCGGGCAATTTCTACTGCTCTGAGAACAGCTTCTCGAGATGGACTTTGGGCTAAGGCTGTACCTGAAACCAATAAGAACTTGGTCTGCTGGATGTAGTCTTCTGAAATCTCTGTCGCATCCAGATACAGATCCGCTACATCCTCACGATACATCAAGATACTGCATTCTGACGGGCTCTTGATTTCTGTAAAGGCAAGACCACTCTTGTGACCTGCATCATCTGAAATCATCTGAGATACATCCACGCCAGATTTCCTCATAAACTCACGGATAAAACAACCATGCTGATCATCTGATACTTTCCCAATAAAACCGACATTCTCACCAAGTTTTGCTAGTCCAATAGCAATATTAGCTGGTGAGCCACCAACATATTTCTGGAAAGTCACGGTCTCTTCCATCGGTTGATTGTAGTCCACCGCATTTAAATCAATACATGCTCTCCCAAAAGCAATCAACGAAAAGCTCATCTTACCATCTCCTATCTATTTTTTGTCCATTGATGATCCGGATCATCTGTAAATTTCCACACCTTATGCAGGCCAGCCATGATATTTAAATAATAGGATTCATATCCATCTGGCACCCCTACTGGGTGATAGCCTTTGGGCACTAAGACAATGTCTTTGTTATGGCATGAGAGGCTGCTGTCCAGCAAGCGATCATTGGTGTAGACTCGTTGAAATACAAAGCCTTGCGAAGGATTTATTTCATGGTAATAGATCTCTTCTAACAAGGATTCTTGAGGAAGATTATCCTCATCATGTTTATGCGGAGGATAGCTAGAGAAATGTCCGCTGTCTGTGTAGACTTCTACCACCAGTAAACGATCACTGATATCACTAGCATCGGATAACATGGTGTGTACACGCCGTTGGTTTTGATTTTTTCCTCGAAATTCAATCTCAACCTCTGTATGAGGGATTAAGGTGACTGGCTTTTTCACTGTCGTTCTTGATTTTGCCAGTAAAATGCGGCAATCTGTATCTGCTACTAGCCTAGACTGATTCTCGATACCGAGGTAGACACTGTCTGTTGGTTTTTTCTCAAAAACGGATTGTCGAGTGCCAAGATGCAAGAAAGAAGTATCAGAATCAACATATAAACTTGCCTGCCCGCACAAAACAACTGCACAACATTCCTCTTGACCTGTAGCAATCATCAGCTCGGCATCGGCTTTCAACTCATAAACTTCGACTGCCGTATACTGCATCCTGCTATTTTCGTGATTTACATACTGGATGAGCTCCACGCCTTCCGTGACCGGAAAATAGATTGGGCGTTTGATTACTTGCATACTTCGTCCTCCTCGTCTTTCATTCCTACACGAACGGTTTTAATCTCATAGGGCTCTATTGCTATATGGATAGGACCCTCTTGTTTGATACTTATTGGGCGTTCTAACAGATCAACTTCCTGCCACCACTGACTATTCTCAAGCGAAAGTTCGAGGCTCTCTGTTCCTCCGGCATACTCGTGGAATCGAAGGATATAACCCTGTCCATCTTCAGCTTTTTTAAAGGCATCCATAGCTACATGTTCCCCACCTGTCAAGGTCATTTTCGGCATTTCAATAGCTACATCTACAACTAATAAGGAATCATTGATTTCCCAAGCTTCTTTTACTGTTTCTCCCTCAATAAAGTCGCCTTTATGCGGATATAAGCTGTAGGTAAATTGATGACGACCAATATCTGCTGTCGGGTCTGGGTAGATAGCTCCTTTTAACAAACTCAAGCGTAAGGTTTGTCCTTTGACATCGCAACCATATTTGGAATCATTGAGCAGACTCACTCCGTAATCTCTTTGCGATAAATCAACCCATTGATGCACAACAGATTCAAATTTGGCCAATTCCCAGCTAGTATTCCAGTTGGTTGCGCGACGCACATTTCCATATTGAATATCGTAGGTTGCGTAAGTGTTCCGGACATTGACATCAAATTTGACTTTCAGCAATTGCTGGCGTTCTTGCCAATCAACTTCGGTCACAAAGTCAATCCGTTTGGTATGATGATAGAGCCTCATCTCCTGTACTAAGGTTGATCTACCAAAACGATAACAAAATTGAACGCTGTCAAATAAAGGATTTGTCGCCAGCACCTCAATGCGGTCTACCATCAATACACGGTATTTCTCTTGATAGAAAATATCAATATCCCAAGCATCAAAATTCATCGGCTTATCTTCAAATAGTTGGAAAACATTTCCTTTTCCTGCAAGCACTTCTTTTTGACACTCTTTATCGTAAATCCGTGTTAACTGCCCCTCCCCATTCCATTGAATCTGATACCATTCATTTTCAACAGATGACGGATCAAAAATGGCGGCTGCTTGGACTGGCTCACCAGCTGTTGGACTGTCTGATAGTTGTACGATTTCAGACCCATAGGCTGGTAGACGCTCCATCAAGGCATAGGTCTTATCTTGCGCATTGAAGCTAGGCAATGGTTTTCCTTTGGAATCTGTATAGGCAGTTCCTAAAGGTGCTAGTGGTAATTCTAGGATGGAAGTCCGCTCCCAAGTGCTGGTGTTACAAACCGTTACAGCTGTGGAAGCCATCGATACTCCCTTGAGTAATCGATTGCATCTGTCTACGACATCTCCCATTTCTAGGCGATAATCCTGATAAACTTCTTTAATCGATGAACCTGGTATAATATCATGAAATTGATTCCGAAGAACTGTCTCCCATAGAGCATACAATTCTTTTTTCGGATATTTAGTATGCGCTTTCATATCAAGCGATGAGAACAGGTATTCCAACCTACGTAAGAACAATTCACATTGTCGATTGGTCTTTTTCACAAATGCTTGGGAGGTATACGTTCCCCTATGGTATTCTAGGTACAGCTCTCCGTCCCAAGTGTGAACATACTCATCCGTATTCTGGAAGGTTTCTTGCAAAGTAGCAAAATAGTCATCTGTCCGACCATTTTTCACATGCGGCAAGCCAGGTAATTGGTCCATGACTCTGCGTTTCTCTAGCATATCGCGAGTAACACCACCACCGCCGTCTCCAAATCCATAAGAGATGAGCAGATTTTGATTAATATTTTTATCCCGATAAGCTTCATAAACCCCTAAAACCGTTTCAGGTTCTAGCTCACCATTATAGGTGTAGTACCAATTGGACTCCCATTCATTTTCTTCTCCTGGCTCTGGCGTCGTAATAAAATGAGTTAAGACCTCAGAACCATCCAAGCCTTTCCAAATAAAGGTGTCATGAGGCATCCGATTGAACTGATTCCAACTGATTTTTGTGGTCATAAACGTATCGATACCACTCTTTTTCAGAATTTGTGGCAAGACCCACGAATAACCAAAGACATCAGGCAACCAGAGATAGTGGACATCTTTCTGAAATTCATCGCGAATAAATTGTGAACCATGTAAAATCTGTCTAGTCAAGGACTCACCTGACGGAATATTGCAATCGGCTTCGAGCCACATAGCTCCATCAACCTCCCAACGACCTTCTGCCACACGTTCCTTGATTTTTTCAAAGAGCTCTGGATAATCTTCTTTGATAAATTGATAAAGCTGCGGTTGGGTCTGTAAGAAGATATAGTCTGGATACTCTTCCATTAAACGCAGAACGGTCGCAAAACTTCTAACCGCTTTTTCGCGCGTATGCTTTAATCTCCACAACCAGGCCACATCAATGTGAGTATGGCCAACCGTTGTCACCGTAATCGGGCTATCCTTAGGCATGGATTGAAGCTCTGATGTTAGCGAGTGATAGGCACCTTCTACTGATTGATAAAAGGCTCTACTACCAGGCTCTGACCAGTCAATCATTTGGAAGGTCTGATTTAGTAGGGTAGAGTAGCGATGATAGAGCGGGTGATTCTCCCCTAACTCCGCCATTGTCTTGTGGAGCAAATCTGCATGACAAACTAGGCTATCTACTGAACGGTTTAGACGGCACACGGCAGCTTTCCGAAATTCATGTGTCTGAATCTTTTCTTCGCCACCACCCTCTAAACCTGACCACAACTTGAGCGAAACGGTAATAGTCTGATTGCGATACTCAGCCTTTAACTTGACTTCCTTATGATTCGAATCGACTCCCTGATAGATTTCTCGATTAATGAACAAAAGAGATTCAAAACCTGAATTATAACCACCACCAGTATGACCAAAATCCAAGTATAGGTACAAATCATCCTCATTAGGGATGGTGATATCTTGTTGAATCCACAGATAATAATCCCTTCCTTTCCATGTATCTCCTAGCACGAAAGGAGCGCTATTAGCAAATGGGGAAGGAGGGTATTTCTCTTGTTTCGTCTCATCTTCCAACAATTTCCATTCTGGAATAGTCTGAATTGTATGAAAGCGATAATTTTCTAATTCATTGATCCGAGCACGTAGCTTCTCTGTTAGATAAAATAAACTCATTTATTAGCTCCTTGAAACGTTTTCTTTCTTTTTTCCTGCTTCATCAACATGTCCATCACCTTGGTAAAACAAACACTAAACAAAATCCCTAGACATACTGAACGAAAACCATAAGAAGTATAGCCCAATCCTAGAACTAGCACATTGATATACCGCAAGTAAGTCCCAACCGAGTATCTAGGAAAACGATTGTGTAAAATAACCGCAAAGACATCCAAACCAGCTGTCGATGAATTTTCTGATAAACAGCAATAGTAACCTCCAGCAATCAAGAAGACAGCAAGCAGAAAATCCACAGCAAGAACGGTATGGAGGGTGAATGGTAGGTGGTAAAAGACATTGAAAAATAGCAAGTAAAAAACACTGCTGACCATCGACGATAGTAGAAACGAGCGCCCTACAAATAGATAGGCTATGATCAGTAAGGCTAAGGTAAGTCCATTTGTAAAAATCGTAATATCCAGCTGAAAAATACGACTAAAAATCAAGGATAGACTCGTCACCCCGCCATTAATAATATGATTCGGTACCATCAGTTTGGCGTAGGCTAAACCCAGCAAAATATTCCCAAACATTATTTTTAAGATTGATTTTTGCAATCCTGTACCTCCTTTTTAAAAATCTAGATCTAAGTCTCCGTAGCGATCCTCCTCTACTTTTTCCTGATATTGTTTTTCGTAGGCCTTAAAGAATGGATAATACATCGCCACCGCAAGTAGCAAAACGACAGCAACCAGTACCAAAGAGCGAATATCTAAAGTCGCAAGAAAAGGCGCAAGTGGAAGTGGCACATCTGCTACAAAAAAGATAGGTGGATTGACCCAGCCTTGTCGAAAAACAAACCATTGAAATACCGCTAATAGCGGAGTTCCAATAACAAAAGGGACAAATAAGTAGCGATTCATTACCACGGGAACACCAAAGACAATTGGCTCTGATACAGACCAAAACATTCCCGAAACCGCTGCTTTCCCTACTTCTTTAAAGGTCTTTTTAGAACTAAACAAGGATAGGATTACCAAGGCCCCTGTGAGCCCAGAACCCGTCACACTGAAAAAATAATCCCACAAATTCGGTGTAAAAATATGCTCTGGCACTTGCCCAGCTGCAAGAGCAGCTAGATTAGCTTGGAAATTATTGACGGCAAAAAAGAGGACAAACGGAACCAAGACGCCATAACCGTTGATACCAACATACCACAAGAGCATCTCTATAAAAACAATGAGAAAAACGATCAAGGGATGATCCAACGTCACGTACTCAAAACAAGAAAGGATGGAGTGAACAGATAACCACTGCGCCACCACCCACAAACCGCCAAATACCAGGATAAGATAGAGCACCTGACAGAAGTATTCTAGCCCTTTCATCGGTAAAGATATAGAGCGCAAAAAGCGCTCCAGCACTTGATGGTAGACTTGAAGAATCCCTGTACTGACAAGAAGCGAGAGAAAGGCGGCAGGCATGTCTACAAGAGCCGAATTCCTTTCTCCTTTCAAGAGAAAGAAGACAATGGCACTACAGCCATAAAACAGGTATCTTGTCTGGTCTCGAGCAACTAAATAGGCTAAAAAAACCAGAAAAATCCATGAAAAATGCTGCGTCAACAGCCCTAACAATTCGGTTGTCACCTGATTGAGCAATGGATAGCCTAAAGAGTGAGTGATAACCTTGAGCATGGCAAGAGCAGACATTGTCATCATCAGAATATTTAGGTGTATAAAGCATTGCTTCAAGCCTTGAAACCAGTTATTTTTTTCAATTGCAGCAACCAAGGGCAACATCAACTTCTGAAATCGTTCAAGCCTATGATGAAATCTATCTCCTAGCACTCTTTACCCCTCTGAATTGGTCTTGATCAAATAAATGGCTTCTTTTAAGATATTTGCTGCATTCATGGTTCCATAATCGGCCGCATGAATCACAGCTACCGGCACATGGTAAGGCCTAGCCTTCTCTTCAATTTCTTCTTTTCGGTGGCCAATCTGCGGCCCTAATAAAATAACTTGATACTTCTCTAATATCTTTTCATCAATGCTTCCCGCCGGTACCGCATCGATGGTTACATTGCTACTTGATAGCTTCTCACTCACTTCAACGATACTTCTCATTTTACCGACAAGTATGCTAGTAGAGGCGCCTAAATTACAAGCTAAACAGATTGATAATGTTTCCATCCTATTCTCCTTCTTTATATAACAAAATAAATTCTTCAACAATGGTAGACATCAAAATAGTATTCATCAGCGTTCCTTGGGCATGAACCAACAATACATTCACTTGATTTTCCTCACCATTCATCTCCTTCACAATCAATTGTGTTTGCAGATTATGGGCCTCATTCATCAATTGCTCTGCTTCTGCTCGTTTTTGTGTTGCAATCTCAAAATGGTGTCTCCTAGCTTCTCGCAACGCTTCTACTAATAGTGAAAAAGCAGTTCCTGCTTTTGAAATCAATTCAAAAGAAATCTCGTTCATCATCTTCCCTCTTTTTTTCCTAATAAAGTATTTATTTTTTGTATACATTTCAAACGATTGCCGCTATCCCGCAGGGTAAATAGCGATTCTTCCTGCGTAATCCAATGGATCAAGCCTTCAATTACCGGGTAGGAATTTTGTTTATCCATCGCAACGACAACGATGACTTGTATGGGCATCCCATCTGTCGAAGGGAAAATGACCGGCTCTTCAAAGACGTGCATACTGAGCCCATTTTGTCTCACACCGTCTTCTGCTCCAGCATGGACCAACATCACACCAGGAGCAATGACCATGTACATCCCGAATTGTTCGATATTGCGAATCATTTTTTGGGTATAGCGTTCTTCAATGCTACCGTGTTCTAGTAAGCATTCCGAGCTAAGTTGGACAGCCTCTCTCCATGCCAATCCCTCGTGATTTTGATGATAGACGAGCATCGTCGGATCAAAGACAAAATCCACAGAAGCAACCGATGGTTTCTTGATAACATTGCTTGCTAGAATGTTGATAATCTTCGCTTCTATCCGATCCATCTGAATCTGATCGCCCAATTCTTCTACTAGAACTTCCATAATCTGCGAGAGCTTAGTCACATCGCGAGCGGGTGTGACAGACATTTGGCCTATCAATAGGGGCTGGATTTTTTGCAAAAAGGCTTCTGAAAAAGCGTTTTCTGTATAAATCACTTTTTCTGAATCCACTTCTGGCAGTTTAATCGTGGTAATAATGTAATCGTAATCCTGAAGCTGTTGCGGCTTAAATTCAAAAACCGCTATCGTATCAATATAGCTCTCATCGACAAAACGTGCGATACGTCCTTTTAAGACACGCGAAATAGCCCGTCCTTCTGCGCAAATAATGAGAATCCGCGGACAACTTTGACACACTACTGGGGGATCATCAATACCATTGATGTAATAAAGAGTCACCAAGGCGGCTTCTGATACGGTCACATGTTGAAATAACTGTCCCTTGTAGGAACGGAGCGCTGTAAAAATAATCTGAAATAACTCTGGATGCGTTTTGACGAACTCTAAATTGACATCTTGCATCGGATTGCGTTGCTTTTGCCGCAAAATGAAGCGCTGGAGATGCCGCGTCAATACTTCTGTAGAGTGTTGTGATTCGACCAGTCGAAATGCGGATGCGATTTTAGCATTCAGGTACGCCAGCAAGTCCTGCGCCAACTGTAAGTCTTCAATTTTTTGTTCATGATTCATCTCTAAGCTAGATAGGAACTGGCTCAGTTGCTTCAGCCTTTCTTCTTGGCTTGGATTAGGCGCTTCCTTTTCCACCTTCATCAATTTATAATTGAGAATCATCATATTCAAAAAGGCCGTATCATCCATCTGATCATCTACCGTCTTGGAATATTCAATCGTTTTTTCCAAGGCTTCAAAGAGCACATCTAATTCAAAAATATCAAAGAAAACCAAGTCGCCTACTTTAGAATAGACATTGTCCTTGTAATAGAAACTGTAGATTTCCCGGATATTGATTAATTTTTTTAGAATCGATACAAAGAAAGTAAATCGCTTAAAGCTGTATTCTGGTATACGATAGCCTCGTCTCAGCACATAGTCCAGTTGAATCGCTTCCCTCGCACACCTTTTTTTAACCTTTTCAAGCAGGTTGACAATGCTAGTTCTAGAAGATCCTAGCACTTTTGTAAAATAATTAATCGGAATATAGTCATCTGCGATGAGGAGCTTCAGTAAAATGAAATATTCCATCTGTCGGGGAGTAAATTTGAACTGCCCTGGTGTTGTATGAGACACAAAAAAGGTAAATTCTTCTAGGACTCTTTCTCGATTTCCAATCACAATACAGTCCTTCTCCACCTTTAACAAACTAGCTTTTCTGCTTCGTAAAAACTGATTGATTTTCCCTATGGTGTATCGAATCTGATTATCAGACAGGCCCAATCTTTGGCGGATATTTTCGATGTCCAGCCCATCTTTTTGCTCTAAAATGAACCGGAGTAAGTCAATTTCCCGCTGGGTCAACTTCATGGTACTCCTCCTTAGCACTAGCTTCTTTCTAGCATCATCTTCTCACTCATTTTATTGAGTAGCTTAAGAAAACTGCCGATGACTATCACCAAACAGGGCGGATAAACCACCACTGCAAAAACTGCCATTAACAACAAAGCAAATAAGACAATCCAACTTGGAACACCTAAGACCAACCCTCTCATCCCTTGATAGACAAGAGCCATAGACGGGACATACCCCCTAGCTAATTGCCATATACCTGTTGTCAAGAGGGAAAAACTGGTAATACTCAATACTGTTAGTAAAAAGCTACTGACAATGACCAAAAGATTCGGCAAGACTGGAAGAAGCTGAAGATTTAGGAACAGAATGGCTAAGAGAGCATAGACCAGAATCTGTGCCCCTATACAAACTGCAATGATCTTCTTGTCTTTTGTAACTGTCCACTTGCTATCTGATAGTGGAGCCAGATATACAAACGCAATCAATAGGCTGTATACCCCTCCAACGACCGTCAACAAGCCCAGCACAATTATCACACTCACGATGATGATATCCATCAATTTTGCTTGCCATTCTATTACTTTTTCTTTCATCGCCTTGCCTACTGCTTCACAGCCCCTTCTGTAATACCTGCAATCAACTGCCTACTAAAGATTACAAATACAACCAATAATGGAATCGTTGCTAATAGCGTTCCTGTGATAACCAAAGGATAATTGACAGTATAGAGCCCTTTTAATTGAGTGAGCGCCAACATCAAGGTATACTTTGACTCATCATTCAAAATAATCAACGGCCACACATAGTCATTCCATGACCCCATAAAGGAATACAGGGCTAAGAAGGCCAATGCAGGTTTCATGATAGGGAGTGCAATCTTAAAGTACACTTTAAAGGTCGAACACCCATCTAATTTTGCTGATTCAATGAGACTATCTGGTATCGCATCTGTACAGTATTGCTTAATCCAGAAAATCCCAAAAGCATTTGCCATCCCTGGAATAATCAATGCTTTATACGATCCGACCCACCCCAACTTATCCATCAAATAGAAAGATGGAATAATATTTAACTGTCCTGGAATCATCATCGTTCCCAATAAAAAGGTAAACAAGAAGCCCTTGCCTTTAAATTTTAATTTTGCAAAGGAAAAGCCTGCCAAGGAATCAAAGAACAAAATAAGTATCGTTGAGGTAATTGCAATAAAGAGCGTATTGAGTACCGAATGAAAGAACGATGTCTCTCTGAACACAGTCTCAATATTATGAAATAACTCAGAACCTAGTAGTAAATTGGGGGGAATCTGATAGATTTCCTTGTTCTGCTTACTGCCCATCACTAACATCCAGTAAAATGGAAAAATGGATAGAATCACACCAATTCCTAGAAAAATTCTCACGAATAATTTAAATGGCTTATTTCCCATACCTATTCTCCCTTGATGCGATAAGTCGTCAAATACCAGTTTAATAATGAGAAGATCATGATAATAATCACCAAAGCCCACGCGATTGCGGACCCGTATCCATAATCATTATTAGAAAACGCTGTATTATACAAGTAATAGACAATGGTCATCGCACCACCTTCTGGCGTAGCGCCTTGCGGTACGAGAACCTGCGCTTCTGAAAATACCTGCAAGCCACCGATTGTCGACATCATCACGGTAAATAAGATAATCGGCTTTAATTGCGGAATGGTAATATGACGAAAGATTTGAAAATTCGTCGCCCCATCCATTATGGCCGCCTCATAATAATCATTTGGAATTTTCGTAATACCTGTCAGATAGATAATGGTATTGTATCCCAGATACATCCAAATATTAATGAGGGCGATCACAATCCGAACCCAGAATGTCGAGGTCACCCACTTTATCGGTGCCAAACCTAAAAACTGCAATAAACTATTTGCGAGACCGTCCAGATTGGAGAAAATCAGACCAAACAGGATGGTAACTGCAACAACAGAAGTAATATTCGGTAAAAAGAAAATGGCCTTTAACAATTCTTTATGCTTCACAAACTTTAGATTGATTATAAAAGCCAACACCAAAGCTATAAAGAGCATCGGGAATGTTCCAACTGCCCAAATAATCAATGTATTTTTCACGGATAGATAAAAATCCGCATCATGTATCAATCGGATAAAATTTCCCCATCCGACAAATCTCATTTCTCCCAGACCATCCCATTTGTTAAACGCTAAGATACCCGCAAATACAATGGGAAAGAGGCCAAAAATCAAAAACAAAATATAAAATGGAGAAATAAAAAGATAGGGAACATACTTGTCAATATCTTTTTTCTTACTCATCGTCCTACCTTTCATCTCTTTGAAAGATAAGTTTTGCTAGTAGAACACACTATCTACTAGCAAAACAATATTCTATCAACTATTTAGAGATTTCTTCTACCTTCTTCATCGCATCATTCCATGCTTGTTCAGGATCTTTTCCTTGCTCTGCAACAAGGGTCATCTGATTTTCAAAACATTCAAAGGCAGCAGATTCACGTGGATCAAATGGAATGTATTCCAAAGCATTCGCTGCTTCAATAAAGTAATGATTGTATTGCTCATTACCGAACAACTCATGTTTCACATTAGCAAATTCATCATCAAATACCTTTTTATTTGATGGGAAGAGCGCCAACTCTTTATAGTTCACTCGTTGGCTTTCTTCATTCGTGAGATATTTAACCACTTCAGCTGCTTCTTTTGGATGAGCAGTTGTCTTGATAACTGCAAGATAGGAACCACCATAGTTAGATGGTAAGAATGGTGATTTCGCAATCAACCATTGTTCAGGAGAAGCTCCATCTTCAGCCAAGTCATTGATCCCCCAAGAGGCTTCAATCATACCACCAAATAGGCCTCGTTGAACGGAGTTCGCACCATCGGCACTGTTTCCTTTTGCCCCAAGTGTATAGCCATTCTTTTCTGCCATAACAGCATAATCCCAAGCTTTTTTCAATTCGCCATCAGCATAGATTAAGTTGCCATCTTTATCATAGATGTGCTTGGTCATCGCACGATAGCGTTGTTGAAGCAGAGACAATGAAGATTGGAACATCGGCATATCAGCTTTTTCTTTCATCTGTTTCGCCGCTTCCATGTACTTCTCATCACTACTCAACAACTCGCTGACTGACTTATCTTCTGTTGGCAACCCTGCTTTTTTAAAGGCTTCAACATTGTAGAACAAGGCCGTTGGCCCAATATCAATCGGCATCGCAATCTGAGCTGATTTATCATTTGTAAAGCAAGAATCCCATTTCCACTCAACATAGTCTTTGGCTAAATCGGCTGTGCCATAGTCTAATAGATTCACAAAGCGATCACTGTAAGGAATGTAGTCGGCAATGTTGCTATTGATTGCGGTAATATCCGGTGCTGATTTTGAATTTAGACTTGCTTTCAATTTGGTATCAAAATCCCCATTGGCTGGAATTTGCTTGAAGTTCAATTCATAATCAGGAAATTCCTTCTTAGCATTTTCGATAGCTGTGTCACTAATGGCACCATTATAATAGTTAATCGATAGCGATACCTTATCACTTGATGTTGATGAACTACTACCACAAGCACTAAGCAGAGCCCCACCTAGCAATACACTGCTCATCAATACCCATCTTGACCTGTTTTTCATCTGTATTTCCTCACTTTTTTAAATTGACAATAAATAATCAAAACTTTTTGCTAAACTATGTAGCATTCCAATCTTCGAGTAATCTTGTTCAATACAATAATACTCTACGCCGTTTGCTTCTCCCCAGCGAACAATCTTATCAAACCGTACATCTCCACTACCCAACTCCGTCAGGTTGTTGTCCATATCTTTAGGATTAAAGCCTTTTTTATAATCCTTGAGATGAACAATCGGAGCACGATACGAGAATTTTTTGAACTCTTCAACAGGATCTTTTCCTGCAACCGACATCCAATAAGTATCTGGCTCAGCATAAATGCCCAAACCGTACTCTGGAGCAGTAATATAGTCCAAAACTGTCACACCCTCTATCTGGTTGTTAAAGTCATACTCTGGACAATGCAGGCCAACACGAAAGCCAAGACCTTTTAACTGCTCTTGAACGCGCAACAGCTGCTGCTTGGTCTTGATATAGCCGTCCAAGTGCTGTTCTTCATCATCGATGTATTTATCATAGATTGTCTTGCAGTTAAAGAGCAAGGCCTCTTCAATGATACCGTCGATGTCATGAAAGAATCGATTATGCTTGATATGCATTCCAGCAATCTCAAAACCATATTGATCCACCAATGACTTGATTTCCTTAGGAGAATGACCACGCATTCCATCCAACTGCACGGCTTCAAATCCAATTTCCTTTAAAGCTTTAAAGGTTTCCTCTGGATTCTTGGCCAATTCCTTGCGAACCGAATAGAGCTGCGCCGCTATTTTCTTTTTCTCCACTGATTTCTACTCTCCTTTCCTTAAAGATTCCATTTCCTCATCTGAAAGGCGAATGTCCAATGCATCAAGCGAATCCTGAAGATGCCACTCTTCTTCTGGACCAATCGTTGCAAATACTGGAAACGGTTGATTTAATACATAAGCTAATGAAACTTGAATCGGCTTTACACCCTTTTTTCGCGCCAATCGATCACATATATCTAAGCGCTTCCAATTCAACTCATTAAAATAGACATCTACAAATTCTTTTAATTCTGGATTGTCCTTGTCTTCTTTTTTGAAGCGATGGCCAAAGAAACCTTCCGCCTGAGCAGACCAGGCAATCAAAGGAAACTGATTGGCTTCATGCCAGTCTAGCATTTCTTGATTAGCTGTTACAGTATTGTCCCAGCGCTGACAGTTGACAGCAGCCAAACTTAAATTGGGGCTATTAAAGGATAGAGGATGCAACTGATGCTCCTGACAATAAGCTAGAGCTTCCTTGATTCGGTCCAAGGTCCAGTTAGATACTCCAAATGCTCGGATTTTCTGTTCATCTACCAGCTGACTAAGTGTCTCCATTAAAGGACCTACAGGATAATTAGTATCATCACGGTGGAGTAACAAAATATCCACATAGTCTGTACCAAGCATTTCTAAACTAGTCGTTAAGTCCTGAATGATATCCCCTGGGGTCACTCTCGGTGCGTGAGGTGCTTCTCGAACGGGATGACAACACTTGGTAATAATCGTATAGGCAGAACGTGGTTTCCCATTTAGCCACTCACCAATGACTGACTCGCTCTCTCTATAATGACGCGCAGTATCAATGGCTAATCCACCTGCATTGACATAAGCCCCAAACATCGCATGGACTTTTGACATATTGTTTAATTTCAGATAATCACTCGATCCCAAAATAATTTTGGATAGCCGAATTTCTCCACTGTCTACCTTTATGATTTCGTTTTTCACCAAGAAATCTCCTTTCTGTTTTTAGAAAACGCTTACTTATACATATCCAGTCTACCATATACAAAAATGACTTTCAACAGAACGAATAACAAACTTTTACAAATTTTATACAAAAAAATGTTATTAATAAACTTGATTTTTAAGCCAATCTTGGTTATGGTAAAAGCATAGAAAGTTTAACGAAAGGATGTTCTTGATGCTCACTTATCCAAACAAAACATTCACTATTTTACAGTTTACCGATATTCATATCGGCGAAGCACCTTTTAATCAAAAGGATCTCAAAAGCTTTGAAAAAATCAAGGCCACTCTTGAGTCAACACCAGCTGATTTGATTTGCATTACCGGTGATTTGATTTGGTCTGATGGCGTGAAGGAGCCCCAAAAAGGATTGAAGGTCCTAGCAGACATCTTTAATCAGTACCCTATTCCACTAGCCATCACTTATGGAAACCACGACTCCGAACAATCCTTATCCCGTCAAGATTTGCAAGCCTTAGAACAAGAATACTTCCATTACCTAGCACCAAAATCACATGTATTTTGCGATAGCCACCATAAAGAATGCTTTACCATTGAACTGTATAAAGACCAACGGTTAAGCAATGTGCTTTATTTCATTGATTCTGGAGCAGATGCTTTGCTAGACATTGAAAGCTATGACTGGGTGTCCTTAGAGCAAGTAAACTGGTACAAAGAAACATCTCAACAATATTTGATGCAACACCCAGATTTGACTCACGATTTACTCTTTTTGCATATTCCACTCCCTGAATTTGAACAGGCAGGAGAACATATTATTGATGGGCATTATTGGGAAATGAACCCTCGTATCTCAGCCCCTAAATTAAATACCGGACTCTTCAGCCATATCTTGTATCAACACCACATACATGCTATTTTCTGCGGACACGATCACGATAATAACTTCGAGGGAGTCTTCTTAAACCATCGGTTTATCTATGGAAATGTTTCTGGCTATAATTGCTATGGTGTTTTACCACGAGGCTACCGATCAATCACTCTTTCTCCTAATAATATGGAAACGGAGATTCACACCTACTCATAAAAAATACCGAGAGAACACGGATACCCTGTTCTCTCGGTATTTTTATATCTCCAATCAATTTCTATCCCAATCCTTCTGCCTTTAGGCTATCTGCCAAACGTGCAAAATCTTCTAAAGTAAGAGCCTCCCCGCGGACAGTCGGTTGCAAGCTGGCTGCGTCAAGTGCTGCTTCTAGCTTTTCTTTGACACCATCAGCCTTGCCAAAATAGCTGGTCAGATTGTTCCACAAGGTCTTGCGGCGATGGGTAAAGCTGGCTTTTGCCACCTTGAAAAAGAACTTTTCATCTGTCACCGCTACCGCAGGTTCTGGACGTCTGGTCATTTTCAAAATAGCGCTATCCACATTTGGCGCAGGCACAAAGACCGTACGCGGTACGATAAAGGCTACTTTAGCCGTCATGTAATACTGTACCGCAATCGACAAGCTCCCGTAAGCCTTGGTGTTGGGCACTGCTGAAATGCGGTCAGCCACCTCCCGCTGCATCATCACGACAAACTCGCTAAAGGGAATGCCACTTTCAATCAAGTGCATCAAAATCGGTGTCGTAATGTAGTAAGGGAGATTGGCCACCACCTTAATCGGCAAGGCTGGATTTTTAAACTGCTTAACAGCTGCTTCCAAGTCAGTCTTTAAAATGTCCTGATTGACCACGGTCACATTGTCAAAATCACGGAGCGTATCCGCCAAAATCGGTACCAAGCGCTCATCAATCTCAAAGGCCATAACCTCCGCTGCTCGCTCTGCCAAAAACTCTGTCAAAGCCCCAATTCCAGGCCCAATCTCAATGACATTGACCGCCTCATCAATCTCTGCCGTATCCACAATCTTCTGTAAAATATTGGTATCGGTCAAAAAATTCTGACCAAAGGACTTCTTAAACGTAAAACCATGACGCTCCAAAATCGCGCGCGTCACGCTGTAATCTGCAATATGCATACCTTCTTGTAACTCTCTTTCATTTCAGGGTTATCATTTTATTACTTTTCTTCCTAACAATAGCTTTTGAATTTGCCGTTCTACAAAAGAAAAATAAGGTTTTTCAATAAATTTTTGGCGTGCCACTTCAACCAACAAACACATTGTAAACACAAGTATAACTGCTAGTATAGAATAGGGGATTAAATAGGGACTATTCGAAAAAGTCGCATTTTTAAATACCGTAACCCACCAGAAATCACGTAATAACGGATGCTCATGTATGATATAGATTCCAAACGTGGTCGAAGAGACGAGATTAATGAATCGATGATGACCAATGTCTAATTTTCTAAAACCTAGAAATATGAAAAGAGAGGCTAACGCTGTCGGCAACTTATTTTTCCCATAAAAATAGATAGCTTCTCCAGCAAAACCTGGCCATCTCAATCCCAATAAATCTAGCACAAGAACACTACTATAAATGAATACGATAGATAACATCGCCCAGAAAAGATAGATACTGGCTCTCTTTTGCAATCGATCCCCGTATAATCTAACATATCCAGCAACCGAATAAAGATACATAAACCATAACAAATCATTACTTTCAAAGCTCTTTTTCGTCACAGTAGGAATTATAACCCACATAAATCCTACTAACATCAACAGTCTTTGATAACTTTTCCTATCTAAACTTGTGAGCAATCAATTTATATATGGAGATAGTATCAATAATACTATGTAACAGCTGATGAACCACCATTTTCTATATAGTATAGGTACTATATAGGTAAACGCCCAATGAACATCAAACTTAGCAGGTCCAATAGCTATTCCTAACAAAAAGAAAGGAAGAGAGTAAGTGGAAAGTTGCAACCAAATCGCTAAGACCTTACGCCATTCTAAAGTGGTTTTATGGATTAAAAAGTAGCCTGAAATGAGAACAAAAATATTAACGCCTATATTTCCAGCCAAGGGCAAAAATTGAATCCATAGCCTATTCATGCTGATAGTGTTTATGGGAAAATCAAAGTGACCAAAAACCGAAAAATGAGAAGCAATGATTCCAAGCATTGCAACAATTCTTAATAATTCAATATTGGACTGTCTGACTAATCGATTCTGCGCTTTCTCCATCGTTCTTCCCTAAATTCCTCACAATCATCTTTTTCTTTCTATACCTTATCCTACTAACAGCTTCTCCATCCACCATAAAAGCCTCCATATATAGTAATGAGCAGACTATCGTTCAAGCTGTTGTTTCATCTCGTCAAGACTTTCCTGACTAATATAGAGTCCTGCTTGAGGAAATGTTGTCGCATTAATAGTACAGTCAAATTTTGAAATCATTCCATCTATCGGCTGGATCCAGCCCTCCCATGTCTCATCAAATACCATTCCCATTCGTTTCCAGTCTGTAAACATGGGAAGAACATATCCATCCCCATTTCCCTTCTTTAAAGGAAAACTAAATGTCGTGTCCTTTGTCAGAGTGGTTTTCCCCTCTTCATCCGGCTGCTCCATCTCCCCATCTCGTTTCGTTGGGACTAAAAATTTTGCTTTTACCAACTCTTGTGACATAAAACGATGATAAAGCCTGTAAATGAGTTGCTGATCTTCCGTCTCAAGATTTCCGAGCTGTCCCATCAACAGCATCCAGCGCACAAGGTCAGGATTCGTAATCGGTATTTGAATAGCCGGTAGATGCGACCAGTCTGGTGGTGCTACCAAATCCTCCGCAGAAACGGACACTTGCTCCTCTAATGTAAAAACACCTACAGCACCATTTAGATAAAAAGACGCCTCTAAAAAATGAACAATTCCCTGTCCATCCTCGCCCTTGACAATCTTTTCAAGAGTAAATTTAGGCTCCTGCTCTATATAAGACTGTAACTCACTATGAGAGACTAGAGGACAAATCTGAATCAGTGGACCTGAACAAGAATAGGAACCATCGTCATACTTAAACGTTTTGGAAAACAAATGTGGCTCTCCCGTAGCAGTGGAATAAACAGCGTAGAAAGCATTGACTTCAAGTATTTTATCTTTTAAAATCCCTTTTAAGATTTCTAATTTCCCTTGATAGGCTTCTTGCATGCCACTAGCTTCATTTTCCGCATTCTGGGAATGGTACCAAATAAATAATCGGATAATTTCTGCTATGTCTGAGAAGCTGACATCCGCAATATCTGCTTCACTCAATGTTCCATTTTGTAGTCTAACAAAGGAATTTCCAAGCGCTGTCACATAAGCACCATAACGTTCCTTATCCGAAGAACTCTCATTAGAAATAACGGTTCCCTTTTTCAGTAAAGAGGAATCTACTTCAATCAGCAAGCTCCCCTTTGTATCCACTAATTCTGATACTGACTGTTGTTTGATATTTTGTATCTGCTTGATGTTCACCAAAAAGGACTTCGCATCTTCATCGCCAATATTTCTAGCCCATAGGGTATCTCCCACTCGAATCTGCCCCTTGACCTCTCCGACCACCACCAGATCACCTGACCTTTTCAGATTGAAAATATCCTCTACTCCAAACACGCTTGAATGTTCTTGAGCTGCTGGTTGTTGCTGCTCTTTGTTCTTTTTTAAAAAATCAAATAATCCCATTATTCATACCCCTCCATAACCTTTTCGACTTCAGCTAGCGAGATGCCAAACATCTCTAGGCGTTTCAAAAGTTGCTTGCCGTTGGTATAGCCAATGCGGAGCTGCTCACCGAGGTACTCCCTGCGCTTGCGGCTGTCTGAACCTGCGAGAAAACCGAGGCGAATCAAATCGCTCCGCATGATGTCAAAAGCAGGCCTTTCTTCCTCTGCACCCAAGACCTGTGAGAGGGCCTTGTCCAAGTCCTCAAAAGACGCATGCTCGATGCCGAGCGACTTGCCCTTGGTCTTGGAGCTGGGTACTGCCTCATCGCGATTTAAAAAGGCGTGCTTGGCGGTCGGAACAGCTGCCATAATCAGTTTCCGAATCCGCTCACCGTTAAAATCTGGATCTGTAAAAACAATCACCCCATGCAGGTCATTCAAGCGCTTAATCCGCTCGAGATCCGCCTGCGAAATGGCAGACCCTCTGGTTTCATAGGTTTCTACCTCGTAAAATCGTTTGAGATTGGCTGTGTCATCTCGTCCTTCAACCACAATGATTTCTGATATGTTTTTCTTCATATCAGTCTTTCAATCCAAACAGCTCTTGCGCATTGGCGTAGGTTCTACTTGCGACTTCTTCGCTAGATAAACCGCGGAGCTCTGCGATTTTATCGACCACATAGCGGGTATAGGCCGTGCGATTTTCCCGTCCACGTTTGGGAACAGGAGCTAGATACGGAGCATCGGTTTCAACCAAAATTTTATCTAGCGGCAAGTGAGTCGCTGCTTCTTGAATATCCGTTGCTTTCTTAAAAGTGACAACGCCCGAAAAGGAAATGGTCATCCCAAGCTTGATAAAGCGCTCTGCCATTTCCAAAGAGCCTGAATAAGAGTGCATAATCCCACCACGTAGTCCAACGCCCTCGCTCTTGATGATGTCATAGGTGTCCTCTAAGGCATCGCGGGTGTGGACAACAAAGGGCAAGTCCAATTCTTTTGCTAAAGCAATCTGCCGGCGAAAGACCTGCTCCTGCACCTCTTTGGGCGCCGTCATCCAGTAGTAATCCAAGCCAATCTCCCCCAGGGCGATGACCTTATCGTGCTGCAATTGCTCACGCAAAAACTGCTCAACCTCATCAGTATAGGTACCAGCTTCAGTCGGATGCCAGCCAATGGTCGCATAGACTTGCTCATAGCGAGTTGCCAAGTCCAAGGCACGTTTAATTGTCGGCCTATCAAAGCCCACCACATTCATTCTGGTCACGCCCATTTCTGCTGCTAAGGCTAATTCCTCATCAGCCCGTCCTTCAAACTCTTCAACGTTGAGGTGAGTATGGGTATCAAAAATTTGAATCATTTTTTCTCCTGTACTATTTGCAACTCAAAAACTCATTTTCTTTATTATACCGCTTTTGCCATAAAAAAACCAACAGACTCGAGTTTCTGCTGGCTTTTTTATCGTTTTATTATGCCACTGCAAGCACTTTGCGTCCTTTACGACGACGAGCTGCTAACACGCGACGGCCGTTTTTAGTTGACATACGGTTACGGAATCCGTGTTTGCGTGCGCGACGGATTTTACTTGGTTGAAAAGTACGTTTCACGATGAATACCTCCTCATAGATTTTGTATTCGTTTAGCCGGCTAGTTTTGATCAGTTACTAAACATACTTTACCATTCTATCTGATTCTGTCGGCTTTGTCAAGCTATTCTGGTTGGTCGTGTGTGTCTATCTTTTTGGGAACGTTCGGATATTCCTTATATATAGCCAAGAAAACTGATAAAACTAGTATTCTTATCAAAAAAGACTGAGACAAATTATTTTTTCTTTGCCTCAGTCTTGACGATATTGTCCTTAATCTGTTACAATACTGTTTGACTGATTAAGCAAAGGTCTAGTTTGTCTTAATCGGTGGTGTAGAAGCTGGAACTTCTGCACCATTTTTCATTTTCTGATAAGCTTATTATACTATATCCTCCCCCTGGATGCAACTATTTGAATGAAAAAACATGACGAAAAAGCCTCCAAAAAATACAATTTTTAGCAGGTTTTATATGTGAAATTACGAATTACTAGTGGCCTCGTCTTCGCCTCTTGCCAGACCTATATGCTTTATAGGTCCGTACTGAGGATGTTTCTTTAAATACTCGATCAGCTCGTCCTGCGCTTGAAGAATTGTTACGATAATACTCGTATTCCTTTCTCCATTCCCCAAAGAATAACTCTCGCAATTCGTCCGCATCAAGAATAAGCATTTGACTCATTGCCTCCGATCCCCTGCTAGTCCAGTACATGCCTCTATTTTTCATTCGATAAGTAATTTTTCGATGTTGACTCTCCATGATTCCTACTCCCTCTGGAGAAATATCACGCAGTTTAGCCGTTTTCGTATACTGGAAATTTTTCATAAATTTTGATTTGTATTGCTCAAATCTTTCTTGCTCTTTTTCAGAATCAATCAACGACTCTAGTGTATCAAAGCAAGTTTTTAGCTGTGCTTTGGAATGTGCTTGTATAGCTTGAAAAAAACTAGCTTTTAGCTCCGCTGAATAGCCTCTTGTGAGTAGGCGAATATCCTTATAGACATGATATTTATCCCAGAAATGTTCATGATGTTGAATTTTGAGAGCTTTTGCTAGCTCTTTGAAAACATAGGGAGTATAGCCCTTTCCCCCATCAGAATTGGTAATCAGTATCGTATCTTTCGTAATCTCAAAATGATTGTAGATATAGTCAAGAACACGTTCTCGTGACTTACGATTATTTGAGGAACTGATTTCTTTCTTGTTCTGAAGCTCATAGCGATCTTTACCAACTTCCTTACTTCCTGTGTGAATCACAAAATGAGAAAATTCTATGTGTTTTTTCTCTTTTTCCTGAGATTTGAGAAACAGTCCGTCACCTTCCACATAAATGATTGGAGAGGAAATTTTCTCAGGTGCTGCCTCCTCCTCGTAAAAACGATAATCTTCTCGATCTTCCAGTAAGGTTGCGGTCATCTGAACAGCCTTATTGACTGTATCTTTTGAGATAAAAATGCCGTACATCATTTCAATAATTTCTGGTACTTTGCGGTAAGGAACCTTTTGAGACAGCCGTACAACTTGATACATGAGTTCCTGAGAATAGCGGACATGTTTGGTAAGACCTAGCTTTTCATCAACTGGAATACGGCACTGCTTCCCCTTATACCAGCGACTTCGAGAGAAAGTCAATTCTCCAAAGGTGAATAACACTGTCCTCTCTATTCGATCCTTGCACCGATAACCTTTTGCCCGCATAATCGGTGCAACATAATTCTCGTACTGCTCAAGAAATTGAAAAAATTTTTCGTGATTTTCTTTCCGAAGTTCTGATACAAAATCTCTTTCATCAATAGGTCGGGTATCCATCCTAGTCTCCTTAAAAGCATTTTTAAATATTGTATCTACTTCAAAGGAGGTTTTCAAATTTCTTTTGGTTCTGAGAAAAATCCATGATATAATACTAGTTGGCACAAACAAAACACCGCCTGTCGAAAGGAGGTGAGTTGCCTGTGTGGTCAAATATCTTTCAAAATCTCATCGCACCGATTTTGGTCGGGATAGTCCTTGCACTATTTTCTAAATGGCTAGATAAGAAAGAAGATGAGTAAGTGCCGCTAGCTCGGACGTAGTTAATCGCAGACTACGCAAAAAAAAATCCCCTTGCATTTGTAGGATTTTGCAAGGGGATTTTCCGTTGCCTCGTATAGAGGTCAAACATCTTTCATCGCATTGTCATTATAACACGCATAAGGTACGGTTGTCAAGTTACAAGTTTTCAATCAGTGCATCCAAAAAGGCAGAATCTGAGCGATAGCCTCTTGATTGAGCAATTTGATGCAACTTTTCTCGATTGCTAGGACGCAAAGTAAATTGAAACTGTTTCTTATTCTCTGATCTATGTGCAACTGGAATGATTGATTGGTTGCCTATTGGCGCTGGTTTTTTCACTCCTAGCGCCTTTCTGATATCGTCTTTTGTCCCATTAAAAGCCATATTTCTCTCCTATCATATATAATTATATTTATACTTATATACACAATTATATTCTACCATATATTCCAGAAAATGTCTCATCAATGGAGTTAAAGAACTTCTTGTGTTTACAATAAAGAGTCTCATCCTCTCGCATTTCAGCTATGGAAATTTTATCCAATGTTGAACGATTGAATAGTTCCTTGTTAGGAATAATCCCTATCAAATTCGGTTCATTCTCTAAACGTGCCAATAGTTCTCTTGACGAATTCGTATTATTCTTTATCATATTTGCAACAAAGAATAATTCGGCGGTCACATAACTTTCTCTTGTTTGAAAATTGATGGCACTTGCCTTAAAATCTTCTAGCTTCTCTTCAATGTTGAATTTAGCGAGGTACCCAAAATCGCTTGGAATAATCGGACTAATGATGGAATGACTAACTGCCACCGCATTTCGTGTAGCTATCGAGAAGTCTGGACGACAATCAAAAATCACATAATCATATTGCGCCAGTTGATACTCTTCACAATGATCCTGAAGCCACATATACAACAACATGTACTTATTTGTATTATGCTCTAAACTTGCTTCAATCCAATCTAGATTCATACTTCCTGCAATTAAAGAAATGTTCTCTTTAATAGAATGAACCGCCACATTTCCTTTTCCTAAAAAAATATTTGCGACTGTATCTTCGCTCGTATAAATTTGATACGTTTGAGTAAGGTTACATTGATGATCTAAATCCACAAACAAGACTGACTGTCCCTGTTTTGCGAGCCACTCACCATAATTAAATGCAAGAGTTGTTTTTCCAACACCACCTTTAATCGCTGAAAAACTGATTAACTTCATCTTTCTTCTCCTTTTCTAAGGAGTACAACACATTGTACTCGAATGAAATCACAAAATAGAGTACAGTATGGTATAATAGCTCTGTACCTATTTTTTAGGTTTTGCTACTTCATCTAGGGGTCCAATCCAAGTCATGAAGTAGCTTTTTATTTGTTTAGAAGATAGGTTCATTCCTATCTTCTTTTATTATACCACACTTTATTTATAATTACAAATACAATTGTAATTATATTTGTAATTATATCTATATCTATCATTGTAGGGAATCATCATCTTGTAGGAAAGAACGAATTTGAGAAACGGCTCGCATATCACCATTCAAAGCCTTCTGAAGAATGACTAAAACAAGGGCGGTTTCATTGGTTGGTTCGTATCCCAAGGAAACAAGTAGCTCCTTCATCTTGTGATTACTAACCTCTGATTGCAAGAGAGTCTCTAATGTCCGCTTTAGGTCAGTTTTCTTCTTTCGTGCAACTCCTGAAGCACGACCACCCATTCGTGCGATTTCTCTTTGTTCACTCTTTGTTCGTTGGTTTAAGGGAATCAAGTTTTTTTCGTTTGCCAAAATAACCTCCTCTATTCAACTAACTGCGCTTTTTGACCTGTCATCTCTTCCCAGCGTTTAATAATGACATCAACGTATACCGGATCTATTTCCATAGTATAAGAGATTCGGCCAGTTGCCTCACAAGCTAGAAGTGTTGAGCCGCTTCCTCCAAAGGTATCTAGCACGATTTCTCCTTCACGACTAGAGTTCAAAATCAATCGTTTAATAAGGGAAATAGGCTTCATAGTTGGATGTAGCCTGCTACTAGTAGGGCGGTCTACTTTCAAGATTGTTGTTGGAGTATCTTCTTGATAGGTTTTAATCAGTTCTATCAAATCAGATTTTCTCATTTTCTCTAAGCTAGCTTCATCTTCTAAAATGGTTGTAAAGCTACGGTTGGGAAGAAAATAGTGGCTTGCTCCCGGCTTCCACCCATATAAGCAAGGTTCATGCTGCCAGTGATAGTCTTGCCGACCTATCACAAAACTATTTTTGACCCAGATGAGATTCTCCTTCACATCCCAACCTGCTTCCTCGAGGGCAATCTGAACATTCACTCGCTCTGTATCCGCATGCCAAATATAGAACGCTCCTCCTGGTTTTAGGTAAGAATTAACTGCAAAAAAGCACTGCCTCAAAAACTACCGATACTGTGCTTGCTCCATTGCATCATTTTGGATAGTCAGTGCCTCCTTAGTTTTTCCAACGTAGGCTACGTTATAAGGCGGATCTGTCACATAGAGATCAATAGTCTTGTTTCCTATCAGGCGTTTCATATCTAAGGGATTGCGCACATCCCCACACATTAAACGATGCGGTCCAAGTTGATACAATTGACCTGCTTCTATTTGTGGTTCTTCCTTAACAACGGGCATCGCAATTTCTTCTTTATCCTGATGAGAAAAGAGTGAAGCGGAAAAACCAAATAGGGACATGTCAACATCTAAAATGTTTTGTAATTCTAGTTGAAGCAACTCCATGTCAAAATCAGTATTTAAAGTCAATTTGTTGTGCGCAAGAATGTATGCTCTCTTTTTCTCATCTGATAAGTGACTCAAGCGAATGACTGGCACCAGCTCATGCCCCAATTCTTTCAATGCTAGATAGCGACCATGCCCTTCAATAATGACATTATTCTCATCAATGGCTATGGGGTCATTGTTTCCGAATTTCAGAATAGACTGTTTAATTTGCTCAATCTGAGTTTGTGGATGTTTCTTGGCGTTTCGTTCATAAGGAACAATAGCACCTAATGCAATTTTTTCTAATTTCATCATACCTAGTATTCCTTTCTAGTTTATAGACGAGAACGACTCTGTTCTCGGGTATGAACATTTTGCTTGATCCGAGTGAGCTCCTCATGCTCATCTACAATGGAGTTAAATCGTTGGTGAAGAGCGTCTCTCTCAAGCTGGATTTCTTGAATTAGCTTATCAATCTCACTCTTACTTGCAGAAGAATCAAGCCCCAAATGGTTTAGAATTGTTTGAGCAATCTCTCTCTGCTCTGGAGAACCTTCCTCCATTGCAAGGAGCACTGACTGTAGTTTATGAAGCTCCGCCAGTCGATCATCTAATCGCTCTAGCTCCTTTTGTGTCTCACTCACTTGTTCCCTAAAGCGATCTAAAAGTGCTTCAAACTGTCGACCATCAGTCACATCATGACTGCTCAAGAAATTAAATTCTCGAACTAGCTGATCCATACGAGAGATGTATGGATTTTTGCGAATAATTTGCTCACCGTTATCATAAGAAAGCTGTCTTGCGAGCGTCTCTCCCTTGATCGCTTTATTTTGTGAAGCGTCTTTTGGGTTTGTGAAATAGAACCAGTCATTTCGTTGAATGAAAATATCATAGCTACCGTCTTCTCTCTTATCAACACAGCGAGCTGGAATCAAAACAACTCCTTTATTGGTAAGACCATACTCAACCTCAATATACAATCCCTTGGTTGTCTCCTCAAGAACCTGCCACTCATGAACCGTCAAACGAATTTCAAAGTCTTCTGCCTTTTCTGCCTGATGAGCTTGATAAGCCTCCTTGATTTCATCAACTGATAAAGTCACTTGGTTACCAGATAATTTTTTCTCTAACCCCTCAAGAGAATAGTTCCCTCTCTTTGACAGCGTCCTGTCACGTGCAAAACGCTCCTGATATTTTCCACCTAACGGAACAAGGAGCTTGTATCGTACCTCCTTCCGGGAGAGATCCATTTCAATATCCAGTGCTCTTGCTTTTTCTTGGAAATCTTTTAACGAAGTAGAATGCTTCAGGAGAAAGTCTAACCGCTCATTAATCTCATATCGAAAAACATGTTTCTTCCGATAGGCGACATACTCCTTACGAGAAGTTCTCATCCTCTCATCCAAAATTTTTGCGCCTGCAAGTCCTGCATGTTTGTCTGAAATTTGCATCAAGCTGCGCTTCGTTCCTTTTTGCCAACGAAACTTTTTGAGAGTGACCATATTAGTCGCATTAAAAATGATATGGTTATGTATATGCCCACGATCAATGTGTGTGGCGATTTTAAATTCATGTTGTCCGCCCGTCAATTCAAGAATTGTCCGTCGACCAATTTCATGAATTTCTTGTGGACTTAAGTCATCTTCTGGGCTAAAAGATTGGATAATATGATGGGCAATCACATCTTCCCCACTTCCTCGTTTCCCAAATTTACTCTGCGCATTCATTCGGGTCATCTCAAATTCGTCTGTAGCGGTGGAGTGATGACTAACACCATAAGAAGACACTAGCTGATAGACTACTTTACCATCAACGACTTTATGAGGAAACTCAGTAATATTTTCTGAAGCATTCGTAAACGTTTTGGCTTCATTCACGATGTAATCCATCGCACGATGAAGCGCATCTTTTTCAAGTGTTTTTGAATCATCGGCAATATACTTCATTGCTCGATCAAGGGATTGCTCTGACTTTATCTGAATAACTTTGGTCACTACCATTTCTTTTTTCCCCTTCTCTAACTTCCGATTGAATGAGGTTATTTACAAGCTGTCTTATCTCCTCCAGTTGCTCTTGGCACTCTTGAACGTCCGAACGACTAGCATGGTCATTCTCATTCACTTTCTTTGCGATCTGGTTGATATTGACACCAACCTTATTGATTTCGAGTCGGAGTTTTTTGAGTGCTGGAAAATCAATCATCTGTACCTCTCCTGTCACCAACATGAGACGGGCAAAGAGAGAAAAATTTTTGATTCCTGCCTTCTCCATTTGTCTTTTGATGAACTGATTCTCTTTGTCATCCACAAAAAATTCTTTTTTGATTGAACGACTACGATTACTTGTTATTGTCATAAAATTCCCTCCTTTTCTGTATAGGCTCAACTCCTCCCTTTTCATCTGGCAAGCATAGCATTTGTCAGGACAAACGCTAAAAATCAAAAAGGTCAGGGAACATCAACCCTACACGAATTGACGCCCTTTCCTTTTTGAAATTTTGGGGAGTCCCCCAATCCCCCTGGTCAGTGCTACGCACTTTTTCTTGTCTTGTCAGACAAGTTTTTTCCATCACGAGGGGAGGTCTGCGACCTCTAAGCTGAGAATTTCTGCACGTAAAATTTCAAATTCTCTATCTTGCAATTGCTCAATTTCTTGATAAGTAATACGGTATTCCTCTTGTAGTTCTTCTGAAAAATCTGCGATAGCTTTTCCCTCTTGACGGATAAGATGGAGGCATAATTTCTTGTTCACAGAGGTCATCTCTTCTTTGGGGCGAACCGTGTCCATTTCCAATCCTTCAAGGAATAAATCCGATAGGACATTCAGTGTTTCTTGTTTAATCTTTTCGATCATCTTCTTGTTCTCCTTTTGGTGGTCTAGTGAATAATTGGTCTAATGTTCTTTGCGTGGAGTTAGTGACTTTTTTGTCATTTGCGTTTTCCCCTCGACCTTCTTCTGTTCAATGGCTTGTTTGGTTTCAGTCTCTGCCTTTTCAAGCTTAGACTGAAGCTTGTCTGCAAATTTAGATTTGGTTTTTACTTCCTCAAGTCTCACATCAATCTTCTCCATCATTCTCTTGCTCTCAGACTGAATCACCTTCAATTGCGCTTCCAAATCAGAATAGTTCTGCTGGTCTTGTGACCATGAGTGAAGATATGCAAACGAGTAATCACTCGTATCAATTCCGTAATGGCTGGCCACAACATAAGCAATACTTTCTGCCTGTAGTTCTCTCTCTACAGTTGTGAATCCATCTGCTTGATGATGAAGTCTTGAGTGAGCCATTTCATGAAAAAGGGTCTTCATGATTTGTGCTTCACTCATCTGTTTCTCCGCAATGACTATCTCTCTTGTTTCCAGATTGTAATAACCATTTGCGTCTCCCTTGATTGCTTTGAAAGAGATAGGGACATGGTTGTCGAGAGAAACTTGGCGAGTAGCTCGATACAGATTTTCATAGTCTGGAACACTACCCTCAAGCAAATGAATTGGTTTGGGAAGTTCCTTACCTTCAGTTTGCTTCACATCAAATACCGTTCCAAATTTGAAGCGAGTAACCGTCATCTCTTTCCCGTTTTCATCCTTCTTTACCTCACCATTTTCATCCCGCACCTTGACTTGAACAGGTACAAAAATCTTGAGCCCTTTCTCCCCTTTTTGAACCTGTCTGTCAAATTCTTTTTTCCAAGTTTGATAAGAAGCCACATGTGTAATGTCTCTATTTTGAGCAAGCATCAGCTGGATATTTTTAACTGAGTAGTCATGGAACTTACTCATAGCAGTCAAGAAATTCTTGTACTGGTCTGACTTCGTATACTCCTTCATTCCTTCTTTTAGATGAGCAGAAAGAGCTTTTGTATCTTTCTCTTTTAGGATATCCGACAACGTTTTTTGAGAGGAATCTTTAGACAAATCTGTCTCCTTTTTAGAGCGATGGTATGGACTAGAAGTGACATTATAAGGGTCTGTACCTAGAGAGCGTTCCACCTCATCTGATACACCATCTCCATCGCTGTCTCTGGCTTTTCCAAGCTCTTCTTTGACAATTGTTTCTTGCGTTTTTACTTCTTCAAAATCTTTGTTTTTGAGAATCTCAAGAAAAGCTTTCCCTTTGTCTTTGACATACTCTTCGTTGATAGATAGTTGGTTGATGACACCGTCTCGTTCACGGTAAACACCTAGGACCGTTCTCTCTTGCTTAGAGTGTTCTAATTGGAGTTTTAGTCCTTCTCTTAGTTTCATCAGGCTAGCTGGAAAGGTCACATCGTCTACTGTTCGCAAAGCTAAAACAATATCTTCATCTCCTGACTTAATTGCTTTATTCATATTTAGGGAGTGAAGTTTAGGTACTTCAGATAAATCACCAAAATAGAATGAATCTGCCTCCACAATCGCAGGTAACTCCAGTAGCACCTTTAACTTATCAAATGTAGCACCTTTGTTGGCCAAAAGAATCGCATCAAACGCCCCCTGACCTTGCGCAAAATCAACCAGAGTTTGTTCAGCTGTTTGACCTTCTTTGTGAGGGAATACCCCTGTTAAATGTTGAAACTTGTCTTTATCAAATGTAACCTGTAGACTGTTGACCACGTCACCTTCTTGATAAAAATAGATGATCTTACTATCTGCGACTGTATCCAGATACCACTGCGCCGTCTGCTGGATGTTGCCCGCATAGCGATTCAATTTCACCAATTCACTATCAGAAATGGGGTGATAGTAATCCTTATGAATTGACTTATCACCGTCATTTATAGTAAAATGAAGATAAGATTGAGATCGAGTTTGATTTGGTGACAAGTCATCCAAAGGTTGCGACAGGTTCGCTTCAGGTAGAGGTGCTGCCTCCTGAGTTTTTTCAGGGAAATCCCCGAGTTTTGTCTCAATCTTTTTTGTTTGCCCTTGAGAATGCTCAAGAGCTCTTTTTTCACTACGAATGGAACGATAACCGAATTTTTCTTCTAGTACTGCTAGAGTCAATTCTGGTCTATCATCATACTCGTCATATTCAATTGCCCTGTCATCTATCCGCAAATCTTCTGCTGTTAAACTAATGTATAAGTCTTCTGCGGATGGATAGCCATAGTCTAAATGATCCGCCTCAATCGGCAATGTTGTGACTATATAATAATCCTTTTCGTCATCTCCAAACGTCAAAGTATCCCAATGTTCTGCAGAATAGTCATACGGTACAGTACGGTGAAATTTGTCTTTATGTTCTTGTAAAAAGGCCTTGACCCTTTCAACTTCTTCTCCTTCAATTCTTGGATCGTCGACAAAGGTTGCCTCTGGTTGGAACTCCTCAGTGGTCATTTCCCCGGCTATGCTTTGTTGCTCTTGATTTTGATCAAGGGCTTTTTCTTGTAATTCCATTTTCTCCTCCTGTTTCTCTTCATTCTGTTCTTTTAGATAGTCATTCCAGTCCATCTTCTCTTCTCCCTCTTTCAGTGGAGGAATATCTGCCCGGACTGAAACTCCTTTCTCTTCTAAACGAGCAATAAACTTCCTACCTGCTTTATCATTATCAACCGCTAGGGTAATAAAGTCCTGGTTCTTCTCCTCCTTGAAGAAAGAGGTCGTTTGAAAGGCTTTTAGAACTGTATCTATTTTCTGAGGATTAAACTGGTAGTCCTTTACCCCCTCTAATTCCGCAAGCAATTGCATCGTATGCCTGGCAATCGTTCCTGATTTTAGACCGTCCATGGCAACCAGTCTCACATCGCTCAGAATGCCCCTATTTAGCTCGTAATAGCTCATAAGGTCAATTGGTGCCTCCGCAAAAACAAGGCGCTTAGGCGTGCCGATATCGACGCTCAGGCCATGTAAACCATCTGAGTTGTAGAGGATTTGTTTGAGGTAGCCCCTGCCTTCATAGCGCTCCTTGTTTGGAGGGATTCCTTGCAGGCTAGCTCCCACTACTTTCTTATTTTGATTTAAGAATTTAAAGACCACTACTGGCTCAAGATATCCGTCTTGAGCTTTTTTCATAGCTTGAGCGAGGACCCCTTGGGACATGAAGAAATCGATTGTTTCATCTGAGAGTCCTCGCTGTTCTTTCAAATAGCTTCTCGCTTCTTGAAAGGGTTGCTCGTAAGGGGCTAAGGTATAGCGGAAAGGCTCTCTCTTTTCTTCCTGAATCGATACAGTTGGAAATTCCCCTGTTTTTAGATAGTGCATCGCTTCTTTGAAAGTCACTCCCTTGATTTCCTGGACAAGACCAATCGTATCTCCACCCTTGTCCTCATGCGAATACCATGTCCATTTGTTTTTTCGGATGTCTATCTTGAAAGAATCATGTTCTGTCCATTCATAGATAGTTGAGCTATTTCTACGTAGCTCCATCCCTAATGAAGAAGCCACATCGAGAATCGACATGGCTTTGGCATCTTCTTTTGTAAATATTTTTTGTTCTTCTGGCATATACTCCCCCCTCTATAGACTACGATGTTGGTCAGGTGCTTCTTGCTGAATAGATTTCTCCAATTTGACTTGAGAATCTTCTACAGCCTGAAAGACAGCTAAATCTGGATAGCGTTCAATTGCTTTTTCAAGTGGATTGACAAAAAATAATTCCTCTTGGTCAATGTGACAGACATGTTCTTGTGTGCCGTTAAAACCCTTTTCCATATCGATATTCTCAAACTTGATGACTGCAAGTTCTGTCAAACTTCCTCTGTAATAAGCGCCGACCTCATGCTCAAGGTAGTCAAGCACCTCTTCCCGTGTTTCCTGCTCGATATCACGAAGATAGGCTAACTCCCAATGTTCACCTTGAGAATAACCAACCACTTCATGCCATATTAATTCTTTATCTTGCATTGATAGAATGGTGTTGATAGCTTCTAATTTATCGTTCATAAACTCGTTGGCATAGTGTTGATACTCTAATAACGAGTATTCATAGATAAATTGATACCGTGCCATAATATAACGATCATATGTCCCATATTGCTCATTAAAACTATCAAATTGTCTAGCGTACTCATAGAATTCTCTTTGAGTACTAAAATTTGGAACATCTATCGGGTCTAACTCGTCAATGGCATATCTGTCCACATCAGCACAGCCTCTGTACAAATCATGGTCTAAAACATACTCATAAGCCAACACTGCAATATCAAAATAATGTGCCACTAAATAATCCACGACTTGCTGGTGCGACGTTAAATCTGAACGATAATCAATTAATAAATTGTCACGTGACACCTCCCAATCATCTATATATGCATTTTCTGGCGCTCGTAGCAAGAGGAGCTCTTCTTGTTCCATATCAAGACCAATGACCCGGTCACCGTTTTGAACCCTGTCTGTCTCCAGTTCTGCAATCTTCTGGTCAATAGTTTGGTTGAGCTGCTTGATGTCTTGCTTTAAGTTAAACAACTCATCCGCTTTTTGTTGTAGCTCCTCAAAATACTCCCGAGAGATTTCAATAGGCCGAACCAAACGATCCGCTTCTCGTTGCTCTCTTGGATAAGAGAACAAATAAGGCGCTACATCTTTAAAATCCTGATAATTCATTGCTTTAATCGCTTCTGTCACTAACATATTGCGGATTGTTCCATCGTCTGTACCACGGCTGATAAAGCCTTCTTCACTTATTACTCTCACTGCATCCACCAGCGAATAGTCTGGCAGATGCGAAAAGATGCCATCAAAAAAGCCGACCCCATAGACCGACTCTTCAACAACTTCTTGTTTCATTCGTTTATAGTCTTTTTGACTTAATATTTTTTGGGGCATAAGATTCCTTCCTTTCGACAAACTTAAAAATGATTAATGTGATATACTGAAAATAAATAATATTTTAAAGAGGTGCTATTATGTCTGACAATGTTTATCCTACCGCTTTTTGTTTCACTCCCTCTATCCAAAGTGATTTACCTCCAGAGGTAGCTCATCGCTATTCATTAGATGGCATTATTAAAAGTCGCAAAGACTTTCGATGTAGTGAAAACTGTGATTTTCAACTAAGTTTAGTTAATTTCGGCAAAACAATTACAGATAAGATGCAAGCTCCTCACTACAGAGCAGGTAAATTAGACCAAATTCACAACCCTATCTACTGTAATCTAATGCAGGAGCATTTTCGTGCTAGGGAACTAGAAGAAACAGTCGAGGATAGTCATGCTTTTCAAAGAGATAAAAGCAAGATAACTGTTCACATTGATTTAGTAAATGCTACACTTGCGAATATCCCTTCCAGCCGTTCTACAAACAATAAATATGTGGACAACACTACCCCTCTTCTTAGTAGGAAAAATAGGAGTATTTCTTCCAAATCTCTCAAATCCATTTCCCAACATATACGCTCTTTAAAGCGATTAGTGACCTATTTTCGAGATGCAAAACATGGCGAATTATATACTTTCACAAATGAAAATAACATTCCTATTGATTTAGATAACCATTTTATCAACTTGGATAAAAAAACTTTACTTACTGAATACAGGCCACATGTGTATTATGGAAAGGCGACAGTTCAAAAAAGAGAAAAAACTGATGAAAGTAGCTTTTATCTCATTCGTTTATCCACGTCTTGCCAACTGAACAATGTAAACGTACAGCCGACTTTTCTCGTTAATGCAGACAAAGAAGAACATAAAGAAAACGGTAAGATTATTCGAGGGACTGTAAGTCAACTAAAGATTCTAGAAAAAGCAAGCACTTCCAAAGAAGAAATAACCCTTTACTTCCTAGGTTCATTTAAACTATACAATTCTACTTATATCAACCCTGCGATTGAGCATTCTCAGCTACTAAAATATCTAGTATTTTCTAAGGAATAATCTCCTTTTTCACACACTGGTCTGGAGATACTGAAAAAATTTGATAGCTACCAACATGGCCAAAAACTTCCAGAAATTCTTGCTCTACTCTTTTGACTGCTTCCTCTTTACTTGAGAAACAATAAGCTCCTTCAAGAGAAGGTGACCACATTGGCCTTTCATCACGAAAGCCTAGCCAAACCTCTTGATCCCAATTGACTGTCATTAATGCTAGAAAATAAACTTCTTTCATTTTTTACTCCGTTTCTAATCTAAAAAAGGGAATCGTAAAATCAATCGGTAAAATCTCTACCGATTGATTTTTTATGAAAACAATACTTATTCAAATCTCGCCTCTGTATCTCCTTTCCATAATCAAGCAACCTTCTCCACCTCTTCTTCGGCCAGCTCTATCAAACGGCTAGGCCGTACTTGACCTCTAAACTCTTCAATATCACTCATATAGCGAACATAGCGATACCAAGTATCATCCTTTGGATGATTTCCTAAAAATGACGCTCGTGGGTGACTGTCTAGGTCAAACTTCTGATCACGAAAAACATTGTGCCTATTGACAAAGACTAAAGTCTCTGTGATTCCAATCGTTGAAATCTCATGAGGAGTGAGGAGCTCCCGCTTAATTTTTGAATTCTGAATGGAGCTTGAGCCGTTACGCCCTCTATTCTCGCTCGCATTACGGTCATCAATCGTTCCAGGTCCCGAGCGCTCTGATAACCATTTAAGAGTGTCATCATCACTTCCTCCAAGATAAATAATGGAACCACAGTTATTGATGATGGTCTTGGTATCTTCCTTACCATACAGTTTCTCTAGCTGAGACTTGGATTGGATCATCATTTTAAGACTAATCTCTCGTGAACGGATGACCGCAATAACTGCCGCAAGATGTGGAACTTTCCCAACTTGCGCCCACTCATCACCTTCGATTTGTAAGTGGAGCGGATAGTCGATATCTGTCCGTCGACCTAAGAGAATATCATCTGCAGTTTTGAATGTCACATCAAACACTATAGAAAAGAAGAGAGAAGTTAAAAATTGATAGGCTGGATTGACCTCGGGCATCATGACAAAAACAGCTGTCTTTTGGAGATTCCATGTATCAATTTCCATGTTGTCTGTCTCAACCAAGCGCCTTACTACATCATGGTCAAAGACAGAGACAATACTTGCGACCATGGCATAAACGGAAGTTCTGGTCTCGCTCTTAAAGAGTTTAAACAGTTGCCATTGTCGGTTGGCGTAGTTGTCTGGTAACTCTTTCTCTAAGTCCTCAAACATCCTCTCTACCACACTTTCAACTTCTGGATCTTGCCGATCGAGATAGCGAGCGATATCTGATAATTGAGGAAGATTGGCTTCATAACCTGAAACTTGACTATCAAAGTAGAGATAGCCAATCAAAGCACGCATCAAAAGCATCTGCGCCTGAATCCAGAAATCTTCTCCCCTATTATCACTTCGTTTCGTTGCGGTAACAATAGCTTCTGCGATTCGATCTATATCCAATTCATTTCTCATATAGTGAAAGCAGTTAAATTTATTAGAGTTAAGGAACGTAATCACATCAAAAATTTTGATGTGATATCCTGCTTGCTCAAGAGAGTGTCCTAATTCATGAACTAGTAAGCCCTTGGTATCCGTGAAAAGATAGCTTGAGTTTTGCTGCAAGGCGTTCGGTTTTATAAGGGAGCGAGTCTTAGAATCTCCTGTACCTCCAATCCCCAAAACATTCTTATTCACCTGTCGGTCAAATGAAAGACGCCGATTATAGAGACCCATACGAGCTTTTTGAGAGAGAATCATGTTCTTATATTCATCTTTGTCTTTCAATCGATCAAGCTCCTCTTGAGTCGCATAACGAGCGGAACCATGCTCTTCCCCGTAGCGAAATGTACCTACCGTTTGTCTGCGTAAGTAGAATAACAAGGCGCAAACAACTCCTACCATTCCTGCAAGCAAAGAATTTCCCGTCATGGCAAGATCAATCCAGCTTTTCTCTCCTAAATGAACCAAGGTCCACTCAATGCGGGAAATCCCAAAAATATCTTCTAAGGGGTTAGGAACTGGAGACACTTCATAGAGCTTCCACAACCAATGAAAGAGATAGAACAAGAAGAGACTAAGAATTGCATACGGCCAGAACTTTCTTTTTTTGACCACTACAATACTCATTTTTCCCTCCTCCTAACCGTGGCTTTTTTCACAGCTCGTTGGAATGTGCCCTCCTTCTTCAGCACACGAGAATAGTAGGCAGTTTTCTCTTTGGGAGTCATGTTACGAGGTGTTTTCATAACCTTTCTGGCAAACTCCTGAGGATTTTTTTGAATGTCAGACAAGATTCTTGTCAAGGCGCTTTTCACAATTTCTTGATTTTTGAAGTCGTACACCAAGGTCGTTGTCCCGTCCCCGTTTTCTCTGAAAGCAAAGCCAACCCCATACCGCTCTAGTTCTTTTTTAAAAGCAGTCAAATTGACCTCATTGTTCAGAAATTCCTGAATCTCTTTCTTCCCACTGGTCGCAAGAAAGGCATTCCACTCAGCCTCCCCATGAAATACACGATTAGCCCTATACTCTGAAAGAATCCTATAAGCAGTCTTTGAGGCAAGGTATAAACTTTTTAACAGAAATTTTCCTGTGACAATACCTGTCCGAGTTACCTGGGCTACTACACGTTCTTCATCCATATAAAAGTACCCTCCTTTCCATTAAAAAAGCACTTACGAACATTCATAAGTGCTAGTCTATTGTAAATTGTTGGATATGATGTAAGAGCTTGAGATGGCCTTCCTTTTTCTTCGTAAGCCGTGCAATTAACTCATCAATCTGATCCACCTCTTCTTGCAATTGAAGCTCAAAGGACTGCTTCTGACGAGTGACGGTGAGGCTCTCAATATCACGACTCGCTACTACCTTTAAAATAGGAGCGTCAACCTGACGATTGGCAAAGGAAGTTTGTTCTTCCCCCTCAAACCCCTCTTTTATTTCAATAGGTGTATGTTCCTCAAACTCTGATTCTGATTCTGTTTCCGGCAAAGACTGCTCCTCTTCTTCTCCCAGGATTTCCTCCTGTTTATCGTCTACAGAAGCTGGATTGCCCACATGGCCAAAGATGGAGTCTGAATCATCGTTGTTGGACTCCTCTAGGTCATGAGAAACGTCCTCTAGGCTCATTTCAGATTCTTTTGTGACCACTTCATCATAAAACGGTGTCTCAAAAACCGTCTCTTCTTCTACTACATTCGTGAGCTCAAGCAAATCAGAAACCGATAATTCTTCTTGTTGTGCGCTTTTAGCAGGTGAACCTTTACCTGTTGAAATAGCCTCTACTTGTGCTTCTGTAGCCTTGTCTCTCTTTTTAAAGGAGAATAAACGTTTGAAGAAACCTGTTTTTTGGTTAGCCTGACCAAAGTCTGCCAAAACCTCATCAACTATCCCCTCAAGAGGAAACGTGAGGCTTCTCTTATCTTGCAAGCGACCATCCTCGTCCAAATAGAAGACATTAAAGGTGGCATTCTCGCCCTTCTTTTTCTGTCTTGCACCTAAGAGATCTAATTCAAAGAGAAGCTCGTCTCTAGTCTTGACTTGAAATTGACTATAGGTCGCTTGATTCTGTACCTGAAACATGTCCAGATCCTCCTTCTTTAGTTTGCGCAATGAGTTTCTTTGCGTCTTCAAACGTCACATCATATTCTGTAAAGAGAGCAGTCATCCGCTCTGCGAGAAGAACCTTCTCTTCTTCTTGGAGTTTTCCTAACTTCTCCTGAAGTTGCTTAAGCTGATTCTGAGTCTTTTGGATTTCGGCTTGCTTTTTTACGACTCGTTGTTCTGCTTGGTATAGTTTCTGACTCATCATTTCTCCTTTCCTTCCGTCTTGTCAATGATTGCTTTTGCGGTTTCTCCTACAGATAACTCGGAGCCATCTGTAAGGACAATTGGCGCTATGTTGTTCACAAGAAATTGATCTTCTGTCTCGCTATACTGTAAGCGAAGAGTCGCGGTCCCTTGCTCATTATAGGACTTCCCGTCACGGTTGTCCTTTTCTTCTAAAATCGTTTGGGAATAGCGGACTTGTGCAATCACTTCCTTATTCTCACTATCGATGTAGATGGTGGCGTTTTGGTAGATACGGTCCACCACATAGCCTTTATAGGTCTTTTGAAGCGGTGTATCTTCGTCAGAAACGGTGGCGTTGTAGAGGCCTTCTGTCATAAAGGGTTTGTAGCGCTTGCGATTTTCTCCCAAGTCCTTCCTAGTATAATAGGCAATCAAGAAGTCTTCGACTTCTTTTCGCTTGAGTTCATGAGCTGCTGCCTCTTTCTTCTTGACCGTTTGGCTTATTG
>NZ_SPPD01000016.1 GCF_004570575.1 Streptococcus cuniculi
ACTTTTAACTCCGTTAAAAATTGAGGGTTAAGCATACTCACTACACCTTCTAACGTATCATGAGAAGGACATCCATCACTCAAATCAACATATTGTCCAAGAAGGGATTCATTCATCTCAATAAAATATTCCATTTCTTTCCAAGTTTCAATACCTGCCAGCTGACTAACAAAAACAAGAAACAAAATGGTAGATAGGGAATAACGAACTTTCCACGGTTGGTGTTTATCTAATTCTTCACTTTGGGCTTCTAGTGAAACAAGAAAATCAATCATCGTAGTTATCACTTTCTCTAGTTTACTACTTTGATTGATTTTGTCACTATGTAAATAGTTTTCTGAAAACTATCTTTTCTTCATGCGTTTGACGTGTGAAATTGTTTTCTCAGGATTTACCGCGCCTTTCTTTTGGACTGACACCAAAAGACCATTCCGAGGCACAGGCCTTCATATAAGACGAAAAAGAGCAGGAAAGAGTGTAGGAAAAATTCAGCTGGTAAGATGTAGATTACGGGATCAGTATTGGGGTTAAAGAGCCAGCTACTATCCCCTACAAAGAGAATCTGATGAAAGAGGGTAAAAAAACTGTCAAACCCAATGATAACACCAAAGATACCAGTCAGAACTGGCAAGACTGCGGCCGTCACAAAAACAGGACGATACAAGTTCCCGTATCCTTTTTTCACAACATGTTTCCAAAAAGATAGAAAGCCCGGCAGACTTACCAACACAGCAGCTTGAGCAAGGTGAAAGAGCCACTTGACTTGCTGAAAATGGTGTAGGCCGTCTGCTGATGAGGGAAAATTTGGCATAGAGAGCGTCTGCTCCCACGGTAGGGTCAGATAGCGCAGGAGGATATTGAAATTATAGCTGATAGCTGCACTCTTCATGTAAACGACTTGTTCCAATCTCAACCACTTGATTTCTAGAGGATAGAAAAGCCACGCGCCATAAATCGTTGCCACAATGGCCGCTGCTAAAAGAAAGAGGAGGCTCATAACTACTGAGAATTTAGTTTTCATCGAAGCTCCATTCATCTAGGCTATTCAGCACATGGGTCGGTGCTACTGGGAGTGTCGCCACCTCTTCAGGCTTGGTGAAGCCTGTTAAGACAAGAAGCGTTGGAAAATCATTGTCAATTCCTGCCCGAATGTCTGTCAAATAATTATCCCCAACCATGAGGGTCTCGCTCCGCTCAGTCCCCAAAATGGCCAGAGCATTGTCCATGATAATGGCTTGAGGTTTGCCGATAAAGGTTGCATTAACCCGCGTCGCTGCTTCTAGCAAGGCAATCAAAGAGCCTGCTCCTGGCAGGAGTCCTCGTTCAGTTGGGATATTCAAATCAGGATTGGTCCCAATAAAGACCGCGCCTTTTTGAATCGCTAGGGTCGCAATGGTCAATTTTTCATAGGTTAAATCGGTATCAAGTCCGACCACGACATAGGCAGGATTGTCCGTTTCTTCCACATAGCCTGCTTCAAGAATCGCTGATTTCAGCCCCTCTTCTCCAATCACATAAGCTGTCTTTGCCTTGCCCAGCTGATTCATATAATCAACGGTCGCAAGACTGGCAGTATAAATGGTCTCAAGCGGGGTGTCGATGTTAAACTGCTCCTGCAACATGGTCTGAACGGCTTCTGGTCTGCGGGTAGTATTATTCGTCACAAAGAGATAGGGGAGCTTCCGCTCCTGCAAGGCATGAACAAAGCGTTCCCCTGCTGGAATGCGGTCCTTTCCCTTGTAAATGGTCCCATCCAAATCAATTAAATATCCTTTATAACTCATCTCATCTCCTCATTCAAATCGTGCTTCCCAGTGCTCTGCCTGATGCGCTTCAAAGCAGAGGGCTATCTGTTCTGCTGTATTTTTCCCAACGGACAGGGCAGGCAAGTCCTCCAAGGCGAAATAGGCGCTCGCAACCGTCTCTGAATTGGCTTGAAATGCCCCACCGAGCGCTCGGCATAGGTAAAAGACCTTGGTCACATGGTGGGCAGACCTGCTAGGATTGCTCTTTGCCTTGTCCAAAATGGCAACCAGGCGCAACACTTCGACTTCAAGCCCAGATTCTTCTCGCACTTCCTTGACCACATTTTCCATGGCCGAGCAATCGACATCACACCAGCCTCCAGGCAAGGACCACAAGCCATCATTTTCCTGAACCAAGAGGATTTTTTTGTCTTGGATAATGGCTGCGCGGGTATCGAGTTTTGGGGTCTGATAGCCTGTTTCGTTACAAAACAATTCTTCTACTTGCTCTAGCGGTAAGCCCGACGGCTCTACTAACATTTCTGCTGCTATCTGGCGAATTTCTTCAAATCGTTCTATATCATAGACATCCTTACCATAGGCAAGACCCGTCTGCGCCAAGGCCTGCAGGCGAACAGCCCACTTGAGCCAATTATTGTTTGCTGTCATCTCGACTTCCCCATTTAATCATTCCTTGGGCATTGAGCTGGCCGTTAGACCAGATTTCATGCTGACTGACACCATTTTCCACTACGACCTTGGTCGTTACAAGCGCTTCTGGTGCCACCTCCTTGATATACTTGAGTTGGAAATAAGTTGGTCGGTGAGTGATGAGAAATTCATATTCCAAACTCTCGTACATCCATTCCAGATACTTGCTATTATTGACATGTCCATTGAGGTCAATATCAAAATACCGCACCTCTTGTTCTTCTTCAACAGCTTCTTCTAAGGTGCCATATTTGGGAGCCCGCGCTACTTTTTTGACCCTTTCAGATTGGTAAGGCGCAATCAATTCCTCTGGAACTGGGCTGACCTTTCTGGTCTCAAAATCAATCAGGACAAAGTAGGCTAAAATCTTGATGAGCAACTCCCCTGCTTCATCATAAATATGAAAGGTCCGATAGCAGAAAAACTTATTGTAAGAAATCGCTTCTGTCTCAATCGTGACCGTTTCCTGATAGCGCGGCAGGCGGGTGATGTCCACCTCATAATCTGTCACCACCCAGACAAGGCCATACTGCTCAAAGATTTCCTTATCCCCGCGCCCTAGAAGATCCGATTGGCGACCAGATAAGGCTAAGCAATACGCTAAAAATCCTGGAATTTTTAATTCTTGCTTGACATCTACCATATCAAACGGTAGCGTGAGTGTTTCCTGATAACGTAGTCCCATTATTCCTCTCCTATGATAAATCGTTCTGCAACTGTGTCTCCGAGAAAGAGCCCTTTCTTAGTCATTCGGATAAAGCCATTTTCTTCCTGAAGGAGACCCTCATTCTTCAACTCTGCCACCACATGACCATAGCGCTCTTTAAAGGATGTTGCAAATTTTTCCTCAAAACGAGCAATCAAAACGCCTGTTTTCTTCCGCAATCCCAAAAACAGTTCTTCTTCCATTTGCTCTGCCTGCGATAGTTGCTCTTCGTGAAGCCTTGCATGACCTTTTTCCCGAATGGATTTTAGATAATGTTGAATGGGTCCCCGATTGCGATAGCGCATACCGCCTAGATAGCCAGAAGCTCCTGCTCCCAGCCCAAAATATTCCGCATTATCCCAGTACATGAGATTGTGCCTACTTTCAAAGCCCGGCTTGGTAAAATTGGAAATCTCATAATGGTCAAAACCATTTTTTTCCAATTCTTGCAGAATATACTCGAACATGTCCGATTCGACATCTTCGGTAGGCAGGTGTAGGTGGCCACGGCGCTGCCGATTCATGAAGACCGTATGATTCTCCAAAATCAAGCTATACAGGCTCAGATGAGGAATATCAAGCGCTAGAGCACGCGCCACATTATCTTTGACCTGCGCCATAGTCTGACCAGGTAGGGCATAGATCAAATCGATCGAAATATTATCGAAATTCGCAGCCTTTAAGGCGCTAATCGTTTCATAAATCTGTGCCTGATTGTGAGAACGACCGATTTTCTTGAGCATGCGATCATCAAAGGTCTGGACACCAAGCGAGACCCGATTACACTTAGATTTTTCCAGAACAGCAATTTTATCTTCCGTCAAATCTCCAGGATTGGCCTCAATTGTAAATTCTTCTATTTGGGAGAGATCAAGTAGCTCTTCCAGATTGGTCAGCAAGTAATCCAATTGTACAGCCGATAAGGCTGAAGGTGTCCCGCCACCGATATAGAGTGTTTTCAACGGAGGCAAGTCATAGAACCGCACCTCCTCCATCAGAGCCGCTAGATAGTCATCAACAGGCTGGTTCTTGATAAACACCTTTGAAAAGTCACAATAGTAGCAAATCTGGGTACAAAAAGGAATATGAACATAGGCTGAAGTCGGTCTTTTTGTCATGAAGTTATTATACCACACTCCCACCTTTTCGTCAGAACGAGGGCATGAAAAAGGGAGTGAGACAGAAAGCAACTTCTGTTCTTCTCCTCCTCTTATAACATAGCACTCACTTATTGCACTTCTAGCATTTCTTGAGCGCAAGATAAAAAGGTCCACCGGACCTTTTTATTCCTCCAAATGCCAAATGTCTTCGTTGTACTGCTCAATTGTGCGGTCGCTTGAGAAGAATCCGGCTTTGGCAATGTTGACAATGACTTTTTCAAGCCAAGCATCGCGGTCTTCATAGTCTGCTAGCATGCGTTCCTTGGTTGCAATGTATTCTTCCAAGTCAAGCAGGGTCATAAAGTGGTCATTGTGCTTGAGATTGTCTTGCAGTCTCCACAAGCGCTCATCGATTCCTCCAAATTGACGCACCAAATCGCTCGTGATAAAGTCAATCAGCGGGCGGATCGCTTCTTTTTCATAGAAGCTGTGTGGATGGTAGCTACCATGAGCATAGTGATCAATCACCGTCTGGCTGTCTTGACCAAAGATATAAATATTCTCATCTCCTACCAGATCATGAATTTCCACATTGGCCCCGTCATCGGTACCGATAGTCAAGGCACCATTGAGCATGAATTTCATATTTCCTGTACCAGATGCTTCTTTTGAAGCCAGAGAAATTTGCTCTGAAATATCAGCAGCTGGAATGATGAAGCTCGCTTCCGTCACATTGTAGTTTTCAATCATGACCAATTGCAAGTGCGGGCTCACCTCAGGGTCATGCTGAATCACCTGCGACAAGACCAAAATCAAGTGAATAATATCTTGGGCAATGGTATAGGCTGGCGCTGCTTTTCCACCGAAGAAAACAGTCAATGGCCGAGCTGGGATATTCCCCGCCTTGATAGCCAAATACTTATGAATCACGTACAAAACATTCATCTGTTGACGTTTGTACTCGTGCATCCGCTTAATTTGTACATCAAAGATTGAGTCTGGATTGACCTCTACTCCTTGCGTTTGGGCAATATGGCGTTGCAATTTCCGCTTGTTGTGGCGTTTGATGTTTTCTAATTCCTGTTTAAAGCCTGCATCATCCTTATAGGCCAACAAGTCTTCCAAAGCTTCTGCACGACGGTGGTAATCACGACCAATCAAGTCATCCAAATAGTGCGCCAAACGTGGGTTGGCATGCATGAGCCAGCGACGGAAGGTAATCCCGTTGGTCTTATTGTTGAATTTATCAGGGTACAAGTCATAGAAGGCCCTGAGCTCTGATGATTTCAAAATCTCCGTATGAAGAGCTGCCACACCATTGATCGAATAACCATAATGAATGTCCATGTGAGCCATGTGGACACGACCGTGTTCATCGATGATATTGACCGCTGGATTGTCCTCAATCGCTTTGGCACGGCGGTCCAATTCCTCGATAAATGGCACCAAGTGCGGTACAACCTTGTTCAAGAAGTCAAGTGGCCATTTTTCCAAGGCTTCTGATAAGATGGTATGGTTGGTATAGGCTGTCATGCTCCTTACAATCTCAACTGCCTCATCAAAGGAGATACCACGGAGTTCCAAGAGACGAATCAATTCTGGAATGACCAATGACGGATGTGTATCGTTGATTTGTACAACAGCATAGTCTGCCAAGTCATGCAAATTAGACCCCTTAGCAATCGCTTCGTCAATCAAGAGTTGCGCAGCATTTGATACCATGAAATACTGCTGGAAAATCCGCAAGATTTTTCCTTGATCAGTAGAATCATCAGGATAGAGGAAAAGGGTCAGATTGCGGAAAATGTCATCCATGTCAAAGTCAATACCGTCATCGATGATATTGTCATCAACAGAGGCCAAGTCAAAGAGACGCAGACGATTTTTCTTTTCGGTCTTATAGCCCGGCACATCAATATCATAGAGTTTTGAGGTCAAGGTAAAATGCGCAAACGGTACTTGGTAGGAAATCGGAGACTCTGTCAACCAAGAACGCGGTGTAATCCACTCATTTGGCACGGCTGACTGTTGGTGGTATTGGAAGAGCTGACGGAAAAGTCCGAAGTGATAGTTGAGACCAACACCGTCCCCATTCAAGCCAAGACTGGCAATCGAATCAAGGAAGCAGGCTGCAAGACGGCCCAAGCCACCATTTCCGAGCGACGGCTCCATTTCCACTTCTTCAATGGCAATCAAGTCTTTTCCTGCTTCTGCTAGCTGGTGCTTGACTTCGTCATACAGACCTAAATTGATGAGATTATTGGACAAGAGTTTTCCAATCAAAAATTCGGCTGAAATGTAGTAGACCTTCTTCTTCTGGTCGTTGGTACACTTGGCTTCACTGCGCTGTTTCGTAAATGCAAGCAAGGCATAGTACAACTCTTGATCAGAGCAATCCTCGATTCGTTTGGCATACATGGTTTGAACAAAATTTTGTAAATTAATCATGTTCTAGTAACTCCTCTTGTTTTCATTTTTACTTAGAAATAAATATGCAAGTTTTCCGTTTTTTTTGGAAACGTTTTCTAATAATATTATACTACATTTTATCAAAAAAGGCAAGAACCTCGCCAAAAAAAATTCACACCCCGTAGGGTGCAAATCTTCTTCCGATTTATTTTGAAATCAGGGTTTCTAGTCCCACCCTCATCATGTCGGTAAAGGTTGTTTGGCGTTCTTCTGCTGTCGTATCCTCGTCTGGGTTGACCAAGCTGTCTGAAATGGTCATGATACCAAGTGCTTCAACACCGTGTTGAGCTGCTAGGTAGTAGAGGGCTGCCGCTTCCATCTCAACGGCGTGAACCCCCATGGTGCCCAATTTCACATTTTGCTCATAGAAGTTTGAGTAAAAGACATCAGACGACAAGACAGATCCGACATGCGTGGTCATGCCCAAGTCCTTGGCAATATGGTAGGCCTTGTCCAGCAGATTAAAGCTTGCAATCTGTGGGAAGTCATACATCGGCCAATCGTTTCTGATGATATTTGAGTTGGTCGCTGCGGCCTGTGCCAAGACCAATTCACGCACGTGAACATTAGGATTGAGCGAACCTGCTGTTCCCACACGAATCAGGCGTTTCACTCCATAGTCCACAATCAACTCACGCGCATAGATCGAAATGGAAGGCATTCCCATACCCGTTCCCATGACGCTGACCCGCTCTCCTTTATAGGCTCCTGTATAGCCATACATGCCACGGATTTCGTTGAACAGCACCGCATCTTCTAAAAAGTTTTCTGCGATGTATTTTGCCCGCAAGGGGTCACCCGGTAGTAAAATCTTGTCCGCAATCTCGCCGACTTTTGCTCCAATATGAATTGACATTGTTTTCTCCTCTTATAATCCTGCCAAGATTGCTTTGACCAAGCCCTTGAAATCTTCTTTGATACGAGTGGTTACTTCCACCACTTCTTCATGATTGAGTGAGCTTTGGAAACCAGCTGCGTAGTTGGTAATAGCTGAAATTCCTAGTACCTTCATGCCTGAATGCACCGCTACAATCACTTCTGGTACTGTTGACATACCGACTGCAGATGCTCCCATGGTTTGGTAAGCACGGATTTCTGCTGGTGTTTCGTAGGTTGGACCAGACACACCGAGATAGACCCCTTCTTCAACCTTAACCCCAATGCTATCTGCAATTTCTTTGGCCTTGCTACGGTAGTCCTTACTGTAAGCATCTGACATATCTGGGAAACGTGGTCCAAATTCATCCAAGTTTTCACCAATGAGTGGATTGGTGCCAATCATGTTGATATGGTCGTTAATCATCATCAAGGTTCCTGGACCGTAGCCAATTCCTCCTGCTGCATTGGTCACGATGATGCTGTGGCATCCAAGAGCCTTCATCACACGAACGGGGAAGGTCACGACTTCCATCGGATTCCCTTCATAATAGTGGAAACGTCCTTGAAGAGCTAAAACTTTCTTACCAGCCAAGTCTCCATAGACCAATTTCCCAGCGTGACCAACGACTGTTGATTGCCCCCAGTTTGGAATATCAGCATAATCGATGACAATGGCATTTTCCACTTCATCTGCTAATTCTCCTAAGCCCGAGCCCAAAATCAAGCCAAATTCTGGCGCTGTGAAGCCTCTTGCTTCCAAAAAGCCCTTTGTTTCTTGTATTTTTTCAATTAGTGACATCTTTTCTATTCTCCTTCTTACTTCACAAAACTGCGTTTATACAGTCTGTGACTTTCAATATTTGTTTCTGCGTCCTTCTCATCCCAAATCTGTAGTTCCCAGGGATAGTAAAAATTGCTCTGATTTTTAAAGTAGATATGAATACCTACATAGCCCTCCCTATCTCTGATATACCAATTTTTTAAACCATACATTTCTTTCCAATCATCCAAACGATCCAAAATCTCCCGAACCTCTTCTGATGACAGAATCATTCGCGCGCCAAAAATATCATTTAAAATATTATTGACAGGATATTTCGTATCTCTTTTTTTATAGGAATCAATCTTATAGAGAATACTTTCCGTCGTTTTGACACGATAAAAATAATGAATGTCTTTTACATCTGCACGATACAAATAGTCATTAATCGATTCATGCAAATTCAGACGATAGGACAAGATATGTTCAATCGGCACTTTACTAAAGCTATGATAAATATTGACTTTTTCCACTTTCCCTGTTTCAAAATAGTCTTTTGAATATAGATGATGAATGCGATTGATTTCAGCAATCAAGCGCTCTACTTTTTCAATCATAGGACCACCCTATTGTGTTTCTTAACGTGTTGCATGCACCTTCTTCCACTTCCGAATCTTTGTTCGAAAGCTGGTAAAGGGGGCAACGGTATTGATATGAATCCATTTCCAAACAGGCCACTTGCTGGGCGTTGAGCTAGCCCATTTGCGCTGATTAGGGCAAAAGAGCTCCTCATTGGTGTAGCGGTTCACTTGCTGAACCATCGCGCAAACTTGCTCTTGAAACTGCACTATCAAATCGGGCAAAGAAAAGTCTACCACCTCTTCATCAAATGCCTGATAGAGTCCGCCCAGCTGATTCCACTTGAAATCGGGATGGGGTGTTATGACCAGACGCCCTGCCTGCTCATCTCGCTCCCAGCCTTGCACGAGTTTCAGCCAGCCTAATTGATAGGCAATCATCTGCGCTGGACTTCGGTCCACTCCATCTAGGAGCAGGTCCTTATCCTGTTCAGAAATCGCCGAAAATTCCCCAATAAAAAGGGCTGCTTTCTTCTCTATTTCTGCTATGAGGGCTTCCTTGGATTCATATTCTCTCATCTTATACCAACTTATCTAAGAAACTTTCTCCAATCTGGCTCTTTTCAACGCCAAAGTTCTCTGCAATAGTCGCTGAAATATCCGCAAAATGTCCTACAGGGATGTGACCAGCACCTTTGAGGGATTTTCCAAAGATGAGCAATGGCACATACTCACGTGTATGGTCTGTTCCGACATAGGTCGGGTCATTTCCATGGTCTGCGGTAATCATGAGCACGTCGTCTTCACGCATATTGTCGATGATTTCTGGCAAGCGCGCATCAAATTCTTCCAAGCAATCGCGGTAGCCTTCGGTGTCACGACGGTGTCCGTACACCGCATCAAAGTCTACTAAATTAGTGAACGAAAGCCCTTCTGTAAAGTCTTGATTTTGCAAGACCTTGATAAAGTTGTCCACACCGTGGTTGTTGGACTTATTGTGTCCCATATCATGAGAAATGCCTGCGCTGTTGAAAATGTCATTGATTTTTCCAACTCCGTAGGTGTCAATTCCTGCTGCTTTCAAGTTATCAAGTACAGTTGGAGCAAATGGAGAAACGGCATAGTCATGACGGTTGGAAGTACGTGAGAAATTGCCCGGAGTTCCTACGTATGGACGCGCAATGATACGCCCCAATAAAGATGGACGCTCAAGGGTGATGGAACGCGCGTATTCACAGATTTTATAGAGTTCTTCTAGCGGAATCACCTCTTCGTGCGCTGCGATTTGTAGCACAGGGTCCGCAGAAGTATAGACGATTAACTCGCCTGTTTCCATTTGACGTGGGCCTAAGTCATCAATGACGGCTGTCCCAGAATACGGTTTGTTAGCCTCACGAATGATTTTCCGACCTGAAAATGCTTCGATTTTTTGAAGAAGCTCTTCTGGAAATCCGTCCCAGAAAGTATCAAACGGGTCTGTGATGTTGAGCCCCATGATTTCCCAGTGGCCTGTCATGGTATCTTTTCCGCGTGATACCTCTTCTAATTTTGTCACATAGCCTGTCGGATTTTCTTCAGCAGCAACCGTTTTGAGCGGTGTGTCGCGTTCAATATTTCCCAGACCGATTTTGACCATATTTGGTACTGTCAAACCTGCGGTTTCTGAGATGTGTCCCAAGGTGTCGGACGTTGTGTCTGGCTCGCCTGCATTGAAAAACTGATCTGCGTCAGGCGCAGCACCAATTCCTACTGAATCTAATACAACAACGTGCATGCGTTTAAATCTTGCCATTTCTTTCTCCTTTAAATGAATAATCATTTCTATTATAACACAAAAACGCTTTCCTAGTCATTTCTAGGCAAAGCGTTTCATACATCTCATCGTTTTTCATAAGTTGATGATATAGCTATCGTCCAATCTACAATTTATCGTTTCCCACTCCATTCTTGGTAAAACTGCTCAAGATAGGTTTCCATAAAATCATGACGGTTTTGCGCCATTTTTCTTGCTCCTTGGGTATTCATTTGATCTTTTAAAAGCAAAAGTTTTTCATAAAAATGGATGATGGCACTGGATTTACCATCTCGGTACTCTTCAAGGGCCATCGATTCTCGCGGTACAAGGTTTGGATTATGAATGGGACGTTTGCTATAGCCGGAATAGCACATCACACGCGCAATTCCAATCGCTCCAATAGCATCGAGTCGATCAGAATCTTGAACAATCTTCCCCTCTAAACTGACTGGAACAGTTCCTCTTCCACCTTTAAAAGACATGGTTGCAACAATCTCTAGAACATGCAAGCGATTATTTTCTTTCACCCCCTGCTCAATCATCCACTGAGAAATTTTCTCCAAACCTGCCTCGTGAGAGGAATGGAACTTTTCATCCGCCACATCATGAAGTAATGCTGCTAATTGACAAATGAACGTATCTCCACTCTCCAATTCAGCTAGATGCTTAGCTGTATTGCTAACGCGTACTGCATGCCAATAATCGTGCCCACTGCTATCCTGACCCATTTCTGCTTGGACATATTGTTCTGCGGCCTCTAAAATCTCATTTTTTCTCACCCTAACCCCTCTTCTATGGCCAATCTCAAAGGCCAAAATCACATTTTCAAACTTTGCCATTGCCTGTAGAAACACTTTGTCCTTTTCGGATACCTTAGGAGTAATTGTAGCCATCGTTTCCTCTTTTAGTAATACCATTGTATTGCGTTTACTTTTTGATGTCAATCTAAAAATAGAAGTAAGAGTAATATCACCTTTGGATAATCGTACTCTCACTTCTATTTGGCATCTCATCGTTTTTCAAGGAAGCGTGGACCATCTGGATAGCCCACAATGACTTTGGACACCCGCTGGATAAAGAGACCGTGTTCTACAACTCCTACTGTATGGTCTAATTCATTCGCCAAGGCATCGGCATCTGGAATTTCTCTTAAGTCTAAGTCAATAATATAGTTTTTCATATCGGTCACGAGTTTTTCGCCATCTTTCATACGGAAACTTGGACGATAGCCTTTTTCTTCAAACACTCTAAATAAATTCTCTGCCCCATATTGAACAACTTCAACTGGTAATTTAAAGGCACCTAGGGTTTCCACAACCTTTGATTCATCGACAATCCAGATACAATCCTTGCTGTTCACCGCAACAATCTTTTCCATGAGGAGAGCTGCCCCACCACCTTTAATGCCATTGAAGGCCGCATCCACCTCATCAGCACCATCCACGGTGACATCCACATACGGCACTTCATCGATAGATTTTAAGGGAATTCCTAGAGCGGCTGCATGCTCCGATGTCGCATTGGACGTCGTCACCCCAACGATGGATAGTCCTTCTTCTTGGACGCGACGCCCCAACTCTTGAACAAAATAGTAGGCTGTCGATCCTGTTCCAAGACCAACAATCATGCCATCTTTTACAAACTCAGCAGCTTTCAGTCCCACTTGTTCTTTCAAATTTACCATGACCATACTCCTTTTTAAAACGTTTTCCCTTACAGTATACCATTTTACTATCCGTATTGGAAATGAAAATCGCATTTTGGCAGGTCAAAAAAACACCCTCTGCTATCACTAGAGAGAGGTGCCTGATGTTCCTATTTATCCTTCAAATTGACACTTGGAACAGTTGTTGCAGCGTCAGATGTGGCTTGAAACAAGTCAACTTTTTCATAGCCGAAGATTCCTGCGTAGATGTTTGTTGGGAACCGTTTGATTTTTTTATTGTAGGCTGTCGCAATGGTATTGTAATCCTTACGAGCAACCAAGAGGCGATTTTCTGTGCCTTCAAGCTCTGTAATCAAGTCAGAGACTTGTTGGTTGGAATTGAGTTGCGGATAATTTTCTGTCAAGACTAAGAGACGAGAGACTGCTGAATCCAGTTGGCTTTGCCCCTCGTTGTATTCGGCAGATCCTTGCTTGCTAGATCCGATTTTGGCCCGCGCATCAGCAATAGCTGTAAAGACTTCTGTCTCATGCTCCATAGCGCCTTTCACAGAAGCGACAACGTTTGGAATCAAGTCATAGCGTCGTTGCAACTGTGTATCCACATTAGACTGGGCATTTTCAACCTCAGCATAGCTATCAACAAGACCATTGTATTGACCAATGGCTCCCATCGCGATAAGAACAATCGCTAAAACAGGTATTACAATATAGAGTAATTTTTTATTCATATCTTTTCCTTTCTTTCCTACCAACCAGATGAGGCTCCTCCGCCTCCTCCACCGCCACCAGACCAACCGCCACCACCGAATCCTGAGGATCCTGAGGAATGCGAATGAGTGTTGTTGGAACTAGTAGAACTATTGAGCAGGAGCCATAACAGGGCATCACGACCACCGCCTCGGCCTCCTCTACCACCACGACCGCCACCTTTTGACAAGATGACCATCACAATGACAACAATGAGCGGGGGGAGAAGGAAGTAGATTGGTTCATCGTTTCCATGTTCTTCTTCAAACTCCTCCATGCGTACTTGGGCTCGATCGGTGCCATAGAAGCGATCACCTATCGCATCCACAATATAGCGGACACCACCGTCGTAATCTCCCTCTCGGAAGAAGCTACGCGCGTCCTCTAAGATGCGCCTTGATTCGACATCGGTCAGCACTGTTGCGGCATTATCTGATGTCTCTATCCGAAACTTGCGGTCTTCCAAAGCAATAATCACGAGCACCCCATTATTGGTGCCTGCAAAGCCGACCTGCCATTTTCGAAAGACTTCATTTGCCAAGGATTCAATATCGTCTGACAGTTGAGTCGTCAGGTACACCCCGACTTGGAGCTGTTCACTCGTTGATTTCCATGATCGATTCTCACTATTAATGGCTTGAATCGTGTCTTGCGACAGGGAATTGGTCTCGTCTAGCACCGTTGAGTCCCGCGGTCTGTCAGGGACTTGAGCAGAAACAGGAGCGCTGACCATCAGTAGCATCAGAGGGACCAACAAAAGTCCGACAATCCATCGTAAACCTTCCTTCATAGGACGACCTCCTTTTGACTATTATACCATGTTTTCCTTATTTATCTAAGATTTGACTCACTTTTTCTTGCAATTTCAGCACTAAATTGGTCCGAAACCAAGGATTTTTCGCCTGCCAGATATTGTTGCGCGGAGAAGGATGGACAAGGGGCAAATACTGCGGTAGATACTCCTCATAGGCTTGAACTGTCTCGGTCAAGGTCCGTTTTCGCCTGTCTTTTAAATAATATTCCTGTGCATACTGCCCAATCAGCAAGGTCAATTCCAACCGGGGCAGATTGGCTAATAGCTGTGAATGCCATCTTTGTGCAAATCCCTTTCTCGGAGGTAAGTCACTTGATTTTCCTTTTCCTGGATAGTAAAAATCCATGGGCAAAATCGCTAGTTGATTGGCATCGTAAAAAGTCTCTGTATCAACACCCAACCATGCCCGCAAGTTATCACCACTTGGGTCTGCAAATAACTGTTGACGCTCTTGAGCCTTTACCCCCGGAGCCTGACCGACAATCAAGATTTTCGCCCTGCAATCCGCTTGAAATAGAGGTTGTAGCCCTTGTTCTGTATAAGTGCGGTTGGCAGGGTCTGCCATGATAGCTGCTCGGATAGTCGCTAGACTTGTCATCACTCCTCCTTTGCAAAAGGAACTGAACCTCTAGGCCAGCTCCTACATACTTTTTCTATAAGGACTTATTTCACCAACTCGTAAATCGCTTCAGCATAAATGGCTGCCGCCCGCATCAGATCTTCCACATCCGCAAATTCATTGGCTTGGTGCATGGTGTCTGTATAGCCCGGGAACATGGCACCATAGGCAACACCTCGTTTCAAAAGTCGTCCAAAGGTTCCACCACCGATGACTTGTTCATGCCCTCTCAAGCCTGTCTGACGCTCATAGACATCCAACAAGGTCGCTACTAAAGGATCTTCCATTGGTACGTAGTGCGGTGTGTGTCCCTGTTCTGACAAGGTAACATCTACCACAGGCAACTTCTTCAAGACAGTTTGAATCGCTTCTGGGCTTGTCCCTTTTGGATAACGGAAGTTGAGAGCAATGGTGTTATCTGTTGCGGTTTCATCAAAGCGGAAAACACCAGCATTCATTGACAAGGCTCCCATTTTCTCATCGGCGTGAGCCACACCCAGTGCTTCCCCTTTATGGTCTTCAAACAAGATATCGCCTGCAATGGCAAGGTAATCCTTGGCTGGTCCTGCAAAGTCAAACTGGTTCAAGAAACGAGCAAGATAGGTCGCACCATTGATACCAGACTGCGGAGAGGCTCCGTGGGCTGATTTTCCGATAATGGTCACCTTGGATTTTCCAGCTTCTTCTGCTAATTCAAAGGTCACTTGGTATTCTGCTACAAAGGCTGCTAGTTTATCTGCAAGATCTGGCAAGGCTCCCGATACAAGAGCAGTTGCAGATTCTGGCACCATATTTTCCCGCAAGCCACCTGTAAAGCGATGAAGGCGAGCAGAACCACTATTTTCCCCAGCAAAGTGGAGATACTCGGTGATATTTCCTTTCTCACCATTGATAATCGGGAATTCAGCGTCTGGTGAGAAGCTGAAATCAGGATCTTTGACACCGCTATGTTCGAAGTAATAGTCCATGTCTGCCCAGCCAGATTCTTCATCTGTTCCGACAACAAAACGGACTTTCTTGGAAATCGGCAAGCCCAATTCCTTGATAATCTTGAGACCGTAGTAACAAGCCACGGTTGGTCCCTTGTCGTCACTTGAACCACGCGCATAGAGTTTACCGTCTTTAATGGTCGGAGTGTAAGGGTCTGTGTCCCAACCACTTCCTGCTGGCACCACATCCATGTGGGCGAAAATTCCCAGCACTTCATCACCGTCACCGTATTCAAAGTGACCTGCATAGTTGTCGACATTCTTAGTTGGATAGCCGTCACGCTCTGCAATTTCTAAGAATTTGTGCAAAGCCTTGACAGGACCAGGGCCAAATGGATGCTCCGCATCTGCCAAGCTATCATCACGCTCTGAGTTGATTTCAAGCAAGCTGAACAAGTCAGCCAGCAAATCCTCTCGGCGTTTTTCTACTTCTGCTTTAAAATCAATCGTCATCTGATTCTCCTTTTCAAGTATGAATTGATACTATTCTATCACAAAATGAAAGAGATTTCATACATTTGGCAACGAAAAAGCAGGAAAGAGGCGGAAGCAAGATTATTGCCCTCTCTATTACTATAACCTATTCAATCACACAAAAGATTTTTGAGGAGATGTTTCCCCACAATAGCAAAAAAGTCCTAAAACCCGAATAGAGGTTGGACTTTTTCATATCCCTGCTATTGGACATTGCCAACTACAGACACACAAGTAGGAGGCAGGAGGACACTCCCTAGCTCTTAAACTCCCTACTATACAGCACAGACCAGACTATCTATATGAAATATCAATGTTGAACCATTCCTTTGCGTAGTACCACAGCACTTCCGAAAGCCCTATCGTAATAGCCCATATCACCATACTTCCAATCGTTGCCAGCACGACCAGCTTCCACTGCTTGACTAAGCAAGAGACTGCTACTGCCAGAAGATACAAGGCACCGACCATTTCAAAGCCGATAATATGAATATTCAGGGATTCCAAGACCAATCCTGTAACAGGAATGATCAGAAATAGGAGGGCAACGAGAAACTGATCTATTCTAGTCAACAGGTTCTTTTTATGATGGTTCGTGGGTTTTTCCGACATCACAGCTACCTCCTCTATTTAGGGTACAGAACGTTCTATGATTTATCCCCCTGCAATAGTTTATATGTTTTTTTCCAACTCACTCCGTTCGTTATCATGCGAAATTGAGAAAGGAATAGGATAAGGAAAGGAGCTACAGATAGAACTGGCGTTCATCAAAGCGACTGAACGATATCCTAACCTTTACCTTATTCAATTTACCATAGATAGAAGATACCTCACTTTTACACTCGTTAAACACCAAATCCTCCCCATTTCAAAAAGGTTAGAAAGGTGATACGATGATCATCTTCCTAACCTTTTTCGACTGATATATGGTAGCTCACGACAACTGCTTACATGTCATTAAAATCCCAGATATCGTCCACCCAGCCTTGGTAGAAATCAGGCTCGTGGCAGACCATGAGAATGGAGCCTTTGTAGGCTTGAAGGGCACGCTTCAATTCGTCCTTGGCATCGACATCTAAGTGGTTGGTTGGCTCGTCTAAAATCAAGACATTGTTCTCTCGATTCATCAAAAGGCAGAAGCGTACCTTGGCCTGCTCCCCTCCTGACAAGACCTGAATCTGGCTTTCGATGTGCTTGGAGGTCAGCCCACAGCGTGCTAGGGCTGCACGGATTTCTGCTTGATTTAGGGCAGGAAAGGCATCCCAGACCGCTTCAAGCGGGGTCTTTCGATTACCACCTGCTACTTCCTGCTCGAAATAGCCAATTTCCAGATACTCTCCCTGCTCGACTTGCCCCCCTAGGGACGGAATCAGCCCTAGCAGGCTTTTTAGCAGGGTTGACTTCCCAATTCCGTTGGCTCCGATAATGGCAATTTTCTTATTGCGTTCAAAGGTGAGATTCAGGGGCTTGCGATTGAGGACACGGTCATAGCCGATTTCCAAGTCCTTGGTCTGGAAGATAAAGCGACTCGGTGTCCGCGCCATTTTAAAGTCAAAGGAGGGCTTTGGTTTTTCAGCCTGTAGTTCGATGATGTCCATTTTATCCAGCTTTTTCTGGCGGGACATGGCCATATTGCGGGTTGCGACCCGAGCCTTGTTGCGGTTGACAAAGTCTTGGAGGTCTGCGATCTCCTTTTGCTGGCGCTCATAGGCCGCTTCCAACTGAGCACGCTTCATGGCATGGACTTCTTGGAATTGGTAATAGTCGCCTGTATAGCGGGTTAATTGCTGATTTTCCACATGGTAGACGATGTTGATCACCTCATTCAAGAAGGGAATATCGTGGGAAATGAGAACAAAGGCATTTTCATAGTTCTGCAGATAGCGCTTGAGCCACTCGATATGCTCGGCATCCAGATAGTTGGTCGGCTCGTCAAGAAGCAAGATGTCAGGCTTTTCAAGCAGGAGCTTGGCGAGTAAAATCTTGGTTCGCTGACCACCCGACAGCTCCGTCACATCACTATCCATGCCAAACTCCATGACACCCAAAGCACGGGCTACCTCGTCAATCTTGGCATCCAAGGTATAAAAATCACGACTTTCCAGACGATCTTGAAGCTCACCTACTTCTTCCATGAGGACATCTATATCCGCTCCCTCATCCGCCATGGACATGTAAATCTCGTTAATCCGCTCCTCGGTCTTAAAAAGCTCATCGAAGGCTGTCCGCAAGACATCACGGACAGATTGCCCTTTTTCCAGCTTGGCATGCTGGTCGAGGTAGCCTGCTGTCACATAGCGGGACCACTCAACTTTCCCCTCATCGGGGAGCATTTGCCCTGTCACAATGGACATGAAGGTGGATTTTCCCTCACCATTTGCCCCAACTAGACCGATATGCTCCCCTTTTAGGAGGCGAAAGGATACATTTTCAAAAATGGCACGGTCTCCAAAGCCGTGGCTTAAATTTTTTACTTCTAAAATACTCATTTCATTCCTCATAAGAAAGGGTGGTTCCCCACCCTCGTTCATTTAATTTTTTGTGAAAAATTTATCCGCATACTCAGCAGAAATCTCTGGGTAATGTTGACGGGTTACTGTGATAAATTCCCTCATACTCTTTGAAAATCAAATTCAAACTTCGTCAGCGTCGCCTTGCCGTACGCCAGTACAGCCTTCGGCTGGCTTCCTAGTTTGCTTTTTGATTTTCTTTGAGTATCAAGTAACCCGTTTGAAGCCAGCGGAAGGCATGCAAAATTCCGACAAATAAAGCCCCCACAAGTAGGAGAGTCATTGGTGAAGCACTGCCCGTTTTTAGGGCTGAAGCAAGTTGCATCAAGAGGAGCAACCCCAATAAAATCGGGATTCCTATTTTTAAACGCTTGGTCCGTAAGTCCTCTGTCTGCCGGTCCTTTTCCAGTTCTTGAAAGAGGCTTTCTGCAATTTCACGAACGGTTCCCTCATCAAGCAGCCCTTGTTTTAATTCCTTACGGAGCTTACTATTCAACTCTTTTCTATGAATGCTAAAAATAACATTCTTTACTCCAATCCAATCTCAGCTCGTACAACATCCGCAATGGCGTCCACATAGTAGTCCACCTCTGCATCCGTTGGTGCTTCTGCCATGACGCGTAAGAGTGGCTCTGTTCCACTTGGACGGACGAGAATGCGACCATTTCCTGCCATTTCTGTCTCCATTTGCGCAATAATGGCTGCGATTGCCTCAACCTCCATTGCCTTATCCTTCATACTGTTTTCCACACGAATATTGACTAGTTTTTGGGGATAGATGGTCACTTCGCTAGCTAATTCAGATAAGGTTTTGTCTGTTTCTTTCATGATTTTAGTCAGTTGGACAGCGGTCAACTGCCCGTCACCTGTCGTATTGTAGTCCATAAGAATGACGTGACCAGATTGTTCCCCACCGACATTGTAGCCTGATTTGCGCATTTCTTCCACCACATAGCGGTCGCCAACAGCTGTAACGGCTTTGTCGATGCCTTCACGTTCCAAGGCCTTGTGAAAACCAAGATTGGACATGACGGTGGTCACAATGGTATTTTGTGCCAATAGTCCGCGGTCAGCAAGGTACTTACCGATGATGTACATAATACGGTCGCCATCGACCAATTCGCCCTTTTCATCGACTGCAATCAAGCGATCGCTGTCACCGTCAAAGGCAAGCCCAATCTGACTGTTGGTCTCCCTCACCAAGGCTTGCAAGGCTTCGGGATGAGTCGAGCCGACACCTTCATTGATATTCAAGCCATTTGGCTTTTCTGCCATAACAGCTAATGTTGCTCCTAAATCCGCAAATACAGGACGGGCTGAGGTACTGGCTGCACCGTTTGCTGTATCGAGTGCTACCTTCATTCCCTCCAAATCAAAGCCTGTTGACACGAGGAATTGTTGGTATTTGCGCAAGCCCTCTGGATAATCAACCACATCTCCCAGACCTTGAGCAGATGGACGTGGCAAGGTATCTTCTTCGGCATCCAGAAGGGCTTCAATCTCTGCTTCAAGAGCATCGTCTAGTTTAAAGCCATCGCTCGCAAAGAATTTAATCCCGTTATCTTGGGCAGAATTATGGCTGGCTGAAATCATGACACCTGCACTTGCTTTTTCTGTCCGAACCAGATAGGCCACCCCAGGAGTAGCAATCACACCCAGCTTGTAAACATGAATCCCCGCAGAAAGAAGACCTGCAACCAAGGCAGCTTCTAACATTTGACCTGAAATCCGTGTATCACGTCCGACAAATACGCGCGGTGTTTCTGTCTCGTGCTGACTGAGGACATAGCCCCCAAAACGTCCTAATTTAAAGGCCAGTTCTGGTGTCAACTCAATATTTGCTTCACCACGAACACCATCTGTTCCAAAATATTTTCCCATTATTTCCTAACTCTCTTTCTTATTTTTTTGTCTTGGTAATCGTCGCTTGCAAGGTCGCTCCGTCCTGTGATAGGACAACTGGCAAGACATTTCCTTGATTATCCACTGCTTGCAAGGTTGCTTCTCCGCTATAATCGTCATCTAAATTACTCGCATCAGGTACTATGGCCTCCACACGATCGATACGAGACAGGGTGTCTTCATCTGTTGTAACTTTGACCGATGAAACATTTACTGTGACTTTTCCTAAGCTGTAGCCGTCTGCTAATTGACTATTGGCAATGACACCTTGAACGCTGTAACTCTTGCTCACTTTCTTACCAATCTTCACGGTGATGGCATCAGGAACCAATTTAGCCTTGACCCCCGTTGGGAGGTTGGACACAACGAGCTCAACCATATGCGTGCCTTTTTCCACTCCACTTAAATCTGCTGTCACTTCAAAGGTCCGCGTCGCTTCATCTGTTTCCCTTTGTAAAATCACTCGATTGGAAGCGGTTAGGGAGACGGTTGTCGTAGGCGAAAAACCTGAGATGAAGTAGTTTTCTTTATCATACTTGATGTCAATCGGTACGCTGGTAATCGTATGCGTATAGTTTTCTGATTCAGTGACCTTCTTCGTTGTATTGGCTGTTGTAATCGAATTTTTATAATTGGTCGTTGTGGCATAAAAGAAGAGGACAAGGGCAATAAAGGCTGAAAGAAGTAAATGCCCTACTTTTTTGAGTTTATCGTGCATGTTTGCTACCTCCTAGGCGTTCTAACCAACTTCTCTTTCTCACGTCATCAGGAGTAAATACGCTCCGCAACTCGCTTTCAAATTCATCTAGGCTAAGACCATGCTTGAACAGTCCATTGTAGGCAACAGAGATACTACCTGTTTCTTCTGAAACGATAAAGACAAAGGCATCAGACACTTCTGCTAGACCAATCGCTGCTCGGTGTCTGGTTCCAAATTCTTTTGAAATCCCCGCACTTTCTGTCAGCGGGAAATAAGCACACGATACCGCAATCTTATCTTCTTGAATAATCACCGCACCATCATGAAGCGGTGTATTGGGAATAAAAATGTTAATCAACAACTCACTTGAAATATCGGCGTCAAGTGGAATACCAGTTGAGCAATATTCGCGCAAGGTCTGGGTCCGTTCGACTGCGACTAAGGCTCCGATTTTCCGGGGAGCCATATAGGCTGCTGCCTTGATAAAGGCTTGGATAAGGGCTTCTTCTGCGCTCAATTCCACCCGTGCAAATAACTGCGTTGTCCGACCAAGTTTTTCGAGGCTGGTCCGAATCTCAGGCGCAAAAATCACTACTCCTGCAATAACTCCGTAGGTGATGACCTGATTCATCAACCAGGAAATGGTCTGTAATCCCAATAAGCTAGCCAAAATTTGGAAAAACAAAAAGAGAAAAACCCCACGAACCAAGGTCATAATTTTGGTGCCTGCCAAGGCCTTACTAAAACGATAGATTAGATAACTAACCAGTGTAATATCAACTAAGTGCATCAAAGCAGTCCAAGGACTCACCGACAAACTGGACCAGTAATTAACATCAAATAATTGACTATAATTGAGCATCTGTTTCACATACTTTCTAATTCTTACTGCTCACATTATACCATACTTTTAGGTAATTTTTCTTAAAAGACCCCTAAAAATCCACTCTTTCATTTGAGCATACTTCCTCACCGTCAGCAGACTTTCCCAAAAATGTCCTTTCAAAATGCTCACGCTGTCTATCACGAGATTTTTAATGGAGTTCGGCTTTCTGTCCTAGAAAAAGCGATGGCTTTATGATAAAATAAGCCTATGATAAAACTAAATACAGCTTTAGGGCTTCTTGCAGGAAAAGCATCTCAGGCCATTCTCAGTCGCTTGGGCCGCGGAACCACCTTGCCAGGAAAAATCGCCCTTCAATTTGACAAACAGATTTTAGATAGCCTCGCAAAAGACTATGAGATTGTCGTGATTACGGGGACCAATGGCAAGACGCTGACGACTGCCTTAACGGTGGGCATTTTAGAAGAAGCCTTTGGAGCGGTGACGACCAATACCAGCGGAGCCAATATGCTGACAGGGATTACCGCAACCTTTTTGTCTGCTAAGAAAAACAAGAATGGCAAAAAGATTGCTGTGCTAGAAATCGACGAAGCCAGCCTTGCCAAAGTCACTGCATTTATCAAGCCGAGCCTCATCGTCTTTACCAATATTTTCCGCGACCAGATGGACCGCTACGGTGAGATTTACACGACCTATCAGATGATTGTAGATGGTGCTGCGAAAGCTCCGACAGCGACCGTTCTTGCAAATGGTGACAGTCCGCTCTTTCATTCGACAAAATTGGTTAACCCTATCCGCTACTATGGATTTGCGACAGAAGAGCATGCGCCAGAGCTTGCTCACTATAATACAGAGGGGGTTCTCTGCCCTCACTGCCACCACATTTTGCAATACAAGATGAACACTTATGCAAATCTGGGCAGCTATATCTGTCTTTCTTGCGGATTTGCTCGTCCCGAGTTGGACTACAAGCTCACCGAACTCAAAGAGATTACCCATGTATCTTCAAGTTTTGTTATTGACGGACAGGAATACAAGATTAACATCGGCGGACTCTACAATATCTACAATGCCCTTGCAGCAGTCAGCGTTGCTGAATTTCTAGACGTATCACCAGATATCATCAAGGCTGGATTTGACAAGAGCAAGGCCGTCTTTGGTCGTCAAGAAACCTTTACAGTAGGAGATAAGGACTGCACCTTGGTCTTGATCAAAAATCCAGTCGGTGCTACACAGGCGCTAAAAATGATTCAATTGGCACCTTACAAATTTAACCTAGCTGTCCTGCTCAACGCCAACTACGCAGACGGTATCGATACCAGCTGGATCTGGGATGCGGACTTTGAACAAATAAACCAGATGCAGATTCCACATGTCTTTGCAGGCGGGGTTCGTGCTTCTGAAATCGCCCGCAGACTGCGGGTGGCTGGGGCTTCTCCTCAAGATATGACGCAAGATCCGTCCATTGAAAAGATTTTGGAGTTGATTGCAGCGCATGAGACCAAGCATACCTATATTCTTGCGACCTATACTGCCATGCTGGAACTCCGCGAGATTCTTGCACAGCGCCAAATCGTTGGAAGGGAGATGAAATAAGATGGTCTATACATCACTTTTAAGTCCCGCTAAGGACTACACTTATCAGATCCACATTGCTCACCTCTACGGGGATTTGATGAATACCTACGGAGACAATGGCAATGTCCTCATGCTCAAATACGTTGCTGAAAAGCTAGGAGCGGGGGTTCAGGTAGACATCGTATCCTTGGAAGATTCATTTGATAAGGATTTCTATGACATTGCCTTTTTCGGTGGTGGGCAGGACTTTGAACAGTCCATTCTTGCAAAAGACTTGCCGACTAAAAAAGAAACTCTCTCAGCCTTTATTGAAAATGATGGCGTTATGCTTGCCATCTGTGGCGGCTTCCAACTGCTGGGTCAATACTATATTGAAGTAGGCGGACGCAAGATTGACGGTCTAGGCATTCTCGGCCACTATACGCTCAATCAGGCCAACAACCGCTTCATTGGTGATATTAAAATTCACAACGAAGAGTTTAATGAGACCTACTACGGCTTTGAAAATCATCAAGGACGAACTTTTCTAGCGAATAATCAAAAGCCACTTGGCAAAACCATCTACGGACACGGCAACAATAACGAGGACGGTGGCGAGGGGATGCACTATAAAAATACCTTTGCCAGCTACTTCCATGGGCCAATCCTCTCCCGCAATGCCAATCTTGCCTACCGCCTTGTTACAACAGCCTTACGCAAAAAATATGGTCAAGACCTTGTCCTTCCTTCCTATCAGGATATTCTTTCACTTGAAACGCCTGAAGAATACGGTGATGTCAAAAGCAAGGCTCGCTTTGAAGAATAGGAGAATGCCATGAAAACAAAACTACGCTATATCGCTGTCCTGCTGTTGATTTTGCTAATTTCATGCTTAGCACTTGCCAATATGGCAACTGTGAAAGTCAGCTATCTCTTCGGTTATTTCAAATTGCCCCTGATTATTTTGATTCTAGTCTCTGTCTTACTCGGTGCTGTTATCGCCAGTCTCATTGGTACAAGCAAACATTGGGCAATCAAATCCGAGTTGAAACAAGCCCAAAAAGAATTAAAGAAGCAAACACAAGATTTCGAAGCAAGTTGAAAACAAATCCAGTCAGAAATTGAGCAGGAAACGACAGAAACAGTTGCTCACCGAGTAAGTATAGTGAATTGAATAAAGGTTAGGACATCGTTAAGTCGCTTTGATGAACGTCAAATTCTATCTACAGCTCCCTTCCCTTGTCCTATTCCTTTCTCAATCCACTATGTGCCAGTCCTCAACGAACATCAAAACCACTCGTAAATAAACGGGTGGTTTCTTTGTTGGCAGTTTACGGAGGTGTTTGCTTACGGATTTGGAGATAAAAAAACTATCGCAAATTGCTTGAACGATAGTTAGGGGTTGTCGGTAGCTAGGGGCTCGCTACGAAGTGATTCGCAACTTTTGTTCAACTGCCCATTTGCCGTAGCCGCTGCGAACTCCGTTCGCTGAACGGATTAGATACCCTTGTGGTACAGTCGCTTTTTTAACACCCTGTATCTCACTTAATTGAACACGCCCTAAACTCTGTGCGAAAAAGATAGGCAACTGTTTCGGCTTTAGCCGATTACAGCTGAGAATCCCTTTAGGGATAGCTTGCCTTGTGTTCGTTGAACACGGCAGCAATCTCCTATTTTCGCTTTGAGTTTTTCACGCACCAAATATACAGTGTATATGTGGTGTATAGTTGATGAAAACTTGCGTAGCAAGTTCACTGCTCTCGTATCTTATGCAATTGAATTCGGGCTAAGCACTGTGTGAAAAAGATAGGTAGCTGTTCTCGCTTTAGCGAGTTACAGCTGTGGCTACCTTTAGAGATTGGGCTGAAAACCTCCACTGGAGCTTTTCACTCGTCAGATTTCCTATATTTCTGTAGCTGTTACGAGCTTGCTCGTTTTACAGATACGGATACTCTTGAGTGCACTTTGTGCTTTTAACGCCCTCATATCTTACATTTCCAGTTTCTCCGTTAGGTTTTCCCATTCTTGCATGAGTTCTTCTTGCTGGTATGATAGGGTGTCGATTTCCTGTTGGAGATCGGTCAATTCGCCCACATCATTGGTCTCAAGCATGGCTCCTTGAAGTTGGGCTAAGCGATGTTCCATTTCATCAATTGTCGTTTCGATTTCTTCAATACGGCGTAGCATTTTGCGCTGCTCTTTTTGGGTTTCTTTTTGTGCTTGGTAATCGCTAGCACCTCTCGGAGTGGTCGTGTCCACTACCTCTGCTCGCTCTTCTCGTCTTGCTGACTGCTCTGCTTTTTTCTCCAGATAGTAATCGTAATCTCCCAAGTAAAGGGTACTACCTATCTCCGATAATTCGAGGACTTTGGTTGCAACTCGATTGATAAAATAGCGGTCGTGGCTGACAAAGAGCAGGGTGCCGTCATACTCAATCAGGGCATTTTCCAAGACTTCCTTGCTATCGATGTCCAAATGGTTGGTTGGCTCATCCAGAATGAGAAAATTATTGTTTTCCATGGACAATTTCGCTAACAAGACCCGCGCTTTTTCCCCACCAGAGAGCATGGCGATAGATTTTTTGACATCATCACCTGAGAAGAGAAAGGCACCCAGACGATTGCGGATATCCACTTCAGGGGTTGTCGGAAACGCAGACCATAACTCTTCCAAAACAGAATTGGACGGAGTGAGGGCTGACTGTGTCTGGTCGTAATAGCCGACTTCCACATTGACACCAAATTTGGCTTCCCCCTTGATAAATGGTAGCTGACCGATGATGGATTTGAGCAAGGTTGTCTTTCCGATTCCATTTGGTCCGACGATCGCAATGGCATCGAGCTTGCGCTGGTCAATGCTAATCGGCTCTGAGAGAGTCTCACCATCATAACCCACCGCCGCTTGCTCGACTGTCAGAACAATATTGCCCGAGATCTTGTCCGAATGAAAGGTCATATTAGCAGATTTTTGTCCCAAGGTCGGCTTATCCAAGCGCTCCATTTTCTCCAGTTGCTTGCGCCTTGCTTGCGCCCGCTTAGTGGTGGATGCTCGAACGATATTCTTCTGGACAAAGTCTTCTAGCTTGGTAATTTCTTTTTGCTGCTTTTCATAGTTTTGCCACTCAGTCAGCAACTTCTGCTCTTTTAACTCGACAAAAGTCGAATAATTGCCCACGTAGCGGTCCAAGGACGTCGCTGTTAAGTCCAAGGTCACAGTTGCTACCTTATCCAAGAAATAGCGGTCATGGCTGACAATGATGAGCGCTCCCTTGTAATGAACCAAGTAGTTTTCCAACCAAGCAATAGTCTCAATATCTAGGTGGTTGGTCGGCTCGTCAAGGACTAGCAATTCTGGTTTTTCAAGGAGCATTTTCGCCAAGGCCAAGCGGGTATTTTGTCCTCCTGAGAGGGCCGAAATCTTCATCTGCCACATAGAATCGTCAAACTGGAAGCCATTTAAAATAGCACGAATATCGGCTTCATAGGTGAAGCCACCCGCTAGGCGAAATTCTTCTGATAGGCGGTCATAGGTCTGAATCAACTGGTCCAGCTCAAGCCCTGTCACTTCCCCCATTTGCATTTCCATATCCCGCAAGTCTTGTTCTGTCTGGCGAAGCCCATCAAAGACTTGCAGCATTTCCTCATAAATGGTATTTTCGGATTCAAACCGGCTATTTTGCGCCAGATAGGAGAGGGATAAATCTTTCTTGCGATTGATCTCTCCGCTGGTCGGAGATTCTTCGCCTACTAAAATTTTCAGCAAAGTCGACTTCCCCGCACCATTTTTCCCGACAAGGGCAATCCGATCCCGTTCGCCCACCTGCAAATTGATATTTTCAAAGAGCACCTCACCAGCAAAGGAGCGCTCAATCTTATTTCCTTGTAATATAATCATAACCTTATTGTATCACATCTTCTGTCTTGCCCGTGATTAAGACAAGCGTTCTTCTAGCTGGAAGTCAATCGGTAGAAAAGACAATACCTCCTCTAACTGCTTGTCCCAGTAGTACCACTCATGTCGACCAGGCGCAGTCTGATAGTCAACCTCATAGCCTAACTCCTTAAAGGATTGAGCTACAAAGTTATTCGCAGGCAAGAGAAAGTCCTGCTCACCACACCAGATATACATCTTGGTCATTTTGTCTGCTTTTTTAGCCAGATTGATGAGAGAATGGGGATTTGTTGGACTTTCCCAGTCTGTCATCTCACCGAAGATCCCTGTCCAATAGGCCGGACTCCCCAAATTTTCTTTTCCTGGGTCAAAATCCTTAAAGCTCAAAGCTCCTGATAGGCTAGCGACATGAGAAAAACGGTTGGTTGCTAGAGCCAAACGCATTGCTCCATAGCCACCCATAGACAGCCCTGCAATAAAGGTTTTCTCCCGTTTGTCTGTCATATTGGGGAAAAATCGCTTCAACACATCTGGCATTTCAATTGCTAGCGCATCAAAATAAGGATAGCCATACTGGGTATTGACATACCAGCCATTGTGGGTATCTGGCATGACCACGATGAGATTGGTCTTTCTCACGAGGCGTTCTAAAGACGTCAAGCGTAACCAGGTCGTATCTCGTCCACCCATGCCGTGAAGCAGATACAAGACAGGTATATCTGTATCATCGGGATTGTCCACCCGCCCCTTATCAGGGTATAAGACTTGCACGGACAAGTCCAAATCCATTACTTGAGAATAATAGGTAATATTCATGAGGGCCATCTTTTTTCTCCTTTTCAATAGAAAAAGGTGCTGCCCTATTCAAGCAGCTGCCACCTTTTTTCTTGTTATTCTTGCATACTTTTAACTAGCCACTAGCCTTTCCGTTTTGATTTAGTGCTAGGCAAGATGCGTTAACGATATAATCCATTCAAACTGGAAAGCTATATTATTTTACCTCCATAATGACTGGCAGAATAGCTGGCCGTCTCTTAGTTTGGTCAAAGAGGTATTTTGCGAGTTCATCACGGACAGACGACTTGAGCTCTGCCCAGTCAAAACTATCCTTGGTAAAGTAGTTTTCTACCGTTGTATTGACCAATTCAGACGCTTCACGCAGAATATCACGGCTCTTCTTGACATAGACAAATCCGCGCGTATTGACCTTAGCTTTTGAGATAATGCATTTTTCACGACGGTTAACCGTAATCGCTACGATAAAGATACCATCTTCTGATAAAATCTTGCGGTCACGCAGAACGATATTTCCAACATCGCCGATAGCATTTCCGTCAATCATGACATCACCTGCTGGAACAGAACCATTATGGACAAATTCACCCTGCTCATAACTCATGATGTCGCCACGCTTGACAATGAAAATATTCTCTGGGTAAAGGCCGATTTCAAGCGCTGCTCGTGCATGGGCATCAAGCTGGCGGTACTCGCCTTGGACTGGGAACAAATACTTGGGGCGTAGGATATTGAGCATCAACTGTAAATCACGCGCATTCCCGTGACCTGATACCCGCAAGTTTTTGGTGATCGATTTGACCATACCACCTGCTTGGTAAATCATGTTTTCCACCCGCGCCACCACTGCTTCTTTGGAAATGGTTGGCGTGGTCACAATGTAGACCAAATCTCCGTCCTTGATTTCCACATAGCGGTGACGGCCGATGGACATTTTGCGCAAGCCATTCAACGGCTCACCCATACGACCGGTTTCCAAGATAATAAGCTCACTGTCATCAAACTTATTCATTTCTTTTGGCTTAATCAGCAAACGTTCGCTGACCAAGCGCAATTTTTTCAATTGAATGGCAGTGCGGACGATATTTTCCACATCATACCCTGTCAGTACGACACGGCGCCCCGTCGCCTCAGCTGCATCAAAAATCTGCTGGATACGAACAATGTTACTTGCAACCGCAGCCACGATGACCCGCCCTTCCCAATCCGCAATGGTATTGAAAATCTCCTCAGCTTCTTCATGCATGCTGGCCACCTGAATGTTGCTGTCTGCATTAGCAGAATCAGATAAAAGTGCAAGCACTCCTTCACTTCCAATTTCAGCTAAGCGACCAAAATCGGTCTTATAGAAGGGATCGGCTGCTTGATCAAACTTGAAATCGCCTGTATAGACAATATTTCCCTCGTCTGTCTTAATGACAACCCCTAGACTTTCAGGAATCGAGTGGGTCGTTTTAAAAAAAGATACGACAGACGTTCCAAAATCAATCTCTGTTTCGGCATTGATCACGTGAAAATCTTTAAATTTCTTAGTCGCATTGTAATTTTTAACGACTAATTTAGCGAGTTCAATGGTCAAATGAGATCCAAAAACAGGTACCCGTACATTTTCTAGCAGATAAGGCAAAGCCCCAATCGCATCGGCATGCCCGTGGGTCAAAAATACACCCGCTACACGCTTCTTATTTTCCACCAAATACTCAAAATTCGGTACAATCACATCGACACCAAGCTGTTCATTTTCTGGATATTTCAGCCCAGCATCCAAGACGAAAATTGTGTCATTGACCTCAGCGATGTAGAGATTTTTCCCATTCTCACGAACACCACCCAAAGCTATAATTTTTATGTCAGTCATGATAACTCCTTATTGATGATAATTACTAACGGTCCTTGGAGTTCCAAGTCGAATTACAGTCTTGCAATTTCTTGCATATCTGTACCATTATACCCTTTTTTCACGATTTTTTCAAAATATAGCTCAAAAAATCAGGACAAACGCATGAAGAAAATCACTCGTTGAAAAAACAATGAAAATCGCAAATTGTTATACATGTCTCACCGTTCAACTCTTTTTCCTGAGACCAAACTGTAAAAAATCTCTTTTTTATAATTTGGGAAGTTACGTTTTCTAGAAAAACAACGAGTATTTTCTATTTTTCAAAACATACTCACTCTTTTCAGAAAAAACAGGGTAATTTTTCTTCATGCATTGTCGTGTCAAAAAATCCCCAGTCTATCGTCTAACTGGGGATAATCGTCTATTCAAACAAATGGTAGTAATCTTCCAAGGTCATTGCTTCTTTTTCGGCTTTATTCAAATCTTTGATAATCCGTCCATCTTTCATGACGAGAAGACGATTGCCGTACTTGAGAGCGTCTTCCATCTGGTGGGTAATCATAAGGGCTGTCAACTGATCTTTGGTGACAAAGCGGTCTGTCAAGTCCATGAGAGCCACGCTCGTTTTAGGGTCAAGAGCCGCTGTATGCTCGTCCAAGAGCAATAATTCTGGGCGTTTCAAGGTTGCCATCAAGAGGCTCAAGGCTTGGCGTTGACCACCTGAAAGAAATTCAATCGGTGTGTCCAAGTGCTTCTCAAGTCCGTTGCCAATCTGGTCAATGGTCGCTTGAAATTCTTCCTTATAGCTATTTAGCTTACGAGGCACGAGCCCTCGCCCTTCTCCACGGAACTTTGCAATCAAGAGATTTTCTGCAACCGTCATTCGGGGAGCTGTTCCCATTTTCGGGTCTTGAAAGACACGGGCTAGGTACTTGGCCCGCTTTTCAGGTGAGAGTTCGGTCACATCTTCGCCCATGATGCGAATGGTTCCGCTCGTAAGGGGCAAGGTTCCAGCAATCACGTTGAAAAGCGTTGATTTTCCTGCCCCATTTCCCCCTAAAATCGTGATAAAATCATGCTCATGAATGGTCAAAGAAACCTGATTTAAGATGACCTTTTCTTCATCAAAGCCATTATTGACCACTTTGGTGGCATTTTCTAATTCTACAATTGCTGTCATTTGCTAATGGTCACTCCTTTGAAGAATTTTGCTTTTAGGGTTGGAATCATGAGACAGATTGCCAAGATTACAGCGCTATAAATGCGGAGATAGCTCGTGTTAAAGCCAAGTGCAATTACCGCCCAGATAAGAAATTGATAGGCAATCGCTCCTAAAACAATGGTCATCAAGCGTTCTGCCAAGGTCAGGCTCTTAAAGAGCACTTCGCCGATAATCAGACTGGCAAGACCAACAACGATAACCCCAATCCCACGGGAAACATCTGCATAACCTTCCTGTTGGGCAATTAGAGCCCCTGCTAAGGCAATCACACCGTTTGATAAGACCAAGCCCATCAGCTCCATGCTGTCCGTATTGATACCAAAACTCCGTGCCATATCGGGATTGTCTCCCGTTGCGATATAGGCCTGTCCTAGTTTCGTATCAAGGAAAAAGAGGAGGGCCACAATAACCAAGACCACAAAGACAAGACCTGCTATCAAGTTATTGATCGAACTACTAAAGGGAAGGTAATCCTGAATTTGCTTCGTTCCTAACAACCCAAGATTGGCCCGTCCCATAATCATCAGCATGATGGAGTGGCAAGAGGTCATGACCAAGATTCCTGAAAGAAGCGTTGGAATTTTCCCCTTGGTATAAAGGAGTCCCGTTGCCAAGCCTGCTACACAACCTGAAAGGATCGCTACTAGGGTCGCAAGAAAGGGATTGACGCCACTACTAATCAGAGTGACTGCTACCGCACCTCCCAAGGGGAAGCTTCCCTCTGCTGTCATATCTGGAAAATTCAAAATCCGAAAGGTCATGTAAATGCCAAGCCCCAAGATAGACCAGACGAGACCTTGTGATACTGTTGATACAATCATATTTTCTTCCTATTATTTGTAAGAAAAGAGCGAGCCATTTGAGGCGATAGCCCATCCTCACTCGCTTCTCTCCTTTTTGTATTTACTCGACAATTTCACCAGCAGCTTTTTCGACGTCTTCTGGAATAGTAATGCCTAGTTCTGCTGCCACTTTTTTGTTAATGATTGGTGTACCTTGATCCACCACATCAACTGAGGTCTCAGCAGGTTTTGCACCTTTCAAAATCTTCGCTACCATTTTTCCTGTTGAAATTCCAAGACCGTGTTGACTGACAACAACAGATGCCAAACCACCTTCTTTGACCATGGTGTCCGCACTCGGGAAGATGGGCACTTTTGCTTCTTTGTTGCTAGCAACTACTGTCTTAAAGGCTGAAGCAATCGTATTGTCTTGTGGAATCCAGATAGCATCGACCTTGCTGGTCATAACAGACATGGTTGCAGCAATCTCGTTGCTAGACGGTACAGGATAGGCAAGCACAGTATAGCCTTCTTTTTCTGCTAACTCCGTAAATCTTTCCACATTCAATTTTGAATTGTCTTCATTACTTGAGTAGAGAACACCGAGTGTTTTTGCATTTGGCATCATTTTTTTAATCAAATCAAGTTGTTGAGCAATCGGTTCTGGGCAGGCAACCCCTGTCACATTGGCACCTGGTTGTTCAAGACTTTTCACTAATTTCGCACCAACTGGATCCGTGATAGCTCCCATTACAACTGGCAGATCACTGGTTGCGTTGGCAAGACCTTGAGCTGCTGGTGTAGCGATTCCGACCAAGACTTGATTGCCGTTTGAGACCAATTGCTTACTCATGGTCGCAATTTTCCCTTGGTCACCCTCAGCATTCATAAAGTCAATCTTAATCTTATCACCTTTGTAGCCCTCTTCTGCAAGACCGTCTTGAATTCCACGGTAAATCTCATCCAATGCTTCGTGAGTTACAAACTGAAGCACCCCAACCCTAACCGTCTCACCCTCGACCTGCGGCTTCTTGTCATTCTTTTGGTTAGTGAGGAAAATTCCACCAACAACAACGGCTACTAAAGCTACAATCGTTAACAATAAATTCTTGTTTTTCATATCCAATCTCCCTTTGGTTTACAAACTATTTGTATCTGTTTATGCTCTATTTACCTTTTTGATATTTTGGTAAGTATAGGAATTATGAAAGATAGAACTAGTAACACCAGTGTCCTCTAAGTTGCATCACTTACAGACCGTCCATCATTCTAAAAGTCATTTTTGCCACATACTACCAACGCCATCGCTTCTTCATCATTTCATCCTCCTCATATAGCGCCTCTTTTATCACACTATAGAAAAAGCCCCCGCATACAAAAACTGTATGCGAGGGCGTCAATGACACGGTGCCACCTCACTTATGGAGACTGTCTAGAATATCTCCATCTCTCAAGCTCCTCTATCAAGGAGTTGCACGGTAAGGGGTGCCAACCGAATTCTCATTGTTTTGAATTCAAATCATAACCTCAGCCCATTTCATAAACATCCGCTACTTGTTCGCAATACCCACAAGCTCCCTGAAAACATCCTGCTTATTACTTCTTCTGATTAGTACACATTATAGACCTTCTCTGTTGCTTTGTCAATAGTTTTTTGAAAAAAATTTAAAAAATGGTATAATTGAGAGGCGAAACAAGATACGAGGGCGTGAAAAAAGCGACTGAAAAATAGGAGCTTTCCTTGTGTTCAATGAACACAAGGAAAGCTATCCCTAAAGGGATTCTCAGCTGTAATCGGCTAAAGCCGAAACAGTTGCCTATCTTTTTCGTACAGAGTTTAGGGCGTGTTCGATTAAGTAAGATACGAGAGCGTGAAAAGCACAAAGTGCACTCAAGAGTATCCGTATCTGTAAAACGAGCAAGCTCGTAACAGCTACAGAAATATAGGAAATCTGACGAGTGAAAAGCTCCAGTGGAGGTTTTCAGCCCAATCTCTAAAGGTAGCCACAGCTGTAACTCGCTAAAGCGAGAACAGCTACCTATCTTTTTCACACAGTGCTTAGCTCGAATTCAATTGCATAAGATACAAGGGCCTATAAAGCACAAAGTGTCCTCTGCTTGAAGAAACGCTCCACTGGATAGTTTCCAACTCTGACAGGCTTTACAGTTGATAGCGAACAAGTACAGGTACTAAGAACCTAAACGACGGATATACAGAAACTAGAAATACGAGGAATCGACATGTCTTTTGACGGATTTTTTTTACACCATATCACAACTGAATTACGAGAGGCGCTTGAGGGGGGAAGGATTCAAAAGATCAATCAACCTTTTGAACGGGAGCTGGTCCTTCATATCCGTAGCAATCGGACGAGCCACAAACTGCTACTCTCTGCCCATCCAGTCTTTGGACGTGTCCAGCTGACCCAGACTGAATTTACCAATCCCAAGGTCCCCAACACCTTTACCATGATTGTTCGGAAATATTTGCAGGGCGCTATTATCGAATCAATCCGCCAATGGGAGAATGATCGTATCTTAGAATTGATTGTATCAAACAAGGACGAGATTGGCGACCATATCAAGGTCAGTCTCATCATCGAAATCATGGGTAAGCACAGCAATATTCTCCTCATTGATAGGACAGAGGAACGGATTATTGAGGCGATTAAGCATGTTGGTTTTTCACAAAATTCCTATCGGACGATTCTACCGGGCGCAAGCTATATCCGTCCCCCTGAAAACAATCAGTTCAATCCCTTTACGATTGGGAATGAAAAGTTATTTGAACTACTCAGTACGAAGGAACTTACCCCCAAAGGACTACAAACGCTTTTTCAGGGCTTGGGGCGCGATACCGCAACGGAATTGGCAGAGCGTTTGACAACAGACAAACTCAAGACCTTCCGCAACTTTTTTGGACAAACTTGTAAGCCAACAATAACGCAAAAATCTTATTCTGCCGTGCCGTTTGCTGACAGTCAGGAAACATCTTCTAGCCTTTCTCAGCTCCTTGACTACTACTATCAGGACAAGGCAGAAAGAGATCGGGTGGCCCAACAAGCGCAGGAATTGATCAAACGGGTGGCGAGTGAATTAGAGAAAAATCACAAGAAACTTCTCAAGCAGGAACAGGAACTCCTTGACACCGAAGGTGCTGAACTCTTACGTCAAAAAGGGGAATTACTGACGACCTACCTCCACCAAGTGCCCAACGACCAATCAAGTGTCACCTTAGATAATTACTATACCGGTGAGCCCTTGACCATTGAGCTAGATGTCACCCTTACCCCTAGCCAAAATGCCCAGCGCTATTTCAAGAAATACCAGAAATTAAAAGAAGCAGTTAAACACCTTAATACCTTAATCGAAGAGACCAAGTCAACGATTACCTACCTTGAAAGTGTTGACACCATGCTGGGACAGGCCAGCCTTGCTGAAATTGAGGAAATCAGAGAAGAATTGATTGAGACGGGCTATCTCAAGCGCCGTCATCGTGAAAAAAGGGCAAAACGCCAGAAACCGGAGCGCTATTTAGCGTCAGACGGAAAAACCGTTATTCTTGTCGGAAAAAATAATCTCCAAAATGATGAATTGAGCTTCAAAATAGCCAAAAAAGGGGAACTCTGGTTCCATGCCAAAGATATTCCAGGAAGTCATGTCATCATCATGAACAATCTTGAACCGAGCGATGAAGTCAAGACTGATGCCGCAGAATTAGCGGCCTACTTCTCCAAAGCTCGCTACTCCAACCTCATTCAAGTCGACATGATTGAGGCCAAAAAATTACACAAACCGACTGGTGGAAAACCTGGCTTTGTCACCTACCGCGGGCAAAAGACGCTCCGCGTGACACCAGATGAAACGAAGATTAAGTCAATGAAACAATAAAGGATCGAAACATGAGCGAAACAATCAAAAATTATGTCAATGTTTGTATCAAAAAAGGCCAGCAAGTCCTGCTCTTAGACCGCCAACATGATGATTTCAATGGCTGGATTCAGCCCGGTGGCAAGGTCGAATTTCCAGAGAGTTTCTTTGAAGCAGCTGTGCGCGAGGTTAAGGAAGAGACGGGTCTGACCGTCCTCAATCTCCAACTAAAGGGAATCTCAGGCTTTACCAATCCAATCGGAAACGAACGCTATGTCTACTACGACTTTCTCTGCGAGGAGTTTGAAGGCGAGGTTCTAAGCAGCTCACCTGAAGGGACACCAAAATGGTGGCGGATTGACCAGCTCGACCAGCTTGACATGCAAGACGATATCCGCGACCGACTGCCCCTCTACTGGCGTAAGGGTTCCTTTGAGCGGATTCACTACTGGGATGAAGAAAACCATTGCGTTTCACATACAGAGGAAAAACGCTATTATTGACACTCAAAAAAGAGGTTGCGACCTCTTTTTTGTTTTCTTCACTCTGCTTTGTCAATATCTTCTCGTACCTCTTTGGCATTGAATTTGGCAAAGAGGAACTGGCGGTCCTGAACGGGGAAGCGTTGATCCAGCTGGTCAACTGCTCCCACTTCAACAAAGCCTTGACTGATGACATAGTCCATGACATGCCCGCCAAATCTATGGTCATCAGAGATAAAGTGCAGATGATAGCCCGCGACACTGACCCCATGGAAAATCTCAGGAGTCCAGATTCCCACAATAGTGCCCGAGATATCTTCTGCGGTGTATTCTGGCTGGTGCGTGGCGACTTCCGCAAACTTCATATCTGACGTGGATTTCGGAATCATTCGCACATGCATTTTGGAAAAATGCCCACGAATTTTAATCGAACGAAAAAGGTTTTCCCCGTCGTAGTAAGACTCAATTCGCTCCTGCAATTCCTTATCGGTCATCTCAAAACGTTGCTTGAAAATGACCTCTGCTTGATGAAAAATAACTGCTGCATAAGGTACCTTGACATCATGCGCTACTTCTACCACCTCGGGCCTATCCCCTGACCCCTTGGCCTGATAGGCTTTACCGTCCAGTACAATCAGTTCTCCGTCAATTGAATCAAGCGTTCCTAAGCCCAAATCACCGTGTTCTAACAATTCTCCGACTGTCAGAGAGCCACCATACAGACCAGCCATCAAGGCACCGAGTGTGTTATACTGAAATAATTTATTTGCTTCCATTCCTTATCCTTGATTATAAAATTCTTGCATGAGAAGATCATCTGGCACCAATTGCAGGTAACGACTGGCCAAATCTTTAGCCTCTTGCACTCGACCTAGCTTTCGCAATAACTCGGTATAATCTGCCAAAAATTCAGGATTTTCCGCCAAATCTTGCTGCAAATGCTCAAAGAGAGTAAGTGCCTCTTCATCTCGTTCCAAGGCCTGATAGGCTTTGGCGATATTCCAAACAGCTAGGACATGGTCCAACTCTTCCGAATAGAGAGCAATAGCTTCCTCATACCTTTCCTGATCTAAGTAAAGATTGGTCAAGCGTAGAATGACTTCATTTTCATCGTCCACATCAGGCTTAGCCTGTAAGAGATAGGCTTCTGCCGCCTCCACATCATGGTCCTCGTAGGCATACTGAGAAGCCAGCAATAACAGGGCTGGATCGTATTCATTTTTGGTAAGTCCTTTTGCTACCATCTCCCGTGCCTCCGTCAACTTATGCTCTCCATGTAACGCCTGGGCATAGACATATTCATAGCCTTCAAATTCTGGATTCATGGTGTCTAATTGCTTGAAATAAAGAGCTGATTTCTGATAGTCTTCTCGGTCTAGCAAGAGGGTCGCAAGCTCAAAGACCGTCTGATCATCGTAGGCCAGCTCAACTGATTTTTCCAAAAATTCAATTGCCACTTCAAACTTTCCAAGGCTGGCATAGGCAAGACCAATCCGCTGATAGGTCGACACCCCTGTCCATTCATGGATTGCCCGATTGTCCAACTGGGCATAATACTGAATGGCTTCCTTGTACTCCTGCAACTCCATATCTAGCTCGGCTAGACCAAACAAAATCACTGGATCATCCGATAAGCGACTAGCTTCCAAGAGTTTTTCTCTGGCAACATCGGCCAAACCCTCTGACTGATACAAGTCTGCCTTGACCACCAAGGCTTCCAGATAGGCTGGATTGTCTGGCTGAATCGTTTCCAAATAACCAAATGCTTCTTCTGTCAAACCGTCTTCATTGGCAATTTGGGCAAGCTGAATCGCAAGCTCAGGGTAGCTGTCCTGCAAACGCAGGTAAATTTCCTTTGCCTGCGGCAGAAAACCAATGCTTTCTAGATAAGCTGCCAGGTCTAGCAAGAGCTCATCGGAATCAGTCTCCAAGGCACGCTGAAAATATTTCATCGCCTTTGGTAAGTCTTGTTGTTCTAAGCAGACCAGCATTTTTTCACTATTGTTCATCCAACCCCTCAATTCCTTCCGCTTCTGGCTCATACAAGCCACTGTAATCCTTGTACCATTCAAAGATAGCCTTTAAGACTACCTTGATAGAGGCATAAATCGGAATTCCAAGGAGCACTCCCACCACGCCAAACATCTGACCAGCTGTCAAGAGGACAAAGAGAATGGTAATCGGATGGATATTCAAGGAGCTTCCGATAATCAACGGCGTCACAAACCGTCCCTCAATCGTCTGCTCCACCGCAAAGACAATGACGACCTTAATCAGCATAAATGGCCCTGCAATAGCCCCCAAGATAAGGGCTGGAATCATGGCAAGGAAGGACCCAAGATAGGGAATCAGGTTCAAGAAACCAGCCACAATCCCTAAAGTAATCGGGTAGCTAAGACCAATCACAGAAAACATAATCGAAAACATCAAGGCCACAATGGCTGCAACCGTCACCTGACCGCGAACGTAGTTGGACAACTGGCTATTGACATCGGTCAAGACATCACCGATAGATGCGCGCCATTGGGTTGGGAGATATTTGGTGATGTGTGCTTTCAGGTATTGCCCGTCACGCAGAAGATAAAAGAGGATAAAGGGCATAATCAAGACCGCTACCACCACCTGCGAGGTCGCACTAATCAAGTTTTTAGCCCAATCAACTGCGCTTGACGACAATTTTTGCGCAAAGGAAATAATGTAGCTATTAACATTGTTTAACACTTCCAAGGCTGTTGGTCTGAACTGCTCAAAGCGATCGTCCTGTAAGAGAGACGTCACCTGTAGTTCAATTTCTTGAATATAGGTCGGGAGATTACGAGCAAAGCTGACGACCTGCTTTTGAATACTTGGAATGGCAACCGCTAAGCCCCATACCAAAAGAAAGGCGATCACCACAAAAAGAATACCAATCGCAACGGTTCGTGACACCTTGTATTTTTCCAGCAAATCAACCATGGGATTGAGCAAATAGTAGAGCAAGCCCGTCAAGAGCATCGGCAAAAGAATAATCTCAAGGAAACTAACAATTGGGCTGAAAATAAAACTAATCTTGGTCAAGACCAGTATGGTCAGCAAGACCAAGAGCGTCACTAGAAAAAATGTCACTGCCTGATTGTTGACAAACCATTTAAAAAGCCAAGACCTGTAAAACTTTGGTTGCTTATCGTCCATATCAAACCTCTTTCTTGTATCATCGTTTCATTTTGATGTAGTACTCGGAGTTAGACAAGACGCGTTACAAGGTACTAGATTAAAACGAAATGACTCTATTTTTTCTATTATACCATGTATCCCTCATTTTCGGGTGATAGAAATCATCAGGACAAACGCATGAAAGATTTTTAGAGAGAAAATAAAGTTTTCTGTATTTCATAGTTCAGATTTTTCATAAAGCATTGAGAGGGTTTAGTGTTTTTACTATAGAAGAACCTTACACTAAACTGTTTCTATTCAGGGTATCATTCGAAACGGTTGTTTCGTGCGTTTGTCCTGAGAAATCACTGGTTCAAAGGACTTTCTCCACAAAATATGGTATAATTCTTTAAATACTAAAATGTGAGGACTTGATGATGACACTTTATTTTGGAACCTATACTCGGAGAGATTCAAAAGGTATCTACACAGCTGACTTTGATCCAACAACAGGTGAGTTATCCAACCGTCGTTTGGTAGCAACTGAGCCAAATCCGACCTATCTTGCCTTTGCAGACGACCATGCGCTTTATTCTGTAGGAGCTAAGGACAGTCAGGGGGGACTAGCTGCTTTTTCGCCAACCTTTAACCTCATTAACCATGCCGTCGCAGAAGGTGCGCCGCACTGCTACGTATCTGTCGATGAAGAACGCGGTCTTGTCTACGGTGCCAACTACCACAAGGGGCAAGTCTTGGTCTACAAACGCTTAGAAAATGGCGGACTAGAACAAACAGATATGCAACAACATGAAGGTTCAGGCCCCCATGAAAATCAGGCTGGACCACACGTGCATTTCGCTGATTTGACCCCTGACAAATACCTCGTAACCTGCGATTTAGGAACGGACGAGGTTGTGACTTACAAGGTATCCGACCAAGGCAAGCTAGCACCACTTGCCCGCTACCATGCAACACCAGGCGCTGGTCCCCGTCATATCGTTTTCCACCCAACCGCTAAAATCGCCTACCTTATCTGCGAGTTAAATTCTACCATTGAAGTGCTGATTTATGACGGCCTAGGAGAATTTGAACTCATGCAGACCATCTCAACCTTACCAAGTGACTACACAGGTTTTAATGGCACTGCAGCCATCCGCCTGTCAAACGATGGAAAATTCCTCTATGGTTCAAACCGCGGTCATGATTCGATTGCTGTTTACAAGGTGTTAGGAGATGCCAGTCTTGAACTGGTGGAAATCGTTCCAAGCCTTGGCAAGACCCCGCGCGACTTCATCCTTAGCCCTGACAATCGCTTCCTGATTGTGGCTCACCAAGACTCAGATAATGTCAGCGTCTTTAGGCGCGATGCAGAAACAGGCAAACTGACCAACCTATCTTCTGACTTTATCGTCCCTGAAGCTGTCTGCGTCACATTTGCATAAGATAAAACGCTTGAAGCCGATCATTGGCTTCAAGCGTTTTTTATAATCGTTCCATCAAGTCACTCAGGTGTTGGATAGTCATATCGCTGACATTCTCTCTTTGCCTACCGTTATGCGGCCCCATTCCTTGTAAGACATGCACCGTCCGCATGCCAAGTTCCTTAGCAGGAAGAATATCATTGTCCATGCGGTCACCGACGTAGATACAATTCCTCGCAGGGCTCTCGGCTTGTCTTAGTCCATAATCAAATATCGCTCGGTCAGGCTTTCGATAGCCAACTTCCTCTGAACAGACAATGATATCAAAAAAATGCCGAATCCCAAAGGCTTCTAAGCGCTCCGCGAGTCCCCTACCTTGATTAGCAATAATGCCGAGACTGTAGGACTGACTGAGATACTCTAGCGTTTGAAGGACGTCAGGATAAAGTGTTTCCCCCGCATGATTCCATCGAGGGCGCAACTTATCTGGCAAACCATACCAAGCCCAAGCATTTCTGATCGGAGCCTGACCACTTTCTGATAATTCTTTCATTTTTTCAAAAAATGCTGCCGCCGTAACTGTCTGACCATGATTCGTTAATACCTTTGCACATTCTGCCGCAAATCGCTGATAGGTCGCTGTTTCATCTACCAGAGTTGAGCCGACATCAAAAAATATCCAGTTTAGCACTCTCTTCTCCCACTATTTTGTTTCCCGTTTCCAATCAAAATGGGTTCCGTTGACACTGTAAGCCTCAAAGCCACTGCGATTTAAAACCGCAGCTGCTTGATTGGCATAGGTACAAAACAAGCCTCGACAATATAAGATAATCGTCTTATCCTTGTCCAGTTTTTCCAAATTATCCTCTAACACGGCATAGGGGATATTGAGCGCACCTGCTACATGGTCAATTTCAAACTCGACCTCAGACCGCAAATCGACTAGTTGAGCTTGGCGGGCAAAGACCTTATTTTTAGCTTCTGCCAAGTCAGTGGTCTTAATCTGATCGTCGGTCGCAATGAATTGTTGCTCAATAAAGCCCAACATCGGTGATTGCTCCTCGCTAATCTGGTGAATATCGTGCAACAAATGCTCAACTATTTCAGATGAAACACTGTACCAGACATATTTCCCCTCTTTTTTCAGGGTCACCAGACTAGCTTCTTTCAACACTTGGAGATGCCGAGAGGTATTGGCAATGGTCATATCTGTCATTCGAGCCAGCTGCTCTACGGATTTAGGGCCATGAATAAGCCTGTGTAAGATTTCTAACCGTTTTTCACTGGATAGTGCTTTTCCGATGCGCACGTATTCCTTGAAAATCTGATCCATGTACTGTCTACTATCTACCAAAGTCCTTGACACTCCTCAATATATTCCAACCACGCATCAATAAAATTCTATTCAATTAACTACTAATTTTCAATATCTTAAAACATCCTTCATAAATATTAATTTTAATTTAAGATGATTTATAATTTGAATTTTTCAAGAACATTAATGCTTAATCTTCCTATTGTTTTATTTTTCTCATAGTCAGATAATTTTTTCAAAAAATCTATCCCTCGTGGAAATTGATATAAAAGATATCTATACTTAGATGAATCAAACGAAATTAAAGATATGAGTACTTGTTCAAGTACCTCCTCATCAGTACAGAATATTAAATTCATTAGTAGAAGAAAGGCATTCAAGTCATCATACCCGTCTAAGCAGTAAGCTAACTTGAACTTGTAGGATGGTTTTTTAATCTTACATCCGTCATATAATTTTTTCCATTCATCTTGATTTAAAGATGGTAGGAGGGTATCCATAATATATTCAACATCCACATCATAAAATGTATCACCTAAATAAGGGTGTGACAAAATTTTATCTAACTCTTTATAGTAGTTCATCTAAAATCCCCCTGGATAAGAAAGATTATTACCTGTAGGATAGGCACTAATAACATCAGTTTCACGTTTAATTACATCAATACTCACTCCATTTATTTTGTTACGATGGAATGTAGCTCCATCGCTGTCTCTTATTGCTAATGGAACCCCTTCTCCAACTGTTTTAATCGAATCTATCATATCTTTATCACTCCAAGTTTGAGGGAACAAAGTTGAGTTTTTTATGTTTGAAACTTCTCCGTTATCTAATTGCTTAACAAAGTCAACAGAAGCAGTCCCATCATTATTAGTTCTTACGGTTTGAATTGCATAATTTAGATTTGAGTTATTAATTTTAGGTGAATGACCGTGATGATGTGACAAACGCCTATAGCACTAGGGAAATATTATTAAAAAACATATAAAGCTATTTTTTGCTGCACTTCTTACTAAAACTAATAAGTATTTCGCCAGTTGCTTCAAAATCTAATCAATAAAATTCAATTTCCCAATAGGTACTGTCATGAATTTCTAACCTAATCATTACATATTCCACACCTTTTTCAACAGATACAAAATTAATGGGAATTGTAGAAGAAATTAATATCAAATTATTTATATCGTTAATTGCCTTTGATAATATAAAAAGTTCTTCCCAATCCATTCTATAGCCGTATTCAGCATTTAATACCAAATCTTCAAATTCTTGCATAGTCATATTTCCTGGTGCAATTCCTATGGCATCAAATTCAAAAATATACCAATTATCATGATTATACGGTATTTTAGAAAGCAGTTCATAAAAAGTCACTTTCACACCGTCATTTAACATATACCCACTCAGTTTCATGGAATCTCTAGCTCACTTTCTCCTAGCCTTTGTCGACCTCCCCCTGTAGAATTATTTACATAGTTATGTTGATGAGGATTATGGTATTCTCGAGGACGTCCATAGTCAGTATCGTCATTTCGTTTATACCTAAAGGTAGCCACAGCTGTAACTCGCTAAAGCGAGAACAGCTACCTATCTTTTTCACACAGTGCTTAGCTCAAATTCAATTACTAAGATACAAAAGCTCGTTGACACGAGTTACACTCGTTTTATTTCCAACCTCCAACAGTCTTCCAGACTATTGGAGCGAGTACTAAAAGGAAACGAAAAGACTATAAAATCAATATCTATATTTATCACTAAATTACCATTGGAATCATACTCCCTCACTTATAAATTTTAATAAAATTCTATGAAATTTATAGCATAAAAACTATCGTTCAACATCACTGGATGTTCCTCTATTCCATTGGCATCTTTCTGAAAACAAAACATACCGAAATCACCTTCACAAATAGTTAGCTGAGAGGAATTAGTAACATTATTCTCCCTATTCAACTCATTAATATAAACAATATCATCTCCAACTACATTATCAAAATCAAGCTCATATATACTAAATATCTCATCACCAAATACTTCGCCACCTCCATAATTTTTTAACCACCATTTAAAACTTTCCGGAAATGGAAACGATAATCTTTTTTCAGCTTTACCAATCCAATAATCACTCATTCCTTCTCCGTAAGGTGCAAAATCAACACCCTCAGTACTCTCTATAACATATTTTAGTCTATTTATTAAATTGTTATCCATGTTTATTCACCTCATTCTACCAAATTCTTAACTCTATTTTCCCAATAATTTCTTCGCCAATTATCAAATTCTGAGCGGTTGATACCAGATGGTAGTTGACCTGTATTGATATGTATTGCGTTGTAGTTTTTGTTATGGAAAGACTGGTAACTTCTGCAACAGTACCATTATCATTTTTATTTACCATTAATAAAAACTAATCTAACAATGTTAAATATCTAAAGGTACAACTTCTAAGTATTGTACTGGAACTTCATCTACTAACCATATATTACCATCTGGATTATAAAATTCTATGCCATCTTTCCAAGCTAATGACGAAGCAATACAAAAAATTGTAACTTCTACATTATATCTCAACGCAACCTGATAAGCTGTCTCTATATTTTCTGATAGATGTACATACTGCCTAGATTGTTTTGATAGTCCCTGTTTTAAGATAGATATTTTATTTTTACTAGGTGAACCATGATATAAATACTTTGGGGGCTTTTGAGAATCGTATTGAATAGGCTTATCAATTGAATGTCCATATAAAGCCCGGATTCTGCCTGCACTAACTTCATGACTTTTTTAGGAGAGTTTAATATCACATTGTGAATATCTGACCAACCAAACTTCATTCTTGAGACATCAATAAAAGAATCAATGCACACCCAACCATGAGAATCACTTTTCAAATGGTACTTTTCAAGCGCGGGTCTCAGAATATACGAACACTCTTTGCTTAATTTATCCAAATCCATCATCAATCACCTCAAAACCTGAACATATAATATTGTAAGTATCGTAACTATCAAGTAGTAAATTAAAGTGTCTAAGAGGGGTACTGCTATTTTGAAGGACATTAAATAGTTGACGATTGTTTAACTTCAATTGTTGAAGCCTATCCGAGTTAATAATTTCTAAAACCCTGTCGTATGCTTTTCCATGATTAGCAAAATGGGAATATGTTTTCCTGAATTCAAATACTCCATAAAATTTCAATATAACTATATAAAAATTATCATCATCGTCGTACCCTCTTAAAGTAATATTCACATCCCTTCCTTTAAATTCCACCTCTGGAGAGACAGAGAGTAAAGCAGAAAACATTGGTAATTCATACAGTATCTTATTTTCCATACTACTGACCTCCACTCTTTCCTACCAATTGGCACATCTTCCGAAGAATGTTCTTAAGGTTATAGATCATTACGCCACCCCTACTCTATCTTTACATCACCAATAACATTAGTAATGGATTGCTTTAAAGAATCACTGTTAATGCATTCAGAGAATTTAACATGATAGAGGGTTCCTTCTATCAAATCTAATTTAAGAACGATATTCCTATACTCTGCTAAATTTCTATATAATTCTTCCACCGTATAATGTCTATTAGTGAGAATCAATGTGCACTCCTCAATATATTGGCACTGATACAAATAGTCAAAAAAAGCTTTTATTGTTACCTCTGTAAAGTGATTAAATCTGGTATCTGCATTAAAATCAATTAATTTGTCTCTCCTAGTAATACTTTCCTGAAGATCTCCTTCATATTTTGAATACGAAAGAAGATTAGATAAATATATATAGCCAGATCCTGTCTTCTTTATAACTTCATATACCACAGTAGCAATTATAGTAGCATTATCGAAATATTTATCATATTGAAATTTCAACTCTTCCATATTTAATCTCCCAGCCACTTAAGAAATGAAGGACCCATTCTATAATCAATTTTATAACCTTAGGTGGGCGGGGAGCTAGGAAAAAGAGGACGGAAAACGAGGAAATCTTTCTAGTGTTTTCAAAGTCCTCGCTGACTAGCTCAAGCGCCTACAGCACCACGGAATACTATCTGAATATATCCAATCGTTCTATTTTAACATTTCCCAGATTATCAAAGGAATACCGTTGACTGCCTTTTTCAAACCAACGTTTGAGAACAACATCATATAGCATATAATCTGACTTTTCACGAATCCAATTGGCATCTAGCCCATAGGGCTTTATACTCTAACACTTCCTTGGTATCCGTCAGCTGTAAACTTGGTAAACCTTTAGTGGAGCTGAAGTTATATATCCCTTCTAATGCTTCCTTCAGAGTCTCTCTTCTTTTTGTAGCTTCATCTTCTACATCATAAGCAGCGGTCGCAAAAACTAAAGATGTGTCTGAATTAGAGATTTCTAAACCTTCAATCATTCTATTACCTTTATAGTACCAGCTCATATATAAAAATATATTTGATGATATTTTTTTTTGTATTCCAATGCTATTACATCATTAAATCCTATCACAACTGCTAGACTTTCATCTTTTTGCAGTAAGGTATTTTTTATTGGTAAACTTTTAATACTATCTGGATATCTAAATGCTTGACTGCTATTTAACACATTACTTAAATTAGGAAGCCTAACAAGGTCGTCTGGATAAAGCGCTGCATAATTCATCTCTTTAAAGACATTATCTAATGATTGATATTCTCGCCCTCTCTCTACATGTAGGTATATTTTATAGGAAAGAATAAGTAAAAGCGGAATGGCAACTATATAAAGCAGCCTTCTCATCGTTTTCTTTTTCATCTAGTCACCTTTCTATTCACTATAATCTGACTTATGTCGTGCCAGATGCCCAATAAAGTTATAGGCTACTGGATTCTTCGTGCGTAATTGAATAAGCGCATCTCCGTCACTACCAGCCTTAATCCCAACCGCATCATAGACTGTCTGCTTAATATTCGATAAACCGCCATTGTTTTTGACAAATAGATCCGCTCGATTATATCTTCCTGATGCGATGCCATCATAATATTGGGTACTCGCGGTCGCATAATCGCTATTATTTTGCTTCATCAACGCTACAATATTCACCGCATCTAAATCAGCTTTATAATCTGGATTATTGATACTTGGATTTTTTCCTAATGTAATATCTCCAAGCCAGCCAGATAAATGATTAGTATATTGATGACTGTTCGTTCCTTGACCTTTCAGAACTCCATATAAATTGGCTAAACGTAACGGATTACTATACAAATGTGTTGCAGTCGTAATACTTTGATGTGCAAAATCTGAATATTGAAAATCTATATCATTTGATTTCTTATATTGAGTTTTTATAACATTACTCAACCTATCATAATCACTCTGAGATAACTTGTAGTTAAACCTCATCTGCACAGATATACCAGCAAACCTATCATCATCGCTCTTAGGATCATCCACCACACCAGCAGTTCCATTCCACTGTACTGACGCTTTAAACCATTGCATTTTCTTCTTAAAACCCTTAGGAGGGGTTTCATCATTATAAACAATCCCACCTATCAATCGATTGAAGATGTAGTCCGCATTTTTACCATCTACTTGTTGGACTTTTTGATATAACTTCCAGATAAGCTCAGCTTCGTCACTCTCAAATCCGTATTGTTTCATCAGATTTTGCTTAAAGTCATAGGCTACTGTCGTCTGACCACTATCAAAGGATATCGTGCTGGCATGAACGGTTGTTCCCCCAGTTGCTTTGCCTGCAGATTGACACACATGGCGCATCGTGTCTGCCAAGGCTTTCGTCCAGTTTAGTGCGAGATTGCCTGCTTCACGAATATGGAAAGCGGCTTTTGCTCCGACAGCTGATGCATAGTCACTTCTAATCTTCGCTTTCTGCGCATCTGTATAATGGTTTGGTTGAGCTTTCATCATCGTATGCTGGACAGTGGCGACAGCCGCTCGGACAGTAACGGAAACAAACTGAGCAGTTGTCTTAATCGGTGCTACAATCATAGAGGCAAACCTCTTTATGCCAGCTATGAAAGCAGACGCACTCGAAGAAGATTTCCTTCCTCCACCCATGGTGGTAAGTACAAGGCTATGCCCACTCGGGTCGGTGTAGTTGACAGGATTATTCTGGACATAGGCATAGCGATTCTGGCTGAGGGAATTCGTTAGCTCTCCCTGGTAGCTGTCTTCTGTCAGGAAGGTGCCCGCTCTGCTATCATAATACCTTGCACGTAAGTAGTCTAATCCTGTGACATCTCTTGCTTCGCCATTATAGGCATAGGGATGGCCTGTCTCATCTGTCGTGGTCTTGGTTGCACCGTAGAGATTGTAGCTGGTTGACGCTACTGCCTCACCACCTTTCGTCAAGCCTGTGACAGAACCTGACTGGTTGGTCAGATACTGGTAGTCATGACCTGTCTGGTTGTTCAGGTAGGAGTTTCTACCATAGCCATAGCTATAGGTCTCCCGTGCTTTCAGGTCATGGTCATAGCTTTGAAGGACTTCGGTATGGTTGCGATTGATGTCATTGACATAGTTGCGTTCTTCATAATACTCATAGGTATATTCTCGTGTGGTGTATGGGATGAGGACATCTTTCACCTCTGACGCATAGGTCACTTTACCCTCTCCTGGTAAATTACCAAAAGAAAGTAAAACACTCCTGTTTCCGGTTTATACTAGTTTGAACAGGAGCGTTTTATTGTTTCTCATCTCAGGGAGGCAATCTAGATTTCCAGTGCTTTTTCACTGTATCTTACATACTTAGAAGTGCGATATCACTTCTATATTACCTAGTCCTATCCCAGAAAAAATGCTGTTCCTTTATTTGAACTTTTGCTATAACAATGTCTTGGCATATGATATCAATAGACATATTATCCATAATGATCTTGGCTCTTAGCAAAAAGTGACTGTGCTGTGAAACCGCTATATCTTGAGCAGAATAGGTAGTATTTGGTAAAATGAATGTATCTTTAACATCGTACTCTCTGCCAAACACATCCGAAAATCCCTGTATATCTTTACGTTGTCTTACCCAACCAGCATCTGTTTCATAGCTTACTTTAAAGCAGCGTAAAAATTTAATTTCCCAACAAAATTCTGTCTCCCTATACTCCTTGTAGCTTTGAATATAGAGCTTCGCTTCATCTCCAAAGTATTGTATATTAAAATCTAATACCTGAGAATCCCAATAATCCATTCGATTGATTTTTTCTTTTATTTCTTCAATATCTGACATTCTGAGAACTCCTTGTTTATTTTCCAAGCCATGGTATATGAGCATCTGGACTCTTCTTAGATACAATATTGCCATTCACATCTAAAGAATCGTTGAACCTATCATAAAAATGTATATGATCATATTTGGTAACTGTATCAGGTGGATCTATGCGGATAATAGGATGCGGACTAGAGCCATCATAAATATGTATAAACCCATTGTGTTCATGAATAGTCCAGCCCTTATCTGTTGGTACTGATCGACGAATATCATCAAGTGACATAGATTGAATATCTTTAGGAGACAATTTATCAAGACTAGTTATTGCCCTATTAGCATCCCCCACATCGTCAATGGCATCCGCAGTTTTCAGCCCCTTAGAGGCTCTATAAGCCCTCGTCGCATCACTAATATCGTCTACTGTGTCAATCGTTTTAGCGGCTGTTGCAACTTTTCCTATTTTACCAACTTTGCCAACTTTCCCTAATTTGGTAATTGGAAATGCATAGGTTGCCAAATCAAGGGCTAATCCTCCAGCTGCTACCCATCTATTGGCTTTATCCCCTGTCACAGGGTCTTTTCCAGTCAATACACGCTTGACATTATACCAACCACTGAGTTCACCACCGAGCGTCTTAAAAAGTTGTAGCGTTGCTTTCCTAGATGCGTCTAGTTCTTCATCGGTCATCAATTTCGGCCCAACAGAAGCGTTAGATTGAGGTTGGTTACTTGTACTAGAAGTTCCACTCCAACTGGCAACACCACCTAAACGAACTCCATAATTACTGTCACTGACACGGCTGGCATTACCTTTCTTTCTTGTAGATTGACCAGAAGTAGTTGAGTGATAACGGGAACTTGGCCCAGCTGTACTATCCCAGCTGGCAACTCCTCCACCTCCAAAGCTAATAGTTCTTGGCCTCCACCCTTTATCTCGTGCCTTGGTCGCTTTCGGATCACACACATGTCGCATCGTGTCTGCCAAGGCTTTCGTCCAGTTTAGTGCGAGATTGCCTGCTTCACGAATATGGAAAGCGGCTTTTGCTCCGACAGCTGATGCATAGTCACTTCTAATCTTCGCTTTCTGCGCATCTGTATAATGGTTTGGTTGAGCTTTCATCATCGTATGCTGGACAGTGGCGACAGCCGCTCGGACAGTAACGGAAACAAACTGAGCAGTTGTCTTAATCGGTGCCACAAGCGTAGAGGCAAAGCTCTTTATGCCAGCTGAGAAAGCAGATGCAATCGGAGATTGTTTTCGTCCCCCTCCCATGGTGGTGAGGACAAGGCTATGCCCACTTGGGTCGGTGTAGTTGACAGGATTATTCTGGACATAGGCATAGCGATTCTGGCTGAGGGAATTCGTTAGCTCTCCCTGATAGCTGTCCTCTGTCAAGAATGTTCCAGCTTGGCTATCGTAATACCTTGCTCTGAGGTAGTCAAGTCCTGTACTATCACGAGCTTCGCCATTGTAGGCATAGGGATTACCTGTCTCATCTGTACTCTGCTTAGTAGATCCATAGAGCTTGTAGCTGGTTGAAGCTACCGCCTCACCACCTTTGGTCAAGCCTGTGACAGAACCTGACTGGTTGGTCAGATACTGGTAGGTTTCATTGGTTTGGTGATTGAGGTAGGAGTTTCTACCATAGCCATAGCTATAGGTCTCCCGTGCTTTCAGGTCATGGTCATAAGTGTAGATTAGCTTGGACAGTTCCCTTACCGTCCTTGTCTGAAACCGTCATGGTCTCAGTGTATCATAAATAGAGAATGCCGTGGCGATGTGAAAAGCACCCATGGAGGGGAGCTCCATAGGTGGCGGGGAACTAGGAGAAAGAGGACGGAAAACTAGGAGCGTTTTCAAAGTCCTCGCTGACTAGCTCCAGCGCCTACAGCGCCACGGAATTTCTTTTAATAATCAATCAACCAAATAAACATTAAATGACTTTTTCTTACCTTCAACAACATATTTTTCTACATCTCCATCCCACCATTTTACTGTATCTTTGAGAATAGCTAAAAAAATTCTTTTAGAATTTGCATCATTCGCAAATAAATATCTAGAATTATCTATAAAAATATGTATATTGTCTGGAATTATATAACTTGGACGTTCAAGCCTATCTTGTAAGGCATCCCAATTCCCATCAACCAAGTCATCAATATCAAAAAGACTAGCTAACTTCAAAACAGCATCGTACTCAGTTTGTATATTTTTCCCATCAAAACTTACGGTAAAGCAATTTCGATATTTAATTCTTAAAAATATCTTATTGAACTTGCTTATTTTACTAAATATATTCATTATTTATCATTCCACCTTAATAAAATTTTTGTAATGCTAATCAGTATAGTATACACTTCCATCACTTCCGCGGACGAATCTCTCTGCATCTCGACTATCACCTGCTATTTTAGAATTAATATCATATTCCTTATAAGTAATTTTGTTACCAGAATTATCAAAATTAGGCAAATAATTTTTATCATTTTTAAATTGACCACCGGCTTTCGTACCAGTAGTTTGTCCCTTGTACGTTCCTTTCCAATTATTACTAGAGTATCCTTTGTAAGCATCTTGAACATTATCTGGTAAATCAGATAGCGCCTTTGAACCACTTAATCCTTTTACACTATCCCCCACATCATCAATGGCATCCGCAGCTTTCAGCCCCTTAGAAGCGCTATAAGCCCTAGTCGCATCACTAACATCATCTACTGTGTCAATCGTTTTAGTGGCTATCGCTAGTTTTCCTACTTTGCCACCTTTCCCTAATTTGGCAATTGGAAATGCATAGGTTGCCAAATCAAGGGCAAGCCCTCCAAGTGCTAACAATCTATTGGCTTTATCCCCTGTCACAGGGTCTTTTCCAGTCAATACACGCTTGACATT
>NZ_SPPD01000017.1 GCF_004570575.1 Streptococcus cuniculi
GGGCTTCTAGTGAAACAAGAAAATCAATCATCGTAGTTATCACTTTCTCTAGTTTACTACTTTGATTGATTTTGTCACTATGTAAATAGTTTTCTGAAAACTATCTTTTCTTCATGCGTTTGACGTGCTGGAACTTCACGACGTATAATTTATCAAAGTAAGTTCCACTTCCCTTTCCAAAGCGGAAGTTAGTCTAAAATGAATGTTTGTGGTGGAATGAAATCTGAGACGCTTGAGTTAGAAATGGGCCTATCATAGCTGACATTATACTAGTTCTAGGAGTTTGTAACTGGAAATATCGTGAATTGAGAAAGGAATAGGACATCGGATGAACGCCAGTTCTATCTGCAGCTCCTTTCCTTATCCTATTCCTTTCTCAATCCACTATACATTTCCAAACAAAAAGAGCAGGACTTTTGTCCCACTCTCCATTCACAAGATAAACACTCGAAAAACGATCCAGTCCTATATGGACTTTTTCAATCCACTCTGGATTTTTAGTGTACTCCTACATCATTCCACCCATCATACTTGGGTCCATTGCTGGAGCTGGAGCAGCTGGTTCTGGTTTGTTTGCGACAACCGCTTCGGTTGTCAAAATGAGGCTTGCAACGCTGGCTGCGTTTTGTAGGGCAGAGCGTGTGACTTTCACAGGATCAATAATTCCTGCTTCAATCATATTGACCCACTCGCCTGTTGCTGCATTGAAACCTGTTCCAACTTCTGAGTTTTTCAAGCGGTCAATCACAATAGAGCCTTCAAAGCCTGCGTTAAGAGCGATTTGACGAACTGGCTCTTCCAAAGCACGAAGGACAATGTTGCGTCCTGTTGCTTCATCGCCTTCCGCCTCAATGCTTGCAACGGCATCCATAACATTGACAAAAGCTGTTCCACCACCTGCGACAATACCTTCCTCAACAGCGGCACGAGTGGCATTGAGAGCATCTTCGATGCGGAGTTTCATTTCTTTCAACTCTGTTTCTGTCGCTGCTCCGACCTTAATCACTGCGACACCGCCTGACAATTTCGCCAAGCGTTCTTGCAATTTCTCACGATCAAATTCTGATGTTGTTGTTTCAATTTGCGCTTTAATGACACCGATGCGATGAGCAATCGCTGCTACATCACCCGCACCTTCAACGATAACCGTTGTATCCTTATTAACACTAACTTTAGAAGCTTGACCAAGCGCTTCAATCGTTGCATCTTTCAATTCAAGACCGAGATCATCTGTAATGACTGTACCACCTGTCAAGATTGCAATATCCTCAAGCATAGCTTTGCGGCGATCCCCAAATCCTGGTGCTTTGACAGCTACAACGTTGAAAGTTCCACGAATTTTGTTCAAGACAAGGGTTGGAAGAGCCTCCCCATCCACATCATCAGCGATAATCAAGAGCGGACGACTGCTTTGGAGAATGCTTTCTAGTAATGGTAAGATTTCTTGGATATTTGAAATCTTTTTATCCGTAATCAAGATATATGGATTGTCAAGCTCTGCTACCATTTTCTCATTGTCTGTTACCATGTATTGAGAAAGGTATCCACGGTCAAACTGCATCCCTTCTACAACATCTAACTCCGTCTCCATACCTTTTGACTCTTCAATCGTAATCACGCCATCTTTGCCGACTTTTTCCATGGCTTCACTGATGTACTCTCCAACTTTTTCGCTGCGTGAGGATACAGCCGCTACTTGGGCAATAGCTTCTTTATTGGCAACAGGCACAGAATTTGCCTTAAGAGCCTCTACCACAGCACGGACCGCCACTTCAATTCCACGACGAATGCCGATCGGATTTGCCCCTGCTGTTACGTTTTTAATGCCTTCACGGACGATAGCTTGAGTCAAAACAGTTGCTGTTGTTGTTCCGTCACCTGCGATGTCATTGGTCTTAGAAGCAACTTCTGACACCAACTTGGCACCCATATTTTCAAAATGGTCTTCCAATTCAATTTCTTTAGCAATCGTCACACCATCATTGGTAATCAATGGTGAGCCAAAAGCTTTTTCAAGCACGACATTACGTCCTTTAGGTCCCAAGGTAACCTTTACTGTATCTGCTAAGATGTCAACTCCTCGCACCATGCTACTACGGGCATCTGATGAAAATTTAATCTCTTTTACCATTTCCTCACTTCCTTTACTCTACAATTGCTAAGATTTCTGATTCACGAACCAGTAATTGTTTTTCGTCACCATCTTTTACTTCAATACCTGCATGGTGTTCAAGTAAAACTTTATCACCAACTTTTACACTAGAAGGCACTAATTCGCCTGTCAATGTGCGGATTCCTTCACCAACAGCAAGCACTTGTGCTGTTTTAGTTGTTTCATGCGCATGCCCAGCAAGAACAAATCCGCCGACTGTCTGCTCTTCCTGTTCTTCTACTTTCACGACCACTCGGTCACTTAATGGCTTTAGCATATTATACCTCCAAAAATACATTCTGTTTTAGCACTCTACATATATGAGCGCTAATCTCTGTTTTCATTATATCATTTGGTCAAAAATAGTCAAGGGGATTTCCTTACCTTTTCAGAAATCAGACCCGAGACCGATAGGTAAACAAGGAACGAGTATTTTATAGTCGTTTAGTCTACTTTTAGTACTCGCTCCAATAGTCTGGGAGACTGTTGGAGATTGGAAATAAAACGAGTGTAACTCGTGTCAACAGCTGCAGGCATAACTGAACTCGGGCTAAAATCTTAGTGAAAAAGATAGGTAGCTGGTCTAGCTTTAGCTAGTTACAACTACGAACGCCTTTAGGGGGACGTTAGCTGTTGCGAACTTTGTTCGCTTACGGATAGGGCTACCTTTAGGTGCAATCTTTCCTAGCACCAATAGTCTACGGATAGACTGTTGGTGGCTAACAAATAGGACAAACGAAGTTTATGACTTTTGGGTATAGTATACCTTTGAAGATAGGCTGAAAACCTCCACTGGAGCTTTTCACTCGTCAAGATTCCTATTTTCATACAGATTTTTATACACCCTCGTATCTTAATGTACTGGGATACGGCAAAGCGAGTTCCAATAATCCAGTAGATTATTGGAAGTGGAAATCAAGAAACAAAGTTTCCTCAACTCCCGAAGTAATCATGGCCACCCGTGAAAACAGGTGGCTTGTACACCGGCTATAAGCCGTTTCCCTCCAGCGGCGTCTAAAGACGCTCGCTGAACTTCGTTCAGGTTAGCTTCTATTACTTGACTAATGCCCGTAACAACGGGCTTTTATCTTGTTCTAAAACCTCCATCTGAAAATGGATCTTCATACTCTTTAACACTCAACTTATCAAGAGCAATGTCTGTCTTTTCCTACTCGCGGATATACTTCGCAACAGTCTTTTCGTTTAATCCTACCGTACTGACGTAATACCCTCTTGCCCAAAACTTGCGATTTCCATACTTATATTTTAAATTCGCATGTTTATCGAATATCATTAAGGCACTTTTACTTTTAAGGTATCCCATAAAATCAGAAATCGAAAGTTTTTGGGGAATGAGAACTAACATATGAACACGATCAGCCATCACATGTCCTTCAATAATTTCAACTCCTTTATATTGGCATAGATGACGGAAAATCTCGATTAAATCCTGTCTAATTTTGTAGTATATGGCTTTTCTTCGGTACTTAGGCGTGAAAACAATATGATATTTGCACATCCATTTGGTGTGTGATAAACTATAACTGGTTTTTGTCATTTCTTTTCCCTCCTTTGTTTTGTCTAACCTGAACAATTAGATTATATCAGGAAAAAGAAATGGAGGCTCAAAGCCTTATCTGCCACCAGCATAGCTGGTGGTTTTCTTGTTTTTCTCTTCGAGAAAAACTAGCTCGAAGCCATAATAAAAGTTAAACTAAATGAGTATAAAAGATAAACTAAATGACGATAGAACAATACACCTCTCTAGAACGGTAGCTCTTCTCCATCTTCTAAGACCAAATCTGCAAGGTCTTCTCCTATGTTGTTCTCTCGCATGGCACGTTGGGCACGGCTTTCTAGCAATTGAAAAGACTGACCAAGAACTTCTATCACGTATTGATTTTGACCATTTTTTTCGTATTTCCGCGTACGCAACTCGCCATCAATGGAAAGCAAACTTCCTTTTCCACCATAGGATGCTAAAGTTTCCGCTAATTTTCCCCAAAAGACAGCTGTAATGAAATCAGCCTCGCGGTCACCATTTTCAGTTTTAAATCGCCGATTGACGGCTACCGTGATGCGAGTGAGCTGTTTTCCACTTGTTGTCTGGTTTACTTCCGGTTTGGCCGTCAAACGACCAATCAAAATGACTTTATTATACATTTTTTATCCTCCTACTTCTCTATTCGAAAAAAAATAAAAAAGCTGGCCGAACCAACTTTTTTATTTTTTATGATACTTGCCAATGTTTTACGGGATCAAAAGGTGTCCCAGTCACCTCACTTGAATCCAACTCAATAATACCACGTTTTTGTGGCGCATTTGGCAGCTGCAACTCACGAGGACTACACATCATACCAAAACTCTTTTCGCCACGTAACTCGCCTGGGAAAATCAAGCTACCGTTTGGCATCATGGCGCCTGGAAGTGCAACAATGGTCTTCAAGCCCAAAGCCACATTTGGCGCACCTGCAACAATTTGAACGAGCTTGTCTTCTGCTATTTTAACCTGGCATATATGCAAGTGGTCACTGTCTGGATGAACAACTATCTCGACAATTTCTCCAACGACAAATTTCGGCTCATTATCGTTAACCAAACTTTCTGCAAAGCCTTCTTTTTGCAATTCTTGATTAAGAACTGCCACCTCTTCGTCTCTTAAGAAGACCTGACCGCGTCCTGCAATATCAATCAGGTTAGACACTTGAAAAATATTCCATGCAACGGTTTCTTGATTGTCTAGCTGAAAGACACGGGCTACATTACTCTTGCGCTCAACATCTAGCTTTTTATCCTTGCTATCTGAAACAATCACCATGAGGACATCGCCAACATGTTCCTTATTATATGTAAAAATCATCTTTTATCCTCTCACACTTGCTAAAAATTCATTGATATCCTGCTTGGTCTTGCGATCACGATTGACAAAGCGACCGATTTCCTTGCCTTTTTCAAGCACGACTAGACTTGGAATTCCAAATACATTCCACTCCTGAGCCACTTCCAGATGCTCATCACGGTCTACCAAGACAAATTGAAAATCCTGATTATCCGCTTCAATCTCTGGCAAAAATGGTTTGATAAAACGGCAATCTCCGCACCATTCTGCTGAAAAGAAAAGGACTTGTTTTCCTTCTTGTTCTGCTAAATTGGCTAATTCTTCAAGATTCTTTGGAATAATCATGCCAACTCCTCCTCATACCAAATGGCACTAGCTTCGTTTTCGAACAAATAGACCCGCTCGTCCTCCATGATGACACCGCCCACTAGACGCTCCTTACTGGACGCCGTTTCATCAATAAAGACCGTGGCAATCTCTCCGTATTCCGCAAAAAACGCCCGCACTTGCTGAAGGGCCTTGGCTTTTTTTCGCTCCTCATACACTGTCATCGCAAATCGCGCACTAGCTGCGAGGACACCTGCTCCAACTACACCTGCTAGTAAGGCTACTTTTTTCTTCTTCATAACCAACATTTTACCATAATTCATGTTAAAATAGTAGCTAGGAGGATCAATTATGCCATATTCGAATTTATTTGAAAAAATCAAAGAAGTTACCGAACTACAAGGTATTGCCGGCTTCGAACACGATGTCCGCGACCATATTCGCCGTAAAATCACTCCACATGTGGATCGGATTGAAACCGATGGCCTGGGAGGAATCTTCGGTATCAAGGATACTAGCCAGGAAAATGCACCTCGCATCATGGTTGCTTCCCACATGGATGAAGTTGGATTTATGATTAGCCAAATAAAGGCAGACGGAACTTTCCGAGTGGTTGAAATCGGGGGGTGGAATCCACTGGTGGTATCTAGTCAAGCCTTCATTCTCCACTTGCAAGACGGTCGTCAAATCCCCGCCGTTTCAGGCTCTATGCCTCCTCACCTCTCTCGTGGCAGCAATGGAAACGCTGGACTTCCTGCTATCGGTGATGTGATTTTTGATGCTGGATTTGCTTCCAAAGAAGAAGCTGAGGCCTTCGGTGTTCGTCCCGGTGATATCCTCATTCCGAAAAACGAAACCATCCTGACTGCAAACGGTCAAAATGTGATTTCAAAAGCGTGGGACAATCGCTTTGGAGTTCTCATGGTGACTGAATTACTTGAAAATCTATCAAGTACATCACTACCAAATCAACTGATTGCAGGGGCCAACGTCCAAGAAGAAGTCGGTTTGCGCGGTGCGCACGCTTCTACGACCAAGTTCAATCCAGATATTTTCCTTGCAGTGGATTGCTCCCCTGCCGGTGACATCTTTGGAGAGCAAGGCAATATCGGAGACGGTACGCTCTTACGCTTTTACGACCCAGGCCATATCATGTTGAAAAATATGAAGGATTTCTTACTGACAACCGCAGAAGAAGCTGGCATCAAATTCCAATACTATTGCGCAAAAGGCGGAACCGATGCAGGGGCTGCTCACATGAAAAATCATGGTATCCCGTCTACTACAATCGGAGTTTGTGCGCGTTACATCCATTCACATCAAACACTCTACAATATGGATGATTTCTTACAAGCACAAGCCTTCCTACAAGCAATTGTTAAAAAACTCGATCGTTCAACCTTTGAGTTAATCAAATCATACTAATAGTTACAGGTCAGGGATAGGACATAAAAAAGCAACAATGGGATGAATTGTTGCTTTTTTCTTATTTTTTAATACCCATTAGCTTGCAAACTTCTGGGATTCTCTGTAGCTGTGGCAAGAGAAGCATGGTCACAACTACTCTAAATGGAATTTCTAAAATTTTAAAAATACGCCCTTGAGCAAAGAATTGAACCGCAACAGGGACATGTTGGTAAATCTGGTTGAGAATAGGGGTTAAAAAGAAGGTTCCAATTCCCATAATCACAGCGGTCGCTACCAATACATAGAGCCAATCCTTTTTACAATGAATGTCTATTGTTTTCCCGTAATAGAAGTAACCGTATAGAAAACCTTGTACCGCCTCTAGTAGGGTAAACCAAATAATAAATGGATAGCCTGAGTTTAGAGCAGTCAGCACATCATTCACCACAAATACAATGATTGCAATCCATGGTCCTGCTAACATTCCAATAAGCGTATTGGCAATAAATGACAGACTGACTTTTAGTGTCTGGGGAATAAGCCAAAATGAAAAGTATTGCCCCAAGATATAACGAATAGCGATTAACATCGCTAAGACAACCAGTAACTGAACTCCTAATTTAGGAGATTTTTTTGAAAACATATTCTGCTCCTTTATCAATTGGAGCTGTCGGTTCATCGACAGCGGATGCAATGGTTTACCGCGCTTTCGCTTCGTTGTATGGCAACATCCCATCCATACACACTTAACGCAAACCACCTACTCTGTGCAAATCAACTTTGCTTTTTTATTCTACCATATCTACATGAATTTGACTAGAGTATTTCCGCATGTTTTTCCGCATGCTTACAGGAAATTGTCAGAAGAAAATGGTTAGATTAAAGTTTTAATTTTTGATGAGTATTAGCTAGAATTTAACTAGCACAACGGGTACATATTAGTTTTTGGTTTTTGTTAAGTATAAAACACCTAACTTATTTGTTATAACATAAATATTTTAATAAAAAAGACTTGTTTTTTTCAAATAACAAGTATACAATGAAACTGAAAGAAACTTTAAGAATAGCTTATTAGAAAGGACATTGAATAAAATCAAGCTATTAGAGAACTTGCCGTATTTTTCACATTTAGTTTTTAAGCTTAGGAAGGGGCAGAGACTATGAAAAAATTATGAAAGGCATTGTTTTTCTATCATTGTTATCTATCTTTATTAACATTACCTTACCTGTGTTTGTATCAACAGCAAGAGCAGATGAGGTAACAACAGTAGAACTTTCCGAGATTGAAAGTGAAATGGTTTCTAGCAATGAAGAATTGCCAAAAAGAAGAAATAAGCGTGGAGCATTCGCTATCTTTTTGCAGGTATAGTTGTTGATGGAACAATAAAGTATACAACTGGAAAAGCTCCATCTGACTGGGTTGCTTGGGGACTAGGCAGGGTTCACAGTTATATTTTACAACAAGTGAGAAATGGAGCTAAGTTATAGTTCCGCAAAGTGGGCCACTTACTTGTCCATGAGTTGTTATAGATTATTCAGGTAGGTGTCAATAAATGAAATGGAAGAATAAAAAAATGCTATTATTTACTTTAGGTCTCCTTATCGGTTTGTTCGTTCTCCCTCTCTTTAGAGGATATATCGTTTCATTCCTAGAGTTTCTATTTGGTTCTATTTGGTTCGTAAATTCATTTGACTTATAGAGAATTCATAGGATGAGCGGAGTAACTCATAAAAAACTCAAGGTCTCTGGCAGGAACTGTATTCCTGCCTCTTTTTTGAATGTTTCAGTCTTTTGGTCTGCTTTTAATACTCTCTCCAATAATCTAGAGGATAGACTACTTTTAGTTGTTCGATAGCACAAACTTAATTGATGACTTTTTTGACCAATTTTATTTTGTAAAAAAGAACCAAACCGACTGTCCTGGTTCTACTTTATACTCAAAGAAAATCAAAAATAGACAACCTTCCACAATTGAGAATTGTGGAAGGTTGGAAATAGGGCTAGCAAAACTAGCCCCCCTGCAATCGAAGATAGAGCTGGAGTGCATCAAGATAAGCTGACAAAGTAACCTTTTGATTTTCAAAGAGTATTAGTGGGGCTATTTTATTTTAGCAAAGGAGACAGAGACAAGAATTGACTCCTGACAGGTTCTAACCTTATTTTTTCAAGCGTTCTACATCACGCGCAATAACGAGTTCTTCATCTGTTGGAATCACCAAAACTTTAACCTTAGAGTCAGGTGTTGAAATGTCCCCTTCTGCTCCAAAGACATTCTTTTCAGGGTCTAATGCCATACCAAACCAAGACAAGCCTTTCACCACCGCTTCACGGACTGCTACAGAATTTTCACCGATACCAGCTGTGAAGATGAGGGCGTCTGCTCCATTCAGTACTGCAAAGTATTGTCCAATGAATTTTTGAAGGCGATTGATTAACATATCAAAAGCGAGGGTACATTTGGCATCGCCAGCTTCACGACCAGCTTCTACCTCACGCATATCACTTGAGACTTCTGCAATTCCCAAGATACCAGACTGCTTGTTCAAGATACTCACAACATCCGCAGCATCTTTCAGGTCTGCAACATTTTCGATAAGATAAGGGATAATCGCAGGGTCAATATCTCCAGAACGAGTTCCCATCATTGGACCAGCTAGCGGAGTGAAGCCCATTGAAGTATCAACTGATTTTCCACCATCAATAGCGGTGATAGAAATACCATTTCCAATATGAGCAGTGATTAATTTCAATTCTTCAACTGGCTTCCCTAGGGCTTTTGCTGCCTCACGGGACACATAATAATGAGAAGTACCATGTGCTCCATATTTGCGGACTTGATTTTCTTCGTAATACTTAGTTGCAATTGGATAACGGTACGCTACTTCTGGCATCGTTGTATGGAATGCTGTGTCAAAAACCGCCACGCTGGTAATATCTGGCAAGATGTTTTTAAAAGCACGAATACCAGCCGCATTCGCTGGATTATGAAGAGGTGCTAGTGCTGACAACTCCTCAATTTTAGCAAGTGCTTCATCGTCAATTAAGACTGAATCTTTGAAAAATTCACCACCAGCTACCACGCGGTGCCCAACACCTGTGATTTCTGAAAAGTCCTCGATAATATGGTGTGCCAATAAATCATCTAATAAAATTTTTACAGCTTGTACATGGTCAGCAATATCGAGTGTCTGGCTGGCAGCATGACCATCAAATTTAACAGTTGAAATCGAATCTTTTAACCCAATTCGCTCAATCAACCCTTTCGCCAATACTTTTTCTTCTGGCATTTGATAGAGTTGCCATTTCAAACTAGAACTACCTGCGTTAATCGCAATTGTTTTTGACATAAGATTCCCCTTTTTAAGCGTTTTCCTAACTAGTATATCAAATTTTCACTTAAATTGCATTATCTTGTTTCCATTTTTTAAAATTCTCTGTAAAAGCCTGTAATTCCTCAGGACTTTGCAGATTCGTTAAGGGATAGACAAAAGTCTCTACTGAAACATTCGTTTGTTTCTGCAACACAAAAATCGTTTTCACCATAGACTGGGCTCCAAATAAAGTTGCAGGTAGGGTTATCACCGCTACCACGCTTGCATGTTCCTTCAACCAGTTTTTTAGCAGAGGACTTTGAGGACTGGTCAACAAATCATTTGGCGCAAGTAAGATAGCATAGCCATCCTGTTTCAAGTATTTCAGGGACTGCTCCATCAACAGATGGTGGGCATAGGTATGTTCATCTGGACTAGCCACTTGGTAGCGTTGAGCAATCCGGTCATCAGGATAATAACCAATTGGCAAATCACCAATAATGATTTGGCTCTCTTTTAAAATTTGCGGACGAACAGCATCTCCTTGTGCAAAGTGAACGCTACTATCCATTACATCTGCAATGCTGGCCGATAAATCAATCAGCAAATCATCCACTTCAATCCCTAAGTAATCAATCTCTTTCTGACTATGATTTAAAATCGTTTGTGCCAAATTACCTGTTCCCGAGCCAATCTCTAAGACCGTCACCTGTTCTTCAGTCACGAGCTGCTCCAGTAAAAATGTCAGGATAAATCCGATACTGTCTGGTGTAAATTGATGATTGTACTGCATCGGCTCTGTCTGATTGGCCTTGATAAAAAGAAATTGGTAGGCACGGCGCCACTCCTCAGCTGTCAGCTGTAATTGCTTCAAGCTAGCAATGTTCGTAGCAACCACTTCATTCTCATGACTTCCCGCCAAATAAGCAGCATTTTGCTCAATCAAGGCATCATAAAAGTTCGTTCCCAGAAGATTCTGGATTGTTTGGACATTTTCTAATAGCAGGTCATAAGCCTGTTCGATCTTTTCAAAGTTCATATTCCTATCATATCAAAAAAGGCTATTTTTCGCTAGATAAAGGAAATGAATAAGAGAAATCATGGCCCTCTGTCGTCGTAACGGTCACAAGGAGCAGATTGTTCTCTGACCGATAGCGCGATTGTCCTTTAGAAAAGCGGATAGCTCCCGCTATCTTAATGCTCTTTGGGACTTTCTTAGGCTTCACATTTCCTCCTTTTAACTCTCCTTCCATCCCCGAAGGCTCCAAAGGAGTTTCTGTCGTTCGGCTCTTTGCTGTTATTTCCTCCCGCGCAATATCAGCTGTCCATTCAGCCATTAAATAGGCCTCAGTACTTTCGTAATTAGCCGAAGCAACTCGTGCTTCTAACAATTGAGCATGTAAATAAAACTGCAACAATAAACTAAAAATAGCGACCATAAGCAAGGCATATACCATCATTCCTCCCCTACACTTTTTCTTCAAAACGATAAACAAAACTTCTCTCCCAACCATTTTCAAAAGTAATATCAATCTGAACAAAAGTTTTTTCTCGGTAGATTTTAGCAGACGCAACCTGATATAACATAGGCTGATAGCCTTGACCCTTGTCGCTCGTCTTACGAAAATCATCCGCCTTTGATTTACCAAAAGATAGTTGTTGACCAGATTTGTCGACATACAGATGGTCATTTTCTACTTTAACTAGACGCACGTCGGCTAATTCATACCGCAATTGGTCCGCAAAGACCAGCCACTTCTTTTCCAAGCTGGTATCCTGATAAGTAATTTCATGATGAACAAGCTTGGCCAAGCCATCAAATACGAGTAGACCGCCTGAAATAACTAGCAAGGCTAAAAGGCACTCCAAGAGCGTAAAAGCCGCCACCTTACTCTTTTTCAATATTCAAAACCTCCTCACCTTGATAGTAGACACGAATATAACGGCTACCTCGCTGAACTGTTACGACATTGCCATTCAGAGCAAGGCGTTCTTGCCTTGACTGGATGGCCATCTTGGCTAACAACAAGACCTCTTGTTTTTGCCACTGCTTTTCTTGCCACCTTCTGCTATGAAGCACCCCTGTCAGGAGCAGACTGGTAATCATTGCAAAGACAGCTAATGCGACCAAACTTTCTAATAAAATATAGGCTTTATTTTTCTGTTTTTTTATAGTTCCCACTCCCTAAATATAATTGATAGCTGATTTTCTTCTCTGTTGTTAAAAATTCAATTTTTACTAAAGAGGAATTTCCGCCATGATGGTCAACCAGGATTTGTTGTTCCTGCCGAAGCTGCACGGTAGAGGGTAATTTCAATCGTTCATACCCATTTGAAATCGTAGATGCCGTACAATCAAGGACCACTGGCCTATGAGAAGATATAGCTAGCTGTTGGCTCGTCTTATACATCCTTTCAAATTCAAGAAAAAACACTTGCTCTTCTACACCTGTAAATATCCTATGAACCGAGCTAGATAGTAGAATGGTCACAAAACTAATCATAAACAAGGTTACCAAGCTTTCCAACAAGGTATAGGCTCTAAGGCTTGACTGTACGAGACTGGTTTGTATTTTTCGCATAGTATTCATTATAGGCTTGCGCCTGCGCTTCCGTAATCGCTCCCGTCTCCACCAGCCGAGACAGGCTTGCTTCTCCTTCGTTTTGTAATTCATACAATTCAGCTTGTCCTTCAACAACCTTCACAACCACTGCATTTCCTGTCTGCTTAGCATTTTCTTTTTGCTTGCTTAAATTTGGGACAAACAAGAGTAAAAGAATACTGATGATGAGTAGGACAATGAGCATTTCTATTAATGTAAAACCTTTTACTGTTATCTTTTTCAATTTTTTCATTTTAAACCTCCAGATTTTGATAAATTGGCAATATCATCGCTACATAAATTAAGACGACGATGACAGCTACAAACAGAAACACCATCGGTTGAATCAACTGCATGGCAGCATTTAACTTGGCAAAAAACTCCTCCCAACACTCGTTCGCATACAACCGTAGTTCATATCCCAGCTTGTCTTTGACTTGGCCATATTCAATCATGAGACTCAACTCCTTCTTGAAAAAAGGATAGTGTTTTATATGTTCTTCAAAGGCAACACCCCTTTCTAAAGCCAAACCCAGCTCCCTTCCAATCCTGCGAAACAAATCTGACTGCTGATGTTGCATCAAATCAACAATTTGAGTCATTTCAAGACCTTGACCGATGAGATTCCCCCATTCACGCGCATAATAGGCCGTCAGATACAACTGAAGCAATCTCCCTAAGAAGGGCAAGCGCACCAACAAGCTGAATATCTTTATCTTCTCAGACCTCCGATACCAATAGCTCAAAAGGACTGCTAAAACAAGGCCAATAACAACCGACACTAAAAAGACAAGCGGAAGAAAACCAATCATTGTTGTTGCGCCGTTTCCCGTCTCTAATTGGGGTAAGAGATAGCTTTTTAAGCCTATCATGATTCCAAGCAAAAATAGCAATAAGATAGCCGGATAGGTCGCTACCTCAACCAGCTTCTTCCGCACTTTTACAAGATTTCCCAAATAATCTTGAATATGGGTCAAACTCAACTCCAGATTACCATGCACTTCTGCCAGGGCTATCTGAGTTACAACTGCATCTGAAAATTGTAAATCTGAAAGAAGAACTGCAAAAGATTTCCCTGCCAACAAGCCCTGATATAAAAGACTAGTATAACTATCTGCCAACAATTGGCTCCTTTTTAGAAAATCAACAATTTCTACTAGATGAAAGCCGCTTGTCAGCAGGTTGGTAAATAATTCAATTATTTTACGTTGACGAACCAAGGACAATTTTTTCGGCCTGCGCCTGACGAGCACTGATATGTCCTGTCGCAAAAAGCTGGTCAATCTGCTCATTCCACCGCGCTGGCGAATAGGTTTGGTAAGCTTTCGTTGCCACATCTACGATTCCTCCTCCTCCGATTAAACGTTGATACATAATCCCCCGCAAGGCATGATGCAGTTCATCAGGACTCACTCCCAGCTCCAACATGCGGGCATAGACACCTGAAATACTCTTGCCATGAACAGTTGAAAAAATCGTTACCCCTGTCAAGCTAGCACGAATGACCGCCCGCGCTGTTTCTGTATCCCTGATTTCTCCAATAATCAGCAAGTCTGGCCGATGCCGTAAAGACAGCTTGATTAGATTGTCATAGGTCAAGCCAATGGCTTCATTGAGCTGTAATTGTAGCATCTCATCTCGCTTCATTTCTACCGGATCTTCAATGGTGACAATCTGCTGGTCGGCAAATTTCAGCCCTGCCAAATGATACATCAGAGTGGTCTTACCAGAACCAACCGGACCCGAAAATAGATACAAGCCCCGCCCTTTTATCGCCTCCTGCACATGCTCCAACGCATCAAACCAGAAATGGAGTTTCTCTTCTTGATCATACAAAAGACGAATCACTAGACTTTATTTCCCACGGTAATCCCCAACCGTCGACAACCTTAATGACACAGTTCCATCGCTATAGTCATAATCACCGGCTCCTTGCTGGCTACGCCGCTTTTCACCAACGTTCATACCTGCCACAAATTTAAAATGACTAATCACTGCCGAATAGGTCGCCTCATCCAACTCACTGACTAGCTTCCTCGCATCTAAAATGCGCTCATAGACTTGGTAAGTGACTTCTTTAGGCAGTAAATAAAGATCGCTGACCCGTTTTTCTACTGCCTTTCGAATCATTTCTTGTGCTATTTTTTGAACCATATCTCCTCCTCACTTTCTTTATTCGTAAATGATTCTCTTTTTTCACATTTCTAAAAAATTTTTTGAATAAAGAAAAAGCTCGACGCACGAACATCGAACTTTCTCTTAAACGTTATTTTTCATTTTGCAAAAACGTGGTCTTTTCTTCCTAACCTTGCGTTGTAAGCCGGTTGGTAAATTTTCCTTGGCTTCTAAGAGAAGCAAGGAATGATAATTTTGTAAATATTCGTCACAATCATCGCACCAATATTGATCTTCTGGATTCCAGAAGGCCGTCACCAATCCATCCCGACTTTTCTTCATCGGAAATCGCTCGGATAAGCAGACCCATTGTCGTTGGTAGGACCGCAAAGCTTCTTCATAATTATCATAGGTTTCATTGCTAATAATATTTTCTTCCCAGCCGTCTAAGAACCACCATGGTTCAAAATCCCCATACATTCGAATCACTTGATACATCTCTCATACTCCTCTATGTCCATATTATAGCGGATTTTCAAACAGGAGAAAAAGATTTAGCTTGTGAAATTTGTTCGTAAAAAAGCATACCTCTTTTGAGATATGCTTTCTGTTCTTATTCTGTTACCATTTCTTCTGCTAATTCTTCAGCAACGGTATCTTCAATGATTTCAACTTCATTGACAGCCTGTGGCTCAATGTTACGGTAACGTGCCATACCAGTACCTGCTGGAATGATTTTACCGATGATAACATTCTCCTTCAAGCCGAGAAGGTTATCACGTTTCCCACGAATTGCTGCATCAGTCAGAACACGAGTGGTTTCTTGGAAGGAAGCCGCAGACAAGAAACTATTGGTTTCAAGAGAGGCTTTGGTAATTCCCATAAGGACTGGACGAGCTGTCGCTGGGATTCCACCTGCAATCACCACATCTGCATTGGCGTCAGTAAAGTCTGTAATATCCATGAGAGTACCCATGAGTAGGTCTGTATCCCCTGGATCCATGACACGGACTTTCCGTAACATCTGGCGAACCATTACCTCAATGTGCTTGTCTCCGATTTCTACCCCTTGGCTGCGGTATACTTTTTGGACCTCAGACAGTAAGTAGGTTTCAACAGACAGGACATCACGTACTTCAAGCAAGCGTTTCGGTTGGATTGACCCTTCTGTAAGAGCTGAACCGCGCGCCACTTGATCGCCGACCTGTACTTTCATACGGGCGGTAAATGGTACCACGTACTCGCCTTCGCCAGTCTTACCTTTGACAAAGACTTTCTTAGTACGGGTAGCTACATCTTCATCAATTGCTGTTACCTCACCCTTGATTTCTGTAATGACCGCTTCCCCTTTTGGATTGCGGGCTTCAAAGATTTCTTGGACACGAGGCAAACCTTGGGTGATATCTGAGTTAGAGGCTACCCCACCCGTGTGGAAGGTACGCATGGTCAACTGAGTACCCGGCTCACCGATAGACTGGGCGGCAATGGTACCCACTGCTTCCCCTACTTCAACCGCATCACCTGTTGCCAAGTTAATACCATAACAGTGGCGACATACACCGTGACGGGTGTTACATGTAAAGACAGAACGAATCGTTACTTGTTCGACACCTGCATTGACAATGTCACGGGCAATATCTTCGGTAATCAATTCATTTGGACCAATGATAACTGCACCTGTTTCAGGATGTTTCACGGTTTTCTTAGTATAACGACCTTGCAAACGTTCTTCAAGCGGCTCAATCATTTCCTTGCCATCAGTAATCGAACGGATATCCAAACCACGATCCGTCCCACAATCGTCCTCACGAATGATGACATCTTGGGCAACGTCAACAAGACGGCGTGTCAAGTAACCAGAGTCGGCTGTCTTCAAGGCCGTATCAGTCATCCCTTTACGAGCACCGTGAGTAGAGAAGAACATTTCAAGAACGGACAATCCTTCACGGAAGTTGGACAAGATTGGCAACTCCATGATACGTCCATTCGGAGCGGACATCAACCCACGCATTCCGGCGAGCTGGGAGAAGTTGGAGATGTTACCACGGGCTCCAGAGTCCATCATCATAACGATCGGGTTCTTCGGATCTTGTGACTCTGTCAACCGTTTTTCTAATTTCTCTTTAGCTGAACGCCACTCATCCGTAACGGCTGCATAACGCTCATCATCTGTAATCATACCACGACGGAATTGTTTCTTGATCTGTTCAACACGTTCGTGAGATTCTTCGATAATTTCTGCCTTATTATCAATCACTGGAATATCTGCGATACCCACCGTCAAACCTGCGAGAGTCGAATGGTAGTAACCAAGGTCTTTCAAGCGGTCAAGGAGGGCAGATGTTTCCGTTGTGCGGAAACGTTTGAAGATTTCAGCGATGATATTTCCAAGATTTTTCTTCTTGAATGGAGGATTGATTGGAAGCTCTGCAATCGCAGCCTTAATATCAGATCCCGGCTCCAAGAAATACTTGTCTGGCGTGCCGTCTGTCAAGTTGGCATTGGTCGGCTCTTGGAGATATGGCAAGCCCGCTGGCATAATCGCATTAAACAAAATCTTACCAACAGTGGTCATCATAATCTTGTGTTGTTGGGATGGTGTCCAAGGCTTGTCAAGGCTATCTGTTGCAATTCCGACACGGGTATGTAAGTGCACATAACCATTGCGGTAAGCCATAACGGCTTCATCCATATCCTTGAAGATCATTCCTTCGCCTTCACGACCAATATCTTCCATGGTCAAGTAGTAGTTCCCCAAGACCATATCCTGAGACGGTGTTACAACCGGTTTTCCGTCTTTCGGATTCAAGATGTGCTCTGCCGCGAGCATAAGGATACGTGCCTCTGCCTGTGCTTCTTCTGATAAAGGTACGTGAATCGCCATTTGGTCCCCGTCGAAATCCGCATTATAGGCCTCACAAACAAGCGGGTGCAAGCGAAGCGCCTTACCATCAATCAAGACTGGCTCAAAGGCCTGGATTCCGAGACGGTGAAGGGTCGGTGCGCGGTTCAGAAGCACTGGGTGTTCTTTAATCACTTCTTCAAGGATGTCCCAAATCCGGTCATCCCCACGTTCGATCAAGCGTTTAGCCGCTTTTACGTTCCCTGCAATATCGCGGGCAACAATTTCACGCATGACAAATGGTTTGAAGAGTTCAATCGCCATTTCACGTGGCACACCACATTGGTACATTTTAAGGGTTGGACCAACAGCGATAACCGAACGTCCCGAGAAGTCCACACGTTTTCCGAGCAAGTTCTGACGGAAGCGACCTTGTTTTCCTTTCAGCATGTGGCTGAGAGACTTGAGCGGACGGCTACCTGGTCCTGTAATCGGACGACCACGGCGACCATTATCAATCAAGGCGTCAACTGCTTCTTGGAGCATCCGTTTTTCATTTTGTACGATGATACCTGGTGCATTCAACTCTAGCAAGCGCGCCAAACGGTTGTTCCGGTTAATAACACGGCGGTACAATTCATTCAAGTCAGATGCTGCAAAACGTCCACCATCCAATTGCACCATTGGACGGAGATCCGGTGGAATAACTGGCAAGATATTTAAAATCATCCATTCAGGCTTGTTGCCAGATTTGTAGAAGGCATCTAACACATCCAAACGTCGAACTGCCTTGATCCGTTTTTGACCAGAAGCTGTCTTCAATTCTTCTTTCAAGGCTGCAATTTCCGTTGGTAAATCCACTTGTTTGAGCAGGTCTTGAATCGCCTCTGCCCCCATTTTCGCAACGAATGAACCGTAGCCATATTCACGTAATTTTTCACGATATTCACGCTCGGTCATGATCGATTTGTGCTCAAGCGGTGTATCCTTTGGATCAATCACCACATAAGCCGCAAAGTAGATGACCTCTTCAAGGGCACGTGGGCTCATATCGAGGGTCAAGCCCATACGGCTTGGAATCCCTTTGAAATACCAAATGTGAGAAATCGGCGCTTTCAACTCAATATGCCCCATCCGCTCACGGCGGACTTTAGCGCGGGTGACTTCTACACCACAGCGGTCACAAACGATTCCTTTATAACGGATGCGTTTGTATTTTCCGCACGAACATTCCCAGTCTTTTGTCGGACCAAAGATGACCTCATCAAAGAGCCCGTCACGCTCTGGCTTGAGCGTACGATAGTTGATTGTTTCAGGTTTTTTAACTTCCCCATAAGACCATGAACGGACTTTGTTGGGAGAAGCTAAAGTGATTTGCATACTTTTAAATCGATTTACGTCAACCACTAATAATCCCTTTCTTCATTTCTAACAAGAGAATCAGCCAGAAACAGGAAGGCTCCTGTTTCCACTCATCCTTATTCTTCTGATTCGGCTGCAAATGCTGCCGCTGCATCAGCTGCGGCCTTTGCACGCGCTTTTTCTAAATCATCTACGTGGATGATGTCATCATCTTCGCCCTCATCAAGGTCACGAAGTTCTACTTCTTGATCATCTTCATCAAGGACACGCATGTCAAGACCAAGTGATTGCAATTCTTTGACCAAGACGCGGAATGATTCTGGTACACCCGGTTTTGGAATTGGTTTTCCTTTAGTAATCGCTTCATAGGCTTTCAAACGACCATTGACATCATCTGACTTGTAAGTCAAGATTTCTTGAAGAACGTTTGAAGCACCGTAGGCTTCCAGTGCCCAGACCTCCATTTCACCAAAACGCTGTCCACCAAACTGCGCCTTACCTCCAAGCGGTTGCTGGGTAACGAGTGAGTAAGGTCCGACAGAACGCGCGTGAAGTTTGTCATCAACCATGTGGTGGAGTTTAATCATGTACATGACCCCAACAGATACACGGTTATCAAACGGTTCACCCGTACGACCATCATAGAGAATCGTCTTAGCATCACTATCCATACCAGCCTCTTTAACGGTTGACCAGAGATCTTCTGAACTTGCTCCATCAAAGACTGGTGTTGCAATATGGATACCCAAGTTACGGGCAGCCATTCCAAGGTGAAGCTCCATAACCTGTCCGATATTCATCCGAGATGGTACCCCAAGTGGGTTCAACATGATATCAACTGGTGTACCATCTGGAAGGTAAGGCATGTCTTCTACTGGTACAATACGAGAGACAACCCCTTTGTTTCCATGGCGTCCCGCCATCTTATCTCCAACCTTAATCTTACGCTTTTGAGCGATGTAGACACGAACCAGCATATTGACACCCGATTGCAACTCATCACCATTCGCACGGGTAAAGATTTTCACATCACGAACGACACCATCAGCACCGTGAGGCACTCGAAGTGAGGTATCCCGAACTTCGCGAGATTTATCACCAAAGATCGCATGGAGGAGGCGCTCTTCTGCTGATAAGTCTTTCTCACCCTTTGGAGTCACTTTACCAACCAGAATGTCACCTTCTTTTACTTCCGCACCAATACGGATGATCCCCATTTCATCTAGGTCTTTCAGAGCATCTTCACCAACGTTTGGAATTTCGCGCGTGATTTCTTCAGGGCCTAACTTAGTATCGCGCGTTTCTGACTCATATTCTTCCAAGTGAACAGAGGTGTAGACATCATCTTTCACCAAGCGTTCACTCATGATAACCGCATCCTCGAAGTTGTACCCTTCCCATGTCATGTAGGCAACAATCGGGTTCTGACCAAGCGCCATTTCTCCATTTTCCATAGAAGGACCGTCCGCGATAAAGTCACCTTTTTCAACGATATCACCCACTTTAACGAGTGTCCGTTGGTTATAGGCTGTTCCTGAGTTGGAACGACGGAATTTTTGGATGTGGTAAACATCAAGTGAACCGTCTTCACGGCGTACTTCAACCTTGTCGGCATCTGCATAAGTAACTTTTCCGTCATGCTGGGCAATAACTGCTGCTCCTGAATCGTGGGCAGCTTGATATTCCATACCAGTTCCTACATAAGGAGCTTTTGGATCAATCAACGGAACGGCCTGACGTTGCATGTTGGCACCCATGAGAGCACGGTTGGAGTCGTCATTTTCAAGGAACGGAATACATGCGGTCGCAACGGCAACTACCTGTTTAGGCGACACGTCCATGAAATCCGCAGAGTCTGCTGGGAACTCTTGGTTATTCCCTTGATGACGTCCCATGACAATCTTGTCGACAAAACGGTTGTTTTCATCGAGTGGAGAAGTTGATTGCGCTACGATATAGGCATCTTCTTCATCGGCTGTTAACCAGACGATTTCATTTGTAACTGTACCTGTTGTACGATCAATCTTGCGGTATGGTGTTTGGATGAAACCGTACTTGTTCAAATGCCCATAAGAAGACAAGTTGTTGATCAAACCGATGTTTGGTCCCTCAGGCGTTTCAATCGGACACATCCGTCCATAGTGAGTGTAATGCACGTCACGAACTTCGTAGCCGGCGCGGTCACGTGTCAATCCACCAGGTCCTAAGGCAGACAAACGGCGTTTGTGGGACAACTCTGACAATGGGTTGTGTTGGTCCATGAACTGTGACAACTGAGATGAACCAAAGAATTCTTTGATTGCAGCCGTTACAGGACGGATATTGAGGATTTGTTGCGGAGTCAAGACTTCATTGTCTTGTACACTCATGCGCTCACGGAGATTGCGTTCCATACGGGTTAATCCGATACGCACTTGGTTGGCAAGCAATTCACCTACGGCACGAATCCGACGATTTCCAAGGTGGTCAATATCATCAACGCGTCCAAGACCTTCTGCAAGGTTGAGGAAGTAGCTCATTTCAGCTAGGATATCCGCTGGAGTAATAGTACGTACATTTTCTGCTGGATTCGCATTTCCGATAACTGTCACGACACGGTCTGGGTCAGTCGGTGCGACAATCTTGAATTTTTGGAGCAAGACTGGCTCTACCAAAACTGCCGCATCATTTGGAATGTATTCCACCAAGTTCAATTCATCGAATTGATCTTCGATTGACTCAAGCACATCACGGTTTAAGACAGTTCCTGCTTCAAGGACGATTTCACCTGTCTCGCCATTAATCACGTGTTCAGCCAAGGTTTGGTTGAGCAGGCGAGTACGGAGATTCAATTTCTTGTTAATCTTGTAACGACCAACAGGCGCCAAGTCGTAACGACGTGGGTCAAAGAAACGCGCTGTCAATAAGCTACGTGAGCTTTCTGCTGTCTTAGGCTCACCTGGACGAAGGCGTTCATAGATTTCCTTGAGGGCTTCATCCGTACGTGAATCCGCCGGATTTTTATGAATATCTTTTTCAATGGTATTGCGTACCAATTCACTGTCACCAAAGATGTCAAAGATTTCATCATCACCTGAAAATCCAAGGGCACGAACAAGGGTTGTAAAAGGAATTTTACGGGTGCGGTCAATCCGTGTGTAGGCGATGTCTTTTGAATCGGTTTCAAGCTCTAACCAAGCACCACGGTTTGGGATAACAGTTGAACCATAGCCAACCTTACCGTTCTTATCAACCTTATCATTGAAATAAACACCTGGCGAACGCACGAGCTGACTAACGATAATCCGCTCACCACCATTGATGATAAAGGTTCCCATTTCAGTCATGATTGGAAACTCACCAAAGAAGACTTCTTGTGTCTTGATTTCGCCTGTTTCTTTGTTAATCAAGCGGAAGGTTACAAAGATTGGCGCTGAGTAACTCGCATCATGAATACGCGCTTCTTCTAGGGTATACTTTGGTTCTTTTAATTCATAACCAACAAATTCCAATTCCATTGTATCTGTAAAGTTGGATACTGGAAGTACATCTTCAAAAACTTCTTTAAGACCGTGATCTAAGAATTCTTTGAATGAGTCGGTTTGAATTTCAATCAAATTTGGTAAATCAAGAACTTCTTTGATTCTTGAAAAACTACGACGAGTACGGTGCTTGCCGTACTGAACTTCATGTCCTGCCAAGTTTTTAGCTCCTTCTTTTTTCTCTAGGTCTGATTCTCCAGACCACACACTGTCGCTTTGTCAGAATTTTTAGAATCTTTAAGAATTGGTAACAATTCCTAAAAAATACTAAAAATGAGCACAAAAAGAGCAGCTAAATCTTCCTTAACCAAGTATGATTTAACTGCTGTAAGCCTTGTTTGGACAATATTTCAAACAAGACGCACGACAAATAATATAGAGTTATTATACACTATTTCCCTTGATTTTTCAAGCCTTTTCCCTTTCTTTCTTTTCCAGTTAGGTCGGCGTTGGTTTTTGAGATAGCACTTGACAAACAGTCATAGGCAAAACTTGGGTTGGACAAGCAAACAAAGAAGCTAGCGACTAGCTAACTCCTTTGTTCCTATTTCAATATTAGCGATTGGCTTCACTACTTGAAGACGGCTTAGTGTCTGATGACGACGAAGTTTTACTTGAGGAAGATTTTGGTTTTGGTTTAGGTGGCGCAGGAGGAGCAAAGGTACTCCATGCTTTGGTATAGTCGCCATCTGTCCCACCAATCATAAACTTGTAGTCGGTAATTGGGGCACCATTCTTAGCCCAATAGCTGGTTGTCATCGCTCCGCCTGGCGTAATTGGCACACCGTTTACCTGAACGGTAGCTGGTCGCGTTCCAGTAGAAGCTAGGACACTTGATGCAATCACGCTAGCATCCAACTCGAATCGTCCTTCGAATAACTCTGGACTCGTCTCATAGATGGCACTTGTTAGATAAGCAACATAGGCAGAATTGTTGTGATAGCCCGCCAGGAACTCCATACCTGTGTTGTCATCATGACCAGCCCATGTCCCCAAGGTAATCTTTGGCGTTGCTAACATGAGCCAGACATCTACTGTATCGTTACTCGTCCCTGTCTTCCCAACCAAATCACTAGCTGAAGCCTGTGGATTAATCCCAGCTAAGCGACTAGAAAATGTAGAGGTTTCTCCTGAGGCCAAGGCTCCTCTCAACAACATCATCATGATACTGGATGTCGCCTTGGAGTAAACTTGGACAGGTTTTGCCTCATGTTGATAGATTACCGTTCCGTCATGAGCCGTAATTTTCTCTACAATATAGTTTTCATTGTAGACACCACCATTTGCAAGAGCCTGATAGGCATTTGTGTTAGCGGCAACTGTTGTTTCAACTCCACCCCCTAATGGCAGACTTTCAATATCGTACAAATCAATATCATAGTTCATCTTATCCATGTAGGATTTAACATCAACGCCCGCATTTCGCAGCATTTTGTAAGTCCAAAAGGCTGGGATATTGGCTGACACATTCAAGGCATTTTGTAACGTCATTATCCCTGTCCCCCTACTATTTACGTGCATAATAGGTGTTCCATCAGAGAAGGTCGTTGGATAATTGGATAGGACACTAGCTGAACCCATTAGCCCTTGGTCAATAGCGACCCCATAAGCTAGAAAAGGCTTAATAGTAGACCCCGGAGATCGCTTGGTATTCAGGGCATGGTTATTCTGGTTTGAGCTGTAATCTCGACCTCCTACAAATCCTAAAATAGCTCCTGTTCGATTGTCTAGGAGAACACTTCCTGTCTCCACCAAGCCACCACCGCTATCGAGTACCTCGCCATAGTTAGCTACAACAGACTGCATAGCCCCGTAAATATTTTTATTAACCGTACTCGTCACCGTATAGCCACCTTGGCTCAGGGCTTGTTTTGCTAAATCTTTGTAAGCTTTCACCGTCTCATCATTCTTCAAATCCTGACTAGATACCTGATCTCTCTTAATCAAGTGACGATACATGATGTCCTCTGCCTCTGACAAGACCGCATAATACAAGTAATCCTTTGTATCTTTTAAAATCGGCGCTGGCGCGATAAAATCCTTCTTAATGTCATAGGCAAGATAGGTCTCGTAATCTTCTTTATTGATATAGCCTGAGCGATACATATTAAACAAAACATCTTTTGAACGCTCAATCCCGTAGGCCATATCCTCTTCGGATTTAAAACCACCGCTAGCGGTATAAGGCGAATACACAATTGGACTCTGTGGTAATCCTGCAATAAAAGCTGCTTGCGGAACCGTTAAGTCTTTAGCAGACTTCCCAAAAATACCACGCGCCGCCTCCTCAATGCCTGCAATGTTGCGTCCTTGATTGTTGCGCCCAAACGGTGAAACATTGAGATAGGTTGTTAAAATTTCTTCCTTACTCATGGCACGTTCAAGAACAAGAGCCGAGATGATTTCATTTGCTTTCCGGCTAAATGTTGGCGCATCTCCCACAATTTGTTGCTTGATTAGCTGTTGGGTCAAGGTTGAACCACCACTTGATGAGCCAACACCAGCTGATCCGAGCGCCGCGCGCAAAACCGCTTTCGGCACGACACCAGTATGACTTTCAAAAGTTGCATCTTCCGTTGCAATGACTGCGTGTTTGACATTATCAGAAATCGCATCACCATTGACTGGAGAGCGCAACAAATCGGAACTAATTTCTGAAACCAGACTACCATCTGAATAAACAACTTTCGAAATACGGCTGACTTCTGTCACTTGCTGCACTAATTTTGTCGAATCAGGCATCGTTACACTATCAAAAAGACTAGCAACATAGCCCAGCCCAAGGCCCGCTCCTAGCACTCCCAACAAGAACACTACTATAGCTCCAAAATCTACTAATAGTTTTAAGGTTCTTAAAGCAATACCGGCTATATCACTGATTGTCAAAGGAACAATCTCTTTCGTTTCTTTCTTTTCTTTGGGTAATTTAGTCGTCATAGATAACTCCTTATCTTCCCTATTTTATCATATTTTTTATCTTTTGACGAAAATTTCCTACGCGATTTATCTTAAAATATGGTACAATGGAAGCTAATGAAAAAAACTTAAAAAGGAGAAGAGACATGCACATTTTTGATGAGCTAAAAGAGCGTGGTTTGGTCTTTCAAACTACAGATGAAGACGCTTTGCGAAAAGCCTTAGAAGAAGGTCAAGTCTCTTATTATTCAGGCTACGATCCAACAGCTGATAGCCTGCACTTAGGACATTTGGTGCCAATCCTAGTCTGCCGTCACTTGCAGTTAGCTGGACACAAGCCCTATCCACTCGTGGGAGGCGCAACTGGCTTGATTGGCGATCCGTCATTTAAAGACGCAGAACGTAGCCTACAAACTAAAGATACCGTTGATGGCTGGGTGAAAAGTATCCAGGCCCAATTGGAACGTTTTCTTGATTTTGAAACTGGCGATAACAAGGCTGTCATGACCAACAACTATGATTGGTTCGGCAGCATCAGCTTTATTGATTTCTTGCGCGATGTCGGAAAATACTTCACTGTCAACTACATGATGAGCAAGGAGTCTGTCAAAAAACGGATTGAAACAGGGATTTCCTACACCGAATTTGCCTACCAAATCATGCAAGGTTTTGACTTCTACGAGCTCAATCGCTTGCACAACATTACCCTCCAAATCGGAGGAAGTGACCAATGGGGCAATATGACTGCCGGAACAGAATTGCTCCGCCGCAAGGCAGATAAGACTGGACATGTCATCACCGTCCCGCTCATTACCGATGCAACTGGTAAGAAATTCGGAAAATCAGAAGGAAACGCTGTTTGGCTCAACGCTGACAAGACTTCTCCGTACGAAATGTACCAATTCTGGATGAATGTCATGGACGCAGATGCCATTCGTTTTTTGAAGATTTTCACCTTCTTACCACTTGATGAAATCGACGAAATCCGTCAGCAATTTGAGGCAGCACCACATGAGCGCCTAGCGCAGAAAATCCTTGCCCGTGAAGTTGTGACTTTGGTACATGGTGAAACAGCCTACCAAGAAGCGCTCAATATCACCGAGCAACTCTTTGCAGGCAATATCAAAAATCTTTCTGTCAAAGAACTCAAACAAGGACTTCATGGCGTACCAAATTACACGGTGACAGCAGATGATCACCTCAATATCGTGGAACTTCTTGTCACAGCAGGTGTGGTTAACTCAAAACGCCAAGCTCGCGAGGATGTCCAAAACGGCGCTATCTACATCAACGGCGATCGCGTACAAGACCTTGATTACATGCTGACAGACGGAGACAAGATCGAAAACGAATTAACCGTTATCCGTCGCGGGAAGAAAAAATACTTCGTTCTAACATACTAAACATCAAAAAACTGGGCCTAGTCCCAGTTTTCCCTATCTAAACATTCAGAAAGGAGACCTCTCATGCACTGCATCTTTTGTCACGATATTTTAGAAAAACAGATTATCTATCAGGCCGAGCATTTCAAGCTAGTTTGGGATATTGATCCGATTCAAACAGGGCATCTACTAATCATCAGTAAAAGGCATTTTACTAGCCTTGCTGAATTACCACTCCCTAGCCTTCACGAACTGGCCGAGCTGGAGCAGAAAGTCATACGAATGATGGAAGAAACTCTTCCGATTGACGGTGTGACCCTCGTTCGTAATGATAAGGAGCTAATGGATAGGGGAACACACTTCCACTCCCATCTCATTCCACGAACCAAAGACGATGGCTTTTGGGACAGCATTGACCTCAAGCCTCTCGCCTACTCTCGTCACACTTTAGAACAATCCCTGAGGTCTCTTTAATGTCTTCAAAGTTTTTACGTTTTGCACAAGCTACCAGCAAGTTTATCTGCCCACTTTGCCAAGAGCAGCTACGTCTTGTGGAGCAGAGCTTGATGTGCCCCAAAGGGCACTGCTTTGACATCAGCAAGTTTGGCTATGTCAATCTCGCTCCCCACATCAGGCAATCAAAAACCTACGACAAAGAAAATTTCCAGCAGCGACAACAGGTCCTAGAAGCAGGCTACTACCAGCATATTCTACAGACCCTGAGCGATTTCCTAAAGGACTTGCCAGAGCACAGTCACATTCTTGATGTCGGTTGTGGCGAGGGCTATTACACGCGCCACCTAAAAGAGACATTTCCTGAAAAAGATTTCTACGCCTTTGATTTGTCCAAACATTCGGTCCAACTCGCTGCTAAAAGCAATCAAGGGCAAGCCATCAACTGGTTTGTCGCAGATTTGGCGCAACTGCCAATAAAGAATAGGAGCATGGACATTTTGCTCGATATTTTCTCGCCTGCCCACTATCAAGAGTTCAGACGCGTCCTCGCTCCGAAAGGCAGGGTGTTTAAGGCCATTCCAACCTCACATCACCTAAAAGAAATCCGTGAGAAGGGGCAAAAAGCCGATTACAGCAATCAAGATATTGTGGATCATTTTAAGGAACAGCTTGAGATAGAAGATTGTATCTCTGCAACGAAGACCTATCACTTGACCAAATCAAGCCAGACTGCACTCCTTGCCATGACACCACTCCTCTTTCATGTGGAGAAAGGGGCTATTGACTGGTCAAGCTTATCAGAGATTACTATCTCAGCTGATATTTTAGTTGGGAAAGCAAGAACAAGGCTGGGACAAAAAGATTTTGATTTTTGAGATTCTTTATCATCAAATCTTCAAATTGATAAATTAGATACAAAAAGCGAACAAAATAGAATTCTGAGGGGTAGAAAACTAGTTTTGTTCGCTTTTTTATACTTAGGGTTGGACTTTTGTCCCAACCTCGTTACATTTTATAGTCAAATGAATGAACTTTCTGACAAAGAACCGAGACGCGGACAGATAGTACTGGGTACAGCAAATCGAAAGTGACGATGTATCAAAGTTCATTCAAAAGACTATATCGTTTAAACAAATTCGTCCAGCGCCTGACGGTCTGACTGTTCTACCCAAGCCCTACGGCTTCATACACTGTATCAGCTAGGCTGGCTTGGTAATCAGCCAAAGAATGATGCATACTTGTCTCAACGCTTGCTACTTGGTGCTCCAAATCGATCATCACTTTTTCTACACCCGGCATAGCCTTGAAATGCTCCGTAACGTGTTTGACACAATGTTGACAGGATAGATTTTTTAGTTTAACTACTTGCATGCTGTTTGCTCCCTTCATGACAGTGACAGGTACATTGACCTGCCAAGCAATGACATTCTAGACTTTCTGGTGCCGTTGGGAGCTGATGCTCTATTCGCTCTCGCAACTCCTCTAAATCAGCACGCGAAAAACTGCCCATTTCAAGGATCTGGCCGACCAATGCTCCATTCTTGGTCGAACACATGGTATCTAGCAAGATCTGCAGTTGCAGCTGCACGTGTTCCTTTTCCTGCACTAAAGGATAATAGTGATACTGACGACCTTCCTTTTTCATTTCCAAATAAGCTTTTTGGCGCAAGCGTCCCAAAAGTGTCTTAATCGTTGTAGCCTGCCAATCAAACCCTTCCTGTAAGGCCGCAATAATCTGGTTGGATGTAGAAGCTGGATGCGCCCAAATCACCCGCATCACTTGCCACTCCGCAGCCGACATCATCTGTTCCATAGCGATACCTCCTTCATTCTAAAGTTTACGCTTGTAGTCAAAATTTGTCAACTATTCCTACTCAGAGAAGGCGAGAAAAGACTGAACCTTGTCGTCCAGTCTTTTTCTGTATCCTTTTAATGTGCCAACATTTCTTGACCAATGTCAAGGCCTGTCATTCCATCAGGATAATAGGTTGGCCAATTATCAAGCTCTTCAAGCAATTTCTCTTGGCTATCTCCACCAAAGAAGATATGGAAATGTCCTGTTTTGGTTGGGGCAATATTATGGTCACTAAATTGCACATACTTGAAACGTTCTGCATCGGCATCTGTTGCTTCAAACAAGAAGCGCACCCCGCGATTTCCTTTCTTGTAGGTCAAAATTTGATAGCCGACATACTTGTAGCTATGCTTTTCAGCTTGTCCCTTGACCACAAATTCCATGGTATCATCGATAATACGAATCTGCTCCACATCGGTCTTGTAGCCCTTGTCATAGTATGTTTTGTATTCTTCTGCCGTCATTTTACCGCTCAACTTCGCCTTGTAATCAAAGACTTGATCCAGAGTGCCATCTAGCAAGTAGGGATAGACAGATTGCCATTCTCCCGCATAATCCGACAAGGTACGGTCTTTGACAGCACTATCTTCAAAATAGCCAGCATAGATGGTCTTTTCTGTTTCTGCCCCCTCTTCTGGTAAAATCTCAGCTCCAACCTGATTCGTTGTCTTTTCCAAGGCTTTCAGATTTTCTTCCATGACAGAAATGTAATCCGCTCCATTTTCCACATCTTCATCGGTCAGACTTTCCAATGGATTTAAGACCGCCAATTCCACACCTGTTTCTTTTGACAGGGTTTCTGCTACTGCTTTTGAAGCATTTTCTTCAAAGTAAATATACTTGATTCCATATTGTTTGATATACTTGGTTAATTCAGCCAAGCGAGATGGGGTCGGCTCTTGATCAGCTGACACACCTGTAATCGATACCTGCTCCAAGCCATAGTCCAAGGCCAAATAAGCAAAGGCAGTATGCTGGGTCACAAAGTATTTCTGCTTAGCAGCCGATAAGCTCTTTTGATAGCTTGCGTGTAGCATTTCCAGCTTTGTGATGTAAGCCGCAGCATTCTTTTCGAACACTTCTTTTTTCTCTGGATACTTGGCAACCAAGCTGTCTCGAATAGTTGCTACCAAGCGGATAGCTCGTTCTGGAGAGAGCCAGACATGAGGGTCATAATCATGGTGATGACCTTCTTTATCATGTTCATGCTCCCCTTCTTCTTCTCCACCAGGCAAGAGCAACATGCCCTCCGTCGCTTTAACGACCTTGACTTTCTGGTCGTCAATCGACTTCAAAACATCTGGCACCCAAGTTTCCATATTTTCATTTTCATAGACAAAGACATCTGCTTCTTGGATTTCTGCGATATTTTTCGCCGAGGGCTCAAAATCATGGGGCTCTGTCCCTGCTTTTACGAGAAGCGAAACATCTACTTCTTCCCCTACCACTTGCTTGGTAAATTCATAGACTGGATAAAAGGTCGTCACCACCTGAATATTCTTATTTTTTGATGTGCTTTCTGAACCACAAGCCACCAAGAACAAGGCTAATAAGCCCGCAAGACATGCTAAAATTTTTTTCATCTTTTTCTCCTATTTTTTAAATTTATTAACCACATTCACCAACAAAAAGATACTGATAAAAACTAAGGTAATACTTGCACTGGCTGGCGTTTCCGCATAATACGACATGAATAGACCAGAAAGCATGCCGACAAAGCCAATCACCATCCCAATACCAATCACCATTTTAAAGCTCTTCCCTAAGCGAAGTGCAATAGAGGCTGGTAAGACCATAATCGTGGACACCAGCAAGGCTCCTGCTGCCGGAATCATCAGCGCAATCGCCACTCCTGTCACTACATTAAAGGCAATAGAGATGGCACGAACTGGCAATCCATCTACAAAAGCTGTATCTTCATCAAAGGTCAAAATATACATCGGTCGTAAAAAGAGTAAGGTCAAAACCAGCACTACCAACGCAATCGCAAACAGAGCAATCACCTGCTCCTGGCTAATCGTCACAATGGAGCCAAATAAATACTGCTCTAAACTCAAGCTACTCTTACCACCTGAACGGCTCATGACAATCAAGGACACCGCTAGACCTGTGGACATGAGAATCGCCGTCCCAATCTCCATAAAGCTCTTATATAAGGTCCGCAAGTATTCCAAAAAGATGGCCGCTACAATGACCACCAACATGGTGGAAATCGTCGGTGAAATGCCTAAAACAAGCCCAAAAGCCACCCCTGCAAGCGACACGTGACTGAGCGTATCGCTCATCAAACTCTGGCGCCGTAAAATGAGAAAAATTCCCAAGATTGGAGAAAACAGACTCATGGCCATAATCGCCAAGAAGGACCGCTGCATAAATTCATAATGGAAGATTGAAAAATCAAACACATTAACCATGCGTCACCTCCTCATCTTTGTCATGAACATTGAAACAACGCCAAGGAGACGCTTGATCTCGAACCAGATAAATGTTTCGATCCGCATAGTCACGCAATTCATCTGCATCATGCGTAATCATTAAAACCGACTTGCCATGCTTTTTCGCACTGTGGTGCATCAATTCATAAAAGGCTGCCTTAGTCCCACTATCCATTCCTGTTGTCGGCTCATCCAAGATAAAAATATCTGGATCTGAAGCAAACATCCGAGCAATCACTGCCCGTTGCTTCTGACCACCGCTCAAGGAACCGAGCCGCTTATCATTGTGCTCCCACATCCCAACAGACTCTAGACTCGTCCGAATGTGTTCCTCATCGTGGCTCGTCAACCTACGAAACCAACCCTGCCGCGGGTAGCGCCCAGATTTTACAAATTCATAGACCGTACTTGGAAAACCAGCATTGAAACTCGCAATCTGCTGAGGCAGATAGGCCATTCTCAACTTTTTCCCACTGATACTCGTCTCTGCAATCGTCACCTTTCCCCGTTTAGGCTTTAAAATACCTAATGTTGCCTTCATCAAGGTCGTCTTTGCCGCTCCATTTTCACCTGTCAAAGTTACAAACTCTCCACTGTCCAGATGATAATGAATATGCTCCAAGACCGGTTCTTGATCATAGACAAATGATAAATCTTCTACTGTAATATATCTCATACTTCCTTCCGAATCTTCTTTACTAACTCTGTCAAAAAATGACCGATAATCGCCTGCTCCTCTTCTGAATACTGTCCCACCAAATCCTCATAAGAAGCAAGCGTCTGGGCATGGTGATGGGCATGCTCCTCGGCAATCGGTTTTGCTAATTCTGTCAAGCTATACCGTACAATCCGCGCATCACGACTATCTCGAACTGCCACCAGTAAATCCTGCGCAATCAAAGCCTTAATCGCTTTTGTAATCGCCGCCTGACTCACATTTAGCTGCTTTGCAATCTCCTTATTCGTAAAAGCATTGTTTTCAATTAACATCAAAATATGTTCTTGCGTATTGGTCAGACGCATCCCGCTCTGGCAAGATCCCACCAAAATCTCTAACTGATTCTCTGAACTCAGTATAATCTCATGTAAACTCCGATCAATCTGATGAGCTAATTGTTCCATTTCCTATACCAATCCTTAACTGATTAATTAACTAGTTAATTTTATCATGAAAATATATAAAAATCAAGTATTTTTTACTTTATTCCCCTTAAATTTAGCAAATGTGCATTTGAACGCTTAGGCAAAAAATAGACAAGGCTTAGAAACCTTGTCTATTTTATTATTGATATATATTTTAATCGGCTGGATAGCTTGCGAATTGTGTCACATTTCCTGTTAGAAAATAACTTAGTAAAGGTTAAGAAAATCAAGACTGATAAGGGGATAGTTGAACGATTAACATTACCTAAAGTCTATGTTAAACGTGACCGTTTTAGCGTTACTGTTAGTTTTCAGCTCCAAGGTAGCCGATTCCAAGACCGTTTTATTGCTCTTGAAAAGCCTCTTGAAATTATGTTTGACGGAGACTTTATGAATAAGCAATTTACCAAAGGCTACGTGTCCTACACCATTGCCATTGACCAATTTTCAGGTCGCTTATCTATCTTTGATGTTAAGATGACTGAAAAAAGCATCTATCTAATGAAAGATGTCTATTGGGATTTCAATAAACACCCACACTTGCTGATTGGTGGTGGAACGGGTGGCGGTAAAACGGTTCTCTTGATGATTTTGATTTGGGTCTTGGCACAAATTGGTTATGCAGAAATTCTTGACCCGAAGCGCTCTGACTTTGTTGGATTGAAACAGATTCCTGTCTTTAAAGGGCGGGTTTACTGGGATAAACAAGAAATGTTAGCTTATTTAAAGCGTGCTGAGCAGGAAATGGATAAACGTTATGATTACATGACTAGTCACTCTGGCTATCAGGCAGGGAAAAAGTATTATGCTTACGGACTGAAGCCTCGTTTTATTGTCATTGATGAATTGGCAGCCTTAGCGGCTAAACTAGAACGGGATTACCAGTCATCTGGAGACTTTATCGAATACCTAACAGAATTGATTTTAAAAGGTCGCCAATCTGGAGTCATCATGATTGTTGCTATGCAACGTCCTGACGGAGAATACCTCAAAACGTCTTTACGTGACCAATTTATGAAACGGATTTCTGTTGGTCACTTAGAAGATACTGGTAATAAAATGATGTTTGGGGACGCTAACGCAAATAAAGTTTTCAAAAAGATTGATGAAATTGACGGAGAGGAGATTTTCGGTCGTGGTTATATTGCAAACGGTGGGGAGGTGGCTAGAGAATTTTATTCACCTACTGTTCCCTTTGAGGAAGGCTTTTCTTTCTTTGAGGAATACAAGAAACTACCCGTCTTAGATGACCCACTATTAGAAACAACAGAAACTACTCAACCGTCATCATCTGACTTGTCCGTTGAACAAGCAGAATCTCCCCTCCTTCCTCTGAATGACTTTGCCAAAGAATTTGATGTGCCCATTTCAACCTTACGAAACCTTGTGAAATACATAGAAGAACAGGACTATACATTCAGAAGAGAGGATAACCGTATTCTGCTAGATGAAGCAGATAGGGCTTTGTTGGAGGAAATTGTAACAGAGAAAGAACAGGCTGACTTGCCCTATAAGCAAGTTGTCCTTCAACACTTTGAAACACCTCCTGAGCCAGCGTAAGCACGAAGGTCAAGGTCAGGGCTACGCCCGTCCGACCTGCCCGACCGAGCTGACAAGCGGGCGTTTTGGGGTGTGCCCTAGGCACGCCCCAAAAGGGCTTAACCTCCCGATACTAATAGGGGGGGTAAAACTAACACAAGTCCTTAAAAGGCTGTTCTTGTCCCTACTACTAGCCTAGCTAGTATCAACACAGAAAACAAACACTTGTACAATTTCTTGTCAAGTGTTATAATAAGGATAGTTCTAAAGTGAGGTGATATAAAATGGAAGCTGTAGTCTATTCAAATTTTAGAAATAATTTAAAGAATTACATGAAGAAGGTAAATGATGAATATGAGGCTCTAATGGTTGTCAATAAAAACCCCGATGAAAATATTGTGGTCTTATCCAAAGAAAATTGGGATAGTATTCAAGAAAGCATTCGCCTAATGAATAACGAGTACCTTTCAGACAAGGTTCTATCAGGAATGGAAGAAGTTAAGCAAAAGAAAGTTGCTCAACACCAATTACTAGAGGTGGAAGATGTTTAACTTTACTGAACAAGCTTGGAAAGACTACCTATCTTGGCAACAGGAAGATAAAAAGACGCTTAAACGTGTCAATCGTCTCATTGAAGATATTAAACGGAATCCTTTTGAGGGAATCGGAAAACCCGAACCTTTAAAATACCGTTACTCAGGAGCTTGGTCTCGTCGCATTACAGATGAACACCGATTAGTTTATATGGTGGAACAAGATGAAGTTTACTTCTTGTCTTTTAGAGACCACTACAAATAAGAGCAATCAACGGATAATTGATTGCTTTTTTTGTTTACTGAAAGGAGATTAAAAAGATTGCTGACGAACATTGAATTAAAACGTATCAGACTTGATTTAGGATTCACTCAAAAGAAAATGGCGGCCATTATCGGCTATAGTTACTTTAACTATCGCAATATTGAACAAGGACAACGAAACATTACCCCAGAATTTGAAGAAAACTTAGCCCATTTTCTTAACCGAAAATCTGAAACAAAACTCGAAAGTACCGTGGACTGGTTGAAAATCCGTTTCAAAACTTTGGACTTTAAGACTGTCATTGAACAGGTCTTAAAACTTAAACCAGCTGATTTCTTTCTGGAAGATAAAAGCCTCTACAGTTATTCTCACATGGTGACTTACGGTTCTATCCGTATCCTCTACTCCGATACTGAAAAGAAAGTAGAGGCTGGAACACTTATTGACTTGACGGGTAGTGGTTGTCGAGAATTAGAATTGATTCTCCTCAAACAAGGTCAGGATTGGTTTTCGTTTTTACATGATGTTTTTTGCTTTGCAGAAAACATCATGTAAAGACAGACCTTTGGAAGATTTCTTAGCCTTTCCTCGATTTGATATTGCTCTTGATGAGTTATACAAAGAATCAGGGAATCTGGATTTATTCGATATAAAAGCTCGTATCTTTGACAACAAAATCATCATGAAAAAGATACGCACTTTCACAGCTATTGAAGGACTTAAAAAAGTAGAAAATCGCTTTATCAATCAAGGTTTGACCTTGAATTTTGGTAGTCGGCAATCCAGCTTAATGATTCGTTTTTATCAAAAAGATTACGAGCAAGCTCTTCTCAAAGATGTGTCTGTCGCCTATATCCGTGAGGTTTACAACTACAAAAACCGTTATGAGATTGAACTTCACGATACCAAGGCCTTTGATGTCTTCAAAGAATGGTATACTACGGAAAAAGATTTGACCCGAATTGGTGCTAGAATCCTAAACAATTACTTCGAGGTAAAAGATTGGCATGGACATTATGATAATGAGTGGGATAATCTGTTAGGAACACAAGAAGGCTTTAAATTTGTGACCAGACCACGTCAAATTGACTATGCTAAAACTAAGCATTGGGTCACTAAACAAGTCTCAAGCGCCTTGAAATTAATGAAGATTGCAGATATGGTTTATCAAACTGATGAACTCTCTGAAATTATCTCCGAAGCCTATTTGAGTAATAATCACACCAAGCTGGCAGAAGACATTTGTGAACAAAACGGGTGGCGTTTGACTATGTTATCGGACAGATATAAACCATTCAATATTCCCGAAAAATTCAATCGACCTATCCAGACTAAAGCCTTCCCACAAACCTATGAAAATTACTATCTTTCCTTTTATGACATTGACCTAGTGAAAGATTTGATTGACTATTGGGGACTACTTTATGTTCAACCCAAGAAAGACTCTGAACTAAAGTACGTAGAACACTTTAGAGATAAAAACTTTGATAATGATGACCACAGACAAAATGCTATTAAGAAGGCTACACGTCAAGAAGCGAGACAGCCTTTTTTTGATGAGCTAACAACAAGAACCGTGAAAGACATGACTGAAAATGTCAGGTGGATAGCTGAGTTAGTAGTCATGACTAGCTATGCACAATTAGTAATATAAGGAGGACGACACTATGGAATACAAAGTAGAGTTGAATAGTATTGACCAATTTCAAGCGTGGTCTGGTGGCGCACGAACACTAGCAACCGTAAAAGAAAGAGGCGATATAGAGGAGTTAACTAACCTTTGTGAAGAGTTATTTTCAGGAACCACACCAACGCAAGTTGAAATTAACGACTGGCTCTGGTTTAATGATGATTTTATCTTTAGAGCTCTCGGATACAACGACTTAGTGGAAGATGACGAATGAGTGTTATAAAAAAATCTATGAAGGAATCACTTGCCTTCCCGACAAAAATGAATTTTGGAATCTTTACATTATCCTGATGGAAGAAAAAGAGTATTTCTTAGATGCTTTTGCACGGGAAACTATTAACGGTGATTTCTCTCCCCACTACCAACACGCTTATTTCACCTTAGAGGGTCAAGTCTTGGATTTCAACCGAAATATGACAACACAGCTTGTCACTCTTTTTAGACAAATTGTTTCAGAAAAACAACCGGAATTGATGGAGGAATTACACATGGCAACACTATCACCAATGGAAAAGAAAATCAAAGCTATCTCAATAGAGCTCGGAGAACTGATGAAATCGCACAACGATAAAGAATCATGGACAAAAGCTGGCGAGCTGAATAGCCTGCTTAAATCCGAAGAAGCCCAACAGCTACCCGCTGGCTTTATTGAACCTATTCGCAAAGAACTATCAGGCTATTATTACATCAACGGGGAAATCAATAAATTACATAAGCAACTCTATGCCAAAGGAAATAAATTGATTGAACTAGCAAATCAGTAGAAAGGGAACATATGACTAAACTAAAACAATTCTGTGACCAATTCAAATACTTCCTAGGGCATTACACTAGGCGTCCTAAAAAGAAAGGACGTCCAAGGCTTCTGAAGGCTAATAAGAAAACAGTTAATCTTACTGTTCTATCAGGGTTGGCTTTTGTTTTGCTTGTGGGGCTCTTAGGTAGCATTCAAGCCATGACTTTATCTAGTAAAGTGACAAACCTTGAAAATGCTGTGTCAAAAGCCAAGAAAACTACGCCTACTGCTTCAACGACGCCAACGGTTGATAATCGCCTCCAGTATTATCTCAATGATTTTGTCTATTACTACTTCACCATTCCAGAAGATTCTGATGGTCAAGCAACACAAGCCAAAAAGCTTCTTGAATTTTATGGAGCCGAACCTAATATTCTTTCACAAGGTCAAACCAAAACACCAAGTAAACTAAACTAGTCTCGACTACTAAAGATAGAAGCCAATGTGGCCACCTATGAAGTTCATTATATCCAGCTGGTCAAAGAAGAGAAAGATAATGTTGAGAAAAAGCTAAGTATCGATTTTAATATCCCATTTACTAACACAGGGAATGGATACTATGTTTCTGGCTTACCTTGGTTCTCAAACTTGACCGATAATCAAGCAGATGAGGTAAAAACTACACTTGAACTTGGAAACGACGACCATTTATCAACCCAAAGCAAAGAAAAGCTCGACAAGTTCTTGGAACTCTTTTTCATCAACTATACTACTGACCAAAGCAATTTAGATTTGATTTCTGATGGTGTACCCATGTTAGAAAATACGACCTTTAAGACTTTGGACTACACCTACTATAAGGAAGAGAAAGAAAATATCATTGCCTATGCTCAAGTAACGTTTGATGTATCAGGCAGTACCCATTCTGAAAACTTCACCCTAACCCTTTCTAAGAAGGGAAAATCTTACTATGTGAATCAGTTGAATCACACAATACCAACTAATTACGCTTATACAAAATAATAAAAACAAAGGAGAAATTTTATGACTTCATCTAATCTTCAAACATGGCTACAAGGTGATGGTTTCTGGTTTATCACAGCTGGAGCTATTCTTCTGATTCTTATGGCTTGGAAAAATAGTTCTTGGGGCGACTCTTTTCTACATTGATTTTCTATGCGGTGATTGCTTCGCTCACAGGTGGCGGACGATAACTGCTTAGTGTTCTAGGCTGGTTCCTCCGTCTTTTTGGGATTGAAACAGGGTTGTAAGCCATGGATAAAGAACCACTCTATGATTATGCTAGGGGGATAAATGCCCCCTACTGGATTCAAGAAATCAAAACCCAAAAAGGAAAGCGCCTGTGGTACTTTGCGACCCCTATGCAACTCTCCTTTTTCGTGGTTTTCGCCCTTGTGCTAATCCTCATGCTGACGCTTCTAAGCCCAATCCTTACTACCCTTGGTAAATGGACACATTCCATTTCGTGGTATCTTTACTGGTACATTCCTTATAAGTTGGCTAAATCCTATACTGAATACGAACCTCAAGGAAAGAAACTGCACATCTTTCTCTTGGATTATATCCGTTATCTGATTGACTTCCGTCTTAATCGTAGAGCCATCTATCAAGGAGAACGGGTTCACACCTATGACGACATTATTTTTGAAAAAACCGACTTGTAAAGGAGGCTAAATGGCTATAAAATTACTCTACCCGATTATCAAAACACATGAGAACCTCGCCATGCAAACTGATAAAGCAGTCATGGCATTTTACCGTGTCCCCAACACCCCTATTACCATTACCGATAAAGGGAAGAAAGATAAACACAAACTGACTATCACCCAACTGATTAAAAAATTGACAAAAAATAAGTCCTTTGAACTTTCTCTGATTCCTAAAGATTACCTCTTGGAAAAAAATGACTGAATTCTCAAAAGCCCTTGCCCCAGATAGTCAAGAACTCGGAAAAGAACTGTTAGAGGAATCCATCACTAGCTTAACCACCGAAATGGAAATCCCTTATCAGTTTGACTGGCTGATTGGGGTTAATCTTTTCAAAGAAGACCAAGGGACAAGTGTTCAAGAACTAGCTATTGAGCGCTACTCAGAAATGACTGAATTACTGGCAAATAGCTTAGGGTTTCAGCTCGATATTCCTAACAATTGGTATGAAAACTATCTGGCTAGTGAAGCGACAGTCTATCAAGCTCTATCAGCTTTACGTGCCCAACGCTTGACCAATGAAGAACTCTTCTACTACCAACGCATGCAGTATCTCCGCTACATTCCACACCTCAAACAAGAAGTGACTGCTAATCGTTCATTAGTAAATGTAACAGATACTTTGTTAAATGGTTTTCTCAAACTAGAAAGTCCCTACGGTTCTTCTTTTGTGACTATTCTGCCCATTGCGAAAATACCTGTCATTTTTAACGATTTTTATCTGGGAGAGCTTGTCCAACGGTTTAACTTCCCTGTAGAACTACGGATTAAGGCAGAGTTCATGAATAAGAATAGTTTAAAAGGACGTATGGGACGTTCTAATACTCGTTACCGTAATATCATGAATGAAGCCGAAAGCACCGACACTGTCCAACAAGATGAAATTATTTTAGGCTCTATGTCTCTAAAAGACCTTATGAAAAAAGTCGGTGGAAAAGAAGAGATTATTGAATACGGAGCCTATTTAATCATCTCTGCTTCTAGCCTATCCCAACTACGCCGTCGTCGTCAAGTTGTTCTTAGCTACTTTGAAGATATGCACGTTGAAATTAGTGAAGCTAGTCACGATACCCCTTATTTATTCCAATCCTTGCTTTACAGCCAGCCCTTGCAAAACAAGACTAGAACATGGGTACATTATGTCACACCTAGAGGATTTGCAGAACTCATGCCTTTTACCAATACATCTTCTGGTAATCGGATTGGCGGGCATATTGGCGGGTAGATAATTGGACTGGTCGCTGGGAAAACCTTGAAAAAGCTCAAGAAGGTTCAAAAAATATGGTACTCTTTAATGCAACAGTCGGAAACAAAGAAGGGATTTCAGGAAAACGAACCAAAAATCCCCACATTCTTATTACAGGAGCGACTGGGGAAGGGAAATCTTTTTTGGCAGAGCTTATCTTTCTTCTAACCTCTCTTCCAAATGTGAAATGTTTGTACGTTGACCCTAAACGGTCAATCCGTAAACATTTTGAGACAATTGCTCAAAATCCTAATTTTATCAAGCACTATCCAAAACTTGCCCAACATATCCAAAATATTAACTTTATCACGCTTGATAGTAAGGTTAAATCTAACCACGGAACACTTGACCCTATTGTCATGTTGGATAAAGACGACGCTGTTTCCGTTTCAAAAAATATGCTTAACTACCTTATCTTTTCTAACAAGCGCATTCAAGTATCTATGAAACAAATGACAGCTATTTCACGGGCTATTAATAAAGTTGTGGCACAACGTCAAGCAGGAGAAATTGTGGGACTAAAACATGTGCTTAAGGAGCTGACTAGCAGTCAAGATAATAATGTTTTTGAAGTCGGAGAGTATCTGACCTCTATCGTAGAAAATTCTATCTTGGAATTAGCTTTTTCTAACGGCAATGTCCAAGGGCTTTCTTATGACAAACGGGTGACCGTTTTAGAGGTCGCAGACCTATCTCTACCTGATAACAAGGATAATAAACAAGATGTTACACCAGAAGATAAAGAAATCAATTCAACAGCTCTTATGTTTGCCTTAGGAGCTTTCTGCACCCGCTTTGGGGAATTGAATCGCAACGAAGATACCATTGAATTTTTTGACGAGGCTTGGGTGCTTATGAAATCCGCCGAAGGTCGTGCGGTCATTCAGTCCATGCGTCGTGTTGGACGTTTTTATAACAATATCCTGTGCTTAATCACCCAGTCTGTTCATGACGCAGAGGGTGATGACGATACCACAGGTTTTGGAACACTCTTCGCCTTTAAAGAAGACAATGAACTCCCTGACATTTTGGAACATGTTGGTCTAACAGCTAATGAGGAAAACTTAGAATGGCTCAAAAATATGATTTCAGGACAATGTCTTTATAAAGATGTTTATGGAAACCTTAACATGATTTCCGTTTACAATATCTTTGACGGCATTGACCCTCTCTTAAAACCAATGAAGGCAACAGTGTCCTCTAATCTTGAAAACAAATATGCGGTATAAGGAGGTGATACTGTGCAAGAAGCATTTGAAAAATTAAAAGGCATTGACATTTTCGCTTTAAAGTCCTATATGGAGGAAACAAGCTGGGGGAATTTGGGTAATGGTCATGTCAACTTCCCATTTTTCTTACTGAATCTGATTGTCGGTTTCTTTTCCATCACCATTCGCCTATTAGAAAATATCAACCTTTATGATACCTATAAGCAGTACGTTTATGACGGTGCTAAAGCCATCTGGCAAGGTTTTACAGGTTCAACCACAGGAAGTATCGCCCAAACTTCCCTAGCATTCCTCTTTCTACTGGGATTAGGATTTTATCTCTTTTTTCAATTTGCTTTCTCAAAAGGGAATTTTTCACGAAAAACCCTTCATGTCCTTTTAGTAGTCCTCCTAGGATTTAGCTGGTTCGGAACAATTTCAGGAACCTCTGGTGGGCTTTACTTGCTTAATACCATTGATAATATTTCTCAAACTGCTCTCAGTAAAGTTTCGTCCATCTCTGTTTCCTATAGAGAAAACCAAAGCGTGTCGGTTGGAAATTTTGTAGCAGACAGCTATATTGCCGAGACTTCATATAAAGCCTATCTATTCGTTAACACTGGACAAGAAAATGGAAAATACAAAGACCGTCAAACAGGAAAAGAGGAACCTTTTGATGATTCCAGGGTTCTTGGTAGTATTGACGATTTAGGAAAGTTTAAAGCTGTTTCTACCTCCGATAGGTACAAATATCTTGATATAGGAGATGGTGCCAATGGTGATAAAGAAAAAAACAGATGGGTTTCTGCGGTCGCAGATTATATCCCTATCAAACTCTTCTATGTGCTCTTTAAAATGTTAGAAGCTTTTATTTTAGCTGTTCCAATCGTCTTAATTCAACTCTTGAACCTCATTGCCCAAGCCCTTGTCCTTATCATGATTCTGCTGTTTCCGATTGCCCTTCTGGTTTCTTTTATTCCTAGGATGCAGGCTATTCTCTTTGGGGTCTTTAAAGTCCATGTTTGGAGGGCTCGCCTTTCCAGCAATTACAGGGCTATTAACCCTAGTCATTCTCTACCTTGAAAAAATGATAGAAAAGGTGATTACTAGTGGTTTTGATAAGGTAATCGAATCCTTTTCATCGTTATCAACCTTTAAGCTCCTATTCTCCCTCATGATTTCAGTAATAGCTAAGACAGTTATCTATTTGCTTTTATGGAAATACAAGGTGAGCTCTTAGAACTTCTTTTAGGGTCACGTGCTCGTATTATAGTTAATGAAATTGATTCCATGCTTGCAGAAGGAAAAGACCGCATTACCCAATTACCTCAACAAACAAATAACGCCTTTAAGATGGCTCAAAAATCTGGAAATTTCTTTCTGGCTGGTGCTGGGTTAGGTGCTGGGGTTGTTGCAAACTCTGGGAAGCACGTCAAAAACTTCTTTTCTAAGCACCAACCAACAACAGATATACCTAACCAGAAGGACTTCTATTCTGATAATAAGAATGCTGACCATTCAGATACCTATTATAAACAGTCTCAAAAACCAACTTCTGATGAAGAACAAACCAATTTTAAAAACAAAACGGAAGCCCCGGAGAACGATTATCAACAATCCTTTTCCACCACACAAACGGTATTCACAGAGAATTCTTCTTCACCTGAACAAGCAGAGTTTGAAGAACGTCGTAGAAAGCGTCTGTCTTGGAAAGAGAAACGCAAAGTAAGTAAGTTGGAAACACAACTAGACAGCTACAAAGATGAGGAAGCTATGTACCAAGATCAAGGGTCAAATGCCTTTATCCGTAACTACCGCAAAACCATGACCCCTGACGATAAGCTACGCACCAATATCCACCGTCGTAATCATATTATGGAAGAATTGGAACGATTGAGAGGAGAATGCTAAATGAATATCAGAATCTATATACACAAAACTTACAGCAGACGGTGGATAATGCAGTAGGACAAGCTTATGAGAAGAGAAGACGGTCTGTTGACTTTCTCCTCTTGTTTCCTGTAAATGAATCTGAAAAAGAAGCTATCTCAAGTTATTACAAGATAATCATTTAATTATTAATATCAGATGGCGTTTTGGAACAGTTATGTTTGCGGCTTATATCAAAGATTAAAGGAGAAAGTTATGAAGAAAAAAATCTTTGCACTTAGTCTCTTAGGTTTTCTGATGTTCCCTTTTTTATTAGTCATGATTATTGCAGGCACTATAGGAGCTAATTCTAACTCTAATTCTTCTACAGTTAACGGCGTAACCTATGTTGACCATTGGTCAACTGATAATGCCTACACCCACAATCTATTAACTCATAGATATGGAATTACATCTGAACAGCTAGATGGCTTTTTAGCGACATTAGGCATGAACTATGATAAAAGCCGTATCAATGGGAGCAAGCTTTTACAATGGTCACAATCTTCTGGTTTAGATGTTCGAGCAATTGTAGCTATTGCTTTGATGGAAAGTTCTTTATGTCGCCACTCAAAAAGGGGCTAATATGCTTGGTTACGGAGCATTTGATTCTAATCCAAACAATGCGACCAACTATAATGATGAGACAGCTATTACAGCTTTGACTAAAGTAACTATCATTCAAAATAAGAATGAGACTTTTAAAATTCAAGACGAAAAAGCCAAAGCCTATGCTCAAGGTACGTTAGATACTTCAACAATGGGGGTGTTTATTTTACAGATACTTCTGGTACAGGTAAGAAGAGAGCCGAGGTTATGGAAAAGCTTGACACTTACATTGATGAGTACGGCGGAACACCTAAAGCACCTACCAAAACGAATTCTACAACTCGTGATGGTGGTGGGGTGACAGCTGAAGGCGTTCCTGATGGCTATAGCCTTACTAAGGCGATTGATACCTCTAACTATACGTCTGCAACTTATCCTTGGGGACAATGCACGTGGTTTGTTTATAATCGTGCCAAAGAGTTAGGCATAAGCTTTGACCCATATATGGGAAATGGTGGTGAGTGGCAGTACAAAGCAGGCTATCAAACTACGAATACACCTACAGAGCATACTGCCCTTAGTATCTCTCTGGGGTTAGCAGGTTCAGACCCAACTTACGGGCATGTTGGTTTTGTAGGTGCGAGACGTTTCTAACTGAAAAGGTTAGAAACGTTCTTGAAAAATCAACTTGATAATCAGGTAAAATTTGAGAGAATGGAGAACTCTTATCTTGAAAATTGGAATGAAGGGGTAACGCCCGGAAACGATTTCTCTAATACTCCGACATGCGTTTATCTAGTGCAAAGATAAGGGTGTGAAGCTCGATGAAGTCGGATGAAAGATACCGTCATTCTTAATCGTTTAAGAATCGAAAATGTTCCAGAGGTGGGATATGTATCTGATAGGTCGGGAGTCATAAAAAACTAAATAGGGTGAGAATGTGTATGAGCACTGACGAACCAGCGAATGTACGCTCCGAAGGCGAGTACGTAGAAATGCGTATAGCAACGTAGGTTGTTTCAACTTGAGGAAAAGTAAGAATCTACGATATGAAATTCCTTGTTATGTTACAGGCATATCAAAGTTGAAGGGGTATAGCTAGGCGCCTACGTTTAGTATTGATAAAGATAAGGGAACGTCGAAAGCTAGAGATGTGGAGGTTGCACAACCAAAGAAACATTGGAAAGGAAATCATAACTTTCCTTAATCTCTAGTGAGAGTGGTGGCATGACCTATGAAGGTGTTGTAATGACACTGGAGGAACAGCCACTAGTCAATAGTGTATTGTTATGAACTTTATCATTTCATGGATTCTTGTAGGACATAAAAGGTCACAAATCCAAAGAGAGGAGTGATAGACCATGACGAAACAAAAAAATGATGACAAACTATTAAAACGTCAAAAACTACGGTATGCGGAATACTATGGTATGACCGAAATATTTGACGATTTATATTCCAAAAGTCAAAATGGATTCAACTTTAAGAATTTAATGAACATTATCATATCTCCCGAGAATATACTACTCGCTTATCGTACCATTAAACGAAATAGTGGTAGTCAAACCGAAGGAGTAGATGGTGTTACCATTAAAGATTTAGAAAAGCTAACCCAAGAAGACTTTATATCTAAAGTTCAAAGAAGATTTCAACATTATAGACCTAGAAAGGTCAGAAGAGTAGAGATTCCTAAGCCAAATGGTGAGAGAAGACCACTTGGTATTTCCTCGATGTGGGATAGAGTAGCCCAACAGTGTGTCTTACAAGTGTTGGAACCAATATGTGAGGCTAAATTTTACAAACATAGTTATGGATTTAGACCTCTACGGTCAGCCGATAACGCTATTATGGACTGTATGTATCGTATGAATAGAAGTCATATGACTTATGTTGTAGATGTTGATATCAAAGGTTTCTTTGATGAAGTGAATCATACTAAGTTAATGCGTCAAATCTGGACATTAGGCATTCGAGATAAACAACTTCTAGTGATTATTCGAAAAATGTTAAAAGCACCAATCGTTCTTCCGAATGGAAAAGTGGCCTATCCAACTAAGGGCACACCACAAGGAGGTATCTTATCTCCACTACTTGCCAACATTAACCTTAATGAATTTGATTGGTGGATAGGACGACAATGGGAAGAAAGAGATTGTAAGGAATTAGTTCCTCAATATAATTCCAAGGGAACAAGACACAAGTCACATGTGTACAGAAAGTTGCGAACTTCAACGACACTAAAAGAAGTTTACATTGTTCGATATGCGGATGATTTTAAAATCTTTTGTCGAAATAGAAACGAAGCAGAACGAACCTTTATGGCTGTAAAATTGTGGCTAAAAGAGCGACTTAGCCTTCCTATTTTAGAGGAAAAATCTCAAATTACCAATCTGAGAAAGAAAAGCAGTGAATTCCTTGGGATTACTTTAAAGTTGGTTTCTAAGAATAATCGTTTTGTCTGTTTTTCTCATCATATAGCACCGAAAGCCAAGAAACGTATTAAGCATCAACTGAAACAACAGATGAAATTGATACAAATTAAAGGGGTTAAGGAAACAATTATTCGCGAAATACAGAAGTATAATAGTATGGTTATCGGCATTCACAACTACTACAGTATGGCAACACATGTGAGTAAGGATTTAGAAGAAATTCATTATCAGCTTTATATCTCTTTTAAAAATCGATTGCAGGCGAAAGGTCTGACAAAAATAGGAGAATATAAGGGAAAAGATAAAGGGGTTCTCCCCTACCTCCAATCTCAAAATATTCGGTACTTAATGGGTTATCCAATTCTTCCAATTAGCTATGTCAAGACGAGAACACTAAAAGGAAGAAATAAGAATCTGAATAAGTATACTATTGAGGGGAGAAAATTGGTTCATAAACAACAGGAATCCGTTGAAACTTGGAAAGTAAAATGGTTGAGAGAACACACGATTATAAATAAGCGTGCAACAGTTGAATACAATGATAATCGAATTTCTTTATTTGTAGCTCAAAAAGGGAAATGTGCTGTAACTGGTCAGGAATTGAATATGGATGATATTCATTGTCACTATAAGAGACCTTGGTCAGAAACAAAGGATGACTCTTATAGGAATCTTATCATTGTTGGACGAGATATTCATCGCCTGATTCACGCAATAAATGAGAAGGTTATCAAAAATCTCTTTCAGGTTTTGCATTTAAGTAGTACAGGACTGACCACATTAAATCAGTTGCGTGAACTAGTAGGAAATCCACCACTATTGAAAGAAAATTTGAACTTAGAATAATCAAGTTAATCATATTAATATAGCACGATAAAGCAAAATCGTGATAATACACTATTGATGGAACGCCGTGTGCGGTGAAAGTCGCACGCACGGTGTGGAGCGGGGGAAAAGATGGAGATAGTATCAAAGTTTTACCTATCGCTATAGCAGGTAAAGTCCGACGGTTCTATTTTAATTTCAGAATCAAACGTCAAAGGACTTGGAATTGTTTCTTACCGAATCTTTGATAAAGCAACTGCTAGTCAATTTACGTACGTGATTGGGAAATAAAAATAGAAATGGAGAATAAAAAAATGGAAAAACAACTTATTACAAAAAATGACCTTATGAAGCAAGGTTTAAAGGAGGGGACAGCAAGAAAGGTGATTCATGAAGCAAAGATGATTCTTGTTAATCAGGGATTTCAATTCTATAACAACAAACGATTAGGAGCTGTACCAGTCAGTGTAGTTGAAGAAATTCTCCATGTAAAATTCTAAGGAGGTTCTTTTGTATATTCCACAATTCAATCCACTCATTAGAAAAGACCAAAAATCAGGTCTCTTCTTTTTTGAAATTAGAGATAATGAAGGAAAAACTGTAGCGCACCAGTCAGGATTTAAGACGAAACGTGACGCACAAAATGTGGCATTAGAAATTCAACAAAAATTAAGACAAGGATATACACTGGATAGATATACTTCACTTTATGATTGGTTTCAAACATGGTATGATTTAAAAATTCGACCAAAGAAAAAGTTATATCAAGAAACAAAGAAAAACTACCAAATTTATGGTGAAACATTAAAGCGTCTTTTTGGTGATAGAGCTATTGTTGATATTAAGGCAAGTGAATATCAACGGGTTATGAATGTTTATGGAGAAACAGTTGGCTACGACTATCTAAGTAGAATAAACTCAGTAATCAGAAAAACCATCAAGTTAGCACAATCAGATAAAATTGTAATTGATGATTTTACAAGCACTGTAGAGCTATTCGCTGGGAAAGAGGGACAAAAACCAGAAGACAAATACATTCATAGTGTGGATGACTACCATAAGTTAATAAGGTATTTAGAATCTAATCTAAAATATGAAGAATCCGTCGTAAACTATATTCTATACTCCATAGCAAAAACAGGTATGAGATACGGAGAAATAATCGGTTTACTGGATAGCGACACAAATTTTGAAGAGTATTATCTACACACTCATAAACGCTATAATACATCAACATGGAAATGGACAAATGCAAAAAACGACTCATCTGAAAGATATGTACCAATAGATAACAAAACAATTAATATCTTATCCAAAATGATACAGGAAAGAGAAAGAATAAATTCATCCCGCGTTGTAAAATAAAGTGCAACAGAAAAGACATGTTCATCTGATATACTAGAATTCCCCAACTCAGTATAGAAAGACGATGAACATGTCCCACACTCATTCTACCAAAAAATCTCGTTATTC
>NZ_SPPD01000018.1 GCF_004570575.1 Streptococcus cuniculi
AATGTCAAGCGTGTATTGACTGGAAAAGACCCTGTGACAGGGGATAAAGCCAATAGATTGTTAGCACTTGGAGGGCTTGCCCTTGATTTGGCAACCTATGCATTTCCAATTGCCAAATTAGGGAAAGTTGGCAAAGTAGCAACAGCCGCTAAAACGATTGACACAGTAGACGATGTTAGTGATGCGACTAGGGCTTATAGCGCCTCTAAGGGGCTGAAAACTGCGGATGCCATTGACGATGTGGGGGATGCAGGGCGATTGATAGATAAAATTGCTTCACAATCTGTTACTGCGGACGATATCATTTATAGTGATAAGTTTAAAAAAGGAGATTATGTAAATCAAGTATCTAGGCGTGGTTGGGATAATCAAATGATAGCTGATACGATTAATAACCCAGTCAAAACGACAAAAGGATATAATAGTTATACAAACAGTAGCGTGACAAATTATTACATTGATGATATTCATTATGTAGCGGTAGACGATAGCAATGGGAAAGTTATTCAAATTGCTGATTTAGGAGACAGTGGGTGGAGAGGACCTGAATAGACAAATGATAAAGAGACCTAAAGGAAAAATCAATGAGCTTATTTATTTGCATACGATTTATTGTGACTCTAAGTATCGCAGATATCCAGCATTAATCGGTTTATTTAATATACTTGAAGAGATTATTCAAGCAGGAGAAACAACAACTTATCTTTCTATTACTCCTTTTTATGCAAATGCGAAGTCAAATTCTCAAGAGGAATTTGACATAGCGCATTTGTATATAGAATGCCGTGATATTGTAACAGTAGAAGAACAGCAGAATTTTGCAAAAGCACAGATGTTTTGGCTTGAGCCAGATTCTGATTATAAATTATTAGAGCAATACGTCACTTTGGAAGATATGCAGAAAAGTCATTTCTTGCTAGAAAGTTCAGATGTTATAGGTTTTCGGAAAAGTATTCAAACTTACATGTCCTTTTTGATGGATAGAGGCATTCCACAAATGATGAAATGGCTATATGAGATACGTGAGTTGGATCCTGAAGACCTTCCATATGGTTATTTTCGCTTTGAAATCTCTTCTAGTTAGAGAATAAAATTTCCTATATGGCCATGGTAGAAACTCCTACCTGAACAACCAGACAGGTCATGACTACCAGTATCTGACCAACCAGTCAGGTTCTGTCACAGGCTTGACCAAAAGTGGTGAGGCAGTAGCGTCAACCAGCTACAATCTCTACGGTGCAACCAAGACCACGACAGATGAGACAGGTAATCCCTTTGCCTACAACGGTGAAGCAAGAGATGTCACAGGATTAGACTACTTACGGGCAAGGTATTATGATAGCAGAGCGGGCACCTTCCTGACAGAGGACAGCTATCAGGGAGAGCTCACTAATCCCCTCAGCCAGAATCGCTATGCCTATGTCCAGAATAACCCTGTCAACTACACCGACCCAAGTGGGCATAGCCTTGTCCTCACCACCATGGATGGAGGAAGAAAACCCGCTTCGAGTGCGTCTGCTTTCATAGCTGGCATAAAGAGGTTTGCCTCTATGATTGTGGCACCGATTAAGACAACTGCTCAGTTTGTTTCCGTTACTGTCCGAGCGGCTGTAGCCACTGTCCAGCATACGATGATGAAAGTTCAACCAAACCATTATACAGATGCGCAGAAAGCGAAGATTAGAAGTGACTATGCATCAGCTGTCGGAGCAAAAGCCGCTTTCCATATTCGTGAAGCAGGCAATCTCGCACTAAACTGGACGAAAGCCTTGGCAGACACGATGCGACATGTGTGTGATCCGAAGAGTACAAAAGGTAAAGATGATGGCAAGACGAAGAGACTGACTGATAGCGAGCTTCAAGACCTAGTCAACAAGGCGAATGCAGGAGATATGTCTGCGGTACATGCTCTAGCTAGGAACTTTAATATCAGTGATGGGGTTGGAACCTCTAAACGGACGAAAGCTCAGATAGCCGCTGATAATCAACAGGTTTGGGATACCACAGTTAAAGCTACTAAGATACTTGGTGGTGAAGTAACAGGTTGGTATAATATCAATCGTGTATGGACTGGAAAAGACCCTGTGACAGGGGATAAAGCCAATAGATGGGTAGCAGCTGGAGGATTAGCCCTTGATTTGGCAACCTATGCATTTCCAATTGCCAAATTCGGGAAAGTTGGCAAAGTTGGTAAAATAGGAAAAGTTGCAACAGCAGCTAAAACGATTGACACAGTAGACGATGTTAGTGATGCGACGAGGGCTTATAGCGCTTCTAAGGGTCTGAAAACCGCGGATGCCATTGATGATGTGGGGGATAGTGTAAAAGGATTAAGAGGCACTAAATCACTAGATGAATTACCTCAGAATGTGCAAGATGCCTATAAAGGGTATGATGGAGTTGGCTGGAAAGGAAATTATAAGGGGCAGACTCCTAAGACAGCAGCTGGAAGGAAATTTGACAATGAAGATTTATATCTTCCAGAATTAGACTCGTCAGGAAACAGAATTACCTATAAAGAGTATGATGTAAATAGCTATATTCCAGGCTCCACGGGACGTGACAGTCAGAGGCTGGTTAGGGGTAGTGACGGCAATGTTTATTATACTTGGAATCATTATGATAATTTTATAAAGGTAGAGTAATATGAATATTTTTAAAACAATTAGCATGGTTGAAAAAAAGGAAATTATTTTTAATATTCCGGAAAAAGCTTGTATACTTACCCTAAATGGCAAGTTGTTACAAGACAAAGATAGTGCTATAAACTATATATGTCAATCTTTCCAGATTGAGAGAAAAGTAACGAATTGGGCAGGTTTAAGAGATGTTTTAAGTGATTCTTATTGGATAAAAAATGATATTACTTATGTATTTTTTACTAATCAGCAATGTATTTTTAGTAGTAACTCAGATTTTAGACAGATCCTATTGTCTATCCTCAAAGATACAGTAAAATGGTGGGATAGAGATGTAGAAAAATATGTTGTTGAAGGTAAGAAAAAGTCATTTAATGTTTATTTGGTTGATTGATTATTAAAAGAAATTCCGTAGTGCTGTAGGCGCTGGAGCTAGTCAGCGAGGACTTTGAAAACGCTTGAAAGCTTTCCTCGTTTTCCGCCCTCATTCTCCTAGCTCCCCGCCCACCTATGGAGTTCCCCTCCATAGGTGTTTGTCACATCACCACGGCATTTTCTAGTTTGTCATCGTAAAGCCTGACAAGGAACGAGATAAAGGGTCAACTCTTAAGCCTATTAGCTATGGGGTTCGTTTAGGTGGTGTTGCCAGTTGGAATGGTACTTCTAGTACAAGTAACCAACCTCAATCTAACGCTTCTGTTGGGCCGAAATCGATGACCGAGGAAGAACTAGACGCATCTAGGAAAGCAACGCTACAACTTCTTAAGACGCTTGGTGGTGAACTCAGTGGTTGGTATAATGCCAAGCGTGTATGGACTGGAAAAGACCCTGTGACAGGGGATAAAGCCAATAGATTGTTAGCACTTGGAGGGCTTGCCCTTGATGTGGCAACCTATGCATTTCCAATTACCAAATTAGGGAAAGTTGGCAAAGTAGCGACAGTCACTAAAAAGATTGACACAGTAGACGATGTTAGTGATGCGACTAGGGCTTATAGCGCTTCTAAAGGTCTGAAAACCGCGGATGCCATTGATGATGTGGGGGATGCAGGGCGATTGATAGATAAAATTGCTTCACAATCTGTTACTGCGGACGATATTATTTATAGTGATAAGTTTAAAAAAGGAGGGTACGCGAATCAAGTTTCTAAGCGTGGTTGGAACAATCAAATGATAGCTGATACGATTAATAACCCAGTCAAAACGACAAAGGGATATAATAGTTATACTAATAGTAGCGTAACAAATTATTACATTGATGATATTCACTATGTAGCGGTAGATGATAGCAATGGGAAAGTTATTCAAATTTCAAAATTATCTGATTTAGACTGGAAGGGTCCTCAATAAAATATGATTAAGAAACCAATAGGAACTATCAATGAATTGATATATTTTCATACAACTTACTATAATTCAATGTATACAAGAAATCTTACTCTAACAAGTTTGTTTCATTTACTTGAGGAAATAATAAAAACAAATACAACAACTAAGTATATTTATGTCACTCCATTTTATATTAACGAAAAATTAGATTTTCAAGAGGAGTTTGACATGGCGCATTTGTATATAGAATGTCGTGATATTGTGACAGTAGAAGAACAGAAGAATTTTGCAAAAGCACAGATGTTTTGGCTTGAGCCAGATTCTGATTATAAATTATTAGAGCAATACATCACTTTTGAAGATATGCAGGCCAGCCATTTCTTGGTAGAGAAATCAGATGTTGTACTTTTTCAACGAGGTATTCAATCTTACATGTCTTTCTTAATGAATAGAGGGATTCCTCAGATGATGAAATGGTTACATCAATTCTATAAGCTAGATATAGAATCAATGCCATATGGTTATTTTTGCTTTGAGGTACTATCAGAATAAGCAGAGAAGAGGAAGGAAATGTTTATTTAGTTGATTGACTATTAAAGAAATTCCGTGGTGCTGTAGGCGCTTGAGCTAGTCAGCGAGAACTTTGAAAACGCTTGAAAGCTTTCCTCGTTTTCCGTCCTCTTTCTCCTAGCTCCCCGCCACCTATGGAGTTCCCCTCCATAGGTGTTTGTCACATCACCACGGCATTTTCTAGTTTGTCATCGTAAAGCCTGACAAGGCACGAGATAAAGGGTCAACTCCTAAACCTATTAGCTTTGGAGGTGGAGGAGTTGCCAGCTGGGATAGTACAGCTGGGCCAAGTTCCCGTTATCACTCAACTACTTCTGGTCAATCTACAAGAAAGAAAGGTAATGCCAGCCGTGTCAGTGACAGTAATTATGGAGTTCGTTTAGGTGGTGTTGCCAGTTGGAGTGGAACTTCTAGTACAAGTAACCAACCTCAGTCTAACGCTTCTGTTGGGCCGAAATTGATGACCGATGAAGAACTAGACGCATCTAGGAAAGCAACGCTACAACTTTTTAAGACGCTCGGTGGTGAACTCAGTGGTTGGTATAATGTCAAGCGTGTATTGACTGGAAAAGACCCTGTGACAGGGGATAAAGCCAATAGATTGTTAGCAGCTGGAGGATTAGCCCTTGATTTGGCTGGATATTTACTTCCAATTACCAAATTAGGGAAAGTTGGCAAAGTTGGCAAAGTAGCGACAGCCGCTAAAACGATTGACACAGTAGACGACGTTAGTGATGCGACGAGGGCTTATAGCGCTTCTAAGGCTCTGAAAGCTGCGGATGCCGTGGATGATGTTATTAATTTTGATATCGTAAAAAATAGTGCCTCTGCTATTAGGAATGCTGGTGGAGAAACTGTTGCAGGACATGCTTTACAGAAACATGCTGGAAGAAATCCACATATTTGGGGAAGAGTAAGCGGAAACTCTGCGAGTATTAATGCACAGGCTATGAAGCAAATTGATGATATTATTGAAGCACCAGGATCTTTTACTAAGATTACCAATAATAGAGGAATTCAATTTTATCAAAAACAGTTACCAGATAAGCGTGGAATTCGCTTAAACTTAGATGGTACTTTTAAGGGATTTATTGATCAATAATAGGGGGACAGCAATGGAAAGATTTGAAATTAGTGTGAAAGGTGTTGTAGCTAAAGATATAGAGAATATTTTAACATTAATGGATTTTAATGCTAAAAATATTATTTCCTGTCACTTTTTTATAGAAAATCGAGATATTTATCACTATGAAAGTATAGACTTTGGTCACTATTTTACTCAACCGGCTACATGCTATTTCCACTTGAAAAATATCTCAATTGGTCCACTCATAGAAGATGTGCTACTAATTATTTCAGGTAGTCTCTCCGCAGTGGAAATCACCTGTGATTTTCCCTATAGCTTGGAACAGTATCGGATAAGTAGTCAAAAAATATTGGAAAAATTACAAGCCTTTAAATCACAGGCGAATTCGGTAGTCTTTGGTTTTGAGCCATTAGACGCTGAGGATATTCTATTAGAGTTATGAAAGGTCAAGGAACGAACAGTCACCAATACACTAATCATTTATCTGGTTGGCTTGGAGATATTACCCTAGGAAATATAAGCCTCAATAATCCAGATTATAAAGCTGACCTAGATGCGGTGAATATTGTAGCATTGATGAAGCAAAATAATAGTGATTATGCGACCGCGAGTACCCAGTATTATGATGGTATTGCAGCAGGAAGATATAATCGAGCTGATCTATTTGTCAAAAACAATGGCGGTTTATCGAATATTAAGCAGACGATTTATGGTACAGTTGGGATTAAAGCTAATAGTGACGGAGATGCGCTTATCCAGTTACGCACGAAGAATCCAGTAGCCTATAACTTTATTGGGCATCTGGTACGACATAAGTCAGACTATAGTGAATAGAAAGGTGACTAGATGAAAAAGAAAACGATGAGAAGGCTGCTTTATATAGTTGCCATTCCGCTTCTGCTTATTCTCTCGTATAAAGTATATATGCACGTAGAGTACGATAAGCAATATAAATCATTAGATAATGTCTTTAAAGAAATGAATTATGCGGAGGTCTATCCGGATGGACTTGTAAAGCTGCCTAGTTTAGGAAAAGTCTTAGGAAGTTATCAAGGCTTGCGCATAGAGGATACTTGGGCAGGATTCAGAATTTCAAATCCCTTATTGGAAAGTCAAGAATACACAAAACTAAATGTCTATAGAGAGGGAATTATGTTATTGGAATATAGACGACAACTATCTGATAACAGTTACCTTTTTATTAGTTGGTATTATACTGAGAATAGTATCCAAGAGATAGTTAGCATCGCTTTTTCTGATATATCAGATACTTATGTTAAACAAGTCATGAAACATGAAGAAATCGTATTTCAAGAAAAAGGGGTCACTAATAAAGAAGATGTTTATAGGAGACGTGCCACTATTTATACTGGGCAGCCAAGTCTAAATAGTAAGTCAGAGATTTTATCTTACCTTAAACCTTATGGAATTAGTGAGGAGTGGCTAAAGAAAAAGTCGGATTTTGTATTGAATGACGTCTTGTTAAAACCTTGGTTTGAAAAAGGCAGCCAACGATATTCTTTTGACAACCTAGGAAATGTTAAGATAGAACGGTTGGATACATTCAAATAGTATTCCGTGGTGCTGTAAGCGCTTGAGCTAGTCAGCGAGGACTTTGAAAACGCTAAAGATTATTACTCGTTTTCCGTCCTCTTTCTCCTAGCTCCCCACCCACCTATGGAGCTACTCTCCATAGGTGTTTTTCACATCACCACGGTATGCTCTAAATACGATACGCTTGGTCAGGTTTAGACCATGATGGTTCCAGACAAGGACGGTAAGGGAACTCTCCAACCTGACCTACACTTATGATCATGACCTGAAAGCTCGGGAGACCTACTCTTATGGACATGGTAGAAACTCGTATCTGAACAATCAGACAAATGAAACCTATTTTTAAACGAAGATTGAGGTCGATGAAAAGATTACGGATGAGGTCTTCCATCCCCGAAGCGACTCGAAAACGATTGATGGTTCGGTAGCTGACCACCAACTGACCTGTTAGATACTGCATGGCGATATTTTCAATCATTATTTTTTCGGTTTTTCATCAAGATAAAATTCCTTGTGTGTAGGCAAATAGCAGAGCAGCTAAAAGCATTTTAGGGTGATAAGACGGGCGACCAAAGTCATGATAGAAGGCGTGGAAGTGACTATCCTCCAAGGTATTCACGACTTTTTCGATAGTAAAGACAATGGTTTTGTGGCAAAATACAAGCAAGTTCTAGTGGTAAAGTCGTTTAATTGATTGCGGACTATTTTGTCCCAGACTCTTTCACGAGCCTAGAAATAGGAAAGCGAGTACAGGTCCAGTGGACTGTTTTGGTGAAAACTTTTCAATCATTCTTGAAAATCTTTATGAAATATGAGAGAATAGGAAAAATCATGTTGTATGGGGTGGAAGATGAGAGACGACATCAAAATCAATGATCGTGCCTTGGCGCTTGAAGACCAGTTAATTGAGACCTTGGAAAGCATTTTTGATCCAGAAATTGAACTCGATATTTACAATCTAGGTTTGATTTATGAAATCAATCTGGACGAACATGGCTTTTGCAAGGTGGTCATGACCTTTACGGATGCAGGTTGTTCTTGTTCGGAGACCTTGCCAGAGGAGCTGATTGATGCCCTAAAGAAAATTGACGGCATTGAAAATGCAGGGATTGAAGTGGTCTGGTCCCCTGTTTGGAAGATGACACGCATCAGCCGCATTGGGCGCATCACCCTAGGTATCAGTCCAAAATAGGCAGAAAGAGTCTAGGACAAAAGATTTTGATTTTTGAGATTCTTTATCATCAAATCTTCAAATTGATAATTTAGATACAAAAAGCGAACAAAATAGAATTCTGAGGGGGAGAAAACTAGTTTTGTTCGCTTTTTTATATTTAGGCTTGGACTTTTGTCCCAACCTCGTGTATGTTTCTAGAAAACCCAGTCAATTGACTGGGTTGTTCTTTATTTCCTTAGTTTTTCCCTGTTTCTTCTGGTTTCCAGAAGTCTGTCACGGCTCCTTTAGACGCAGAAGATACGATATGGGCGTATTTTCCAAGCACTCCTCGTGAATAGAGTGGTGGGAGTGTGGTTTCCGCCTTGCGGCGCTCGATTTCTTCATCGGATACTGCCATGGTAATTTCCTTGGTGTCTTGGTCAACGGTTACCATGTCACCTGTGCGGAGATAGGCGATAGGACCTCCGACCTGCGCTTCAGGAGCAACGTGTCCGACAACGAGACCGTAGGTACCACCTGAGAAACGACCGTCCGTGATGAGGGCCACCTTGTCCCCTTGGCCTTTACCGACAATCATAGAGGAGAGCGAGAGCATTTCTGGCATACCAGGGCCACCTTTTGGACCAACGAAACGGACAACGACTACATCACCGTCTACGATTTCATCAGACAATACGGCTTCGATTGCTTCTTCCTCAGAATCAAATACCTTAGCAGGACCAACATGGCGACGCACTTTCACTCCTGAAACTTTGGCAACGGCTCCGTCAGGGGCTAAGTTTCCTTTCAAGATGATGAGCGGTCCATCAGCGCGTTTTGGATTGTCAAGAGGCATGATGACTTTCTGACCAGGTGTCAAATCGTCAAAGACTTCCAAGTTTTCAGCAACGGTCTTCCCTGTACAAGTGATACGATCGCCGTGTAGGAAACCGTGTTTGAGCAAGTATTTCATGACTGCTGGGACACCGCCGACTTCATAGAGGTCTTGAAAAACGTATTTTCCAGACGGTTTCAAGTCAGCCAAGTGTGGCACTCGTTCTTGGAAATCATTGAAATCTTCCAAGGTCAACTCAACGTTTGCAGCGTGAGCAATGGCAAGTAGGTGGAGGGTCGCATTGGTAGAACCTCCTAACGCCATTGTGACAGTAATAGCATCTTCAAAGGCTTCGCGGGTCATAATGTCAGAGGGTTTCAATCCCATTTTCAGCATGTTGACAACTGCGCGACCAGCTTCTTCAATGTCGGCTTTCTTTTCTGGTGATTCAGCAGGGTGTGAAGAAGAACCCGGCAAGCTCATGCCCATTACTTCAATGGCGGTCGCCATGGTATTGGCTGTATACATTCCCCCACAGCCGCCGGGACCTGGACAGGCATTGCATTCCAAGGCTTTGACCTCTTCAGCAGTCATATCGCCGTGGTTCCATTTCCCGATTCCCTCAAAGACGGAGACGAGATCAATGTCTTTTCCATTGAGATTTCCCGGAGCGATGGTTCCACCATAAGCAAAAATCGCTGGAATATCCATGTTGGCAATGGCAATCATGGAGCCTGGCATGTTTTTGTCACAGCCTCCAATCGCGACAAAAGCGTCAACGTTGTGACCGCCCATAGCTGCTTCGATAGAGTCTGCAATAATGTCACGAGAGGTCAATGAGAAGCGCATTCCGGGTGTTCCCATAGCAATTCCGTCCGCAACAGTAATGGTTCCGTATTGAACAGGCCAAGCACCTGCCTCTTGAATTCCTGTCTTAGCTAGTTTTCCAAAGTCGTGCAAGTGCATATTACAAGGTGTATTTTCAGCCCATGTTGAAATGACACCGACAATCGGATTTTCAAAACTCTCATCAGTCATCCCTGTAGCCCGTAACATAGCACGATTGGGGGATTTGACCATTGAATCATAGACAGCGCTACGATGTTTAAGCTGGTTAAGAGTATCTTTTTCTGGCATAGCAAGTCTCTCCTTTGTCTCTTCTTTCTTCCATTATAGCATATATTTGTGTGAGAAAAAGCCGTTTGATTAAAAAATTAGTAATTTCTGAAAATTCTATCAATTGAATGCTGTAAAAATCCCCTCAATCTCTTATGGACAGCGAGGGAGAATGGATGATGGTGGCTCAGACTGGAGCTTTTGTCTTTGAAAGAAACAGGCTCAGGATGGTCAGGAGCAACAAGCAACCACCGATGTACCAGTAGGGCAAATCCAGAGTGGTTGACCGACCAGATAGATTGATGATTCCTCTGAGGAGAAAGCCCGCTGTCAATACTGCTACTCCAGAATTCCACAGGTTAAAGCTGAGTCTTGAAAGTTGCGGGAAAAGATAGAATGCTAGTAGCAGTAAGCTACCGCCGATTAGGGGGACAGCAAAGAGGTAGTGCATGAAAAAGGACACTTCGCCGTAACTGAGGCTCTCATAGATTCGACTAAAGAGAAAGAGGAAAAGGATCAAACTGAGATAGGTTAGGCTTATTTTTTTGATGCGTTTTACAGATGAATTAGTAACCGATGTAGACAATGTCGCTCACCGCCCTTTCTGAAATCGTTCCACGAGTTGTGGGTTTGTTGATGACTTGCCCGTTGAAATAGAGGGTAGACGAGCCACCACCGTCTAAATTATAGGCAGTATTGGCACCGTAGGATTGTAGGACTTGCGCCAATTGGTAGAGAGTGAGTCCTTGGCTCTCAGAGGTTCGTCCGTCAGAAACTACGATGATATAGTGATTTTCATCGATGATTCCAATCGCGCTGCGAGGATTGGAAGCCATAGCTTGACCGACTTCGGTATCTTGGCCGACTGTAATCTGACCATTTTCAATCAAGCTAGGACCGAAGGTAAGGAGGTTGACAACTCCCTCATCGATCAATGCTTGAGCGCTGATGTCATGTTCGTAAATGATCTTAAAGGAACCGTCCGCATAGATGGCTAAATCGCCATTTTCGGCATCGTCACGCACCGTATCTCGATAGAGGACACCATTTTTGATGACATAGCCCGTAGAATTAGCACCGTAGTAATCGCCGTTAACAGCAAGGATAGCATTGTTGGCGCTAGCAGTAGTAGAGGTTTTAGCGGTGATATTGGTGCCAAAGGTGTTCTGAGCGAGGGCTGTTTTGAGGTAGTGAGGCGAGCTCACTTGAATATCTGCGACATAGACAGTTGTGTCATTGCTTCGAATAGTTTCAACCTCAACCTTGATATTGTCGTCTGTATAGCTGGTTTCAGTAGTTGTAGCCTGAGCAGCAGCCCTTACTTCAGTCTGAGGCATGCTTTGGCTGGTTGCTTGAACAGTTGCAATTGCTTCAGATAAGACGAAGGTCTTGAGCATGGAATAGGAAAATCCGCTTGTCAGCAGGATACTAAAGAGCCCAGCGTAGACAAATGGTTTTTTAAAAAAGTTCATGGGTGATGGGTTTCCTTTCACGAAAGATAAGATGGTGTTGAATGAACCAAGAGATGAAAAAGAGGAGAACGCCAACGACCAACTTGACCAGATAAAGATGGATACCAAGCAGTTGGTAAAAGAGATAGAGCAAGGTTGTATCTGCTAGAAAAAGCCCTAAGGCAAGTGTGAAATAGCCTGCTCCAGTTTTTCTCACGCTGCCGGTATGTTGAAAGACGAAGCGTCTGTTGAGGGAGAAATTGCAGGTGGTGCTGGCTAAGCGTGCCAATGTGTTGGCTAGTAATAGCTGTAGACCAGTCTGGAGAAAAGTCAGCAGCCCTAGTGCCAAAATATAGACGAGATAGTCCACCAGGAATCCGCCAAACGATGTCAACGCAAAGGCAAAGAGATTGCGGTAAATCAAGAGACTGTCTCGAACAGGACGAAAATGCGAGCTGGCGTTGTCGTCTAGATAAATGGTCTGAATGGGAATTTCAGTAATCGGAACATGTTGGCTCAATTCGCTCAGCATGTTCATTTCATACTCATAGCGATTGCCCGAAATAGAAAGTAGGCGAGGCAACAGCGAATGATGAAAGGCCCGCAGTCCTGTCTGAGTATCACCCACTTTTACTCCTGTCTGCAAGTGGAATAAAAAGCGGGTCAATCGATTGCCGAATCGGCTCCGAAAGGGAGTATCCTTGCTAAACTGGCGGCTTCCCAAAATCAGATGTCCTGGTAGATTCATGCTTGCATGGGCAACGCGGTCAATGTCTGTAAGAGCGTGTTGACCATCGGCATCAGCTGTTACAATCGTTGTGGCTTCTCCTAGCGATAAAATATAGTCAAATCCTGTTCTTAGCGCCTGTCCTTTTCCTTGGTTGTGGGAATGGTGGAGGACTGTAGCGTAGTTTGTTGCAGCTTCGATGATGGATTGCGCCGTTCCTGTGCTACCGTCATCAACCACCACAACTTGACAAGTTAGTCGCTCTTTGATTTCCTTGAGGAGAGTGAGAAGTCTACCGTCAGGTTGGTAAGCTGGAATCAAAATCGTATACATAGAATGTCTCCTTCGTTTTGATTGAACTACTATATCGAGTAAATCTAAAAGGAAACTAAAAAAGGTAAAATGTATAAAGCTACTTTAGGAAAGTTTAAGAAAACGGGTAAAGTTGGGAATTTTCTGAAAATTCTATTGACTTTATGATACATTGTGATATGATAGTAGATAAGTACATTTATCTAGTATTTCCAACAGAAAGATGATACGATAGTAGCTATATCTGACGATAGACGAGAGGAGGAAGAGAGTTGAATCAAATTCCATTAGAGGAAGTACGTTCGGGTTCCTATCTAATATTAGATACCCTAAAAAGGTTAGGTGTCGATATCATTTTTGGTTATCCAGGCGGGGCGGTCTTGCCTCTCTACGATGAGATTTATCGTTTTAAAGGTATTCAGCACGTGTTGGCCCGCCACGAACAAGGAGCTACCCACGAAGCAGAAGGCTATGCCAAGTCAACTGGGAAAATCGGCGTTGCGCTAGTGACCAGTGGTCCCGGTGCGACCAATGCCATTACAGGGATTGCGGATGCTATGGGCGACAGCGTACCGATGCTGGTCTTTACAGGTCAGGTCGCAACGCGTGGAATCGGAAAAGATGCCTTTCAAGAGGCAGATATTATTGGGGTTACCATGCCGATTACCAAGTACAATTACCAGATACGGGATGCAGCAGATATTCCCCGTGTCATTACAGAGGCAGTTCATATTGCCACAACAGGTCGTCCAGGACCGGTTGTCATCGATATTCCGAAGGACATTCAGGAAGCAATGGTGGAGTTTTACTATGATGACACGGTGCATTTGCCGAGTTATCAGCCAACCGTTACTCCGAATGGATTGCAGGTGAAAAAGATTTTGCAGCACCTTTCGCTTTCTAAAAAGCCTGTCATTCTAGCAGGGGGCGGGGTCAATTATGCAGATGCTAATAAAGAATTAGTAGCCTTTGCAGAACGCTATCGGATTCCGGTTGTTTCGACTCTTCTCGGTTTAGGAACCATGCCCATTCAACACGACTTATCACTCGGAATGGGTGGTATGCACGGGTCTTATGCTTCCAACATGGCCTTGACAGATGCGGATTATATTATCAATATCGGCGCTCGATTTGACGACCGCTTGACAGGAAATCCAAGCACCTTTGCTCTTCATGCAACGGTTGCGCATATTGATATAGATCCAGCTGAGATTGGCAAGGTCGTAAAAACTCAAATTCCAGTTGTGGGCGATGCCAAGGCAACTCTTGAAGCCTTACTGGCTTTAGAAAGGGTTGAAACCGACCATGAAGAATGGACCAGTCATGTTCTGGATAACAAGCGCCGTGCACCCTTTGGTTACGATGAAGATGACAACTATATCAAGCCTCAGAAGGTCATTGAACTGATTGGTGAGATGACAAATGGCGATGCCATTGTGGTCACCGATGTGGGCCAACACCAGATGTGGGCAGCCCAGTTCTATCCTTACAAACACGCTAGACAGCTGATTACGTCTGGCGGCATGGGAACCATGGGATTTGGGATTCCAGCGGCCATCGGTGCCAAATTAGCCAATCCTCATCGGGAGGTTGTCCTCTTTGTAGGGGACGGTGGTTTTCAAATGACCAATCAGGAACTGGCTATTTTAAATGGCTACGGTGTCCCAATCAAGGTGGTGCTCTTAAACAATCACTCCCTTGGCATGGTGCGGCAGTGGCAGGAGTCTTTCTATGATGAGCGCCGCAGCCAGTCTGTCTTTGATGCAGAGCCGAATTTTAAGCTCCTAGCAGAGGCTTATGGGATTGGCTATGCAGGTTGCACCAATCCAGCTAGGCTGGCAGAGGAGTTGGAAGTGATAAAAGAAAACAGACCACTCTTGATTGAAGTTCATATTTCCAATAAAGAGCATGTGCAGCCCATGGTTCCAGCAGGTAAGAGCAATGCAGAGATGTTGGGGGTGAAGTTCCATGCGTAGAATGTTAACAGCCAAATTGAGAAATTCCTCCGGGGTCTTGAACCGCTTTACAGGGGTCTTATCCCGCAGACAGATTAACATTGAATCTATCTCGGTAGGTCCAACTGAAATTGCTGAAATCTCAAGAGTCACCGTCATCATCGATGTTAAGACGATGGACGAGGTGGAGCAGATTATCAAGCAGCTCAACCGGTTGATTGACGTTGTTCGTGTGCGAGATATTACAGATATTCCCCACTTGGAGCGCGAGGTACTTCTGGTTAAAATCGTAGCACCACCCGCTAAGCGGGCCGAGATTTTAGCGATTATTCAGCCCTTCCGATCCAGCGTCGTCGATGTCGCCCCTCACTCGATTACCATTCAGATGACGGGCGATGGGGATAAGATTGACGCCCTATTACGGGTTATTCAACCCTACGGTATCAAAAATATTGCTCGTACAGGAGCGACAGGATTTAGCAGAGACTAATCCTCCTCAGGTATCAAAATGCTGCTTGGCTAACTAGCTTCATTTTGATTTTCATTAAGTAATAAGAAAAAAATAGAAAAGAGAGAAAAGATGACAGTAAAAATACAATATGAAAAAGATGTAACAGTAGCAGCACTCGACGGTAAAAAAATCGCTGTGATTGGTTATGGTTCACAAGGACATGCCCATGCACAAAACCTACGTGATACAGGTCACGATGTCATCATCGGTGTGCGTGCTGGTAAGTCATTTGACAAGGCAAAAGAGGACGGATTTGAGACATTTGAGGTGGCGGAAGCTGCTAAGCAAGCAGATGTCATCATGATTCTAGCGCCTGATGAAATCCAAGCAGACCTCTATGCAACAGAAGTCGCTCCAAACTTGGAAGCGGGGAATGCCCTTGGTTTTGCTCACGGTTTCAATATTCATTTTGGTTTTATCAAGGTTCCTGCGGATGTGGATGTATTCATGTGTGCGCCAAAAGGTCCGGGGCACTTGGTTCGCCGTACCTTTGAAGACGGCTTTGGAGTACCAGCCCTTTATGCAGTATATCAAGATGCGACTGGTAATGCCAAGCACATCGCAATGGATTGGGCGAAAGGGGTTGGCTCAGCGCGTGTCGGTCTCCTTGAGACAACCTTTAAAGAAGAAACAGAAGAAGATTTGTTCGGCGAACAAGCCGTTCTCTGCGGTGGTTTGACAGCCCTTATGGAAGCAGGCTTTGAAGTCTTGACAGAGGCAGGCTATGCACCAGAACTTGCTTATTTTGAAGTGCTTCATGAAATGAAATTGATTGTAGACTTGATTTACGAAGGTGGCTTTAAGAAAATGCGTCAGTCTATCTCTAACACTGCTGAGTTCGGAGATTACGTATCAGGTCTTCGTGTGATTACTGATCAAGTCAAGGAAAATATGAAAGCTGTTTTGGCAGACATTCAATCTGGTAAATTTGCCAATGACTTTGTGGAAGACTACAGAGCAGGTCGTCCACGCATGGAAGAATACCGTAAGGCAGCTGCCAACCTCGAAATTGAAAAGGTGGGAGCAGAGCTTCGCAAAGCCATGCCATTTGTTGGTAAAAACGATGACGATGCTTTTAAAATCTATAACTAAGAATGTTCAGATAGTAGGCGAAAACAAGCTATCTAGCAAGTGATATAAAGGAAGTGAGGAAAGTTGGTTGTACAAGCTAGATTTTTCTCACTTTATTTTCATGTAAGCAGAAGGAGAAGTTATGTTAACAGCTAAGGACGTTGTCCGTGCTCATAAGGTGTTGAAGGACGTGGTGGTGTATACACCACTGGATTATGACCGCTATCTGTCGGAAAAGTATGGGGCAAAAATTTATCTCAAACGGGAAAATGCCCAGCGTGTACGCTCTTTTAAGATTCGTGGGGCCTATTATGCGATTTCCCAGTTGAGTGAAGAAGAAAGAAAGCGCGGAGTGGTCTGTGCCAGTGCAGGAAATCATGCCCAAGGTGTCGCCTTTACCTGTAATGAATTGAAAATACCTGCAACAATTTTTATGCCGATTACGACACCGCAACAAAAAATTGGACAGGTTCGTTTCTTTGGCGGCGATATGGTCGACATCAAGTTGGTGGGAGATACCTTTGATGCGTCTGCCAAAGCCGCTCAAGATTTTACTGAGCGTGAAAATCGCACCTTTATTGCTCCTTTTGATGATGTCCATGTTCAGGCGGGTCAAGGGACGGTTGCCTATGAGATCATGGAAGAAGCAGAGCGGGAGTCGATTGATTTTGATACGGTCTTGGTGCCAGTCGGTGGTGGCGGTTTAATTGCAGGGGTTGCGACCTATATCAAGGAGAAAAATCCTGCGATTGAAGTCATCGGTGTAGAGGCTGAGGGCGCTCGGAGCATGAAAGCTGCCTTTGAGGCAGGCGGGCCTGTCAAGTTAAAAGAAATTGACAAGTTTGCAGACGGAATTGCCGTGCAAAAAGTAGGGCAACTGGCCTATGAAGTAACACGCAGGCATGTGGAAAATCTTATCGGTGTGGATGAGGGCTTGATTTCTGAAACCTTGATTGACCTTTATTCTAAGCAAGGGATTGTCGCAGAACCAGCAGGAGCAGCTAGCATTGCAGCCCTTGAAGTCTTGAGCGAATATATCAAGGGTAAGACCGTTTGCTGTATCATCTCAGGGGGCAATAACGACATCAACCGCATGCCGGAAATGGAAGAGCGGGCGCTCATTTACGATGGTATCAAGCATTATTTTGTCGTGAACTTCCCGCAACGTCCTGGAGCCCTACGCGAGTTTGTAACCGATATTTTGGGACCAAATGATGATATTACTCGTTTTGAATATATCAAACGAGCCAGTAAAGGGACGGGACCTGTCTTGATTGGGGTGGCTCTCGGGGATAAACATGATTATGCTGGCCTGATTGAGCGCATGGAAAAGTTTGACCCCTCCTTTATCAATCTGCGAGGAAATGAAACCCTCTATAGTCTGCTGGTGTAAGCGTTAAACGATTTTTAAAAATCGAAACTGTTTTCACTTGTGTTTTCTTAAATAAAATAGTACAATATTCTCTAAAAGAAAAGGAGGGATACGTGATGATTAGTATTCTTAGTATCGTGTTTATTCTGGTTGTCTTGTTGGCGGTGGTGATTGTCCTTAGCTCGCTCTATGTAGTGCGTCAGCAATCGGTTGTCATCATTGAACGGTTCGGGAAATACCAGAAGCTGAGCATGAGTGGGATTCATCTCCGACTTCCATTTGGCATTGACCATATTGCAGCGCGGATTCAGTTGCGCCTGCTCCAAAGTGAGATTGTGGTGGAAACAAAGACCCAAGATAATGTATTTGTAACTATGAATGTTGCAACTCAGTACCGGGTAAATGAAAACAACGTGACAGATGCCTACTACAAACTTATGCGTCCAGAAGCGCAGATTAAGTCTTATATCGAAGACGCTCTTCGTTCATCTGTTCCAAAATTAACGCTGGATGAATTGTTTGAGAAAAAAGACGAAATCGCTCTTGAAGTTCAAAAACAAGTGGCAGAAGAAATGTCTACCTATGGTTACATCATCGTGAAAACCTTGATTACCAAGGTGGAACCTGATGCAGAAGTCAAGCAGTCGATGAACGAAATCAATGCGGCACAACGAAAACGTGCTGCTGCTCAAGAATTGGCAGAAGCAGACAAGATTAAGATTGTCACAGCTGCCGAAGCCGAAGCAGAAAAAGACCGCCTGCATGGTGTAGGGATTGCCCAACAGCGAAAAGCGATCGTGGATGGGTTGGCAGATTCGATTAAAGAATTGAAAGAATCCAATATCGGCTTGACCGAAGAACAAATTATGTCCATTCTGTTGACCAACCAATATTTGGATACGCTAAATAATTTTTCACATACCGGAAATAGCACAATCTTCTTGCCAGCAAGTCCTGAAGGCATGGAAGATATTCGTGCACAAATATTATCTGCTCTAAAAGCAAAATAATGCATATTTATTACGCATTTTACTTGACAAGAGAGAGAGGATATAATAAACTAATGAGTGATTAAAAAGAAAGGGGTTTCTCATGACTAGTTATGAAAAAGTGGCCGCAGTTGTCGGTTGGGTACGCGATAAGAAAATTACTGGATACCGTATCAGTAAAGAGACAAACGCACGTGAAATGTCAGTGATTGCTCTTGCACAAGGTCGTGCAAAAATTGACAACATTTCATTTGCTACTGCTTTGGGACTTATCGATTTTTATGACAAAAATCATAAAAAATTTGAGAACTAATTGAAGCGTGAAAAAGAGGAGATGATGTCCCCTCTTTTACTCTTGAAAAACACCAGCTAACAGACGTTAGCTGGTGTTTTTCGCCATTCATAGCTCCAAATGTATACGATATTTGGAGGTGAGAAATAGGGGCTGGAAATTCTTCTCATGTTACGCCTGCTTTACAGATACAGAAGAAATAATCCAGTGGATTGTTTCTTCAACGAGAGTACAGTCGCTTTTTTAATGCGTCCTCATATCTTGTGTAACTGAATTCGGGCTAAAAGCTCGGAAAAAAGATAGGCAGCTGTTCTGTCTTTAGCCAGTTACAGCTGAGAATCCCTTTAGGGATAGCCCTCCTTGTGTTCATCGAACACTACGTCAGGCTCCTATTTTTGCCGTAGCCGTTGCGAATTTTGTTCGCTTACGGATATGGATACCCTTGTGGTACAGTCGCTTTTTAACGCCCTCATATCTTAAGAAACTGAGTTCGAGCTAAGCACTGTGTGAAAAAGATAAATCTTCCTAGAGTTTAATAACTCTTCGTCAGATTTCCTATTTTCACTTTGTGCTTTTCACGCTCTCACATCTTAAGAAAGCGTTGGAGGAATTCTTTTGTACGTTCTTCTTGTGGCTGTTCAAAGATTTGTTGTGGGCTACCTTCTTCAGCGATCAGTCCCTTGTCCATAAAGATGACGCGGTCTGAAACGTCGCGGGCAAACTCCATTTCATGGGTCACGATAATCATGGTGAGACCTGACTTGGCTAGGTCTTGCATGGTTTTGAGTACCTCGCCTACCATCTCAGGGTCAAGGGCAGAAGTGGGCTCGTCAAAGAGAATCACTTCTGGATCGACAGAGAGAGCGCGGGCAATCGCTACCCGCTGTTTTTGCCCGCCTGAGAGCTGGCTTGATTTAGCAGGCCAGTATTGCTCTGTCATGCCGACCTTATTGAGATTTTCTTTGGCGATCTGCTCGGCTTCCGTGCGGCTCCGTTTCAAGACCGTGGTTTGAGCAACAATGGCATTTTCTAAGACATTCAGGTTATTGAAAAGGTTGAACGATTGGAAGACCATGCCCAATTTTTCACGGTAGGTTGTCAAATCATAGCCTTTTGCTAAGACATTTTCACCATGATAGAGGATTTCTCCCTCGCTCGGTGTTTCGAGGAGGTTGATGGAGCGTAGGAAGGTTGATTTTCCGGAACCAGAAGAGCCGATGATGGAGATGACCTCGCCTTTTTTAACGGTCAAGGAGATGTCTTTGAGGACCAGGTTTTGGCCAAAGGCTTTTTTCAAATGGTTGATTTCTAAAATCGTATTAGTCATGAAGCACCTCCGTTTGCATTTGGTTGGCACCAGTCGTGTAGGTGTCCGTATCAAAGCGTTTTTCAATCATGCGCAGGATACGAGTGACCGTAAAGGTCAAGATAAAGTAGATGATAGCAATAACCGTAAAGGTTTGGAAATATTGGTAGGTCTGAGTCGCTACGGTATTTCCTGAGAAGTAAAGCTCTACTACTGAAATCACATTCAATACGGATGTATCCTTAATGTTGATGACAAATTCATTACCAGTAGCAGGCAAGATGTTGCGGACAACTTGCGGTAAGATAATTTTTCGCATAGTTTGGTTGTGGGTAAATCCAAGAGCAGTAGCCGCTTCAAATTGCCCCTTATCGACAGCGAAAATTCCTCCGCGGACGATTTCGCTCATGTAGGCTCCCGTATTGATCGATACGATGAAAATCGCAGCCAAGGTTCGATCCAAATTCAAGCCAAAGGCTTGAGCTGTTCCGTAGTAGATAACCATGGATTGGACAATCATCGGCGTACCACGGAAGATTTCAATATAGATATTGATGAGAATGGCAAGTGCTTTTTGAAGGAAAGCAAGTCCCTTGTTGTTAGCCTTTGGAGCAGTACGGAAAACACCGATTAAGAGACCGATGGCAGTACCGATGATGGTTCCAAGGATAGAAATGAGCAGGGTCATACCAGTTCCACGTAAGAGTTGTTGCCAGTTATTGACTAGGATATTCCAGACTTGGATAGGAAAGAATGATTTGACTTCTTCGCTAGCCGCTTCAATGGGTTGATGTTCAATCATCTCATCCATGAGCGCGAGCTGGTCTTTTTCTGTAAAGGTTTCAAGCACCTGATTGACCTGGGCGATGCGCGCATCGTCCTTGCGCATGCCGACAGCAATTGTGACATCTTCTGCATTGGTTTCAAAAGCCTTGGTCAATTCCACCATGTGAAAGGCAGGGTTGGCTTCCTGAGCTGTGCGAGCCTCGGGGCGTTCTGACACATAGGCATCGATGATACCAGCTTCAAGGGCTTGGCGAATCTGGGAGAAATCTCCCATAGCTGTCTGTTTCTCAACGCCCTGCATTTGGTCGATCAAATCGTAGAGATAGACCCCTTGCTGAGCAGTGATTTTTGCTCCTGTAAATTCTTGAATCGAGCGAGCATCAGCCCACTTGCTATCAGAACGCACAACAAGCGTTGGAATAGAGGTGTAGTAGCTAGATGAAAAGGCAATTTCTTTCTTGCGCTCCTCTGTCGGGCTCATGCCAGCAATAATCATGTCGATTTTGCCAGAAGTTAGTGCAGGGACCAGTCCTTCCCATTTGGTCTTTACCACAAGGACTTTTTTGTCCATTTGTTCCGCAATCTTCTTTGCGACTTGAACATCGTACCCATTCGCAAATTGGTTGGTTCCTTCAATCGGCACAGCCCCGTTTTCACCTGTTTCCTGTGTCCAGTTGAACGGCGCATAAGCAGCTTCCATTCCGACACGAAGATATTCATCTGCTTGAACACCCGTGCTGATAGAGAACACAGCCATGAGCACTGCAAGCAGTATCAATAATCGTTTTTTCATAATCTCTCCTTTTCAAAAAGTAGTTATATTGTATAAAAAATTCAGACAGATTGCAAACTAATTGAAAAAAACTCCATTTTCATTCGGGTTTGTGGTATAATGAAGGGAAATGAAGAAGGAGTAAGCTATGTTTGTTGAGATTCTAAAAGCGATTTTCTTTGGCCTTGTAGAGGGAGTCACCGAATGGTTGCCGATATCGAGTACAGGCCACCTGATTTTGGTGCAGGAATTTGTGTCCTTTAAAAATGTCAGTGCTGATTTTACGTCCATGTTCAATGTTGTGATTCAGTTAGGCGCAATCTTAGCTGTCATGGTCATCTACTTCGACAGGCTCAACCCTTTTCAGCCGGGGAAATCAAGTCGCGAGATTCGCTTGACCTGGCAATTGTGGGCAAAAGTGGTGATTGCAGCTTTACCAGCAGCTATTTTGGGGCTTTTATTTGACGATTGGCTGGATGACCATTTGTATCACTTCATTGTTGTGGCCTTAATGTTGATTCTCTATGGTGTCGCTTTTATCTATGTTGAAAAATGGCAGAAGGCTCGTGAGCCACAAGTTGTCTCTTTGAGTAAGATGTCTTATCAAACGGCCCTCTACATTGGTCTCTTTCAAGTCCTTGCCCTCATTCCTGGAACTAGCCGTTCAGGTGCCACGATTCTGGGAGGGATTCTTCTTGGGACTAGCCGTGAGGTGGCGACCGAGTTTACTTTCTTTTTAGGGATTCCGATTATGTTTGGGGCAAGTCTGTTGAAAGTCCTAAAACTTCTTGTGAAAGGCTTGAGTGTAACGGCAGGTCAGTGGTTGTTGCTCCTTGTTGCCATGCTGACAGCCTTTGGCGTTTCTTTAGTTGTGATTCGTTTCTTGACCGATTACGTGAAAAAGCACGATTTCACCTTCTTTGGAAAATACCGTATTGCGCTAGGAACACTCTTGGTTCTCTACTATTTAGGAACTCTTATCTTTTAAGAATGGAACGCGGCCGAAGCTGCGTTTTTGTATTGTAGCAAAAACCCTCTACCTTTGGAGTGAAGAAATCTCTTTTCTTTTGTAAAAGAGGCTATTTTTTTGTATAATGAATGAAATGCAGGTTCTCAAATCATCGTTTGAGAGGGATGGAAGAGTATGAGGTAATGAGATGAAGATGAAACAAATTAGTGATTCGACCTTGAAAATCACGATTAAAATGGAAGATTTGGAAGAGCGCGGTATGGAAATCGCGGATTTTTTGGTGCCGCAGGAAAAGACAGAGGAATTTTTCTACACAGTGTTGGATGAATTAGATCTGCCAGTAACTTTTCGTGAAAGTGGCATGCTCAGTTTTCGGGTGACGCCAAAGCCAGACAAGGTGGATATTTTTGTCACCAAGTCAGATATTGATCAAAACTTAAACTTCGATGATTTTGCGGATATGGCAGATTTGGATGACATTTCGCACATGACACCGGATGAATTTTTGAAGACACTAGAGAAGACGATTCGGGAAAAGAGTGCAGGAGATGATAGGGCTGTCCAACATCTGGAGCAAGTAGAGGCCGAAGAGACAGAAGCAGAAGAAGTAGCTGTAGAAGACCGCCAGTATATTTACTATATTCTGGACTTTGCGAGTTTGCAAGAAGCAGTTCGATTTGTGTCCCTTCTTGATTTCACCATTGAAGAGTCTGAATTATATAAGATGAACGGTCGTTACTACATGACGGTTCTCATCAATATCGAAAATCGTTCGACGCGTTATCCAGACTACGTCTTGTCACGTATGTTAGAGCATGCAGATGACACGTCCATTTCGCGTGCGGTACTTCAAGAGCACGGAGTTCTGTTGCTTCCTGTGGGTGCGATTGAAGAGCTTGGGAAGGTGAGCTTAGTATGATTCCCTTTGCTTTGCAGTACATCATTGTCATTGTACTTACAATGATGGTTTCCGTTATTGCAACCCCCTTGGTCCGTTTTTTAGCGCTCCGGATTGGAGCGGTCGACAACCCCAATGCACGACGGATCAATAAGGTTCCCATGCCTACGGCGGGTGGGTTAGCGATTTTTGTTGCTTTCTTTTTAGCGACTATGTGTTTTTTGCCCTTCGTGGTCATCCACATATCGCCTCGAGGAACTTATTTTGAGTATATTTTGCCCTTAGTCTTTGCTAGCGGTATCATTATTCTTACAGGATTGATTGATGATATCAAGGAACTACGTCCTTTGCCAAAGATGGTGGGGATGCTTGTTGCGGCGGCCATTATTTGGTTTTTTACCGAGTTTCGTTTTGATAATTTCAAGATTCCTTTTGGCGGGCCAATGCTCCATTTTCCAGCTTGGTTATCCTTCTTTTTAACCATTCTTTGGATTGTGGCCATCACCAATGCGGTCAATCTGATTGACGGTCTGGATGGTCTGGTGTCGGGGGTGTCCATTATTTCTTTGACCACTATGGGAATTGTCTCCTACTTTTTCCTCCACGATAGCAATATCTACTTGACCTTAACGGTCTTTGTATTGGTGGCTGCGATTGTTGGATTTCTTCCCTATAACTACCATCCAGCCATTATCTACTTGGGCGATACAGGGGCCCTATTTATCGGCTTTATGATTGGGGTACTATCCCTTCAAGGGCTGAAAAATTCCACCGCAGTTGCCGTGGTGACGCCGATGATTATCCTAGGAGTACCGATTACTGATACCTTGGTTGCGATTATTCGTAGGACCTTATCAGGTCAGAAAATCTATGAAGCAGATCGCATGCACTTGCATCACCGTCTCTTGTCGCTTGGCTTGACACATCGTGGAACGGTACTTGTTATCTATGCGATCTCGTTTATCTTTTCTCTCACTTCGCTACTCTTAAATGTATCGAGCCGCTGGGGAGGTGTCCTCTTGATAGTCGCAATGCTATTTGGAGTAGAAATCCTCAGTGAGCTAATTGGGATTTTTGGAGAAAATAGAACGCCTATTCTCAATGTCTTGCGCTTTATTGGCAATAGTGATGCCAGACAGGAATACCTAGCCAAAAAGAGAGCCAAGAAAGAAGCAAAGCGGAAAAATAGAAGATAAGAATGATTCTCTAAACAAAGAAGGAGCCTATTTGGCTCTTTTTTGGTATAATATATCAGATAAAATGAATGGAGGTAGGTATGTCAGTACTAGAAATCAAAGATCTTCACGTAGAGATCGAAGGCAAAAAAATCTTAAAAGGAGTGAACTTGACCCTGAAAACAGGGGAAGTTGCAGCCATTATGGGGCCAAACGGAACAGGGAAGTCCACCCTTTCAGCAGCTATCATGGGAAATCCAAACTATGCAGTCACCCAAGGGGAAGTTTTATTTGATGGTGTCAATGTCTTGGAACTCGAAGTCGATGAGCGTGCTCGTATGGGGCTCTTTCTTGCTATGCAATACCCAAGTGAAATCCCAGGTATTACTAATGCCGAATTTTTACGCGCAGCTATGAATGCTGGAAAAGAAGACGATGATAAGATTTCTGTTCGTGATTTCATTACCAAACTCGATGAAAAAATGGAATTGCTGAACATGAAAGAGGAAATGGCAGAGCGCTACCTCAATGAAGGCTTTTCAGGTGGTGAGAAAAAACGAAACGAAATCTTGCAACTCTTGATGTTGGAGCCCACCTTTGCCCTCCTTGATGAGATTGACTCCGGTCTTGATATCGATGCTCTGAAAGTCGTATCAAAAGGGGTTAATGCTATGCGTGGGGAAGGCTTTGGGGCCATGATTATCACCCATTACCAACGTCTCTTGAACTACATTACACCAGATGTGGTCCACATCATGATGGAAGGCCGGGTGGTATTATCAGGTGGTCCAGAGCTTGCGATTCGTCTTGAAAAAGAAGGATATGCGAAAATTGCAGAAGAATTAGGCTTGACTTACGAAGAGGAAGTTTAAGGCGAAACGTGTTCAGAAAGGGGAAAACGATGACAAAAGAAGCCATTAAACTTTTTTCACAGGCGCATGCAGAGCCAGCTTGGTTGAGTGACCTTCGTCAAGTAGCTTTTGAAAAGATAGAAACACTAGGCTTACCAACGATTGAGCGGGTGAAATTCCATCGCTGGAATCTGGGAGACGGCACGATTGCCGAAAATGACCTTTCAGCCAATGTCCCTGACTTCACAGCCTTGGGAGACAATCCCAAGTTGGTTCAAGTCGGCACACAGACTGTCTTTGAGCAATTATCGCCAGAGTTGGCAGAAGCCGGTGTAGTCTTTACAGATTTCTACACAGCTTTGGAAGAAATTCCAGAGGTGGTAGAGCGGTACCTTACCAAGGCAGTTGCAGCGGATACGGACAAGTTGGCAGCCTACCACACAGCTTATTTCAACAGCGGTGCTGTCTTGTATGTTCCTGACAATGTGGAAATCAATGTTCCTGTTGAGGGGATTTTCTACCAAGATAGTGAAAGTAACGTTCCGTTTAATAAACATGTTCTTATCGTTACAGGAAAGAATGCCAAGTTAAACTACCTTGAGCGTTTTGAAAGTATCGGAGCAGGTAGCGAAAAAGCAAGTGCCAATATCACCGTAGAAGTGATTGCAGGGGCAGGTAGTCAGATTAAATTTGCAGCGATTGACCGCTTGGGGCAGCAGGTGACAACCTATATGAGCCGCCGTGGTTCCTTAGGTGCAAATGCCGGCATTGACTGGGCTATCGGTGTCATGAACGAGGGAAATGTCGTCGCTGATTTTGACAGCGACTTGTATGGGGATGGTAGTTACGCTGATATGAAGGTAGTCGCCCTATCAAGTGGCAAGCAGATTCAAGGAATTGATACCCGCGTGACCAACTATGGTCGTCATTCGATTGGCAATATCCTCCAACATGGGGTTATTTTGGAAAAAGGAACCCTGACCTTTAACGGGATTGGACATATCATCAAGGGAGCAAAGGGAGCAGATGCCCAGCAAGAAAGCCGTGTCTTGATGTTGTCAGATCAGGCACGAAGTGATGCCAATCCAATCCTTTTGATTGATGAAAATGATGTGACAGCAGGACACGCTGCCTCTATCGGTCAGGTGGATCCTGAAGACATGTACTATCTCATGAGTCGCGGCTTGGACAAGGCGACAGCAGAACGCTTGGTCGTACGTGGCTTTTTGGGAGCAGTGCTTACAGAAATTCCTGTTAAGGAAGCCCGTGATGAGATGATTGACGGGATTGAAGAAAAGTTAAATAAGAGGTAAGAAGCCATGCCAGTAGATAGCCATGCCATCAAACAAGAATTTCCGATTTTAGACCAGTTGATTCATGATGAGCCTTTGGTCTATCTCGATAATGCAGCAACTACTCAGAAACCTCAAGCCGTATTAGAAGAGATACTGGACTACTACCAGACAGACAATGCCAATGTTCACCGAGGTGTTCATAGCTTGGCAGAGCGAGCAACCAGTCGCTATGAAGCGGCGCGCGAACGCGTGAGGCAGTTTATCCACGCGAAGTCTACCAAAGAAGTGCTCTTTACAAGGGGGACGACAAGTAGCCTCAACTGGGTAGCCCGTTTTGCAGCTCAAATGTTGCGAACGGGTGACGAAGTTCTGATTTCCATTATGGAACATCATGCCAATATCATTCCTTGGCAACAGGTCTGTCAAGCGACAGGAGCCAAACTGGTCTATGTCTATCTGAAAGATGGATATTTGGACATGGAGGATCTGCAGTCCAAGTTATCGTCCAAGACCAAATTTGTCTCTATTACTCATGTGTCAAATGTCTTAGGTGTGGTCAATCCGATTAAGGAAATCACCCGACTTGCTCATCAAGTAGGAGCAATCATGGTGGTAGATGGAGCCCAATCAATCCCTCATATAGCGATTGATGTGCTAGATTTAGATGTGGATTTCTTTGCCTTTTCAGGCCATAAGATGTTGGGACCCACAGGAATCGGTGTTCTCTATGGCAAGGAGCAGTGGTTGTTGCAGATGGAGCCGGTGGAGTTTGGCGGTGAAATGATTGACTTTGTCTATGAGCAATCTGCTACTTGGAAAGACTTGCCTTGGAAGTTTGAGGCAGGGACGCCCAATATGGCAGGTGCCATTGGACTTGCCAAAGCTATTGATGTCTTGGAAGAAATCGGTATGGAGCATGTTGCGACTCACGAGCAAGAATTGATGTCCTATCTCTTTCCGAAATTACAGGTAATGAAAGGGATTGAGATTTATGGGCCACAGGAGCTAGCCCAGCGTTCAGGTGTGATTTCTTTTAATGTGAAAGGGCTACATCCTCATGATGTAGCAACGGCGCTTGATTATGAGGGGGTAGCTGTTCGGGCAGGACATCATTGTGCCCAGCCACTTCTTGCCTATTTGGGAGTGCAATCAACGGTTCGCGCTAGTTTCTACCTTTACAACACTAAGGAAGATTGTGACAAATTGCTGGAGGCACTGGAGAAAACAAAGGAGTTTTTCAATGGCACTTTCTAAACTAGAGAGTCTTTACATGGCTGTCGTGGCCGACCATTCGAAGCACCCTCATCATCAGGGAAGGATTGACGGGGCTCATCAGGTGGATTTGAACAATCCCACTTGTGGCGATGTGATAAACCTATCTTTGAAGTTCGATGACAGCGGAGAAATGATTCAAGACATTGCCTTTGTCAATGCAGGCTGTACCATTTCAACCGCTTCAGCCAGCATGATGACTGACCTTGTGCTTGGAAAGACCAAAGCAGAAGGTCTTGAATTAGCGCAAGTTTTTTCAGAAATGGTGCAAGGTCAGACGGATGCACGTCAGAAAGAATTAGGAGATGCAGCTTTTCTGGCAGGCGTTGCCAAATTCCCCCAGCGCGTGAAATGTGCGACATTAGCATGGAATGCCCTCAAAAGAGGATTAGAAGAATAGAAAATAAAATAGAAGATAGATCATAGAGGAGGAAAGAATGGCAGAAGAAAGAGTAGAGCCAAAACCGATTGACCTTGGTGAGTATAAATTTGGCTTTCATGATGATGTAGAGCCGATTATGTCGACAGGAAAAGGCTTGAATGAAGAAGTTATTCGTGCCTTATCGGCAGCTAAAAATGAACCAGAATGGATGTTAGAGTTCCGTCTCAAATCCTATGAGGCTTTCAAAAAAATGCCCCTTGAAACATGGGGAGCTGATCTTTCAGAGATTGATTTTGATGACTTAATTTACTACCAAAAAGCATCTGACAAACCAGCCCGTTCGTGGGACGATGTGCCAGAAAAAATCAAGGAAACCTTTGAGCGTATCGGGATTCCAGAGGCAGAGCGTGCCTATTTGGCAGGGGCAGCTGCCCAGTACGAATCAGAAGTGGTCTACCACAATATGAAAGAAGAGTTTGAAAAGTTGGGCATTATCTTTACCGACACAGACTCCGCTTTGAAAGAATATCCAGACCTTTTCAAACAGTATTTTGCCAAGCTCGTTCCACCGACTGATAATAAATTAGCTGCCCTAAATAGTGCTGTTTGGTCAGGGGGGACCTTTATCTATGTACCCAAAGGGGTCAAGTGTGACATTCCTCTACAGACCTACTTCCGCATTAACAACGAAAGCACCGGACAGTTTGAGCGAACCTTGATTATCGTGGATGAGGGAGCAAGTGTGCATTATGTGGAGGGCTGTACAGCACCGACCTATTCGAGCGATAGCTTGCATGCAGCGATTGTTGAAATCTTTGCCCTTGATGGTGCCTACATGCGGTATACAACGATTCAGAACTGGTCTGACAATGTCTACAACCTTGTGACCAAGCGCGCGCGCGCGATGAAGGATGCAACAGTGGAGTGGATCGACGGAAACTTGGGAGCCAAGACTACCATGAAATATCCGTCTGTTTACCTGGACGGTGAGGGAGCAAGGGGAACCATGCTGTCCATTGCCTTTGCCAATACCGGTCAACACCAAGATACAGGTGCCAAGATGATTCACAATGCACCGCATACTAGCTCCTCTATCGTCTCGAAATCCATTGCCATGGGTGGCGGAGCGGTTAACTACCGCGGTCAAGTCACCTTTGCCCGCAATTCCAAGAAATCAGTCAGCCACATCGAATGTGACACCATTATCATGGATGACATTTCAACATCAGATACCATTCCATTTAATGAAATCCACAACTCGCAGGTTGCCTTGGAACACGAGGCAAAAGTGTCGAAGATTTCAGAAGAGCAACTCTACTACCTCATGAGCCGTGGTCTATCAGAAGGCGAGGCCACAGAGATGATTGTCATGGGCTTTGTCGAGCCCTTCACCAAAGAACTCCCAATGGAATATGCCGTCGAACTCAACCGCTTGATAGCATACGAAATGGAGGGTTCTGTCGGTTAGATTCTTTAGGTTTGAAAAGCTATGAGGCTTTTCAAACCAAAGAATCTCCGACAGAAGTTGGAGATAGGGAAATGCGACAGCATTTCTACAATGATGAGGTTATAAATAAAAACCGAGCAAATCCATAAGCATAGGCTTATGGATTGCCGTCATATTACCGACAGAAGCTGGAGATAAAGAAATGCGACAGCATTTCTACAGCATAATCACCACTTGAGCAATCATTTTTCGGACCCAGCTGAAAAACTATGAGGCTTTTCAAACCACAGAATCTCCGACAGAAGTTGGAGATAGGGAAATGCGACAGCATTTCTACAGTTTAACCCTCGAAGAAGCCGCTATTTTCGGACTAAGCTGAAAAGCTATAAGGCTTTTCAAACCAAAGAATCACCAATAGAAGTTGGAAACGAGGAAAGACATGGCAGTATATAAAAAATCGCAGTTCAGAAATACTGCGATTTTTCATGTTCTTACAGGTTATGCTTTTTATAGTGGATTGAGAAAGGAGGAAGACAAGGCAAGGAGCTACACAGATAGAACGGACGTTCATCAAAGCGACTGAACGATTTTCTAACCTCTATTCAATTCACTATATTTTGCGAAAGGTAGGATCACCGTGCTCAATAGCTAGGGTATATTTGGCAAATATTTTTCCGAGTCCTTTTTTCTCCGTATTTCCTCAACAGGTAACATACTAGGCTTGTCAACAAAAATAGGTTGACAGTGATGAACTCAGGATAGCGGAATACTTCAAATTGAAAATGGAGGCAGATAATCCAAATGGTAAAGCAGATGGCTATAAGGATGCTATCTAGGAAAATATAGAGACATTTCAAGGTGAGACCAGCCTGTTGAGGACGCTTCAAAGATTCGGTCGTATGGGGTCTGAAATCTGGCAGATACAGTCTGCGATAGCTGAAACCGATCTCTTCTAAACGCAAGATAGCATAAAACCCAAATCGATGAAATCCTTGATAAATGGCCTCTCTTATCATCTTATATAAGAATATAGGAAGAAAGAGTGTTAGGATAGCAGGAAGGATTTCGTGCAAAATGAAAGTGACAATTGCACAGCAGGCAGCATTTACGCCCAAGAGTAGGATATAAGAATTAAAGTTTTTATTTTCGATCATAGTTTCTCATTCACATACCGCACAAAGTGATTCCACCAAGAAAATGGCCAAGTTGCAGGAGGTGTGTCCTGGGCAGCGATCAAGTCTATACTTGGCTGTTTGTTGTCGACATAGCCATGTCCAATCAGATCTGTATCATGCAAGGTTAGGCTTCCAAGGACAGTGCCCTTAGTGAGCGGTGCATCAAATACCTTATCGAGTCCCTTAGCCTTGGCTAGTGTTTCCTCTTTATAGCGTTTTCGCTTTGCAAACATGAGGTCTTGACTGGCTACGGCTGGAGCAGTCGCTTCTTTACCATTAAAGACGTTCACTTTACTATCGTGATACGGTTGACCAGCCTCTACGATAGGAGTCCAGACAAAATATTGATAGGCATAGTTCATCAGATTTATGGTCTCGATAAAACGTTTTTCAGGATATACATCACCCTCTTTGGTGTGTAAAATGACGGTGATGACTCGCATATTATTTTCAACACTAGTTGCGACCATAGAGGTTCCAGAAGCTGTCTTGAGACCGTCTACGCCATTTCGCTCATAGACTCCGCCTCTGAGCATCGGATTTGTGCCGTAGTAGGTCGTTCCATTTAACTGGAAATGAGACTGAGATGTCACACGCAGTACCTGCGGATAGTCGGCAATCAAACGGCGGGCGACGATGGCTACATCGAGAGCAGACAAGCGGTTTTCGGTGGCCTTCTGGTTTTCAGAAAGTTCCTTGTTTTCTAAGAGCTCCTGACTTAAGCCAGTTGCATTGACAATCGTCGCATCTGAAATCCCCCAAGAGGCTAATTTTTCCTTCATCAAATCCACAAAAGCCACTTCGCTGCCTGCTACCTGCTCTGCCAGTGCAATCGTTGCGCTGTTAGCAGAAGCAATTAAAGACGCGTCGATCAATTCCTGAACCGAATAGGAGCGTTTGTCCAATGGGATATTAGTCACAGGAGAGGTGACAGTCAGGTTATAGGCATAGTCTGAAATAGCAACAGGTGTGTCAAGGCTTAATTTTCCTTGGTCAATCGCCTCATATACCAGATAGATCGTCAGCAAATTAGAAATGGAGGCGATACTTGCTGGAGTAGTAGCACTTTGTTCGTATAGAATCTTGCCAGTCTGTGCTTCAATCGCAATAGCATGTTCTGCATCGGTACGATACTTGTCCGTAGCATGGACGGATACGGGTAGCGCTACTGCGACTAAAAGAGCAATCAGGGATAAATATATCAGTCGTTTCATATCTTTCATATACCTTTCGTTACCATTCATTTCTATTATATCATAAAAGCCCCGTACTCCTTAAATCTATCACAAGTACAACATTCAACTTGCACATATTTTCTAAACCAATAACAAATAACATCAGATTTTATTACGTTATTTTATTAGAAAAATGATATTTTATCACTTTTAAGGAGACGACAGGTATTCTTGTGGTGCAAAAAAATCCAATATTTATGCGTATTATTCAGTTTTAATACAAAAAAATGAATAAATTTTTAAAAAGATGTTTTTTTATAAAAACAGCGGTTTCAATCTTTACAATTGTCTGAATATTTGCTATAATCAGAATATGTTATAAAAATTAACATAAAAGGAGAAAATACGATGAAAACGAAAAAATGGCTTGTAACAGCTGGTGTTCTCGTGAGCACAGGAGTGCTCCTTACAGCTTGTGGTGGAGGTAGTTCAACTGCTTCTGAAGAAAGTGTCTATTCCTATGTCTACGCGACAGATCCAGATACCTTGGACTATACAGTGACCAACCGTGCCTCAACTTCTGAAGTGACCAGTAACTTGGTTGATGGTTTGTTTGAAAACGACCAATATGGCAATTTGGTACCATCCCTAGCTGAAGATTGGACTGTTTCAAAAGATGGTTTGACCTATACCTACAAACTCCGTAAAGACGCTAAATGGTTCACCTCTGAAGGTGAAGAATATGCGGATGTCAAAGCTCAAGACTTTGTCACAGGTTTGAAACATGCCATTGATTCAAAATCAGAAGCTCTTTACATCGTTGAAGACTCTATCAAAGGCTTGAAAGACTATGCTGAAGGGAAAACAAATGATTTCAGCAGCGTTGGTGTAAAAGCTATTGACGACTATACAGTAGAGTACACTTTGAACGCCCCTGAGTCATATTGGAACTCAAAAACAACCATGGGCATCCTCTTCCCAGTTAATGAAGAGTTCTTGAAGTCAAAAGGTAGCGACTTTGGAGCTGCAAAAGCAGATAGTATCCTTTCAAACGGACCATACCTCTTGAAGTCATGGGTTGCGAAGTCTTCTATGGAATATGCAAAAAATCCAAACTACTATGACAAAGACAATGTACATATCGACACTGTCAAACTAGCTTTCTTTGATGGCTCAGACCTAGAGTCTTTAGCTCGTAACTTCAAAGACGGTGCCTATACAGGAGCTGCCCTCTATCCAACTACAACTAGCTACCCTGCTATTGAAGAAGAATTCAAGGATAATATCATTGTATCCCAGCAAGATGCAACGACCTACTTTATGAATTTCAACTTGGATCGTAAGTCTTACAAGTACACTTCGAAGAAAGATGATGCCCAAAAGACAGCAACTAACGAAGCAATTTTAAACAAAAACTTCCGTCAAGCCATCAAGTTTGCCCTTGATAAGGCAGGAATGAATGCGCAAATGAACGGGGAGAAATTGGCTAATACCACCCTTCGTAATACCCTTGTACCACCAAGCTTTGTATCAATCGGAGATAAGACGTATGGTGATGTTGTTACTGAGAAACTAGTGACTTACGGTACAGAGTGGGCAGACATCAACTTGGCTGATGCGACAAATGCGTACTACAATCCAACAAAAGCCAAAGAAAAAATCGCGAAGGCTAAGTCTGAGTTGGAAGCAAAAGGTGTGAAATTCCCAATTCATATAGATCTGTTGGTTATTGAAACAGATAAAAATGATGTAGCTAGAAAGAGTTCTATCAAACAGTCTATCGAAGCCTCTCTTGGAGTAGAAAACGTTGTGATTGATCTTCAAAACAAATCTGAAGATGATGTTAATAACGCGACTTACTTTGCGACAACAGCCGCTCAAAAAGATTATGACTTTGCGATTTCAGGATGGGGTCCAGACTTCCAAGATCCATCTACTTACCTAGATATCCTAAATACGGACAATGGTGGTATGCTTCAAAATATCGGTTTAGAACCAGGGGAAGCAAATCCTAAAATTCAAGCAGTAGGTCTCGATACATATACCGAGATGCTAAAAGAAGCCAATAAAGAGCAGGATGTCAAAGTGCGTTATGAAAAATATGCAGAAGCAGATGCCTGGTTGCAAGATAGCGCCTTGATTATCCCAACTATTTCTAAAGGTGGACGTCCACAGCTTACTAAAGTTGTTCCATTCTCATCACCAACTTCTGATGTCGGAACTAAGGGTGACGCTACAATCTTCAAATACAAAAAAGTTCAAAAAGACATTGTAACTACAAAAGACTATGAAGCGGCACGTGAGAAATGGCTCAAAGAAAAAGCTGAATCCAACGCGAAATACCAAGAAGACTTGGCAAAACATGTAAAATAATCAGTAAGGGCTAAGCTGTAAGCTTAGCCCATTTTCTATCTTCAAGCTTCATTTATCCATTCAATCAAACGTTGTAATCAAAAAAATATTCAGAAAATTTGTTGTACTTTAAGTTTTTTTTATGATATAATGTAAGAACCAAGAAAAAATTAATGGAGAGTTACCATGAATAAAAAGAGATTGTTGATGTTGGCAGGAGTGAGCTTGCTAAGCGTTGGGGTGCTAGCTGGTTGCTCAGGTGGTTCTAGTTCTTCAGCTGGAAATGAAAGCGTATACGGATACGTTTACAGTGCTGACCCAGAAAGCTTGGACTATTTGACTACCTCCAAGGCTTCTACACTTGATATTGTGACAAACGGTGTAGACGGATTGCTTGAAAACGATCAGTACGGCAACCTTGTTCCATCTTTGGCTGAAGATTGGAAAGTCTCTAAAGATGGTTTGACTTATACCTACACGCTTCGCAAAGGTGTTAAGTGGTATACATCTGACGGCGAAGAGTATGCTGAGGTGAAAGCGCAAGATTTTGTGGCTGGATTGAAACATGCTGCCGATAAAAAATCAGAATCACTTTACTTGATTCAAGACTCTATTAAAGGATTGGATGCGTATGTTAAGGGTGAATCAACAGACTTTGCAAGTGTTGGAATCAAAGCTGTTGACGACTACACAGTTCAGTACACTCTAAACAGTCCAGAACCATATTGGAACTCTAAAACAACTAACGGAATTTTGTTCCCTGTAAACGAAGAATTTTTGACATCAAAAGGCGACAAATTTGCGCAGCCAACAGATCCAAGTTCTATCCTTTACAACGGTCCTTTCCTTTTGAAATCTCTCGTTTCAAAATCATCTGTTGAATTTGCTAAAAATGAAAATTATTGGGATAAAGACAATGTTCACCTCGATAGCGTAAAATTGTCTTACTATGATGGACAGGACGTCGACTCACTAGCTCGTAACTTCACTGAGGGAGCTTACTCTGTAGCTCGTCTCTTCCCTTCAAGTCCAAACTACGCTAAGGTTGCTGAAGACTTTAAAGATAATATCTTCGTGACACAACCTGGTGTAGGAAGTGGTGCAATCGGTGTCAATATCGACCGTCAAACTTACGAACACACATCTAAAAAGACAGATGAAGAGAAAAATTCGACTAAGAAAGCTCTTCTTAATAAAGATTTCCGTCAAGCAGTAAACTTTGCTTTTGACCGCAAGGCCTATTCTTCTCAAGTGAATGGTGAAGATGGCGCAGAGTATGCGGTACGTAATCTCTTTGTTCCATCTGATTTTGTATCTGTAGGAGAAAAGACTTTCGGTGATGTAGTAGAAGAAAAAATAATTTCTTACGGCGATGAATGGAAAGATGTGAAATTAGCTGATTCTGTTAACGGTATCTACAATCCAGAAAAAGCCAAAGCAGAGTTTGAAAAAGCTAAAAAAGCATTGGAAGCTGAAGGAGTTACTTTCCCTATTCATTTGGACACCCCAGTTGTAGAAACATCTAAGAACTATGTATCTCGGATGCAATCATTCAAACAATCTGTTGAAAGTGTCTTAGGTTCAGAAAATGTAGTGATTGATTTGCAAATGATGTCAGAAGACGATGCATACAACATTACCTACTATGCTGCGAACGCCAAAGCAGAGGATTGGGATATTTCAGGTTTGGTAGGATGGAATCCAGATTATAGCGATCCTTCAACTTACTTGGATATCTTGGAATCAACAAATCCTGACCAAACGAAGACCTACTTCGGTTTCGAAGGAGCTGATAACGCAAATGCCAAAGCAGTTGGCTTTGATACATATAACAAATTGACGGGCGACGCTAATAAAGAAGTTTCCGACATTGCAGCTCGCTACGAAAAATATGCAGAAGCTCAAGCTTGGATGGCAGATAGTTCTCTCTTAATGCCAACAATGGCAAGCTCTGGAGCAGCTCCATTCCTATCAAGAGTTGAGCCATTCAGCGGTGCATCTGCGACAAGTGGTAACAAGAGTTCTTCCTCATACTACAAGTACCTCAAAGTTGGTAAAGATGTCGTTACCAAAAAACAATACGAAGAAGCCCGCAAGAAATGGCTTGAAGAAAAAGCAGAGTCAAATGCTAAAGCACAAAAAGACCTTGAAAGTCACGTAGAATAAAAAAACTCACAAGAACTTTCTCCTAATCCGAGAAGGTTCTTTTGAAATTGAAGGAAATAATTTATGAAAAAATATATATTCATGCGTATTTTGCGTTCGATCGTGTCAATCTTCTTAGTGACGGCACTAACCTATACCATTATTTATACCTTGGTACCTAGACGATTGATTTTTAAGCAAGATCCGAACTATAACAAGATAGCAACGACCGATGATAAGCGCGATAATTATGAAAATACCATTTATGAACGAATGGGCTATATTGATTATTACGATACCAAGGAATTACAAGAAAAAGCTAGTAAAGAGTTCCCGTCTGTAACGGTTGAACCGACCGAAGATAATAAAAAAATGTACGAAGAGTATGTGAACAAATTAGGTCGTGGCTGGAAACTTGGTCAATTTACGGAAAGCAAGCAATTTTATGCGACGCGCGAAGTCCCACCTTTTGAACGTGTGTTAGATTTTTATGCAAACCTCATTCAGATCGATCACCCAAATGTGATACAGGATGAAACGAACCCTGATTTACAACGGTACATTCGTGTTGAAAATGATCCAGCGATTGGCTGGTCAGTAGTTGGTTCAGGAACGAAGCATAAATATCTTCTGTACTTTAACAACCAATTCCCTTACATTCATCAGAATTTTGTAACACTTAATTTAGGAAATTCATATCCAACCTATTCTAATATCCCTGTCTTGCAAGTTATCACGCAAGGTCAAGGGCAAACCAAGGCAGCGGAAGTACAATTTCCAACAGGGAAAAAGACCTCTTCTGTAAATATCTATTCCCGTACCTATAAATCACCAAGCCAGGCAGACTCTCGTGAAGTTGCAAACTATGGCAAGGATGACCCATATACTGCAACGGAAAACAATTATCAATACCCATCTATGATTGTCAGCTCTGCGATTGCTGGGTTGATTGGGCTTGCGATTTCGTATGCTGTAGCCATTCCTTTGGGGTCTTACATGGCTCGCTTTAAAAATACTTGGTTTGATAGTATTTCAACAGGCGTTTTGACTTTCTTGATGGCTCTTCCAACAATTGCTTTAGTGTATATTGTTCGGTTGATTGGCTCTCAAATGGGTTTACCTGACTCCTTCCCGATTTTAGGTGCAGGAAACTGGAAATCCTATGCCTTACCGTCAATTGTTTTAGGACTTTTATATATTCCGGGTCAGGCTATCTGGATTCGCCGTTATATGATTGACTTGCAATCACAAGACTTCGTGCGTTTTGCAAGAGCAAAAGGACTTTCAGAGAAAGAAATTTCCAACAAGCATATCTTTAAAAATGCCATGGTTCCCTTGGTTAACGGTATTCCAGGAGCCATTATTGGGGTTATCGGGGGAGCTACCTTGACTGAAACAATCTTTGCATATCCAGGTATGGGTAAAATGCTCATTGACTCTGTTAAGGCGGCCAATAACTCAATGGTAGTTGGTCTTGTCTTCATCTTTACATCAGTATCTATCTTTGCTTTGCTACTCGGTGACTTACTCATGGTAATGATTGATCCACGTATTAAATTAACATCAAAAGGAGGTAAATAATGGCTACGATTGATAAAACGAAATTTGAATTCGTTAAGCGCAATGATTTTGCCTCCGAAGCGATTGATGCGCCAGCCTATTCTTATTGGAAATCGGTTTTACGTCAATTTATGAAGAAAAAATCGACTATTCTGATGTTGGGAATTCTGGCGGCCATCGTTGTGATTAGCTTTGTTTACCCGCTCTTCTCAGATTTTGATTACAACGACGTCAGCAAGGTGAATGATTTTAGCGCGCGTTATATCAAGCCAAATGCTGAGCATTGGTTTGGAACAGATAGTAACGGTAAATCTTTGTTTGATGGTGTCTGGTTTGGCGCTAGAAATTCAATCTTGATTTCGGTTATTGCGACCTTTATCAATATGGTAATTGGGGTCATTGTTGGTGGAATCTGGGGTGTTTCCAAGTCTGTTGACCGAATCATGCTTGAAGTTTATAATGTTCTCTCAAACATTCCGTCACTCTTGATTATTATTGTCTTGACCTATTCTATCGGGGCAGGATTTTGGAATTTGATTTTCGCAATGACCGTGACTGGTTGGATTGGGATTGCCTATTCTATTCGTGTGCAAATTTTGCGTTATCGAGACTTGGAGTATAACCTTGCAAGTCAGACCTTGGGGACTCCGACCACGAAAATCGTGACGAAAAATATCTTGCCACAGTTGATTTCGGTCATTGTGACCTATTCAACTCAGTTGTTACCAGGGTTCATTTCTACGGAAGCATTCCTATCCTTCTTTGGATTGGGATTGCCAGTTACGGTGCCTAGTTTAGGACGCTTGATTTCAGATTATTCACAAAATGTAACAACCAATGCATATTTGTTCTGGATTCCATTGACAACCTTGATTTTGGTTTCTCTCTCACTTTTCATTGTTGGTCAAAATTTAGCGGATGCTAGTGATCCACGTACACATAGATAGGAGTAAATATGACAATTCAAAAAAATGTAATATTGACTGCTCGCGATATTGTCGTGGAATTTGACGTTCGTGACAGAGTGTTAACCGCTATTCGTGGTGTCTCCCTTGAGTTGATTGAAGGGGAGGTCTTGGCCCTTGTAGGAGAGTCAGGATCTGGGAAGTCTGTATTGACAAAGACTTTTACAGGAATGCTTGAAGAAAATGGCCGTGTAGCAAGCGGAAGCATTGACTACCGTGGCCAAGATTTAACAGCTTTAAAAGCGAACAAGGACTGGGCTGAAATCCGTGGTGGTAAAATTGCGACGATTTTCCAAGACCCAATGACAAGCTTGGATCCAATCAAAACTATCGGTAGCCAAATTGTCGAAGTCATTGTTAAGCACCAAGGGAAAAATCCAAAAGAAGCCAAGGAATTAGCTGTTGACTATATGGAAAAAGTTGGGATTCCTGAGGCGAAGAAGCGTTTTAACGAGTATCCTTTCCAGTATTCAGGTGGAATGCGTCAACGGATTGTTATCGCGATTGCTCTTGCCTGTCGCCCAGATATCTTAATCTGTGATGAGCCGACAACAGCCCTTGATGTGACGATTCAAGCACAGATTATTGACTTGTTGAAATCCTTGCAGAAAGAATACCATTTTACAACCATCTTTATCACCCATGACCTTGGTGTAGTCGCAAGTATTGCAGATAAAGTTGCAGTGATGTATGCGGGTGAAGTAGTAGAGTATGGAACGGTAGAAGAAATTTTCTACGATCCTCGTCATCCTTATACATGGAGCCTGCTCTCCAGCCTTCCGCAGTTGGCAGATGAAAAAGGAGAATTGTATTCAATTCCTGGAACACCACCGTCGCTTTACACACCTGTAAAAGGTGATGCGTTTGCTCTTCGTTCTGATTATGCGATGCAGATTGATTTCGAAGAACATCCGCCTGTTTTCAAGGTATCAGATACACACTGGGCTAAGACATGGTTGCTCCATGAGGATGCTCCTAGAGTTTATAAGCCATCTGTGATTGAAGATTTGCATGATAAGATTCGCTCAAAGGTTAGCTTTGCCAGCATAGATTTAGAGGAGGAAGGAAATGACTGAAAAATTAGTAGAAGTTAAAGATTTGGAAATTTCCTTCGGCGAAGGAAGTAAGAAGTTTGTAGCTGTAAAAAACGCAAATTTCTTCATCAATAAGGGAGAAACCTTCTCGCTTGTAGGAGAATCAGGTTCTGGTAAGACAACGATTGGCCGTGCGATTATCGGCTTGAATGATACCAGTGGTGGTGACATCCTTTATGAGGGTAAAAAAATCAATGGTAAGAAATCAAAAGAAGAATCCGCTGAATTGATTCGGAAAATCCAAATGATTTTCCAAGACCCAGCAGCGAGTTTGAACGAACGTGCGACGATTGACTACATCATCTCAGAAGGTCTCTATAACTTTAAGCTCTTTAAAGATGAAGAAGAACGTCAGGCGAAAGTCAAGGAAATTATCACAGAAGTTGGGCTTTTGGCAGAGCACTTGACACGGTATCCGCACGAATTTTCAGGTGGACAGCGTCAACGGATTGGGATTGCCCGTGCCTTGGTCATGAAACCAGATTTTGTTATTGCGGATGAGCCTATTTCAGCCTTAGACGTATCTGTCCGAGCTCAGGTTTTGAATCTTTTGAAAAAATTCCAAAGAGAACTTGGGTTAACCTATCTGTTTATCGCTCATGATTTATCTGTTGTTCGTTTCATTTCGGATCGTATTGCGGTTATTTACAAAGGGGTTATTGTCGAGGTTGCTGAAACAGAAGAGTTGTTTAACAATCCTATTCACCCGTATACCCAATCACTTTTATCAGCAGTGCCGATTCCAGATCCACTTTTAGAACGACAAAAAGTGTTGAAAGTATACAATCCAGATCAGCACGATTACAGTGTTGACAAGCCGACGATGGTAGAGATTCGTCCAGGACATTTCGTATGGGCAAATCAAGCTGAGATTGCTCGCTACAAAAAGGAATTGTAAAAACGGATATCACCTCATATTTAGGGAGCGCAGATTGCCTAGCCTAAATATGGGTTTTTTATTTGATGCTTTGTCCACTATAGTGGGTAACTTATAACGAAACACGAGAGGAGACGAAAATCGTCTTCTCTTTTTTGATGTTCAAAGCGAGGGAAATGCGTTTTGTAAAGCGGTCAAAGTTTCTGTAGCCAAAAGCATTTCGCTTGATGTCTTTAATGAACTTGTTGGTAGCTTCAAGATCGGCGTTAGAATAAGGAAGTTCAATGGCATTGGTGATATGTTTTGGTCAACTACAAGTCCCCCTAGTGAATGTATCAGGGATGGTTAACTTCAACTTGAATTTTACGAAAGTAAAAAAGCAAAGTAAAAATTTTTAAATTTTTTTGCAAAAAACGAGAAAAAGTAGTTGACATGAAAAAGAAGAGGTGATATACTAATATAGTTGTCGCTTGAGAGATCGGCATTACAAGACCTTTGAAAATTAAAGAAGACGAACCAAACGTGCAGGGTGGTTTATGGCAACATAAACCGTCAATGAACAAAAAAAGAT
>NZ_SPPD01000019.1 GCF_004570575.1 Streptococcus cuniculi
TTAAGGATACGCTGTTTGACCTTACCATCTTTACGATAGCCTTCTACAAGGTAAACATGCGTCCTACCTTCTTTGTTTGTTGTTGTTTTAATAAAAGCCATAGTTCATTATACCATACATAACCATACACAACAAGATAAGACGTTGAAATTTATTAAAAAACCTTACTCTACCAAGGGGGGGAGCAAGGTGGGGGGAAAAAACAAGTGATAAAGTCGGGATTATAGCATAAAGACTAGCTACATCAAATAGCATGTATCATAGCAGATAAACATTACCACAAAAATACACTTATCTTTTAAAAATAAGTGCATTATCCATAAAGTACTCTTCGATTACTACCACTCAGCAATAGTTCCGTCATAATGTCTCCATTTTGGATTCGTCCAAACAAGTCCTTCCTTACCCATTATCCTTGATAAACTCAAGATTCATTTCAGAACCTAATCCTGGGCCTTTTGGAATATCAATGAAACCATCTTTGTATTGGAAAACGTCTTTGTTGCAAACAATCGATCCCTTTATTCTAGTGGATTCCTAGACTTTGTTCTTGAATAAAGACATTCGGAGTACAAACATCAACTTGGAAAGTCGTAGCCACGCCATTGGTCCATACGGAGCATGTGGAGGCTACTGCCATGGTATTCATTTCAGCTATTGCTACTAGCTTACAAGTCTCTAAAACTCCTCCTATAAAAAAATAAAAACCAGCTAAATCGCTGGCTTGAAAATAATGGCTGTTGCTTTACAAAATTGCTACATGCTTAAAATTCAACATATAGTGTCATAAATTTATTATGCGAAAGTTCAAGGAGAGTAACGGTTTTATCAACTACAGGTAAGTCTTCTTTCCTTTCCTCCTTTAAGTCGACCAATTCGACAAAAGAGGGAGCCACCGTAAACGTTACACTTGCTTGACTTGATTGATGATAATCCCCATTGTACACTCTAAAAATATAACCAGGTCTTTCCTCTGCCTTCTTAACAATACTAAGACTGGCATTACCTGTCAATTGGAATAAGGTATATTCTGTATCCAAGTTTTTTTCAACTGGAAACTGGGTAAAGCGTAAGCGGGTATTTAAATAGTCCGAATACTGATACACTTGAACCTCTTTCAAATAGTCGCTAACCTTAGCTGCCAAGCCATAAGAGTTCATATCTCCCTGATAGTAAACAACTGAGAAAGCAAAGTCCATGTGTTTATGACATTGTGCTTCCGGTGTTGCGATAACTGTTTCACCAGATGCGCGACCTGGGCGATACAATAAATTCTCACGCCCCATAAATCCATAGGTTCTAAATAAAGTCAAGCGAATAGTATCATATTCGTCTCCCACAATTTCATACTCTCGAACACTTTTGGGAATAACTGCTAGTCCCCGTTCGTCATTATCTAGTGTAACAAATGACTGACAGGTCTCAATCGCAATAGGGACTTCATTCCATTTTTCAGGCTCTGCCTGCCACAAGGTCATCTCATCTCGGACAACCGGACGCTTAATGGTCCCAAATTGATGATCTGCTTTTGAAAACTGCGAAGCAATTTCACTATTAAAACGAATGCATACGCGATGACTATCAACAAGCCGATTATCAACATGGAAAGCATACTCAATCATCGGAGAGCCTGCTTTTAGTGACACTTTCAATTCTATCGGTAAATCAGTATCGCAAATTCCTTCTGCCCTTTTTTCTAAATTTTGAGGGACTTTAAACAAGTAAGACAGGGATAGTTCACTCACAATCTCTGAAGTGACTACAGCAACCTCTGGTACAAACTCTGGTGAGCGAATCACTAAATCCTGTCTCGGTGGAGAATAGTTAAATGAATCTCCATCATCACCATTTTCTTCAATAACTGCTTGATTGCGATAGAGACGACCAGTCACCTTATCAAGAATATCCAAAGTATGATGCTCATTGACTGTAATACTATAGTAGTCATTTTCAATAGATTGTCCTACCGAAATCGCCTGAATCCTATGCGTATTCTCTGCTAAATCTAAATAAAAATTTTTATAGCCGAATGCTGGGAGATTTTCAAATTGAATGGCAATTGCCACCTTATATACTTTTTGGGGCTTGTAAGTTTCTTTTGCAGAGTCTAGTACATTTCCTTGGCCGAGAATGTAAGCCGTCTGATCCTCTGAGGAGGTAATTGTATAAGCATAACGATTTCCCTCTTCATCTTTGACTGCAAAATCAAGTTGAGGAACATAAAATTCCGCTTCTACTACACCATTTTTAGGACGTCCAGAAAGATTAAATACTGTTGCTGTAATATCTTGATGACTATTTAAATGCATGACAATCTCACGCATCTTCAGCTCAGCTAAATTCTCTGCTAAATCACGAGCTTGTTTATAGCGAAGATATACATCTTCATTCGTTGTATCAGATACACATGAGCCAATCGAATCATGGGCTGCATTTTCAAACATCAGTTTCCAAATTTCTTTAACTACCTCTACTGGATAGTCAAATCCCAAAGATCGAGATAAAGAAAGCAGAGGCTCTAAGACATTCACCAAATAATTTTGGATCTGAGTATTTAACCTTTTCAAATCAGAACGTGAGGAAAAGATAGACTTATGGATACGCATCAATTTCCCATTTAATAGCTCTCCAGCAATTTCTTCTAACTCTGGATGTTGCTCTTTGATTGATTGAATGTAATGGACATAGGTTGAAATTTTAAATTCATACTCATCTTTATACAATTGTTGCATCGTTTCCACTAACTCAACCAAATTTTCACGCGCCGGTGCTTGGTCAAAGCCGTTTGGAAAAATCACTTGATTGGTACTACTTTTTGACCAAATCGTTTGATACGGATTTTTGTGAAAATAGGATTTTAGCTTCTCCCTATCTTCTGGAATATCACCACCGATATAATAACCCGCTTGAATCTGATAGGCATTGACAATTGAGCCATCCTCACCACGCCATTTAAACTCTGACTGTTTGACATCATCATCGCTAACACCACGCCAAAATAAGGTATCTTCTATCCCAAACTCTTGATAAATTTGTGGCATCGCAGCAGATTGCCCAAAAGAATCCGGAACATAGCCAACATTCATACAATCCCCAAATTCTTTTGCGATGTTCATTCCATAAAGCATATTGCGCACAATGCTCTCACCAGATATCACCATTTGATCCGTCTGAGTATACCAAGGTCCAATAATCAACTTTCCTTCTTGGACTAAGCGTTCAATAACTGCTCGATCTTCTGGTCTCCAAGCTAAGTAATCATCCAATAAGGAAACTTGACCGTCAAGCGTATAAGCGTCAAAACCATTCTCCTCCTGTAGCAAGGTAATAATTTTTTTCAAATTATGCATGAGATAAATTTTAGAGCGACTAGTTGTAAAATACCACTCCCTATCCCAATGAGAATGGGGGACAACATGAACTGTTTTTGTCATCTACTTCTCCTTTCTGAAAAAAGAGCTGAGAAATCCTACTCAGCTCCTCACTATTGTGTTTTTGTTTTAAAAGCTGAAAGACTTCATCCTTTATTCAAAGCTAATTTCAATATCATCTACACTAATCTCTTCAGTATCAGCTGTTTCTTTAAAGTTTACTAGAATGGGGGCAACAAAACCGATAAAGGCGGCACCTGCAAATAATCCGATTAGATATGCCCAGCCATTTCCAACTGTAAAGAAGCCATAAACTCCACCAACAGGAGGCATCTTATCATACATTCCTAGCATAATTCCAATTGCAGAAGCAATCGCTCCTCCAATCATATTAATCGGTACGAGTTTCAAAGGATTGACCATTGTAAATGGAATAGCTCCTTCCGTAATTCCGATAAAGCCCATAACATAGTTATTGCGACTGGCATCCAACAATTCTGAACTAATTTTATTTTTATGGAAAAGAGAAGCCAGAGCATATCCCATCGGTACCGCACAGATAGCCACATTGACAATAATTGCAGGCAGATAAATTCCTTCTGCTAGTAAGACATTTCCTGCTAACCAAGAGGCTTTATTGATTGGACCGCCTAGGTCTGATCCAATCATCGCTCCCATAATGAATGCGAGTACGACTTTATTCACATCATTTTCAATCATATCTTTAATCCAGTCCACTAGTCCTGTATTAATTGCTCCAAGTGGTCCTGCTAATATGACCCCCATGACGAGAGCGACAGACATGGTCGCAAAGAGTGGAAATACGATTAAAGGCAACATACCTGTGTACTTTTCAGAAACTTTGACGTTGTTTTTACACCAAACCACAACATACCCTGCAACAAAACCAGCAATCATGGCTCCGAGGAAACCAGCATTTGTTTTTGAAGCAATGGCGCCTCCAATTAAACCAGCACCTAGCGCGGGTTTATCTGCAATTGAATAGGCGATAAAACCAGCAAGAACTGTATTGATGAGACCAATACCGGTCCATCCGACCTGCTCAATCTGATATAAATAGTGTTCGATTCCCGCTGTTTCGGCAAATGAATCTAGACTCGTAATCCCCATTGCTAGAGCAATCATTTTGGGAATAGCAACTACTAGTGATGCTCCAATAATCATCGGTAAAGCAAAACTGATTCCAGTCATCAAGTGACCTTTAGCACTCGTTAGAAATTTATTCATCTCAACACTCCTTTTCTATGATGTTAACTTTTGTTAGAGACTGCTTCAACACATTTTTTTAATACAGCTTCGGGAGCTTTGATACAGGTGACTATATTGATACGAATTTGTTTTTTCCCTTCAAATCGTTCTTGGCCTGTAATTTTTTGATCAGTTGCGAGTAAGACAAAATCCGCGGATGCAATTTCTTGCTCTGTCAATTGATTAACCTGCCCCATAGAGCCCTGTTGCTCAATTCTAACTTGGTGCCCTAACTTAGATCCAGCTTTCTCAAGAGCCTTTGCTGCCATGGGAGTATGTGCTAGTCCTGCGGGACAAGAGGTAATTCCTACAATTTTCATCTCATTGTTCTCCTTCCATTACTGTTGAGATAATTTTTTGAAGCTCATCCACATTAGATGAGTTTTTGACAAGTGTAACAAAGTCCTCTTCAAGAAGAGAGGTCGCAATTCTACTAATCATTTCTAAATGCATCATACCTTCAAACTGACTAGGCACTAGTAAAGCAAAGACATTTGAAACCGCTTGATCATCAAATGTCTCCCACTCAATTGGTTCTTGTAATTTTAAAAAGAGAATGGTCGGTTTTTTAATAAAATCCGCCTTAGCATGTGGAATAGCAAATGAATCCTGTAGACCTGTCGACACTTCATTTTCTCTTTCTACAAATGCGTCTACCAACTGTAAAGCTTCTGCTACTATTCCCTGTTCTTGCGCGTAGTTTGCAATAGAGTTGAATAGTTCAATTTTAGTTGTTGCTTTCACATTTAAAAAGATATGCTCTTGACTAAATTCCATCTTTTACGCTTCCTTTCGTTTACATCCTCATGATACCACTCTACACAGCTACTGTCACTAATGCTATTTTCCAACTTTTATTCGCAAAATCTAAAAAATATATTTTAGATTTTTCAATCTCATTTTGGAAAAATGATAAAATTTAAAATCGCTATTTTATGCTAAAATAGAAATAGTATCAAATCAAGGAGAGACACATGCCTATTTTTGACTTTCAAAGATTAGACAATATCTTGAATGTATTAATAGAAAAAAATAAACCGATTCCTATTGATGAACTTAGCTCCTACTGCGGTGTCTCTGATAGAACCATTCGTTCAGACATCAATACAATTAATGACTACATAGTAGAACAAGGTGCCACTATCACGCTAATCCGAAAGGAAGGGTATATTATTGAATACTCTGATAAAGCAACGTTTGATGCTTTCTGGACCAATCAAGATAGTGGCACTTTTTTCTTTACTACGTCTGATTCTAGGATACGTTATCTCATCCGCATCTTTTTAACATCTGATGATTATATTAGCCAAGACTATCTACAATCGATTCTATTTGTCAGTCAAAATACCTTATATAATGATTTCAGAACCTTAAAGCAATACATGGCTCCCTATCATTTAAAATTAGTCAATAAAAGTAACCTGGGATATATCCTAACAGGACTAGAACAAGATAAGAGAGCTGCGATTATCAACCTGATTCTGAAAGAAAATATTTCTGAATATATCATTGGGACATCAGCTATTGAACGAGATATCTGCATGAATATCAATTATACAGCCTTCTCGTCTATTTTTCAGAATTTCTTTAGTCATTTTATCCGATCCAGTTCTGATTATTTTTATCGAAATTTATTTACTAGACTACTCCTGTCCATTAGTCGTATAAAATACGGACATCATATTACAGAGTTTCATCAGCATATTCATCTAAATGAAGAGACGCAACTGCTGGTTCAAAAGTTTATCACAACTATTGAACAACACTTTTCGATCAAGATTGCTTCTGAGGAACAACAATATATCGAGTTTTCTATTGCTGAGAATTTTCCTCATCTCATTGATCATCAATCGACCAATGAGAACCAGCTTTTGGCTGAGGAACTTGTGGCCCTCATTTTTCAAACGCTAACTGAAACAACAAATGCAGATTGGCACTTAGATCAACAGCTACAAAATAGTCTTCTTGAACACCTTAAGTTATTTCTCAATATTCAAACTATTGAGGGAAAACGAACAAATCCAATTCTTAAGACCATTAAAAATAATTTTCCCTATGCATTTGAACTAGCTGTCACATGCAGCCAAATCATTGTTAAACAGTACAATGTCCATTTCTCTGAAGATGAGATTTCCTATATCGCTCTTCATTTCGCCAATGCAATGGAACGTTGTGCAGGAGAGACTGCAAAACGACTTTCACTCGCTATTGTTTGCGGAAGTGGTAAGACATTGAGCTCGATTATCGAATTCAAAATCAAACGCAGATTTCCTAATACTTTTGGAGAAATCCAAAAATTTTCATATCTCGATTTTCAGCGCCAGCAAGATTATCACACTTTTGATATCGTTCTTTCAACTGTACCAATGCGACAACCTCTTGCTGATGTAGTATTTATAGATATCAATGACTTAGAAACAGCAATGCACCAAATAGAAAAGCGAATTGCAACGATTACCAAAAGCGCAACAGCTATCAGTCTATTTGCTAAAGATCGTTTTTTATATCTCAAGACAAAAATATCGAAAGAGAATCTTCTGGAAAAATTACATCATATCTTATTGGAGCAGCAGGTTGTCAATGAGCATTTTCTATCAGAAATTTATGAGAGAGAAAACATCTCCTCTACCATTATTGGCGATACCATTGCGATTCCTCACCCTTTGGGAAATAGTGTTATTACCAGTAGTATTTTCCCAGTTGTTGCTCCTAAAGGGATTAGTTGGGATTCCAAAACAATCAAATTCGTTTTCCTATTTGCGATTAAAGCCGAAGATTCAGAAAATATTCAAGATATATACGAACAACTCCTTGATTTTATTAGTTCAGAAAAAGCACAGACAGCATTACTAAAAGAGCCTTCCTTCGAGGTACTCCAAAAGTTCTTCTCCCAGTAATGAACGATTCTGAGTTATCAAAAAACCAGTCGCATCTTCCTCATGCAACTGATTTATTTTATCGTCTTTCCAGCTCTCACTTCCCCAAATAACGCAAGATTGCTACAATGGCGGCTTCTGTGCCTGTTCGGAGGGTGGGTTGGATCGCTGGGGCGAATTTGGGATTGTGGTTAGCGTAGATTTCTTGGTCTTCGGTGAAGCCTCCAAAGCCCCAATAGAAATAGGGGATATTAAGGGCACGCGGAAGATAGGAAAAATCTTCTGAAGCCGTCATCAGCTGGTAGACCACTACTCGTTCTTTGCCTAGATAGGTCTCAAAGGCTTCCGTGACCTCAGCTGTTATCTTGGCATCATTATCCGTCAGAGGATAACGGTCAAAGACTTCTACGTCAGGTTTTCTCGTGCAACCTCCCGCTTCACATTCCGCATAGACAATGCGTTTGATACTCTCTAAGACCTGTTGCTCAACCCTTTCATCATAGGTTCGAATGTTGACCAAGAGACTAGCTGAATCTGGAATAATATTGGCTTTCAAGCCTGCTTGAAAACTCCCGACCGATACTACTGCGAATTGAAAAGGATTCACCTCACGAGACACAATGGTCTGGAGTTTCATTACAATGGAGGAGCCAATAACGATTGGATCGACACTAAGATGGGGCATGGAACCGTGTGCCCCTTGACCATAGATTGTAATCTTTAGTGATGCAGCGCTGGATAGAAATGGTCCTGACAGGGTGCCAACCTTCCCTGCTACAGGTTCTGTCAGAACATGCTGACCTAGGGCCACTTCCGGGTGCGGAATTTTCGCAAATAGATCATCTGCTATCATGGCTTTTGCCCCCGCTGCGATTTCTTCACCCGGTTGAAAAAGGGCAATATAAGTTCCCTGCCATTCGTCTAGGTGCGTAGCTAATGCCCAAGCCGCTCCCAGCCCAGCGACGATATGAACATCATGCCCACAGGCATGCATGACGGGAACCATATTACCATTTAAAGTCCTTCATCACAACTTGCGAAGCATAATCCAGCCCCGTCTCTTCTTTAATCGGCAATCCATCCATATCTGCCTGAAACAAAACCGTCGGACCAACTCCATTTTGCAACACTCCGACAACTCCACCACCAATCAGTTGCGTCTGATAGCCGTAGTCTTGTAACCGGTCAAAAATAAATTGCCCTGTCTGTGTTTCCTGCATGGATAGTTCTGGATGACGATGCAGATACCGATAGGTTTCTTCCTGCCATTCCTAAATCTTATCTAGTGACTGTAATACTTGTTGAATAGACATCTCATTTCCTCCTGTTGTCCTACATTTTTATCCTGATTCTCATTGTTCTCCTTTACTTAGGATAGCACAAAATCGCAAAAAATGTTTGTCCGACCCTAAATAGAGACAAAAACTAGCTCTTTTATACTCCTAAACAATGAAACGACAGAAACCACAATCCATGCAAAAAGAGCTACATGTATCCAGTTTGAATCGGTTACTTCTATGGCTATTCGAATGTAAATGCAAGGTCGTTATTACGACCTTGCTCATTTTACAGATACGGGCGAAACGAGTTTCTTCAAACAGGGGACATGATGTACTGTTAACGCACTCGTCATTTCCCCTCACAAGCGCTCTCTTAATTTCTCCACAAAGAGATAGGCAGCAGGGCAGGTAAGGGTATTTTTTAGGGTTAGGTGGTTAATTTGGTAAATCTTCTTGCAGTCGGTATGGGGAAACTCGCGACAAGCCTTGGGACGGATATCGTAAATGCTACAAAGATTATCCTCTCCTAGAAAGGGACAGGGCATGGCTTGAAAAACCTTGTCTCCGTCCTCATCGACCTTGAGATAGAGATCCTCAAAAACGGACAACTTCATCCGGAAATGTTTGGCAATCCGAGTAATATCGGCTTCGGTAAAGAGAGGACCTAGCGTCCTGCAACAATTCGCACAGGCAGTGCAGTCAATCTCCTCAAAGACCTCCCGATGCATCTGCTGGACTATCTTATCCAAATCCTTGGGGGCTTTCTTCTTCAAGGTCGCTAAAAATTTACGGTGCTCTCCCTGCTTCTGCTGCGCTAATTGCTTGTAATACTCAATGTCAATCCCTGTCTGATTCATACTCGTTCCTCCTTCCTTTTCTCTCCTCTCTTATAGCTGAGACAGACCTGCAACACGTCCATATCAGACCAGCCTTTCCGCCACCCTTATTCATCGTCCTTCAACGTTCCCTCTCCTATCGAACATTCACTATCCCTTATCTGCTCTTGCTACTACAAATGAACGACCTCAATGTTCTCACCACCTAGTAAAATCAGGTATTGTTCCACTCTTTCTACTTGGTAGGCTTGCTTGAGGGCATCGGCATAGAGCTGCATTTGACCGCGATAGCGTTTGACCAGCTGGCTTGGATGCTGATATTGATCTGTCTTGTAATCAAAGAGAACGATATGGTCTGGATAGTGGATAAAGCCATCAATAATCCCACGCAACACATAGTCCTCCTCGGCATGCAGGTCGCGTTGTAAGACAGCAAAGGGCTGCTCTCTACGCACGCGCTCGTTCTGCGCCAGTATTTCCTGACCGAGGGGCGTTGCAAAGAAAGCGACAACCTTAGCGACATCAATCTTTTCTTTGACAGCCTCGTCAGCCTTGACATCTGCAAGTGTATCGGTCACTATAGCTGCTGTCATCGGAGAGACAAGGGGGAGGCGTTGCATCAGTTCATGTACAGCAGAACCAATCTGCGCACCTGTCACCTGCTGCCTGCTCTTAAAATCAGGCAGGGCAAATGTCCGCTTAGGAGCGTAGCTCTCCATAATGGCAAGGTCCTCATCTGCGAGGACAGGCTCATAGAGTTTCTTAATCTGGCTCGGTGTCCGAAGGCTCGGCAGGTCAATCGCAGCCCTGTACTCTTGATTGAGTGTTTCAACAGCTGATAATTGATTTAGTGCCACTACAATATCCTCAGTCTGGCGGTTGTCTTTGACATCATCTTTTGGCACCTGCACTGGAATAGCCAACTGCCCAATCTTTTCTGGTGTTACATCCTCTGCTTCCACAAAGGTCTTTTTGAAATGCAGGTCCTGCCCCTGAAAGGCTTCTTCTATCGCCAAAATCCAATCTTGAAAATTCGTCATTGATTCCCGTGTGGACTGGGCTAAGACACCCGAACGGGATTTCCCGTCATACCGATTAGACAATTTTTCCCGGCTGCCTTTTCCAACCAAATACAATTTTTGCTCTGCCCGCGTCATGGCAACGTAGAGCAGACGCATCTGTTCTGAGAGGCTCAAGCGCTTCAATTCTTCTTGATTGAGCTGATAAGGAAGAGTATTCATCTGGACACATACATGGGGTAAGGGCGTCTCAAATTTATCCTTCATATCAGCTAGGTACTGGGCGCCAATCCCGTTTTCACGACTGAGGACTATCGGGCTTCTACTTTCTTGACGGCTAAAATCCTTGTCCATATTGAGGAGAAAGACATACTTAAATTCCAAGCCCTTGCTCTTATGAATGGTCATGAGTTGAACTGCATTTTGCGGGAGGGCAAGCTCTACATCTGCCAAATCATTGTCGCTCGCAATCAGCTTATCAATCATCGTAATGAAGCGCGCCAACCCCTTAAATCCTGTCTTTTCAAACTGATTCGCCCGTAGCCCAAGCGCATACAGATTAGCTTGACGCTTTTCTCCATTTGGCAGCGCCCCCACATAGTCGTAATAAAACTTGTCATTAAAAATCTTCCAAATCAAGTCATAGATAGAGTGGGTCTTGGCATAGTTCCTCCACTGAAGCAAATAGGTATTGAGATGCCCCAACTTTTTCTTTAAGGCTGGAGAAATCAAGTGAGCAGCACTCCCCTTACCTGCCATAGCCTGCTGGAGCTTCTGGTAGAAATAGGCGGAATCAGCCTGTAAGGCAATGCGAGCTAATTCATCTTCTGTCAAGCGAAACATCGGTGATTTCAAGAGGGCAATCAAGGGATAGTCATTGAGCGGATTGTTAATGGCGCGTAGGGTATCCAGCATCGTCATCACTTCTAAGGACTTGAGATAGTGCGCCTCACCGCCGTCAGATACCAAGGGAATGCCATGTTGCTCAAAACTGGTCAAAATACGCTCATTGCGGGTTCGTGAAGACACAAGCAGAGTTATATCTGAAAAGGCAACCTGCTCTTCATTGTGCAGGCGAATGATTTCCTTAGCAACAAGCTCCACTTCACCTGCGCTGACCTCTCCCTCTTCCTGCTGTTCCTCCTCAGCCACATCTGTGTTGTAAATCAGATACTCCATTTGGTGATGAGGCTGGTGAATCTTCTGGCGGTCACTTCCTGCGACCAGGCAATGGGTCTCATCATAGGTGATTTGACCGACTGCCTTGTCCATGAGACGGGTAAAGATTGCATTCGTCGCATCCAACACCTCGCATTGGCTTCGGAAATTTTCCTTTAGGAGAATCAACTTGCCAGCGGTCGGATCTGCCTGATAGCATTCAAATTTCTCTTGAAAAATACGGGGATCTGCCTGACGAAAACGATAGATCGACTGCTTAATATCCCCTACCATAAAGCGATTATGCCCATTTGATAGCAAATCTAGCATCCGCTCCTGAATATGATTGTTGTCCTGATACTCATCGACCATGACTTCGTGATAGGTCGACTGGTAGAGAGTACGAATCTCGGGATAATCTGCCAAGATTTGAATGGCAAAATGGCTAATATCCGTAAATTCATAACTATTTTCCTGCATCTTGCGTTGTAGATACTGCTCCGAAAAGTCAAGGACAAAATCTCTCAAAAGACCAAGGAGGGGGAGCAGCTGAGGCTGGTAGGCAAGCACCGTTTCCAAGTGTTTTAAATTGGTCAATCGTACCTGCAAGTCTTTAAAGACTGGGTATTTTGTACCAGCTACCGTCACTTCTGCACCGGATGGCAAGAGCTCCACCAACTGGGCGACTACTTGGGGGAGTGGCTCTACTTCCCTGCAACTGGCATGCGCTACCAGTAACTCCCTCAACTGGCTGATGATGGCTTGATGCTTGGTATAGGTGGCCGTTGGTTTACCGGCTTTCGTTGCTTTTTTATAGTTAGGTAAATCTGTCACATCCTCCAAGTCATTGGCAGCCCGCTCCATACTATCTAAGAGTCCCTCAAAGGTTGAAGGGGGCAGACTAGCGAGGGTTGTAAACTGCTCATGACCCTTAAGGAGGGTTTCTGTGAGCCACTTCTTCGGATGACTGGTTGATTGACTAAAGGTGTGAACTTGATAGACAACCTCCCGAAAGCCCTTCATGTCCTTGCGATTTCCAGAGAAATTCCGTACCAATTCTTGAAAGATGCCCCTGTCCTTCCCCGCCATATAGTCGCTCACCAAGTCCGAAAATACTTCCTGCTTGAGCAGGTCTTGCTCATTTTTATCCTGTAAAATCCGAAAGGTCGGTGCAGTGCCCAACAGATAACCATAGGTCATCACCAACTGCTGGGTAAAGGCATCCATGGTCCCAATAGCCGCATTGGGAAGATTGGTTAATTGAGCTGATAAATGGCGTTGTAACTCGTCATTCTGGCTCTCCAAAATCGCCTTGGTCAGCTGCCGTTCAATCCGCTCTCGTAGCTCACCTGCTGCCTTGACCGTAAAGGTCGAGATAAAGAGTTGGTCAATACCAATCCCTCGCTTCAACTTATCCAAAATCCGCTCTACCATGACAAAGGTCTTGCCAGAGCCAGCAGAAGCCGATACCAGCACATTTTGCCCATTGGTGTAGATTGCTTCGATTTGCTCCGGCGTTCGTTTCTGCACCTTATCAGACTGGGCCTCTTCCCTCTGTAATGCTACGATATCAGCTGGACTTAAAAATGCTTCAAAGCTCATCTGCTACTCCTTTCTTCATTCGGTCTAGCCACTCTTCTTTCTTACCACCTTTTAGAAGAGGACGAGCCAAGGACAAATGGTGATCCGCTTCAAATCCCGTGATTGCCTTTAGTTGCTCACCCGCAACCGAGCGACCGTCCTCTGTATACGGATTGACCGCAAACTGCCCTGCTAAAATCTTCTCTGCCGCCTGTCGATATAAGTGCTGATTATAGGCTAGCATCGTATCCAACTCCTGCTGGGTAAAAAGCGAAGCCTTGCTCTTGGCATAGAGATGATTCAGGCGATTGCTCTCCTCTTCCAAAAACAAGCCCTTATAAACGAGAGATTTATAGGCATGTGCCAATACCTGATCCTCTGACTTGGTATCTGTCAATTTGACAATCGGATCGAGCATGTGCAAGTACATGGCACCAAAAATCTTCTCTGATTGGCTAAATTCTGGTAGTTGCTGAACCGCTGCAAGATAGGTTATCAGCTGCGGGCTCAACCCATTGTAAAACTGGTCAATATGAAACTGCTTGCTACTGGATTTGTAGTCCACTACTCCAAAGGCCTGCTCTGAGGTCAGTTGATCCAAGCGATCTATTTTCCCTACTACTTGAACGGGTCTTTTCTCTCCTAATGTCAACAGCGGTGCTTGTTCCCAGCGAAAGACAGCCTCATTTGCCACAACTTGGGTAACAGGATCAGCCTGTAAAACCAAAGAGGTTGCCCGCGCGATATCCAACAAGACGGTTTCTGAAAACTGACTCTCCGCATCGAATTGGTAAAGAGCTTTAAAAGACGGTTCCTTGCGGGTCTCGGTCATCGCTTCTTGCAATTTTTCATCAAAAGATTGATGACTATGATTGGTCGTTACCCGCTCAAAAATCCGATGAAGAAAATTCCCATGGCTACGCGCATCGGGATGAATGCTATCTCGCTCCCGCAAACGTAGGACATGCTTGATAAAGTAGAGATACTCATTCTGATAAAAATCGGTCAAACTAGAAGCAGATAGCACAAGTGGCTCTCCTGTCGGATAGAGAACCTCAAGCGTATCAGGCGCTAGCGGACTGGTCTCGACCTCACCTGTAATAGCTGGAATGACAATCTGTTCTTGTTCCAATTTCTTGCGTAAGTAGCGAATAGCGACTAGCCAGAATGTTTCTTCCTCCTTGCTCCACTCCGCTTCAAATGGCAGGCGATTTACTTCAATGACACGAGCTAACAAGCTCTTATAGTGTGCCAAATCATCCAGCTGAAAGCCCTTAGCTTTCCCTTTTTCCTCTTTCGGAATCCCCAATTCCTGCAAGAGTTGCAGATAGGGGGACAGCGTATCTTCTGTTTCATTGGCAAGTTGGGGAGCCGACAAAACCAGCTGTTCACTGGCTGCATTGAGTAGCGAAATCATGGCAAAATGATTTTTCTTGACATTCTCACGGCTTACCACATCAAACTTGCTCAAGGGACCGGTCGCTTCGTTCAGCCGCACCCTTTCTGCATCTGTCAATAGGCTGGTATTCTTAGCGAGCTTGGGAAAATGAGTCTGGGTTAAGCCAATGGCGAACACATACTTAGCTGTATGGGGTTCAATCAAGTCATAGGACTTAACCCGTACCACATCAACAGTTGCAGGTAGGGTACGATAGGTACTGGCGAGCATACCTGCCCGTAAAATGGCTAGAAAGTCCGTAACCGTCAATTTCTCCGCTCCAAAAATCTGGTGCATGTCCTCCAAGAGACGAACGAAGCGATTCCAAACCTGCTCATCTTTCTCCTGCTCCACCTCCCCAAATGGTGCAGATAGCGCCTCCATATTGAGGGGCAATGCAATCGCCTCACAAAAATCACGGAATTTTTCTAACAAACTCTTGCCCGATTGAGGACGAGCCTTAAAAAAGCCTGTCAAGGGTTCCATCACTTTTTCACGGACATGATTCAGCTCTCGCAAATCGTAGCGAGTGCCATTCTTCGCTGTAAAATCGCGTTCAAACTGCGCCTGCCCCTTGACATCTGCAAACAAGAGATACTGCTCAAACCTATCTACTGCCTCCTGAGACCATTGCTGATAGAGACCTGATTTCAAGAGGTTGAGCATGTCCTCCGTCCGAAAACGATAGCGTTTCAAGCGTTCTAAGGACTCAATCAAATGCACCAAGGGATGGTGGCTCATCTCCTCTGCTCGTCCTAGATAGTAGGGAATGTCATATTGGTCAAAGGCTTTTCCAAGCTGCAAATGATAGCTGTCTACGTCGCCCAAGAGAACCACAATATCCTTATATCGTACCCCTTGATGAAGCAATTGCCGAATACTAAGCGCCACCTGACGGACTTCTTCTTTCTGATTGGTCACTTCCCACAGCTGGACAGCCTTTTTGGCTTCTGCCGTCACCTCTATCTGCCGATTAGAGAAATCATAGCGGGCTTCCACACTTTGCGAAATGATCCCCAGCACATCCTGCTCATCTGCCCCCGCTAGATAGCTGGGCTTGGTCTGAAAAGTCTGCGCTAAATGGCGGAGAAACTCTACACCGGCTTGGTAGATATTTCCCTCAATATAGGTTGCTTGGTATGCTTTGGAACTCGCATAAGTTGCAATGACCACTTCTGCCACACGTCCATTCAAAGCCGTAATAAGCGCCTCTTCCTCAGCTGAAAAACGAGTAAATCCATCCACAATGAGAACAACATTTGCTAACTCCTGATTGAGTTGACCAGATTCAACAGCCTTGCGAAATTGAGCAATTTTGGTCGCAATTTGAAACCCTTCTGTCATCATCACCTGTTCAAAGGCAGTCAACATCTTCACCAAATCTGCCTCTTTTGCGGGAGAATCTAATTGTACCAAGTCTGCAGCGGTTACGTTAGAGCGCTGCATTTCCTTGTATAAGTCAAGTAATTGTTGGATAAAGGCGATGTCCTGCTTGACCTTGCCATAGACCTGAAACTCCTTGTCGTCCATTTGTGACAAGAGCCTAAAAAAGATCATGGTTAGTCCTGTATCATCCACGTTTTTTCTCTCGTCCAGTTGCTTGAGGGTAAAATAGCGTGCCAACTGCTCAAAACGGGTCACCATCATATCAAAAGAACCTTTTTCCTTGAGGGTAGACAAGACCACTCGTTCTTTTTCAAAAGAAAAGGAATTAGGAGCAATGTAAAAGACCCGCTTTCCGTCTTTCGTATAGTTCCTTGCCAGCTCCGCCAAAAAACGGGTCAAGGGATAACGAATATCTGCATAGTATAATTTCATCGAATCTCCTTTCTATCGTCTACTTTGTAAATCAGATTATCTCCATTATACCAAAAGTCAGAAAAACCTGCCTCTTTTGCTAGGTTCATCGGAGGAGCTTCTTCCTGTTTACTATAGCTAATCTCAGAGGGGCAGATGTTGCTATATAATAGCAGCTCTCTCTACCAACCTAACCTCTGAGAGTTGAGGGAAAACGCAATCTCCCAACCCAGCATGAATCTAGTTGAAATCCTCGAAAAAATAGGATATACTGGTTTAAGAAAGGGGTTACAAAATCCTTTCTTAAACCAGAAGTTGAAATGGAAGTCTACAGAGTATCCTATCCCCTTTTGCTGTAGCGGTTGCGAACTTTGTTCGCTTACGGATACGGATGCCCTTGTGATACTGTCGCTTTTTTTACGCTCTCGTATCTTGTAATTGAACACGCCCTAAACTCTGTGCGAAAAAGACAACTATTCCTAGAAGCCTGAGCTTCGTCGTCATAGTTCCTATTTTCGCTTTGAGTTCTTTACGGGCTTTGTATCTTGTTTTAAGGAGTTGTTTATGTTCATGTTTGACTATCTTTCTGCTCTACGCCTTGTTTGCGTTGTCATTCTTCTCGTCTATCTGTTGCTTGGTATCAGTTTTATAAGGTCTTTTCATCGAATTGATTTATCGAAAGCTGTCAAAGCCTTTTTCTTACTAGGCTACCTGCTCCTTCTCGCAGGTCTGCTCTATATGACCTTTTTTATCCTCTTACTAGGATTTAATTCTTAGACAGTCAAAAACGCTTAGAAATGAAAATTTCTAGGCGTTTTTTTGTATAGAGGAGTCATTAGCTTGTATCAATCCGAACTGTGTACGAGCTAAAAGCTCGGAAAATAGATAGACAGCCCTTTAGAAATTAGGGTAAAAACCTCCACTGGAGCTTTCACTCATCATGTTTCCTAATTTTGCTGTAGCCGTTGCGAACTTCGTTCGCTTACGGATACGGAAGAAACGCTCCAGTGGAGAGTTTCTTCAACGAGAGTACAGTCGCTTTTTAACGCTCTCGTATCTTGTGGAATTGAACTCGGGCTAAAAGCTCGGAAAATAGATAAACATGCCTAGAAGCTACGCTTCTTCGTCATGTTTCCTAATTTTCAGTCGCTTTTTTTACGCCCTCGTATCTTGTTTTACTCCTCTTTTTGAATTGGGGCAAGACTTGCTAGGACTTTTTTGAGGCCTAGTTCTGGGAAATTGATTTTCAACTCTTGGCTATTGCCGCTCCCTGTAACTTCAAGGACCGTTCCTCGTCCCCATTTTCGGTGAATAACACTATCTCCAACCGACCAATCGGCTTGTGAGGTACCACTAGACTTTCCAAAGGGCAAGTCATCTCCTAGATGACGAGGTTGAATGTGAGACTTACGAGACTGAATCGCCTGCTGCAAACTCATCCCTTGACCAAACCGACTGGTCTGACCATTGACATAGGAGGCCTTAAAGGCTGTATTGGCAGGTCTTGCTAGACCTTGATAATCCAGTAAATCACTCGATACTTCTCGGATAAAGCGACTAGGCTGGTTATAACTGCTCCGCCCAAATAAGAGGCGGGAGTTGGCATTTGTCAGATAGAGTTGTTTCTCTGCGCGGGTAATGCCCACGTAAGCCAAGCGGCGTTCTTCTTCCAATTCGTCCTCATCTTCAGCCGCGCGACTAAGCGGAAAGACATTTTCTTCCATGCCGATGAGAAAGACAACTGGAAATTCAAGCCCCTTCGCCGCATGCAAGGTCATCAAGGTTACTGCTGAACTCTCACGCTCCCCGTCATCCGTATCGGCAATCAAAGCTAAATCATTGAGGAAACGGCTCAAGGTTTCCAAGCCTGTTTCTCCTTCTACCTCATTTTCCTCATCAAAATGTTTGGTCACAGAAAGAAATTCCTGCAAGTTTTCGATTCGAGCATTGGCTTCCAAGGTTGCTTGGAGGGTGAGCATTTCCATATAGCCCGTCTTACTCAAGACAGCCTCAACCAACTCTGTAATCGAAAGACTATCCAACTCTTCCCGTAACTGGTAGAGCAGATTGGACAAGTCAAACACGGCCTGAGCTGCCTTGCCCTTAATTCCAGACAAGAGGATATGCTGGCTCGCTTCTAGCAAGGACATCGCCTGTATTTGGGCAAAATCACGAATTTTCTCTACCGTACCAGGTCCTACCCCACGCTTTGGTTCATTGACAATTCGCTCAAAGGAGAGATTATCTGCTGGATTTGCAATCACATTGAGATAGGCAATGACATCACGAATCTCTTTCCGGCTATAGAACTTGGTTCCACCGACCATAGTATAGGGAATATTGGCCTTTAAAAGGGCTTCTTCAATGGTCCGAGATTGGGCATTGGTCCGATACAAGACCGCAACATCACGATAGGCGCTACCTGCTCGCACTAAGTCATCAATCTGACCCGCTACATAAATCGCTTCATCCTGCTCATCGCGGGCACGATAGTAGATAATCTGATTCCCCTCATCATTTTGTGTCCAGAGATTTTTCGGACGGCGATTGCGGTTATTAGCGATGACGTCATTTGCTGCCTGTAAGACTGTCTTGGTCGAGCGGTAATTTTCTTCCAGCAGGACAACCTTACTTTCTGGATAATCCTTCTCAAAATCAAGGATATTCTGCATATCCGCACCACGCCAACCGTAGATTGACTGATCTGCATCTCCCACAACACAGATATTTTTAAAACGTGAAGCAAGGAGCTTCACCAACTGATACTGGGCATGGTTGGTGTCTTGATACTCATCAACGTGGATATACTGGAATTTCTGCTGGTAATAGGTCAGCACCTCTGGATTCTGATCAAACAAGCGTAGGGTCAGCATAATCAAATCATCAAAGTCTACTGCCTCACTCATGCGCAATTCTTTTTGATAGGCAGTATAACATTTGGCAACAATCTGCGTGTAGAAATCTCCAGCCTGACTTTCATAGGCTACCTCGTCAATCAAGTCATTTTTAGCATTGGAAATCGTGCCGAGAATCGATCGTTCACTCCATTTTTTCGGATCCAGATTCAGATTCTTCAAAATCCGCTTCATCAAGGTTCGTTGCTCCCCCGGATCCACAATGGTAAAATTACGATTGTAGCCAATATGATCCGCATCACGACGCAAAATCCGCACACACATGGAGTGGAAAGTCGCAATCAAGCAATCCTGCGTTGCTGGATTCAGCGCAAAGGCTCGCTCCTTCATCTCACGAACAGCTTTATTGGTAAAGGTAATGGCCAAGATATTCCATGGATTGACCATTTTTTCATCAATCAGATAGGCAATGCGGTGCGTTAAGACTCGGGTCTTACCAGACCCCGCACCCGCCATAATCAACAAGGGACCTTCTGTTGTCTGAACCGCCTCTGCCTGCTTCTCATTCATTCCATTTAATAAAGGATTCATCTTCTCTCCTCATCTCTTGTCTTTTAGAAAATCAAGGCGCAAGAACAGACTGCCCTTCTGATTTTCCAAGACTTCCAATTCTTTTATTATATCAAAAAGTATGAAAAAAAGCGCCAATCTTTTAGAATTGGCACTCCTTTTCTATTTCTTAAAACCCAATCTGCATCTCAGGGTACTGTTCAACCAAGTAGTCCAACAGTCCTTGCAGCTCCATATCTGTTTCTTTCTTAGCTGATTTGTACTGCATGGTGAGGGCACGCTTGACTCCTCTCCTGTGGACCATTAAGTATTCATCCCGTGCAATTGTAAAGAAACTATAGCGATGTCGAATCGTTTGACTATACAAGCGTTCCACATCTGGTAAGGCGACTGCATTAAACCCGCGGTAATAGGTCACCAAATGCTCTTTGTAGACCAATATCTGCAACCGGTCATTTCTGTAAGCCGCGTCTACCAGAAGTAAGTCCAAGTTCCCCTTTAATTCTGGATAGGCCTGATACAAGTTATCGTAAGACTGATGATTGGTTTTACGAATCGAGTAGGCGCGCGCAAAGAGTATGAGACCAATCCCAATCAAAAAAGCAGCTGTGCCGTACATAATCCAGCGAAGAGCATTGGCTTCTGACAGTGAAACATAGGAACTATAAGCAAAGGCAGGCGCAATATCACTACTGTGATCAATGATTCCACTCATCAAGGATTCGTAATTTTCAATCTGACCATCTTCTTGCGAGCTCGTACTAAAGACTTCCACCTCTAAAATCATTGGCTGTTCTGGCAGGGTTTCTGCTTGCTTGAGTAGGGCTTGCAGTTTCTTATCACTAGCTGAGGCTTCTAGACCAACATAACCGCTTCCCTCATACTCCACCAAGTAGATAAAGGTTCCTGTATCTACTTCTGCAATCGGCTCGGTCAGAATTCCCGTAATTTTGATAGAGGTCGAGCTACTGTTCCCATACGGATCAAAGCGTTTGCCTCGCTCATACAAGTTTTCCGCGCCCGAATTGAGGGCATAAAGGCCACCCACTAAACCACCAACTAGGAGAAAAATCAGACCTCCTATGATAAATCCAATAATCCCTTTATTTTTATTCTCTTTCATCTTCTTTCCCTAAATATAGACAGAAAAAATCTGGAAGCACCTACTTCCAGATTGATACGTTTCTTACTCTGCACCCAAAGCTGCCATAGTAATATAGTTATATGGCTTGTTGAAGTGTGGCAAGAAGAAGATGTCAAGAAGCGCTAAGCGTTCGATTGTAACTTTTTCTTGGATAGCAAGTGAGAACATATGGATACCCATTGACATATCTTCCTTAGAAGCCATTTGTGCTCCAAGAACAACACGTGTATCTTTATCGTAAACAATTTTCAGTGTTACTGGGAAGTTGTCATGTTCGATGAATTCTGGTTTTTGGTTGTCTGTAAATTCAGTAACAACAGCGTTGTAGCCAAAGCGTTTTGCTTTTTCAAGCGTCAAACCAGTTGATACCATTTTAAGATCATAGATTGCAATACCATTTGAACCTTGCACACCGATTGACTCAAGTTCAGTTCCACATACGTTGTGAGCAGCTACGATACCTGAACGAACAGCGTTTGTCGCGAGGGCGATGTAATTTGTGTCACCGATTGAGTTGTCATAAACAGTCGCACAGTCACCGATTGCATAGACATCTTTGATGCTTGTTTCTTGTTTTTTGTTTACAAGGAAGGCACCATTGCGGAAGAGCTCAATCTTACCATCGCCAAGACCTGTATTTGGACGGAAACCAACTGCCAAGATAACCATATCAACGTCAAATGTTTCTTTATCTGTTACGATACGCTCTACCTTACCGTCACCTTCAATCGCTTGTACGGTTTGACCAAATGCCAATTTGATACCGTGGTCTTCAAGGTTTTTGCTCATCATATCTGTCAAATCGCGGTCATAGTAACCTGCCAAGCAAGTGTCTACAACGTCGATGAGGATAACTTCTTTGCCTTTGCGTTCAAAGGCTTCAGCAAGCTCAACACCGATGTAACCAGCACCAACAACTGCTACGCGTTTGATGTCCTCATCTTTTAATTTTTCAATCACATCTGCTGAGTTTTGGTACAATTTAACGAATTGAAGATTTTTAAGAGTTGCTTCAAATTCACGTGAACCTTCTTTGATTTCTGCACCCTTAATTGGTGGCAAGATTGGTTGTGAACCAGTCGCGAAAATCAACTTGTCATAGGACTCAACGTGTTTGCTGCCGTCTTTTAAAAGGACATGTACTTCTTTTTTATCATAGTCTACAGACTCAACTGGTGAGTTCATGTATACTTTTGCACCGAGGCTTTCCAATTGCTCTTTATCAGAGTAGAACAAGCCTTCTGGTCCAGAGATTTGCTCGCCAATCCACAGTGCCATTCCACATCCAAGGAAAGAAATATTTGAGTTTTGGTCAAATACAACAATCTCGTTATCAGCACCATAGTTTGTTAACATAGTTTTGATACAAGCTGTACCAGCGTGGTTTGCACCAACAACAACGATTTTAGACATAAGTAAATCTCGCTTTCCTAAAAAATATTTTTATACAGTTGATATTATACTAGATTTTGGTACCGATTACAAAAGTTATGCTCAAAAAATCATCAGATTTTTTCAATCCCAACACTCTCTTTTTTCGGTAGCCCTAATCGATTATTCTTAATACGTGGAAGCAAACTCAGACATTTTTATCATTGCTTCTGATTTCTATAGATTGAAACGTTACTGCAGCTCTTGCAAGAGCTACATTCTTTACAGATACGAGTAAGACAAATCAAGCGAGAGTTTCTTCACCAGAGTATACTTTGAATTTATTTATACGCTCTATATCTTCTGAGATGACAGGATTGAATGTTGATGAGCACTGATACTCTGACTCTTATTATTTGAGTATGAAAAAATACCTCTTGCGAGGTATCATTTTGATAGTGACTTATTACCAAAAACGTTTTTAAGGCCTTCTACAGCGCCCTCTACAGCACCTTTGGCATCTTCAGTGAGTTCTTTTGCTTTGTCAACTGCATCATCTGCCAATTCCTTCGCTTTACCAGCTGTTTTTTCAACAAGACCTTCCACTTCTGTCTTCTTATCACCAACAACTTTTCCAGCTGCTTCTTTCAAGCCACCTGTTACTTGGTCCAATTTTGCTGACAATTTTTCTTCTGACATTTGCATGTCCTCCTTTTATTTTATAGTTAATATAATAACATAAGTTTGAATACGCTTCAACTATTCTGCTCATTATTCCTCGTTTTTAAACAAACTGGTAAAAAGTGTCCAAAAACTTATCTTTTAGGAAAGAAAAGCGAAATAATCGTATAAGCTCCCTGTTTGGAGTCAATATCCATGTAATAGGTAGACCCAAACTGCAAACGCAAGCGCTGATCCACATTTTTTAGACCGACACCACCAAGCTTGACCAAGAGATTTTCCGTCGTGTCGTGGGCTGTAAAACCAGACCCATTATCATAGATGGATACGACAAGAAACTCCTTTCGTTCCGCTACCGACACGCGCACCAAGCCTTGGCCCTTTATTTCCTTAATACCATGATAAATGGCATTTTCGACCAAGGGCTGTAAGACCAGCTTAGGTAATTGAAAATCATCAAATCGGGCATCTTCCTCAATTTCATAGGCTAATTTATCTCCATAGCGGTGCTTTTGGATAAAGAGATACTGGCGCACATGCTCAATCTCATCTTTGAGCGCAATCTGCTCATTGCCCTGATTGAGTGCTAGGCGGAAATACTTAGCGAGCGACTTGGTCACTTCGACCACCTTCGCACTGTTGTTAAGCTCCGCCATCCAGACAATGGTGTCTAGGGTATTATAGAGAAAGTGTGGATTGATTTGACTGGAGAGGGCTTGCAGTTCGTATTTGCGGACATTTTGCTCTTCTTCTTTAACCGCCAGCATCAACTTGTCAATTTGGTCTAACATGCGGTTAAACTGATGGGCCAAATTGACCAATTCAGGTGCTCCCTGCTCGCTGGCACGAAGGCTCGCATTCCCATTTCCAATCGCCAAAATCGTCTCCTGCAAATTCCGCAGGGGTTTGATCCAGTGGCGCAAGATAAACCAAATGCCCAAGAGACAAATCCCTAAGACAACAAGACCTGTTCCTAGGAAAGACATGAAGATTTGCTTCTGCAACTGGTGGAGATTTTCCATAGAAGCCACTCCGATAATCAGCCAGTCGCTCTGCGGAATCGGATACTGGTAAACGTAGGCGGTCCCTTGAGAAACATAACCATTTCGGACAAGGATATAAGGTTCTAAGGCTTTCATCTCCTGACTAGAAGAATAAACACTCTTCTGAGGGTGATAGACAAATTCGTGCTTGCTATTGATGATAAAGGTAAAGCCATCTTTTCCCAATTGCAGGCTATCCAAATAACGCGACAAGCTATCGTAGGCAATATCCAGACGGATAACGCCGAGATTGTCCCCCTTGCTATCGACCACCTCTTGGGTGATAGAAACGACCCACTTGTCACTTGATTCAGATAAATTCTGGCGAGCTGGGGTCAAGACCGGCATCGCATGCTCCTGAATGGCAGCTTTGTACCAAGCCTCCTTCATCATGTCACTAGAGGTTTTCATGCTGATTGCTTCGTCTGTTGCTACCAAGTGACCTGATTTGGTGATAAGTACAGCAGATAGCAAGTCTCGGTCTGTGGATAAAATCGTGTCTAAGAGTTTTCTGAGACTCTCCTCATGTTCAGCTGTAGAATCTTCTGCGTACCCCTTGACCAGCTCATTGGTCGCCAGACTCTTGGTTGTTTCTTTTAGTTTTTCCAAATAGGATTGGACAAACTGTCCACTTTGGGAAATCGTATCTTGGGTACTTTGTTCGGTCGTTTCTTGGATAACCGTTGAGCTGGTATGGTAGTAACTAGCCCCCACAATACCTAAAAGCAGTAGCATGGTGAGAGCAATGTAAGCAACTAATTGGACAAAAAGAGAATAGCGCTTCATCCTTGCACTCCTTTTTTAAATTGGCTAGGTGTTACTCCTACGACCTGCTTAAAGCGTTGTGAAAAATAGTTCATATCTTCAAAACCGACCTGCTCTGCTATTTCATAAATTTTCAAATCCGTTGTCAACAGTAGCAACTTGGCCTTTTTCATCCGCTCTTGAATCAAGTAGTCTTGAAAGGGTAGCCCCAACTCTTTTTTCAAGATGACACTGAGATGCGAGGGGCTAAAGCCTAAATCACGAGCTAGGGATTTAAGGGATAGCCCCTGTTCTGCCAAGCGATTTTGAATCACTTGAGCCAAACTTGATTTCTCACTTTGCTGGAGCAAGTCTCGAATCTGTTGACGTGTTTCTTCCTCATCGAGTTTCTCCTTCACCTTGACCAACATCTCCTCCACATCCGCCTTAGAGAAGGGCTTCAAGAGATAGTCATCTGCTCCTAATTTGACAGCTGAGAGGGCATAATCAAAGTCATCATAACCCGTCAAAAAGACGATATGGGTCGATGGATAGTGTTCCCTGACCAGCTGCGCTAAGCGAATACCGTTCATCTGCGGCATGTTAATGTCGGTTAAGAGAATATCTACCTGCTCCTTTTGGAACAAGTCCCAAGCCTCTAAGCCATTTTCAGCTTCTGCCAAGACTTCCATACCCAATCTTTCAAAATCAATCAAGGACGAAATTCCCTGTCGGACAAGGTACTCATCTTCTACAATCATCATTTTATACATGTCTCTCTCCTGCCCTTTCCTCCTACTTCTCCACCATCAAAATAGCACTTTATCTACTCAACTGGAGAAACACCGTTACTGTTCTTATCCACTGCTAGAGCTTCCTTCAACTACCTTTACATTCCCCTGTTTTGGACGCAATTGAACTTGAAAAAAGATAGGCGGGTGTTTCGGCTGTAGCCGATTACAGATATGCCTATCTTGAGATATACACTAACTAATAGAACTAGACACATCAGACATAGTCCAAGAGGTAGCCATAGCCCTTACTTTCCATTTCTGCTTTTGGAATAAACTTGATGGAGAGGCTATTGATACAGTAACGAAGACCACCCTTATCCTTGGGACCATCTGTAAAGACATGTCCCAAGTGGGAATCACCCACTCGGCTTCTGACCTCAGTCCGCACCATATTAAAGCTCGTATCGTCTTTATAAGTCGATACATCTGGGCTAATAGGGCATGAGAAACTTGGCCAACCGCAACCTGAATCATACTTATCTTTGGAAGAAAAGAGGGGCTCACCAGTTACAATGTCCACATAGATACCGTCCTCAAATTGATTCCAGTAGCGGTTTGAGAAAGCTCGTTCTGTATCATTCTGTTGGGTCACCGCATACTCTTCCGCTGTCAGCATTTCCTTGATTTCTTCATCACTTGGTTTGTGGTACAACTGTTCATCAATGACCGGATAGCTAGCCTGATTGACGTTGATATGGCAATACCCATTCGGATTCTTCCGAAGATAGTCTTGGTGGTATTCTTCTGCTTCTACGAAGTTTGCTAAAGTTGCTTTTTCAACAGCGAGCGGTTTGTCTAATTTCTCGGCTTGTTCAGCAAAGACCTCTTCAATAACCGCCAAATCATCTGTATCAGTATAATAAACACCTGTTCGGTACTGGGTGCCACGGTCATTTCCCTGTTTATTGACACTGATTGGGTCAATGATGCGGAAATAGTGGAGCAAAACTTCGCGGAGCGACACTTGGTTCTTGTCATAGGTCACCTTAACTGTTTCAGCATGACCTGTCTGACCAATCAATTCGTACTTAGTGGTGTCTCCTTTTCCATTGGCATAGCCCGATACAGCATCTACTACCCCTGAAACGCGGGAGAAATATTCTTCTACACCCCAGAAACAACCGCCAGCAAGATAAATTTCTCTAAGATCTTCTTTCATATGGTCTTTCTTATCCTTTCTTGTGACTTCATTCGTCTGGCTCATTGCAACATCCTTAATAGATGTCGAGGAAGAGACCATCCACAAACGACTTCCAAATACAAGGGCTACAATCACGACGAGTACACCTCCTAGAATGAGGAATAACTTGGACTTATCTTCCATATCTTACCTCCTAGTGAATCTCTTTGAGCTTGTCTTCGATACCGGCCTTATCCATAAATCCTGGGTGGACTTCTACCAAGCCCCCGTCACTGCCGATAAAGGCTGAAGTCGGATAAGCACGAACACCGTATTCTTGCAACAATTTCCCGCTTGGATCAAGGAGGACTGGAGTGTGTTTGTAGTCAAGTCCATCATACCATTTTTTGAAATCTTCTGCAGACTTTTCGCCCATGTGATCAGGAGATACTACTGTTAAGATAATATAGTCTTCATCTTCTACCTGACTAGCAAGGTCATCAGTATCCTGCAAGGTGGAAAGGCAAATGGAACACCATGACGCCCAGAATTTTAGATAGACTTTCTTCCCCTTGAAATCAGAGAGTTTGTAAGTCTTGCCGTCCACACCTTCCAAATTAAAATCAGGTGCTGGTTTTCCATCATTCATCGCTTTGTTCCCCCCTTCTTTCATGTCGTCTTTTTTCATATCCTCTTTGTTAGGCATCTTTTCGTCATTCATATCTTTCTTTTCATCGGACATCTTGTCTTCTTTTTGCATCACCGAACTGTCATCTGTTTTTTTCATATCGTCTGCTTTTTGATCAGAGCAGGCTATCAATAATCCTACAGACAAGAGGCTAGCGAGTAATAATGTTTTAGTTTTCATGAGATTTTTCCTTTTATAATGAATTATGTTGTTTATCCAAATAGCTGGGTAAAGATATTTAACTTGCCTAACATGAGTAAGATTCCCATCAAGATAATGAGGGCGCCACCCATTTTCTTCAAGGTTACCATGTAGGGTTTGAGTTTGCTGAAGTAGCGTAGGACAAATGAGGAAGCGAGGGCTACCAATAAGAATGGGAGGGCAAGTCCTAGTGTGTAGAGGAGCATCAAGATTGCGCCCTGCCAAGCGCCAGCTCCTCCAGACGCTGCAATTGCAAGAACAGAACTAAGAACTGGTCCGATACACGGTGTCCAACCGAAGCTAAAGGTCAAGCCGAGCAAGAAAGCATTGTAGAAATCATGGCGTTTTTTGTTCTGCTTGAATGGAACGCTCTTTTGCTTTTGCAATAGAGCCAGATTGATGATGCCCATCTGGTGAATCCCAAGGATGATAACGATAGCTCCTAACACATAGCGGAACCAATCCGTATAGAGAAGATTTCCTAGGAAACCAGCCCCGTAGCCCAAGGTGATAAAGACCATGGATAGTCCTGCGATGAAAAAGAGGGTTTTAACAATGCTATACCAAGCAATCTCAAAACCTAACACTCGCACGGTTCGTGGTTCATCTGCGTCCAATAAGATTCCAACATAGACTGGTAAGAGGGGTAAGATACAGGGTGAAAAGAAGGATAGGATTCCTGCTAAAAACACCGAGAATAGAAATACAACTGAGGTCATTTCAGTACTCCTTATCTTTTTGTATCTCTAGTATAGTCTTCTTCCCACCTAAAAACTAGAGAATTTGATGTGGAAAAACTTGAATTTGATGAGATACGAAAAAATCTACCACTTTCGTGATAGATGTAAAATATTATTCCATTTCAAAACTTTCTGCGACCTGTTTATCAGGTAATAGAAAAGCGATGAGTAAGCCAATCAAGGCTGGTACGAGCCACGGAAGCGAAGCATCTGCAAATGTCAGGGCTTTGATAAGCTTACTTAATCCGTCCAATTTGAATTGTGTACCGATAATCGTCGCAAAGGCTACGATACTCACCAAGGCAATGGTCAGCTGCATTCCTATTTTTGATAGGGGAACCAAGCGATTGACAATGACAATTAAAACAATGGCAATGGTAATCGGATAGAGAATTTGTAGTACTGGGACGGAGTAGGAAATGATGGCTGAAAGACCGATATTGGCAATCCCAAAGCCAATCAAGGTAAAGATCGTTGCATATGCCTTATACCCCAACTGTGGGAAGGTTTTGACAAAAAACTCGGATGTCGATACAATCAAACCGACTGTCGTTGTAAAGCAGGTCATGGTCACCATGATAGCTAGGAAAATCTGGGCAGTTGAGCCAAAGATGGCTTGTGTTGCTTGCGATAGCACATAGACCCCCTTGTTGGTATCAGAAGCCATTATCTCTGCTGGAATTGGGAAATGGTTGCCCAGGAAACCAAGGCCGATATAAAGAGCACTAAAGCCCAGAGCCACAACGATTCCTACCACCCAAATGGTCGATACATATTCTTTTTTAGAGGCAAAACCGAGCTGCTTCATGGTCTCAACCGCAATCACACTGAAAGCGACTGAAGCTAGGGCATCTAGTGTATTGTAACCCTCTAAAAATCCTGTTCCGAATGCCGAGGTCACGTAGGTTCCTGATGCTACCATCGGACTGTTACTACCGTATTTTGTAGCCCCTAAGATGACCAACACCACAATCAATAGGGCAAAGACAGGAGTCAAGATTCTCCCTACTAGGTCTAAGATTTTAGAGGGATTAAGTGAAATGAGATAGGCTGCAATAAAGTAGAGAATAGTAAAGACGAGCAGCCCCCACTGGCTGTTACCAGCTAGCAGAGGGGCAATTCCCACTTCATAAGCTGTTGTCGCTGTCCGTGGTATCGCAAAGAAAGGACCGATAGACAGGTAGAGCGCTACCAGATAGGTCGTTGCAAACCACGGTGCAATCTTGCGTGAAATTTCATAGACATAACCTTTAGGATTTAAGGTCCCAATGATAAGGGTCAAGACAGCAATTCCGACTCCTGATAACACAAAGCCACTAATGGCTGACCCAAAATGCTCGCCTGATAAGGCACCAAGTGTAGGCGGAAAGATTAAATTTCCTGCTCCAAAAAATATACCAAACAGGAGTAAACCTGTTAAGGAACCCTTTTTAATCATGAAAATCTCCTTTTAATTCAATAGTCTTTATTATACCAAAAACTCTTTGTAAGATGACAGAAACTCTTCATTTTTAAAGGTTTTGTAAATTCAGAATCTTCATACGAATTTGTCATCGCGTAAGTGTGTAAGAACGAGTGTGAGAGGTCATCATCAAAATCATCGATTTTATGGTCAAATGAATGACCGTTCAGATAAAGAGCTGAGACGCAGACAGTACCTTATAATCTTTGAAAATCAAAACTAGACGTTGTTGACTTGATTTGATGAACTTCAGTTCTATCTGCTGCTCCTTGCTCCATTCCTTTCTCAATCCACTATAAATGCTGAGCCCAAGGTCTCACCATTTCCGAGTAGCGTCACTACTTGTAATAACACCACTTTTACCACAGCGAAAAGTATCTGACGAAGCTCACTCGCGAAAATCGAAAAATCCAATGACAAGCTTTGCAACCTGTTTAAATAGTTCTTGGATTTGTCTATGTCTAAGGCTGAATGCAAAGTCTGACCCTTTTTAGCCTTTAGAGCATAGCAATAGTCAGTTCTAGCTTAAGTTCCCTTAAGAAGCCTCAAACCATTTAAGATGACAAGGATGGTCGACATTTCATGAAAAAATACCCCCTCGGTCAGGTCTAGAATTCCCATCACATTCAGCAGGATTAAAACAAGAATAACAGAGATGGAAAAGACGATATTCCAACGAGTGATACGGCCGTATTTGCGACTCAGTTGATAGAGTAAGCCTACCTTGGTCAGGCTGTTATGAATCATGATGATATCGCTCATCTCAAGCGCCACATCTGTGCCACCACCCATAGCAATCCCAACCGCTGCATAGGCCAAGTTTGGCGCATCATTTAAGCCATCGCCAATCATGCCAACCACTTTGTCTTGCCTTGCATACTGCTGTAAGTAAGCCACCTTATCCTCTGGGAGACACTGGGCATGAACAGTCTCAATCTGCAATTCATCTGCGACAAATTGCGCTGTCTCCGCCCTATCTCCTGTCAACATGACAACGTCTACCCCTGCCTCTTTCAAAGAAGCGATCAAGCCTTCTGCCTCATCACGGATAGTATCCACCAGTTCAATATAGCCTACGATTCGTTCAGCTTGGGCTACAAACAATAAGGTCCCATGACTCTTTTTATCCAAATAATGATGTGGATCGATACACGATTGGACAAACTGCTGATTTCCAATCAACACATCTCCCATCTGTATCCCATGTCCTACACATTCCTTAACAGGCTTGGTATCTGCTAGTGCTCCATAGGCCACGTCCTTAAAATGACTCAAGATAGAGGTTGCTAAGGGATGAGAGGACCTACTTTCCATGTATAACAGTAGCGGCAAAAGCTCTGGATTGTCTAACTGGTAATCACTGACCCGAAATTCTCCTGTTGTGACGGTCCCTGTTTTATCCGTACAGAGTACTGATAAGTGCATCATATTTTCCAAGGCCTGGCCATTTTTGATCAAGATTCCCTGCTTAGCGCTAAAGCTCATCGCACTCAACATAGCAGGCGTAATGGATGCAATCAAGGCACAGGGACTCGCAACCGTCAATAAAATCATACCACGATAGAAAGCCGCAACAAAGGGTTGCCCTTGCCCATACATCAAACCTAAAATAAAGACAAGAACCCCCACTAAGACCAGTATCATGTACTTCTTTTGGAGTTGATGAATCCGCTCATCACGCTTACTTTGGCTGCTGCTCGCTGCTTGAATCAGCGAGACAATTTGCGCATACCGACTGTCACTACTATCTTTAACAACCCGATAACTAGCCGTATCACCCACATTCAGCGTTCCTGCAAAGACTGTATCTCCACTTTCTTTTGTGACTGGAAGACACTCACCTGTCAACAGACTTTCATCTACTTGCATCGGCTCTTGGGCTTCCCCATCGAGGGCTATTTGTTCTCCCTTTGCTACTATGAGAATGTCCCCAATGCAAATATCATCAATCAATCGTAGCTCCGCTTGTCCATCCTCCATCAGGACACTTGCTTGTTGAGGAACTTGTGTCATCAAGGTTTCCATTGTTTTCATGGACTTCCTATACACATAGTCTTCCAACACTTCAGAGGCCGCAAAGATAAAGAGCAAGATTGCTGCCTCGCTAACATAACCGATAGAAACTGCTCCTAGTGCAGATAAGATCATCAACAAATCTACTTGAAAATCCCCTGTTTCCAACATCTCTTTGAAAACGTCTTTCCCAATCGGACCTCCTAGCAATAGAATGGCTAAGACGAAGCAACCAATGGCCCAGCTACTCAAAATATGTTCCAATACCAGCCCCAATCCCAGACCGAGCGTTCCGATGAGAAAGAAAATTCCTCTTGTCGTTTTCACAATAGCATTCATAATAGTTCCTCCTTTTGATATGAAAAACAGAAAAAAGAGCACACCTGTGGACAGTTTGTACTGTCTCACAGATATGCTCGGCTTTAGATGCTCAACCAATCTGCTGTCTACACACTTGTAGACCCGGCTACGTAAAAAAATTTACTGCTTGTTCATATTCTATTTCACTTATGCTACCAGTATAGCAAATATTCCTCGACCTGTCAAGGAAATAGAAACAACATCACAACAAATGCTTGGAAAAGGAAACAGCTGAATCAGCGGTACTAGAGGACTGCCCCTCTTTTACTTCATCTCATTCTACCATATACCACCTCTTCAAGAAAAGGATAGTCACTTATCTGTTCAGTAGGCAAGAGAACTGAGTATTTTCATCACTGCTATTTTTATATTTATTCATGCTCCAATGGTACAACTGCTAACATCTTACCAAGACTAAGAAACCTTTAATCCCATAGCAAACTGAGGGCTTATCTTACCTGTTTCCATTCTAGCAATAGCTGGCTGGTTCACACCACTCATCTCATTTCTCCTCGGCTCATCTCCCTTTCATACATTTCGTTTACATTTAGTATCTTTTGATATTTCCCGATTGAAATAGTTCCCCGAACTATTTCAACCTCCTACGGAGTTTCATCCCTCATTTTTCAGCCAAAGGTCTCAAAAATCCCGTCCTAGACAATAACAACATTATTGTCTAGGATACCACTATATCGGGAAATATCTTTTAAATGCTCGCTTCGCTCGCGTCTTATTTTACATGTAACTACTTATCTAAATATCAAACAGTTCACTAATATACGCTAAATTACTAACCTACTTTTTACCTTTTTCATTCTATAGTGTAAATTATAAACAAATACAAGATATTAGAGGGGTAGTAAAAAAGGTATTGAATTGATGAGTTCAGCAGGCAAGAAAACAGCACCTTAACGGGTGCTATTTTTTATGTCTAATAAACATCTCTCCTGTGCCCAAATTCAAGCGCTAAAATAACCATCCTATCATCTTGAATATCGCATATAAGCCTATAATCACCAATACGATAACGCCATTCGTCAGCATGGTTTCCTGTTAAACCTTTACCGTGGGCGCGTGGGTTATCTGTCCCCTCTAAGTGCTTATCAATCCAAACAAATAACAACCGCTGTATCTGCTTATCTAATTTCTTAATCTGCTTTTGAGCTTTTTTAGAATACTCTATACTGTACATATTACAAGCCTAGCTCTTTCTTAAAATCAGCATGGCTAATTGTCTCTGGGTCTGCCTTATATTCTGCATAAGCTCGATGATAGATTTTTAAATCATATTCATCTTCAATATCACGCTCTAAGGCTTTTTTGAATAGACTAGAAAGGCTTTGCCCTGTTAATTGAGCATAGCTTTTGAAAAATGTTTCTTCTTCTTGGTTTAATCTGATTGTAACTGTACTCATGTAATTCACCTCATCTCTTTGTGTTACATTGTAACACATTTTAGAGCGTCTGTCAATTCTAACAATAACAAAAGTTTATAAGGGTTGCCCTCTTACTATACCCTATTTTCACTAGGAGTAGTACAAAGGGTAGTAAATTCTAAAAAAGCACCTTGGGATGACACCCCAAAGTGCTTCATATCAAGGCTTTTCAGCCCTCATCTCGTAAAGAGATTATTTTTTCAAGTTGTAGAAAGAGTTCAACCCTTTGTAAACTGCAACTTCACCAAGTTGGTCTTCGATACGAAGCAATTGGTTGTATTTCGCAATACGGTCAGTACGTGACAATGAACCTGTCTTGATTTGACCAGCGTTTGTTGCAACCGCGATGTCAGCGATTGTTGAATCTTCAGTTTCACCTGAACGGTGTGATACAACCGCAGTGTAACCAGCTTCTTTCGCCATTTCAATCGCTTCAAATGTTTCAGTAAGTGTACCGATTTGGTTTACTTTGATAAGGATTGAGTTTGCAGCTCCTTCTTTGATACCGCGTGCTAGGTAGTCAGTGTTTGTAACGAAGAAGTCGTCACCAACCAATTGAACACGTTTACCAAGACGTTCAGTAAGAGCTTTCCATCCATCCCAGTCATTTTCATCCATACCGTCTTCGATAGTGATGATTGGGTATTTGTTTACCAACTCTTCAAGGTAGTCAATTTGCTCTGCAGAAGTACGTACAGCAGCTCCTTCACCTTCAAATTTAGTGTAGTCGTATACTTTACGCTCTTTGTCGTAGAACTCAGATGATGCACAGTCGAAACCGATCATGATTCCGTTTTCGCCAGCTTCGTAACCAGCTGCTTCGATTGCTTCGATGATTGTTTCAACACCGTCTTCAGTTCCTTCAAATTTAGGAGCGAATCCACCTTCGTCACCAACAGCTGTTACCAAACCACGAGCTTTAAGGATTTTCTTCAAAGCGTGGAATACTTCAGCACCCCAACGAAGACCTTCTTTGAAAGTTGGCGCACCAACTGGCAAGATCATGAATTCTTGGAAAGCGATTGGCGCATCTGAGTGAGAACCACCGTTAACGATGTTCATCATTGGTGTTGGAAGAACTTTTGTGTTGAATCCACCAAGGTAGCTGTAAAGTGGGATTTCAAGGTAGTCAGCAGCAGCACGTGCTACAGCGATAGACACACCAAGGATTGCGTTCGCACCCAATTTACCTTTGTTTGGAGTACCGTCAAGAGCGATCATTGCACGGTCGATAGCTTGTTGGTCGCGTACATCGTAACCGATGATAGCATCTGCAATAACGTTGTTTACGTTATCAACAGCTTTTTGTGTACCAAGACCAAGGTAACGAGATTTATCTCCATCACGAAGCTCAACTGCTTCGTGCTCACCAGTAGAAGCTCCTGAAGGAACCATACCACGACCGAATGCGCCTGATTCAGTGTAAACTTCTACTTCAAGTGTTGGGTTACCGCGTGAGTCTAGGACTTCGCGAGCGTAAACATCAGTAATAATTGACATTTTTTACTCTCCTTTGAGTTAATTTTATTTACTAAACCATGTTACCTTAAAATCGCATTTTTTTCAAGGAAAAACTCATAAATTTCCCATATATTGCAATGATAACGTTTCCGTCTTGCCACTTCTATCCAATTCTTAAAATAAAAATCAAGATTAGTGCTAATACAATTTGCACAAGACCAATCAGCCCCATGTACATCAAGAATTTGGGTCCTTCTTGCAAAAATTTCTTAAAGTCTAATCGTAGGCCAATGGCCGCAAGGGCTGTAATTTCAAACCAAGTGCTAAACCACTTTGATCCGGCACCTAAAAAGCTGGGTAGTGGTAGGCTGCTGTTTACACAACACAGAAGCAAAAAAGCGAGAATATACCACGGAATGCTGGCAAAAATCGATTTAGCAGACGTATTTTCGGCAGAAATTTCCTGATTCTTTTTCGCCATTAAGCGTTCAAAGGCAAAGACCACGACCACTAAAAAGAGAATACGTGTAATTTTAAATAATGTTGCGTATTGAGTGACGGTGTCGTTGATGAGACTGGCAGATGCCACTACTTGCCCTACTGACTGCAATACCCCACCTGTCAGAGCACTATTGGCCAAATCCGAAAAGCCTAAGACCTGCACCCCAATCAAGGGCAGTACAAACATCAGAATGGTTCCTAAGAGGTTAATGAGGACAATAGCCTGCCCCTTATCCTTACTGTCTGCCTTGATGGCGGGCGCAATGGCTCCGATAGCCGACGAGCCACAGACCGCATTTCCCCCAGCAATCATGAGGGACATTTCGTCTTTAAAGCCTAATTTTCGCCCTAAAAAATAGGTAAAGAGAATGACACCCGTCATCATGCAGATGATGTAGATGAGCCCAGACACACCTAGGTGCCCAATGGTCTGAAAGGTGACCGTTAGCCCCAGTAGCGCTACTGAAATCTCTAACAATTTACTTTCTGAAAACTTGGTCCCCTTTTCCAAGCGCTTGCTTCTGCAAACCGTATTTCCCAAAACAATCCCGATACAAATCGCTAAACTAGCCGCACCGATGCTCGGAACAAAGACTGCCAATCCTTTTGCCACAAGAGCTACCAAAAAGGATAGGACGAAACCCGGTAAAATCTCTCGCATTCGTATCTTCATTTTATACCTCCTTTGTCATACTTGACCTTATTGTACCATAGTTTTCTCTCTTTTTCTGGGTCAGGGGAACATTCCCTTATTTTCCAACGCCCTCTTTTATGATATACTGGAAGCATGAAAGATATCAACAACATCATTATGCAACAAGCTGCTGGCGGATTGAAACTCAATCCCGACGAGCAGCGCAAATTTTTAAACACCTTTGAAGAACGAGTGATTGGCTTGTGCAGTATTGAGGAGGCAAACTCACAGAATCTGGCAAGCCATTTCAAGGAAATCTTGCAACGAATCACTCAGGACTACAAGCCCGTCTTAATCAAAATTTCGCCCTTTATCAACAGTCAAAAACAGATTTTCTATCTGAAAAAGGCTCAAGAATTAGGATGTGAGGCGACCATTGTCTCAGAAGACTGCGCCGCTATCTTTGGACTTGTTATCCATACGGATTGCCCGATCCAGATTGAAAACCCAGAACTAACTACTCAATTCGCAGAAATCCTCCACCCCACTCCTGCTAAAACAGAGAAAAAGTCCTCATTTTGGAAGAACTGGTTTGGTTCGTGGGGAAAAGAATAGGAATGGACTCTTCGTTCACACCTATTTTTATATCTATTCGCACCTCCTATCCAATAATTCCAGAACCTTGGCAAGATTTTTTTCATTGATGCGATACGGAGCTTGTTCTTGGACAATAGGCTTGGCGCAAAAGGCGATTCCAAGACCTGCTGTCTGAATCATGGGAAGATCATTTGCTCCATCTCCTACGGCAATGGTCTGCGCCAACTCTACACCATTTTCAAGCGCCCACTTTTCCAAGTAGGCTTTTTTGGTATCTTTGGTGACAATATCGCCCAGCACACGACCTGTGAGAATCCCCTCCTCTACTTCCATACGGTTGGCTTTGACATAGTCAATCCCTAATCTTTCTGCAAGTACATCAACTGTCTCATGAAAACCACCAGATACCACGGCCACCTTGTAGCCTCGTCTATGCAATTCTGCTACCAACTTTTCAGCCCCTGGTGTAAAATGGATTTTGTCCAAAATACGGTCAAAAACGCTCACGGGCAGACCTTTCAAGAGGGTGACCCGTGCAACTAATGCCTCTTCAAAATTAAGTTCTCCCCGCATGGCACGCTCAGTGATGTCTGCAACTTCACTTCCGACACCTGCTTCTTCTCCAAGCAAGTCAATCCCTTCTTCTAAAATCAAGGTGCTATCCACATCCATGACTAATAACCCTTTTACTGTCATTTTCTTCTCCTTATTTGTATAAAACAAAAAGCCCGAGGGCCTTTTATATTTAGTAACGAATGGTTTCTCTCGTCTTTTCATAGGAACGGACGAAACGCTCTGTCACCCCTGGCTCAACAGCTTCTAGGGCAAATGAAATTTCTTCGAAAGCCGCTTGGTAGTCGTAGTCCTTCTCAAAAATCGCCAATGCGCGAGTAAAGGCCTGCTGAATTGAAGCATTAGCTGAACGGTAGCGGTTAGAGTATTGAAGCAACTGCTCTGTTAGAGCTGCATTTTGAACAATGGTATAGGCTACTTCTTCCAATTCGTTCATGTCAAATGTCGCATTTTCTAACAAACGATTGACGATTTCAATATTGATTCGTTTGTAATCCAACTCCGCCAACAAGGCTTCCACATGGCCACTGGTTCTGAAAAAGACAGATAGGAAATCTTCTGGAATACCTGGTAAACTACGTTTTTCCATATAGCGTTTCAAGGTATGCAACTGATTGATATAAAGAGTTGCTTTCTTACGCGCATTGGTCTCAGATGCTTCTTGAGATTTCAAATAATCCGCTAGTACAAGCTGCTCTTCTTCCATTTGTTTGAGGGTTGTCAGAGCATGTTCTAAGCGCTCCTCAAGAATAGAATAAGCCACTTGTGGTGTTTCTAATTCTGCAATACTATCATGAACAACCGTTTCCATCGATGATAATTTAGCAGCTAGTTTTGAAATACGAGACAGCTTGCTTTCCACCAAAATGTAGGAATGATTGAGGCGTTCTGCTTCTTCTGTCAAGATACCTGTGTTATGCACAACATGTTCAAGGAATTTTGGTAGATTTTTACTAATCTTAACAGCTCCCTTGTGAGCTTCGATTTCACGAGTAAAGATTTGGTATAGGTAATCAATCTTGGCTTGGATTTCTCCAATTTCTGCCTCAGCAGCATCCAAATCAAATGAGACGATGAGGGCAGTTGTTTCACGAATGGCCACTCGAATTTCTTGGAAACAAGACTCAATATTTCCTTCTGTAAATAGGTAGCCTTCTTCGACTAATTTGCGGTAACCAGCTTCCAAGTCTTCCAATTGATCTGGCAAGGACTTGTTAACTTTTTCAATCAAAGCAGGAATGCGATCCATGATTTGATTGAGAGCAATCATATGCTCTTCCGTCTTATCCAAAATGCCTGCGGCTTCAATCGGGTCACCAGACGAGTTCAGCATCACAAATTCAGAAAATTCAACTTCAATATTTTTGAGTTGTTTTTCCAATTCTGGCAACGTTTCTCCGTATTGCTCTGCCTTTTCACGGACAGATTCTTGCAAGCTATCAAAGAGATCTAAGGCATGTTTGACACGACCCGAATTTCTTTCTTCTTGTTCCTTTAAGTCTTTTAATCCTTGACGGATAGCTGTAATATCTTCTTCAATCAAATCAATTTGGCTTTCAATGCTGTCAATCGCATTCTTGGCACGGACAAATCGGAAAGAATTATTGAAGGCTTCGGCTTCAAAGATATGGTTTTCAATATCTGCAAAAGAATTGAGAGATAAGTCAACCCATTTCTGATTCCACTCTCGGAAAGATACCTGACTTTGGCCAATCAAATGTAGGCTCTTCACCGCTTCGACCTCGTCGTTGACAGGCAAATTGAATAACTCTTCTTTTCGATCTTCTAAATCGTTTAATAAATTATCATTTCGTTTACGGGCGATAAGGCAAACAATATAGGCAATAATTAAGATAACAACAATCGCAACGATTAAAATGATTGTTCCTCTAGACATGTAAATCTCCTTAGATAATAATTTGTACTGGAAAATATCGCTTTATTATATCATACTTTTTGGCGATATGCACTTGTTTTTTCGAAAATCAAACATCGAGGGTCGAATAAACCGCATTTTCTTCGATAAATTCGCGACGAGGTTCCACCTTATCTCCCATGAGCATATCAAAAATTTTGTCTGCCTCTGCTGCATCATCAACTGAAACACGCGCCATCAAGCGGTTTTCTGGATTCATTGTGGTTTCCCATAACTGGTGATCATCCATTTCTCCAAGCCCCTTGTAACGCTGAATGGTTGGCTTAGAACGTCCTTGGCTATGGCGCTCAAGCGCTTCCTGTAATTCCTGCTCTTGATTAACACCCGGTTGGATGTACTCTTTCACATCGCTTCCCACTTTTACACCATAAATCGGTGGTTGGGCAATATAGACGTAACCTGCTTCCACAATCGGGCGCATATAGCGGTAAAAGAGCGTTAAGAGCAAGGTTCTGATATGGGCACCATCGACATCGGCATCGGTCATGATGACCAGCTTTTGGTAGCGCGCCTTCGTCACATCAAATTCAGCTCCAAAGCCCGTTCCCATAGCCGTGAAGAGGCTACGAATCTCTTCATTGGCAAGAATCTTATCCATGGTCGCTTTTTCAACATTGAGGATTTTCCCACGGATTGGCAGGATCGCTTGAAACTCACGGTTGCGTCCTGATTTTGCTGATCCCCCCGCTGAATCTCCCTCTACGATAAAAAGTTCTGTCTGGGCTGGATCGTTTGAGGAACAGTCGGCTAGTTTCCCAGGCAAGTTTGAAATTTCTAGTCCAGATTTCTTGCGGGTCACTTCCCGTGCTCGCTTGGCCGCAATCCGAGCCTTACTTGCTAAGATTCCTTTTTCTACGATACGGCGAGCAATTTGCGGATTCTCTAATAGGAATTCTGAGAAGGCTTCTGAGAAGAGGCGATTCGTGATTTTCACAACCTCACTATTTCCAAGTTTGGTCTTGGTTTGCCCTTCAAATTGCGGTCCGGGATGTTTCACAGAAATAACAGCCGTCAAGCCTTCGCGGACATCTTCACCTGTCAAGTTGTCTTCGTTCTCCTTAAGGATTTTATTTTTCTTGGCATAATCATTGATGACACGGGTCAAGGCTGTACGGAAACCTTGCTCATGCGTCCCCCCCTCGTGGGTGTGAATGTTATTGGCAAAGCTGACGACATTCTCATGGTAACTTGTCGTATACTGCATGGCCACTTCAACGGTAATATCATCCATTTCACCGTCTGTATAGATTGGTGTTTCAAAGATGACATCCTTGTTTTCATTGAGGTATTCCACGTAGGAAGCAATCCCACCTTCGTAGTGATATTCCTTACTTTGCTCTAGTCCCTCACGCTTATCAGTAATGGATAAATGCAAGCCACGGTTCAAGAAAGCCAGTTCCTGAACACGCTTGTTGAGTTTGGCAAAGTCAAATTCGGTTGTTTCAGTAAAAATTTCTGGGTCTGGTGTGAAATGAACCGTTGTCCCTGTCTTGTCAGTCTGACCGATGATTTCAAGATCTGCCACCACTTCCCCACGACGGTATTCTTGGTAGTAGACGTTGCCATTTTTGTAAACACGCACATCTAGTTGCGTTGAGAGGGCATTGACAACGGATGAACCCACCCCGTGCAAACCACCTGACACCTTGTAGCCGCCACCGCCGAATTTTCCGCCGGCATGTAAAACCGTAAAGACGGTCTCAACCGCTGGACGTCCTGTTTTTTCCTGAATATCCACAGGGATTCCACGGCCATTATCAACGACGGTAATCGAATTATTTGCTTCGATATAGAGGTCTATCCAGGTCGCAAAACCAGCCAAAGCTTCGTCAATCGAGTTGTCAACGATTTCCCAGACCAAGTGATGCAATCCCTCTTTAGAGGTCGATCCGATATACATCCCCGGACGCAACCGCACCGCTTCAAGACCTTCTAAGACCTGAATCTGACTGGCATCGTATTCTTGTGCTTTTTCCTGTAAGTTATTGATTTCTTCTGTCATTCTTCTTCCTTTATTTTCTGGTAACGTCGCCTTTTCAAACATATATATCGTAGACATCTCTACTGTTTGACAAGCAAGCATATTCGCCAAACGACTACCCTTTATTATATCATATTTTTCACAAATTTCCTACAAAAAAAGGAGCAAGAACTGTCTGAAATAGACTTTCTTCACTCCTGTTTCCCGACTTTATCACTTGTTTTTTCCCCCCACCTTGCTCCCCCCCTTGGTAGAGTAAGGTTTTTTAATAAATTTCAACGTCTTATCTTGTTGTGTATGGTTATGTATGGTATAATGAACTATGGCTTTTATTAAAACAACAACAAACAAAGAAGGTAGGACGCATGTTTACCTTGTAGAAGGCTATCGTAAAGATGGTAAGGTCAAACAGCGTATCCTTAA
>NZ_SPPD01000001.1 GCF_004570575.1 Streptococcus cuniculi
AATAGTTAAGTGACGATAGCCTAGGAGATACACCTGTACCCATGCCGAACACAGCAGTTAAGCCCTAGAACGCCGGAAGTAGTTGGGGGTTGCCCCCTGTGAGATAGGGTAGTCGCTTAGCTAGAATAGGGAGTTTAGCTCAGCTAAGGAGAACGAAAGTTCGCCTTTGTCGCAGATGACGTAGTCATTGCACGACAGGGGAATCCAGTGAGCTGAACTTCCGTCAAAGGGAGTTTAGCTCAGCTGGGAGAGCATCTGCCTTACAAGCAGAGGGTCAGCGGTTCGATCCCGTTAACTCCCATATAAGCGGGTGTAGTTTAGTGGTAAAACTACAGCCTTCCAAGCTGTTGTCGCGAGTTCGATTCTCGTCACCCGCTTTTGGAGACTATCCAATACCAAACAGATGTTTGGGCGCGTAGCTCAGATGGTTAGAGCGCACGCCTGATAAGCGTGAGGTCGGTGGTTCGATTCCACTCGTGCCCATTATATCAATATGGTCCGTTGGTCAAGGGGTTAAGACACCGCCTTTTCACGGCGGTAACACGGGTTCGAATCCCGTACGGACTATGATGACAAGAGAGCTTAGGCTCTCTTTTTTACTTTAGATAATAGACTTATGACATATAGTATTGACTTTAGAAAATGTCTGCTGTCTTTCGTTCAGGAAGGGCACACTCGAACAGAAGCCAGTGCTCTTTTTGTTATCGATGCCTCTACTTTACGTAAATGGGAACAAAAAGGGCACTTGCAGAACAAGCCTAGACAGCGTTCTCTCCGTAAACTTCCTAAAGACCAGTTATTGGCTTACGTTGAGCAACATCCAGATGCTTATCTTCGAGAAATCGTAGAGTACTTTTCCTGTGCGATTCATGCTGTTTGGAAAGCACTAAGGAAATACAATATTACTTTAGACAAGTTATCGAGAACAGAACCTAGACGTTTCCTGGCCGTTTTAGCTGTCCTCGTTGCCCTCCCTATTTGTTTATATTGATGAAGCTAAAAATATCTGTGACAGATTGCTTAGCGTACGGTCTTAAAACTTAATAACTATAAAATGCGAAAAATTATTAATTGAAATTCGGGAATTGAAAAAGGCTAAAACCAATATTGTGAGGATGGTTTTTCGCCCTTTGCTGTTTGTTAAGAGAGTCAATTAGTCTCATGGGTGTATATAGTCAAATGAATGAATTTTCAGACAAGGAATTAAGTACGGCAAGTCGAAAGTAACAATGTATCAAAACTAACTAAAAAAATATGCTAAAAATGTAATTCATCTGGCAAAACAATAGTTTCCTGCCCTTTTTTGTCGATGACGAGTAATTTGCCAGGGTAAAGTGGATCAAAGGGAATCTGTAAATCCACGGAGAGAGCATTTAGATAATGCTCTTGTGAAAAGGTGACCGTGATTTTCCCCTTTTTGTTGCTGAGCTGAAATCGGATAATGGATTTCAAGGGGATAACGTGCTTGAGGTAATTGTCAATGATATACCAGATGCTATCAATCACATTCCCAGGAAGGGAAGTGACGGTACTGAAGCTGGCATAGCGTCCAGTTGTATTTGTAAATGCCATAATGTTTTCCTTTTATTCGTAAGAAAAAAGCCTGAAAATCAGGTTTTTCTGTATGCAACTTTAACGATTTCGTAGTTCTAAATATCGTTTGTACCAAATGTTGACATAGGCTTGAGAGAAGGGGCCGCGTTTGTTATTAATCCAATCCACGAGGATTTTGACATTTTCTTTCAGAATAAAGTCAATATCTGCTGGGTATTGCATCTGTCTTCGGTGTCGTTCATATTCGTCAACATCTAACAAGCGTTTTTCTCCGTCCACAAAGACCTTCACATCAAGGTCATAGTCGATGTATTTGAGGGCTTCGTTATCAAGAACGAAAGGGCTTGCTAGGTTGCAATAATATGAAACACCATTCTCGCGAATCATAGCAATGACATTAAACCAATATTTCTTATGAAAATAGACAATTGCGGGTTCTCTGGTGACCCAACGTCTGCCGTCATTTTCGGTGACCAAGGTATGATTGTTGACACCGATGATAGCATTTTCTGTTGTTTTTAGTACCATGGTATCGCGCCAGGTGCGGTGCAATAGACCATCATGTTTATAACTCTGAATTGTAATAAAGTCGCCTTCTTTTGGTAATTTCACTTGGTTACCAACTTTCTACAATTTAAGTTTAATTCTCCCTATTATACCATAACTTTTAAAGAATAGGAAAAATTTTTACTGTCTAGACTTTTTTGTTCGGAAATAGAAAGTTAGAGATAGTCGCGTAGGATGCTTTTTATTTGCTGATAATCATAGCCTTTACGCAGGAGGGCTTGCGTTAGGCGTTGGCATAATTCATAGCCCTCGTACTTGCGGCTATATTTGCGATATTGTTTGTCTAACTCTTTTTGAATGAGCAAGTCTTCTAGTTCATCGTCTGATTCTAATTCCAGATTCTGGACAGCTGTCTGTGCTTGGCTGTAAGTAAATCCCTTGTTGAATAAGGATTGAAGCAGTTTATCCTGCAAGGCACGATGCGGTAATTTGTGGGCATGTGCTTTAGCAAGTTTTTGGACAACACGCTCTGCAATTGGGGAAAAATCAATCTCTTGGAGCCCTTCTTCGATGAGTGAAAGAGGGATGCCTTTTTGAGAGAGTTTTTGCTTGAGAACTTGTGCCCCCTTGTCTCCAGATAATTGGTTTTGATAAAGATAGGTTTCAACGTATTTCTGGTCGTCAATCCACTTGTCAGCTTCAAGATTGTCAAGAATTTGGGGAATAATGCTTGCTTCAATCTCATATTTTTCAAGGTAGAGTTGGACTTCCTTGCGGGTTCTCTGTTTGAAAGAAAGGTGATAAAGAGCAAGGTTTTTGCCGTAGGATAGTTGAGCAAAGGTTTGGATTTCTTTCCAGCTTTCTAGCGTCAGTTCCATATCCTTACTGAGCATAAAACGGACAATGGTATCTTCGGTAATATAGACTTGGTTTTCGTTATCTACTTCTAGGAGGTAGAGACGCTTTTTCTTTTCAAGTTTTGTAATTCTCATTCTTTCATTATACATGAAATTTCGGTAAAATAGTATTATGAGTATACAAGTAAAACAACGGATTGTCTTAAAAATTAAGCGAATGGGAATCAATGGTGAGGGGATTGGTTTTTATCAGAAAACGCTAGTCTTTGTGCCGGGAGCCTTAAAGGGTGAAGAAGTTTATTGTCAGGTGACAGCTGTTAAGCGGAATTTTATAGAGGCACGTTTGCTCAAGGTGAATCGTCCTTCCAAGTTTCGGGTTGCTCCAGCATGTCCCCTATATGAGGCTTGTGGTGGCTGCCAAATCATGCATTTGCGCTATGATCGGCAGTTGGATTTCAAGACGGATTTGTTATGGCAAGCCTTGAAAAAATTTCAGCCTGCTGGTTTTGAAAACTATGAGCTTCGTCCGACTATTGGCATGAAAGAGCCGAGATACTATCGGGCAAAGCTGCAGTTTCAGACGCGTCTAATAAAAGGACAAGTTCAGGCAGGGCTATACGCAGAGCATTCTCATCGCTTGGTTGCGATTCAAGATTGCTTGGTACAGGATAAAATAACACAGCAGGTCATCAATCAGGTAGCCACCTTATTAACCAAACATCGGATTCCAATTTATGATGAACGGCGTAATGGAGGTATTCGGACCGTTATGGTGCGGCGGGCTCGGGAGACTGGGCAGATTCAGTTGATTTTTGTGACCTCTCGTCAGATCAATCTGATGCTCCTAGTAGAAGAGCTTGTTGAAGAATTTCCAGAGATTGTGACGGTAGCAGTCAATTGGCATAGCAAAAAGTCAAGTGAGATTTACGGGGAGAAGACGGAAATCATCTGGGGACAAGAGGCGATTGAGGAGTCTGTGTTGGGCTATGAGTTTGCCTTGTCACCGCGTGCATTTTATCAGTTGAATCCAGAGCAGACAGAAGTCTTGTATGGTGAAGCCGCTAAGGCGCTAGATATTCGAGGGCATGAACACTTGATTGATGCCTATTGTGGAGTTGGCACTATTGGTTTTGCCTTTGCAAAGAAAGTGAAATCGCTACGTGGGATGGATATGATTCCAGAAGCCATTGAGGATGCGAAGCGCAATGCAAAAGCGTTGGGGTTGGCCAATACTTATTATGAGGAGGGGTTGGCAGAGGACATTATCCCTCGTTGGTATAAGGAAGGCTATCGGGCAGATGCTGTGATTGTCGATCCGCCACGGACGGGGCTTGATGAGCAGTTGTTGGCAACCATTGTCCGTTACCAGCCTGAAAAGATGGTCTATGTGTCTTGTAATGTGTCGACCTTGGCTCGGGACTTGGTCCAGCTGGCGGAGGTCTATAAAGTTGACTACATTCAGTCGGTGGATATGTTCCCCCATACTGCAAGAACAGAGTGCGTGGTGAAATTATCCAAACGGCAGGTTAACGAATTATGATATATCAGTCTTTTCGTTTCCTTTTAGTACTCGCTCCAATAGTCTGGAAGACTGTTGGAGCTTGGAAATAAAACGAGTGTAACTCGTGTCAACGAGCTTTTGTATCATGCGGAATTGTGTTCGAGCTAAACGTCACTATGAAAAAGATAGGTATTTAGCTAGTTACAACTACGAACGCCTTTAGGGGGGACGCCGTCGTTGCGAACTTTGTTCACTTACGGATACGGCTCCTATCAGGGGACGCAGGTGTTTCGGCTTTAGCCGATTACAGCTGTGGGTATAAACGAAATGACGATAACAGATGAAGCAGGGCTAACAGAGCTCTGTTTTTCAGTCTATCAACAAATATTTCAAATGATGTCAGAGGTGTGGAACATAAAAAACTTTTGTATAAAGCGCTTACACAAAATTTCAAATAGTGTAGAATAACATGTTCAGAAAAGAAAAGGGGATGAATATACCGAAAAATTTAAAGAAGCTTTGTTGTTTACCACGTTGATGTGTGGCTCGATGGTCTCTGGGATGAGCTGTTGAAATCTGTTTCTTGTGGGACAGTTTTCGTGGAGTCATGTTTTGACAGGTTTTGCCCCTGTTTTTTGCTTGCTTTTGCGTTAGATATGCTACTGGTAGACCCTCTTGCGAAAAGCTTGCCTTCCGTCTCTTAAGCCTGATCCCAGCCCCTATCAAGGATTGACATCCTCATCATTTCAGGTACGACGGTGTTGTTTATGGTCACCTTAATGTCCTTAGCATGAATGGTATACCGCTCAGTTTTGGAAGGGATGGTCTTGTTTGGCTCAATAATGCGGTTATGGCGCTACCTTTACATTTCTTTGTTGCAGGGCATTGGCTCGATTATTCTTTGGTCAATTAGTGGTGTTCTTGTTTGCTAAAACAGAAGCTGTATAGGACTTTAGTCGCTATTAACACGTTACTCTAGCTTATAGTTGCAGTATTCAATAAAAACGGAAAGATGATGTAAAGAAGATTAGGCAGGGTATTTTTAAACTTGCATTTCGGCCGAAAATAGCCTATACTTATAGTGGTTATAACCGATAAAGGAGTAGATATTATGGCCGATATATCTAGCACAAAGCCTCTTTATCTACAATTAGTGGAGACGCTTGAAACAGAGATTCGAGAGAAAATGGAGGCAAATGAAAAATTACTCTCCGAAAGAGAATTGACCCAGGTGTATGGCGTCAGTCGGATTACTGTCCGTTTAGCTTTACAGGAATTAGAAAAAAGGGGACTAGTCTATAAGGTTCATGGCAAGGGGACCTTTGTATCAGAAGTTGGTCAACAGGCTGTTGATTTGTCCATGACCTACAGCTTTACCGAGCAGATGCGTCGGGTCGGTCGAGTACCGAAAACAGAGATTTTGTCTTTTGAGCGCATTCAGGCGACGGAGTTTCTGGCGCAACGCTTGCAGGTTGCCATTGGTGAGCCTATCTTTGAATTGGAGCGCTTGCGCTTGGCAGATGGGATTCCCATGATGTTGGAACGAACCTATGTACCAGCGCTGATTTTTGATTCCCTATCTGAAACAGAGTTGCAGGTGCGGCCGCTCTATGAAATTTTTGCTGAGGATTACGATCAGGTCATTCGCCTGGCAGAAGAGGAATTTTATGCCAGCATCGCTCTTGAAAATGAAGCAAAGCTACTAGATATTCATAATGGGGATGCGGTTCTACACCTGATTCGTAAGACCTATAATGATAAGAATCGCATGATTGAATACACCTTTAGTATTGCACGTGCCGATCAATTTCGGTACAAGATTAGTCATACACAGGGAGAATAGGTCGGAATATATAAACGAGGTTGGTACATCTGTCCAACCTCGTTTATTTTTGTAGTTCTGATCATTTTAATGTTTATTCGCAACGATTTCAAATTTGAAAAATTTCCAATGTTTGTAGGTTTCAATGTATTCCAACACTTCTTCGCTACCTGTTCGCTTGGTGGTGCGAATTTGCAGGATACTTGGCTCATCTTTTGACATCTGGAGATGTGTTGCCACTTCTGTTGGAGTAGGAAAGACCACTTCATTGGTCTCAGCATAGAGCTCTTCTGACATATGGATGTTAAAGTCCAGTTTAAAGCGTTGGTAGATGGATTGGAAATGGGAGAGGGGGGCCTCAGGATGTTTGATATAGCGAGCAGGAATATAGGACTGCTGATAAATATAAGGAGCACCCTTTGCATAGCGCAAGTGGATAATTTTATAGTAGTAGGACGTCTTATCTAGCGAAAGTTCTTCAAGGATACGGGGGTCATTGCCCTTTTCGCAAGTCAAGACTTTGACGCTTTCTTCTTCAAGTGAAAAGACTTCAATATCCGAAAATTCAACCAGTTTGCCCTTGCGAGAGCGGGAGACAAAGGTTCCTTTTCCTTGTTGGCGGACAAGGTAGCCGTCTTTCACTAATTCATTGACGGCGCGGATGACGGTGATCGAGCTGACATTGTAGAGTTTGGTCAATTCAGCTTCGGTATAAAATTTATCCCCATTTTCAAATTTTCCAGAAATGATTTGGTGACGTAAGTCATTTTGTACTTGTTGGTATTTTGGTATTTTCATGGTGTTCCCTTTCTAACATTACGAATTTTCATACATCTTATGGTACTTATTATACTAAATTTTGATAAAAAAAGAAAATTTTTTAAAAACAACTGGACATAACCATGAATTTATGTTAATATATTGATAGAAAATAGAAAACGGTTACAAGGAGGACGTGGTGAATACTTTCCAAATTCGAGACGATTTTTATCTCAATGCTCAGCCATTCAAAATCCTATCAGGAGCGATTCACTATTTTCGAGTCCATCCGGATGACTGGTATCATTCATTGTATAATTTGAAGGCTCTAGGCTTTAATACCGTTGAAACCTATGTCCCTTGGAATTTACATGAGCCTCAAAAAGGTGTGTTTACAACAGAAGGCATCTTAGACATTGAGCGTTTTTTAACCATTGCGCAGGAACTTGGCTTATATGCTATTGTTCGGCCGTCTCCCTATATTTGTGCAGAATGGGAATGGGGAGGACTTCCTGCTTGGTTATTAACCGAGAAGGTGCGTGTTCGTTCAAGAGATGAAGCCTATCTACAGCATATAGACGATTACTACGCCTTTCTCTTACCTAAGCTAGCCAAGTATCAGTTGTCCCAAGGGGGCAATATCTTGATGTTCCAAGTTGAAAATGAATATGGCTCTTACGGTGAGGATAAGGAATACTTGAGAGCAGTAGCTACTCTGATGAGAAAATATGGCTTGACGGCTCCCCTCTTTACCTCAGATGGTTCATGGCGAGCGACCTTGCGAGCTGGAACCTTGATTGATGAGGATATTTTGGTTACAGCGAATTTCGGTTCAAAAGCCAAAGACAATTTCGAACAACTACAGGCCTTCTTCGATGAACACGATAAAAAGTGGCCACTCATGTGTATGGAATTTTGGGATGGTTGGTTCAACCGTTGGGGTGAGGAAGTCATTCGGAGAGATCCAGACGAACTGGCGGCAGCTGTCATGGAAGCGCTTGAGTTAGGAAGTATCAATCTTTATATGTTCCACGGTGGTACCAATTTTGGCTTTATGAATGGCTGCTCAGCGCGAGGACAGATCGATTTACCGCAGATTACCTCCTATGACTATGATGCGATTTTAGATGAGGCAGGAAATCCAACCAAGAAATTCTATGCCCTCCAAACTTTGATGAAAGAGCGCTATCCACAATTGGATTATGCAGAGCCCTTGATTAAAGAAGCGACTGCCTATCCAACGGTGCCGTTGAATGACAAGGTGAGCTTGTTTGCAGCAGTAGAGCAGCTAAGCACCCGCCATCATGCTTTTTATCCAAAATCGATGGAAGAGCTTGGTCAAAATGTCGGTTACATTTACTACAGGACACGAATTGAAAAAGATAAGGCTGATGACGAACGCTTGCGAATTATTGATGCGAGGGACAGGATTCAAGTCTTTGTAGACGGTCAGAAGATTGCGACCCAGTATCAGGAAGAAATTGGAGAAGATATTCATTTCCAACAAGCGAATACAGAAGCAGAATTAGGTGTGTTGGTTGAGAATATGGGGCGTGTCAATTACGGACATAAACTGACAGCTTCGACTCAATATAAAGGACTTGGACGTGGAGCGATTGCAGATTTACACTTCATCGGACAGTGGGACATGTACCCGCTACCGCTGGATCGGATTGGTGAGCTGGCTTTCACGGAAGAATGGCAAGAAGAACAACCAGCCTTCTATCGTTACCGTGTAACGATTGAGCATTGCCAAGATACCTATCTAGATATGACAGGATTTGGTAAGGGAGTTGTCTTTGTAAATCAGGAAAATATAGGTCGTTTCTGGGAACGAGGCCCACTTCTTTCTCTCTATGTACCGAAAGGATACTTAAAGAAAGGAGAAAATGAAATTATTATCTTTGAAACAGAAGGCAAATATAGAGAGAACCTTCGTTTCTCACAGGAACATGTCTATAAAGAGATTTAAACAGCAAAAAGGAGAATACTATGGCAATTATAGGAACACGTATTGACGGTCGATTGATTCACGGTCAAGTGGCGAATCTTTGGACAACCAAACTCAACATCTCGCGAATTATGGTTGTAGATGATGAGGTTGTTAATAACGATATTGAAAAATCAGGCTTGAAATTAGCTTGTCCTGCGGGTGTAAAATTATCGATTTTACCGGTTGAAAAGGCAGCGGCAAATATCCTAGCAGGGAAGTATGATTCACAGCGTCTTTTGATTGTAGGGAAACGTCCCGCTCCATTCTTAGGATTGGTAGAAAGAGGAGTTGAACTTCCTGAACTGAATGTTGGAAATATGTCTCAGTCAGCTGAGTCTCGCTCTGTTACCCGTTCGGTAAATGTGGTTGATGAGGACATCAAAGACTTTGATGCATTGCATGCCAAAGGTGTGAAATTGATCCATCAAATGGTACCAGGGGATACTGCCAAAGACTTCTTACCTCTACTTGATAAGGTAAGATAAGCAATCCCTGTTCATCAAAATCAGCTTTTATTCCAGAGTGGGGTGACAGCTGGTTTTAGGGAGTATGATTTTATTTCGTATATTATAAAAATTTTTAGGAGGTTACATCATGATTCAATGGTGGCAAATTCTTTTACTTACCTTGTACTCAGCTTATCAAATCTGTGATGAGTTGACAATCGTATCTTCTGCCGGTTCCCCTGTATTTGCAGGGTTCATTACCGGTTTGATTATGGGAGATTTGAAGACTGGTTTGTTTATCGGTGGTTCTCTCCAATTGGTAGTGCTTGGTGTAGGTACTTTCGGTGGTGCATCACGTATTGATGCGACATCTGGTGCGGTTATAGCAACTGCCTTCTCTGTAGCCAAAGGAATTGATCCTGAGCTTGCGATTTCTACAATTGCGGTACCAGTAGCAGCACTCCTTACTTATGCCGATATCCTCGGTCGTTTCTCAACTACTTACTTTGCCCACCGTGTGGACGCAGCAGTGGAACGCTTTGATTACAAAGGAATTGAGCGTAACTACCTTCTAGGTGCGATTCCTTGGGCAGCGTCTCGTGCAGTTCCAGTTCTTCTTGCCCTTGCCTTTGGTGGGGACTTTGTTCAAACAGTTGTTGACTTCATTAAAGAATACCAGTGGGTAGCATCTGGTTTGACACTTGCAGCTCGTATGCTTCCAGGTCTTGGATTCGCTATCCTACTTCACTATCTTCCATTGAAACGCAATCTTCACTACCTTGGTATGGGATTTGCGATTACTGCAATGATGACAACTGTATTTGGTGGTCTTTCAGCTCTTAGTGGTGCTGTAGGCACACTTGCAGGTGCTTATGATGAATCAGCAGAATCAGCCATCGGCTTCTCATCATCAGCATTTGATAAAGGTTTACCAATGGTTGCAATTGCTATAATCGGTATCGGTCTTGCAGTTCTTCATTACAAGAATGGCCAAAATGTGACTGTCGTTGCAGCTCCAACTAATGCAGAAAGTGGGGAAATTGAAGATGATGAAATCTAATTACAAACTTACGAAAGAAGATTTTAATCAAATTAACAAACGTAGCTTGTTTACCTTCCAATTGGGTTGGAACTATGAGCGGATGCAAGGTTCTGGTTATCTCTATATGCTCTTGCCACAGCTTCGTAAAATGTATGGAGATGGCACTCCTGAGCTGAAAGAAATGATGCAATTGCATACTCAATTCTTTAATACATCACCATTCTTCCATACGATTATCGCAGGGATTGACCTTGCCTTGGAAGAAAATGAAGGTGTTGCATCTAAAGATGCGGTGAATGGTGTGAAAACTGGTTTGATGGGGCCATTTGCCCCTATCGGAGACTCTGTTTTTGGTTCACTTGTGCCAGCGATTATGGGATCTATCGCAGCAACTCAAGCAAAAGCCGGCTCTCCCATCGGTATTGCAATGTGGGTTGCCGTAGCAGTTGTGTACGATATTTTCCGTTGGAAACAGTTGGAATTTGCTTATAAAGAAGGAACAACTCTTGTTACAACCATGCGTAGCAAATTGACTGCCCTTGTAGATGCAGCTTCTGTTCTTGGGGTCTTCATGCTTGGTGCGATGATTGCAACTATGATTAACGTTGAAGTGACTTGGACACCGCATATCGGTGACAAGGCAATCATGATTCAAGACATGATTAACCAAATCTTCCCACGTTTGGTGCCAGCCGTGATTACAGGTGTAATCTTCTGGTTACTTGGCCGTAAAGGTATGACTTCTACAAAAGCAATCGTAATTATCATTATAGTAGCTCTTGCTCTATCAGCTCTTGGTCGTTTCGGCTTCCAGATGATGTAAGGTATCCTCTATGAGTAAACATTTAGTATTAATAAGCCATGGACAATTCTGTGAAGGTTTGAAGCAAAGTACAGAGATGATTATGGGGCCACAAGACAATATTCATACTGTTTCCTTGCTCCCAGCAGAAGGTCCAGAAGCATTTCAAGCGAAATTTTTAGAGACGATTGAAGGATTAGACGATTTTGTTGTCTTTGCGGATTTGCTCGGTGGTACACCCTGTAACGTCGTCAGCAAATTGATTCTGGAAGGGCGTGCGATTGAGCTCTATGCAGGAATGAATATGCCAATGGTCATTCGTTTTATCAATGATGCCCTTCTTGGAACAACATCACGTTATGACGAAAACACATCAGAATATATTCAGTATGTAAATGATGTATTGGCTAGCATGTCCGATGACGAAGATGAATAGGCTTTAAGTATTCTCAAGAGTTGGCAGAAATGCCAGCTCTTGTTTGGGTTTTGAAGCGTATGAGGTTGAAAAATAGTATATAATACAGATAGAATCATTTGATTTGAAAGGAGATAGGATGATAGAAATCAGTTCATTTGGAAGTGAAAAAGCTAGGAAGTACCGCTTGGTCAATGAAGCTGGAATGCAGGTTGCTTTGACCAATTTTGGGGCGAGAATTGTGGAGATTTTGGTGCCAGTGGAAGAAAATGGTGGCTTACGCAATCTGACCATGGCAGCAGGGTCAGATGAGGAGTATCTAGCGAAGGATGCCTATCCCGGTGCGACTATTGTTCCAGTTGCGGGTCGTATCTCAAGCGCGCAGGCAGTTATTAATGGACAGGTCTATTCTTTTACCGAAAATGAGCCAGGTCGCACCTTGCACGGTGGTGTGAATACTGCTAATGAACAGTATTGGGATGCGGAAGTAGATGAGCTAACAAATAGTGTTGTTTTCTCAATTGAGTTGGCAGATGGGTTTAATGGATTTCCGGGCAATGTGCGTGTGAAAGCCCGCTATCGGTTGACAGAAGATAATGCGCTTGAGGTTTCCTATACTGCTCAATCGGATAAGGACACCATTTTTAACCCGACCAACCATGTTTATTTTAATTTGACAGGTGATGTTAATCGTGATATTGCCAATCACCATGTGCGGATTGCAGCTCAAACCTATGCGCCGCTCGGTGAGGATAATCTGCCCCTTGGCAGGTTAGAGCCAGTAGAGGGAACCCCCTTTGATTTCCGATCAGGCGGGACATTTGCCCAAGGTTTTGCCTTAGAGCATCCGCAGAATCAATTGGTCAAGGGCTATGATCATCCCTGGGTCTTGGATCAGGTGGATGAGCCAGTAGAGGTGATCAGTCCAGACCGCAAAATCCGTTTGACCGTTGAGACTAACCAACCAGCAGTGGTTATTTATACCTATAATTTTCCAAGCGAGGGAATGGCAGCCTTTCACGGAGCCTTTAGTTTGGAATGTCAAGGACTTCCTAACGCCTGCAATATAGAAGGATTTGGCTCTATTTTACTAGAAAAAGATCAGCTCTTTGACCATCTAACATCTTACAAATTTGAGTTCAGTTAAGTAGTGAGAGCGTAAAAAAAGTCCTAATGAAAATAGGAGATTTGTGAAGCGTTCGATGAACGCAAACAAAGCTATCCCTAAAGGGATTCTCAGCTGTAACTAACTAAAGTTAGAACATCTGCCTATCTTTTTCACACAGGGTTTAGGGCGTGTTCAATTATAAGTTACGAGGGCGTGAAAAAAGCGACTGTACTCTCATTGAAGAAACAATCCACTGGATTATTTCTTCCGTATCTGGAAAACGAGCAAGCTCGTAACAGCTATGGCAAAAATAGGAAATCTGACGAGAGAAAAGCTCCAGTGGAGGGTTTTCAGCCTAATCTCTAAAGGGCATCTCAGCTGAATCATCTAAAGCGAGAACAACTACTGCAAGTCTATTTTCCGAGCTTTTAGCCTGAGTTCAATTACACAAGATACGAGGGCGTTTGATACGAGCAAAGCTCGTTTTATTTCCAACCTTCAACAGTCTATCCCTAGACTGTTGAAGCGAGCAAAGCAAAAATAGAAGATTGACGACGTGTTCGATGAACACAAGGCGATCTATCCTCAAGGGGATTCTCAGCTGTAATCGGCTAAAGCCGAAACATCTGCCTATCTTTTTCATAAAGATTTTAGATTGAGTTCGGTTAGTAAGATACGAGAGCGGTATAGTTATTTCGTTTATAAAGCACGATTTTAACAGTCCTAAATGTAAGTGACAGATAATAGCGATATTGTCGCCCCCTAAGGAAAAGTTCCAAATAGAAAACAGAAACAAACAACTGTAACAGTGGAGAAAATAGTAGGAGTTTGAGGTTGTTGTTCCGGTAGTTTTTGACTGTCAGCCAGAGTCTAGTAGAGGGAGAGAAAAACGATTTTTCCCTCCCTTTTCCTTTTAGAGTGTGGTATAATGAAAAAAACGGATGAAGGTGGTAGTATGAACACGATTGATCTTTCTGTTCCTGTAGCCCTAGTAATTGAAACACATCCAGAGGTGTTGGATATCTTGGTCGAACTTGGCTTTACCCCACTGGCTAATCCCTTGTTGCGGCAGACGCTTGGAAAAACAGTATCGCTCAAGCAAGGTGCCAAGATGAAAGGGATTGATTTAGCACGCATTCATTCCACTCTGGAGTGGAATGGCTATGATGTGATTGGAGGAGAAACATGACAGACGAACGGATTCATATTTTAAAGGAGATTTTATTAACGTTACATCGTGGAGCGAGTCCTGCTAGTGTGCAGGAACGGTTTAATCAGACCTTTGCAGGTGTTTCAGCCATTGAAATTTCACTCATGGAACATGAATTGATGAATTCGGATTCGGGAGTCACCTTTGAAGATGTCATGGCACTATGCGATGTACATGCCAATCTGTTTAAACAAGCGGTCCAGAATGTAGAGGTAGCAGATGCGGATCAAGCAGGTCACCCTGTCCGTATCTTTAAAGATGAAAATCTAGCTTTAAGAGCAGCCCTTATTCGGGTTCGTCGGTTGTTAAACAGTTATGAAGAGACGCAAGATCCAGTGGTTCGTAGTGAGCTCACCAAAGGCTTGGAGCGTCAGCTTGACCTCTTAGGGCAATTTGAGAATCACTATCGGCGTAAGGAGGAGCTCTTCTTTCCACTAATGGAAAAATATGGTCACGACGCACCACCTAAGGTCATGTGGGGTGTGGATGACCAGATTCGGGATTTGTTTATGACCGTCAAAGAAGACCGTCATGCCTTAGATCAGCGTGGAATTCTCGTGTTGAAAGAGAGTTTTGAAGCCTTTGCGACTGAATTTGAAAGCATGATCTTTAAGGAAGAGTCCATTTTACTGATGATTCTCTTAGAATGCTTTACTCAGGACGACTGGCTTCAGATTGCAAGAGAAAGTGAGACCTTTGGCTATGCTATTATCCGTCCGAGTGAGGTTTGGTACCCAGAACGAACAAGGTTTACCCCAGCAGCACATGTCACAGAAGTTGCAGAAGAGGCTACTGCAAGTACAAGTGAGGTCATCCGTCACAGGATTGACACGCCGGAAGGTGAGTTGACGATTTCTTTTAAACCCAGACAAGTATCAGCACAGGAAAGCCAAGCCTTTGGTAATGGCTACTTGTCTGTGGAGCAGGCCAATCTGATTTTGAATCATCTCCCGATAGAAATTACCTTCGTCAACAAAGACGATATTTTCCAGTATTATAATGATGCGGTACCGAGCGAGGAAATGATTTTTAAACGAACTCCGAGCCAGATTGGTCGGCATGTCGAATTATGCCACCCGCCGAAATTATTGCCCAAGGTCCGAGCGATTTTCACGGCTTTGCGTGAGGGGCGTAAGGATAAATTTGAAATGTGGTTCAAGTCAGAATCGCGCGGTCAATTTATCCATGTGACCTATAAGGCTGTCCGTGATGCGACGGGGGAATTCCAAGGGGTATTGGAATATGTCCAAGATATTGCCCCCTATCGGGCGATTGATACAGATGTGTACAGGGAGATTGATGAATGACGTATGAAGAGGAATTTTTAAAAGAGTTTGAAGCTTGGGTTAATACCCAAGTGATGATCAATGAAATGGCGATGGAAGAAAGCCGCCGTGTCTTAGAAGAAGACAAGGACGAGCGGGCAGCAGATGCCTACATTCGTTATGAGAGCAAGGTAGATGCCTATCGCTTTATTCAGGGAAAGTTTGCCAACTACGCTGCTGGCAAGGGATTCCATGATTTACCAGATGAGCTATTTGGTCAAAGACAGTATTAAAAATGAATCAAAAGGAGATATGAAAAATGGCAAAGAAAAAAGTAAATCGTAAAAAATTATTGAAGCGCGAATGGGCAAGATTGAAAAAAGCCAGTCGTGAGCGCTTGGGGCAAGTGGTTGATACTGCTGAAACGGTTGTGGATAAGGCAGTGGAGCAAGTCAAGGAAGTGGTGGCAGAAATCAAGGGGCAAGAAGTAGCTAGCCTAGAGGAATTTCAAACTCTACCAGAATTGGAAGGGATTCCAGCTAGTCGCTTGGAAACCTTCTACCAAGCAGGAATTAAAAGCCTAGCCGACTTTGCAGCATGGACAGAAAAAGACTTGCTTGCCTTGAAAGGAATCGGAGCTGCGACCTTGAAACAATTGAAAGAAAAAGGCATTGCATTGAAGGACTAGTTGTGATTTGAGGGAATTAAAAGCCCGTAAAGAGAGTAAGTTTGTAAGAGTTAAGCGATAGGATAGATGAGATTTTCAAAGAGTATCTATTTCGTACGCCACGGTGGGCACTTATTTTCCTAAGTGGTACTCCCTACTTATATCGTCAGTTCGTTTATACCTAAAGGTAGGAACAGCTGTAATCGGTTAAAGCCGAAACAGCTACCTATCCACTAAAGGGATTCTCATCTGTAATCGGCTAAAGCCGAAACATCTGCCTATCCACTAAAGGGATTCTTAGCTGTAACTCGCTAAAGCGAGAACAGCTACCTATCTTTTTCACACAGTGCTTAGCTCGAACATAATTCCGCATGCTACAAAAGCTCGTTGACACGAGTTACACTCGTTTTATTTCCAACCTCCAACAGTCTCCCAGACGATTGGAGCGAGTACTAAAAGTAAACGAAAAGACTATATAATAGGGATTAGCCTATACAGAATAGAAAGATAGCGATGGTGAAAAAGAAAAATAGAAAAAAAGAATTAAAACGACAACAAAAGTTGGATATAAAAATAGTGTCCGAACAAGAGGCTGCGCTTCTTGAAAAGGGAGGACCAACTCAGCTCTTTTACGAGGAGAGAATCATTCCCCATTTTGACCCCACTAATACAGCTGCCCTTCAGCTTCTGGAAGAAAATGATAGTTTGACCGATGATGACATCGGTATGCTTCCGCTTCAACTTGCTACTGGGACCTTTGTCTGGAGGCATGATCATTTACTCTATCAAAAGGCAGTGACTACACCAAATGATCACAAGCGAAAGAAGATACTACATCAAGTATTAGCTGAAAATCCCGATTACTTTTTAGCAGAACTTCATCTCTGGTTGGCAGATTGGGATGTATATAGTCCGAGTTACTTTGTGCACACACAAGCCTTTCAAGCCCATACGATTGAGCGTTGGAAAAAGGAGGGCTACGCTGATTGGCATAGCTTTACAGCACGTCCTTATCTCACTGCTTTGGTTTACTTGATGGATTATTATTGTGAGGCAGGATTTTACTCCAAGGCATTAGAAATTGCGATATTGGTCGACAGTAAGCGACCAGGGCGATTTCCGACAGGCTTTGTTGTTCGTATGCTGGCACTCTATAACCGTCTAGGGCATTTTGATAAAATTGAACGCTTTTACCAGATGAGAGTGAAGAAATATGGTACAAAAGATGATACTGTTTTAGTACATTTGATGATTGCACGTATCTTACAAGGTCGTTGGGAAGAGGCACAAAGGCTATTTGACCAACTGATGATGATCAATCCAGATACACTAACATTCTTTGCAGGAGATCCCATTGACCATATTGAGAGAATAGAGAATCAAGAAAGCTATTATCACTGCACCTCGGAATCTCTAGCTTCTCATCTGAACCCCCTACTAGTGCTCTTACTCGACACGCCTCTTGTACTAGAGTTTTTAAAAGAAAGGGCACTGGAGCGACAGGGAGAGGACTTTTGTGAGCATTTGAATCTTGGATTCTGGGGACTGTTCCAATTGCCGATTTTTAGGGATCTTCGCATGAATGCTGTTCAAATTTTTTACAAAGAAGGCTTCAGAAGTAAGAAAGATTTTGAAGCAAGGACGGAGAAGGAAGTTCTTGCTCTCAAGGGCATTGGGGCAAAAACAATTGAACAATTAAAGAAGAATGGCATCGTGTTTAAAAGATCCGAATAGATTGCAATTTCTTGAAAAATCTGCTACAATAAATCCAATCGGAGGAATAATGAGTTTGTCTGTTACAGAAAGCGGTGGCGCTGAGAAATCCGCACAGATGTCAGTATTTGTTGCTGAGGTTACATAGAATAACTGAATAAAGTGAGAGCGGGCTTGACCCGAATCTGGGTGGTACCGCGGAACAATCATGAAGTGAATTTCGTCCCTGTCGTATGGCAGGGGCGTTTTTTGTACCGTGATGAAAGAAAGCGAGGCAGATGATGATCAATATCCTAGAATCTTATGACGGTAAATCCTTGCCGAATGTAGAGACCGAACGCCTGTTATTGCGGCAATGAACAGTTCAAGACGTAGAAGCAATCTTTGCCTATGCCTGCTTGCCTGAGGTTTGTCACCCAGCAGGGTTTCCAGCAGTAGCTACTCTGGAAGAAGAGCTGGACTATCTGGAACGTCGCTATGTTCAACATCTGGCAGAAGAAAATCTACCGTCTGGCTATGGGATTACTATTAAAGGGAGCGATCGTATTATCGGATCCTGTGACTTTAATCACCGCCATGCTGATGATGTATTGGAGATCGGTTACCTACTTCATCCAGACTTCTGGGGTCAGGGTTACATGCCAGAAGCAGTAGCTGCTTTAATTGAAGTAGGTTTCACCCTTCTACATTTACATAAGATTGAGCTGAAATGTTACAGTAGTAATCAGCAAAGTCAGGCAGTCGCTCGCAAGCTCGGTTTTACTCTGGAAGCCCGCATTCGGGATCGGAGAGGTATCCAAGGGAACCGCTGTGATGAGCTGGTGTATGGATTGTTGAGAGAGGAATGGATCGCTAGTAGCACAAGATCATAGAAGCACTATGTGCTTGATTTTGAAAGCGACTATAAAGGAAAGGTGAGATATTGCATGCTCCATCATATTGAAATCAATGTTTCGAATCTGGCAAAGAGTCGCCTTTTCTATGACAGGCTCTTTGAGGATTTAGGGTATGAGCGCTATCAGGAGTGGGAAGCAGGCTTCAGTTATCGCTATAAGAGCACCTATCTGGTCTTTGTCCAGACCGAGGAGGTCTATCAAGAAGCACCCTATCATCGAAAACAGACAGGCCTCAATCACATAGCCTTTTGCCTACCGACAAAAGCGCAGGTCGATGCCTTGCGTGAACGCTTGCGGGCAGACGGTGTGCCTTTGCTGTATGACGGATCCTACCCATACGCTGGAGGAGCTAACCATTATGCTGTCTTTTTTGAAGATCCAGATAGGATTAAGATTGAGGTTGTTTGGGAGGATCTGGGATGAATATAGTCATTATTGGGGCGCAGGCTTCAGGGAAGATGACGATTGGTCAAGAAATTGAGAAAAGAAGGGATATGACCTTGTTTCATAACCATGATAGCATTGATTTTGTGCTACGTTTTATGGAATGGGGAGATAGAGCAACCGACTTGATTCGAAAGATTCGGATGGATTTTTTTTGAAGCCTTTGCTAAAAGTGGGAAATCCCTTAATTTTACCGTGGTCATTGACTTTAATGATAGAAATGATCTCGATTTTTTAAGAGATATTCAGGATGTGTTTCATACCTTTGGGAGGGAAGTCCTATTTGTGGAGTTGGAGACAGATGTAGAGGAACGTCTTAGACGCAATCGGACAGAACATCGGATGAACTGCAAGCCCATTAAACGGAATGTGGACTGGTCTGAAAATGATATTCTGTCTACTATGGCGACGGCACAATTTAATCTTGAACAAGCGCCTGACTTTCTCAAACGCTATTACCAATTGAATAATACAACACTTTCGGCTCAGGAAGCACCCCAGCTGATTTTGCAAAAAGTAGAGGAGCTGGAAGTGGAGTAGTGGGAGAACAGGTATATCTTTAGCTTGAATGATGCTTATGTTTTGGTGTAAGAAAAATGTAGAAAATAGTAAAGAGATTATCACATTCTGTATAACTATTTAAAAAGATATACCCTAAGAATTATGACAAAATAAATAATGATATAAATATAAGGAGAAAATAAATGTCAAAAGAATTATCACCAAAATACAATCCAGCTGAGGTTGAGGCTGGTCGCTATGCTAAATGGCTGGAAGCCGATGTTTTCAAACCGTCTGGAAATCCAGATGCCAAGCCGTACTCGATTGTGATTCCACCGCCAAATGTAACGGGGAAACTCCACCTTGGACACGCTTGGGACACGACCTTGCAGGATATTATTATCCGCCAAAAACGCATGCAGGGCTTTGACACCCTGTGGCTTCCAGGTATGGACCATGCAGGGATTGCTACCCAGGCTAAGGTTGAGGAGCGTTTGCGTGGTGAGGGCATTACCCGTTACGACCTCGGTCGTGATAAATTCCTAGAAAAGGTCTGGGAGTGGAAGGACGAGTATGCTGCTACCATTAGGGAACAGTGGGGCAAGATGGGTTTGTCGCTCGACTACTCACGCGACCGTTTCACCCTTGATGAGGGACTGTCAAAGGCTGTTCGTAAGGTCTTCGTTGATTTGTATAAAAAAGGTTGGATCTATCGTGGTGAGTTTATCATCAACTGGGATCCAGCAGCCCGCACAGCACTTTCGGATATTGAAGTTATCCATAAGGAAATCAATGGTTTTGAACATTATTTCAAATATATGTTTGATGACAATAGCGGAAATTATTTGACTATCATGACCACCCGTCCCGAAACCATGTTCGGAGATGGAGCTATTGCAGTGCACCCAGATGATGAGCGCTATACTGACCTGATTGGGAAGTATGTGATCGTACCCTTGACAGGTTACCGGATTCCGATTATTGCAGATGAATATGTGGATATGGAGAAAGGGTCGGGCTGTGTGAAGATTACTCCTGCCCATGACCCCAACGATTTTGAAGTTGGTTTGCGTCACAATATCAAGCAAGATATTATTATGAATTTGGATGGAACCATGGCATCCACCCACCGCGTACCTGAGAAATACCAAGGATTAGATCGTTACGAGGCAAGAAAGTTGTTTATCGAGGATGCAGAGGAAGCAGGGCTGTTAGAGAAGCTAGTTCCCATTGTGCACCCAGTTGGTCACTCCGAGCGAACAGGCGTTGTCGTAGAGCCACGCTTGTCAACCCAATGGTTTGTCAAGATGGATCAATTGGCAAAGAATGCTATTGCTAATCAAAGTACAGATGATGCAGTCAAATTCTATCCACCACGCTTTAATGATGCCTTCCTCCAATGGATGGAAAACGTCCATGACTGGGTGATTTCGCGCCAGCTTTGGTGGGGACACCAGATTCCTGCTTGGTACAATGAAGCGGGTGAAATCTATGTCGGTGAAGAAGCTCCAGTAGGTGACGGTTGGACACAGGATGAAGATGTTCTAGACACTTGGTTCAGCTCTGCCCTTTGGCCATTTTCAACCATGGGTTGGCCCGATGAGGATAGCGCAGACTTCAAACGCTATTTCCCAACTTCAACCCTCGTCACAGGTTATGACATTATCCCATTCTGGGTGTCACGGATGATTTTCCAAGGGCTGGAGTTTACAGGCAAAGCACCATTTAGAAATGCGCTGATTCATGGTCTGATCCGTGATGAGCAAGGGCGTAAAATGTCCAAATCTCTCGGCAATGGGATTGACCCAATGGACGTCATTGACAAATATGGAACAGACAGTCTCCGTTGGTTCCTATCAAATGGTTCAGCACCGGGGCAGGATGTCCGCTTTAGCTACGAGAAGATGGATGCCAGCTGGAATTTCATCAATAAAATCTGGAATATTTCCCGCTACATTCTCATGAACAATGAAGACTTGAGCCTTGAAGTCGCGCGTGAAAATGTTGTAAAAGTGGCGAATAGTCAGGCAGGAAATGTGACAGATCGCTGGATTCTCCACAACCTCAACGAAACCATTGCCAAAGTGACGGAGAACTTTGATAAGTTTGAATTCGGTGTAGCGGGGCATATCCTTTATAACTTTATCTGGGATGAATTTGCCGACTGGTATGTGGAATTGACCAAGGAAGTGCTCTATAGTGATAATGAGCAAGACAAAGTCGTGACCCGCTCCGTGCTCCTCTATACTTTGGATCAGATCTTGCGCCTACTTCATCCAATCATGCCTTTTGTGACCGAGGAAATCTTTGGGTACATCTCAGAAGACAGCATTGTAACCGCAAGCTATCCAGTGGTGCGTCCCGACTTTGAAAATGAACCAGCAGCCAATGGAGTGGAAGCGCTGAAAGATGTCATTCGTGCAGTACGGAATGCTCGCAGTGAGGTCAATGTTGCCCCAAGCAAGCCTATCACAATCCTTATTAAGCCGACAGATAGTCAGTTAGAGGAGTTCTTCAAGGCCAATGTCAACTACCTCAAGCGCTTTACTAATCCGGAACACTTGGAAATTGACAGTAGCCTAACCGCACCAGAGCTCGCCATGTCAAGCGTCATCACAGGTGCTGAAATCTACCTACCGCTTGCAGACCTACTCAATGTGGAAGAAGAAATCGCCCGTCTTGAAAAAGAACTTGCCAAGTGGCAGAAAGAACTCGATATGGTTGCCAAGAAACTCACCAACGAGAAATTCATCGCCAACGCTAAACCAGAAATCGTCGAAAAAGAACGACAAAAACAAGCCGACTACCAGACCAAGTACGACACCACAAAAGACCGCATCGCGGAGATGGAGAAGTTGGTGGGATAGTTAATAATTTACCCAGCCTTAGGATGAAAGGCTGGGTTATGTAAAGCTAATTTTTAAAGGATAAGAAAATGGTAAACGAGAAAAAAACGGATCAGTGGGTTCGAAAAGAGATAGAGCAACTGGTCGGTGAAAATTATACCGAGCAGACTTCAAATATTAAAGAAGTAAAGAATGCTTTAAAAAACGCCTCGAAACAGGGTGGAAGAGGTGTAGGCAAACCTGAATTTGTCTTCTTACTAAATCAAACGTTGGTTGTGATTGAAGATAAACCCTCAACAAGTGAGTTGGTCAAGTACAATGAGACGGGAGAGTTAGATTTAACAGTTCCTTTGGCAACTGCTAAATATGCTGTGAATGGTGCTGTTCATTATGCAAAGCATATTACAGAGAAAGCGTTAGGCTATCAAGAAGTACTTGCTATTGGAGCTACTGGTAGTAATGAACAAAGGGAAGTTGAAGCTTGGTTTGTTGAATTTAATATAGAGAAAAAAGAGCATGGTATTAAAAAAATAGGAACAATTATCAATTGGTCTGACTTATCACCAGAGCATTTTGATGAATGGTATGCGAAACATGTTTTGGGAATTGATAAAGAAAGTTTAGCTGAGGTTGAGTTAAAATCTTTTGCAGCCGAGATGCATGAGGATTTACGGAATTATGCTAACTTAGAGGGAGAAAACAAGGCTACAGTTGTTTCTGCCATACTATTAGCACTGTTTGATGATCCAAGTATCGCAGAACGATTAAACGGGCGTAAAGATGGAGTGACTATTTTTCGTGCGGTGAAAGACTATATGGATGAGCATGCTATTTCGCCGAATTTTAAGAAAAAAATCGTTTTAGATAAATTTAGATTTCTTGAAAACAATGTTGCTCTCAATGCTAAATCAGAACGTTTAGGAGGTAAAACGCCAGTCAAGTATTTTACTGAAAAATTAACAACTATCCACCATCATTTTCAGTCGAATACGAATTTTGATATTTTAGGGAATTTCTACGGTGAATTTACAAAGTATGGTGGTTCAGACGGGAATAGTTTAGGCATCGTTTTAACTCCTCGTCATATTACTAGCCTAATGGCAGATTTAATTGATGTGCAAGCAACGGATTATGTCTTAGATCCAACGGCTGGTAGCGGAGCGTTCTTGATTGCTGCCATGAATCGTATGATAAAAGGACAAAATGATGATGCAGTCCAAAAGATAAAACAAGAACAACTGCATGGGATTGAAATGCAGGAGAAGATGTATACCGTTGCTACAACAAATATGATTCTAAGAGGAGATGGGAAAGCTAATCTTTTATTAGCAGATGTCTTTACTAAATCTGCTAAAGATTTAAAAGTGAAGGAAGAGCCAATAGGGATTACTAAAGTCCTAATGAATCCGCCTTACAGTCAAGGTTCCAAAGCAAATAAAGAGCTATATGAAATCAATTTTATACGCCACAGTTTATCAATGATGGAAAAAGGGGGATTACTAGCAGCCTTAGTACCACAGTCTACGATGACTGGCAAAACAACTGATGAAAAAAATTTCAAAAAAGCTATTTTGGAAAAGCATAGCTTAGAGACAGTTATCACCTTGAATCCACAAACGTTTGCTGGACAGCGGGCGGGTGTCCAGCCAGTGATTGCCATTTTTAAGGCGGGGATTCCTCATCATCCAGATAGCTCTGTAAAGTTTATTGATTTCAGGGATGATGGTTATGTGTTACAAAAACATGTGGGGCTTGTTGCAGATAAAACTGCCAGACAAAAACGCGATAATCTATTAAAGGTTGTTCTACATAAGGCTAGACAGATTGATAATGAACCTATTCGGACCAAGTATATGGTGGAGTCCCCTGTGACCTATGAAGATGAGTGGTTACATTCCTTTTTCTATTTTAATGATGAAATTCCTACGGAAGAGGACTTTGCAAAGACCATTGCAGATTATCTAACTTTTGAAGTGAATATGATTACTCATGGACGAGGCTACCTTTTTGGTTTAGAGGAGGTTGATGAGGATGAGTGAATTAAGGTTGACAGATGTGGAGTGGGAAGAATTTTTAATAGGTGGGGATGAAGGGATTTTTTCTGTTGAAGGGACAATAACAACTCCCCCGTCAAAACTTATAAAAAACGGTCCTACTCCTCGGGTAACTTGTGCTTCAACGAATAATGCTATAGATGATTTTTATCAGAATTTACCTACAGAGAAAGGTGGGGTGCTAGTTGTTGATAGCGCTACAGAGGGATTTGTATCTTATCAGAGTTCGGATTTTATAGCAACTGATCATGTTGAGAAAATAGCATTAAAATCAGGTGAAAAAATATCTAGGAATATCGGAATTTTTCTAAAAACAGCTATTAATATATCAGTAAATCAAAAATATAACTATGGATATAAATTCAATCAAACGAGAATTAAGAGACAAAAAATTAAGCTTCCCATTGATTCTTTAGGTCAACCTAACTGGCAATTTATGGAAGACTATATCAAGCAAGAACAGAAAAAACAAGTTCTCCAATTACAAAAATACTATGAAAGCAAGTTTTATCAGTTAGCGGGTGATTTGGTCGGTTTAGAAGAGGTAGAATGGAAAGAGTTTCGTTTTACAGATATTTTTACCACAGTACAACGAGGGAAACGTCTAGCGAAACATCAACATGTAGCAGGGGAGAAGCCGTATGTCTCTTCTACTGCTATGAATAATGGTGTTGACGGATTTATTGGAAATAATGAAAAAGTCAGAGAATTTGAGAATTGTTTGACAGTAGCCAATAGTGGAAGTGTCGGAGCTAGTTTTTATCATCGTTATAAATTCATAGCTAGCGATCATGTTACAGCGTTGAAAAATGAGCAATTTTGTAAAGAAGTCTATTTGTTTTTATCAACGATGATAAAGCGATTAGAGCAAAAGTATTCTTTTAATCGTGAAATAAATGACAATCGAATTAGCCGAGAGAAACTATTGCTTCCTACAGATAAGAATGGTCAGCCTAATTGGCAATATATGTCTGACTTTGTGAAAAAAATGGAACTTGATAAGATAGAAAAAATACTCTCTAATATATATATATATATATAGAAAAATAAGGGATTTGAGCAATTTACAAGTGAAGAAGCGTGGCTGGAAGTCCTATAGACTTGAACAAGTTTGTGAAATTTTATCAGGTGTCCGTCTTACAAAGGCGGAGCAAATAGATGGGGATAGACCCTTTATTGGAGCAACAGAGTCTAACAATGGTATAACAGATTTCATTGCTAATAGTAATCGTAGTTTAGATAATAATGTGCTAGGCGTTAATTATAACGGCAGTGTTGTGGAGAATTTTTATCATCCATATTTAGCTATTTTTTCTGATGATGTGAAACGTTTGAAATGGCGTAATAAGGACGGTCAGAATAGGTACTGTTACCTTTTTTTGAAGCAAATGTTACTGATGCAAAAGGAAAAATATGCCTATGGTTATAAGTTTAATGGCGAACGAATGAAGAAACAAAATATCATGCTCCCCATAAGCCATCATCAAGGGATTGATTATCTATTTATGGGGAACTATATGAAATTACAAGAGTTTATCAAGATTTATCATATTTTAAATAAATTAGCATTTAAAGGGGATTAGTTTGGATATTCGAGTTCAAAAGTATACTATTTCTGGCTTATTTTCTCGTGTTGAAGGTAGTTTCTTAGGAAAGGAGAAAATTTTTTCTATTCCGCGTTTTCAGCGTGAATATTCTTGGAGTGAAAAGCAGTGGGAAGAGTTTTCAGATGATTTAACAAGAGCTCTTTCAAAAGAGGATTTAGATACAGATTATTGGGGAAATATCATTGTTTACCATTCTGAAAATCATATCAATATTGTTGACGGACAACAAAGAATTGTTACTTTACTTCTCTGCCTTTTAGCACTGGGGGAAAACTTAGTTGATAATGGTCGCTATCCTCTTTGTTTTGATAATCACCAGCAAGTTATTTTTAAAAAATTACTGATGAATCAATCGATAGATTCAGCAGAAAAGAGACAGCGTTTGGTTCTTGCAAAACAGTTTTTCCAAGATCGTTTTAGAACGGTTGATAGAGAAGAGTTGGTAAGGTTCATTTATTCTACACAAATAACGGTGGTTACGGTGGATAATGAATTTGAAAGTCATTTATTATTCGGTCGTATCAATACGAGAGGACTAGAGTTGCATGATGTAGATTTAATAAAATATCTTGTTTTTTCAACAATTGATAAACAAGCTGGGCCTTCTTTTAATGATGAAATTCTGGAAACTTGGAGGGAAGTACAAATAACGGTAAGTGAATTGAATATGTCTATAGAACGTTTTGTAGAATTATATTTTTACACGAACTATAAAAAAACAGATAAAAGGTTATTTAATTACTTTTCTGATGAGATAGGAGATTATAAGTTATTCTTAATCAGTCTTCGTGATGTTGCCAAGCGGATTAAATCTTGGAAAGATAACTCTGGTGGAAATGATAATAAAATTGGTCGTAATTTGAGGTATCTTTTAAAATTTGGTAGTGAAGAGGCGATTCAATTGATAATAAAATTAGTTGAAAGTCCGATCCCTCATCAAGCAAAATTCATAGAACTTTTAACTGTCTACGAGTTTGTTCGTAATATTAGTACTTTTCCTAAAATTTTTTCAACAGATGAGGAGAGAAGGTACTGGAGAAAGCGTAGAGTAGATGTAAATTATGATAATGTTCGAGAGTCTTATTATCGCTTTATCTATTCGGAAAGAAATGATATTCAAGATATAAAAGAGCAGATGAGAAAATCACTAATGAGATTGGATGACTTTCAACGATTGTTTAGTGAGTTGAGATATATTGATCGATCAGCTCATAGCGCTTATCGAACGAATCATGAGCAATTACTTTCAAAATATGCTATCTATACATTGAATAATTGGCAAGATCGCTATAATCATGGAGCAGGAGAGGTTAGTCGGACAAGAGATGATGATGATTTTTCTATCGAACATATTTTGCCTAAGTCTTTTGCTATCAATGAGGATTCTATCCAATATAAAATTGGAAATCTTTTAACCTTTGAAAGAAGTCCTAATAATGATGCTGGAGATAAGCCACTCCAAGATAAATTGGCTTTATATAAAAAATCAGCTTATCCCCAAGTAAAAGAACTTTTATATAAAAAATATCGTACAGGTGGACAAATTTGGGGAGATTGGGAAGCGAAAGAATTTGATGAAGATTTGATTGAGGTGCGAGGAAATGCTTTAGCTACTCAAGTTTATAAAAAGTTAAAGAGATTGCTAAAAGAATAGGAGTCTTTCCAAAGATAAGATACAAAGAGGAAAAGGGGCTAGAATTGATGTCGGATTTACTTGAGGAATTAGGGAGAACGGTATTCATATCCTCTTATATTGCTATTTTATTATAACAAAGAAAAGTCATTTTTTAACAGTAGACTGGGGGGACATGATGAAAGCATTATCGAAGGTAGCCTTGAAAAAGCGGTTGATGGCTTTGGAAAAGGAGGAGTTGGTGGGGCTTATCGGTCAGTTATATGGTGAGAGTGAGGTGGTGAAGGGTAAGCTCAATGTTTCTTTTCAGGGAGAGGGCTATGTGGCAGATTTAGTCGCTGACTATTGCCGTAAAATACATAGGGTGATGTTCCCTGACAATCTGCTTAGTGGAGGTCACAGTATAAAGCTGCCAAGAGGTTGCTTGCTGAGTTCAAGGAGCGTTGCACAGAGCAAGAGGCGCAAGCTAGAGTGTATCTTCAATTTGCACTGGATGGGACGCGGTTTACGGATACTTGTGGGGATATGCCAGTAGCCTATTATAATGCCCTGTTGCATTCTTATCAGATTGCGGTTGATGTTGCAGAAGGAAATGAGGGCTTTTTTGACTCGGTAAAAGAAGAACTACTCTATATTTATCAAACTAACCAAGATATTGGCTGGGGATTTTCAGAAGGAACGATGGATATTTTTTGTCAAGTTAGCTAGATGTACGATGAGGAAGATTGAATGGTGAAATGATGGAGCAGTTTATTGAGAAATCATCAGGAAGAATAGTTTGTGTGAGAACAAGGTATCCTTATTATGGTTCGCAATTACAGTTGCTACTGCTAGAATATCAGGACGATGGTGCATGTGTCCTGATTCGTGAGAGTGACTTTCAGGAGCTATTTATGCCTAGACGTTCTCAACTAACAACTGCTGAAAAATTGAGTATTTATCGTTCGTTATTTAGAGGACGGGATGATGTCTATGCTAAATCCTATCAAAACGATACTGGTAGATTGCAATACTATCCTTCTTATCGTTATGGTTGGAAAGAATTGCCAGCTGATAAACGGCTCTGTGAACCGTTGACAGATGAGGTGCTAAAGGCGCATTTTAGGGGTGAGATAAGTATTGGTTTATTTCCTATTCTAAAGGACGATACGTGTAGTTTGTTAGCTATTGATTTTGATAAGGGAGATTGGAAAGAGGCTGTTCGGATTTTGAGACAGGTTGCGGATACTTATACAATTGGCGCACATGTTGAGATTTCTCGTTCAGGAAACGGGGCACATGTCTGGTTTTTCTTCGCTCATCCCATATCTTGTCGAGAGGTGCGATTATTTGGTCGGAAATTGCTGGAGCTAGCCATGCAGGAGTCACTGGAGCTGTCGTTTGATTCCTTCGATCGCATGTTTCCCAATCAAGACCGTCTACCCAAGGGTGGTTTTGGAAATCTGATTGCCCTACCTTTGCAAGGGCAGTCTTTTCAAGAGGGAAAAAGAGTGTTTGTCGATGAACATTATATTCCTTATCCTGACCAGTGGGGATATCTGAAAGAACTGAAACGTGTGACTTACCAGCAGGTTCAAGAATTAACTAAGGTGTCCCTGACGATGTGTGTTGAACAAGAGTTGCTAGAAATACAGTTGGGACGGGTATTAGAGGTAGAGAAAGCCGGTCTCTCACCTCAACTGCTATTCTACTTAAAAAGATTGGCATCATTTTCAAATCCAGAATATTATGTAAAGCAAGCGATGAGACAGCCAACGTATCAGATTCCTGAAACAATATGCTTATTTGAAGAGAATGATGTCTACCTATATCTGCCAAGAGGTCTCATTTTCAATCTTCGAGAAACATTTCCTAAATTGACTGTTACGGGAAGGAAAGAACAAGAACAGGACCTCAGAATATCATTCAGCGGACAATTACGGTTCGACCAAGAATTAGCCTTGTCGGATATGTTGTCAGCGGATAACGGCGTCCTTTGTGCAGGTACTGGGTTTGGCAAGACTGTTCTGGGAGCTGCTCTCATTGCTGAGCGTAAAAAGAGGACATTGATAGTTGTTCATAATCGGCAATTATTAGAACAATGGCTGGAGCGCTTGTCCCAGTTTTTGACTTTTGAAGAGGAGGAGGCCATTCGAACCACGCCTTCTGGTCGAGAAAAAGTGATAGGGCATATTGGTCAATTTGCAGGTGCCAAAAAGTGGCGAACGACTTTGGTGGATGTTGCCATGATGCAATCACTGATGACTGTGGAAAATCTGGAGGAGTTGTTATCCGATTATGATGTGATGATAGTAGATGAATGCCATCATGTGACAGCTGTGATGTTTGAAAAAGTAGTCGCTAGTTTTTCTGGAACCTATCTTTATGGTTTGACAGCGACCCCTGAGCGCAAAAATGGTCATGAGCCCATTCTTTTTCAGCGTATTGGTCCTATTTTGCATACAGCTAGTGAAGGGCAAGTGACTTTTGAAAAGCACTTATCCCTTCGGTTTACAGATTTTGGAAAATATGATGTTCAGGATAGGAAAAGCAGTAATTTTGTGGAACTCTGCGATCGGCTAGCTCAATCTTCTTCTCGAAATCAACTGATTGTGCAAGATATTATTGAAGCCTACCAGAAAAAGCGTCATATTTTAGTGCTGAGCAATAGGCTAGGGCATTTGGAAATTCTTGAAAAAAGGCTCAGAGAAGCAGGTTTATCATCTATTTTTACTCTAAATGGGCAAACAAAAGTAAAAGAAAAACAGGAAATCGTCTCACAGATAGACCAGTTAAGTGATCATGAGCCGTTTGTCCTGTTATCGATTGGAAAATACGTGGGAGAAGGATTTGATTTGCCTAAGTTGGATACCCTGATTTTAGCTAGTCCTTTATCGTGGAAGAATAATCTGATTCAGTATGCAGGTCGGATTCATCGTCCTTATCCTGAAAAGAAGCGAGTAACCATCTATGATTATGTTGATATTCATGTTCCTTATCTGGAAAGGATGTTTCACAAGCGTCAGGTCGCTTACCGAAAGATGTGCTATGTCACGAGTTCTCAATTAGCGAACCAGAGTATTTTTGATGTTCGATCGTATGAAAGAGCTTTTGGAAAGGATTTGGCATCTGTAGAAACGCTCATTCTTTCCTTATCAACAGCTCATCGTTTGAAATTACAGCAATTGGTAGGCTTGGCGAAGGGAGCTAGCCTAGAGATTTATATTTCAAGGAGTGAACGAAATCAGGAAATCTTACAACAACTAGTAGGTACACAAATCATCATGCATGAGGTGGATGAACCCCTCCCTAATTTTCTACTGATTGATAACCGTGTTGTTTGGTTTGGTAAACTGCCGATGCTCACGCAGCAATATGACAAGGAGGAGCCACTGATTCTCCGAATTGAAAGCGAAAATTTGGTTCAAGAATTTAGAGACATCATTGGGAAAAGAAGTGATGAAGCGATGAAAGAATAATTTTGGTCGCTTAACGATCTAGTAAAATAAATGGACGCAGGTACAATGGGGGATAGATAGGGGAAAGAAAATAGCCTGTTTTCATCTCATAAGTAGTAAGAATCTCCCACGACAAATCGTTTTCAGAGAACGAATTTACTGAAGGGCATCTCATTTTTTGTAAAATGGCTGAAGATACTTTGAAAAATGCATGTAACTGCAACAAGTTGCAGGCATTTTCTTCATGTGTAAATAAAAGCTAAATAAAACCATTATAAGATTGTCATAATTAGTAAAAGAGAGTATAATAATGATAGAATTGGATATCAATTTGGACAGCAAAAAAGCACCGAATCGGTGCCCACTTTTTCAAGTTGAGTACGGACTGGATTAAAAATCACTGCCTTATTTTAACTTTGCTGTGTTGTTTCGAATGGTTCCACAAACGTCATGTTTTTTGGCATTATTGTTTTGCGGTAACTATTTCCCAAAAGGAGCTTGTGTTGGCAGAGTGGGACTTCAACTCTTTCGAGGGTTGAGTTTCCTTCAGAACTCTGTTATACTGAGTATAGATAAATCAAAAAAGTGCTGTTGGGTACTTTTTTCTTATTGTAAGAAGGAGGAGAAATGAACTATATTTGGTCTTATTTGAAAAAATACCCCAAGTGGTTGGTCCTAGATTTGTTTGGTGCGGTCTTTTTCGTGATTGTCAACCTTGGTCTGCCGACTGTTCTGGCTCGAATGATTGATGAGGGTATCAATAGCCGAGACATGGAGCGCTTGTATTTCTGGGCTATGATCATGCTGGTTGTGATTGTTCTTGGAACCTTGGGACGAATTGTTTTGTCTTACGCTGCCAGTAAATTGACGACTAGTATGGTGCGCGATATGCGAAATGACCTTTATGCCAAGTTGCAGGAATACTCCCATCATGAATATGAACAAATCGGAGTTTCCTCCTTGGTGACAAGGCTGACCAGTGATGCTTTTGTTCTGATGCAATTTGCGGAGCAGGTTTTGAAATTGGGGGTTATTACGCCCTTGATGATGTTTTCAAGCGTCATGATGATTTTTCTGACCAGCCCATCCATGGCTTGGATAGTAGCCTTTGCCATGCCCTTTTTAGCGATGGTTGTCTGGTACGTAGCGGTGAAAACCCGTCCGTTATCTGAAAAGCAACAGAAAACCTTGGATAAGATCAACCAGTATGCTCGGGAAAATTTGACTGGTTTGCGGGTTATTCGCGCCTTTGCGCGGGAGGAATTTCAGGAAGACCGCTTTGCGGAGCAAAATAATCTCTATGCGCAAAATTCCAATCGCTTGTTTAAATTGACCGGTTTGACAGAGCCCTTGTTTGTCCAGATTATCATTGCCATGATTGTTGCCATTGTCTGGTTTGCTTTAGCGCCACTCGGTCGGGGCGACTTGCAGATTGGGGATTTGGTTGCCTTTATCGAGTACAGCTTCCACGCCCTCTTGTCTTTCCTTCTCCTATCGAATCTCTTTACCATGTACCCTCGGACGGCAGTCTCTAGCGAACGCTTGAAGGAAGTCGTGGAGATGCCAATCTCGATCAATCCGAATGAAGAGGGGATTACAGAGACAGAAACCAAGGGTTATCTGGAGTTTGATAATGTGACCTTTGCCTATCCGGGAGAAACAGAAAGTCCAGTCTTGCATAACATTTCCTTTAAGGCGAAACCGGGTGAAACCATTGCCTTTATCGGCTCGACTGGTTCTGGTAAGTCTTCCTTGGTCCAGTTGATTCCACGTTTCTATGATGTTACTCTTGGAAAGATTCTAGTGGACGGGGTGGATGTGCGCTCCTATAATCTCAAAGCCCTTCGCCAGAAGATTGGCTTTATCCCGCAGAAGGCGCTTCTCTTTACTGGGACGATTGCAGAAAATCTCCGCTACGGAAAAGAAGATGCTAGCCATGAGGAACTGCATCAGGCAGCGGATGTAGCGCAGGCGCGTGAGTTTATCGAAAGCAAGGAAGACCAGTTTGAAACCCACTTGGCAGAAGGAGGAAGCAATCTGTCTGGTGGACAAAAGCAACGCTTGTCCATTGCCCGTGCGGTAGTCAAAGAACCGGATATCTATATCTTTGACGATTCTTTTTCGGCTCTAGACTATAAGACAGATGCCATCTTACGTCGCCGCTTGAAAGAAGTAACGGAGAATGCGACGGTTCTCATCGTGGCGCAACGTGTGGGAACCATCATGGATGCTGATCAGATTATTGTTCTTGATAAGGGAGAAATCATCGGTCGCGGGACACATGAGGAACTGATGGAGAGCAATGATATTTACCGTGAAATAGCTAACTCTCAGCTGAATAGTCACTCATTGACAGAAGAATAGGAGGAAACATGAAGAAATCATCTAGTTTTGCTCGTTTATGGAGCTATTTGAAAGTCTATAAACTGCCTCTTTTTGCAGCCGTTTTTCTCAAGATTCTTAGTGTCGTGATGAGTGTCTTGGAGCCCTTTGTTTTGGGGCTTGCGATTACCGAGTTGACCAAAAATCTCATGGAGATGGCAAAAGGTGTGGCAGGTGCAGGGATCAATGTAAGCTATATTTTCTGGATATTGGTTCTGTATTTTATCCGAGCGCTTTTCTATGAAATCGGAGCCTATTATTCCAATTATTTCATGACCAATGCTGTGCAGCAGACGGTGGCGGATCTGCGTAATGATTTGAGTCGAAAAATCAATCGTATCTCGGTCTCTTACTTTGATAAGCAACAGTTCGGTGATGTATTGGGACGCTTTACCAGTGATGTGGAGACGGTATCCAATGCCCTCCAGCAAAGTGTGCTCCAGCTAGTCAATGCCATCTTTACGATTGCCCTTGTCATTGCCATGATGCTCTTTTTGAACCTCAACTTGGCACTGATTGTCATCATCAGTATTCCCCTGACTTACCTTGGTGCTCAATTTATCCTAAAAAAATCACAACCCTATTTCAAGGAGCAGGCGGCTATTTTAGGACGGCTCAATGGTTTTGTTCAAGAGAATTTATCAGGTTTCAATGTCCTAAAACTCTATGGTCGTGAGGAAACCTCAACAGAGGATTTCCAAAAAATCACGGATACCTTGCAGCATGTTGGCTTTAGGGCAAGTTTCATTTCTGGTTTGATGATGCCCATTCTGCATGCAGTGTCTGATGTGACCTACCTACTTGTCGCTGTTGTCGGTGGCTTACAGGTCATTGCAGGGCGCTTGACCATTGGGAATATGCAGGCCTTTGTCCAATATGTATGGCAGGTCAGTCAGCCGATTCAGACCTTGACCCAGTTGGCAGGACCCTTGCAGAGTGCCCAGTCATCACTCGAGCGGATTTTCCAAGTCTTAGACGAGCCAGATGAGCAGATGGAGGTGAAAGAGAAATTAGCCCATGATTTGACGGGGCGGGTCAGCTTCAAGCATGTTGATTTTCAATATGTGGAAAACAAGCCTTTGATTCGGGATTTTAATCTGGAAGTAGAACCGGGTGAAATGGTAGCAATTGTTGGTCCGACAGGGGCTGGGAAGACGACGCTGATCAATCTCTTGATGCGTTTTTATGATGTAACAAGTGGAGCGATTATGGTGGATGGCCATGATATTCGCACACTCTCTCGGCAGGAATACCGCCAGCAGTTTGGGATGGTCTTGCAGGATGCTTGGCTCTATGAGGGGACTATCAAGGAGAATCTCCGCTTTGGGAATTTGCAGGCGACAGATGAGGAAATCATTGCCGCTGCCAAGGCTGCCAATGTCGATCACTTTATCCGCACCTTACCCGGTGGTTACAATATGGAGATGAACCAGGAATCAAGCAATATCTCGCTCGGTCAAAAACAACTCTTGACCATTGCACGGGCGCTTTTAGCAGATCCGAAGATCCTGATTTTGGATGAGGCGACGAGTTCTGTCGATACGCGCTTGGAGCTCCTGATTCAAAAGGCTATGAAGAACCTGATGAAAGGGCGGACCAGCTTTGTCATTGCCCACCGTCTATCCACCATTCAAGAAGCTGATAAGATCTTGGTCTTGAAAGATGGCCAAATTATCGAGCAAGGAAATCATCAGAGCCTCTTGGCTGACAAGGGTTTCTATTATGATCTCTACACAAGTCAATTCGCGAAAAAAGAAGAAAGTGCATAAAAAAGAGCCAGTTGGCTCTTTTTTATCTGTATTTTAAAGGTATATGGAGTATATTCAGAAAGATTGCTAGAGTGTCTCTTGTAAATAGCAGGCTAGTATACTGCAAACCTCACAAGTACATGATACCAGCCCCTCCTTGCCATCTGTCAGTATAGCTTCTGGTTAGCTTTCCTGTTTTGTAACGCTTATACCCAAGAAAAATCAAAATCTGGAACTGGCTAAAGCTGAAACAGTTATGTCCCAAAGGGGGCACACTTGACACGAGTTCCACTCGTTTCATTTCCTACCTTCCCCAGTCTATTCCTAGACTGTTTGACACGAGTTTCACTTGTTCTATCTCCTACCTCCAACAATCTCTCCCCATATTGTTGGAGCAGGTAGAAGGTTGTTCCTTATCATTTTTAGGGAGCGGTATGAAAACCTCTGCTGGTGCTTGTCACTCATCAAGATAAGTCAACAAGGTTTTTAAAGAGCATTAGTCCAATTTCAAGGCATCTTGATTGAAAGGGATAGAGGAATCGTAGGGATTGTGGCGTAGTTTAAAGTGTTTGATATCTTCAATGGTTTGAGTACCAGCCAGCTGCATGACCATTTTGAGTTCCTCGTTTATCTTTTCAAAGACTTGGCGGGTACCAACGCTACCTCCCATAGCCAGTCCGTAGACCACTGGACGACCGAGGGCGACAAGGTCGGCACCAGAAGCCAGCGCTTTAAAGACATGTTGCCCACGTCGAACGCCAGAGTCAAAGACAATTGGGACACGTCTGTCAACAGCTTCCGCCACTTCTTGGAGGGAATCAAAGGCAGCTGGTCCACCGTCGAGCTGACGACCACCGTGGTTGGTGACCCAAATACCAGCTGCTCCAGCATTCAAGGCACGAAAGACATCTTCGGCACACTGGGGTCCTTTGACATAGACTGGAAGTCCGGAGTATTGGGCGATATATTCGACATCTTTTGGTGAGAGGGCTTGTTTGGCTGAACGGTAGACGTAATCCATGGTCTTTCCAGCACCGTCTGGTAGGTATTCTTGGACGATTGGCATACCGACTGGGAAGACAAAGCCGTTACGTTTATCGACCTCACGGTTTCCTCCGACAGTAGCGTCCACTGTTAAGACGATCGCTTTAACCCCTTGTTCTTTCACGCGGTCCATAATGTGGCGGTTGATACCGTCATCCTTACTGTAATAGAACTGGAACCATTGAGGAGCGCCATTCAGAGCCTGTGTAATGTCAGGAATGTCGGTAGTTGAATAGGAACTGGTTGTGTAAATGGTACCAAATTCGCTGACTCCTTTAGCACTGGCAACCTCGCCTTGCTCATTGGCTAGCTTATGAGCAGCAACGGGAGCCATAATGATTGGAGAAGTTAGTCTATCCCCATCATAGGTAATTTCGGTAGAAGGATTTTCAACCCCCTTCAAGCTGTGAGGCACAATCAATTTGTGGTTAAAGGAACGGATGTTTTCGTGTAAAGTGAAGGTATCCCCAGCTCCACTTGCAATATAACCAAATGCCCCTTTTGGAATGACCCCTTGTGCCATTTTTTCTAAGTCAAAGACATTGATAAATTCAACGGGGCCCTCTGCTTTACTTGTTTTGAAATCCATGCGGTTTTCCTCTAAATCTAGACTAGATCTACTTTCTAATAAAAATCTATTTTTGTTAGCGCTTACAATAAGTAGTATAGCAATTTCTGAAAGCGGCGTCAATTGATTTGCACTCAAAATGTGAAAATATCACAAGCTCTCTGGGAAAGCTTGTGATACGAGTGGTTGTTTTTTATTATAGTTGTTCCGTTTATTTTTATAATTGAACACAGGCTACGAGCTGTATAAAAGCTGTGTTCCCTTTAGTGATGCCCTTAGAAATAGGCTGCAAATCCCCTCTGGAGTTTTCGACTTGTCAAATGTTCTATTTTGTCTCTTTTTTACGAATAGATTAGAAAAAGAGCGAGCTAATCCACGATAAAATGTTTAGACCGATAATGACAGCGTGCCATTTCCAATACATGAGCACGAGGCCGGCTGTTTCACGGATCCAAGCACTCGGGAGGTAGTAGAAGGCTGTTTTAGAACCGACACTGCGCCCCTTGAGTTTTAGCTTTCGCATATAAATTCCAGCTCGCAGGGAATGAAAACTGTTGGTCACAACCAGAAAACGTGGTGTGGTATCTTGAGTTTCACCAATGAGCTTCCGGGAAAATGTTAGATTTTCGAGGGTCGTTGTGGATTGTGCTTCAAGGAGCAGTTTGTCGCTCGCCAGTCCCTTATCAAGGAGGTAGCGAGACATGGCTTGGGCTTCCGAAATCGCTTCATCATTTCCTTGACCACCAGAAACAATGATGGTTGGCTGTTTGCCGAATTTTTCATAGTAGAATAGTCCCTTGTCTAGTCGCTGGGCAAGGAGGGGCGGAACCTTGTCCCCTATCAGTCCAGAACCAAGGACAATGATATAGTCTGGCTGGTAGGTGAGGGGGAATAGATTGTAAAAAATGCCGTAGGCGATATAGGATAGGTAGATAAAACTTCCGTAGATGAGCAGGCTGTCCAGCAATTCGGTGATTTTTCTAATGAGGAAATAGCCACCAAAGAAGTGCAGAGCTAGAGTAATCAGAATCGCAAGACCGTAAAAGAGGGAGAGAAGATTGGCTAACCTACGCCCCTCAAAGGTGATCATCTGTTTGCCGTTAAAGAGGAGATAGATAGTGGATAGGAGGACACTCAGGGGGATGAGCAGTAGTCCACCGATAAGGATGAGTATAGCTGTTTGCTTGTCCCAGAGGCTCAATTGGACGACAAAGAAACCTGCTATGATAAAGGCAAAGAGAATCAAGACTATAAAAAAGAGGTAGGCATTGAGGAGACGCCTTGGTTCGAGGAGAAAGAGTGCCATAAATAAGAGGGCAGGTAAGAGCCAAACGAGGTGGAGAATCATAAAGAGTAAAGACCTTTCTTTCTAACTAAATTGCGAAATATTTAGTTAGTATACCATAAATCCTTGTACTAGAAAAGATGGTGAAAGACTGCTATAAGGTTCCTAAAAAATAAGCTAATCCCTATCTGTATAACAGCTAGGTTTCGGTTTGCCATAGAGTTTAACCCCTTTGAAAATGAACAGGCTAGTTTGTCACCTTGGACCGAAAGCAGTTTATAAGTCGGGAAATCGTTCTCACGAGAACTTTTTCTTGACATTCGATCTAGAAGTGTTAAAATAGTTCTCATGGTAACGAATAAGAAAGGAAAATGTTATGACGACAGATCTATTGAAAGAATTTAATAGACTAGCTCATAACATGGGTTCGGTTGTCCATTCTGCCGCCCGAGATGCTGATATGGAATTGCTGGGAGGACCGCAGGGGCATGTCCTCTATTATCTTGCCCACCATGAAGATGAGGAAATTTTTATCAAGGATATTGAGCACCATCTGAAGATTTCCAAATCTGTAACCAGCAACCTCATCAAGCGGATGGGAAAAAATGGCTTTATCGTGGTGGAGCCATCTAAGAGGGATAAACGCAAGAAAATTGTCCGCATGTCAGATACTGCTAGGATAAAAAGTCAAAAGATCGGTAAGTTTTGGGGTGATATGCGCCAAAAATTACTAGCAGGGATCGCAGAAGAAGATCTAGCAGTCTTTTCAAAGGTTATCCAACAACTTCATCATAATTTAGAAAAAATTGAGCAGAAGGAGAAAGAATGAGTAAACTATTTAAACGCTTAAATGGCAAAGAGTGGTTGATGATTCTAACGAGTATCGCCTTTGTCTGTCTGACAGTTTGGCTAGAGTTAGAAGTCCCAGGCTATATGTCTGACATTACTAGACTCTTGCAACTGCCGGATACAAGGACTTCCGAACTCTGGTCACCGGGTCTCAAAATGCTGGGTTTTTCGTTAGCTAGTTTGGGAGCCTCTATCATAGTTGGTTTTATGGCGTCGCGCTTGGCTGCCAGCTTTACCACCCGTTTGCGCAAGGATATTTTTCACCGAGTTTTAGATTATTCAGACGCTGAAGTTAAGCACTTTAGTATCCCTAGTCTTTTGACACGGACAACCAATGACTTGACCCAGATTCAACTCTTATTCACCATGGGCTTGCAGGTTGCAACTCGTGGACCGATTATGGCGCTCTGGGCATTGAGTAAAATTGTCGGCAAATCAGATCATTGGCTTTGGGCGGTCATCGTAGCAGTCTTGATTAACCTAATCATGATGACGGTTTTAGTCACTCTCGCCTTTCCAAAACAAACGCTTGTCCAACAATTGACCGACCGTTTGAACAGTATTACCCGTGAAGGGCTAACAGGTATCCGAGTCGTTCGTGCTTATAATGCCGAAGAGTACCAGGATGGAAAATTTGCTCAGGCCAATGAAGAACTAACAGCACTCAACCTATTTGTCAGCCGTTTAATGGCGCTGATGAATCCTGTCATGATGATGATTTCCAGTGGCTTGAGCCTAGCCATTTATTGGATTGGTGCTTATCTCATCAATGAGGCTGCTCTAGCAGATAAGTTGCCGATTTTTAGCGATATGGTCGTCTTTATGTCCTATGCGATGCAGGTGGTCATGGGCTTCATGATGATGAGTGCTTTGTTTATTATTCTACCGCGTGTCTTGGTCTCAACCAAGCGGATCAATGAAGTACTGGACTTAACCTCCTCTATTCTTTCGCTTCAAAAATCCCAAGCAGGAGTAGCTACGGAGGAGCAGATTATCTTTGATGATGTGACCTTCCGTTATTCAGATGCATCAGAGGCAGTCATTGAGCATGTCAGCTTTACCGCAAAAGCTGGCGATACGGTGGCCTTTATCGGTTCAACTGGTTCTGGAAAATCTACTTTGGTCAGCTTAATTCCGCGTTTTTATGATGTCAGTGAAGGTCAGATTTTGCTAGACGGGGTAGATGTCAGAAATTACAGTGAGGCAGACTTGCGTGCCAAGGTCGGCTACATTCCACAAAAAGCAGTCTTATTCTCAGGCGATATTCGCAGTAACATTGACTTTGGAGAGAGTAAGGAGAGCCCACTCAATGATGAGGCGATTTGGGAAGCCTTAGATCTGGCACAGGCTAAAGATTTTGTTGCGGAAAAAGAAGACGGGCTTTCTGCACATGTCGCCCAGTCGGGGAGCAATTTTTCCGGCGGTCAGCGTCAGCGCTTAGCGATTGCACGCGCCCTTGCTCGTAAGCCTGAAATCCTGATCTTTGACGATTCCTTCTCTGCTCTAGATTACCGGACGGATCGTACGTTACGGGAGGAGCTTGCAAAACGTACTGCTGGGATGACCAAGTTGATTGTAGCACAAAGGATTTCGACCATTATGGATGCTGATCAAATCTTGGTGCTGGATAAGGGCAAAGTTGTGGGTCAAGGAAGTCACAAAGAATTACTTGCCAACAATGAAGTCTATCAAGAAATTGCTTACTCACAATTATCAAAGGAGGAATTGGAAAATGGAAAATAAGACATCTTCTTTATTTAGCCAAATGAAACCTCATATCAAAGGTTTTCAAGTTCCTTTTGTCCTTGCGATGCTTGGAGCGTTTATATCAAGTGTGATTACGGTAATTGGACCCGATAAGATCAGGGAGATCACAGACTTGATTACTGAGGGATTGAGGACAGGGATTGACACCGATAAAGTATCTAAGATTGCAATGACCCTGGCGCTTCTTTACGGAATCGGAGCTCTTCTCAACTACGCTCAATCCTTTACGATTTCAACGATCATTCAGTATTTTTCAAAACGCCTGCGGACAGCAATTGCAGAAAAAATCAACAGGCTCCCTTTGGGCTACTTTGATCGTCACTCCCAAGGAGATACCCTCTCTCGTGTGACCAATGACGTGGATACAGCCAGCCAGTCTCTGAATCAAAGTTTGGGTACCGTTCTTTCCTCAAGTATCCTTTTACTTGTGACCCTTATAATGATGTTTAAAGTCAACGTAACCCTATCCTTTGTAGCGATCGGTTCTGTCTTATTTGGATTTGTCTTTGTCAGCATTATCATGAGACGGGCGCGAGGATTTTTTAAGAACCAGCAAACCAATCTCGCCAAAGTGAATGGTTACGTAGAAGAGATGTACTCTGGTCATCAGGTTGTGACAGCTTATCATGCGGACCATGAAGTAAAAAAGCAGTTTGAAAATCTCAATCAAGCCCTCTATGTCAGCATGTGGAAATCTCAATTTATTTCTGGCATTATGATGCCGCTGATGATGTTTATCGGAAACTTCGGCTATGTGATGGTAGTGATAGCAGGAGCTGCTTTGACCTTGCATGGTCATGCAACGATGGGGACGATTGTTGCCTTTATGGCCTATGTACGTATTTTCTCTCAACCTCTGTCCCAGATTGCGCAAGGTTTGACAGTCTTGCAATCTGCCAGTGCTGCTATGGGGCGTGTCTTTGACTTCTTAGGTGAGCAAGAGATGGAAGATGATCAGGCAAAAGTGCAACAGCTAGTTTCTCTAAAAGGGGACGTGACCTTTGACCATGTGTCCTTTGGCTATTCGCCTGATAAGACCATTATCCATGACTTTTCTGCAGTCGCTAAGGCAGGGCAAAAAATTGCCATTGTTGGCCCGACTGGTGCTGGCAAGACGACGATTGTCAATCTGCTGATGAAATTCTATGAGATTGACCAAGGACGGATTTTGATTGATGGTGTGGATACCAAGACCATGAAACGCTCCGAGGTGCATGATGCCTTTAGTATGGTCTTGCAAGATACCTGGCTTTTTGAAGGAACCATTAAGGAAAATCTAATCTATAATCAGCAAGATATTTCGGATGCGGCGGTTATCCAGGCTGCAAAGGCGGTCGGAGTACATCACTTTATCATGACCTTGCCAAAGGGCTATGATACCAGACTTGATGATACAGTGACCTTGTCAGTCGGACAAAAACAATTGCTGACGATTGCTCGAGCGCTTTTAAAAGATGCGCCGCTACTCATTCTTGATGAGGCGACGAGTTCTGTCGATACCCGAACGGAAGAACTGATCCAAAAAGCCATGGACAAACTTATGGAAGGGCGTACCTCCTTTGTCATTGCCCACCGCTTATCTACCATTCGTAATGCTGACCTCATTCTAGTCATGAAAGATGGTAATATTATTGAGCAAGGCAATCATGACGCCCTCATGGCTCAAAATGGCTTCTATGCCAACCTATATAACAGCCAATTTAGCGAGGAGTAAAGTGGTCCAGTGGACCACTTTAGCCTTGCGTCTAGATTAAGATACAAAGCCCGTAAAAAACTCACAGCGCACTCAAGAGTATCCTTATCCGTAAGCGGACATAGTCCGCAACGGCTACGGCAAACTAGGAAATCTGACGCAGAGACTAGAGAGAGTTTGCTTCGCAAACTTCTATTTCCCGCCTCCAAAGGTATCCCATACCTTTGGAGCTAGGAAGATTTATACCTCAAGGTAGCCAGACCTGTAATCAGCTAAAGCTGAAACAGTTATGTCTCTTTTCGCACAGAGTTTAGGGCGTGTTCAGTTAGTCAAGATACGAGAGCGTTTGACACGAGTTTCACTCGTTTTATCTCCAACCTTCCACAGTCTATTCCTAGACTGTGGAAGCGAGCACAGCAAAAATAGGAGTTTTGACGCAGAACTACAAGTTCTAGGAAAAACTATCTTTTTTGCACAGCTCGTAGCTCGAGTTCAATTACGCTAAGATACAAAGCCCGTAAAAAACTCAAAGCGCACTCTTTCAGGTATAAATAGTCACTTCCCTGACTGTTTATACTGTATCTGCATAGTAGCATAGCCTGCAACAGCAAACTAGAGTTTTGACGAGTGAAAAGCTCCTGTGGAGGTTTTCAGCCTAGTTCCTAAAAGGAGCAGTATCTCTAATCAGTTAAAACTGGAACAGTTACATCACTTTTTCACTAGCAATGTAGCTCAAATTCAACTTACAAGATTAAGTTGAGAGAGTCGTATTTTGATTTTTGAAGAGTATAATATATTAGATATTGATCTTAGATGACTATGCCTACAAAGGCTTGGGAGAAACAGTATAATCGTTTCGTCCAAGCCTTTTATGCTTGGACTATTGGAGGAGTTCCATGCTATAATAGAAGAAAAGGAGGCAGTGCCATGTACGAATTTCAAAATCCAACAGATGAACAGATCCAAGCCTATCTAGCAAATAGCAAGACCATTGCGGTAGTAGGCTTATCGGACAAGGACGATGCGGTCAGCAAGCGCGTTTCTAAGTTTATGCAGGAGATGGGCTATCAGATTATTCTTGTAAATCCTCGCTTGGCTGGCGGTGAGATTTTAGGCGAAAAAGTGTATGCGAGCCTTTCAGATATTCCGCTCGCGATTGATATTGTGAATATTTATCGCAAGAGTGAATATTTAGCGGATGTAGCGCGTGAATTTGTGACCCTCGACGCCCAGGTCTTCTGGGCGCAGCTAGACTTACAGAGCCAAGAAGCAGCAGCAATATTACAGGCAGCAGGTCGGGAAGATGTGGTCATGAATCGCTGTATCAAGCGAGAATATGTTCGGCTTATGAAAGGGTCTGTGGACTGATGGCAACTCTCGTCATTATTCGGGGAAATTCTGGCTCGGGTAAGACCAGTTTGGCAGCGGCTTTACAGGCTCATTATGGTCGTAGAACCCTGCTCATCTCCCAAGACAATGTTCGCAGGACCATGTTAAGAGAAAAAGTGGAGCCTGGGAATCTTTCGATTGCGCTGACCGAAACAATCGCTCGCTTTGGGTATGCAGAGGATTTATTGGTGATTGTTGAGGGATTTTATGAGGCAGAGGTCTATGGAGAGATGCTGGCAAACTTGCGTAGCCTGTTTGCACCTAGGGTCTTTGCTTATTACTATGATATTCCCTTTGAAGAGACCGTTAAGCGACATGCCACCCGGGTCAAAAAGCATGACTTTACCGCAGCAGATATGAAACGTTGGTGGCTAGATCAGGATTATCTTGGCGGGGAGGAAGAGGCATTTCTCACCGCCGAGAGTAGTTTGGAGGCGGCAGTTCAGATAATTCGTCACAGGATAGAGGATGCGTAAAAATTGGTCATTCGTAAGAGTTGGCTTACATGATAGGTGCGAGCCTAGAGATGGAATAAACTGCAGTCAGCAACCCAGTAAGTCAAGAAATTGGGAAGATTAAAAACAGCCGAATGGAAGATGAACTATATGCAACACCTCCCTAGCTGTTACGAGATTGTCCCTGATATGGATATTCTTTGTATCTGGAATAAGGAAGAAGCGAGAACTTTCGTGTCTCGCTCTTTTTGTTCGATTTTTCATTGCTCATACCCAACGAAAATCAAAACTAGATTAGCTTCCACTATCTGGGAGATAGTGGAAGGTTGGAGATAGGCTTGGCGCAGTTAATCTCCGATAAGCCGAAGATAGTGGTCTAGTTGATCACTAGACAAGTGCTTGATATGAAAGTGTAGCTTTTATATCAAGGTTCCCGACAAGTGTCCTTTTGATTTTCAAAGCCTATCAAATGCGGCAAAGGCTCGATCTTCATAATGAAATGTGAAATAGAATTAAAATTATCAGACAATTACTTGAAAATGAGAGAAACTGTGCTATAATGGAGATAGGTTTTAAGAAAGGGAAGGACGATGAAAAAATTCGGCATTATTCTATTATCATCTGCGCTTTTACTAACAGCATGCGCAGGAACAGCACCCCAAGGGGAGACAAGCCAAGAAAGCACAAGGATACAGGTGGATGACAAGGACCTAGATCAGGCGACATCAAAGTACAAGGCTTTTGTAGAAGAGCAAATTGGTCAACTGTTGGCAGATACGGAAGATTTTGCCCAGTTGCTCAAAGATGGCAAGCTAGAAGAAGCTAAAAAGGTCTATCCTGTGATCCGTATGGCCTATGAGCGCTCGGAGCCGATTGCGGAAAGTTTCGGTGAGTCGGATGTGAAGATCGATTTCCGCTTGGTGGATTATCTGGAGGAAAATAAGACAGAAGAAGGCTGGTCAGGTTTTCACCGTATTGAAAAAATCCTCTGGGAAGACAATACCACAGCAGGTACTGAAGCATACGCCGACCAGCTGGTCAATGACATCAAGGAATTAAAGGCGAAAATTGCAACTGTTGAAGTAACGCCAGACATCATGTTGACTGGAGCAGTTGACTTGCTCAACGAAGTAGCAACCAGCAAGATTACGGGTGAGGAAGAAGTCTATTCCCATACGGATTTGTACGACTTTAGAGCCAATATCGAGGGGGCGGAGAAGATTTTTGAACTTTTCAAACCAATGCTAGAACTAAAAGATAGTAGTTTAGTGACAAGCCTCGAAAAAGAATTTAAAAATGTCAACGATCTTCTTGATCAATACATGACAGATGACACACACTACAAGCTCTATACTGATTTGAGTACAGACGATACCAAAACCTTGGCTGAAGCTGTGACCAAGCTCGGTGAACCTCTTTCTCAAATGGGGATTATTTTAGACGGGAAGTAAACAATGACAAAAGACGAAAAATGGTTTGATAAGAAAATGGATCGTCGTGAATTTCTCAAAAAAGCAGGCTTAGGGGGAGCTGGACTTGCACTCGGTGCTTCTGGTGCCTCTGCTTTTTTCGCTAGAAAGGTGACGAGTGAGACCGCAAAAGCCGAGGGTGGAGAAGACATCTCTTTCTATGGTGAACATCAGGCAGGTATTGTGACGCCAATGCAGAAAAATGTCTATTTTGTCGTATTAGACCTGCATTCAATAGAGAGGGCTGAAGTTATCCAGATGTTTAAGGACTGGACAGATTACAGCGAGAAATTAGTGACAGGCCAATTGGTCAAAGAAGATAGCGACAATGCCTATCTGCCACCTTTTGATACAGGCGAGACAGTCGGGCTTAATCCGCACCGTCTGACACTGACCTTTGGAATTTCTCCTGCTTTTTTGACCAAGTTAGGCTTGGATAGTAAGAAGCCTAAAGAATTTCGAGATCTACCTGTATTTCCACGGGATCAGCTCAAGGAAAGATACACTGGTGGAGACATTGTTATCCAGGCATGTGCAGATGATGAGCAGGTGGCATTTCATGCGGTTAGAAATCTGGTGAGAAAGGGACGCCATGTCGTGACTATGAAATGGAGTCAGGCAGGTTTTGCAGCGCTTGGTAACCGCAAGGAAACACCGCGCAATCTTTTTGGTTTTAAAGACGGTACAGCAAATGGGAAAACCGAAGAAGAGTTTAAAGAGGTCATCTGGTGTGATGATGCCAACTGGATGCGGGGTGGTACCTATATGGCGGTGCGCCGGATTCAGATGTTTTTGGAAACATGGGATCGAACCAGTCTCAACGAACAGGAACATACCTTTGGTCGCTATAAGGAAAGTGGTGCACCTTTCGGACAAAAGGATGAATTTGACGAAGTGGACTTGGATTTGAAGGACGAAAAGGGAGAGCCAGTTGTGCCGGTTGATTCCCATGTCCGCTTGGCAAAGGAAACAGGGCTTGAAATCTACCGCAGAGCCTTTTCGTATTCAGACGGGATTGATGAGAAAACAGGGCAATTTGACTCAGGTCTGCTCTTTATCTCTTTCCAAAAAGATCCAGAGCAGTTTATCACTATTCAGAATAATCTTGGAAATCTAGACAAGCTAAATGAGTACATCACCCATGTCGGAAGTGGTTTGTTTGCCTGTTTTGCTGGTGTGAAAAAAGGAGAGTATATTGGTCAAGCCTTATTTGAATAAATTGGCAGTCCTTGCCCTCCTTGCTCTGACCCTGCTTGCTTCCCCCGTTTCAGCAGAGGATTCTTATAGTCACCTGTTTATTACGATTACAGATGCGACAACCGCTTTGCAAAAAGGAGATCGGGGGACAGCGGAGCAGCTGATTTCCCAGTTACGAGCAGATTTTACGCAAATTGAAAACCATGATTCCAAGGCTGGTCAATCGGTGACCGAGCGCTTAGAGGAATTGGAAAAAGCTCCGACAGAAGAAAAATTGGTCGCTGTTTCAAAAGCCCTTTTAGACTTTGATGCGGAGCAACACCCCGTGGATGTTGATGCTGAAAAAGAGAAGTTGATGACGAAACTCGCCCCTAGTTATACTAGCTTGCAGGCAGCTATTGATACTAAGGATATGGATGCAGTCAAGGAGCAGTACAAAAAACTAAACAGTGCTTGGACGGTCAATGAGCGTATTGTTCGTGATACCAGTACGGGTCATTATGGGAAAATTGAAACAGCCATTTCTTTCTTGCGTAGCAGTATTGAGACAGAAGCAGTAGATTATAGTGCGATTCAACTGTCGTTTGATGAACTGAAAAATGCGATTCAAGCCTTTAAGGACGGTAAGGAAGTAGCAACGACTGCGAACAACCTGACCTTGAAAGATGGGATCGGTCTGCTGGAGCAAGCACGGACTGCTTTTGAAGCAGGAGATAGGGATAAAGGGACTGCTTTCATGAAAGAATTTATCACTATTTGGCCAAGTATCGAAGGGGATGTCAGTACGCGCTATCCGAGCCTTTATACCCGTGTAGAGAACCAAACACCCCTTATCATGGTGCGGGGAGAGGAGGCTGAATACCAAGAAAAGCTGGATCAGTTGATTGCAGATTTATCAAGTATTGATACCTCTGCCAGTTACAATGCCTTTGATGCCATGCTGATTTTGCTTCGGGAGGGAGTGGAAGCCTTGCTCATCGTCATGGCATTGGTATCTACTCTTAAAGCCAGCAAGCAGAAAAAGGGCTTGACGTGGGTATATGGTGGAGCAGTCGTAGGTCTTTTAGCCAGTACGATACTAGCCATTGCGCTGCAACAATTTTTTCCGACCCTTTCATCAGGAACCAACCGTGAAATCATTGAGGGGATAGTCGGCATTGTTGCGGTAGTGATGATGATTGTCATTGGAATCTGGCTTCACAGCAAGTCCTCTGTTAAGAAGTGGAATGACTATATGGAAGAGCAGATGCGAGTGGTGACAGCAAGTGGTAGTTTTGTATCTATGTTTGCCCTCAGCTTTCTAGCAGTCTTTCGGGAGGGGGCAGAAACCATTCTCTTTTATGCAGGTATGCTTCCCCAAATTAGTCTTAGAGAGTTTTTGCTAGGGATTGGTCTCGCCTTTCTTGTTCTCATCATCCTAGCGATTCTGATGGTACAAACGACCAGTAAAATCAAACCACATCGGGTCTTTTTCTACCTGACTTGGCTGATCTATGTCCTTGCCTTTAAGATGCTAGGCGTGAGTATTCATGCCCTACAATTGACCAGTATCCTGCCGAGCCATGTGATCAAAGGAGTACCGACATTAGACCTTATCGGCCTCTATCCAAGTCTGGAAGTTCTCTTGTCACAGCTCTTGCTTATCGTCTTGATCGGCTGGCTAACCTGGAGGAATCGCGAAATTCATGAAGACTAAGCAAGAATTAACCATTGTCGAGCATTTGACCGAGTTTCGGAGCCGTTTCATTTGGACCATTTCCTTTTTCTTTATCAGTTTCTTGGTCAGCCTTTACTTTTCGAGTAGTATCTATCAGTTTTTGACCCAGGGATTTTCCCAGAAATTGATTGTGCTAGGTCCAAATGACATCTTGTGGATTTATATCAATTTAGCAAGCCTCGTGGCCTTTACCCTGACCCTGCCTTTTTTGACCTATCAGGTCTGGGCTTTTATCCTACCAGCCCTTGATAAGGCAGAGGCAAGGAGTGCTTTTTGGTATATCCCGGCGGTCTTTTTATGCTTTGTGGTGGGTCTCCTATTTGGATTTTATTTGGTTAGTCCAGCCCTCTTACAGGTTCTCTTATCCTTTGGAGAGGGGCTCTTTGATACTAGATTAACGGCTCAAAACTATCTCGCTTTCTTGCTCCATACGACCCTGCCTATGGCAGTTGTCTTTGAAATTCCAGTTTTGGTCGCTTTTTTGACCTCCATTGGTATCCTTCATCCACTATTTTTGGTACAATATAGAAGACATGCCTACTTTAGTTTGCTGGTGGTTGCGGTTATCATTACGCCAGCTGATTTTACCAGTGATTTAGCCATGACGGTGCCACTCATTCTCATCTATGAAGTGAGTGTGGCGCTTAGCAAGTGGCTCTACCGAAGAAAAGAAAAAGGGAGAACCTGATATGGGAATCTTACGCGATATTGGAGCACCAGGAATGATTATCTTGGTCTTGGGTGCCCTCTTGATTTTTGGACCAAAACGCCTGCCAGAGTTGGGCGACTCCATCGGCAAAATGATTTCATCCTTTAAAAAAGCCATGGATCAAGGAGAATCAACAGACAAGGACGATACAGCCAACTAGTCGGCTGATATTCAGAAAAAGAGTAGATAGAGTGAGGAAGCTCGATGGAGAGTTCCACACTCTTTTTTGAAGACTATAAAAGGTGAGGGAAGGGAGAAAGATGCAATTTGAAGAAGCCTTTTTCAAGGATAAAATCTGGCAGAGAGCGCGCCTGTTGGACTATGGTTTTAAGGAAGAAAGAGGAGTGTTGCGCTTTTGCCAATCGTTCATGGATGGGCATTTTGAAGCGCGGATTCAGGTTGACTCGAACAATCAAGCCTCTGCCCAAATCTGGGACTTGGATATGGATGAAGAATACCATGGCTTTCGCATTCAGCGTGCAGTCGGAGCCTTTGTAGGAGAAGTACGAGAGCGTTATGCGGAGATTCTGCAACACTTGGTACAGCATTGCACCGAAGAAGAAACCTTTCGATCCACCCAAGGAAACCGCTTGGTTCGCTATGTAAAGGAACATTTTCAAGAAGTTCCTGATTATCCCTTTACTAAGGCGCCAGACATCGCTACCTTACGCCATGCTACTAATCAAAAATGGTACGGGTTGGTGACCCAAGTGCCGTGGACAGCCTTGGGAGTGGTAGACAAAGCAGGAACAGTCGAAATCATCAATGTCAAAGTAGAAGCTGGGCAGATGAAAGAATGGTTGGCACAGGAGGGCATTTACCCTGCCTACCACATGTCCAAGAAAACCTGGGTTTCGATTAGCTTGGACGGCAGTTTAGCAGATGAGGCCTTGTTTGCCCTTGTCAGCAAGAGCCGCGATTTGGTCGCTCCGAAAACGACGCAATTTTCATTTGGTCCTTGTTGCTGGTTTATCCCAGCCAATCCCAAACTCTATGATATTGATACTGAGTTGCGCAGTAAAGGTATGATTCTTTGGACTCAGAAGCCTAAAATCAAGGCAGGAGATCTGGTCTGTATTTATATGACCGCACCGATTCAGGCCATTCGCTATCTCTGTCGTGTGACCGAAGCCCACATCCTTGGGGAGGAGAAGGAATTCATGCAGCTGGAATTAGTTCGGGAACTTGCAGATGATACCTTTCCCTTGGCACAGATGAAGGAATTAGGGGTGAAAGCAGTGCGTGGACCACGGCTTGCGACACCAGAATGCAGAGCGGCATTGGAAAAACTGCTGGAAGAGTGCTGATTTGGAGAATTATCAGAAAATTCAATGTTTTGCTTTACATCTTTTTGAAAAAGTCTATAATAGGAATATAGTTTTGGAGGTTATGGAGTATGAAGAAGAGTTTTATCCACCAGCAGGAAGAGATTTCCTTTGTCAAAAATACCTTTACCCAGTATCTAAAGGACAAGTTGGAAATTGTCGAAGTACAGGGTCCGATTTTGAGCCGTGTCGGTGACGGTATGCAGGACAACTTGTCAGGGGTTGAAAATGCGGTCACCGTCCATGTCAAATTGATTCCAGATGCGACCTATGAGGTTGTGCATTCCTTGGCCAAATGGAAACGCCATACCTTGGCTCGCTTTGGCTTCAATGAAGGGGAGGGACTATTTGTCCACATGAAGGCTCTTCGACCAGATGAAGACTCGCTTGATCCCATTCACTCGGTCTACGTAGACCAGTGGGATTGGGAAAAGGTGATTCCAGATGGTAGACGCAACCTCGCTTATTTGAAAGAGACGGTGGAGTTGATTTATAAGGCTATTCGGCTGACAGAATTAGCTGTTGAAGCCCGCTATGACATCGAAGCGGTACTACCGAAGCAGATTACCTTTATCCATTCGGAAGAATTGGCAGATCGCTATCCAGGCTTGACACCAAAAGAGCGGGAAAATGCCATTGCAAAAGAATATGGCGCGGTCTTTCTCATCGGCATTGGTGGAGAGTTGTCAGATGGCAAACCACATGACGGCAGAGCACCTGACTACGATGACTGGACGACACCATCTGAAAATGGCTACAAGGGGCTAAATGGAGACATTCTCGTCTGGAATGAGCAATTACAGTCTGCCTTTGAATTGTCCTCTATGGGCATTCGGGTGGATGAAGAGGCTCTGAAACGCCAAGTGGCTATTACAGGTGATGAGGATAGGCTGGCATTTGAATGGCACAAGGCCCTATTAAACGGTCTCTTCCCTCTCACGATTGGTGGTGGAATCGGACAATCACGCCTTGCCATGTTCCTCCTCCGTAAAAAACACATCGGCGAAGTCCAGTCCAGCGTTTGGCCACAGGACGTCCGCGATACATTTGAGAATATATTGTAAAGAACTGAATTTTCAGTTCTTTTTTAGTGCCCTAGGAAACGCTTACTTCGTTGCCAATACAGGTTGCAAAAATATCTACTACCAAACAATTTGATCGAGCTTTATAATAAAAATATAGAAAGAGAGGGGAAGAAGGTGAAAGAGAGAACAATTGATTTGATTAACAAGTTGTTAGTCTCAAAGCTCCCTGTTCAAATGAATCAACTACAAAAAGACTTGCAAGTTAGTGCTAGAACCATTCGTAACGATATTACTCACTTGAATGAATTTCTGGAAGAACATCAGCTTCCTAGAATTCAATCAATAAGAAATAAAGGCTTTAAATTGGAGTTGTCAGAGCAGGAAGAAAAGACATTTAGGGATTCTCTACGTAATGAAAAAAACCAAGATTATTTAACACGAGAAGAACGCATGTTGGATATTTTGTTGGATATAGCGTTAAATGCAAATCCTGTTTTTCTCTATCGGAAAGAAGAAGAGTACCGTGTCTCGAAATCGACTATTGATGAAGACATGCGCCAGTTGAGACAGCGACTGATTTCTTATCATGTAGAAATTGTTAGTCATCCTAAAATTGGTTTGGTTTTAGAGGGAAAGGAGTCGACAATCCGAACCATGTTATATGCTTTCATCAGCTCGGCAATTGCGAGGGATAACGAACGATTTGAACTAAGTCGTCCAGATATCATCGGACGCTATATAGCAACTGAATGTGTTCGCCTGCTTGACAATTTATTTGAAGAAACTATTTATTCGATTGGTGACCAACTTCATCGACTTCACTTTAATCTTTTTACTTGTATTTGGATGGGAAGAATGATGAAAGGACAGTTGGTTGAAGTAACGGAAGTCCCCAATGAATCTGTAAAAGATATTCGTGGAATTAGAGAGTATTTACAACGAATTTGTACATACTATACCTTGGTACCTACCATTACAGAGTTGGACTATATTTATGCTATGTTACAGTCCTTTCATGTAAAGGAAGAATATAGTCCCATTAACTGGCTGCAATTGCAAATGCTAACACTACAATTGATTCATTTTGTTACAGAACGAACAGGTGTTCCGTTTTCCAAAAAGGAAAATTCATTACAAGAATCGTTGTATCGGCATATGATTAGCATGGTTTCACGAATTGAGAATGATATCCAGCTAACAAATCCTTTGACAGATAAAATTCGGCAAAGCTATGGGGCTATTTATGAAGCAGTTCAAGTATTTTCAACTGATTTAGAGAAACAGTTAGGGAAGACCATTTTGGAAGATGAAATTGCCTTTCTAGCGATTCATTTTTCAGCAGTATTGAGCGAAATGAATCAGGAAAATCAGTATTGGTATCGAGCGGTGGTGATTTGTAATCATGGCGTGGCAACTGGAAAATTACTTTCCGAAAATCTTAGGGAATTTTTTAACATTGAAGTTTTTGCTGTGTTGAGTTCTAAGGAATTGGCCATTGTAGATAAGTTGGATGTGGATTTGGTTTTTTCTACAGTAGAAATTACCTACACTCAAAAACCGCTACTCATTGTGGATTCTTTAATCCAAGAAGGAACGAAGGTTCGGATTTTACATTTTTTAGCAGAACACCCTGAAGCTAGACGAGTTATCCACAAACGAAATGAGTATACAGTCATGTTTCGAGACTTACTTCAAATGATTGAGCAGATGGGAGAAGTTGACACAGAACTTTATCTAAAGCTAGAACAACTATTTAAAGAGTATGATTTAACAATTAATATAAGAGAGGTACAGCCAATGATTCAAGATATTTTAACTGATGATGCTATTCAAATCGTATCCAAAGAATACGACTGGCCAGATGCTATAAAACTAGTCGCTCAGCCTTTGCTGGATAAGGAGGTCATTACACAAAACTATGTGTCAGCCATGATTGATAGTGTATCAGAATATGGTCCCTACATTGTCATAGGACCGCATTTCGCTTTGGCACACGCTCGCCCACAAGATGGAGCCAATGAACTGGGACTAAGCGTGACTATTTTTGAAAATCCAGTTTACTTTGGACCAGAAGAAGAGCAGCTAGTATCCGTTATCTTTTGCTTATCAGCAGTTGATGCATTTTCTCATTTGAATATTATGAAAAGTTTGGTGAATTTAATTCGCCATACGGATAAAGTGGAACAGCTTTCCCAAGCGAGGGACATTGAAACTGTCAAACAAATTTTATTTCATTCACATAAGGAGGAAGAATGATGGAACGTCCAATCACAATTTTATTTGTATGCGGAGCAGGACTAGGGTCTAGTTTTGCTGCTCAGATGGCTGCAGAGGATGTATTGAATCAATACAATATCAATGCAAAATTAGACCATGTTGATATTTCAACAGCGGCTTCTGTTCAACCAGATGTTATTATCACCGCACAGAATTTCCAAAAACAATTTGAAACATTTTCAATTGATGAGGAGAAAACGGCGATTATTTATTTAAAAAACATAGTGTCTTCAAAGGAAATTGAAGAAAAATTATTACCTGTATTACGGGAAAAACAAGTAATTAAATAAAGGAGAAAAGTGATGCAGATTGTGAATTTCATTATTAATAATATTTTAACTCAGGCCTCTATTACGATTGCATTGATTGCCATGCTAGGGCTTGTTCTCCAGAAAAAATCTCTCGGGCAGGTCATTTCTGGAACGTTAAAAACCTTACTTGGTTTCCAAGTGTTGAGTGCTGGCTCAAGTGTTATTGTAGGTAGTTTGTTATACTTTGGTGATATTTTTAAGCTAGCTTTCCATACGCAGGGAATCGTCCCTTCAATTGAAGCGATTAATGGTCAAGCCATGAATGACCTTGGTTTAGGAAGCGATATTGCGCTGACCTTTCTAGCAATCTTTATTTTCAACATTCTATTTGCTCGTCTAACGAAGTGGAAATACATCTTCCTTACTGGTCAAGCGATTCTTTGGATGGCTACGATGACAACTGTCTTTGGTTATTTTGCAGGATTGCGTGGATTTGTCCTGATTGTTGTGGGTGGTATTGTCGGCGGTTTCTTTGCCATTGCAATGCCGGCTATTGCTCAACCGATTATTCGGAAGGTAACTGGTTCAAATGACATTGCTTTGGGACATTTTTGTACAATTGGATATTTGTTTGAGGCAGGAGTAGCAAAAATTTTTGGAGAACGCGGAGAAAATAAGAAATCTATTGAAGATATTGAGTTGCCAAAAGCGTTTGATTTCTTGCAGGATACTTATCTATCTGTCATGGTAGTAATGGTACCACTTTATCTTATTACAGCTATTATCGCAGGTCCAGATGCCGTTGATACTGGTAGTCAACATCATGTCATGTTTGCCTTCCTGCAGTCCATTCAATTTGTAGTGGGGGTATATATCCTCTTATCAGGTGTCCGCCTCTTGTTAGCAGAGATTGTACCAGCCTTCCGTGGAATTGCGATGAAACTTGTTCCAGATGCGATTCCAGCTCTTGATTGTCCGGTCTTTTTCCCATACTCACCGAACGCAGTTATTTTAGGATTTATTACAACTACCATTGGAACTCTGATTGCCATGGTAGCTCTACCAGTATTTGGTCTTGCGACTATTTTGCCAGGTATGCTGACGAATTTCTTTGCTGGTGGAACAGCAGGTATTTTCGGAAATGCTGTAGGAGGTCGCAGAGGAGCAATCATTGGCGGCATTGCTCATGGTTTCTTCATCACTCTTCTTCCGGCTCTCTTGGTTACTGCATTTGGTCAACTTGGCTTTGTCAATGCGACTGCAACAGATGTTGATACAGTAGCGGCAGCATTGTTATATGCTTGGATTTTTAGTCCACTATTGAAAATGCTTAATGTTTAGTCATCTATCTTAGGAGGTGAATAGATATGTTTTCATTTTTTAAGAAAAAGAAATTTCAGAAAAAAGAGGAGATTCCTCAAGATAGTTTAAGTGCAGACGAAAAAGTTCTATTGCGGGGGAAAATCCTAGATTTAAACAAGCAATTAGAGCAAGAAGGCCTTGCAGTTGCTCAGCAGGCTCGACTCTATGAAGAAGTAGGCTTATTACAGGCAAAATTAGGAGAAACAAATGTTGCCATTGAGACTTTAGAAAAAAGTCTGGATTTAAAGTTGACAATAGGTGACGGTTACAAACAATTAATGAGTTTATATAACCTAAAAAGAGCAGAAGCCGCTCGTGATAAAGACAATGAGGCGATTGATTATTACATGAGTAAGATGGATGATATGCGAAATATCGCCAAAAAATTAACGTTGACAAGATAGGAGGAGTGTATGTACAAAACTTTAAAAGAAGTAACGGAGACAGCAAGTAGATTAAATATGACGGTTGGAGCCTTTAATATGCATAATTTGGAAATGCTTCCTGATATGATTCGGGGAGCAAAGGAAGTTGGAGCTCCGATTATCATTCAAACAAGTATCGATACAGCAAAATACATTGGCTATGAAGTGATTGTAGCAGTTGTAAAGTCGCTTGCTGAAACACATATGGTAGATGTTGCTTTGCATCTTGATCATGCAAGAGATGTAGATGCGATAAAAGAGGCAATTGCCGCAGGTTATTCAAGCATTATGTTTGATGGTTCTCGTTTGCCTTTTAAGGAAAATATTGAAAAGACCAAATTGGTTGTCGAATATGCGCATGCCCGTGGTGTTTCTGTAGAAGGGGAGCTTGGGACTATCGGTGGAACAGAGGAAGGAATTTCTGTTGCGGAAGATGATAAGGTTTATACTAGACCAGAAGATGCTGTTTTGTTTGTAGAAGAGACAGGGGTTGATGCCTTGGCAGTTGCAATTGGTACAAATCATGGACAATTTAAATCCAAAACGGAAGTAAATGTCCCTCTTCTCAAAGAGATTCATAAAGTAGTAGATGTTCCCTTAGTGATTCATGGTGGTACGGGTGTGAAAGAAGAGGATTACCCTGAATTAATCAATAATGGTATCCGGAAATTCAACGTAGGAACAGAATTACTTGTTAATTGGACCCAAGAAGCGAAACAAACCTTTGGTGAAACAGCGGTTAACAAATCCCTGCGATATAATGTCATTCCAGCCAATCAAAAAGTAAAAGAAATTGTCAAACATAAAATGAACTTATTCCTCAATCGACATCAGCCTATTACGATGGGGTAGCTTATGGAAAAGTATTTGATTCTTTTGGCTGGACCACCAGCTACGGGGAAAAGCTATTTAAGCAGTTTGATATGTGATGCTCTTCCGCAAACCTATACCATTTCACCAGATGAGTTCAAACAAGATTTAGCGGATCGTGTCGGTTTTTCAACAGCAGAAGAGAAAAAGGAATTGGAACAACAAGTCTGGCACCTATATTACCAAGCCTTGGAAATCTACATGAGCGTTGGAAAGCAATTTATTGTAACAGAGTATCCTTTCTCTTATAAGCAAAAACCTTACTTTGAAGAATTTTCTCAAAAATACAATTATCATATTATCACGATTCGTTTAGTGGCTGAGTTTGAAGTCCTGTGGCAAAGGAGGATTCAACGTGATTTAGACGAGAGTCGGCATTTGAGCTTTTTGATGAGTCATTATCACTACGGGGATGCATTGCAGGATCGTAAGCAGGCAGACGAATTGATTACTAAACAAGGTTTTTGGGATATTATTGAAGCGAGGCAGTACAATCAATTTTCTTTAGGTAAACTTTATGAGATAGATGTTACTGATTATGCTACAGTGGATTACGCACCACTATTGGAGGAATTAGTAGCCTTATCTTAAGAAGGTTGGACACTAGCTCCAGCCTTTTTCTGTCTCCTTTTATTTCATGAGAATTCTCATTTCTTTCATCGTCCCTCTCTGAAAACATTTACAATCAGCTTATCGGTGCTTTTTATGGAGATATGTGATATACTTTTTTAGTTAAACTAAACGAAGTAGAGGCAGATATGACAAATTTAAGAAATGATATTCGGAATATCGCAATCATCGCTCACGTTGACCACGGGAAAACAACCTTGGTAGATGAGTTGTTAAAGCAATCTCAAACGCTTGATGAGCGTACGCAGTTGGATGAGCGCGCGATGGATTCCAACGATATTGAAAAAGAGCGTGGTATCACCATTCTTGCAAAAAATACAGCAGTTGCTTATAACGGTACTCGGATTAACATCATGGATACGCCGGGACACGCGGACTTCGGTGGGGAAGTCGAGCGGATTATGAAAATGGTTGATGGGGTTGTCCTTGTCGTTGATGCCTATGAAGGGACCATGCCACAGACGCGCTTTGTATTGAAAAAAGCCTTGGAACAAAACTTGACGCCAATCGTTGTGGTCAATAAAATCGACAAACCCTCTGCGCGTCCTGCAGAAGTAGTGGACGAGGTTTTGGAACTCTTTATCGAGTTGGGGGCAGATGATGACCAGTTGGAATTCCCAGTAGTCTACGCATCAGCCATTAACGGAACTTCTTCTCTCTCTGACAATCCAGCAGACCAAGAAGAAACCATGGCACCAATCTTTGACACCATTATCGAGCATATCCCGGCTCCAGTGGACAACTCAGATGAGCCCTTGCAATTCCAAGTGTCACTCTTAGACTATAATGACTTTGTCGGTCGTATCGGTATCGGACGCGTGTTCCGTGGAACGGTGAAAGTTGGTGACCAAGTAACCCTTTCAAAATTAGACGGTACAACAAAAAACTTCCGTGTGACAAAACTCTTTGGTTTCTTCGGTCTGGAACGCAAGGAAATCCAAGAAGCCAAGGCAGGGGATTTGATTGCCGTTTCTGGTATGGAAGACATCTTCGTTGGAGAAACCGTTACGCCTACAGATGCGATTGAGCCGCTACCAGTGCTTCGGATTGACGAGCCAACCCTTCAAATGACCTTCCTTGTGAATAACTCACCATTTGCCGGTCGTGAAGGGAAATGGATTACCTCTCGTAAGGTCGAAGAGCGTCTTTTAGCAGAGTTGCAAACCGACGTCTCGCTGCGGGTTGACGCGACAGATTCACCTGATAAATGGACGGTATCAGGCCGTGGTGAATTGCACTTGTCTATCTTGATTGAAACCATGCGTCGTGAAGGCTATGAGCTTCAAGTATCACGTCCAGAAGTCATCATCAAGGAAGTGGACGGCGTGAAAATGGAGCCATTTGAGCGCGTGCAAATTGATACCCCAGAAGAATACCAAGGTTCTGTTATCCAAAGCCTATCTGAGCGCAAAGGTGAAATGCTGGATATGCAGGCGACAGGCAATGGGCAGACGCGTCTGGTCTTTCTTGTTCCAGCTCGCGGCTTGATTGGCTATTCGACAGAATTCCTTTCTATGACTCGCGGATACGGAATCATGAACCATACCTTTGACCAATACCTTCCAGTTGTTCCAGGTGAAATCGGTGGTCGTCACCGTGGAGCCCTCGTTTCAATTGATGCAGGAAAAGCAACGACTTACTCCATTATGCGGATTGAAGAACGTGGTACGATTTTCGTCAATCCAGGTACAGAAGTATATGAGGGAATGATCATTGGAGAAAATTCTCGTGAAAACGACTTGACAGTTAATATCACGACAGCCAAAGCTATGACCAATGTTCGTTCAGCTACCAAGGATCAGACGGCTGTTATCAAAACACCGCGCATCTTAACCTTGGAAGAATCACTTGAATTCTTGAACGACGATGAGTACATGGAAGTCACACCAGAATCTATTCGCCTACGCAAGCAAATTTTAAATAAAGCAGAGCGTGATAAGGCCGCGAAGAAGAAAAAATTAGCAGCCGAAGAGGGCTAAGCCGATGTTTTATTTGATTGTTGCTATTATGTTGGTCCTATTCTACATTTTCGCCGCACCGAGCAATATCAAGGGCACCATGAATGTGGTTGCGGCCGTCTTTATTGTGGTTGGGCTCTTGATTGCCTTGCTGCTGGGCTTTTTGAAAGTGTTGCAATCTCCGCCAGAGATGTGGCTCGTTATCGGAATGGTCGTGGTTGGACTATGGGCCATGCGCGACATCTATTTCTTGGACAAACCGAGAAAACTACTGCGCTCCAAGAGAAGACCCTATCGTTATCGGTGAATACATAATAGAGTAGAATCCATTTTGGTTCTACTCTATTTTATTCTTTTTCGCTTTCGCTTGAAAAAGAAGCGCATTCAAGGTAAAATAGATAGGCTAGGAATAGAAAGTATGGTACCAAGATGAATCAGGTAAAACAATTTGAAAATAAAAAAATATTGATTCTAGGGCTTGCCAAATCTGGTGAGGCTGCAGCGCGTCTATTGGACAAATTAGGTGCAATTGTCACAGTCAATGACGGGAAACCGTTTGAAGAAAATCCAACAGCCCAATCTCTTTTAGAAGCAGGAATTCGTGTGATATGCGGTCATCATCCCTTGGAATTATTAGATGAAGACTTTGCCCTTCTAGTGAAAAATCCAGGAATTCGCTATGACAATCCTATGGTCGAAAAAGCACTTCAAAGAGGCATTCCTGTCTGGACAGAGGTGGAGTTGGCTTATCTTGTTTCTGAGGCGCCGATTATCGGGATTACGGGATCAAATGGGAAAACAACCACCACAACCATGATTGCAGAAGTCCTCAATCAAGGTCAAAAATCAGCCAAACTCTGTGGAAATATTGGCTTTCCTGCCTCATCTGTTGCCCAAGAAGCGACGGACAAGGACGTCCTCGTCATGGAGTTGTCCTCTTTCCAACTGATGGGAACAAAGGCCTTTCACCCTCATATCGCAGTCATCACCAATCTGATGCCGACCCACATCGACTACCATGACTCTTTTGAAGAATACGTAGCAGCCAAGTGGCGGATTCAAGAGCAGATGACAGCAGACGACATGGTTATTCTGAATACGAATCAGGAAATTGTAGCCTCATTGGCTAGCAAGACCAAGGCCCAAGTGATACCTGTTTCGACACAAGAAATAGTTGACGGAGCCTATCTTTTAGACGGTCAGCTCTACTTTAGGGGAGAGCGCATCATGGCGGCAAGCGACATCGGTGTACCAGGTAGCCACAATATTGAAAATGCGCTTGCGACGATTGCTGTTGCAAAGGTAATGGGTGTTGATAATCAAGCTATTCATGAAGCCCTGTCAACCTTTGGCGGAGTTAAGCACCGTCTGCAACACGCAGGTCAGCTAGAGGGCGTGACCTTCTACAATGACAGCAAGTCAACCAATATCTTGGCGACCCAAAAAGCCCTGTCTGGTTTTGACAATAGCAAGGTCATCTTGATTGCAGGTGGACTTGACCGTGGCAATGAATTTGATGAGTTAGTGCCAGATTTAGTAGGCTTAAAACACATGGTTATTCTAGGCGAGTCTGCTCCTCGTGTGAAACGTGCAGCCGATAAGGCTGGAGTGTCGTATACAGACGCCCAAGATGTAGCTGATGCAACGAAAAAAGCGTATCAATTAGCAGAGACAGGGGATACGGTTCTTCTCAGCCCTGCCAATGCTAGCTGGGATATGTATGTCAACTTTGAGGTACGTGGCGATAGCTTTCTCAAGACCATCGAGGAATTGAAGGGACGTAATATATGAAAAAAATAGTCTTTACAGGGGGTGGAACAGTCGGTCATGTGACGCTGAATCTCCTGTTGATTCCACGGTTTCTCAAGGACGGCTGGGAAGTGCACTATATCGGGGACCGCAAGGGAATTGAATACCGGCAACTCGTTCAGTCAGGGCTAGATGTTCAGTTTCACGGGATTGCAACAGGGAAATTGCGCCGTTATTTTTCCTGGCAAAATCTCCTAGATGTTTTTAAGGTAGTTTGGGGCATTGGCCAATCGCTTGCTATTTTATTGTCTATCCGCCCACAAGCCCTCTTTTCAAAGGGGGGCTTTGTGTCAGTGCCGCCTGTTATTGCTTCACGTGTATTGGGCATTCCTGTTTTTATTCATGAGTCAGACTTGTCCATGGGCTTGGCCAATAAAATCGCTTACAAATTTGCGACCACCATGTACAGTACCTTTGGGCAAAGTAGTGAGTTAGCAAAAGTCAAGCATGTGGGTGCCGTGACAAAAGTAGCCTCGGCAAACAATGTCACCCCAATCCAGCTTCCTGAAATTCTCAGCCAGCTCGATGAAAACCTACCGACCCTACTCTTTGTGGGTGGATCAGGTGGTGCCAAGGTCTTTAACGATTTGATTAGTCAGCATCAAGTTGCCCTGACGGAGCGGTTTAATATCATCAATCTAACAGGCGATAGTAGTCTCAATCACTTATCGCCGAGACTATACCGAGTAGATTACGTGACAGACTTGTATCAACCCTTGATGAATGAGGCTGATGTAGTCATCACTCGCGGTGGTTCCAATACGATTTTTGAGCTGGTTGCGATGCAAAAACTGCACCTGATTGTTCCTCTAGGTCGAAAGGCCAGTCGTGGCGATCAGCTGGAAAATGCCCGCTATTTTGAAGAAAAGGGCTATGCCAAGCAGTTAGATGAAGACGATCTCACCTTTGATACTTTAGTGGCAACAGTAGAGCACTTATTGGCAGAAAAAGAAGGCTATATCGAGAACATGGCGCATTCGACTGAGATTCAAACACTGGATCATTTCTATCAATTGCTGAAAGAAGATATAGAAAGAAAGGCATAGAATGACGGAAAAGGACTCCTTGGAAGAAGTCACACAGGACCTGCAAAAACTACAAGAAGAAGCGGAAAACCAAGTAGAAGAACAAGCACCTGAGGCCGAGAAGGAACCAGAAGCAGAAAGTGATTTTCTTGCTCAATGGAAGGAACGGCATCAGGCTTATTTGGCGAGCCAACAAGAGACAGAAATAGAACAAGAGGAAGCAAAGCCAGAAGAAAAAGCCCCTGCTCGTTCTCCTAAGCTGAGTCAGAAAGTGAAAACCAAGAAGGTAAAGGCGGCAAATAGTACCCAGCCTTCTCAGGAGCTAGAAGTAAAGCCAGTAGTGACGCGTACTCCGATTCCACGCAAGGAACTCTTACAAGCCGGTCCAATTATTGCAGTAGCCATCATGGGAATCTTGCTTGCTGTCTATTTCATCAGCCCTTTGAGTAAAGAAAAGAAAATTGAGGTTGTTGGAAATCAGCGTATCGATACGGAAACTGTCCTTCGTTACAGCAGAATTTCGAGCAAAGACTATGCCTTGACAACTTTACTTGAGACCAAACATATTGAAGACAACATCAAAAACAGCAGCAACGTTGTCAAATCAGATAAGATGACCTTCCAATTTCCTAACCGTTTCACGATTCATGTGGAAGAATTCACGGAAGTTGGTTATCTAAAAGATAAGGATAGGTACCGCTTGGTACTATCGAGTGGAAATATTTCTGAAACAGCCATGCCGATAGAGGAATTACCAGAGCAACACACCCTGATTAACTTAGCAAATAACGATTTGGTTAAGGAACTTGCGCTACAATTAGCAACGATTGATGCTGGAATCATGGGTAACATAGAGAGTATCGATTTGACTCCAAGCAAGGTAACCACGGACTTACTGACGATGACCATGCGCGACGGGAACACCTTGCTCCTCCCTCTCAGTGAAATTGACATAAAACTCCCCTACTACCCTAATATAGCTAAGCAACTTTCGGTCCCTAGTATCGTTGACATGGAGGTCGGTGCATTTAGCTATGCAAAATAGAAAAAAATAACAGAAAAAAGCTTTTCTATCCCCATTTTTGAATATTGTATGGTATAATGAAGGGTGAATAATTATATTTAAAACATTGAACTAAAAATTCTTAAAAAGTTTGAGAAGTAAGAGAGGACTGATAGGATGGCTAGAAATGGCTTTTTTACGGGATTAGATATCGGTACAAGCTCCGTTAAAGTCTTGGTTGCAGAGTATGTAGAAGGCGAAATGAATGTGATTGGCGTGAGCAATGTCAAAAGCTCAGGCGTGAAAGATGGAATTATTGTCAATATTGACGTTGCAGCAAAAGCGATTAAAACAGCAATTGCACAAGCTGAGGAAAAGGCAGGCATTCGGATTGATAAGGTAAATGTTGGCTTGCCAGCAAACCTCCTTCAAATCGAGCCTACTCAAGGGATGATTCCAGTAACAACAGATTCACAAGAAATTACAGACGTAGATGTGCAAAATGTTGTAAAATCAGCTCTAACAAAGAGCATGACTCCAGAACGTGAAGTGATTTCCTTTATACCAGAAGAGTTTGTGGTAGATGGGTTCCAAGGCATCAAAGACCCTCGTGGTATGATGGGGATTCGTTTAGAGATGCGTGGCATGCTCTATACTGGTCCGCGTACAATCTTGCATAACTTGCGTAAGACCGTTGAACGCGCAGGCGTTCAAGTAGAAAACGTTGTGATTTCTCCGCTTTCATTGGCTCGTTCAGTCCTCAACGAAGGGGAAAAAGAGTTCGGTGCTATCGTCATCGACCTTGGTGGTGGACAGACAACTGTTGCGGTAATGCGTGGTCAAGAGTTGCAATACACCAATATCTATCAAGAAGGTGGCGATTATATTACCAAAGATATTTCCAAGGTATTGACAACTTCTCAAAGCATTGCTGAAAACTTGAAATTCAATTACGGAATTGCTTACCCACAAGAAGCGAGTGAAAAAGAAAAATTCATGGTTGAAGTGATTGGAGAATCAGCTCCAGTCGAAGTAACAGAGCGCTACTTGTCAGAAGTGATTTCTGCCCGTCTTCGTCAAATCTTCACCCGTGTGAAGCAAGACTTAGAGCGGACACGTGCCTTGGACTTGCCAGGTGGCATCGTCTTGGTCGGCGGTGTAGCAGTATTGCCTGGTATTACAGAGCTTGCTCAAGAAATTTTTGGGGTTAATACCAAACTATATGTACCAAATCAGATTGGTATCCGCAACCCAGCCTTTGCCCATGTCATCAGCTTAGTGGAATACGTTGGTAGCCTAGATGAAGTTGAAAGGATTGCGCAAGTAGCTGTGAACGGCGAAGCAACACTTCGACAAAAACCAGTCGACATTCCGTTGAGTACACCAAGAGTTCGTCCAGCTATTCAGCCAGTTCAACCGGAAACACCAACAGAAGTTGTTACTGAACCTGTTGAAGAACGGCCTTATGTTCCTTACTCAGAGCCAGAAGAGGACGAGTCAAAAGTGAAAATCACAGATCGCATTCGTGGTTTGTTTGGAAGCATGTTTGAATAAGAAAAGAAAAAGGTGATAAAACTATGACATTTTCATTTGAAGCAGCAGCAGCTCATGGTGCTGTCATTAAAGTTATTGGTGTTGGTGGTGGCGGCGGAAACGCTATTAACCGTATGATTGAAGAAGGCGTTTCTGGTGTTGAATTTATCGCAGCCAATACGGATGTTCAAGCGCTTAGTAGCTCGAAAGCGGAAACCGTTATTCAATTAGGTCCAAAATTGACACGTGGACTTGGTGCTGGAGGTCAACCGGAAGTTGGTCGTAAGGCAGCTGAAGAAAGCGAAGAAGCTCTTACCAATGTATTGACAGGCGCAGATATGGTCTTCATTACAGCTGGTATGGGTGGTGGTTCTGGTACAGGTGCTGCACCAGTCATCGCACGTATCGCAAAAGGCTTAGGTGCCTTGACCGTTGCCGTTGTTACCCGTCCATTTGGATTTGAAGGAAACAAACGTGGTAACTTTGCGATTGAAGGAATCGAAGGTCTTCGTGAGCAAGTTGATACCTTGTTGATTATCTCAAACAACAACCTTCTTGAAATCGTCGATAAGAAAACTCCGCTCCTAGAAGCACTTAGCGAAGCAGACAACGTCCTTCGCCAAGGTGTGCAAGGAATCACAGACCTCATCACCAACCCTGGTTTGATTAACTTGGACTTTGCAGATGTGAAGACTGTTATGGAAAACAAAGGTAATGCCCTCATGGGAATCGGTATTGGGTCTGGTGAGGAGCGTGTTGTAGAAGCGGCTCGCAAGGCGATCTACTCCCCCCTTCTTGAAACAACAATCGATGGTGCAAATGATGTCATTGTCAACGTAACAGGTGGTTACGACATGACCTTGACAGAGGCAGAAGAGGCATCTGAAATCGTTCATCAAGCAGCTGGTCAAGGTGTCAACATTTGGCTTGGAACCTCCATTGATGAAACGATGAAAGACGAAATCCGTGTGACTGTTGTCGCAACGGGTGTTCGTCAAGAAACAGGTGAGAAACCAGTACGTCAACGTGTAGACTATGCATCAATCGGTCGCCCTGTTTCACAACCTGTAGCGCCAGCAGAAGCTCCAGCTTCAAAGGCGTCAGCCTTTGGTGAATGGGACTTGCGCCGCGAAAACATTCTTCGTCCAACTGAAAACACAAATCATTCAACTGTCTCAGTTGAGAAATTTGCGATGGATGAAGAAGAGGATGAATTAGATACTCCACCATTCTTTAGAAATCGTTAAGATGAATTTACAACAGAATAAAGATGCTGTATTTGCTTCTCTTGAGCAGGCGAAGAAAAATGCGCATCGTTCTCAAGATTTAGTCAATGTAATAGCTGTCACCAAGTATGTTGACAGCTCTATTACTAAAGACTTGGTTGCTACTGGAATTCAGCATATCGGTGAAAACCGAGTAGACAAATTTTTAGAGAAATATCAAGCCTTGTCGGACCAAGGGCTCACTTGGCATTTAATTGGCAGTTTGCAAAGACGAAAAGTAAAAGATGTCATCAACTATGTCGATTATTTTCACGCTTTGGATTCGGTCAAATTGGCACAGGAAATCCAAAAACGTGCTGACAAAACCGTTAGATGCTTCCTACAAGTTAACATTTCTAAGGAAGAAAGCAAACATGGCTTTCTGGTTGATGAGTTAGACGAGGCATTAGAACAGTTGTCGCTCCTTGATAAGGTTGAAGTTGTCGGCCTGATGACTATGGCACCTTTTGAAGCGAGTCATGCAGAACTGATGAGCATTTTTTCGCAGGCTAAAGAACTGCAAGAGCGTTTGGCAGATCGCAATCTCCCCCATATGCCCTTTACCGAACTTAGTATGGGAATGAGCGGTGATTTTGCGGAGGCCATTTCTTGCGGAGCAACCTTTATCCGTATCGGGACAGCATTTTTTAAATAAGGAAGAAAAACGTGGCTTTTAAAGATACATTTAAAAATATAATTAATTACTTTGAAATAGACGATGACAGAGAGCAAGAAGCATACGCATTACAAAACGAGGGACCTAAGATGAGAGTAGCTCCTACGCCAACACATGAGGTAGCGACACCTGCGGAACCAGCTAAGTTTACGCGTTCTCAAGCAAGTGCAAGACCAGTTACCAGACAGTCGGAAGAACAATCTATTTTGAAGACGGCTACTGGCAATTCAACGATTGATATCAAGTACCCTAAAAAGTACGAAGACGCACCAGAAATTGTCCAATTGTTAATCGATGATGCTAGCATCTTAATCGACTTTCAGCACATGTCTGAAACGCAAGCTCGTCGCTGTCTCGACTATCTCGATGGAGCCCGTTCTGTCCTTTCAGGGAATTTGAAAAAGGTGTCAAATACTATGTGGCTCTTGACGCCAGCAAAAGTCACAGTCAATATGGAAGAGCTTCGCTCAAGTGCTCCTCATTATACATCAGAGGCGGCTTTTGCTTTTGACTTCGATATGAAACGGTAGGACTTATGACACTTGTTATTTTAATCCTATTGAAAGTATTAGAGATTTATTCCTATATCTTGGTTGCCTATGCCTTTCTTTCATGGGTTCCAAATGCTTATGATAGTTTCATAGGAAGATTGATTACTAGCTTGGTGAGACCTATTTTAGCTCCTTTCCAACGATTTAAATTACAGTTTCTAGGCTTGGATTGGACCATCGTCCTCGTCTTGTTTTTGGTTCGTCTCTTATCGAGATTACTTGTTTATCTCCTGTATATCTAAGCGATGGATCAAGCATATCAACAATTAATGCAACATTTTCCGAAAGAGGAGAAAGCCTTTATTGAGAAAGTCATTGACCTCTGTCAGCAGGTGGAGATGACCTACTCGTATCGTCTCACTTCTTTTTTGAATCCAAAGCAAGATGAAATGGCAAAGTCAATTGCAGCCCAGTTCCAGTTGAGCTATTGGAGCAGCCATAGTCTCGTTGCAACAGAATTTTCTCGTGGAATCATTGCACCAGATTATTATCAGCTGGAGGAAGCTGACTTTGATATAGCAGTGATTGAAGTGATTTATCCACGAAAATATCATCACTTGAGCCATTCACAGATTTTGGGAACTTTAGTCAATCGTCTGGGAGTGCAACGGCAGTATATCGGCGACATTCTGATAGAAGAAGAGCATACTTATGTCCTCTTAGATAAGCGCTTTGTTCCTCTTCTGATGAACGAGGTTCAAAAGATTGGTCGCACGCCTGTCGCGTGGAAAGAGTGTGATATACAAGCAATCACAGCTCATACATCCTCGGGCTATACAAGTGAACAGATTTTAGTATCGAGCTTACGGGTCGATAAAGTCGTCTCGGCAGTCTTTCGGATGGGGCGATCTAAGGCTAGTCAATTGATTGAAGCAAAACAAATCAAGGTCGATTATTCTCCTGTCACACAAGTCGGAAAAAGCCTCAAAGCAGGACAATTAGTTAGTGTCAGAGGTTTTGGTAGAGTGCGTGTCAAGGAGATCCTCGGATACACCAAACACAGTAAAATAAAATTAGAAATAGAAGTTATTAGAAAGTAGGGAATTATGGTACTGACATCATTAGAGCTAAAAGATAAGACATTTGGCACTAAATTTAGAGGATATGATCCAGATGAAGTAGAAGATTTTTTGGATATTGTAACCGATGACTATGAGGAACTGGTTCGGAAAAATCATGAGCAGGAACTTGAAATCAAATCATTGAAAGAACGCCTGACTTACTTTGACGAGTTGAAAGAATCGCTCAGTCAATCTGTTATCTTGGCACAAGATACTGCTGAAAAAGTGAAGCTAGCTGCGAAAGAACAGGCATCGAATATTATCAAGCAGGCAGAATACGACAGCCAATCCTTGCTCAATACTTCTAAAGACAAGGCCAATGAGATTCTCCGTACTGCGACGGATAATGCGAAAAAGGTGGCAGTTGAGACAGAAGAGTTGAAGAATAAGACACGTGTCTTCCATCAGCGTCTCAAATCAACCATTGAGAGCCAGTTGGCCTTGGTTGATTCGCCTGAATGGGAAGAGATTTTACGTCCAACAGCTTCTTACTTGCAAACGAGTGATGAAGCGTTCCGTGAAGTTCTAGAAGAAGCCTTGGCTGAATCAGTTGATACACCTGAAGATGATTTGGATGTAACACGTCAAATGTCAGCAGAAGAAATGGCTGAATTAGCAAGACAGGCAGAAGCTCTCGAGCAAGAAGCAGCACAAGTTGAAGCTTATGAAGCAGGAACAACAGAAGAATAAAACAGATAATAGAAATACGAAAAGATAACGATATTTTCAGCGAGTAGGTGACGGTGGAAGGCCTACATTCCCTAGCTATCTAATCATCATTCTATTTGATTTTCTCTGAAATCAGTAGGGGAAGACGGTTTGCTTTCCGTTAACGAGCAACAGAGGGATGGGCGAAGTCTGCCTATCTGAACTAAGGTGGTACCACGAACTTTCGTCCTTTTTGGCGGAAGTTTTTTATATATCGTCATAAAGAAGAGATATGATTCAATTAAAACCAGTAGATGAAACAACCTTTGAAGCGGTCATTGGGCTGTCTGTCGCCGAAAAAGACGAGCGCCGTCTAGCTTCCAATCTCTATTCGCTCGCACAAGCCTGGCTCTATCGTGAAAAGGACGACCTCGAGCCCTTGGCGATTCTGACAGGAGACCAGGTAGTGGGCTTTCTGCTCTTGATGAAACAGCAAGAGGAGGAAAGTTATCTGATTTGGCGCTTGATGATTGACCAAGTCTATCAGAACCGTGGTTATGGAAAAGAAGCGCTCAAGTGGGTCATTCAACGGGCGATGAATGACCCTACTTGCAAGCGTCTAGTTACCAGCTATGTGGTTGGAAATCACAAGATGCGTGGAATTTTAGAAGGTCTAGGCTTCCAGTCGACAGGCCTAGTCACTAATGAAATCGTAATGACATTAGAACTTTAAAAAGGAGAATTTATGAAACTAAAAGAAACTCTTAATCTTGGAAAAACTGCCTTTCCAATGCGCGCTGGCTTGCCAACCAAAGAACCTGTTTGGCAAAAGGAATGGGAAGAGGCAAAACTCTACCAAAAACGTCAGGAATTAAACGAGGGCAAACCGCACTTTGTCTTGCATGACGGCCCTCCGTATGCCAACGGGAATATCCACGTTGGACATGCCATGAACAAGATTTCAAAAGACATCATTGTCCGTTCAAAATCCATGTCTGGCTTTTATGCACCCTACGTTCCAGGTTGGGATACACACGGGCTACCAATCGAGCAAGTTCTAGCGAAACAAGGTGTCGAACGCAAAGAAATGGACTTGGTGGAATACCTCAAGATGTGCCGTGACTATGCCCTTAGCCAAGTGGATAAACAGCGGGAGGACTTCAAACGTCTCGGTGTGTCTGGTGATTGGGATCAGCCCTATGTTACCTTGACTCCCGACTACGAAGCAGCGCAAATCCGTGTCTTTGGTGAAATGGCGAAAAAAGGCTATATCTATCGTGGTGCCAAGCCTGTCTATTGGTCATGGTCCTCTGAGTCAGCTCTTGCAGAAGCAGAAATCGAATACCACGACTTAGTCTCAACCTCTCTTTACTATGCCAACCGTGTCAAAGACGGTAAAGGAATCTTAGATACCAATACCTATATCGTTGTCTGGACGACAACACCCTTTACCATTACAGCTTCTCGTGGATTGACTGTGGGACCTGACTTTGACTATGTGGTCGTCAAGCCTGAAAATGATGAGCGTAAATTTGTGGTCGCTGGGGACTTGTTAAACAGCCTAGCAGAACGGTTTGGCTGGGAAAATCCGCAAGTGGTCGCAAGCTATAAAGGTCGAGAATTGGACCGTATCGTGACAGAACATCCATGGGACAAGGATCAGGACGAATTGGTCATGAATGGTGACCACGTGACCCTTGACTCTGGTACAGGAATCGTCCATACTGCACCTGGATTTGGTGAGGACGACTACAATGTCGGTGTGAAGTATGGCTTGGAAGTAGCAGTAACTGTCAACGAACGCGGCATCATGACAGAAAATGCAGGACCTGATTTTGAAGGGCAATTCTATGAAAAAGTAGTCCCAACTGTTATCGAAAAATTAGGTGATCTTCTCCTTGCCCAAGAAGAAATCTCTCACTCCTACCCATTTGACTGGCGAACTAAGAAGCCAATCATCTGGCGTGCTGTGCCACAATGGTTTGCTTCTGTATCAAAATTCCGTCAGGATATCCTCGATGAAATCGAAAAAGTTAAATTCCATACCGAATGGGGGAAAGTTCGTCTTTACAACATGATTCGTGACCGTGGTGACTGGGTGATTTCCCGTCAGCGTGCGTGGGGCGTACCCCTTCCAATCTTCTATGCAGAGGACGGAACGCCGATTATGACCGAGGAAACCATTGAGCATGTCGCAGAACTGTTTGCAGCGCATGGCTCTATCATCTGGTGGGAACGAGAAGCTAAGGACCTCTTACCAGCAGGCTTTACCCATGCAGGCTCTCCGAATGGTATGTTCACCAAAGAAACTGACATCATGGACGTTTGGTTTGACTCAGGGTCATCATGGAATGGGGTTCTGAATACCCGCCAAGAATTAAGCTATCCGGCAGACCTCTATTTGGAAGGGTCTGACCAGTACCGCGGTTGGTTCAACTCCTCCCTCATCACCTCTGTTGCGTCGAACGGTGTTGCTCCTTACAAGCAGATTCTTTCGCAAGGATTTACCTTGGACGGAAAAGGGGAGAAGATGTCCAAGTCTCTTGGAAATACTATCTTGCCAAGCGATGTGGAGAAACAATTCGGTGCAGAAATTCTCCGCCTTTGGGTGACCAGTGTGGATACTAGCAACGATGTGCGGATTTCAATGGACATTGTGAACCAAGTGTCTGAAACCTACCGGAAAATCCGCAACACCCTTCGGTTCTTAATTGCCAACACCTCCGACTTTGTACCGTCAGCAGATAGGGTTTCCTATGCTGACTTGCGCTCTGTTGACCAATACATGACCATCCGTTTCAATCAAGTGGTTGCAAGCATCCGTAAAGCTTATGCGGACTTCAAGTTCTTGGATATTTATAAGACAATCGTGAACTTTGTTACGGTTGACTTGTCAGCCTTCTACCTAGACTTTGCCAAAGACGTTGTCTATATCGAAGGGGCGAAATCGCTGGAACGCCGTCAAATGCAGACTGTATTCTATGACATGTTGGTCAAATTGACCAAGCTATTGACCCCAATCTTGCCACATACAGCGGAAGAAATCTGGTCTTACTTGGAGCATGAAGCAGAAGACTTTGTTCAACTAGCGGAATTGCCAGAGGCACAAACCTTTGCTAATCAAGAAGAAACCTTGGGTACTTGGGCAGCCTTCATGGACTTCCGTACCAAAGCGCAGAAAGCCTTGGAAGAAGCACGTACTGAAAAAGTCATCGGTAAATCCCTTGAAGCTCACTTGACCGTTTACCCGGGTGAGGAGACAAAAGCGTTGCTACATGCTGTGAAGAGTGATGTCGCTCAACTCCTTATCGTGTCACACTTGACAATCGCAGACGGAGAAGCACCAGAGGGTAGCGTTATCTTTGAAGATGTAGCCTTTAGTGTTGAACGTGCAGCAGGCGAGGTCTGTGAACGTTGCCGTCGCCTTGATACAAGTGTCGGAACTAATAGCAATCCGCATCTTGCAACCGTCTGTGACCACTGTGCCTCAGTTCTTGAAGCCAACTTCCCAGAAGCAGTTGCTGAAGGATTTGAAGAAAAATAGAGAATCAATGTGCTTCCCTTTTCTAGGTCGTGTCCGACTAATGAAAAACGATACAACAAAAACCGAGTTTTCTCGGTTTTTTGCTTTCTCGTTTCAAGTTTGCTGTTTTTCTTTGAAGTTGAGTTTCCTCGATTCTAAGTCTACTCGTTTTTCATTGAGACTAATCTCCCTAGCTTCTAATTCTGCCATTTTTCATTGAAAAGTTACTTCTTAATTTTTAAGTTTGCCATTTTTGGAAGGACGTTACGAATAGATAAAGCGAACCATAAAAAATATAAAGGAGAGCTTTATGATCTATACGTACGGTATTAAACAATTGGCGGTGAGAGGGTTAGATAGTGCTAGCTTTCTTCAATTGATGATAGAGAGTAGGGAGGCGATTTCAAGCTTTATCAAAGAGCATAAGGTAGAAGCTGTTTATTTGAAAAAGCTAGAGGAATTTTCGACTGCACTTGACGCTTTTCAAAAAGTGTTCCTCACCAAAAGTAGCAGTAAAGCGGTCCAGTCTTTGGAGGTGGCAGATAGGGCACGAGATGCTGCAGTCTTAACCCTGTCGAATTTAGTTCAGGCCTTTTCTCGCGTCACAGAACCCGCAACCAAGGCTGCGTATGACACTTTATCTACTGTCTTCAAAGAGCACAAGGTGAGCGTTACAGATAGCTATGAAAAAGAAAGTGTCAAGATTAACCAACTGCTTGGGGCTTTAGCCCATGCTGATTGTCAACGAGCCTTAGCAAGTCTCTATTTAACCACTTATCTGGACCAGTTGGTTGCGGCACAAGCGACATTTGAGCATATCTATAAACTGCGTTTGGAAGAGCAAAAAGGGCAAGTACCTAGTCAGGCTAAGATATTGCGGGCGCAACTATTTGAGCTCTACAACTTCTTTATCGACTTTACAGCGGTCATGACTTCTGCCTATCCCGATAGGCGAGAGCTCAGCGACCTCCTCAAGCAACTCAATGTCATCCGCCAACGCTACAAAAAACGCAAGTCTCTAAAGGTGGATAAGGAGGAAAAAGCTCCCGTACTAGATGCCTAGTCGATATCGTCATTTCGTTTATACCTAAAGGAATTCTCAGCTGTAATTGACTAAAGCCGAAACATCTGCCTATCCCTAAAGGGATTCTCAGCTGTAATCGGCTAAAGCCGAAACATCTGCCTATCCACTAAAGGGATTCTCAGCTGTAATCGGCTAAAGCCGAAACAGCTGCCTATCTTTTTCACACAGTGCTTAGCTCGAACACAATTCCGCATGATGCAAAAGCTCGTTGACACGAGTTACACTCATTTTATTTCCAACCTCCAATAGTCTTCCAGACTATTGGAGCGAGTACTAAAGGTAAACGAAAAGATTGTCTATAACAAGAAAAAGCCGAGCTGTCTCGGCTTTTTCTTGTTTGTAGAACGTTGATAAATCAACAGTCTATCCAAAGAAGCTAGCGAAGGTTTCTTCGTTAGCTCTATTTTCAATCGTTCACAATTCTCACTTGTGAACGCAAGCCAGCTTGCGGTGGTGGGGCTAAAATAATCCAGTGGATTATTTTAGCCCGAACTTAGAAACAACGGAGTGAGGATAATTGATTTCTTTGAAATCACGATTTTGGTCCTACTTCCGTTCATCTTATTTCACAATCGGAATGGACATTTCAATTAAGCGGTCGGTATGAATGGTTTGGATGGCTGCTTGATTGATGATGGTTGTATCAATTTTACGCTTGAGGAAAAAATCACGAATCTGCTCAAGTTCTGATAGTTGAACAGCACGGTATTTGTTGCTAATTAAGAGTTCATAGTGAAGCGGAGCCTGCGTAAAAATAACGTCTGTATTTCCAGCAGAATAGGTCTCCACCAGAAAGGCATCTGTATTGGCTAATTGGTTTTGCACGAGTTGTGCTTGGCTGTTTGTCGTGTTGATAATCTTCATGATTGACCTCCAATCATTCTTTGCCTTTATTATAGCACTCTGAGGGGTATTTGACTAGCCTTATCCTCAAAAAATAAGTGCAATCTTTGCCCAGAGCCTTGTCCTCAATAAAAATCAAAAGTAGACTAGTTCAAAAGGTATGGTATCCCTTTTGAGGTGAGAAATAGAGCTAGCAAAGCTAGCCCCTTTGAAAGTGAAGGTAGAACACTGTTCCTTTCTGCCTTCAAGGGAACAGGCTGAAAACCTCCACTGGAGATTTTCACTCATTAAGATATGAGAGCGTTAAAAGCACAAGGTGAAAATAGGAAATTGAAGCAGATTGTCTAGCAACCAATGAAATTTGTCTTTTTCACACAGTGCTTAGATCGAATTCAATTTATCAAGCTGAGTTGACGAGGTATTTGTTTGATTTTTGAAGAGTATTACTCCTCTTTGTGGGCTAATTTCCACTGTTCAATCCCCCACTTGTGGCTACCCCGCTTGAGCTTGTCAATAGCAGTATCAATGTCAAACCAAGCGAGGTGGTTAAAGTCCTCAAGCGGCTTTCCAACTTCTTGGTAGCTGACTACTTCGTAGATATAGGCAGGGTTGTAGTAGTGGGTATCACGATGACGGGAGTAGAAGTATTCATCTGCCTGACCGTAATAGTCTCCAATTTCTGCTGTAAAGCCCAGTTCTTCCCGTAATTCTCGCTCAAGCGCGGTCAAGTGGTTTTCCCCAGCCTCGATTTCTCCACCGGGGAGAAACCAAGCGCCGTTGGGGGCCTGGACGAGAATGATTTGCTCTTTTTTTGCATTAGGAATGACGGCGTAGACGCCGTAGCGATGTTGGTAGCTAATGCCTGTTTCTTTTGTACCGAATGTTGCCTGTGTCATGGTGTTTCCTCAAGAATGATTTTTTTCATTATAGCATAAGTAGAGGAAAAAGAAAGCCTATTTTGCTTTGATTGCGATTCCCCCCTTGCTGGTGAGGACAGCGCGCAGGTTCTTTTCTTCTGGGTGTTCCAAATAGAAGTCGGTCAGCGGATCTTCAATGTATTCTTGAATGGTTCTGCGGAGTGGACGCGCGCCCATTTTTGGATCGTATCCAAGGTCAACCAGCTTTTCCTTGACCTTGTCGGTCACATGGAGGGCTAGCCCTGTTGTTTCCAAACGCTTGTTGACATCAAGGAGCATAAGATCCACGATATGGAGGAGATTTTCCTTGCTGAGGGCGTGGAATTCGATAATCCCGTCAAAGCGGTTCATAAATTCCGGACTGAAGAAGTTGCTGAGTTGACCGAGGACAGATTGCGTGCGCCCTTCCAAGGCAGCGCCGAAGCCTACACTAGCTTCTACCTTACCTGTACCAGCGTTTGAGGTCATGATAATAATCGTATCTTTGAAGCTGACGGTACGCCCCTGTCCGTCTGTCAAGCGACCGTCATCAAGGACTTGGAGGAACATGTGCATGACATCAGGATGTGCCTTTTCAATCTCGTCCAGTAGGATAAGGGAGTAAGGATTGCGGCGGACCTTTTCAGTCAATTGCCCAGCCTCCTCGTAGCCAACGTAGCCCGGAGGCGCTCCGACTAATTTGGCAACTGCATGTTTTTCCATATACTCGGACATATCAAAGCGAATCATGCTATCGGCAGAGCCAAAGAGTTCAATGGCAAGTTGTTTTGAAAGCTCGGTTTTTCCGACCCCTGTTGGTCCAACGAAGAGGAAACTTCCAATTGGACGGTTCGGTGCTCCGAGTCCGACTCGATTGCGGCGAATGGCTTTGGCAATTTTATCAACAGCGTCATCTTGTCCGATGACATGGGCTTTGAGGTCACTGGCTAGGTTGATCAACTGTGACTGTTCTTTTTCTTTCAGCTCACCGACAGGAATATTGGTTTTTTGCTCAATAATGGCTTCAATTTCTTTTTCCGTAATGACGGGAATGTCCTCTTCGCTAATCGTTGCCTTTTGTATTTCCTTGTATTTAGCGATTTGGTCGCGGTAGTAGGCTGCTTTTTCAAAGTCCTCATCACGAGTGGCTTGAGCCTTACGATTCTCCGCATCAATCAAGCGTTGGTCAATTTCCTTCGGATCAACGAAATTCAAGGTCAAATTCATCTTAGAGCCGGCTTCATCTAGTAAATCGATGGCCTTATCTGGTAAGAAGCGGTCTTGGATGTAGCGGTTTGACAAAATCGCAGCTGCTTCAATGGCTTCATTGGTGTACTTGACATGATGATAGTCTTGGTACTTGCTTTGAATCCCTTTTAAAATGGTAATCGTTTCATCAACACTCGGCTCATCGACCTCGACAGGCTGCATGCGACGTTCCAAGGCAGCATCTTTTTCGATGATGCGGTACTCGTTGAGCGTGGTAGCTCCGACCAGCTGCATCTCGCCACGAGCAAGGGCAGGTTTCAAGATATTACCTGCATCCATATTGCCGTCACCAGCAGATCCAGCCCCGACAATCTCATGAATTTCATCAATGAAGAGAATGATTTCCTTGCGATTGCGGATTTCTTCCATTAGCTTCTGCATGCGCTCTTCAAATTGCCCGCGAATCCCTGTTCCTTGAACAAGGCTGACAACATCAAGGCGGATGACTTCACGGTTCTGGAGTTTTTGTGGAACGTTACCGTCTACGATTTTTTGAGCCAGACCTTCCACAACGGCTGTTTTTCCGACCCCAGGCTCACCGATGAGGACAGGATTGTTCTTGGTTCTGCGGTTGAGAATTTCAATGACGCGCTTGATTTCCTCATCACGACCGATGACAGGGTCAATATCTCCACGGCGGGCAATGTCCGTCACGTTAATGCCAAATTCCTCCAGCAATCCTGTTGGCTGTTGTGGGGGAGGAGTAGCACCGCCATTGTTGCCACGATTGCCACCCCCTGCCTGAGTAGGCGGGGTTTGATGACGCGGTTTCCCAGCAGGAGTGTGTCCGGGAATGCCTCCAATGTTGTTGAAAAATTCGCTGAACGGGTCCATATTATTTGGATTGGCAAGGTCTCCCAATCCTTTTAAGATAGCATTGTTAGGGTCTGTTTTCATGATTTGGTAGCAGTTGTGGCAGAGGTCTACCTGTTGTTGTTTTCCATTAAGATTTGTATAAAGATGAATGGTTGCATCATTGATATTACAGTTATGACAAAGCATGGGCAATCCTCTTTTCTATCGAACTATAGGTCTTTATTGGTTTTGGACATTCTCTACATCACTTATTGTTCTGCTAAAGGATGGCCAAATAGTCAATAAAGGTCAGATATAAGTTTATTATAACAAGATTTAGCTAAATTGCAAGAATCTGCTACCTAAATCGAACAGAAGAAGGAGGAAAGATGATGAGGGAATCAGTAGAAAGCAGAAGAAAAATGGATAAATCAAGACTTTTTACAGGAAATATGGTAGAATACTTCTATAATAAGAAATTAGGAGAAGTGATATGGAATCACATTTAGTGCGAATTATTAACCGTTTGGAAGCGATGGCGACTGACGGTGGAACCTTAAAACGTAATTTTGAGCGTGACGGTGTTGTCGTTGCGGAGGTTGCTTATAGCTTCGATGAGGAAAACGGTTCTGTCTTTACGCTTCGCGATGTTCAAGCGCGTGAGACATACACATTTGACAGTATTGACTTGATTGCAATGGAAATTTATGAATTATTGTACTAATTCTGACTAAGAATGAAAAAGCACTTCGGTGCTTTTTTTATGGATTGAATATTTAGTCGAAGTTGTTGTATTTTTATTCGATAAATGATATAATACTGAGCAGACAGTTTGGAAAGAGGTAAACAAATGGATTTTTCATTCCTTCCTAAATATTGGGATTATTTTAACTATGGAGAGATTGTAACCCTGATGATTGCAGCTTTGGTGGTCTTCTTTGGTAGTATTTTAGGGCTCATTTTGGCTTTTGCCCAACGCAGCAAATTCCGCCCCTTAGCTTGGTTGGCCAACATCTATGTTTGGATTTTCCGCGGAACGCCCATGGTGGTGCAAATCATGATTGCCTTTGCAGTCATGAATATTACAGCACCGACCTTTGAGTTGGGGATTTTATCTGTAGATCTGTCTCGCTTGTTGCCAGGGATTATCGTGATTTCGATGAACAGCGGTGCCTACGTGTCTGAGACTGTACGAGCAGGAATTAATGCTGTACCAAAAGGACAGCTAGAAGCAGCATACTCCCTCGGGATTCGTCCTTTTGAAGCCATGAAATCCGTCATCATGCCACAGGCTGTGAAAAATATCTTGCCAGCCTTGGGAAATGAGTTTGTGACCATTTTGAAAGATAGTTCACTCTTATCTACCATTGGTGTCATCGAGCTTTGGAACAGTGCAACGACCGTTGCGTCAACGACTTACTTGACCTTGAGCCCTCTCTTGTTTGCAGCGGCTTATTATTTGGTCATGACCAGCGTCTTGACCTTAGCGATTCAGGCATTTGAGAAACGGTTGAGCAAAGGAGGACAGGCACATGCGTGAGACCATTATTTCGATTAAAAATCTTCATAAATCATTCGGCAAAAATGAGGTCTTAAAGGGAATTGATCTCGAGATTGAAAAGGGACAGGTGGTTGTGATTATCGGACCGTCTGGTAGTGGCAAGTCAACCTTCTTGCGCACCATGAACTTGCTTGAAGTACCGACCAAGGGGACGGTGACTTTTGAGGGCGTCGATATTACCGATAAGTCAAATGATATTTTCAAAATGCGAGAAAAAATGGGTATGGTCTTTCAGCAATTCAATCTTTTCCCCAACATGTCAGTCTTAGACAATATCACCTTGTCACCGATTAAGACCAAGGGATTGGAAAAGAGTGAGGCAGAGAAAATCGCCTATGATCTGCTTGAGAAAGTGGGCTTGCCAGACAAGGCGCATGCTTATCCGCAGAGCTTATCAGGTGGTCAGCAGCAGCGGATTGCCATTGCGCGTGGTCTTGCCATGGATCCAGATGTGTTGCTCTTTGATGAGCCGACCTCTGCTCTTGATCCAGAAATGGTTGGTGAGGTGCTAGGGGTCATGCAGGATTTGGCCAAGTCGGGGATGACCATGGTCATTGTGACGCATGAAATGGGCTTTGCGCGGGAGGTAGCTGACCGCGTCATCTTTATGGACGGTGGTGTTGTCGTAGAAGATGGCACACCGCAGCAGGTCTTTGAAGAAACTCAAGAGGAAAGAACCAAAAATTTCTTGTCGAAGGTATTATAAAAATAACTGCTGGATTTGTTCAGCGGTTTTGTTTATAATAACGAACGATTGGCGTCGAAAAGAAAAAATTTCTAGGAGCAGGGCTGAGATTTTGGTATAATGGAAAAAACATAAAGGAGATGAGCATGGCACGAATGGATGGAAAAGCCTTGGCAGAAAAAATGCAGGGACAGTTGGCAGAAAAAACAGCAATCCTAAAAGAAAAGACCAGTGTGGAGCCAGGGCTTGTGGTGATTTTAGTTGGGGACAATTCTGCTAGTCAGGTCTATGTCCGCAACAAGGAACGTTCAGCTCTAGCGGCAGGTTTTCGCAGTGAAGTGATTCGCTTGACTGAAACAACAACACAAGAAGAGCTGCTCACGGTGATTGAGCGCTATAATCAGGATGTGGCTTGGCACGGCATTTTAGTTCAGCTCCCCTTACCCGTGCATATCGATGAAGAAGCAATCCTACTTGCAATCGATCCAAATAAAGATGTAGATGGCTTTCATCCTATGAATATGGGGAAATTCTGGAGTGGACATCCTGTCATGATTCCTTCGACCCCAGCAGGAATTATGGAGCTTCTACGTGAATATGATATCAATCCAGAAGGTAAAAAAGCTGTTGTGATTGGTCGTAGTAATATTGTTGGAAAGCCCATGGCTCAATTGTTGCTGGATGCCAATGCGACGGTGACCATTGCTCATTCGCGGACAGAGAACCTACCAGATCTTGCTCGAGAAGCGGATATTTTAGTGGTGGCTATCGGGCGTGGGCACTTTGTGACTAAGGATTTTGTCAAAGAAGGTGCCGTAGTCATAGATGTTGGCATGAACCGAGATGAGAATGGGAAGTTGATTGGCGATGTGGCCTTTGATGAGGTAAATGAAATCGCCAGTCATATCACACCTGTTCCCGGAGGTGTAGGCCCAATGACCATTACCATGCTTATGGAACAAACCTATCACGCCTGCAAAAGATTTCTCGATACGCAAGCAAATCAGTCCTAAGACCGATGTTGGAAAACTAGGAATAGGATACACTATGATTAATCCTAAATATTTTTCATAATCTCCAAAAAACCAATCAGCTTTTTCAAGGGCTGGTTGGTTTTTTCTATGATGAGTGAGACAGCACAACTCTAAAATATGAATTGAATGCGTCCGTTGTATAAACTGCTTCCAAAACAATTATCCTTATTTTGATGATGTTGCTTTCGTTTTAGAGCGATACAGTTTTACCTACTTCCAATCATCATGAGAAAAATTTGAAAAAAATCAGGAATTTTCAACCATATTACTTGACGCTACTACTTGCTTGCGTTATAATAGTAATAAGATTTTCATTGATTTAAATCAAACCTGTTGTGATTTAAGTGAATGAAATCATCATTCACCATGCTGTTTGCTGAGCTTGACTCCGGGCAGTGTGGCTATTTTTTTGCATTGAATGGATGACCTAAAAGAGTATGAGGAAAGCTGATGAACATTGAAGAATTATCGTACCAAGAAGTAAAATCTCGCAATCACGTGGTCTTGTTTGAACCGCAAATTCCACAAAATACAGGCAATATCGCGCGCACCTGTGCAGCAACCAATAGTCCACTTCATATTATCAAGCCCATGGGCTTTCCCATTGATGATCGCAAGATGAAACGGGCAGGTTTGGACTATTGGGATAAGCTTGATGTCCGTTTTTATGATAGCTTGGACGACTTCATGGCTCAGGTCGAAGAAGGTAAGGTGCATCTGATTTCCAAGTTTGCCTCCAAGATCTATTCGGATGAGGCGTATGATGATGGTTGTCACCATTACTTTATCTTTGGGCGTGAAGACAAGGGGCTGCCAGAAGAGTTTATGCGACGTCATCCTGAAAAAGCGCTACGAATTCCGATGAATGACGAGCATGTCCGCAGTCTCAATGTCTCGAATACTGTCTGTATGATTGTCTATGAGGCCTTGCGCCAGCAAGCATTTGCAGGCTTGGAGTTAGTCCACCAATATGAGGCGGATAAGTTGAAATAAGAAGAGCGTAAGCGGATGCTTATAGCAGGAGACTTGCATCAGCAAGTCTTTTTTGGTATCATGATAGGTAGTTAGTGGAAATATTCACTAAATGACTGAACAAAAATCAAGAGAAATATTGCTTTCATTTTGAAAACTTCTTAGCGTTCCTTTCTTTGGGTATAGCAGTTGCTTACTTGTCTGTATGCCTTAAGTTTAGAGGAATAACAAACGAAGTGAGCTCAAAACGGATCGTTTAGCTGTAGTGAAATTCTTGAGGCCGGGACAAAAGTCACTTGCCTCCTTACGTTTCATGGGTTTAACAGGAGTAATGAAACGTAAGGAGGTGGTTGCTTACGGCTACACTACCTAATAAACTATCAAAAAGAGTAAATAGATGTTGATAGTTGTTTCAGTATAAAGTCTTCGGGGCAGGGTGCAATTCCCTACCGGCGGTAATAGTCCGCGAGCGTAAGCTGATGTGGTGCAATTCCACAACCGACAGTATAGTCTGGATGGGAGAAGACGGAGAAAGATCGATTTGTCGCTGAAAGTAGGGATGTATACCCAGTATTTTCCCATGTGGAGGCGTGCGATGACATCAATTTCCCACTTCTCTAATTTGTTAAAAATTGGAGGAAGAAGATGACAAATACACGTAAAATGGCTTTGATACCCATTCTCTCAGCAGTTTCTTTTCTGCTCATGTATCTAAAATTTCCCTTGATTCCAGCAGCGAGTTTCTTGGAAATTGATTTTTCGATTATTCCTATTTTAATTGGAATGCTGGTCTTAGATTTAGGATCGGCTTTTAGCATTCTCTTTTTGCGGACAGTTCTCAAGTTTGTATTACATAACAATGGTCCGTCAACAGTGATTGGTCTGCCGATGAACATTGCAGCTCTCGCCGTTTTCATGGTTGCCTTGTATGTGATGTGGAGCAAGAAGCAGACGCTTAAAACCTATTTCATTGCGTCTTTTATGGGGACAATTGGTATGACCTTGGTGATGCTGGCCTTAAACTATGTTTATGCCATCCCAGTCTATGCAGCTTTTGCCAACTTTGATATTAGACAGATTCTAGGGGTGAACCATTATTTGTTCGCTATGGTATTGCCGTTTAATCTCTTAGAAGGCGTGATTTTCTCACTCGTCTTTTATCTGGTGTATCGTGCAGGTCGACCGATTTTAAGGAAATTATAAAAAAATTAGATTATACTGCTTGTATGAAAAACAGACAACTTTACTTTCGAAATGCTTCGTTTGCAGCTCTCTTCTTTGTTATTTTAGGATATGTGGTAAAATTTTATCCTCAGCAATTGGTGGGCTTTGATAGTAGCATTCAAACAGCTCTGCGTGGGGATTTTCCTGCGTTTGCAACGCTTTTTTGGACGACGATTACCCTACTTGGAAATGTGACAGTCCTTTTACCTATTTGTTTGGCAGTAGCCTTTTATTGTTACCAGAAGCGGTGGAAGAGTGAGAGTTACTTTATTCTATCTAGTTTTGCGGTGATGGGAGTCCTATCAACAGCTCTGAAATATGTCTACCAACGCCCGAGACCTAGCATTGAATGGCTGGTGGATACACCTGGCTACTCGTTTCCAAGCTGGCATGCTGCCTCTACCTTGATGGTGGCAGGTGTCATGGTCATTTTGGTGCAACAACATCTCAAAACCACTATCACAAAACGGATTGCGCAGGCAGGCTTGATTATCCTTGCCATGCTGGTTGGAATTTCACGAATTTACGTTGGGGTCCATTATCCAACAGATATTATCGGTGGTTGGTTGTTAGCCACTAGTCTGTTGTACATCTTGTTTCCATTCTATGATCGGTTGCGGTTTCAATGGAGATTTCAAGGGAAACAGAAATAGTAGGGCGAGATAAAGCCTCATAAAAAATGATAAATGAAGAAAGATTGGAGGTTGATTTCCAATCTTTCTTTTTTCTATATGCTTATGGTACAGAATGCATAGAGTTTCCTATCATTCACTACTTCCGACATTTTTGACCGGTTGTTTCTCCACTTGCTCTAGCGCAGCTTGAATGGTTTGGGCAAAGAGTGTTGCACCTTCAGTTTCTAGGTTAAAATGGACAAGATCTGTATTTATCCATATTTGTGGATTCTCTATAGCTGTTTGATACCAATCAGCTATACTAATGTAGTCGTACTTGCTTGCTAAGTTACGCTCATATTGTCCGATTTGGTAGGTTAGAGCCTGCTCAGATGCATTGTTTCCGTCGTAAGGAGTGACAAAAATCAGTCGATGTCCTTTTGGAAAACGGCTGACGAGTTCATCTAGTAATTCTTGATAGTTGTCACTAGTATTGGTACCAAGAGCGATAACGACATTTTCTTTGAGAGAGTGACTTGTTGTGTATAATTGGATAAGATGACTAGCTTCACTTAAATTTCTACTGATAGCGCCATCAAGATGAGCTTCTGGCAAGATGTTTTGTATGCCTGTATTTGCTCGAAGGCTAACAGAGTCACCAATAATGGTTGTTCCCTTTTCTACATTGTAGTCAGTTGCTTGAGCATTTTCAGCAGCAGAGCGAGTAGTGGTTAATTGACGTTCAGCTTGATATAAGTTACTAATCAAGGATTCACGCTCAAAGTTTCCTAGTCGAGGGGCAAAGAGGCTTATTCCGAGTGTCACAAGGAGGAATGCAGTTGCAGTTGCTCCTATCCATTTTGTATAGGGCTTGAGGTCAAACTCGACATTCCAAAGCCGTCCGTTTTTTCCAGCTAGATAAGGTTCAAGGAGATAGAAGGAAAGACTCGCAAAGAGGATGGAGAATATCAGAGTAAGGAATACAGCTAGCGTATGGCTGAGCACTTGTGAAAAGATGGTATAGAAAGGCCAATGGAAGAGGTAAATACCGTAGGAAATATTGGAGAAAAAGAGTAAGATAGCAGGTTCTGTTATATTTTCAGTCTTTTCATGTAAGATACGAGCAGCATAAATCATGACGGCAGTGGCTGAACTTGAAAGGAGGAACCCAACAAGGTAGGTCCAGATGCTATCAAATGGCAAGAAAAATAGGAGTAGTAGTTCAACGGTCAAACCAGCTGCAAAAACAGCGAGTGTTTGTTTTACATCCCATTTTTCAATGACTCTTTCAAATGGTCGAGTTAGTTTTTTCAGTCCTGTCAAGCTAGCGAGTGTGCTTCCCAAGAAGAAGGGGAAAATGTGGGTCCATGTTGCAAAATAAATCGTTGAGAAATTACTGACAAAGAAACTTGAAATGAACATGGCAAGGAAGCTGATGAGAAAAAGTCCGCTAGAAGCGAGAAAGACCATTCCACGGAGCTGTCCTAGTGTCTTTGCCAGCCGCGTGATTCCCCAGATGATCAATGCCCAGAGGAGATAAAAATGGACTTCAAGGGCAAGGCTCCAAGTGTGGAGGAAAAGGTGCGGTGTAAATTGATTTTCGTAAGAATTGCCTGACAGGATTTCAAAGAAGTTGGTCATGAAGCCTAAAGTCGCCATTAGCTGACGTCCGATTCCAGCAATGAAGTCATTGCGGACCAGCAGAGCAAGCGGTGTTGTCAGAAGAAGGGTTAGGACAACTGGCGGGAAAATCCGATAAAAACGCCGCTTGAAAAATCCTTTGAAATCAATAGCTTGATGCTTGGCGTATTCATCTAAAAATAAGGCGGTTGTCAGATAGCCAGACAGGGTGAAAAAGAGGTCCACTCCGATAAAGCCACCGGGGAAAAATAAGATATAGAAGTGATAGAATAGGACAAAGAGCATGCCTAGCACTCGGATTGTTGAAAACCATTTAATTCGCATGTTGATAAATTCCTTGTTTGAATGTTCCTTCGTAAACAACCTTTGCTTCGGTGGTTAATTTGCCCTCACCGTCAGCAATCCCATTTTTAAACTCTCCCTCGTAGGTCCAGCCACTAGCAGAGTGAAAGGTCCCTTTACCATTAAAAATCCCATCTTTAAACTGCCCTTCGTATTTGTCGCCATTTGCAAAGGTTAGGCTACCTTGCCCAGTCATTTTATTGGCAATAACAGTACCATGATAGGTCATTTTTCCCTCGTCTAGTTTTAGTGTTTGCTGGGTTGGGATGCGTCCGAGAAAGACGGATAAGGCGCAGACAATGATAAGGGCAATACAGGCTTTTTCAATGTTTGAGCGCGTGAGATAGGTTTTTGGCTGTTTCAAATCAATCGTTTGTAGACGGTCTATCAACTTCTTCATAGTGTGTCTCTTTTCTAGTCATTCTTTCTCTCATTCTATCATTTTTTAGGGAGATTGACAAAGATAGTTTCCCTAAAAATGGAAAGACTATAATAGGCGATTTTGCCAAGTGAGACAGCCCTCAGTGACCATGCGATAGGTTTCCTCAAAGTCCCCTGTATACCAAGGATCTGGGACACTTTCTTCGGCAAAAGGATAGATTTTAGTATGGAGTCTGCTAGGTAGCATTTTCTTTAAATCAGCTACATTCTGGCTATCCATACCGATGATGTAGTCACATTCTTCGGCCAGTTCTAGCGTTATCTGCTGAGATGTTTTATCACGATTATAGGGAATCTGATACTGCTTGAAAATCTGCTGGGTCCCTCTGTGAATCGGATTGCCATGTTCCCAAGCTGACGTTGCCCGACTTTCTACAATTACTTGGTCTGTGAGATCTTTCATGACAAATTCAGCCATGGGACTGCGGCAGATATTTCCAAGACAGACGAAGACGATTTTTTTCATTGTTGGCTCCTTATCGATATTCATTTCTATTATACCGTATTTTGCTCTAGAATGACCTTAACATTTTCTGTGAATGTTAAAACTTTTCTCATAAAGGGCGAAATAGTTGCAATTTTTGTCATCTTTATTTATAATGGTTACAAATAAGAGAAAGAAGGTAATCCTTTATGATGACTAAATTCTATCAATCTTCTGCAGAAATTGCGAACTTTGCAAAACCCCAAGCTGAACCAGAAACAAAGGCTCTCTTGAACCAAGCAGTGGCGGACTTGTCAGTAGCCCACTCTATCTTGCACCAAGTGCATTGGTATATGCGTGGGCGTGGCTTCCTTGTATGGCATCCAAAAATGGACGAGTACATGGAAGAATTGGATAGCTATCTTGATGAAATGAGTGAACGCTTGATTACCTTGGGTGGCGCTCCATTTTCTACCTTGAAAGAATTTAGCGACAACAGCCAGTTGAAAGAAGTGCCAGGCGATTATAGCTTGTCAATGGACGCACAATTGGGTCGTGTCGTAGAAGTCTTCCGCTACCTTGTCGGTTTGTTCCAACAAGGGCTTGATGTGACCGATGCAGAAGGAGATGATGTGACAAATGACATCTTCAACGGGGCAAAAGCAAGTCTTGAAAAACATATCTGGATGATTCAGGCGGAGCTAGGTCAAGCACCAGGCTTGTAAGAAACAGTACCATATGTATATCACCAGCACCAAAGGGTGCTGGTTTTTTATTATGTGGCTTTAAGCCCGTCTCGCTCCGATAGGTGCGAGATAAATAAACCACCCGCTATGCGGGTGCGCATCGAATGTTATACAAAAAACTCTCCAAACGCGATACAATAAGGGTGTTCAAGCCAACTGTAAAGCGAAAGGAGACAATAATATGGCACAAAAGGCACATAGTTTATCACACACAAAGTGGATGTGTAAATATCAGATTGTGTTTACACCTAAGTATAGACGAAAAGTTATCTATAATCAATATAGAAGCAGTTTAGGCGAAATATTTCACCGATTATGCAGTTACAAAGGAGTGGAAATTATAGAAGGACATCTGATGCCAGACCATGTTCACATGTTAGTGAGCATTGCACCACGAATAAGTGTATCAAGTTTCATGGTGTATTTAAAAGGTAAAAGTGCTTTAATGATGTTTGCTAAACACGCCAACTTAAAATACAAGTTTGGGAATCGACATTTTTGGGCAGAGGGCTATTATGTGAGTACAGTTGGTCTCAATGAAGGCACCATAAAGAAATATATTCAAGAGCAGGAACAACATGATATAGCACTTGATAAGTTGAGTGTGAAAGGGATAGTGGCAAGTAGTACAACTGCCTCTTTAAGAGGCTAGTGACGAGTCAAGAGCAGTGAGGCTTGAACAAAGTGAAAGCCAGCGTCTTTAGGCGCTGGCTGGTGATGTGGGCTTATAGCCCCGGTTCAAACCACCCGTTAGACGGGTGGTCATGATTGTAAATTCAGACTATACCTTCTGTTCGGCCGCCTATTTTGCCGTAGCTGTTGCGAGCTTAGGGATATGGAAGAAACGATCCAGTGGATTGTTGTTTCAACGAGAGTACAGTCGCTTTTTTCACGCCCTCGTATCTTAGTGTATGACATTTGTCATTTTCTTCAATGACAAATCTATCTAGTGAGGGAAGGTGGAAAGGAGTATACTGTTGGGGGTAGTAGATAATGACTATCATGTTTAGTCATCTATTCCTATATCCAATGGAAATAAATAATAGTGATGATTGGTTCATTATTGTAGACAGACAGGAGGTCAGAAAATGAGCATGATTGAAGTGAGAAGCATTTCAAAAACGATTAAGGAAAAGAAGATTTTAGAGGATATTTCCTTTGAGATTGGTGAGGGCGAGTGTGTCGCCTTGATTGGGCCAAACGGGGCAGGAAAGACCACCTTGCTGTCTTGCTTGCTGGGGGATTGGTTTGTCACCAGTGGCGATATTCGTATTGAAGGGCGCAAGGTGACAGATGCGGTCTTAAAGAAAGTGGTTGGGATTTTGCCGCAGGAAAATGGGGTGCCGGCTAGTCTCACGGTTCAGGAATTGATTGCCTTTTTCCAAGCCATCTATCTCAATCCGTTGTCAGATAAGGAGGTAGACGAGTTACTAGATTTTTCTCCTGAGCAGAAGAATCAGTTGGCAGAAAAATTGTCAGGCGGCCAAAAGCGCTTGCTATCCTTTGTCTTGACCCTGATTGGTCGTCCCTCCATTCTCTTTTTGGATGAGCCGACAACGGCTATGGATACCTCCACTCGTCAGCGTTTCTGGGAGATTGTTCATCGCTTAAAAGAAAGCGGTGTGACCCTTGTCTATTCTTCGCATTATATCGAAGAAGTCGAGCATACGGCGGATCGTATCTTGGTCTTGCATCAGGGACGGCTCTTGCGGGATACGACACCCTTTAAAATGCGCTCGGAAGAGCAGGAAAAACAATTCATCATTCCAAGTGATTATGAGGCGATTATCACAAGCTGGGACAATATCTATGATATGGAAGTCAAGCATGATAGGCTTTCTTTTATGACTAAAGATGTGGATGCGGTTTGGCAGGCCCTGCAGAAAGTGAACTGTCCGATTGCCGAGATTGAAATGACCAATAAAACCTTACTTAATACCCTATTTGATACGACTAAGGAGGAAGAAAAATGACAGCTTTACTAAAAATTGAATATCTTTTAACCAAGCGCAATGTGGGGAATTTCCTATTAGGAATTGGCATGCCTGTCATCTTTTTCCTCTTCTTTTCGTCCATGTTTGATAGTTCCTATGGGGATGTGGCAGGCTTGACGAGAAATTATCTACTCACCATGACGGCCTTTAGTATGAGTAGTTTTGCTTTATTTAGCTTTCCTAGTATGCTTGAGGAGGATGTTAGAAGTCGTTGGCTCTTGCAGATTCAGCATTCTCCAATCCCTCTTTACCAATACTATGCTGCCAAAGTGTTTCGTGTCTTTCTGTCATTTATCATTTCAATCGTAGTCAATTTTGCAGTTGGGGCATTCTTTCGAGGTGTACGGATGGCAGCAGACCAGTGGTTGGTATCTGCTCTCTTGCTACTAATTGCTAGTATGGTTTATTTGGCAATTGGCCTTGCTCTGACCTTGTTCAAAAATCTGCAAACCTTGTCCGTGGTCGCGAATATCTTATACTTAGTGTTGGCTATTTTTGGTGGTAGCTGGATGCCCTATGAAACCTTTCCCGATTGGATGAAATTAGTGGCTCACTTTACCCCGTCTTACTATGCCAATCAGTTAGTGCTTCGTTATATCAATGAGGGGCACTTGCAAGTTCAACCTTTACTAATGGTCTTCCTTTATACTATACTAATAGCAGGCCTAACGTTAGTGCTGAAAAAGAAACAGGAAGTGAGATAGCGTGACATTACTCCAAAAACTGAAACAAGCCCATACCATGTACTATGTATCCTTGGTTTACCTCATTTTTCCCATATATGGGGTATTATCGGAAGGTATGCCCTGGCATATCCTTCCTCTGACGATTCTTTTTGCAATTGCTTATCTAGGATTGTTGGTGGTAGAAAAAGCTAGTATTCTTCATCTGTTCTGGCTTTATCTTTGTATTTATGTAGTCTATACAACGATAGTTGGGACGCCGTCCTTGGCTATGTTTACCTTCTATTTATCGAATATCTTGACCTGGAATTTCCAGGAGGATAAAAAGACAAGTTTTCGCTACTTGACCTTTTATTTGGTGCTTCTCTCCTTACTCCTCATTATTTTGTCAATCGCTGATATAGGAGTTAAGATTTTCCTCAGTGTTATGGTGCTGGCATGCCTTCTCATGACCTATGGAATGCAAAGAGGGATTCAGCAAGCCAAGTTGAAGGAGGAATTGTTTGAAAAGAATGCCTCCATTAACCTCCTTTTAGCAGAAAATGAACGCAATCGAATCGGGCAGGATTTGCATGATACCTTGGGGCATGTCTTTGCCATGATGAGCATCAAGAGTGAATTGGCACTGACGCTTATGGAGCATGCCTCTTATGAACAGGCTAAGCAAGAAGTTCAGGATTTGCGGGATATTACAAAAAATGCCATGCAAGAAGTGCGGCAGATTGTCCAAGCTCTGAAATTCCATAGTTTGGAAGAAGAATTGCAGATTTTAGGGAATATGCTAGAGTTAGCAGGGATTGACTTGGCAGTTGAAGGAAGAGAAGTAGAAATGGGCGAGGAGCAAGAGGCTGCTCTGACCATGGCCCTGCGGGAATTGTGTAATAATCTCATCAAGCATAGTCAAGCAAGTAGTTGCCGTATCCAGTTGAGTGAGAAAGACGGCAGGGTTCGGGTTTTAGTAGAAGATAATGGGATTGGCTTTGGAGAGCTGACGGGTGAGGAGTTGTACTCGATTCGTGATCGCTTGATTCGCTACCAAGGCAGGGTGGAGATTGTGTCGAGGAAACAACCGACACAGATTCAGTTGGATATTCCCAAAGGAGAGAAGGATGAACATACTAGTAGCTGAAGATCAAAGCATGTTGCGCGATGCCCTCTGCCAGCTCTTGGAATTGCAGGAGGCTATCGAGCGGGTTTTTCCAGCCAAGAATGGCTTAGAAGCGCAAGCTATCTTACAAAAGGAACAAGTGGATGTTGCTATCTTAGACATTGAAATGCCCAAGATGACAGGACTAGATGTCCTTGAATGGGTAAAAGAGGCGTTTCCGAGCCAAAAAGTGATTATGGTGACTACCTTCAAACGACCAGGCTATTTTGAACGTGCCATTCGTGCAGATGTAGATGCCTATGTGCTGAAAGAACGTAGTATTTCTGAGCTGATGAGGACGATTGAGCGCGTGCTTCAGGGGCAAAAAGAGTATTCCCCAGAGCTAATGGAGAGCTTTTTCACCATGAAAAATCCCCTAACCAAGCAAGAGCAACTCCTTCTTCAAAAGGTTGCTCTAGGACTTTCAAACCAGGAAATAGCTGACCAGATGTATCTCTCAAATGGAACCGTCCGCAATTACATGTCCACCATCCTCAGCAAACTAGGCGCCGAAAACCGCACCGAAGCCACCAACATCGCCAAAGAAAATGGATGGTTGTAACACTCCAGTGGAGTGTTACAAGTTGGAGATAGAAGAATCGAAGATTCTCTCCTCTCACTCCAGTGGATTGTTAGAGGTTAGAAATGAAGGCACCGCAGGTTCTGTCCTTGTAGTTCAGTGAACTATTGCAAGTTGGAAATGGAGGAATCGAAGATTTCCTCCTCGCAGTTTGGTAGCTTATTGGAGGTTGGAGATGAGAGAAACATAGTTTCTTTCATTGCACTCCAGTGGATTGTTAGAGGTTAGAAATGAGGGCACCGCAGGTTCTGTCCTTGTAGTTCAGTGAACTATTGCAAGTTGGAAATGGAGGAATCGAAGATTCTCTCCTCGCAGTTTGGTAGCTTATTGGAGGTTGGAAATAAAGGAAGCGTAGCTTCTATCATTGCAGTCCAGAGGGAGCGTTACAAGTTGGAGATAAAAGAACCGCAGGTCCTGTCCCTGCCTTCCAGATGTAGTTTGATGTTTTTTTAGCCAATGCTCCGATTGAAGTTTTTCCATGATTCGAAACACTTAGTGAACTAGGTGTTTTTTGTTGAGCAAAAAAAGTGAAAAGGTCTTAGCTATGATTCTCTTTCTTCTTGCTTGAAATGCTTCTTGGTTGGCGAGTGACAAAGGAGCGAGATATTGCTTTCCTAGTCTTTTTGCGTTCTTTTTGGTATAATAAGGGACGTAAAAGACAAGATACTTGTATTGCATTGTGCTGAGGATTGTGTCAGAAAAGACCATGTTTGAATGGATGAGGGAGTGGTATGCCAGATTATTTGTCAGTGTCGTCATTGACGAAGTACTTGAAGTTGAAGTTTGACCGGGATCCGTACTTGGAGAGGGTTTATTTGACGGGGCAGGTGTCCAATTTTCGCAAGCGCCCGAGTCATCAGTATTTTTCTCTAAAGGACGAAAAGGCGGTGATTCAGGCGACGGTTTGGGCAGGAGTCTATCGGTCTCTCGGCTTTGAGTTAGAAGAGGGGATGAAGGTCAATGTTATTGGACGTATCCAACTTTATGAACCAAGCGGGAGTTACTCCATTATCATTGAAAAGGCTGAGCCAGACGGCATTGGAGCGCTTGCGATTCAGTTTGAACAGTTGAAAAAGAAATTGGGGGATGAGGGTCTCTTTCAGGAGAAATTCAAACAGCCCCTGCCTCAATTTCCCCAAAAGATTGGTGTGGTGACGAGTCAGAGTGGGGCGGTCATTCGTGATATTATCACAACGGTTAGCAGGCGTTTTCCGGATCGAGAGGTGGTGCTCTATCCGACCAAGGTGCAGGGGGACGGAGCAGCAATGGAAATTGCGCAAAATATCCGAAGAGCTAATGAGCGGGAAGATCTTGACGTGCTGATTATCGGGCGTGGGGGAGGCTCCATTGAGGATTTGTGGGCTTTCAACGAAGAAGAAGTGGTGCGGGCGATTTTTGAATCACGGATTCCGATTATTTCCAGTGTTGGGCATGAAACAGATACAACACTAGCGGACTTTGTGGCCGATCGACGGGCCGCAACACCAACAGCTGCGGCAGAACTTGCCACACCTGTGACCAAATTGGATGTCCTGTCTCATCTAAAACAGCAAGAAAATCGAATGAGCAAGGCTGTAGGGAACCGTCTGGTCTATCATCGTGAACGCCTAGAGAAATTGGTTCATTCTGTGATTTTTAGGCAACCCGAGCGTCTGTACGATGCCTATTTACAAAAATTAGACCACCTGCAATTGCGCATGAAGCAATCCATTTCCGAATATAGAAATGAAAGTAAAAGGCGTGCTCAGGTATTGGAGCAGCGCTTGCTTGCTTGTTCGCCACTTCAAAAAATTGCCCTGTATCAGGAAAAGCTAGGGCAACAGCAACGTTTGTTGCAGCAACAGATGTCTATGATTTATAAGCAGAAGGAGGCGGAAGTCAAGCGCTTGGCGGATAGTCTCCTCATGCTAGATACCAGCCGAATTGTGGCAAGGGGATATGCGATTGTAGCGCAAAATGGACATGTGGTGGATAGTGTTCATAAGGTTCAAAGAGAGGAAAATGCGACCATTCAGCTACGAGATGGTCAGGTAGAAGTAGAGGTAAAAGATGTCAAAACAAAAGAAATTTGAGGAAAATTTAGCAGATTTGGAACAGATTGTGCAACGCCTGGAGAGTGGTGATGTGGCTCTTGAAGATGCGATTGCCGAGTTTCAAAAAGGCATGAAACTTTCAAAAGAACTCCAAGATACCCTAAATCAAGCAGAAAAGACCTTGGTCAAGGTCATGCAAGCAGACGGAACAGAAACGGATATGGAATGAAGCAAGTGGAACGATTGAATTGGATTGAGAAAGTCATTTTAGAGTTTTACGGTGAAAAGCCTGTCGCACCTCGTTTGGTCAAGACCATTCTCTACTCCGTTCAAGCGGGTGGCAAGCGCCTGCGTCCGCTCCTTTTGTTGGAGCTGTTGGAGGGATTTGGTATAACTCTGACAGAAGCCCACGTTCAAGTGGCGGCAGCCGTTGAGATGATTCATACAGGAAGTCTGATTCACGATGATCTGCCTGCCATGGATAACGACGATTATCGTCGTGGTCGCTTGACCAGTCACAAGAAATTTGGCGAGGACATGGCCATTTTGGCGGGGGATAGCCTCTTTCTGGATTCCTATGCCTTGGTGGCAATGGCAGAGCTTCCTAGCCAGATTCGGGTGGAATTGATAGCCGCCTTGTCTAAAGCTGCTGGAACCTTTGGCATGGTTGGCGGACAGGTGCTGGATATGGAAGGGGAACAAGGCAGTTTAAGCCTTTCGGAATTGAAAACGATTCATGCCCATAAAACAGGAAAGCTCCTCGCCTATCCCTTTGTGGCAACAGGACTGATGGTTGAAGCCGACAATACTGTTCAGGCAATCTTGCAAGAAACGGGTGAATGGCTCGGTCTTGCTTTTCAAGTGCGAGATGATATTTTAGATGTGACAGCTAGTTTTGAGGAACTCGGAAAAACACCGAACAAAGACCTTGTAGCAGACAAGTCCACCTATCCTGCTCTGCTTGGCTTAGAAGAGTCCAAATCCTATCTAGCAATGAGCCTAGACAAGGTAGAGGAGGGACTTGTGGCCTTGGAAGAACAATCCTCCTTTCAGGCAGACAAGATTCGAGAAATAGTAGAAAGTTTACGATTATATGGCTAAAGAAAGAGTAGATGTGCTGGCCTACAAGCAAGGCCTCTTTGATACACGAGAGCAGGCTAAGCGCGGCGTTATGGCAGGCCTAGTGGTCTCTGTTGTGAATGGCGAGCGCTATGATAAGCCGGGGGAGAAGATTGAGGAGGACACCGAGTTAAAATTAAAAGGCGAAAAGTTGAAATATGTCAGCCGTGGTGGTTTAAAACTGGAGAAGGCTCTTCAGGTATTTGGCCTATCTGTTAAAGGGAAAACAACCCTCGATATAGGGGCTTCAACAGGTGGATTTACCGATGTCATGTTGCAAAATGGGGCAGATTTGGTCTACGCTGTTGACGTTGGCACCAATCAATTAGCTTGGAAAATTCGTCAAGATGGGCGTGTGGTCAGCATGGAGCAATTCAATTTCCGTTATGCGACCCCAAGTGATTTTGCACGAACGCCACAGTTTGCCAGCATTGATGTCAGCTTTATCTCGCTGAGTTTGATTTTGCCAGCCCTTTCAGCTATTTTGGCAGATGAGGGAGAAGTCGTTGCCCTTATCAAGCCGCAATTTGAGGCAGGACGTGAGCAGATTGGTAAGAACGGAATCGTCAAGGACAAGGCTGTTCATCGGATGGTCTTGGAAAAGGTGACTGCTTTTGCGGTGGAAGCAGGATTTACGGTCAAGGCGCTTGATTTTTCCCCCATTCAAGGTGGGCATGGTAATGTGGAATTTTTAAGTTATTTGAAAAAGGAAAGTTCAGCTGAAAATCAAGTTGCAGCTGCTATTAAAACCATTGTAGAACAAGCGCATAAGGAATTTAAGGATGAGTAAAAAAGAACGCTTAGCGAAAATTAGAAAATTTGTAACGGATTTTGAGATTGGTAGGCAGGAAGAAATTGTCGAGCACCTTCGGAAATCTGGATTGACGGCAACTCAGGCAACGGTTTCCCGTGACATCAAGGAATTGGGGATTGTGAAAACGCCGTTGAAAGACAATAGCTATATTTATGAGCTGCCAAAAACCAAGAGTGCAAGTCTAAAGTTGGTTGAAAAAAATGTCTTGTCATCTGACATTTTGGACAATATGCTAAATTTAAAGTTGGTGCCAGGAAGCACAGCTTTTGTAAAAAATCAGATTGTTGAGGCTTTTTCAGAGGTTATTTTTAGCATTGTTTCAGATGATGATACGATTTTGATGATTGTACGGGATAAGGCTAAGGCACCAGAGGTCTTAGAAACGATAAAAAATTGGTAGGTTGTCATGTTACTTGAAATTTCCATTAAAAATTTTGCCATTATTGAGGAAATTTCCCTTCATTTTGAGCAGGGAATGACCGTTCTTACAGGAGAGACTGGGGCTGGGAAATCCATTATTATTGATGCCATGAATATGATGTTGGGTAGCAGGGCGACCACAGACGTCATTCGACATGGGATGCAAAAGGCTGAGATTGAGGGCTTGTTTTCGATTGAGCAAAATCTGCACCTGCGTGAACTCTTGGAATCGCAAGGTCTAGAAGTGTCGGACGAGTTGATTATTCGCCGTGAGATTTTGCAAAATGGTCGCAGTATTAGTCGTATCAATGGTCAGCTGGTGAATTTGTCAGTGTTAAAAGCTGTCGGTCAGCATTTAGTCGATATTCATGGACAACATGATCAGGAAGAGCTGATGAGACCGCAACACCATATCGCCATGTTGGACGAATTTGGTGATGATACCTTTTTCCAGCTAAAAGCAGACTACAAGGCAGCCTTTGATGCCTATAAAACCCTGCGCAAGCAAGTCTTGACCATTCAGAAAAATCAGGAGGAAAATAAGGCGCGTATCGAGATGCTTGAGTACCAAATGGCTGAGATTGAAGCGGCAGATTTGAAAGCCGGTGAGGACAAGGAGCTGCATCAAGAGCGGGAGCGCCTGCTCAATCACAAGCAGATTGCTGATACCTTGGCCAATGCCTATGCTATGCTGGACAATGAAGACTTTTCTAGTCTAGGAAATGTCCGCTCTGCCATGCATGATTTGGAATCGATTGAAGAATTTGATCCCAGCTACAAGGAATTGGCTTCTAGCCTTTCTGATACCTACTATGTTTTAGAAGATGTGACCAAGCGTCTTGAGGGAATTATTGACGGGCTTGATTTTGACGGCAATCGTCTGTTAGTGGTAGAAAGTCGACTGGACTTGATTTATAGTATCACCCGCAAATATGGTGGCGCGGTCGATGATGTCTTGGATTATCTTGACCAAATCACCAAGGAATATCACCTCTTGACAGGAACAGATATTTCGTCTGACAATCTTGAAGTAGAACTCAAAAATCGCGAAAAAGACTTGGTGCGCTTGGCAGGTGAATTATCAAATGCTCGGCATCAGTTGGCAGACGGTTTGGAGCAAGAAATTAAGCAAGAATTAAAAGACCTGTACATGGAAAAGGCGGATTTTCAGGTCCGCTTTAGCAGGGCCAAGTTTGGTCGTGAAGGCAATGAACAGGTAGAATTTTATATTTCAACCAATCCTGGAGAAGATTTCAAGCCTCTTGTCAAGGTAGCAAGTGGGGGAGAATTATCCCGCCTGATGCTTGCGATTAAGTCTGCCTTTTCTCGTAAGGAAGGCAAGACCAGTATCGTCTTTGACGAGGTGGATACTGGAGTCTCTGGTCGTGTGGCGCAAGCCATAGCTCAAAAGATTTACAAGATTGGCTCTAACGGTCAGGTCTTAGCGATTTCTCATCTACCACAGGTGATTGCAGCTGCAGATTACCAGTTCTTCATTGAGAAAGTGAGCGATGATTACTCTACTGTTTCTCGTGTTCGTCTGTTGACAACTGAGGAGCGGATTGAGGAAGTCGCGAAGATGTTGGCTGGTGAGAATGTAACGCAAGCTGCTCTGACTCAAGCAAGGGAATTGCTCAAGAAAGGATAAGAAATAGATGTCGCGTTATTTTGTCATCGGAGATGTCCATGGAAAAGCTGGAATGCTAGACAGCCTCCTCAAGCATTGGAAGGAAGAGGAGCAGCTCATCTTTTTAGGAGATTTGATTGACCGTGGAGAAAATGGACGAGCTGTTTTGGAGCGGGTCAAGGACTTGGTCGAGCAAAAAAAAGCTATTTGCTTATCTGGTAATCACGAATACATGTTTCTTGTCTGGCTAGACAATCCAGAAAATCGATATGACCATTACAGACGAAATGGTGGCGATACAACGATTAACTCGATTTTGGGGCGTCCCTTGGATGCTCCTGTAGACGGGATTTGTGATGCCAAGCGTGTGATAGAAGAAGCAGGCGACTTGGTTGCCTTTATCCGTCAAATGCCCTTTCATGTGGAGACCGAGCACCTGATTTTTGTCCATGCGGGTCTTGATTTGACTTTGGACAAGTGGCAGGATACGACCGATTATCAAAAGGTCTGGTTGCGGGCACCTTTTCACGAGGCAGAAAATAAGACTGGCAAAGGCATTGTCTTTGGGCACACGCCAACGACTTATCTGACAGGCGAGTCTATGGAAAGCTCGAAACTATGGCAGACAGCTGACGGTAAAATCGGAATGGATGGCGGGGCTGTTTATGGTGGTGTTCTGCACGGCATTCTCTTTGAAAATGGGGAGATTGTAGCCCATTACGCTATTTGCAATGACGGCTTTGTTGCCAGTGATGATTAAAAATGTTCCACTAGGGAGTATGGTTTGTACCGAATCAATTCCCTTGTTTGTCCGCCTAACTGTATCAGTTGATTTCAAGTAGTCAAAAAGAAAAATCGCCACGAAATAATAAGCCTTTCAGATCTCTCTATACCTACAAATGAATAATCTGAGGCATTTTCGCCACCTACTTTTAAGAATTTTAATCAAAGAAGGGAGAGAATACTAACATTCAAAAGAGCTTAAAATCGCATCAAAGTCCCTAATTTTTAGCTTTTTAGTATGATTTTGGATGATTTTTACTTAGTTTTATCTAAAATAATCCATAATATTTCTACTAACATTGTATTTGAGTGAGGTATTTTATACAAAAAATGGGAACAACGGAATTGATTCGTACCTGCTGTCATTAGCCCAAAAGAGAAAAATTTGATATAATAAGAGGAATAGATACGAAAGAATAGGAAGAGATATGAGTACGATAAAAATTGTGACCGATTCAAGTACAACGATTGAACCCTCACTCGTTGAAGAGCTAGGCATTACAGTAGTTCCCCTATCCGTTATGGTGGATGGCGTCGTCTATTCTGATAGTGACCTTGCAGAAGGACAGTTCTTGCAATTGATGCGGGATAGTAAAAACCTACCCAAAACAAGCCAACCTCCGGTAGGATTATTTGCCGAAACCTTTACCAATCTAGCCGCAGATGGTAGTCAGATTATCACCATTCTGTTATCGCACGCCTTGTCAGGGACAGTTGAAGCAGCTCGTCAAGGGGCGACTCTATCAGGAGTGGATGTGACCGTTATTGACTCTGGTTTTACCGATCAAGCAGCGAAATTCCAAGTGGTTACTGCGGCTCGCCTTGCTCAAGCTGGCGCAAGTAAGGAAGAGATTTTGGCCACGGTTGAAGAAGTGCATCAAAAAACAGAGCTCTACATTGGGATTTCAACCCTGGAAAATTTGGTCAAGGGTGGTCGGATTGGTCGTGTGACAGGCTTGTTGAGTTCTCTTCTCAATATTCGTGTGATTATGGAAATGACAGACCACCAACTGCATCCGATAACGAAAGGGCGCGGAACTAAGACCTTTAAAAAATGGTTGGATGAATTTGCTACAGGTTTGGTAGATAAAAAGGTGGCAGAAATTGGTATTTCCTATGCAGGGGCACCTGATTTTGCTCAGGAAATGAAGGCCGTCTTACAGCCCTTTGTGGCAGAAGACATCTCTGTCTTGGAAACAGGCTCCATTATTCAAACGCATACAGGAGAAGATGCCTGGGCCGTTCTAGTACGCTATGAATAGTCGAATCGTTTTACATCATTTAGTAGTGTTTTTTCTCAGCTTGCTGGGATTTCTCTTTTTATTTCAATGGTTGATTCCAGCGGCCGCACCCCGTCTTGAGCAGGGGAGAACTGCAAGTGGGGAGACAAGGGCATTTTACTATGTGGCTTTGGGGGATTCCTTGACGCAAGGGGTAGGAGATAAGACCGGCCAAGGAGGCTTTGTTCCGCTACTTGCTCAGAATCTCGTCAATGACTATGGTTATCAGGTGACCTATGATAACTATGGGGTGTCAGGCAATACTAGCCAGCAGGTGTTAAAACGGATGGATGAAGCAGAGATTGTGAATAGTCTAAAAAAAGCTGACATGATGACCTTGACGGTTGGGGGCAATGATCTTCGCCATGCCATTTTAGACAATATTACCAACCTTGAAATTTCAGTTTTTGACAAGCCAGCGCAGGAATATAGCGAACGCTTACTTAAGATTATTGATAAGGCTCGGACTGATAATCCAAATCTACCGATTTATGTGATTGGGATTTACAATCCCTTTTATCTAAACTTTCCTGAGTTAACAGAGATGCAGACGATTGTGGATGATTGGAATCAAGTCACAGTCTCTACAGTTGATCAGTTAGACGGAGTGTACTTTGTTCCTATCAATGAGTTGCTCTATAAGGGGTTGGATGGGGAAAAAGGCATCAGTCAGGCTTATAGCATGCCTAGTCGTGTTGCCAACAATTTATTGGCAGAAGAAGATAGCTTTCATCCCAATAACACAGGCTATGAGATTATGAACAAAGCAGTTATGGAGGCCATTCGTGAAACAAAAGAGCACTGGAAACATCAATAAATGGAAATGGGCCTTTTTAGGTTTGGTAGCTGCCCTACTAGCGCTTACGTTAGTAGTAGTGGCACGTATCTCCTCTATTCGAGAGAACACAACTGTTCTGACCGCTTCAGCCAATTCATCGAATGATGAAAAACTAGGAACTTTTACGACCAGTACAGAACAGTTAAATACCATGCTTGAGACCTATTTAAAAGACTACCAAACGGAGACGTTTTCTTATAAGATAAGGGCAACGAATCAATTTCTCTTATTTGAGGGGACTTATAACATCTGGGGATTGGATATTCCCTTGTATGTCTACTTTCAGCCCAACAAACTTAATGACGGCAGTATCTTGTTGACAGTATCTGAAATCTCTGCGGGGACCTTATCGCTTCCTAAGGAAGAGATTCTATCGTATATTAAGAAACAGTCGCAGTTACCAGCTTTCGTGAAGATTGATCCTTCCAAGGCTAGCGTGACGGTTCAACTGACTGAAATCGAAAATACTCAAAAAATCTATGTCAAGGCCAATACGATTGATTTATATAATCATCAGCTCATTTTTGATATTTACAGAAAAAGCTTATAAATCGTGCTAAAAGCTTGACCAAATGGATAAAATTCGGTACTATATTAAGGTGAGTAATAACTCAGAAAATTAATTGGAGGATTTAGCAAAATGGCTAATAAACAAGATTTAATTGCAAAAGTTGCAGAAGCGACTTCGTTGACTAAGAAAGACTCAGCAGCAGCAGTTGACGCTGTATTTGCAGCAGTAGCTGACTACCTTGCAGCTGGTGAAAAAGTTCAATTGATCGGTTTTGGTAACTTTGAAGTTCGTGAGCGTGCAGCACGTAAAGGTCGCAACCCACAAACTGGTAAAGAAATCACAATCGCAGCTTCTAAAGTTCCAGCATTCAAAGCTGGTAAAGCTCTTAAAGACGCTGTAAAATAATAGCGACTGAAAAAGCCCTATAGTATCAAGCTTTCTAGCTTATGCAATAGGCTTTTTTGTGTCTGAGGGCAAAAGCAAGAAACATACAGCTAAAAAGCACTCGTTCATCATGAACGAGTGCTCTTTTTTTACTTGTTAGTATCATCTTCTGCAGCTGCTTTTTGCAACAGTAGGTTATAGTTGTCCTCATCTTCTTGGTTGTCACGGACAACTTTTGAAACGGTGAAGGATGAGGAAATCAAGCCAACAGATCCCATAAGGTAGTAGCCTTTGACCATAAGAGGTTCTTTTAGGGTATACAAGCCGATTAGAATCAAGGCTACGAAGAAGGCAAATGAAGCCCAAGCCATGAGGGTAAAGGCAGGTGTATTACGATAGATTTTCTTTTTCACTTTGTTCATTTTAGGGTTCTCCTTTAATTTTTTACTAGTATATCATGATTTTATCTGAAAAGCAATGACTATTCTATACCTCATTGTGACAGCGGATAAAGTCGGAACCTTGGCAAAGGTGTGCTATAATAGAAAAAATGGAAAGGAGTTTGGTATGATTAGACCAGCAACTGTAGCAGATATTCCAGCTTTGAATGATTTATTACAAGAAATTTTGAGCGTTCATCATGAGGTGCGACCTGACTTGTTTAAGGCGAGGGGACAAAAGTTTTCCGATCTGGAATTGGAAGAATTGCTCCATAATCCCAGCAAGCCAATTTTTGTCTATGAATTAGAGGGGCAGGTAGTCGGTCACTTGTTCTGCCAATTAGTAGAAGAGGAACATGCTGTCTTACAGAGGGTAAAGACTTTGTTCATCGATGACCTATGCGTCAAACAAGCCGTCAGAGAGCAGGCGATAGGGCAGCAACTATATGAGTACGCTCTTAGCTTTGCGAGAGAACAAGGCTGCTATAATGTCACATTAGATGTTTGGAGTAGTAATGAAGGTGCAGTTGCATTTTATCACCGTTTAGGTATGAGGGAACAGAAAGTACGAATGGAGAGGATTTTAGAGTAGGCAGCTCAATAAGATACAGAGTCTGTAAAAAAATAGGAGCTTGCTGCCATATTCGACGACCACAAGTTTTACACAGAGTTTAGGATGTATTCATTTCCTTAAGCTACAAATCCTATAAAAACTGACAAAGGTGCTTCTGATGAAAGTTGTCTTTCAACTTCTAGCCCTACCTTTTCATGTTTAAGATCAGCACCGAAAGTTACAAATTTTTGTGTTGTCAATCGACCGTCTATCCCTATAAAGAAAAGCCGTGCTATAGGCTACGGCTTTTCTGTCTCCTGTCGAATGGATGCGAGAATGGATTGGGCGGTTTCTAAATTGGTGTGGGGGGCTTGGTGGAGGAGGAGGGCGACTTGGTCAATTTCGTGTTCAAGGGCTCCTGCTAACATGGCGAGGGATTTGGCATGGAGTTTCATGTGTCCTTGTTGGATGCCCGCAGTGACAAGGGCACGGAGGGCAGCAAAGTTTTGGCAAAGACCAACAGCTGCGGTAATGGTCGCCAGTGTTCTTGCTTTTGGTTGTCCCAGTATATCGAAAGCTGCTTGGACTTTGGGATTGAGGCCGATTGAACCGCCAACTGTTGCAATCGGAAGGGGAAGGGTTAGTTGTCCGACGAGGTCCTGCTGGTCTATTTCCCAAGTGGATAGACCGCGGTAGCTTCCGTCCCTACTTGCATAGGCATGGGCTCCTGCTTCAATGGCTCGCCAGTCGTTTCCAGTAGCTAAAACCAGCGCATCAATTCCGTTAAAAATCCCCTTGTTATGGGTCGCTGCTCGGTAGGGGTCTACTTGTGCGAGTTGACTGGCTTTTGCAATGTTTTGTGCGGTCTTTAGGGCGACTTGAGGTTCTACGTGCAGTTGCTGAATGGGAATGCGGCAGTTAGCCGTCACAAGAGATTCTGTTGCATAGTTTGATAGGATAGCCATGAGAGCCTTGCCTTGAGTTAGTTCAGCGAGTTCGTCTTTAATGGCTTCTAGCATATTGTTGAGAATATTAGCCCCCATGGCTTCTTGGACATCAACATGGAGATAGGCAATGAGGAAATCCTCTTTTTGCTCAACCGTCAGTTGACGCGCCCCTCCTCCTCGTTTGACAATCGAGGGGTGGGCCTTATTCGCCTGAGCAAGGAGTTTGTCGTGTTGCGCAAGTATGGTGGCTTGGGCTTCACCCATATCTGGAACATCGTAGAGGGCTACTTGCCCAATCATGAGGCGCTCTGAAATATGGCTGGTAAAGCCACCTGCCTTGGCAATGATTTTGGCACCGAGGGAACAGGCTGCGACAACAGAAGGTTCCTCCGTTACCATGGGAATGCTGTATTCAACAGTATCAATGACCAGCTGAGGGACGAGGGAGAAGGGCAGAGCAAAGGTTCCAAGGTGATTTTCAGCCATGTTCCCAGCAATTGCCTCTGGGATGTTTTGGTCAGTCAAGAGAATGTCCTTGCTTTGTGTGGAAAGCTGGCGACTTTCAGCAGTAATGGCGATCCGTTCTTCTCTTGTTTTTTTATAAAATCCTGAAAAAAGAGACATGTTAACTCCTTATAAAAAAGCACCTCTTGGTCCTGCCAAGAGGTGGCCGTTTCCTCTAATTCTTACGATACCTGCGTTGGTGTTGTTCAATAGCTTGAAGGGCAAATGGGCAGTCATCTGCGGGCAAGTCACGAGCGTTACCTGCTCCATCCAGCTTGATTTCTTCAAAGAAGATGGCTTCGTATTCGGCAACGCTGAGATGTTTGCGTTCTTTTAGCTGGTCTAGTCGATTTTCTACCAGTTGTTGGTAGTAGCCTTCAACCAGTGTTCCGCTGAAGATTTCACACACAGCCCCGCTACCATAGCTATAAAAGAGGATAGAATCCCCAGCTTTCAGGGTTTTGCTATTTTCCAAGAGTGAAAGCAGGGACAAAAAAATCGATCCTGTATAAATGTTTCCGACTACTTGATTGTAGACAATTGCCTCATGGAAGCGTTCAGTCAGGCGACTCAAGGTTGTCTCATCGTTTTGGCAGATAGCTTGCAGGCCTTTAAGACCTTGTTTTGAAAAAGGAATGTGCAAGCACATGGCAGAAAAATCTGCTAAATTCTTACCTGTTTGTTTGACATAATAATCAAAGGTAGTGGTCAAGCAATCCGTATATTGTTCTGTTGAGAATTTGCCGTCCACTCGCGGATATTTGTCGTAATTTGGACGCCAGAAATCCATGATGTCACGGGTTTGGCAGACATTGTCATTGTTGAGAATCATGATACTAGGGTCTGCTGTGACGAGCATGGCAACAGCGCCTGCTCCCTGAGTCGGTTCTCCTCCTGAAGCAATGCCGTACTTGGCAATATCGCTTGCGATGACGAGAACTTTTGAGTGTGGGAACTGGGCGATGTGACTTTTAGCTAGGCTTAGCCCAGCAGTTGCCCCATAGCAGGCCTCTTTGATTTCGATGGAACGAGCAAAGGGTTGGATTCCCAAGAGCTGATGAATAAAGACAGCAGCAGCCTTGCTCTGATCAATGCTGGATTCGGTTCCGACAATCACCATGTCAATGGTCGCCTTGTCCTCTTCGGATAAGATCGCTGCGGCAGCTTGAGCTCCTAAGGTTACAATATCTTGAGTAACTGGAGCTACTGCCATTTCACTCTGCAGCAATCCGATTTTAAATTTATTAGGATCGATTTGTCGCGCAAGTGCTAAGTCAGCTAGGTCTAGGACATAGCTAGGTGCTGCAAAACCGATTTTATCAATACCAATATTCATAGTTTATCCTTTTTGTGCAGTTGAGATTACCAGGGCAATCCCTTGTCCCCCTCCGATACAGAGAGAACAAAGTCCCAAGTAATCTCCACGTTTTTGTAATTCGTGGATTAAGCTAACGAGAATGCGACTACCACTGGCTCCGATTGGATGACCAAGGGCAATAGCTCCTCCGTTGACATTTACTTTCTCAGGATCAATTCCTAGTTCTTGAATGACAGGAATGGATTGCGCAGCAAAGGCTTCGTTGAGTTCAAATAAGTCAATGTCAGCGATGGTTTTATTTATTTTAGCGAGTGCCTTTTGGCTGGCTGAAATGGGACCAAGGCCCATGTAATCAGGATCTAATCCGCTGGTCGCATAACTTTCAATATAGGCGAGAGGCTCCAGACCAAGCTCATGGGCTTTCGTATCAGACATCAAGACCAGCATGGCACAGCCGTCGTTGATACCAGAAGCATTTGCAGCCGTTACCGTTCCGTCTTTTTTGAAAGAGGGGCGTAAGGTAGCCAATTTTTCAAGAGGGCTAAGACGCGGGTATTCATCAGCCTGAAAGAGGATGTCCCCTTTTCGCGTTTGAAGCTGAACCGGTACAATTTCGTCTGTAAAGCGTCCTGCTTCAATAGCAGCAGCTGCCTTTTCTTGACTGCCTAGAGCAAAGAGATCCTGTGCTTCACGGCTGATTCCATATCTTTCAGCAACATTTTCAGCTGTTATTCCCATGTGTTCGTGGCTAAAGGCGTCAGTTAGTCCATCTGTTAAGAGAGCATCTTCTAATTGCAGGTGTCCGAGCTTCCTTCCAAAGCGACTGTGCTTAGAAAGGTAGGGTGCTTGGCTCATGATTTCAATGCCACCTGCCACAACGGTGTCATGGTCCCCAAGCAAGATTGATTGTGCTGCTAGCAGGACTGATTTGAGCCCAGACCCGCAGACCTTATTGACCGTGTAAGCGGAAACCGTCTCTGAAAGACCGGCTTTCAGAGCGATTTGTCGGGCAATATTTTGCCCGTGACCACTACTCAAGACATTGCCAATAATGACTTCATCAATGTGTTCAAAGGGGATATGTGCATTCCTTAGGGTAGATTGTAGCACCTGTGCTCCTAAATCTGCAATAGAGATATCCTTTAAACTGCCTCCAAAACGACCGATAGCAGAACGGTAGGCAGCTACGATTGCGACTTTTTTCATGCGAACTCCTATAAGTAGATAGCTTTTTCATCTCCTATCCAGACGGTGAGGCAGAGCCAATTCAGTCGTCTAAGTGGAAAGGAACGAATCTCTAGCCGTGAATCTGTCACATTCAGCTCTACCATTATACCATTTTTTAAGCTAAATAATAGAGATAAATCTCGGTCTTAGGGCCGATTTTCAAGTGGGCAAAATTGTAAGCGCAAACAGATTTGGATAGGGCTAGCTTTTTTCTTGCTTTTTGTGTAGAATAGAAGGGTAAAGAGGGAAACCTCGAAAATAAAAGGAGAAACAAACAATGGTAAAATTAGTGTTTGCTCGCCACGGTGAGTCTGAATGGAATAAAGCCAACCTTTTTACAGGTTGGGCAGATGTTGACTTGTCTGAAAAAGGGACACAACAAGCAATTGATGCTGGTAAGCTAATCAAAGAAGCTGGTATTGAATTTGACCAAGCCTACACTTCAGTCTTGAAACGTGCGATTAAAACAACCAACCTTGCGCTTGAAGCAGCAGACCAATTGTGGGTTCCAGTTGAAAAATCTTGGCGTTTGAACGAGCGACATTACGGTGGTTTGACTGGTAAAAATAAAGCAGAAGCAGCTGAGCAATTCGGTGATGAGCAAGTACACATCTGGCGTCGTTCTTACGATGTATTGCCTCCAGCAATGGCAAAAGACGATGAGTATTCAGCACACACTGACCGTCGCTATGCCTTGCTTGATGATTCAGTTGTTCCAGATGCTGAAAACTTGAAAGTAACGCTTGAGCGTGCCCTTCCATTCTGGGAAGATAAGATTGCGCCAGCGCTTAAATCAGGTCAAAACGTGTTTGTTGGAGCACACGGAAACTCAATCCGTGCTCTTGTAAAACATATCAAAGGCTTGTCAGACGATGAAATCATGGACGTGGAAATTCCAAACTTCCCACCACTTGTCTTTGAATTTGACGAAACCTTAAACGTAGTGGCAGAATACTACCTTGGAAAATAAGAAGGTGAAAACCTTCGGGATAAGCGTTTAGAGATTCTCTCTAGGCGCTTTTCTGATATATGAACTTTAATGTTTAGTAGCATACAATTGTCGATCGTGAATGCCCTGCATCAAGTACCTTGAGTGATTTTACATTTTTCATAGGAGAAAAAAGGGATAATTGTGGTATAATACAAGTAATACACAGTTAGAAAAGGAGAGAGCAATGGCTAGTAAGAAAATGTTGCACGCTTGTTTGCGTGTTGAGAACTTAGAAGCATCTCAGGAATTTTATGAAAGGGCTTTTGGTTTTAAGGAAAGACGTCGTAAGGATTATCCAGAGCACAAGTTTACCTTGGTGTATCTAGCGCTTCCTGGAGATGACTTTGAGATTGAATTGACCTATAACTATGATCACGGACCCTATGTAGTTGGAGATGGTTTTTCACATTTGGCGCTTTCTTCGGATGATTTAGAAGGAGATAATGCTAAGCATAAGGCACTAGGTTATCCAACGACTGATTTATCAGGTTTACCAGGAAGTCCAGGACGTTATTACTTTGTGACAGATCCAGACGGTTACCGAGTGGAAGTTATTCGCGCGGATTAGAAAGTATAGGCAAGAATCGAATAGAATGGATGAGACTTGCCTTTTTTTGTCGAAAAATGCATGATTGAGAAAAGAAAAGTATGAGGTGAAAATGAAGAAGGGGATTGTTCTCGTTGTCGTTAATGTAGTCCTAATAGGACTTGCTATTATTTTAGGAGTCAAGGCATTTGCCTATTTTCAAAATCAAAAGGTCACGGACTTTATTGCTGAAACGCAGAGCCGATTATTTGATCAGCAAGCTCAGGTCATCCAAACAGGAAATATTGGTTCGACTCATGTTGAAGCAGGGATTCCTAAGGATGAAAATGGGCAAGAAAATGCTGTTTTTAAAGAGAAAATAGAAGCTTACATTGGGGAGAGGGTTGGCACTGAAAAACCGAGTGGCAAAACCAAGGAACTCTTTTTTGTGTCACTTAAGGATGGTGTAACCAACTTTTCGGGTGTTCATGCCAAGCAAATTCAGTCAGAACGCTATCAAGTAAAGACTTTTTCGGTGTCTTCTGGCGAAAAAGAAACAGGAGCTACCTTGTTAGTCACGCAAGATGGGCAACCTTTTACACTTGAAACGTTTGTGGCAGATAGTGGTGCTTTGAAAGCAGCTTTTAGTACACAGTTGAAGGCTGATTTGGCGGCTAAGCAAGTGGCAGAAGCAGATATTGAAAAAATTGTCAGTCAATTTGAAGCGAGCAATCTAACAAACTATCCTTTTTCCTACAAGGAGAGCCAGTTGAGCCTGGATGTTCCAGAAAAAGAATTTCAGCTTAAGCATATTGCAATTCCAATCGCTTCGATTTTTGGGATTGTAAAGGCGGAATATTTAGCGAGTGGCGATCAAGAAGCTTATGCGGCCTATCAGGCAGAAGAAGAGGCTAAGAAGCATCAAAAGCGGATTGCGTTGACCTTTGATGATGGGCCAAGTGCTGTGACGACACCGCAGGTATTGGATATTCTAAAGAAGTACAATGTCAAGGCGACCTTCTTTGTCCTCGGTCAAAATATTGCAGGCAATGAAGAGATTCTCAAACGGATTGTTGCTGAAGGTCATGAAGTGGCGAGCCATACCTGGGATCATGCCAACCTTGTCACCTTATCAGGCGATCAAGTCAAGCAAGAGATGGATCAGACTCAAGAGGCGATTCAAAAAGTGACAGGACAAGCTCCGACCATGATGCGACCACCGTATGGTTCAGTCAATCAGTCTGTCATGTCTATCATGCAGTTGCCAGTAATCTACTGGTCTGTCGATTCCAAAGACTGGCAGAGTCGCAATCCTGTGGCTATCCTAGGTGAGGTGAAGGCCTACACCTATCCAGGTAGTATCATCTTGATGCACGATATTCACCAACCGACGGTTGACTCTTTGACCTCGGTCCTTAACTATCTCGTGGGACAAGGTTATCAACCAGTGACAGTAAGCGAGTTGCTTGGAAAGAATCTCAATCCACAATTGATTTACTATGATCAGCAGTCAGCTAGACCTGCGCAATAAAAAGGACCTCCCTTCAAGGGAGGTTTTCTCGTCTAATCGACATATAACGTCTGATTTTTGAGGAACAGTTGGCGGACGGTGGCATATTTCTTGAGCGATTTGAGCTCTTCTGGATGGCTGATGAGGGTGATGACAAATCCGTCCTGTCCCATGCGACCAGTCCGTCCTGCTCGGTGAGTATAGGTTTCCTTGTCTCGTGGAACTTCATAGTTAACCACGCATTCAAGACGTTCAATATCGATCCCCCGCGCAACCAAGTCTGTTACAAGAAGCAAGGTGAGGGCATGGTTTTTAAAGTTTTCCAAGATAACCTTGCGGAATTTGACATGAACGTCGCTGGCAAGAGAAACGGCTTCAATACCACGGTACTGCAATTTTTCCTCGGCACTTCCGAGGTCGGACAGAGAGTTAAAAAATACGAGGCCACGGAAATCTTCGACATGAGCGAGTTTGCGAAGCAGCTCAACCTTTTCCCGTTTGTCCACTTCGAGATAAAAGTGTTGGATGTTGGTCAACTCCATATTGTCAATGGCAATCGTGCGAGTATTGGGAGCTAGTTTGTCTGGATCAACTTGACTGGTTGCACTCATGTAAATCAACTGGTGATCACGTGGCGCGTAGCGACAAATTTTATCCACAAAAGGATATTGAGAATCGCTGAGCAATTGGTCAAATTCATCTAGGACAATGGTATTGATACTCATCATCTTAATTTTTTTAAGTTTAATCAGCTCAAAAATCCGCCCCGGAGTACCAATCAAGATTTCAGGCCCTTTTTTCAAGCGTTCGATTTGGCGCTTTTGTCTAGAGCCAGATAGGAACAACTGCGCCTGAAGTCCAATCGATTCGGCCCAGGTTTTACAGACATCAAAGATTTGCCCAGCCAGCTCAGTATTTGGTGCTAGAATCAGCAACTGCTGAGCCTTTTTGGGCTGAATGGTTAAGAGGGTCGGGAACAGATAAGCCAATGTCTTACCAGTCCCTGTCGGGCTGATTCCAAGGACTGTTTCTCCTGCATGAATTGGCTCAAACATCTGTTCTTGAATAGGGGTAAAATTGGTAAAGCCAGCCTGGTCTAGCTGATCTTGCCAACTAGCGGGAAGTGTCGTTTTCATTCACATCTCCTTCAAAATGGATATGGGCAGTCTGCCGCATGTGGTAAAGCGTGTTGTGGACTGCCTGAGCAGCTGCTAGCCAGTTTTCATAGTGGTCCGGTTGCGGGCTTGCAATCATGTCCGCAAATCGTTCCACTTCTTCTAGCATGGTGTGCGGTGCCTGCGTGATGGCAAGTAGCTCAGCATCTCCTTTTAGCGGATGGAACATAGCAGAGCTGATATGCTCGATGGTGTCCAAGGCAAGTGTTCCCTGATTAGTATAGATTTCAGCAGGAAGCGAGCTGTTGATATCTTTTCCTGTTTGAATGGTTACTTGGAAGTTAGGATAAGTCAACTGACCAGAGCCATTCAAATCCACACTATTTGGCAGTTGATGAGCAGAATAGTGGGCATCCATTGGTTCACCGAAAAGGCGAATGCAGGCATAGATAGGATAAATTCCCAAATCCATGAGAGCACCCCCGGCAAACTGACTAGAAAAGACATTTGGTGTTTTTCCAGTAAGAAGGTCAGGCATTTTGGACGAATATTTAGCATAGCTAAAATGTGCGCCCCAAACCTCCTTGTCCGCTAAAAAATCAGCAATAATAGTAAAAGCCTGTTCGTGGTAATTACGGGCGGCTTCAAAGACGAAGACGGATTGTTCTTTTGCTGTCTTCACCAAGTCAGACCATTCCTCTGGTCGTGTGACTGCTGGTTTTTCGATGATAACATGTTTCTTTGCAAGGAGGGCAGCTTTTGCTTGAGCGTAGTGGAGGGAGTTAGGACTTGCGATGTAGAGAATGTCGATTGTGCTTGTTAGAAATTCCTCCATATCTGCGTAGAGCTGAATGTCTGTGTCATAGCGTTCTGCGAATGTTCTTGCGCTTTCCATGGTCCGTGAGTAGACGGCTACCAGTTGGTATTTTTTTGTTTCATGAGCAGCTGCGATAAAATGATGCGCAATTGCTCCTGTTCCAATAATGCCTAGTTTTAACATGATGCTTCCTTTATTGATTTGATAAGATTATTATACCATGAATGAAGAGAGAATGTCGGAAGTAGAAATTGTTTGACACGGGAAGCTCATTTTATGGTACAATAGGTTGAATACAAATGAGGAGTGACTCATGGCACAAAAACCGATTATTATTGGCGTAACTGGTGGCTCAGGAGGTGGAAAAACCAGTGTTTCACGCGCCATTTTAAATAATTTCCCCAATGCCCGCATTTCGATGATCGAACACGATTCCTACTACAAAAATCAATCGCATTTGACCTTTGAAGAGCGGATTTTGACCAACTATGACCATCCCCTAGCGTTTGATACGGATTTGATGATTTATCATCTCAGTGAATTGTTGGCAGGACGTGGAGTGGATATTCCGATTTATGATTACACCCAGCATACCCGTTCTGATAAGACCTATCATCAAGAGCCACAAGATGTCTTCATTGTAGAGGGCATTCTCGTCTTAGAAGACAAGCGTCTGCGCGATTTGATGGACATTAAGATTTTTGTGGACACAGATGATGATGTGCGGATTATCCGTCGGATTAAGCGAGATATGGAAGAGCGGGGCCGTAGCCTCGATAGTGTGATTGAGCAGTATCTGGGTGTGGTGAAACCCATGTATCATCAATTTATTGAGCCAACTAAGCGCTACGCTGATATCGTCATTCCAGAAGGGGTATCCAATGTCGTAGCAATTGACCTAATCAATACCAAGGTTGAGAGTATCTTGCGTAGCCGTGGTTAGTAGAAACAAGAAGCGGATGTACTCCGTTTCTTTTTTAAAACAAATTATCAGATAATTAAAATAATACAGAAAATTATTGCAATAAGAACTAAAAAATGGTATGATAAGTTCATTCATCTACAAGGAGAAAGTCAAATGAAACGCATTTCGTCTATGAACTTATTGTTGCGACGAGGGGGCTAGTGCACAGTAGCATTAGTCCTGTTTGGCTTACCAAGCGGGCAAACATCTCGCTTGGTCAAGTGAGATGTTTTTATTTATGGAGAAAGAGGAGTAGATTATGCGTACAGTTGAATTTCTTGATACCAGTCTTCGTGACGGGGAGCAGACCCCAGGAGTGAATTTTTCGATTAAGGAAAAGATTGCCATTGCCAAGCAACTAGAAAAATGGGGTATTTCAGCCATTGAGGCAGGTTTTCCAGCAGCCAGTCCAGATTCCTTTACAGCGGTCAATGAGATTGCAAAAGCGATGAAAACAACGGCTGTGACAGGTCTGGCTCGGCTAGTCAAGTCAGACATTGATGCCTGTTATGAGGCGCTAAAAGATGCCAAATACCCGCAGATTCATGTCTTTATCGCCACCAGTCCCATTCACCGTGAGTTTAAGCTGAAAAAGACCAAGGAAGAGATTCTTGAGAATATCAAAGAATATGTCAGCTATGCTCGGTCTAAATTTGCCGTTGTTGAATTTTCACCTGAAGACGGCACGCGGACGGAGCTGGATTTTCTTTTAGAGGTTGTTCAGACTGCGGTGGACGCGGGAGCGACCTACATTAACATTCCTGATACAGTCGGCTTTACCACGCCTGAGGAATATGGGCAGCTCTTTAAGTATCTCATCGAGCATGTCACGTCAGACCATGAGATTATCTTTAGCCCTCATTGTCACGATGACCTAGGTATGGCGGTGGCAAACAGTCTTTCAGCCATTAAAAATGGGGCAGGTCGTGTGGAAGGCACGATTAATGGAATCGGTGAGCGGGCAGGAAATGCGGCTTTAGAAGAAGTAGCTGTGGCCCTTAATATCCGTGCGGACTACTATCAGGTAGAGACGGACATTGTCCTCAAGGAAACGATTAACACTTCTGAAATGGTATCACGTTTTTCTGGAATTGCCATTCCGAAGAACAAGGCTGTGGTCGGTGGGAACGCCTTTTCGCACGAGTCAGGCATTCACCAAGACGGTGTCCTTAAAAACCCACTGACCTATGAAATTATTACGCCAGAATTGGTCGGTGTCAAGAGCAATAGCCTACCGCTTGGCAAACTCTCTGGTCGCCATGCTTTTGTGGAGAAATTAAAAGAATTAGCGCTGGAATTTGACGAAGTAGAAATCAATGAACTCTTCAGCAAGTTTAAGGCCTTGGCGGATAAAAAACAAGAGATTACCGATGCCGATATTCGTGCCTTGATTGCAGGGGTGACCGTGGAAAATCCAGAAGGCTTCCACTTTGATGACTTGACCCTTGCAGTCGACGGCGAGCAGATGATGGCGATGGTTCGCTTGGTCAATGCTGATAGCGAGAAAGTCGAATGTCAGGCAACTGGCAAAGGTAGTGTTGAAGCGATTTTCAATGCCATTGATGACTTTTTCCATCAAGAAGTCAAACTCTTGTCTTACAATATTGAGGCGGTGACGGATGGAATCGACTCGCAGGCGCGTGTCTTGGTGACGGTTGAAAATCAGGCAACAGAGACGATTTTCAATGCCTCAGGGCTAGATTTTGATGTCTTGAAAGCGAGTGCTATTGCCTATATCCATGCCAATATCTTTGTCCAAAAAGAAAATGAGGGAAGCATTGGGCAAACCGTATCCTATCGTGATATACTAGAGTAGTTGAGGAGGAAGCTATGAAAAAAACAATCGTTGCCCTTGCAGGTGACGGCATTGGACCTGAAATAATGGCGGCGGGCTTGCAGGTGCTAGAAGCAGTCAGGTCAAGCCTTGGTTTTGAATATGAAGTGGTGGAAAAGGCTTTTGGTGGTGCAGGGATTGTGGCCAAAGGACACCCGCTTCCCCAAGATACCTTGGAGGCTTGTAGAAGGGCAGATGCGATCCTTCTTGCTGCTATTGGCAGCCCTAAATATGACCATGCCTTGGTTCGACCAGAGCAAGGGTTGCTAGCACTTCGTAAGGAACTAGGGCTGTATGCCAATATTCGTCCGGTGACCATCTTCCCTGCTTTGAAACATCTCTCGCCTTTGAAAGAGGAGCGAATTGCCGATGTGGATTTTGTCCTTGTGCGCGAGTTGACAGGCGGGATTTACTTTGGTGACCATGAGTTACAAGAAGATGTAGCACGTGATGTTAATAAGTATCAGGCCTTTGAGATTGAGCGGATTCTGCGTCAGGCCTTTGAATTAGCCAGAATACGGAAGAAAAAAGTGACCAGCATTGACAAGCAAAATGTCCTTGCCACTTCAAAATTGTGGCGAAGAGTGGCGGAACGCATTGCTCAAGACTATCCTGATGTGGTCTTGGAGCACCAATTAGTTGATAGCGCAGCTATGGTGATGATTACCCATCCTGATCGATTTGATGTACTGGTGACGGAAAATCTCTTCGGTGATATTTTGTCAGATGAGGCGAGTGTTTTGTCTGGGACGCTAGGGGTCATGCCGTCTGCCAGTCACGGAACCGGGGCTAGTCTCTACGAGCCAATTCATGGCTCTGCTCCTGATATTGCAGGGCAGGGGATTGCCAATCCCGTCAGCATGATTTTGTCCGTTGCTATGATGCTGCGTGATAGTTTTGGAGAAGGTGTAGTCGCTCAAAAGATAGAAGATGCGGTTGCAGCCAGTTTTGCGGAGGGCATCTTGACAAGAGATTTAGGAGGAAATGCCTCTACCCTTGAAGCGGTAGATGCAATTATAAAACACTTATGACAATCAAACAAATGGTGAGTATGGCCCTCGTGGTCTGGAATTTAATCGTCTTTACCACCTATGGCTTGGACAAGGGAAAAGCACGGCAACAAGCCTATCGCATCCCTGAGAAAACCTTGCTTGCAATGAGTATTATGGGTGGAGGTCCGGGGGCTTGGGCTGGTGGAGTCTGTTTTCATCATAAGACGCGGAAATGGTATTTTCAATTGGCTTGGTTCCTCGGGTTAATCATCGACGGAGCAATCATTTACTGGATTTGGGGGTAGAATGGCTGGAAAATCGATTTTAGATAAGGTCTGGGAGCGCCATGTCATTACAGGAAAAGAGGGGCAACCCCAGCTCATGTACGTTGACCAACATTATATTCATGAGGTGACGAGCCCTCAGGCTTTTCAAGGCTTGCGTGATGCAGGTAGACGCCTGCGGAGGCCTGATTTGACTTACGGAACCTTTGATCATAATGTGCCCACGGTCAATATCTATGATATTCGGGATGTGATTTCAAAAGCACAGATGGACAAATTAGCGGAAAATGTGGTCGAATTTGGCATTGACTGCGCTGATCATGGCTCCGAACTCCAAGGTATTGTCCACATGATTGGGCCAGAAACAGGGCGTACCCAACCAGGGAAGTTCATCGTCTGTGGAGATAGCCATACGGCAACGCACGGTGCCTTTGGTGCCTTGGCTTTTGGAATTGGAACGAGTGAAGTCGAGCATGTCTTTGCGACTCAGACTATCTGGCAAGTTAAGCCTAAAAAACTCTTGGTCGAATTTGTCGGTCAGCCCCAAAAAGGAGTCTATGCCAAGGATTTTATTCTCGCCTTGATTGCACAGCATGGGGTTGGAGTGGGAGTTGGCTATGCAGTGGAATACTGCGGTGATGCAATCGAATGCCTCAGCATGGAAGAACGCATGACCATTTGCAATATGTCCATTGAATTTGGTTCAAAAATTGGTATGATGAATCCCGACCAAACAACCTATGACTATGTAAGGCAGACAGCAAATGCTCCGCGTGATATGGAAGCAGCAATTGCTGACTGGCAAACCTTGGTTTCAGATGACGATGCGGTTTACGACAAGGTCATTCGTATGGATGTATCCAGCTTAGCACCTATGGTGACTTGGGGAACCAATCCCTCTATGGGGGTTGCGGTCGGTGAACCATTTCCAGCTATTAAGGACATGAATGACGAGCGGGCTTATCAATACATGGGAACCCGCCCAGGGCAGAAGATTGAAGAAATTGAACTGGGCTATATCTTCATTGGCTCCTGTACCAATGCGCGCTTGAGTGATTTGGAGCTGGCAGCCAAATTTGTCAAGGGCAAGAAAATTGCTCCCCATGTGACAGCTATTGTTGTGCCGGGGAGCCGACCTGTCAAGCGAGCGGCTGAAAAATTGGGCTTGGACAAGATTTTTCTCGAAGCCGGCTTTGAATGGCGAGATCCGGGCTGCTCCATGTGCTTGGGCATGAATCCAGACAAGGTACCAGACGGTGTGCACTGTGCCTCGACCAGTAATCGAAATTTTGAAGATCGACAAGGTTTTGGCGCTAAGACCCATCTGTGCAGTCCTGCCATGGCAGCAGCTGCCGCCATCGCTGGTCGCTTCGTTGATGTCAGAAAACTGGAGGAGGTAGGCTGATATGGAACCCTTTACGACTTATACAGGAACGACGGTTCCGCTGATGAATGATAATATTGATACGGACCAGATTCTCCCCAAGCAGTTTCTCAAGCTGATTGATAAGAAAGGGTTTGGCAAGTACCTCATGTATGCTTGGCGTTACTTGGACCATGCCTATACAGAAAATCCTGATTTTGTGTTTAACAGGGACGAATACCGTCAGGCGACCATTTTAGTGACAGGGGATAATTTTGGAGCAGGTTCCTCCCGAGAACACGCGGCTTGGGCTCTGTCTGATTATGGGTTTAGGGTCGTGATTGCAGGTTCTTTTGGAGATATTCACTACAATAATGAATTGAACAATGGCATCTTGCCCATTGTCCAGCCAAGGGAAGTCCGTGAGAAATTAGCAAATCTTTCCCCTGCTGATGAAGTGACCGTTGATTTAGAAAAGCAGGTTATCCTTTCACCTGTGGGCGAATTTCACTTTGACATTGACAGCGAGTGGAAATACAAGCTTTTAAATGGCTTAGATGATATCGGTATCACCCTTCAATATGAGGAGTTGATTGCTGCTTATGAACGCAATCGCCCTGCCTATTGGAGAAAAGACGAGGAAGAAAAAGCATCAGGAAAAGAAAGAATTTCATCAGAAAAGAGGGGCTAGGCCCCTCTTTTTGCCCGCTTTTATGCTATAATAAGAGCTATGTTAGAACAAGAAAAAAAATCAACCTATGACTTACTCTTAGCCCAGTTAGCAGGGCTTCTTGACGGCGAACGCAATGCTTTGGCCAACCTGTCCAACAGCGCAGCCCTCCTTAATCAGACGCTTCCTGATTCTGTCTTTACAGGCTATTATCTCTTTGACGGGACAGAATTGATTTTAGGGCCTTTTCAAGGCAGCGTTTCCTGTGTTCATATTGCACTTGGAAAGGGTGTCTGTGGCCAGTCTGCTCAAGAAAGCAGAACCATCATCGTAGACGATGTGCGGACCCACGCTAACTATATTTCCTGCGATGCGGCAGCGTTGTCTGAGATTGTTGTGCCCATGATGAAAAATGGGCAACTGTTGGGAGTGCTTGACCTTGACTCTCGTTTGGTGGCGGATTACGATGCCATCGACAAGGAATATCTCGAGCGATTCGTAGCTCTCTTGGTAGAGGGGACGGATTGGAATTTTGCCATGTTTGGAGAAAAAAACTAATGTATCAAGCCCTTTATCGGAAATACCGTAGCCAAACCTTTGGCGAAATGGTCGGGCAAGAAGTGGTTGCAACCACCCTCAAGCAGGCCATTGAACAAGAAAAAATCAGCCATGCCTATCTCTTTTCTGGACCTCGTGGAACAGGAAAGACATCTGCTGCTAAAATTTTCGCCAAGGCCATGAACTGCCCCAATCAAGTAGGTGGAGAGCCTTGTAATGACTGCTACATCTGTAAAGCCATTACGGAAGGCAGTTTGGAAGATGTGATTGAGATTGATGCGGCTTCAAATAACGGGGTTGATGAAATCCGTGATATTCGGGATAAGTCTACCTATGCGCCGAGCCTTGCTCGCTATAAGGTATACATTATTGATGAGGTTCACATGCTCTCAACAGGGGCATTTAACGCCCTCTTGAAAACCTTGGAAGAGCCGACTGAAAATGTGGTCTTTATCCTTGCGACGACAGAACTTCATAAGATTCCAGCGACGATTTTGTCGCGGGTACAACGCTTTGAATTTAAGTCGATTAAGGTAGGAGACATCACGCGCCACTTGGCAAATATCCTTAAGCAAGAAGAAATCGGCTTTGATGATCAGGCACTTGCCATGATTGCCCGTCGTGCTGAAGGTGGGATGCGAGATGCCTTGTCTATCTTGGATCAGGCCCTTAGCCTCAGTGCAGACCATGATTTGACTCTTGAGGTGGCAGAAGAGATTACAGGTTCGATTGGTCTCAAGGCCCTCGATGCCTATATGGAAAGTATCCGTGAAGAGGATGCTCCGACAGCCTTACAGCATTTACAGACCATTTTTGATAATGGAAAGAGTATGATTCGCTTTACGACAGATGTTCTCTATTATTTGCGCGACCTCTTGATTGTGCAGACAGGTGGGGAAAATCCTCATACCAGCACAGTTTTTGCAGACAATCTCCAAATGGGGCAAGAACGGATTTTCACCATGATTGAGACAGTTACCCGCGCTTTAGCGGATATCAAGACTAGTCCTCAGCCGAAGATTTATGCGGAAATGATGACCATTCGCTTGGCAGAAGATAAGCGCCAAGAGGTCAAGCAAGGACAGGTGGCTATTCCAGACAATCTGTGGGAACAGCTTCAAGCCCTCCAAGCTCAGGTCCAATCCCTGCAACAACAACTAGCCAGTCTTGGCAAACAGCCACTAGAGGTCAAGCCAGTTTCACGTAAACCACAAGCCAATAAAAAATACCGTCCAGATACCAATAGGGTTCAGGCTATTTTACAAGAAGCCATGGAAAATCCAAGCCTGGCGCGGGAAAATTTGACCCGCTTGCAAAACGCTTGGGGAGAAATTATCGAAAGTCTATCAGGGGCAGACAAGGCCTTGTTGGGTGGTTCTCAACCTGTTGCGGCCAATGAACACCATGCTATTCTTGCTTTTGAATCAGCCTTTAATGCTGAACAAACCATGAAACGGGAAAATTTAGATGCCATGTTTGGAAATATCCTGAGTAAGGCAGCAGGTTTTTCACCCCACATTTTAGCCATTGCACACGAAGATTGGCTAGCCATTCGGGCGGAATTTTCTGCCAAGGCAAAAGGACAAAAAGAAGCGACACCAGCAGTCGAAGAAGAGCCACTCGTCCCAGAAGCTTTCCAATTCCTAGCAGATACGGTCACGATTGTGGAAGATTAACCTTCAGACAGACCAACATACAAAAAATCAGCCTTGGAGCTGATTTTTTGATATACTAGAACTATGAGAGTAACACAATTTATCTTTCTTGCCATTACCACAGCCCTTGCGACTTACTGGATGAATGAGGCGCTTTTTGCGCGTGAATATTTTTGGGCGACTATTTATGGATTCTTTGTCTTACGGAATCTTCGGTTTAGCTATCGGGTGAGCAAGGTGATTCAGGTCTTGGAGCATCGGACCAAGAAGAAAGACTGATTTCGCCACTGGAGAGAGTTCTTAGTGATCCGTCTTCCAGTTTGACTTGTAAGGCTCCGCTATCGGTAATAGCGTAAGCTACTCCGTAATAGTGTTGATGTTGTTGTGAAAAGGTCACTTGTTTTCCTAGGACAAGTGATTTTTCTTTGTATAAAGCCAACAATTCTTCTTCACTGGTGGTGAAAAAGATACGCCAGATTTCTGTAATCAACTGACTGCGCGTGATAGGAGGTCTTTCTGTAAAAAGGCTGGTTGCGGTTTGCTTTAGCCCTGCGGGTAAATCAGGTAGGTGAAAATTCAGTCCCACCCCTATCATCATATCCGTCACCACCCGAGCTTCAATAGAGGAGACAGCTTCGGTTAAAATACCCGCGAATTTCTTGCCATTGAGGTAGATGTCATTGACCCATTTAATCTCGACAGCAATACCAGTAAGCTGGTCAATCGCTTTGACAATGGCTGCCGCAACGAGGAGGGTATAGGGCTTCACGTCTTGAAAGCTAGCTTCTGGACGCAAGTGCAGGGTCATGTAAATCCCCCCTGTTTCAGCTGCAAAAAAGGCTCTGCCAAACCGCCCCTGTGCTTGGGTTTGAGACGGTGCTAGGTAGAGGGCAGGGCTCTCATCTTGTCGCTCAATGCCACGCTTAGCATCGAGTTGGGTCGAGGCGCTGTCTTTGTTTAAATGAACAGGGATGTTCAGTGCCTGTTCAATCTCTTCAACAAGCAATAAATCGCCTTGTTCCAAACGATAGCCACGATTGGGTCCTGCCTTGATAACAAGACCTTGCTTTTCTAATTGCTGAATGCCTTTCCAGACAGAGGTCCTTGAGATGCCGAGTTCCTGGGCCAATTCTTCTCCGCTAACGTAGTCACTTGCCTTCAATAGAATCGTATAAATTTTTTCGTAGGTTTTCATATTGTTATTATAACAAAAAAAGCGGACGATCATGGTATAATAAAGAAAGTAAAAAAGGATACAAAGCAAAGGAGTAGCAAATGAATACAATTGATTATCTTGTGAGATTAACCAATACCCCGTCCCCAACAGGCTATACAAGAGCCATTATGGACTATATCCAGTCTGAGCTGGCAGGCTTTGGCTATCAAGCAGTCAAAACGGCAAAGGGTGGTGTCATGGTCAGTGTCGCAGGATCAGATGAGAGCAAACATCGGGTGGTTACAGCGCATTTGGATACCTTGGGAGCTATGGTGCGGGCTATTAAGCCAGACGGGCGCTTGAAGATGGATCTCATCGGTGGCTTTGGCTATCCTTCTATCGAAGGGGAAAACTGCTTGATTCATGTCGCTAAAAATGGCAAGACCTATACAGGGACCATTCTCATGCACCAGACATCTGTCCATGTCTATGCTGATGCCAAAACGGCAGAGCGCAATCAGACCAACATGGAAATTCGCCTCGATGAAAAGGTGACTTCTGCCGACGAAACACGTGCCTTGGGCATTGAGGTAGGAGATTTCATTTCCTTTGATCCACGGACAGTGATGACAGACAGTGGCTTTATTAAGAGCCGTCATTTGGATGATAAGGTATCGGCATCCATTTTGATTAACCTGCTCAAGGTCTACAAGGAAGAAGGGATTGTCCTTCCCTATACGACACATTTTTATTTTTCAAATAACGAAGAAATCGGCTATGGGGCTAATTCCAGCTTGCCTGAGCAGGTAGTGGAATACTTGGCAGTGGATATGGGAGCAATGGGAGATGACCAGCAGACCGATGAATACACGGTGTCAATCTGTGTCAAAGATGCCTCAGGACCTTACCACTATGAATTGCGCCAGCATCTGGTTGCCCTTGCGAAAGAGCATGCCATTCCTTACAAACTAGACATCTATCCTTATTATGGTTCGGATGCTTCAGCTGCTATGCACGCAGGAGCAGATGTCAAACACGCCCTCCTTGGTGCCGGAATTGAGTCCAGCCATTCCTACGAGCGTACCCATATCGACTCCATTCAAGCAACGGAGAAAATGGTCGATGTGTATTTGAAATCGCGTATGGTGGAGTGAGGTCTTTGGAAAACGGAAGGGATAGAGGTGTATTGCCTCAAAGCAAAGGAAGAGTCTAATAGCAATACGAAAAAGCATTTAAAGGCTGGTGACTAAGTTGAAATTAGGGAAATTAAAAGAAGGAGACATTAGAGAATTATGGAAACTATGATGAGCTTATCACTGAAGTCATAGATAAAACAGTTGCTATTCGGAATGCTTTTAAAAAATCGTTTATAGTGAACGGTTGGTGCTAAAAATTGGAAATAGAGATGTAGACAGATTTGTTTTTAGATAGCACATAAGGAAGCGTGCTTGGGACAAAAAGATTTTCACATTCGAAAATCTATAAATTCATATAGCATCTTTTACTAAAAGATATACAAAAAACGAACAAGGGAGAAGTTTAAGATTTTAACGCATCCGTTGTTCGTTTTTTAATCAGACTTTTGTCCCAAGACCAGTCTCTTTTGCGTTACTATTGACGGCATCATACCTTTTAAAAAACTTGACAATCTGTCTTGCTTTAGCGGACTACGACCGCGTATTTTCGAGCCGTATAGATTTTTTCAAATGTTGAACGACTCAGCCAATAGGAACCACCTATTGGATCAGATACATGAACTTGATTCGTCAACTGATTAAATCCGTCTAGTGTAACGGCGTGGTTATTATTGACTGCTGGACCAAATGGCCATGAGCCCCGGCGAACAGGTTGGAAGTTAATTGTGACCCAAGTTACCACAGGATTCCCTGCTTTTACCTCATCGAGAAGAGAATCTACTGAACTCCCTGAAATATCTTGAACATTTGGGTGGTATTGTTTCGCCCAAGTGGTTAAAGGAGCAGGATAAATGGCTGAGTATACATAGCGGTGTTCTTCAAATGGACTACCGACAAAGCCACTATTTGGATTTCCGTTAGGAGATTTAGGGATGGTCTTTAAAAATTGTACCAACCCCCAGTCAGTTAGCTTCCCTTTGTACTGTAAAGCTTGCAGTAATGATGCACCTTCACAGCCACTTGGAGCACCAAAAGCGTACTGTTTGTAATTTTTTACTCCAAGTAATCGATAGTTATCAGTAGAAGGAGTAGCTCCTCCTTCAGCATACCAAGCAATTCCCTCATACTTCCAGCCATGCTGACTGACGAGTATATCTTTTTCATTCGTATCAAGTGTCACAAAATGAGAACCGACACCTGCTTTTGGATTGTATAGCCTATAGACCGGCTTAGATCCACTTGAATAATAAGCAATTCCTTCGGCTTTCCAACCATGTTTTGAGGTGAGCACTTTTATTTCATAAGTATCCTGAGTATAGAGATGTTCCCCAGATTTAGGATTGTAAACGCGATAGACTGGTTTTTCAGATAACTGTGCAGCCTGCCAAGCGATACCCTCATATACCCAATCTTTTGATAACTTGGGAAGTTGGTCTTTTTCATGAGCATCTTGAGTATAGAGGTGCTCCATACTTCTGGTGTTGTAGAGTCGATAGACTGGGTTTGTCGGTTTGTCTGCAACATCACCTGCACTTTCTTGGCGGCTTGGGCCACCTAATTCTCTAGGTGCTTGAGTATTATCTGCCTCATACTTCCCAGCCTTTTGAGCTGGCTCTAACACCACAAGCTCCCCATTAATCATCACTGAGCTTCCAACTGCTTCTCTGTATATCTCCGTAATTCCTCCCTCATCAGAAGGATTTGGATTATTTTCTTGAGCATTTTCAATAGCCTGTTGATTTGAAGAATCAGTAGCTGTTATTGCAGATGCTTCTGGTGAATGTCGAGGATTTTCTTGTGGAGCCTGAGCCTCTTGGCTGATATCAGGCTTGTTTTCAGTTTCACTGGTGTTCGTGTTTGCTGTTTGTTGAGCATAAACGGTATGAGGATGACTGTTCAGACTTACTGGAGCTTCCCCAAGAGCCAAAATAGCTATGGCTCCTGTTGCAATGATGTGTTTTTGAGTGATAGGTTTCATAAAATTTTTCAGTTCTCTCCTAGAGTAAATAGACGATAAGTCAGAATAATGAAGTCAGTATTAATCCAGTCCGTCAAAGGTGAACTGAAACACTTGAACGGTGCTACTGACCATCTTATTTTCTGTGCAGTCCCTCAACTAGCTACAGGTTCGATAAATCTGGAAATGAAATATAGGAACGAAGTTAAAAAACTAGTATTGTGGTGAAACATTATTCCTCATACTAGTTTTTCTGTTTACTGTCATCTCCCATAGAGATCAGCGGTATGCGTTTTGGTTTGCATTAAAAAAGTTTTCTTTCATAGCGCGGTCTTCAAGGACTGCTTGGTAGAAATAGATGTGGCTAGTACGGTAGTAAGGGATCATGTAGATTCCGACAATGCCAAAGGTGAGGGCTGTAAGGATGGTCCAACCAATAAAGGACAGGCTTAAGACGAACCCGTTCATTTTGTAGCCCTTCATCAAGCGACGGCTCTCCTTAATAACAGCTAGTGGTCCAGTATAAGTATCCTGTGCCAATTGATCGAATAGAAGTGGTTCAACGAGGAAATAAGCATAGAATTGCGGAAGTAGGAGCGCGATTCCTGCGATTCCAATGAGGAGTCCGACAAGAATCATGACACCTGCTACAACCATAATATCTTCGGTTGCTTGATTCAGAAGGGTTGCTACAGTGCTCATTATAGCACCACCAAACATGATGGAAAATCCAATCATTGCAATCAAGCCCCATAGGAAGAGAAAAAGTGCCTTTAACAAGTAGGTAGCTAGGATACTACCAAAACGTCCGTGGTTAAACAGGCTAAAGGCGTCTTTGAAGCTGACACTGTCACGGTAGTGGTAAATAACTTGAAAGAGGGCAAGCGAGATAGATAAGCCCATTAAATCAGCCAAGATTCCATAGACAATTGGAAAGGCTGTTGAGTTGACAAGGTAAGATGTATCGAGGGTAGGGCTATTCAATAGTTGAAGAGCTAGGTTATTGGATTGTGCGTAGTTCATCGTTTGAATCACGACACCGATAATAACGGGAATGAGGGCAATCAGATAAGCCCCAGGCGTTTCTGCAAGTTTTTGGCGTGCTTTAGCACGAATTTGTTGAATTGAAAACATAAAAACCTCCTTTCTCTAGTGTAGCATAATATGGGGTGACAAGCCAGTCTTTTTTTGATAGACTAGAGAGGCTTACGCGGTTTCTTTTTGCAGAAATGCTGTATTTTATAGAGCACAACCGTCTTTCAGTTTTTATGTCGTACTAGATAAGACGAGAGACGAACTGGCTATAAGAGAAATCCTTTCGTCAAGACAAATAAACCTAGGACTGTTTTTCCTAGTGGGAGGTAGAAGATGACATCACCGATTCACTATCGATTGATCAAAAAAGAAAAGCACACGGGTGCGCGTTTGGGTGAGATTATCACGCCACACGGCACCTTTCCAACGCCCATGTTTATGCCTGTTGGGACACAAGCAACGGTCAAGACCCAGTCGCCAGAAGAGCTCAAAGAAATGGGCACAGGGATTATTTTATCCAATACCTATCACCTCTGGCTTCGCCCAGGCGACGAGCTGATTGCGCGTGCGGGTGGTTTGCACAAGTTTATGAACTGGGACCAGGCTATTTTGACGGATAGTGGCGGTTTTCAAGTTTATTCTTTGGCAGATAGTAGAAATATCACAGAAGAGGGTGTGACCTTTAAAAATCACCTTAACGGTTCAAAAATGTTCCTATCACCTGAAAAGGCAATCTCCATTCAGAACAATCTAGGAAGTGACATTATGATGAGCTTCGATGAATGTCCACAGTTCTATCAGCCTTATGACTATGTTAAAAAATCAATTGAACGTACCAGCCGCTGGGCAGAGCGTGGTTTGAAAGCTCATCGCCGTCCGCATGAGCAAGGCCTGTTTGGGATTGTGCAAGGAGCTGGTTTTGAGGATTTGCGTCGCCAGTCAGCACATGACTTGGTTAGTATGGATTTCCCGGGCTACTCTATCGGAGGCTTGGCTGTTGGAGAATCCCACGAAGAGATGAATGCCGTCCTTGATTTCACAACGCCTTTATTACCAGAAAATAAACCGCGTTACCTCATGGGGGTTGGGGCGCCCGACAGCTTGATTGATGGCGTTATCCGCGGGGTGGATATGTTTGACTGTGTCTTGCCGACACGCATTGCCCGTAACGGAACCTGTATGACCAGCGAGGGGCGTCTGGTGGTAAAAAATGCTCAGTTTGCTGAAGACTTTACCCCGCTTGACCATGATTGTGATTGCTACACTTGTCGTAATTATACGCGGGCCTATCTTCGTCACTTGCTCAAGGCTGATGAGACCTTTGGGATCCGCTTGACCAGCTACCACAACCTCTACTTCTTGCTCAAACTGATACGCAATATCCGTCAAGCCATCATGGATGACAATCTCTTAGAATTCCGGGAAGATTTTATAGAGCGGTATGGATACAATAGTTCAAAACGGAATTTTTAAAATCCAAAAGAGGCAAACGCCTCTTTTTTCGTTCTTATACTCTATAAAAATCAAAGTTTGATTAGGCAACGCAGCCACAGGTAGTTGAAATAGTTGAGAACTATTTCAAGTTGGAAATAAGAAAAGTACTACTTTTCTCAACAGTTCAGCAAGGTGAGTTAACGACATCAGAGTTTGATTTTTGACGAGTATTACAACAAACCCGCCCAGTGCTCAATGCTTGCAGTTAGAAACGCTGCGCAACCATCTTTGTCTTTATCATAGTAGGTGGTGAAATGTTCATCAGCCGTGTAGAGCTGGGCGATGCCGATATGTTTTTCGACAGCGTAATGCTTATCTGCGATTTGGAGCCAGTTTTTGTGGAGTTGGACGATTTCTTTGCTCTTGTCATCTGTTGGCTGCCAGTTTTCTGTCACCGCTTGATGAAGCAAGTTTTTAATCCTTTGATCCAATACTTGCCATTCTTGGTAGCTTTCCTCGCCTATCTTGGCAAACTGTTGATTGGCTTGATTTACTGTCTCGTCTCCGTATTTTTCGCGGACTTCTTTTCCGTATGTTGCTTCGTTTTCCTGAATGAGTGTTTCCTTAAATGCTTGGAATTTTTCTTCGGTTGTCATTGTAATTTGTCCTTTCTGTGCTTGAATCGTGCGCGTCAGATTTTCAATCATGGTTTCGATTTTCGCCTTTTTGGCATGGAGGTCTGCTAAATGCTCTTCTAAGCGGGTCAGGGTATCAAGGTTTGTTTGGCTCAAGAGTTCCTTGATTTGTTTGAGCTCAAATCCCCGCTCCTTGTAAAAGAGAATCTGCTGGAGGGTGTCTACTTCCTGCTCACTATAAAAGCGGTAGCTGCTGTCATTTTTATGAGCTGGTAGGAGTAATCCGACCTCTTCATAATAGCGCAGGGTGCGGGTACTGACACCTGATAGGTTTGCCAATTGGCGAATCGAATAAAGCATGTTTGTCTTCCTTTTTTCAATCATCTTGCAAGAGAGGGAATGAGAATGACGCTCGTTTCTCACTCACAATGTCATTATATAGGTTGACGTTCCGTCAATGTCAAGTGTTTTTTCGGAAAAATCATAAAAATGCCCAAAAGGCATTTTTGGCTTATGATGTATTGTGCATGATTCCCTATAAATAAGTGACCAAACGCTTAGCAAACTGGCTGGTGCTGAGGGCCTTTACCTTAGAAGTTTGTGCTAAGTCAGCGGTCATTTCTTGGTTTTTAAGGGCTTTTTCAATCGCTCCTTGAATGCGGTCGGCAACCTCTTGCCAGCCGATATAGGCAAAGAGCATGGCACCAGAAAGAAGGATGGAGCAAGGGTTTGCCTTGTCTTGACCTGCAATATCTGGCGCGGTACCATGAGTAGCTTCAAAAATTGCGTGCCCCGTCTGGTAATTGATGTTAGCGCCGGGTGAGATGCCGATGCCACCTACTTGAGCGGCAAGGGCGTCACTTGCATAGTCACCATTGAGGTTAGTCAGGACGACTACGTCAAAGTTTTCAGGGTGAAGCAGGGCCTGCTGGAAGAAATTATCTGCGATGATATCGTTGATTTGCAGTTGACCACTTTCCAAGTATGACCCGTATTCGCGCTGGGCTAGTTCGTAGCTCCATTTGCGAAAGCCACCTTCGGTGAACTTTTGGATATTTCCCTTGTGGACGAGGGTCACCTGAGATAGCTTGTTTGTAAGGGCGTAGTCAATTGCAGCACGCACAATCCGTTCACTTCCTTCGATTGAAATCGGCTTGATACCGATACTGCTGGTTTCTGGGAAGCGAATTTTGTCTACCTTCATGTTCGTTTGAAGAAACTCAATGACGCGTTTGACGTCTGCCGTCTTGGCCTCCCATTCAATTCCTGCATAGATGTCCTCCGTATTTTCCCTAAAGACGGTAATATTGGTCTTTTCTGGGGCTTTGAGGGGGCTATCGATTCCCTTAAAATAGCGAATCGGTCGCAGGCAGGCATAGAGATCCAGCTCCTGCCTGAGGGCAACGTTGAGCGAGCGGATGCCGCCACCGACAGGGGTCTCAAGTGGCCCTTTGATAGCCACCAAGTGGTCGTTAATGCGGGTCATGGTTTCTTCTGGTAGCCACTGTCCTGTTGTATCATAGGCTTTTTTACCAGCCAAGACTTCTAGCCATTTTACTTTTCTGCGACTTTGGTAGCTTACTTCCACTGCACGGTCAAAGATAGCTTGTGCCTGTCGCCAGATGTCTTGTCCAACTCCGTCACCTTCGATATAAGGGATGATAGGGTGGTCAGGCACGATGAGTTTGCCATTTTTTAGGGAAATAAAATCAGGCATGAGCTCTCCTTTCTAGGGGGACATAGGTCAGTTTTTCGGGTCCGAGATAAAGGGAACGAGGGCGCATCAGTTTATTAAAACGCTGTTGTTCCTGAATATGGGCAATCCAGCCAGCGACACGACTCATGGCAAAAATCAGTGTAAAGATGGAACTATCAATACCAAGAACATGGTAGACCGTTGCCGAGTAGAAATCGACATTTGGAATCAAGCCCTTGCTGTGTTTCATGTATTCTTCGATTTCCCGTGAGAGGTGGTACCAGATTTCATGTTCTGTGCCGAGGGTCAATTCTTTTGCCATTTGGCGGAGGTAGCTTTCTCTAGGGTCTTGTCTCTTGTAGACGCGGTGGCCAAAGCCCATGATTTTCTCCTGTGATTCCAATTTTTGTTGGAGATAGGATTTAGTATTACCGTGTTCACGGATTTCCTGCAACATATCAAAGACACGTTCATTGGCTCCACCGTGGAGCGGTCCTTTCAAGGTACCGATAGCGGTCGTAACGCAGGAATAAATATCAGACAGGGTTGAAGCACAGACACGAGCTGCAAAGGTGGAAGCATTGAGTTCGTGATCGGCATGTAAAATCAAGGCCTTGTTGAGGGCTTCGATTTCAAGTGCAGGAGGTTTTTTTCCCGTCAACATGTAGAGGAAATTTTCTGCAAAACCTAAATCCTTGCGCGGTGCAATTGGTGTCTGTCCATTACGCAAGCGAGCAAAGGTGGCAATAATCGTAGGAATCTTTGCCATTAACTGAATCGACTGCTCGTAGGTGGCCTCAAATGACTGTTCTTCTGCATTGACATTGTAGACACCTAAGAGGCTGACGGTGGAGCGTAGGACGCTCATAGGGTGGAGGTGCTTACGCGACTGAATGAGGATACATTGTTCGACGGCATCGCTGATGTCATAGTTAGCCCGCAATTCGTCTGTGAAGTTCTGGTATTCTCTTGCAGTTGGTAGCCGCAAGTTCCAAAGGAGAAAAATGGTCTCTTCAAACGTAGCTTGGTTGTTCATCAATTCTGCGATATCATAGCCTGCATAGGCCAGATGATCATCGATAATCGAGCTGATGCGGGTATGACAAGCAATTAAATCCTTTAATCCATTTTCTGCTACCATAGGCTTTCCTTTCTATACTAGTGATGAGATGCAGCCAGTTTCTTGCGGACGACCATGGGGAGAATGCCCCCGTTTTGGTAGTAGCGAATATCTGCAACTGCATCAAAGCGCAACAGGGCTTGAAAGATGATGTCCCCTTGCTCTCCGTGTGCGACAATGTCCACGACTTCTTGAATAGTGGGCGCTTCAGGAAGGTGAATATCATAGCGTTCCAAACCAGTCAAACCAAGACTGTCTGCTGTCTGTCCTTCTAAAAACTGGAGTGGCGCAATCCCCATCATGACGAGGTTAGAGCGGTGGATGCGTTCAAAACTTTCAGCTAAGACTGCCTTGATACCGAGCAGGGCAGAACCCTTTGCGGCCCAGTCACGGCTTGAGCCCATACCATAATCTTTTCCAGCGATGATCAAGGTGCCGACCTTTTCTGCCTGATAGGCCATAGCTGCATCATAAATCGGGAGAATCTCCCCCTTGTAGGAAGTATAGCCGCCTACTCTGCCGTTTGCCAATTCATTTTTGATACGGATATTGGCAAAGGTGCCACGCATCATGACTTCATGATTGCCTCTGCGGCTGCCGTAGGAATTAAAGTCCATATAGTCCACACCGTGTTCGCTTAAGTAGCGGGCAGCAGGGCTGATGCGAGCAATATTTCCAGCTGGTGAAATGTGGTCTGTCGTGACACTGTCCCCAAATTTTGCAAGAGGCTGAAGGTTGAGCAGAGGGCGAATCGCTAAGTCGTCATCTAACTGGTCGAAATAGGGCGGATTTTGAATGTAGGTGGATTGAGCCTTCCAGTGGTAGTTCCTGCTTTTGGTGACAGGAATCTCGTTCCACTTCTTGCTATCTGAAAAGACGTGTTCGTACTCTTTTTGAAAGAGGTCACGGGTGACATACTGGTCAACGTAGGCTTCGATTTCCTGCCTTTTGGGCATGATATCTTCTAGATAAACGGGCTGATTGTCAGCGTCAAATCCTAGTGGGTCACGAGTTAGGTCAATGGTAGTCGTTCCTGCGAGAGCGTAGGCGACCACGAGCGGTGGACTCGCTAGGAAGTTAGCTTTGACAAGGGGATTGATGCGTCCTTCAAAATTTCGATTGCCAGAGAGGACAGCAGAAGCGAGTAGGTCTTTATCTGTAATGACTTGTGCCACTTCGGGACGGAGATTTCCGGAGTTTCCGATACAGGTGGTGCAACCGTAGCCCACCACTTGAAAGCCCAGATTGTCTAGGTAGTCTTGGAGACCTGACGCTTTCAGATAGGCAGAGACGACCTTGGAGCCTGGAGCGAGCGATGTTTTGACAGTTGGCGCAACCCTCAGCCCTTTTTCGACTGCATTACGGGCAAGAAGTCCTGCAGCCATGAGGACATAGGGATTGGAGGTATTGGTGCAAGAGGTAATTGCAGCGATTGCCACATGCCCTGTTTTGATTGGGAAAGCCTGCCCATCAATCTTAACGGTAGCGGTTTTGTCCAGTTCTTCTGGGGTCAAACCAAATCCCTGTGTCCCTGCTTCTCGACGGATACTTGCTTCAAAGGTGGACTTGGCATTTGCTAAGTCAATCAAATCTTGCGGTCGTTTTGGACCTGCGATACTGGGACGGATAGTGGATAAGTCAATCTCGATAACCTTGCTGTAGTGAGGTTCGATATTTGGATTGTAGAAGAGGTCGTTGAGTTTGGCATAGTGTTCAGTCAAGGCAATGTGGTCTTTGTCTCGATTGGTCAGGCGCATGTAGTTTAAGGTTTCCTGATCGATGGGGAAGTAACCGCAGGTTGCACCGTACTCAGGTGCCATATTGGCAATGGTTGCGCGGTCTGCTAAGCTCAGATGAGCAAGCCCTGGGCCTAGGTATTCGACGAATTTTCCGACCACCTGCTCCTTGCGCAAGACTTGTGTGACGGTGAGCGCCAAATCGGTCGCCGTTGCAATCTTGGGAAGCTGACCTGTGAAACGCACGCCGATGACTTCTGGTACAGGGAAATAAGAAGCCTCTCCCAGCATAGCAGCTTCTGCTTCAATACCGCCCACCCCCCAACCAAGGATACCGATTCCGTTGATCATAGTGGTATGACTGTCCGTTCCAAACATGGAATCAGGATAGAGTAGCCCTTCTTTTTCGATGATGACATCGCTCAAAAACTCAATATTGACCTGATGAATAATCCCAGTTGCAGGGGGGACAGCACGGTAATTGTCAAAGGAGTTTTCAGCCCATTTGAGAAATTCATAGCGCTCATTATTTCGCTCAAATTCTAATGTGATATTCTCTTCCAAGGCTGTATCGCAGCCGTAGGCATCTACCTGTATACTGTGGTCAATGACCAAGTCAACTGGAATTTCAGGGTTAATCAAATCAGGATCTCCACCGTGAGCAATCATTGCTTCACGCATAGAAGCAAGGTCGACCACAACAGGGACACCAGTAAAATCTTGGAGAATTACGCGGCTCGGTTTGAAGGGAACTTCACCACGAGGCGTTTGTGCGTCATAATTGATCAAGTTTGAAATGTGATGTTTTGTAACATTTTCTTCGTCATAATTCCTGAGTAAACTTTCAATCAAGATACGGATTGTATAGGGAAGGTGTGTGATATCCTTTCCTTCTTGCTCTACTGCATATCGGATACTGTAATAGCTAAATTCACGATGATTGAACGACGATTTACTGGTCTTTTTCATCTCGATACCTCCGTATATTTTTCCAATTTTGACAATTATTATACATCGGCTAACTGGATTCGTCAATGAGAAAAAGAGTTTTGTGTAAGGTTTTGTTACATATATTTGGAGATAAGGATGAAAAAAAGATTGACAGAGGAGTTGATGTTACAATGGAAATTCGTTATACTAAAGAAAAAGGAGGATGACATGCAGATTTCAAGCCGTTTTACCATTGCAACCCATATCTTGGTGGTCTTGGGTCTTGAGGGAGAGGCGTTCAAGGTGACGAGCGACTATTTAGCAGGTAGCGTAGGGGTCAATCCTGTGATTATTCGTAATGTCCTGTCTCAGCTTAAGGCAGCAAAGCTAGTCACAGTTGCTAGGGGGACGGGAGGAGCAAAGATTGTCCAGCCATTTGCTCAAATTAGCCTCTATGATGTGTATGAAGCGGTCGATAGTTTGGGAAAATCGAGTCAGCTCTTTGGTTTTCATGACAATCCCAATCCTGATTGCAATGTGGGACGAAATATACATGCTGTCTTAGATGGTCGTTTGGAGGCAGCTCAAAAAGCTTTAGAACATCAACTTCGTCAAACGACACTGGCTGATTTAGTCCGTGAAGCACAAGAAAAAAGTCGTTTAGGAGGAAATAAGATATGAAAAAAACAACTGGTAACTCCCTAGCTATAGTCGTTTAGTTTACTTTTAGTACTCGCTCCAATAGTCTGGGAGACTATTGGAGGTTGGAAATAAAACGAGTGTAACTCGTGTCAACAGCTGCAGGCATAACTGAACTCGGGCTAAAATCTTAGTGAAAAAGATAATCTTTCCTAGTGCCTTAGCACTTCGTCAAGATTCCTATTTTCATACAGATTTTTTTACGCCCTCGTATCTTAACGTACTGGAGTACTGCAAAGCGAGTTCCAATACCCCAGTGGATTATTGGAAGTTGGAAATAAGGAAACGAAGTTTCCTCAGTTCCCGAAGTAATAAAAGATGAACTAAATGAGTATATCGGAATCAGCCGTGGCTTGTCTTTTGGTTCAATGATTGGAGCCATCATTGGTCATTTGTTAGGCGATATACCAATAGGTCTTGCAATGGGAACAGGGCTTGGCATGCTAGTTGGAATCATCATTGCTAGCCTCATTGCTAAGTCAAAACAGGATGAGAAAGATGAAGTGTAGCGATTGCTTGCTATATAGAAAGGACTGGCTGAGCTAGTCTTTTTTTGTGCAGAGGGGCATTTTTAAAACCAAGTTGTAATAATTGACATTACAACGAATGAGTGATAGAATTATGTTGTAACAAAAACAATTACAACGATTGGAGAAAACAAATGAAACTAGCAGTAATTGGTGCAAATGGACAGACAGGACAAGCGATTGTAGCAGAAGCGGTGGCGCGTGGTCACGAGGTGACAGCCATTGTCCGCTCCAGCAATCAATCGCAGGCGCAAGAAGTCTTGCAAAAAGATTTATTTGCCTTGGAAGCAGCTGACTTGGCAGGATTTGATGCGGTGGTTAGTGCCTTTGGAGCATTTACCCCCGAAACGTTTCCGCAACACACGACTTCTTTGGAGCATTTGACTGCCATTTTAGCAGGAAGCGGCACACGCCTCTTGGTCGTTGGTGGAGCAGGAAGCTTGTATGTGGATGAGAGCCTAACGACTCAACTCTACCAGACACCAGATTTTCCAGCAGACTATTTCCCCTTGGCAGAGGCCATGAGCAAGGGCCTAGCAGCACTTCGAAATGTCAAAGATGTCAACTGGACCTATATCAGTCCAGCAGCGGACTTTGAAGTGGCCTATCCAAAAACAGGTGACTATATCCTTGCAGGCGAAGTCTTTACGGTGAACGAAGCAGGTGAAAGCAAAATCAGCTATGCCGACTATGCTCTTGCTATGCTGGATGAGATGGAAACGGCTGCTCACCCTCAAGCACGGATTTCTGTCCTTGGAAAGTAGGTTGGTATGAGTTATCCCTGCCGTAGTCATATACGAATAGATATCTGAATTGTTGAGTATTCAAACCAATGATAAAACGCAATTTCTCATGACACGAGAGTTGCGTTTTTCTTATCTATCGGTACAACAGAGACAGTAACAGAGCATTTTTGATCAAACGTCTTGTCAAGTGGATTTTTTTATGATAAACTTGTTTTTGTATCAGATACAGGAACAAAAAAGAGAGAAATATGACTAAATCATACGATAAACGGTTTTCACTGTCGATCTTACTCTGGATGCGTCAGGACAAGCCGCGTCAAGAAGGAACGGATTATTGGAGTGGTGGGCATGCTCAAATCATTGCTGCATCGCCAGGCCTCTTAGAATATCGCCAGCAGCATTTAAGTGACAGGGAGCACAGTTTCTGGCCAGAAGCCTCAGGTCTAGAGATTCATATTCCTGAAGATCGTCGTGTAGATGGTATTGCAGAAGTAACCTATGAAACACTCTTGGCACCTTTGGGTGGGCGTAAGCAGACGGCTATAGCATTCGAAGATGAAGTGAATGTTTTCCGACGGACGCTTATGCACATGGGCTTTCCATATACATCTCGCTGGTATCATACGGACACTTCATCTGAAACTCAACTCCGTGATGTCATCTATATTCGGAGAAAAGAGAAGGTTAGTGGTGGTCAATTTAAAGATTTCGTAAATAATCGTTTGGCTGGTCAATTAGCAAATGTGACTGGGATTACAGAAGTCCGTTCACAAGTGTATTTGCCTTGGAACAAAGCCACATGGAATACACCAAATGTTGCCCATGATAATCCAAAAACTGGCCATCTACATGCCTCTGTGATAATTGGATTTGCCAATCAATCGGCAAGACAAGCATTTTATAACGATAGTGCACCGAAATTAAACGAAACAATTGTAAATTATGCTTCAGCCGTTCATGCCTATCATATAGACAAAACGTTGGCTTTTGTAGAAAATAGCCAGAGATGTTTGCTGGAAGATTAATGTAAAGAGCTCTTTGAAAGATTTGTTTGTGAAAAATATGAGCAAAAGTCTTGTCACATGGATTTTTTATGACAAGCTTGTTCTTGTATCGGATACAGGAGTAAAAAGGAGTCTTCTATGGATACAAAATTTTCTGTTGCCCTTCATATTCTAACGATGATTAGCGAAAGCAAGGAAGTGTTAAGTTCTCAAGCCTTGGCGACAAGCGTTGGGACAAATCCGAGTTACATTAGGAAAGTCATTGTCCTGTTGAAAAATGCTGGACTAATTACCTCTCACCAAGGGAAGTCGGGCTACCAGCTCAGCAAGTCTCCCAAGGAAATATCTTTGCTAGAGATTTACTATGCGACGCAGGAAGTTGACCACATCCATCTCTTTCAAATGCATCAACATGCCAATCAGGAATGCCCTGTTGGCCAGCATATTGAAGGCGCAGTAGCCCCCATTTTTACAAGTGTAGAGCAACAACTTGAAGAAGCTTTGGCAGACCAAACCTTAGAGCAGGTGATTGACCGTCTCTATCATGCAGCCAAGCAAACTCGTATCTGACCAATCCGTCAGATTTTCTTAAAATAAACATATACTTGATACAGATACAAGTACAACAAAACAAAGAAAAGGAAGAAACATGAAAGTAGCGCAACATACAACTTATAACAAAAACAATATCGCATTAACAATGGTAGACATTGCAAAACCAACAATTGCCCAACAGCAAGTGCTGATTAAGGTTACGGCAGTAGGGGTTAATCCACTTGATAATATGATTAGCCGTGGTGAGGTGAGGATGATAGTTCCTTATAAATTGCCACAGACTGCGGGAAATGAGGTCGTTGGTATGGTGGAACAAGTAGGAACAGGCGTCAAGCAATTTGCAGTAGGCGACCGTGTCTTTGGGCGTTTGCCACTTGATCATATCGGTGCCTTTGCGGACTATGTCGCAGTAGACGCTGAAGCGCTTGCAAAGGTTCCAGAGTATTTGACAGATGTGGAGGCAGCTGCTGTTCCTCTTACGGCTCTTACCATCATGCAGGCGCTTGATTTAATGGGAGCTCAAGCAGGCAAGACCATTTTCATCTCAGGAGGTACTGGTGGTGTCGGTGGGATGGCGATTCCTATTGCAAAAGCCAAGGGCTTAACCGTCATGACCAATGGTGACGGCGCCAATGCTGAGCGTGTTCTAGCTCTAGGGGCGGATCGGTTTATTGACTATAAAACAGAAGACTATACCAACCTTATCAAGGACGTGGATTATGTCTTAGACACACTTGGCGGGACAGAGACTGAAAAGCAAATGTCTATTATGAAAAAAGGTGGGCACTTGGTATCCCTTCGTGCCATGCCAAATGGCGCTTTTGCGAAACGCATGAACTTGCCAAAATGGAAACAGTTCTTGTTTGGATTAGTTGGTCGTCAGTTTGACAAAATGGCTGCGAAATACGGTGTGCATTACCATTTCATCTTTGTTGAAAGCAATGGTCAGCAGTTACAAGAAGTGGCGGACATTTTTAGTCAACTCGAAATCAAGCCGTCCATTGATACCGTTTATCCATTTGAAGAAGTCAATGCGGCCCTTGATAAGGTAGCCAACGGTCGCTCACGTGGAAAAACAGTTCTCAGTTTTTAAGAGTTAGTTTAGGAGAAAATGATGTCTTATATTACAACCAAAAATAACTATATACAGGTAGCAGGCAATCAGATTGCTTACCGAGAGCTTGGCAAGGGAACATCAGACTTGCCTCTCGTCATGTTGGTGCATTTAGCAGCAACCTTGGACAATTGGGATCCAACATTACTCGATTTGATTGCGGAAAAGCAACACTTGATTGTCCTTGATTTGCCTGGTGTCGGCGCTAGTCAAGGCAAGGTCGCAGCTACCATTCCTGGTATGGCAGAGCAGGCGATTGCCATTGTGAAGGCCTTGGGTTACGAGCGAATCAACCTACTTGGCCTGTCGATGGGCGGGATGATTGCGCAGGAAATGGTTCGTCTAGATAGCCACTTGGTCAATCGCTTGATTTTAGCAGGGACAGGGCCTCGTGGGGGTAAAGAAGTTGATAAGGTGACAGGGAAAACCTTCCGCTATATGCTCAGAGCTGCTTTTGAACGTGTAGATCCGAAGCGTTATATTTTCTACAATCATGATGAACAAGGTCGTATCGAAGCAGAGAAGGTCTTGGGGCGTATGGGAATGAGAAGTGCTGCACATGTCGATAAGGAGATGAAGGTATCTGGTTTCCTCACACAACTAAAAGCCATTAAGCGTTGGGGGAAAGACGCTACGGATGACTTGAGCCATATCACGCAACCAACCTTGATTGTCAATGGGGACAATGATATGCAGGTGCCGACTGAAAATTCTTATGATATGCATGAGAAAATCAAAGGAAGTAAACTGATGATCTATCCGAATGCAGGTCATGGCTCGATTTTCCAATATGCCGATGAGTTTTCAAAGGAATTGCTCGCCTTTTTGGACATGTAAACGGGGATGAGGAGTTTGATGCTTGTCTTTCTAGTATATGAATAGGGGGTGGACAAGATTGTAATGGGCACTCACGAGGGAAAACCGTCATTGGTCTAAGTGAGAGAATGACACAAGATGAAAAACTCCGAATGAGACGGCTCTCGTTCGGAGTTTTGTTTTATATGGTTTTCCTAGCAATTACTAAGCAAAGTGGTCCTTGTTGGACTTCGCGGCCTGTTGGTTGAAAACCAATCTTAGTCCAGAAATGGGCAGCTTCTGGGTAGGTTTTGACGTAGGCGAGTTGTAATTCATGATAATGAGCTCTTGCGAGGCAATCCTCCAAGAGGTGAAATACTTGAGTGCCAAAGCCGGTTTGCTGATAGTGACCATGAATCATAAAGAGGCCGATCCAGGCAGTCTCATCTGTCGGATAATCCAGTACCACATCTATCACAGCAACTAGCTCTTTTCCCTTCCAGCAACCGAGATAATATTTTTTATCAAGGCTACTAGAGGTTGGATAGTTGGTCATATCTTCTTTTACACTTTCCCGACTAGGCTTTGGTGGACAATGCTGAAAATAGAGCGGAGTGGTCTGATAGAGGGCGAAGACGTCGTTCAGTTGCTCTAAGGTGACCTAGGCGATATAAAACTCGGGTCCGAGCCTAGAACAGTCCAGTGTTTCAAATATAGTTCTATCCAAAATACAACAACTCCTTGCTGGTGTCGGTAAAGACTTCAAAGCCCTTTTCGGTTACAACACCGCAGTCTTCGATACGCACGCCGACTTTTCCTGGGATATAGATACCCGGTTCTACAGAGAAGCACATGCCTTCTTCAAGGACGAGGTCGTTTCCTTCCATGATGGATGGGAATTCATGAACATCCATGCCGATTCCGTGTCCTAAGCGGTGGTTGAAATACTCGCCGTAGCCAGCTTTTTCAATCACTTCACGAGCTGCGCGGTCCACATCGTGAGCTGTCACACCAGGTTTAATCATCCCAAGCGCTGCCTGCTGGGCTTCAAGGGTTAGGGCGTAGATGTCTTTTTTGAACTGGTCAGGCTGACCAACCGCAACGGTTCTCGTCATATCGCTGGCATAGCCATTTGCCATCACCCCGAGGTCAAAGAGGAGAAGCGCATCATTTTCGACCTTGTGAGGGCCAGGAATTCCGTGTGGGTTAGCAGCGTTAGTGCCTGTTAAGACCATGGTTTCAAAGCTCATTTCAAGCCCCTCGCGCTTCATGGCGAATTCAATCTCTGCAATAATGTCGGTTTCTGTTTTGCCGAGCGAAATGGCCTCAAAACCTAACTGCACAGCCTTGTCTGCCCATTTTCCTGCAATCATCATTTTTTGAATTTCATCAGCGGACTTAATCAAGCGCATGTGGTTGATGATAGGTGTAAGATTGTCAAATGTAGCCTGTTCAAAGACGGTTTTCAAGCCTTGGTATTTGGTGAGGATGAGGTTGTCAAACTCAAGCCCAATGCGTCTGTAGTGTTTCTCTGGCAGGGCTGACTTGATTTTTTCCCAAGGATTTTCAGAGTCGACATAGCCTACCACCGCAAAGTCGACACTCTTTTTCGCCCGTTCTGCGTCCAAGGCTGGCACAAAGAGGAGCGGTGCATCTTCTGGGCTGACAAAGAGGAACATCTGGCGTTCGTGCGGGTCGCTGTAAAAGCCTGTGAGATAGGAAATGGAAACAGGATCTGAAAAGACGGCTATGTCCAATTCTGCTGTTTGTAACTGTGTGCGAATAGCTGTGATTTTGCTCATAAAAATACCTTCTTTCTATTTGTTTCATTGTGTCAGAAAAGAGCGAAAAAATCAAGAGCTTATTGCAGAAAATCCGCGTATCTGTTCAGTCTTTTTTTCGATTTGCAATCATTTTCTCTGATTTCTCAAAATTTTTCAAAAAAATGTGGGATATCGCTTGAAAGGGATTTCAAAAAATGATACACTACAAAGAGGGTGAAAGCGTAATTTTCATAAAAAAAGAAATTGAAAGGAATTTACGATATGTTGAATACGGATGATACAGTAACCATTTATGACGTTGCTCGTGAAGCGGGTGTTTCGATGGCAACGGTCAGCCGAGTGGTGAATGGCAATAAGAATGTGAAAGAAAACACGCGTAAAAAAGTATTGGAAGTGATTGATCGCTTGGATTATCGTCCAAATGCTGTGGCGCGTGGCTTGGCAAGTAAGAAAACCACAACCGTTGGCGTTGTGATTCCAAATATTGCCAATGCTTATTTTGCAACCTTGGCTAAAGGAATTGACGACATCGCAGACATGTATAAGTACAATATTGTCCTAGCAAACAGCGATGAAAATGATGAAAAAGAAATCAATGTGGTCAATACCCTGTTTTCAAAACAGGTGGACGGGATCATTTTCATGGGCTACCACTTGACAGACAAGATTCGCGCCGAGTTTTCTCGTTCACGGACACCGATTGTGCTTGCAGGAACGGTTGATTTGGAGCACCAGTTGCCAAGTGTGAACATCGATTATGCAAAGGCAAGCAAGGATGCGGTGAACTTGCTAGCGAAACATAATGAAAAAATCGCTTTTGTTTCAGGACCACTAGTGGATGACATCAATGGCAAAGTCCGTTTTGCAGGCTACAAAGATGGCTTGAAAGAAAATGGCTTGACCTTTAACGAAGGCCTTGTCTTTGAATCCAAATACAAGTACGAAGAAGGCTATGCCCTCGCAGATCGCATCTTAAATGCAGGTGCAACTGCAGCCTATGTAGCAGAAGATGAAATTGCTGCAGGCTTGTTAAATGGGATTGTTGACAAGGGCATCAAGGTGCCAGAAGACTTTGAGATTATCACAAGTGATGACTCATTGGTCACAAAATTCACCAATCCAAACTTGACCTCTGTGAGTCAACCTTTGTATGACATCGGTGCGATTGCCATGCGGATGTTGACAAAAATCATGCACAAGGAAGAATTGGATACACGTGAAGTCATCTTGAACCACGGTATTAAAGAGCGTAAATCAACGAAATAAGAACAGAAGAGAGAAGCTAAGCGAGCCTTGGCTTCTTTTTCTATTCTCTCTACAGTTTAGGAGCATGGAAAAAATAGATTTTGTGGTATAATAAGGGCATGAAAGTGCTATTGTATTTAGAAGGAAAGACAGTTTTAGAAAAATCAGGAATTGGGCGGGCACTCTACCATCAGATGGAGGCGCTTGATTTGGCAGGCATTCCCTATACCACGGACCTCTTAGGAGACTACGATGTTGTCCATATCAATACGTATGGACCGCGCAGTTGGCTCTTGCTACGGGCTGCCAAGCGTCGTGGGAAAAAGGTGATTTTGCATGGACATTCGACTATGGAAGATTTTCGGAATTCCTTTATCGGATCCAATCTCTTAGCTCCACTAGTGGGTAAATACCTGGCCAGCATGTACCAACAGGCTGATTTTGTAATTACGCCGTCTGAATACTCCAAGAAGTTGATTCAAGGGTATGGCGTGACAACCCCGATTGTTGCAGTCTCAAATGGAATTGACTTGAGAAAATATCAAAAAGACCCTCGGAAAGAAGCTATTTTTCGCGAGCATTTTGGAATTGAAGAAGGCCAGCCTGTGGTGGTCTGTGCAGGTCTTTATTTCCGTCGCAAAGGGATTGAAGACTTTGTCAAGGTAGCAGAGCGTATGCCCCATGTTCGTTTTATTTGGCTGGGAAGTGTCAATAAGTGGATTATCCCTTCGTATATTCGTAAAATTGTCAAAGGCAAGCATCCAGCAAATGTGTCTTTTCCTGGCTATTTCAAGGGAGCTGTCTTTCAAGGGGCGATGAGTGGAGCAGATGCCTTTTTCTTCCCTTCGTATGAGGAGACAGAAGGTATTGTGGTTCTAGAAGCTCTTGCTAGTCACCAACAGGTCGTGCTCCGTGATATTCCTGTCTATGAGGGGTGGATTAATGAGACCAGTGCTGAGTTAGGGCACACCGTTGAAGACTTTGTAGCCTCTATCCAGAAAATCTTGGACAAAGAGGTGGACAAGAGAGAGGCTGGTTACAAGGTAGCAGAAAGTCGCTCAATGGATAAGGTATCACATCAATTGGTCGATGCCTACCGTCAAGTAATGGAGTTATAGATGAGAATTGGACTATTTACAGATACCTATTTTCCGCAAGTATCAGGTGTAGCGACCTCGATTAAGACGCTCAAGACCGAGTTAGAAAAGCAGGGACACCGCGTCTTTATCTTTACGACGACTGACAAGGACGTCAATCGCTATGAGGATTGGGAGATTATTCGGATTCCGAGCGTGCCCTTTTTTGCCTTTAAGGATCGTCGGGTGGCCTATCGTGGATTTGCTGACGCCCTAAAAATTGCAGGGCGTTACGATTTGGATATTATCCACACCCAGACAGAATTTTCCTTAGGGATTTTGGGGAAAATGATTGCGCGGGAGCTGGATATTCCCGTGGTGCATACCTACCACACCCAGTATGAAGATTATGTCCGCTATATTGCCAAGGGAAAATTGATTCGTCCCAGCATGGTCAAGTATCTGGTTCGTGCCTTTTTAAACGATTTGGACGGGGTGATTTGTCCCAGTGAAATTGTCGAAAATCTCCTGACAGAATACAATGTCCTGATTTCCAAACGGGTGATTCCGACAGGGATTGAACTAGCCAAGTTTGACCGCCCAGAGATTACCAACGAGACCATCTTAGAACTACGAGGACAGTTGGGCATTCAGCCAGATGAGACCATGTTGCTCAGCCTGTCGCGGATTTCCTATGAAAAAAATATTCAAGCCATTATCGCGGCTATGCCACGCATTCTCGCCGAAAATGAGAAGGTTAAGCTGATTATTGCAGGGGGTGGACCATACGCTGAGGAATTGGCGCAGCAGATTAAAGACTTGGAGCTGGAGGAGCGGGTCGTGATGACGGGAATGATTGCACCGAGCGAGACGGCTCTCTACTATAAGGCGGCGGATTTCTTCGTCTCAGCCTCTACCAGTGAAACGCAGGGCTTGACCTATCTTGAAAGTCTGGCTTCTGGCACACCTGTCATTGCCGAGTGGAATCCTTACTTGGAAAATGTCGTGACCGACAAGATGTTTGGTACCTTGTACAAGCATGAGGCGGAGCTAGCCGATGCTGTTTTGGATGCCATTGTAGTGACCCCTGACATGAGCCCGCATCACCTAGCGAAAAAGTTGTATGACATCTCGGCTGAAAATTTTGGTCGTAGGGTCTATGAATACTATCTGGACTTGAAAATTTCCTATGATTTTAGGCGTGAACATATCAACGATGATAGCACAGCTGAAACGCTGCTGAAAGAGGCTATTAGCCTGCCTAAGCGCGCCTTTGTCAAATCGTCTGATACAACAGCTACTATCGTTAAAAAATCCGTTGAGCAGGTCAAGTCTATTCGGAATTATTTTGAGGAGTGATATGCTATGAAACTATTAGAGGTTATGTAATATATATTTAGGTGTTATGCCCGCTTTCTTCCTGAAAATCAGAATAAATACTTGAAATTTTGTCTGAAGGTGCTATAATAGCAATCAGAGACAAGTCTCTTAGGAACTTTTTTCAAGAGAGTGCGTGGTTGCTGCAAACGCATAAAAAGCTTGATGAGATACTCCTCTGTGCATTTTTATGAAAACATAAAACGGTTGCTACGATATAGCTAATTCGAGGTGCTTGCTCTGGTCTGATTTGAAGTAGACAGAGGGCACGAATGAAGGTGGAACCACGTTGCGACGTCCTTTTTAGGGGGTCGCTTTTGTTTTGACGAAGTAAGTATCAGAAAGGGAGGCTGCATGACTATTCAAGAACTACTGGAGCGTAGCCTTGCAATTCGAGAGGTCTACCGTGAACTGGAAGTCACGCACCACGGAAGTGAGTGGACGATTGAGGAGGATTTGCTGGGCTTGTCTAACGATATTGGTAATCTCAACCGCCTTGTAATGACCAAACAGGGGCGCTACTATGATGAAACACCCTATCACTTGGAGCAGAAGTTGGCTGAAAACATTTGGTGGCTGGTGGAACTTTCTCAGCGTCTAGGTATTGACCTTGAGGCAGAATTGGAACAATTCCTATCTGATAAGGAGGACCGCTTTGGCATATCAGATAAAGGAGGCAATCATGGAACAATTTATAGCGGCTAATCTTAAATGGACGCGGGAGCCTGATCGTTATAGCGTGTCGGATGAAGAAATCACGATGACAACTCTTCCCCATACGGACCTTTGGCAGCGGACCTACTATCATTTCCGCAATGACAATGCGCCCGTTTTGCAACTGGAGACGGAGGAGGAGTATTTTTCCTTTGTGGTCAAGACGGAGTTTGACAGCAAGCATCGTTTTGATCAGTGCGGAGTGGTGGTCTATCTGGATAGCGATAATTGGCTCAAGGCCTCTATTGAATACGAAAATGAGACGATACAGCATCTGGGAAGTGTGGTCACCAATCAAGGCTACTCAGACTGGGCAACGACGGAGATTGCAGCCAGTATCAAGGAAATGTGGTACCGTCTCAGTCGTCGTGGGCAGGATTTCCGTTTGGAATGTTCAACCGACGGCAAGCAGTTTCAACAAATGCGGATTTGTCATCTGCATGCGGCAAATGCAAGGATTTCATTTGGGCTATATGCTTGTAGCCCAGAGGCTTCATCCTTCACTGCCCGTTTTACCGATATGTCTGTCGGTGAATGTCAGTGGCTAGCCCATGACGGGCAGGCACCTGATGAGTTGGTATGATGTAAGATAGGGTGAGTGCTACTCCCCAAGCGATGTGGCATGCACCTAAACCCAAAATAAAGATATTAGAAAAAAGGAGAACGATATGATTCACATTACTTTCCCAGACGGCGCTGTACGCGAATTTGAATCTGGTGTAACAACTTTTGAGATTGCCCAATCCATTAGCAATTCTCTTGCCAAAAAGGCACTTGCTGGTAAATTGAACGGCAAATTGATTGATACAACCCGTGCGATTACAGAGGACGGGTCACTGGAAATTGTCACTCCAGACCATGAAGACGCGCTTGACATCTTGCGCCACTCAGCAGCCCACTTGTTTGCGCAAGCGGCTCGCCGCCATTTCCCAGACATTCACCTAGGAGTTGGTCCTGCGATTCAAGACGGTTTCTACTATGACACGGATAATGAAGCAGGACAGATTTCAAATGAAGATTTGGCAGCCATTGAAGAAGAGATGCGGAAGATTGTCAAGGAGAATTTCCCAAGCATTCGCGAGGAAGTGTCCAAAGATGAAGCGCGGGAGATTTTCAAAAATGACCCTTATAAATTGGAATTGATTGAAGAGCATTCCGAGGATGAGGGGGGCTTGACCATTTATCGCCAAGGTGAATATGTAGACCTCTGCCGTGGTCCCCATGTGCCGTCCACAGGTCGCATTCAAGTCTTTCAGTTGCTCAATGTAGCGGGTGCTTACTGGCGTGGAAATAGCGATAATGCCATGATGCAACGGGTCTATGGTACGGCTTGGTTTGACAAAAAAGATTTGAAAAACTATATTCAAATGCGGGAAGAAGCCAAGGAACGTGACCACCGTAAACTTGGAAAAGAACTTGATTTGTTCATGATTAGTCAAGAGGTTGGTCAAGGCTTGCCGTTCTGGTTGCCAAATGGCGCGACTATCCGTCGCACCTTGGAGCGCTACATTACGGATAAGGAGCTGGCATCTGGCTATCAACACGTTTATACACCGCCGCTCGCATCTGTCGAGTTGTACAAGACCTCTGGTCACTGGGAGCATTATTCAGAGGATATGTTCCCACCAATGGACATGGGGGACGGGGAGGAATTTGTCCTACGTCCAATGAACTGTCCGCACCACATTCAAGTCTACAAAAACCATGTGCGCTCTTACCGCGAATTGCCAGTCCGTATTGCCGAGCTTGGCATGATGCACCGCTATGAAAAATCAGGCGCACTTTCAGGACTTCAACGGGTGCGTGAGATGACCTTGAATGACGGGCATATCTTCGTTGCTCCAGAGCAAATTCAAGAAGAATTTAAACGTGCGCTTCAGTTGATTATTGACGTATATGCGGACTTCAACTTGACGGATTACCGTTTCCGTCTCTCCTATCGTGATCCAGAAGATAAGCATAAATATTATGACAATGACGAGATGTGGGAAAATGCCCAAGCCATGTTGAAAGGTGCTATGGATGATATGGGCTTGGATTACTTTGAGGCAGAGGGAGAAGCAGCCTTCTACGGTCCGAAATTGGATATTCAGGTGAAAACAGCCCTTGGAAATGAGGAGACCCTATCTACTATTCAGCTGGATTTCCTCTTGCCAGAGCGCTTTGACCTCCATTATATCGGGGCTGATGGAGAGGAACACCGCCCTGTCATGATTCACCGTGGCGTGATTTCAACCATGGAACGCTTCACCGCGATTCTGATTGAAACCTACAAAGGTGCTTTCCCGACCTGGCTCGCTCCAACCCAAGTAACCGTGATTCCAGTGTCCAATGAAAAACACGTAGACTACGCTTGGGAAGTGGCGAAAGAATTGCAAAACCATGGTGTACGTGCCGTTGTGGATGAGCGCAATGAAAAAATGCAGTACAAGATTCGCCAAAGTCAAACAGGAAAAATCCCGTATCAGTTGATTGTCGGAGATAAGGAAGTAGAAGACCGTGCTGTCAATGTCCGCCGCTATGGACACAAGGAAACACAGACAGTCAGCCTCGCAGCCTTTACCGATCAGATACTTACAGATATTGCTAACTATTCACGTACCCCAAAAGATGTGTAAGTAGCAGTTAGCTGATAGGAGTGACTTTTAAAAAGGATGAAGATAGGGGCTGGGATCAAGCTCCTATTTTCTATCGATTTCTATGTTTGAAAGGGAAACAGGTCGCCTGTCCCTCCCTCGTTCAAACATCACTATCTGACGAGGTGAAAAAACCATCAGTAGGAGGGATATCTCGTTGGGTAGATGAAGGGAAAAGGAGGCAAAGATGGGGAAATTCTGGTCTGAACACAGATACCCTTTTACGCAGAAAGGGATAGTAGAACGCTATCGTGTAGCCAAGCGACTGCTATTGCTAAGGGAGCAGGGTTGGTCTGATGATAGCTTGGGCAGGGCAGTCGCTAGACAATTGGACTTGAGTGACAGTCGGATAGGCTCTCCCTTGTTTTTCACGCTTTGGCGCTTAGAGAAGCAGTTCAAATCTCCCAGACAGCTCTTGGACTTGCTGGTTGCTATAGTCGGTATGCCAGAGGATGTCACAGGAGAACGAGCAGAGAATCAAGCACTCGTGGCACGGTTTTATCCAAATCTCGCTCCCCACGATTCCTTTTGGTGGGAACTTTCCCAGCTGGTTGACCAAGCCTTTCCCTGTCAGACCATGAGCCAACAGGACTTGCTTGCACGGCAACTGCACCAACTCCGCTATGTGATTTCCAGCCAGCAGGCAGAGTATGTCCGTCAGCAGTTTAAACGATCGGGCGAGACAGATCGTCAGGCGCTGGCTCGTTATCTACGGAAAGTCTATCCATGGTGGCATTGGAAGAAGGACTACACCATTGGAAGTTCTGCGCGATTGCACAACAAACTCAAGTTTGAACAGGGGACTAAACGCTATCCGTCAGCCTATCCCTCTTTTAATATCAAGATTCTGATTCATTTTCATACAGAGTTTATCCTTGACAGTCGAGGGAATTTCCTCAATGAACTGGATGCGCAAGAAGTTACCGAGATTGGCATCGTCAATGGAGCTAGTTTCAACTATGGAAAAGCGGGCAAACGCCACTGGGACTTGGATGTCGATACGGTCAGACCTCATGACCCCGCCTTTCGCAATCAGGTAACGCAAGGCTTTCGGGCTCCCAACCGAAGTGGACGAGGGGAGGCGGAATATGACCGCAGCTACTTTAACCCGCAGGGACTATACGCAGAAAAAGGTCTCTCCAATCACCAACAGACCAAGCTGGTCGTGCGGGAGTTTAAACAATTACTGAAAAAAAGAAGCCGTTGAAGAACTGTATGTCTTCAGCGGTTTTTGCCTAGGGGGTCGCTTTTTAATAGTTAGGGAAAAAGCGACTGGTAGGGAGATTCTGTGTTTTCTTTAAAAATATAGTAATACTCAAAGAAAATCAAAAATTAACCATTATTTCTAAAAATTTGAAAATAATTTCTGAATCTTGTCAATTTGACGATAAAAATGTACCAGTATCCCCCAACTCCCGCTGTTCCCAAGCATCTATCTGTTGGTCATTTGTATCAGGTGTGGGGCTACTATTTTTACTATCTTATTTTTTGAAGATTGTCAAGTAGGACTTCTGTAGCCACTTTCCACGCTTCTGTCATGCGAATTCGGGGGAGTTTTGGTATAATGGGCATTAGAATGACGAGGTGAGAAAAGATGAAAAAAATCTTGATTGTAGATGATGAGAAGCCGATTTCAGATATTATCAAATTTAATATGACACGAGAAGGGTATGAAGTGGTGACGGCTTTTGATGGTCGGGAAGCCTTGGCGGTATTTGAAGCCGAATTTCCAGATATCGTGATTTTGGATTTGATGCTGCCAGAGATTGATGGGCTGGAAGTAGCGCGGACCATTCGCAAGACCAGCAATGTGCCGATTTTGATGCTCTCTGCCAAAGATAGTGAATTTGACAAGGTCATCGGTCTTGAGATTGGAGCAGATGACTACGTGACCAAGCCCTTCTCTAATCGGGAATTGCAAGCGCGGGTCAGGGCCCTGTTGCGCCGCAGTGAGTTGTCTGAAACCCAGATTGATATGGAAACCACTGGAACGCCTGAGTTGACCATTCGAGATTTGGTTATTCTTCCAGATGCCTTTGTGGCTAAAAAGCATGGCAAGGAGTTGGAGTTGACCCATCGTGAATTTGAGTTGCTCCACCATTTGTCTAAGCACTTGGGACAGGTCATGACGCGAGAGCATTTGTTGGAAACCGTGTGGGGATATGACTACTTCGGAGATGTGCGGACGGTGGATGTGACGGTTCGTCGTCTCCGTGAGAAGATTGAAGATACACCGAGCCGTCCAGAATACATCTTGACACGGCGTGGTGTAGGATATTATATAAAGGGAAATGATTAATCAATTACGGTATTTAATAACGACACCTGAGTTTTGGTTTGTAGTCATCTTGATTGGTTTTGTCATTACATTGACAGTCTTACTGATTGAAAATTACCGGGATAATCAGCAAATCAAAAAACTCAATCAAAAGGTCAAACGGTTAATTGAGCTGGACTACTCCGATGTTCTAGATATGCGCGGTAGCCCTGAAATCACAGAGATGGCGAATTCGCTCAACGATTTGTCTGAGGTGATTCGCCTGACCCATGACCATTTGGAGCAGGAAAAGACGCGTCTATCCTCCATTCTTGCCTATATGAGTGATGGGGTGATGGCGGCAGACCGCATGGGGCGGGTCATCATGGTCAATGAAACTGCCCAAAAGCAGTTGGGGCTTGCTTCTAAAACGGCTGAGCAGCGGGATTTGTTGGAAATTCTAGGCATTCGTGAGGAGTACAGTTTTCGGGATTTGCTAGCGCAGACGCCTGAAATCGTCATCGAACACGATAATGAAAATGGTGAATTTCTGACCTTGCGGGCCAATTTTGCGACCATTCGTAGCGAAAGTGGCTTGATTTCAGGACTCGTTGTTGTCTTGCATGATATGACCGAGCAGGCAAAGGAAGAGCGGGAGCGGCGCTTGTTTGTTTCAAACGTCAGCCACGAATTGCGGACCCCGCTGACTTCGGTCAAATCCTATCTGGAAGCCCTTGATGATGGCGCCTTGACCGAATCAGTCGCACCGAGCTTTGTCAAGGTGTCGCTCGATGAGACCAACCGCATGATGCGGATGATTTCAGATTTGTTGAGCCTGTCACGCATTGACAATCAGGTTAGTTCAGCGGATGTGGAGTTGATTAACTTTACAGCCTTTGTGACCTTTATCTTAAACCGCTTTGATCAGATGAAGAGTCAGCAGGAAAACGGTAAGGAATATACCATTGTCCGTGATTACCAGATTACACCGATTTGGATTGAGATTGATACGGATAAGATGACGCAAGTCATGGATAATATTTTAAATAACGCCATTAAGTATTCACCAGACGGTGGGAAAATCACCTTTAGCATGAAAACGACAGATACTCAGTTGGTTGTCTCCATTTCTGATGAGGGTTTGGGCATTCCCAAGGCTGATTTACCACGGATTTTTGACCGCTTTTATCGGGTGGATAAGGCCCGTTCACGAGCGCAAGGTGGTACAGGACTTGGTCTTGCCATTGCCAAAGAAATTGTCAAGCAGCATAAGGGCTTTATCTGGGCGAAGAGTGAATATGGACATGGGTCAACCTTCACCATTGTGCTACCATACATTAAAGATATAACAGCTGATGAGTGGGAGGACGCAGAAGAGGAAGAATAGGAGTGTATGGGAGAAAGAGGATTTCGATATAGTATTTTAGCCTCTGGTTCAAGTGGAAATTCCTTTTACTTGGAGACAGAGAAGAAAAAGATTTTAGTAGATGCTGGCTTGTCCGGCAAGAAAATTACGAGTTTATTAGCAGAAATTGATCGCAGACCCGAGGAGTTGGATGCCATTTTAGTGACGCACGAGCATAGTGATCATATCCATGGCATTGGCGTTTTAGCTCGCAAATATGGCATGGACATCTATGCCAATGAGGCAACTTGGCAGGCCATGGAGGGAAAGCTAGGGAAGATTGCCCTTGAGCAAAAGCATATTTTTGAGTTGGGGGTGACCAAGACCTTTGGGGACTTGGATATTGAAAGCTTCGGTGTCAGCCATGATGCGGCTTGTCCACAATTTTATCGCTTTATGAAGGATGATAAGAGCTTTGTCATGCTGACGGATACGGGCTATGTCAGCGATCGTCTAGCAGGGATTATCGAAAATGCTGACGGATACTTGATTGAATCCAACCATGATGTTGAGATTCTGCGGTCAGGTTCCTACTCATGGAATCTCAAGCAGCGCATTTTGTCTGATAAGGGGCACCTTTGTAATGAAGATGGGGCAGATGCCATGATTCGCTCTCTTGGAAATCGCACCAAGAAGATCTATCTAGGCCATCTCAGCAAAGAAAATAATATCAAAGAGCTGGCCCACATGACCATGGTTAATCAGCTAGCCCAAGCTGACTTGGGTGTCGGAATTGATTTTCAAATCTATGATACATCGCCAGACACTGCAACACCCCTCACCACTATTTAAAGCGAAGCGAACCATATAGACTTTGCAAAGTCTGTGTGGTTTTTATTATATTGTCATTTAGGTATAAATTCTTCTAGCTCTAAAGGTAGTATATACTACCTTTAGTTTATAAATAGTGTGTCTGAATAAGTAGTTACCTATCAAACAAGACGCGAGTGAAGCGAGCATTTAAAAGATATTTCCCGATATAGTGGTATCCTAGACAATACTGTTGTTCGTGTCTAGGACGGGATTTTTGAGACCTTTGGCTCAAAAATGTGGGATGAAACTCCGTAGGAGGTTGAAATAGTTCGGGGAACTATTTCAATCGGGAAATAGCAAAAGAGACTAAATGTAAACGAAATGACTGTACCTTTAGAGATTAGGCTGAAAACCTCCACTGGAGCTCTTCACTCGTTGAATTTCCTTTTTTTGCTGTAGCTGTTACGAGCTTGCTCGTTTTACAGATACAGAAGAAATAATCCAGTGGATTGTTTCTTCAAACAGGGTGCACTTTGTGCTTTTTACGCTCTCACATTTTGTGTAATTGAACACGCCCTAAACTCTGTGCGAAAAAAGATAGGCAGCTGTTTCGGCTTTAGCCGATTACAGCTGAGAATCCCCTTGGGGATGGCCCTCCTTGTGTTCATCGAACACTACGTTAGGCTCCTATTTTTCGGTCGCTTTTTTAACGCCCTCGTATCTTGTCTAACTGAGTTCGAGCTAAGCACTGTGTGAAAAAGACAAATCTTCCTAGAGTCTACAAACTCTTCGTCAGATTTCCTATTTTGCCGTAGCTGTTGCAGGCTATGCCTGCTTTACAGATACGGATACTCTTGAGTACACTTTATGCTTTTTACGCTCTCACATCTTGTGTAATTGAACACGTTCTAAACTCTGTCCGAAAATTTCCTATTTTCGCTTTGAGTTTTTTCCACGCCCTCGTATCTTGATATGATATAATAGAGAGGAATTTTCTAGAATGAGGTGCTGAGAGTGACGAAAAAACGACCTTCCCGCAAGGGGCGCGAGGATGCCTTTATTCCTCAACGATTGACTATTTTATTTGCCATTGTCATTGTCCTGTTTTCGGTCTTGATTTCGCGCTTGGCCTATATGCAGATCATCAACAAAGATTTTTACACTGATAAACTCGCCAAAGCCAGTCAAAAAGTGATTACTAATAGCTCCGTTCGTGGACAGATTTATGATGCCAAGGGCCTTGCTTTGGTGGAAAATCAGGTCGAGCAGGTCGCAACCTTTACCCGTTCCAATAAAATGACTGCCCGTCAAATGAAAGAAATTGCAGCTAAACTCTTGCAATGGGTGACCTTGACTGATGTAGATGTCACACCGCGGGAGCGAGCGGATTATTATCTGGCAGACCCAGAAGTTTATGCGGAAGTCGTAAAAACATTACCCAAGGGCCAGCGTTTGGACACAGACGGTAACAGCTTAGATGAAGCGGTCATTTATAACAATGCTGTTGCCAGTTTGACAGAAGAGCAGACGGCTTATCCAGAAGATGAATTAAAGGTCGTAGAACTCTTTTCGCAAATGAATGCTGCTGCCTATTTTGAAACGGTCAATCTCGTTACCGATCCGCTGACAGCTGAGCAGATTGCCATGATTGCCGCAAATGAAGCTGAATTGCCAGGGATTTCTACGGCAAGCAGTTGGAAACGGGTGGTAGCGCCAACCTCGCTTGCTTCCATCATCGGAACCGTCACGACGCAACAGGTAGGTTTGCCAGAAGAAGATGCCAAAGAGTATTTGGCCAAAGGCTATTCGCTCAATGACCGAGTGGGAACAGCCTATCTGGAAAAACAATACGAAGAAGTGTTGCAGGGTCAACGGGAGAAGAAAGAAATCAATCTCGACCGCAATGGGAATGTCGAAAGTATTACGACCATTCAGGAAGGGAACAAGGGAAAAAATGTAAAATTAACGATTGATTTAGCCTTTCAAGACGGAGTCAATGCTATTTTGAAGCGTTATTTTGATAGTGAGCTAGCGACAGGCAGCGCCCGCTATTCAGAAGGGGTCTATGCCGTTGCGCTTGAGCCCGAGACAGGGGCAGTTCTTGCCATGGCAGGCTATAGCCATGATACCAAGACCAATGAAGTCAAGGAAAATGCCTTGGGCACCATCACCAATACCTTTGTACCGGGGTCCATTGTCAAGGGAGCGACCCTGACAGCAGGATGGGAGGAAGGAGTGATTGCAGGCAATCAGGTGCTACTTGACCAGCCGATTCAATTCGCAGGTTCTGCTCCTATTACTTCTTGGTTTACCCTGTATGGCAACCGCAACATTAACGCAGTCGAAGCCCTGCAATATTCCTCCAATACCTATATGGTTCAGATTGCTCTTGACATGCTAGGACAACCCTATGTTCCTGGTATGCTTTTAAAGGAAAATGACTCCCTCAATACTTCTATGGAAAAATTGCGCACGACCTTTGGAGAATACGGTCTCGGTGCACCAACAGGAATTGACCTACCGCTTGAATCAACTGGGTTTATCCCGAAAGAGTATTCAATTGCAAACTATCTGACCAATTCTTTTGGACAGTTTGACAACTATACACCGATGCAGATGGCCCAATATGTAGCTACAGTGGCAAATGGTGGTCGGCGAGTGAGTCCGCATATAGCAGAAGGGATTTATGCCAATAGTGCAGAGGGAGGGCTCGGTGAGAAGATTGAGGCGATTTCTGGAAAAGAGGTGAATCAGGTTAATCTCTCAGCAGAAGAGATGGCGCTTATCCAGCAAGGATTTTACATGGTGGTGAATGGCGGAAGCGGTCTGACGACAGGAAGAGGCATTTCAGAAGGTGCTAGTGTGTCCATCAGTGCCAAGACTGGTACGGCCGAAACTTTTGTCACAACAGAGACAGGACAGGTCTTGAACGCAGTTAATACCAACATTGTTTCTTATGCACCAAGCTCCAATCCTAAAATTGCAGTAGCGGTTATTCTACCGAATTTGACGGACTTAAATTCAGCTACAAGTAAATCCATCACGACAGAGATTATCAATCTCTATCACTCCCTTCACCCGATGAATTAGGAAGAAATAGTTCCGTTTTAGGTGATTCGTTGTAAATCTCCATCTTAAGACCGATGTCAGAACATCTAGTTTGGAGTATACTATAGTCAATCCTAAAATTTTTCATAATCTCCGAAAAGAACCAGCCTTGAAGGCTGGTTCTTTTTTTGCTGGATAAATTCATTTTGTGATATAATGGAGGATAGAAATAGCCTAGAGCTTCTAGCGAATTGAAGGATATAGTCGTTTAGGACTCGCTCCAATAGTCTAGAAGACTGTTGGAGGTTGGAAATAAGACGAGCAATGCTCGTGTCAATGGGCTTTTGTATCTTAGTAATTGAATTCGGGCTAAAAGCTCGGAAAATAGATAGGCAGCTGTCCTCGCTTTAGCTAGTTACAGATGAGAATCCCTTTAGTGGATAGGCAGCTGTTTCGGCTTTAGCCGATTACAGATGAGAATCCCTTTAGTGGATAGATTTCCTTATGAAAAAGCTATCGCAGCTTGGTTAAGGTATAGTTCTATGTTGGCGGTAGCTAGCTGGTTATTCTCTGCATTTCATTTGTGACTAATCTAGCTATCCTCGCCGGGGTCTCACAACGAAGTTGCTAGCTTCAAAGGTATAGTATACCTTTGAAGGTGAGAAATAGGAGTTTGTGGAGCAAACTCTCCTCAATACTTCGGCCGCCTATTTTTCCGTATCTGTAAAGCAGGCTATGCCTGCTTTACAGATACGGATACTCTTGAGTACACTGTGTGCTCTTAACGCCCTCGTATCTTATAATTGAACGCGCCCTAAACCTTAAACCCTGTGCTACCTTTAGGTATAAACGAAATGAATATAGTAGAAAGATAGAAACCAACATTGTTATACCCAACACCCATTGCGAAATTGATTGAGAGTTATACAAAACTCCCCGGAATTGGTATTAAGACAGCGACTCGACTAGCCTTTTATACGATTGGTATGGAAGAAGATGTGGTCAATGAATTTGCCAAAAATCTCCTAGCAGCCAAGCGTGATTTGGCCTATTGTCAAGTTTGTGGCAATCTTGCAGAAGAGGAGACTTGTGCTATCTGCCAAGATCAGACGCGGGACTTGTCTACCATTTTAGTGGTAGAAGATAGCCGTGATGTGTCTGCCATGGAAAATATCCAGGAATACCACGGCTTGTACCATGTTCTCCACGGTCTGATTTCCCCCATGAATGGGGTGGGTCCTGATGACATCAATCTCAAGACCTTGTTGACACGCTTGATGGAAAATGAGGTGACAGAAGTCATCATTGCAACTAATGCAACAGCTGATGGTGAGGCAACTTCTATGTATATTTCAAGAGTGCTAAAACCTGCCGGAATCAAGGTGACTCGTTTGGCGCGGGGACTCGCAGTCGGATCGGACATTGAATACGCAGATGAAGTAACGCTCCTGCGAGCGATTGAAAATCGTACCGAGCTATAGTTCTGTAAAACAAGCATTATCAAGAATTAGTATAGAAAGTTAGGAAACATCCATGTCAAAAGAAACCATTATCCTCCTTTATGGCGGTCGTTCTGCCGAGCGTGAAGTGTCGGTTTTGTCTGCCGAAAGCATTATGCGGGCGATTAACTATGAGAAGTTTTTTGTTAAAACCTACTTTATTGCGCAAAATGGTGATTTTATCAAGACGCAAGAATTTGACAGTACACCATCTGCAGATGAACGCTTGATGACCAACAGTACGATGATGCTGAGCCAACGGATCCGTCCAAGTGATATTTATGAGGGAAATGCGGTGGTATTTCCAGTGCTTCACGGTCCCATGGGAGAGGATGGCTCTATCCAAGGTTTCCTAGAAGTGTTGCGTCTGCCTTATGTAGGGACAAATGTTCTGGCTTCTAGTGTGGCCATGGATAAGATTACAACCAAGCAGGTACTGGCCTCAGAGGGGATTCCCCAAGTAGCATTTGAAACGGTGATAGAGGGCGAAGATGTCGAAGCAAAAATCCATGCAGTAGAAGCCAACTTAGCCTATCCAGTCTTTGTCAAACCAGCCAATATGGGATCAAGTGTCGGGATTTCAAAAGCAGAAAATCAAGCTGAGTTGCGCTCAGCCATTGAGCTTGCCTTCCACTACGATAGTCGTCTCTTGGTGGAGCAGGGAGTCAATGCTCGTGAAATTGAAGTTGGCCTACTAGGCAATGCAGATGTGCAGACAACCCTGCCAGGCGAAGTCGTCAAGGACGTTGCTTTCTATGATTACGACGCTAAATACATTGACAATAAAATTACCATGGCGATTCCAGCGGAAATCCCATCTGCTACTGCGGAGCAGATGCGATCTTACGCAGCTAGTGCCTTCCGTGCAATTGGTGGTTGCGGTCTGTCGCGTTGTGATTTCTTCCTGACAGAAGAAGGAGACATCTTCCTCAACGAGTTAAACACCATGCCCGGCTTTACCCAGTGGTCTATGTACCCTCTCTTGTGGGACAATATGGGTCTTGCCTATCCTGATTTGATTGAAACTTTGGTAACTCTAGCCAAGGAAACCTTTGCCAAACGCGAACAACATTTGATTTAATAGAGTAGAAGATAGAAGTGAGAGGAGTTGGCTTTCTTCCTTTTCCTAGAGTTCTTATTAGAACAGGAAACATTGCGTTCCTCAACAAGATGCTGTCTTAATCACTAAACATATGGTCTAATAAAATAGAATATAAGGAATCGGTTGGAACGAATGGCGCGATTCCGAAATCTCACAGAAAAATTTTCTACGGTTTAGAGCTGCGCTGTTTAACGTTTTCCTATGGTGCTAAACTGCGTTACGTCGTTCAAATGATAAAACTACGAAGGTTGGGTACTTTTGTCCAGCCTCATTTCAGAACGTTGAGAAACCTAAGAACTATTTAAACAAGTGAAACAGCCCTGCTAACGGAAGATTCCATTTGACAATTTTTGCGAGCAGAGCAATCCTCATCAGATACGTTTCGCTGTGGTAAAAGTGGGAGTGTGACAGAAGTCGTGATTTCGTTGAAATCGATTATCCTCGCTTTTTAGTTTCTGGGCTCGGGCTAAAATAATCCACTGGATTATTTTACTCCGCAGGAAGTCGCTACCGTCCGCACCACCTAAGAAAAGTATACAAATAATTTTTTCTTCAATCTGAATGAATGACCGAACGAACGGTCATTCATTTTTTATACCATGAGCAACATTCTTGCAATTTATTCTCATAAGAACTAAAATAGTTCTCATGAGAATTAAAAAGAGAGGATAGGAGGATGTGGTAGTTATTTGAAAGACCGACCTAGTCGTCAATATAGGATAAAAAGAGAAAATATCAGAATGAATTTGTAATGAATAGAAATGAGGATCTATGTTTTTAGCAATTGAAGAAATGCGCCAGAGTAAGCTTCGTTACGGCTTGGTCTTGGGCTTATTGGTATTGATTGCCTACCTCGTCTTTTTCTTGACAGGGCTGGCTTATGGATTGATGCAGCAGAATCGAACAGCGGTTGATAAATGGCAGGCAGATTCGATTTTATTATCATCAGAAGCGAATAAATTGATTACTGCGTCCCACCTAGATATGCAGCTAGCTGATGAGGTGAGTGCAAAGGAAAAGGCTCTTCTCAAGCAGCAAGCAGGTGCGGCTTGGGTAAAGGAGGATGCAGGGTCTGACGACAAGGAAAAAATCACTATTTTTGCCATTGAAAAAGGGACGTTTATAGAGCCGGATATTGTCGAAGGACGTTTGTTTGAACAAGCACACGAGGTGGTAATTGACAAAACCCTCGGTGAGAAAGAAGGATTTGAAATCGGAGAGACCGTTCATCTATCTGTTTTTGATGGGCCAGTGACCATTGTCGGCTATACAGAAAATGCGGCTTTTGGCGTAGCACCTGTTGTCTACATGGACTTTGATGATTTGGATACAACCACGAAGATTCCAGGCCAGGACGATGTCATCTCTATCAGCGGGGTGATTGTTCGTGGTGATGTGACAAGCTATCCTGAAGATGAGTTGGAAAAATTAACAGTAGCTGATTTCATCGAACACTTGCCGGGCTATCAAGCACAAAACTTGACCTTCGCCTTTATGATTGGCTTTTTAGTGGTGATTGCAGCCATTGTGATTGCGATTTTCATCTATGTTTTGACTACTCAGAAGGCGCCGATTTTTGGGTTGATGAAGATTCATGGCTTGTCAAATGGCTTTATTTCAGCTAGCGTTGTGGCACAGACCTTCCTGCTTTCTAGCCTTGGAACGCTCTTAGGTCTCTCGCTAACCTATCTGTCTTCTCTCGCCCTACCAAGTGCTGTACCGTTTGAGAATAACTGGTTCTTCTATGGAGGTGTTAGCCTTGCCTTAGTGGTCTTTGCCCTGCTTGGTGCGAGCTTCTCTGTTCGCTCCATCTTCAAGGTTGACCCCTTACAAAATTTGTCCTAGGAGGAAGAACATGAGTACCTTAGTATTTGAAAATATCAGTAAACAATTCAAGGACGGAGACCAGACGATTACCGCACTCAAGCCCACCAATTTTAGTGTGGAAGCTGGAGAGTTTGTCGCTATTATCGGGCCGTCTGGGTCTGGGAAAAGCACCTTTTTGACCTTGGCTGGAGGACTACAAACGCCGTCAGCAGGCCGCATTACCATCAATCAGGCGGATTATTCAGACCTGCCTGAAAAGAAACGGGCTCAGCTTCGCTACAAGGATATTGGTTTTATTCTACAATCTTCGAATCTGATTCCTTTTTTAACGGTGGAAAAACAGTTGGAATTGGTGGATCGTGTCAACAGACGCTCCAACAAAGAAAAGCAGAAAGAGTTGCTCGCAGACCTAGATGTGGCGCATTTAAAAACCAAGTTTCCCAAAGATTTATCTGGAGGAGAGCGCCAGCGAGTGGCGATTGCTCGCGCCTTATACAATGATCCGGCTCTTATTTTGGCCGATGAGCCGACAGCGAGTTTGGACACGGAACGCGCCTTTGAAGTGGTAGCGCTTCTTGCCAAAGAAAGTAAAGAACGCAACAAGGCTATTATCATGGTTACCCATGATCACCGCATGATTGAGCAGTGTGACAAGGTCTATGAGATGAAAGACGGTGTCTTGACACAGGTTCGATAGGATACTAGTTAAAAAATATGATATAATAAAGAGAGCATAGGCTCTTTTTATTTTGCTTCAAGCTAAAAGATGAAGACTCCCCTAATAGATAAGAGCGTTTTTGGAGAAAAAGATGAGATTAACACTATATGAAGTTGCTCAAGTTGTCGGAGCGAAAAACGATGTGACCATATATGAGAATCAAGCCCTACAAAAGGCAGAATTTGATAGCCGTTTGATAGCAGAAGGTGACCTCTTTATCCCGCTCAAAGGGGCACGAGATGGGCATGAGTTTATTTCCGTGGCTTTTGAAAATGGTTGCGCGGTCACCCTATCAGAAAATAAAGTGCCTGTTCCCCATATCCTAGTGGATGACTGCCTGCTAGCCTTTCAGACCTTGGCCACCTATTACCTAGAGAAAATGCAGGTAGAGGTCATCGCTGTGACGGGTTCAAATGGTAAGACGACCACCAAGGACATGATTCACGATGTTTTGGCCACAACCTTTGCTACCTATAAGACCCAAGGGAATTACAATAATGAAATCGGTCTGCCTTATACGGCGTTGCACATGCCAGATGATACAGAAAAGCTAGTCCTTGAAATGGGGCAGGATCACCTAGGTGACATTCATCTTCTGTCAGAAATCGCAAAACCAAGTTTAGCTGTGGTTACCCTGTTTGGTGAAGCCCATCTGGCATTTTTCGGCTCACGGGAGCAGATTGCCCAAGGGAAATTACAGATTGCAGATGGGATGCCAGAAGGAGCAACCTTATTGGTACCCAATGATCCGATTGCAGCTGCTCATCTGCCTAGCCAACAGCAACTGGTACGCTTTGGTGAGGGAGGGGATTTGCAAGTGACGAGCCTAGTGGAGAGCAAGGACAGTCTGACCTTTCAGGTCAACTTCATGGACGGGGATATTTTCTTACCTATTACAGGCAAGTACAATGCGACCAATGCCATGCTAGCCAGCTATGTGGGTAAATGCTTGGGTGTTTCAGATACAGCGATTAGAGAAGCCCTTGCCAATCTGAAGCTGACCCGCAATCGGACGGAATGGAAAAAAGCAGGAAATGGTGCGGATATATTAAGTGATGTCTACAATGCCAATCCGACAGCCATGCGTCTGATATTAGAAACCTTTTCCACTATTCCCGCAAATGAAAATGGTAAGAAACTAGTTGTGTTAGCGGACATGAAAGAATTGGGAGAGCAATCGGTTGCCCTCCATCAAGAGATGGTTACGAGCCTGTCGCCCGATTGTCTGGACACCCTATTCTTCTACGGACAGGATATTGAAGGCTTGGCCCAATTAGCTGCACAGATGTTCCCAATCGGAAAGGTGTATTTTTTTAGAAAAAATGATGCAGAAGATCAGTTTGAGGAGCTAGTTGCCCGTGTCAAAGCCTGTGTCGAGCCACAAGACCAGATTTTGCTAAAAGGTAGCAATTCCATGCACCTTGACCAGCTGGTCGCAACTTTGGAAGCTATGGCGTAAGAAGTAGCATAAAAAGAAAAAACAATGAAAGAATTTTTTAGTAATCAGCCCAGTTTTCCCCCTGTTCTGGGGCTTGTTGGGCATAGTATGCTCCTGCTCAGCCTCCTATTGGTAGTGATTGGAGCAATCAAATACCATGAAAACAAGGCCTGGCAGCGGACTTTTAAAGGAATGCAGGTTCTCCAATTGATACTGCTTTACAGCTGGTATCTTGCCACTATGGTACCGATTTCCCAATCGCTACCGCTCTACCATTGTCGCATGGCCATGTTTGTCCTACTGCTGGCTCCAGATGATGCAGCGTACAAGGAGTATTTTTCTTTGATAGGGGTATTCGGGTCCATGTGCGCCTTGATCTATCCTGTCTTTGACCCCTTTCCTTGGTTTCATGTGACCATCTTTTCCTTTATCGTCGGTCATTTGGCTCTTTTAGGAAATGCCCTGAACTACCTCTTGCGTCAACCGTCTTACCAGTTAAGTCCAGGAAGGATTGCGGCGATCACCTTTGGGGTCAATACCTTCATCTTGCTGGTCGATGTGGTGACAGGTGGCGATTATGGCTTGGTATGGAATTACGTGATTGAAACACTCCTGTTTACAGCCATTCTAACAGCTTTCTTAAAACTCTTCTAAGTGCTACAGGAATCTCGACAGGTTGAAAAACCAGAATACAAAAGGAGCTGACGAGCTTCTTTTGTATCACTCTGTTTTGAAAAATCTGGCTCGTTCGTAGTTTGAAAAGCAAGCAAGAAATAGTAGAAAAACCACCTAATCAGAGTGGTTTTCTTTATTTGTGGAAAGAATCTTTATAAATATCTGATTTTAAATAATACCGAATCGGGATAGTAGTGAGTTTTTCTTGTACTTCTTTTGAATCCAAGGATTGGTAGGTATAGGAATGGACAGTTGTAGGTTCACGCAATTTCAATCCAGTATTTTCGAGTGACCAATCGTTTCATTCAATATCTGGCTCATTTAATGTATGTTTAGGAGCTAGATTAAATGAATAATAAATTTCCCGTTGGCCATTGATGAGAATGCGAGTGTTGAATTGTAAGTTGCCTGATTCCAAGCGTCGAGATTCAGGATCTTCCCTCACATCTTGAAAGTCAATGGACTCCACCTTGTCAATTCTATCTAAAATATCTAAGGCAATGAGTTCCTCATTCTGTTTGAGGAGGTTGAGGATATCCTTATTCCAGTAAGTTTTCTCTACTGAACTCGTTTTAAAATATACATTGTGGAGATAGACTGTTGGATTGTGGTAAAGTCCAAAGAGAATAGCGGCAATGCTCAGCATGGTAACCAAGCAATAAAGTGCAACTTTTCGGATATGGCTGCGTCCCCACTTACTGTAGTTTAAAATAGTCCAAATAATCAGTATGATAGCAAGGAGCCCAAAGTAGTATAAGAAATAGCTATCTCCTGAAAATAGTTTATAAAACAAGATTAGCAACATTGGGCAACCAAGTAGTGGAGTGATAAAGAAGAGAAGCAAGAGTCCGAGTTTGGGATGTTTCTGGACCCACGGAAAGGAAAATCCAAAGACGAGGAAGGGAATGAAAAAAATATAAGAATAGACAGTGAACAGCGCAAGAAGTCTAAAATCCGGATACATAAGATAGTCCTTTCGTTTATATATATATTCTAGTATAGCATAGAAATATCTAAGCGAAAAGGTGCCCAAGCAAATCATTGAAAAAATGGTTAAAATCAGCTATACTAGATAGGTTAGAGAAAAAAGGAGCTGTCCGATGTAGGAAGTGAATAACAAAGAAAGCAACCAATAATAAACAAGGAGAAACAGATGACACTACAAGATGAAATAATAAAACGCCGCACCTTTGCTATTATCTCCCACCCGGATGCGGGGAAAACCACGATTACAGAGCAGTTGCTCTACTTCGGTGGGGAGATTCGTGAGGCTGGTACGGTCAAGGGGAAAAAGACGGGAAACTTTGCTAAGTCTGACTGGATGGACATTGAGAAACAACGGGGAATTTCGGTGACTTCTTCGGTGATGCAGTTCGACTATGATGGCAAGCGGGTCAATATCCTTGATACCCCAGGGCATGAGGATTTTTCAGAAGATACCTATCGGACGCTGATGGCGGTTGATGCTGCGGTCATGGTAATCGACTCAGCCAAGGGGATTGAAGCCCAGACCAAGAAATTATTTGAGGTTGTCAAACACCGCAATATCCCAGTCTTTACCTTTATCAACAAGCTAGACCGAGACGGTCGGGAACCACTTGACCTCTTGGAAGAATTAGAAGAAGTCCTTGGCATTGCCAGTTTTCCGATGAACTGGCCAATCGGTATGGGAAAATCCTTTGAAGGTTTGTATGACTTGCACAACAAGCGTTTGGAACTCTACCGCAGTGAGGAGCGCTTTGCCAGTTTTGATGAGGGCGAAGCCCTCTTTGGCAGCAATCCTTTCTACGCGCAGGTCTTAGAAGACATTGAGCTTTTGAGCGAAGCGGGCAATGAATTTTCGGAAGAAGCGATTTTAGAAGGAAAACTAACACCCGTTTTCTTCGGCTCTGCCTTGACCAACTTTGGGGTGCAGACTTTCCTTGAAACTTTCTTGCAATTTGCGCCAGAACCGCATGGACATTTGAAAACAGACGGGGAAGTGGTGGAGCCTTTATCCAATGATTTTTCAGGATTTGTCTTTAAAATCCAAGCCAATATGGACCCTCGTCACCGCGACCGTATTGCCTTTGTTCGTATCGTTTCAGGCGAGTTTGAGCGCGGAATGGATGTCAATTTGACGCGGACAGGCAAGAAAGTGAAGCTGTCCAATGTCACCCAGTTCATGGCGGAAGCGCGGGAGAATGTCGAAAATGCCGTGGCAGGAGATATTATCGGGGTCTATGATACAGGCACCTACCAAGTCGGAGACACGTTGACTGTTGGCAAGAACAAGTTTGAATTTGAACCGCTACCAACCTTTACTCCTGAAATTTTCATGAAAGTTTCTGCTAAAAATGTCATGAAACAAAAATCTTTCCACAAAGGCATTGAGCAGCTGGTGCAAGAGGGGGCTATCCAGCTCTACACCAACTACCAGACAGGCGAGTATATGCTGGGAGCGGTCGGACAACTCCAGTTTGAGGTCTTTAAACACCGTATGGAAAATGAATACAATGCAGAAGTGGTCATGACGCCAATGGGGAAAAAGACCGTGCGTTGGATTGCTCCAGACCAGTTGGACGAGCGGATGTCCTCTAGCCGCAATATCCTTGCTAAAGACCGCTTCGACCATCCTGTTTTCCTCTTTGAAAATGACTTTGCCCTGCGCTGGTTTGCGGACAAGTACCCAGATGTAGTACTGGAAGAGAAGATGTAGGATTAAGATACGAGGGCGTGAAGCGAGCAAAGCAAAAATAGGAGATTGACGAGGTGTTCGATGAACACAAGGAAATCTATCTTTTTTGCACAGCTCGTAGCCCGAGTTCAGTTAAATAAGATACGAGAGCGTAAAAAACTCAAAGCGAAAAAGATAGGCAGCTGTTTCGGCTTTAGCCGATTACAGCTGTGGTTACCTTTAGGTATAAACGAAATGACGATACAATAAAAATGATTGAGAGAATTCTCTCAATCATTTTTATTTCATAGCTTTAAATGGGTATTCTTCGTCACCGATAAAGGTGAGGGTATCACCGCTATGTGTATACAATAGAATGTCTCCGACTTGGAAATCGGAAGCAGATGACGCAAATGCAGATCCAGTATTGACCTTGGTGACTTTGATGGTGTGAGTGAGTGGGTTTACTTCCCCTTCAAAGTAGACAGCAGAGAATTTACCAGTTGCAGAATCATACTGGCCCTGGCTACTATCTGCTATTTCTTTGGTCATCATGTCATCGAGTTGTTTTTCAACTTCTTCACGCTTAGGGAAGCCTTCCTTGATTTTCGCTTCATAGTTTTCACCAAATGCTTCTTTTAGCAAATCTTCTTTGCTGATTCCATACTTTTGCGCTTCTTGTTCGACTTGTGTAATGACTTTAGTATATTCTTCTTGGACAGCTTTATCAAAAGCAGTTAGAAAAGCATCTTTATTAATGGTGGAATAGGTCGTAGCGACTGCTTTGTTGTCCTTGACTTCAAATGTTACGCCTGTGTCTCCAACAACTTCTTCGGGGTCAAGCTTCAAGCCCTCAAAACCACTTCCAATCTCCTGAATAGCGGATTTTCGTATTTCCGCAGCAAGCTTTGGATTTTCCCAATCACCTGTAATATTTCCATTGCGATAGAAGATAAATCCAGCAACGGCAGCTACTAAAAAGAGGCTTCCGATAATTCCGAAAACAATTTTCAAGACACGCTTACGCTTTTTCTTGTTGGTTTCGACCATTGTTGCAAGAGGGTCTAACTGTTGATTTTCCATAAAAACTCCTTTTGTTTGATACTTGAATATTGTACCATATCCCCTTTTTTCTGTCAAATATCGTCTTTGGAAAGCACGATTAGAGTGGATTTATAGTATAATAAGACAGAAGAAAAAGTGGAGGTGGAGAATGTTCATTGAAAAAAGCTTGAAGAATGGCATGTCTTGGATTAACCTCGATGCCGAGAGTCTGCACCAAACGCCAGAATTATATAAAAAATACCATATCGATACGGAAACAGTCGAATATGCACTGGATAAGAATGAACGTGCCCACATGGACTATAATCGTGAAGACGGGACAGTTGTCTTTATCTACAATGTCCTTGATTTAGAGCGCGAAAAGGACTACTATGAAACCATTCCCATGACCTTCATTGTCCAAACAGACCGTCTCATTACCATTACCGACCAGGATAATGCCTATGTGACGCGTAATATGGTTCGCTACATCGAACACCATGAGCCTGTCACCGTCTATAAATTCCTCTTTGCCAGTATCGAGCTGATCAGTAATTCCTACTATCCTGTCATTGAGAAAATGGACAAGACCAAGGATGAAATCAATATGCTGCTGCGCCAAACGACAACCAAAAAGCACTTGTTTGCCCTGTCTGACTTGGAAACCAGTATGGTCTACCTGCTTGCAGCAGCCAAGCAAAATCTGATGTTGCTTGAGCATATCAGAGGACATGCTATTTACCGTGGCTTTGATGAGATTGAAAATGAACAATTTGACGATGCTATGATTGAAGCCAAGCAGTTGGTTGCCATGACTGATTTGGTTTCTCAGGTCTTGCAGCAGTTGTCCAGTTCTTACAACAATGTCTTGAACAACAATTTGAATGATAACTTGACACTCTTGACTATTATTTCCATTTTACTAGCTGTTATTGCCGTTATTACAGGCTTTTTCGGCATGAATGTCCCGCTTCCTTGGACCGATGATAACCGCGCCTGGATTTATATCATTATTCTCAGTGCTGTTTTGTGGGTTGTCCTTGCCCAGATTTTAAAATGGGTGGCGAATAAACGATGAAAAATGATCTTTTGGTCATTTTTTTATTTTTAAGAATGTTCTTAGAGAAGGTTGAGAGAAGGATGAACATGTATTTGTAAGAAAAATAATAACTTTCACTATCTTTTGCCCCCGCTTTGTGATATACTAGGTAGGTTGCATGCAACAGAATGGTATATATGGGAAATAAGCTCCACTTCTTGAACCAGAATGATGTCTAAAAACTGTCCATCAAGACTCTTGACAAAGTTTCGTTTTGATGTTCGAAGAGTGTTAGACGGTTTTTATTTTTAGACGAGGGCGGATGTCCCATTGGTGATGTTGGGATGTTCCCAACTTAGAAAGAAGAATATGAAATTTAATGAATTCCAATTATCTGCTGACTTACTAGCAGAAATCGAAACAGCGGGCTTTGTAGAGGCAAGTCCGATTCAAGAAAAGACGATTCCACTCGCCCTTGAAGGCAAGGATGTGATTGGTCAGGCTCAAACAGGAACAGGAAAAACAGCGGCCTTTGGTCTGCCTACTCTTGAAAAAATCCGTACAGACGAGGGGACGATTCAAGCTTTGGTCATTGCCCCAACGCGGGAGTTGGCGGTTCAAAGTCAGGAAGAGCTCTTTCGATTCGGGCGTAGCAAGGGTGTCAAGGTACGCTCTGTCTACGGAGGCTCAAGTATTGAAAAGCAAATCAAGGCGCTCAAGTCAGGCGCTCATATCGTCGTTGGAACACCCGGTCGTCTCCTTGACTTGATCAAACGTAAGGCTTTGAAACTCCATCATGTTGAGACGCTTATCCTAGATGAAGCTGACGAAATGCTCAACATGGGCTTCTTAGAAGACATTGAGGCGATCATCTCCCGAGTTCCAGAAGCCCGTCAAACCCTCCTCTTTTCAGCGACCATGCCAGCTCCGATAAAACGTATCGGTGTTCAGTTTATGAATAATCCCGAGCATGTGCAAATTGAGGCCAAGGAGCTAACAACGGAACTGGTCGATCAGTACTATATCCGTGTCAAAGAGCAGGAGAAGTTTGATACGATGACCCGCCTTATGGACGTGGCTCAGCCAGAATTAGCAATCGTCTTTGGTCGGACGAAGCGCCGTGTGGATGAATTAACGCGTGGTTTAAAGATTCGTGGTTTCCGTGCAGAAGGCATTCATGGTGACTTGGATCAAAGTAAGCGTCTACGTGTGCTACGTGATTTCAAGACAGGTGGCCTAGATGTCCTAGTTGCAACGGATGTTGCGGCTCGTGGTTTGGATATTTCAGGGGTGACCCATGTCTACAACTACGATATTCCACAAGACCCTGAAAGCTATGTTCACCGTATCGGTCGAACAGGTCGTGCAGGAAAAACTGGTCAATCCATTACTTTTGTCTCACCTAATGAGATGGGTTACCTCAAGATTATTGAGGATTTGACCAAGAAACGCATGACTGGCATGAAACCTGCGACAGCAGAAGAAGCCTTTCAAGCCAAGAAAAAAATTGCTCTGAAGAAAATCGAACGTGATTTTGCAGATGAAACAATCCGCAAGAACTTTGCTAAATTTGGTAAGGATGCTCTGAAACTTGCGAGTGAATTCTCGCCAGAAGAGTTGGCGATGTACATTTTAAGTCTGACCGTACAAGATCCAGAATCAATGCCAGAAGTGGATATTGCGCGCGAAAAACCATTGCCGTTTAAGTATGTCCCAGGTGATAAAGGTGGCGGTCGTGGTCGATCTGGCAAGAATAGCAACAGATCATCACATAATCGCCGCGGAGAGGATCGTCGTGGTGGTCGTCATGATTACAAGGAAAAGCGTCGTTTCAACGACCGTGACCATTTCGGAAAAGACAACAAAAAACCACGCAAACGTATTTCAAGCGAGAAAAAGGCAGGATTTGTCATTCGCAATAAGGGAGATAAGTAGGAAGTTTTAGAGAGTGGGATAGACATCATGAGTGTCTGTCCCACTCTCTTTTTGTTTGATTTTTATAGAGTACGAGAGCTATTTTTATTTTTTTCTAAATAGTTCTTGACATCACCAAACAAAGGGAGTAGAATGATATTTAGAAATATTCCTAAATAGAAAATGAAAGGAGACGATATGGCATTATCAGAAACCTTAAAGGCAATTTCAGCCCCGATTCGTAGACAGATTTTGGATAGCTTGAAGTCGGGTCCCAAGTCTGCAGGTGAGATTGTAGAGCTATTTCACTTAAGTGGTGCTACGGTATCGCACCACTTATCTGTCTTGAAGAAGGCAAGTCTCATTTTAGAAGAAAGGCAGAAGAATTTTATCTATTACCGACTAAACTATACCGTATTTGAAGAAGTGCTGGTTTGGATTGCCAGCTTTGGAGGAGGAACAGATGAAAAAAATTGATTGGAAATTGCTTATTGTAACCAGCAGTATCTTCTTGATACCATTGGCTCTAATCCTTATCTACTACGGACAGCTGCCAGCTGTCTTATACACACATTTTGGAATTGATAGTCAGGCAAATGAGATGAGTGACAAATGGATAGCGCTCGTTTTAACTCCTATTTTGTTAGTTGTCGTCCACCTTGCCTTGTGTATCGGTCTTGATGTGACAAAGAGTGGGAGACTTCCTGTCGCAAAGGTGGTGAAGTGGGTAATCCCTATCTTTACAACGCTTGAAACGGGACTGATTTTGGTGTATAATGCAGGCAATCAGATAGATGTTCGGCGCCTAGTTGTAGCCCTTTTGGCACTAATATATCTATTACTGGGAAACTATCTGCCAAAAGATGTGGCAGGTATGACAGATTCCAAAACATTGATGGATCGAAAGAAAACAGCCTATCTGTTTATAAGCGGAGCGTTCGCTCTTCTTCTCAGCCTCTTTTTTGCCCCGATTGTATCTCTGATGGTGGGAATAGTCTTTATAGTTCTTGTCATCAGCTGGAGTATATGTGTGGGGTTAAAGAGTTATAGGAGCACGAGCAATAGGCTTTAGACCAGTGTTCAACCTCTTCTGTACTCTCATTTTATATGAGAGAGGAATAGGGCAGTAGACAGCAGATATAGATAAGAAGATCAGTAAATAAGGAGGTTTAGATGGGAATCAGGAATTTGGACAAAGCATCATCACTCTAAACGATTACCAATAAAAAGGAGAAGAAGATGATTACTTATACGACACAAGGAAAATTGGATATGAAAGCAGTGCTCGCCCTCTATGAAGCAGTTGAATGGAGCAATTATACCGAGCAAGCTGGGATGTTAGAACAGGCCCTGAAAAATAGTTTACAGGTCATTGCTGCTTTTGATGAAGAAAGGCTCGTGGGACTGATACGGGCTGTCGGTGATGGCTATTCGATCGTATTCGTGCAAGATATTCTGGTTTTGCCAGACTATCAGAGAATGGGCATTGGACGCCAGCTCATGGAGAGGCTTCTAGCAATCTATCCGAATATCTATCAACTACATCTTTTGACAGGAAAAGAAGAAAAGACAAAGGCTTTTTACGAATCCCTAGGATTTAGAGCAGTTGATGAACTAGACTGCGTAGCCTATACCTATTTGAAATGATCTAATCATTGACTGAACTTGGATACAGTGCCGTTTTGACTTGCCGTATCCAAGTACTGCCTGTGTCACTGTTCCTTGACTTAATACTCTTCAAACATCAAAACGATTGGTTGTCAGCTCAACTTGGAGAACTTCAGTTCTACCTGCGGTTTCATTGCCTAGTCAGAATTTGATTTTTGACGAGTATAGGCTCATTCATGCAACTATAAAAACGCCTCACTCCTTATTGGGAGTGAGGTTTTCTGCAATATAGTGCAATTTTTGCTGGCGTGTTTTGCGCTTGAAGAGGGCTTCAGCAGACATGGCGCTGGGCTTATCGGGAAAACGTTCGTAGTAGAGAAGCTCAACAGGTCTGCGGCTTTTGATGCGGGTGTACTTGGCGCCTTTTCCGCTGTTGTGGGTCGCAATCCGTTTATCAAGGTCTGTCGTGTAACCGGTGTAGAGGCTACCATCTGCGCAGGTGAGGACATACATATAATGACTAGCTTTTTCCAAAGTAAATTTCCTCGATTTCTGCTGTATAGTTTCCATCTGCTTGATGAACAACCAGAGGCGGTAAAATCTTTAAGCCCTCCAAAGAACCGTCTTTTATAGCCTCGATCAGGAGCATATTGGCATCCTTATTCGCCTTTGGGTGGATAAACTGAATCCGCTTGGGAGCTAGGTTATAAGCCTTCATGGTATCAATAATCTCAAGGAAGCGATCGGGTCGATGTACCATAGCCAAGCGTCCATTTGATTTGAGCGCATGACGGCTGACCGCACAAATTTCTTCTAGATTGGTGGTGATTTCATGGCGGGCTAATACATAATGCTCACTGGCTTTTAGGTTGGGTTGTTGTTCAATCTTGAAATAGGGTGGGTTACAGAGAATCAGGTCGACCTGCGAACGTGGCACATAATCTAGCAGGTGTTTGAGATCGTCATGCACCATCTCGACCTGTTCCTCTAATTGATTGAGAGCGATCGAGCGTCTTGCCATATCTGCCAAGCGTCCTTGGATTTCAATCAGAGTAATCTTGGCCTTGGTTTGAGTAGAAGCAAAGAGACCGACTGCCCCATTTCCGCTACATAAATCCACGATAAGCCCTTTTTGGGGCAATTTTGGAAAGCGCGATAAAAGAACGCTATCAATAGAGTAGCTAAAGACTTCCTTATTTTGTATAATCTTGACATCGGTGGAAAAGAGCTGATCAATCCTCTCTCCAGCTTGTAATAGTGCTTTGTTCATTCATCTATTATAGCATATTGTTACGGCGGATGAAAAATCTTTGCTAGCTTCCAAAATATGGTATAATAGGAGGGAAATTAGCAAAGGAGAGTATGATGTTTTATTCCTACCTACGAAGTTTATTAGTCTTTTTACTATGGGCTGTCAATGGCAATATTCATTATCATGATAGGGAGAAAATTTTGCCTCCAGATCAAAATTATATCTTGGTAGCACCCCATCGAACCTTTTGGGATCCTGTCTTTTTAGGCTATGCTTCAGCACCTAAACAGTTTATTTTTATGGCTAAAAAAGAATTGTTCAAGGATCGAGGCTTTGGTTGGTGGATTAGTAAGTGTGGTGCCTTTCCCATTGACCGGGATAATCCGGGAACTGCAGCTATTAAATACCCCGTCAAAATGTTGAAAAAAAGCAATCGTTCCTTGGTGATGTTCCCATCAGGTAGTCGCCATTCCAGTGAATTAAAGGGTGGTGTAGCTGTCATTGCAAAGACTGCCAAGGTTAAGATTATGCCTGCAACCTACATTGGACCAATGTCCCTGAAAAATCTATTGTTGGGAGATCGGATTGATGTTGCTTTTGGAAATCCAATCGATATTTCAGATATTAAACGCTTGGATGATGCAGGTATCGCAGAAGTCACCAACCGCATTGAGACAGAATTTAATCGCTTGGACGACCTTGCCTGCTCTGCCCAGACAGGCAAGAAACGCTTGCCTTACTGGACCTTCATTTACCGTGTGCCAGTCCTAATCCTTGTTGCTCTTATCTTGGGCTTGACCTACCTCTTTAGCTATCTAGCTAGTTTTGTCTGGAAACCAGATACGAATTTGGATAAATAAATGAAAAAAGCTCGTTTCGTACGAGCTGACACCTAGCAGTAGAGATTAATAGTAGCGAGTCAATCCGTTTGACTCGCTTTTTCTGGATAATATCGAAAGTTTCTTGGTCTATAATCGCTTCATGAATATTTTTGAAAATCAGCCAATCTTTTCTTGGAAGGTCAATAGTTCTTTTGTCCTTAAATATGGCAGTTTCTCCACATTGCGGCTAGCGGAAATAGGCTTCAAACCAATTTCGATTCGGTGGCAGTCTGGCTTTACTACTGATTCTGATGATGATTTAACTTTTGAATATAGTGCATTTTATTTAACCGATGTAGCCAAAGTCTTAATAGAGATTCCACAGATTGAAACTAATGATGATTTCTTCCGAAATTTGCTGGATACATTTAAGACTCATTCAAAATCAAAATTAGCCTCCTAACGCTTCTTTCGCTATAGTGGTATTCTTATCATTATGATAAGAACGGACTTTTTTTGAGACCTTAGGCTCAAAAAGTAGCAATGAAACTCCGAAGGAGGTTGCTTGCGTCTGCACTTTTCATGGAAGAAGCAAAAAGTAATTTTTGAAGTTGAATAAGTATAAAGAATGTTTTGCTGGGGATAGGACTGTTACGGAGATTTATGATGTAGAGGATCTGGAATAAGGTAATTTTTCAAACCTTGTTTATGGTGTGGTATAATGTCATTATGAAATTATTACAAAAAAATCAAACGGCTTTACAGCCTTTTACGAAATGGACTGGCGGGAAGCGTCAACTGCTTCCAGCTATTAAACCTCTTATACCAGACAATTATAATAGTTATTTTGAGCCATTTATTGGTGGAGGGGCACTATTTTTTGAACTTTCTCCAGAAAAAGCAGTTATTAATGATTTTAACCATGAACTTATCAACTGTTATCAGCAGATAAAGGAGAGTCCTAAAAAGCTCATTGAATTATTGATTAGACACAAAGAGAATAACTCTAAAGAATATTATTTAGAGTTACGCTCTGTCGATAGGGATGGCAGGATTGATACAATGACCAAAGTGGAACGTGCTGCTCGCATTATGTATATGTTGCGAGTTGACTTTAATGGTTTATATCGTGTTAATTCAAAAAATCAGTTCAATGTACCTTATGGTAGGTACAAAAATCCTAAGATTGTTGACAGTGATTTGATTTTGTCTATTTCTCAATATCTAAATAGTAACAATATTAAGATTTTGACAGGAGATTTTGAAAAGTCAGTTGAAGCTGTAAAGTGTGGAGATTTTGTCTATTTTGACCCACCGTACATTCCTCTTTCTGAGACAAGTTCTTTTACGTCCTATACTCACGAAGGTTTTTCTTATGATGACCAGATAAGATTACGGGATTGCTTTAAGAAATTAAACGAAAAAGGCGCATTCGTAATGCTCTCTAATTCTTCAAGTCCAATAGTTGAAGAATTATATAAGGATTTTAACATTCATAAAATTGAAGCTATTCGAACTAATGGGGCTAAATCTTCCAGTCGTGGAAAAATTTCAGAAATTATTGTAACCAACTATGTCAAATAACGAATATAAGTATGGAGGTATTTTAATGACCAAGCCATACTACCATAAAGAAAATGCCATTCTCGTTCATGCCGATACCTTTGAATTTTTAGAAAAAATGAAGTCCGAAAGCATGGATATGATATTTGCCGACCCACCTTACTTTTTGAGTAATGGAGGGATGTCAAATTCGGGAGGACGAGTTGTTTCTGTTAATAAGGGGGACTGGGATAAAATATCATCACTTGAAGAAAAACATAACTTTAATCGTCGCTGGATTCGATTAGCTAAACAAGCTCTAAAACCCAATGGAACTATTTGGATTTCAGGAAGTTTTCACAATATCTATTCTGTAGGAATGGCGTTAGAGCAAGAAGGTTTCAAGATACTGAATAATATAACATGGCAGAAAACAAATCCCGCACCTAATCTTTCGTGTCGCTACTTCACACATTCTACGGAGACGATTCTTTGGGCAAGAAAAGATGACAAAAAAGCTCGTCACTACTATAATTATGATTTGATGAAAGAGCTGAATGGCGGAAAGCAGATGAAAGATGTCTGGACGGGTGGATTAACAGCAAAATCAGAAAAATGGGCTGGCAAGCATCCAACCCAAAAACCAGAATATCTTTTAGAGCGAATAATCTTAGCTAGCACAAAAGAAAATGACTATATTCTAGATCCTTTTGTTGGTAGTGGAACGACAGGAGTAGTAGCAAAGAAATTAGGTCGCAGATTTATTGGGATTGATGCTGAACTAGATTACTTAAAAATAGCTAAGTTAAGATTGGAAAGGAAAATATGAAAAAAGGCGGTATTGGAGGAGCAAATACTAAAACGGGATTAGCTTTCGAATTAAAGACGGACTTCCCAACATTCTTAAATCAACAATCAGGTTATAGTATTGAAAATATAGACTATAATACAACAAGGAGAAACGACGGGACAATTATTAGAGGCACTAAACTACGTTCGAAACCTCTTCGGTGGAAGATTAGCTTTTTAGGTGAAGAGGTCGGACAAATTTTTCAAAAAGATGGCCTCTATAGGTATTTTGATGAAATTGATGGTTACGATTACACTAAAATTATATCAGCTAAATTACTACCAGATGAAGCAATATTCGTAATTAATAGTAACACTGTCTATATTATCGAAAAGAAAACGCAAAGTGGCGGCGGAAGTGTTGATGAGAAGTTGCAAACTTGTGATTTTAAATTAAAGCAATATAAAAAATTGTTTTCTCCCTTGAACAAAGAGGCGAACTACAGCTACTTATTAGACAAAGATTGGTTTGAGCAATCTAGATATAAAGATGTTTTAGACTATATAATAAGTGTTGGCTGTAAATACTATTTTAATTTTATTCCACTGGATGTAATTGGGTTACCGCTACCATTAAAGGAGGAAAACTAATAATGACATTCCAAAATTATATAACAAGGACACCAGATGAGAGATTATCTATCTTTCTAAACTCATTATCGATTACTAATCGAACGCCAGAATACTATGTTAATTGGGCGAAAGTTGAACGAGAGACACGAAAATTTGAGATAGAATTAAATACCCTAAATTATCTAATCGGTAAAAAAGACATCTATAATGAAGCCCTGATGTTATTCACTAAACAACCAGAGTTATTAAAAGCTATTCCAAGTTTGATTGCTAGTCGAGATACAATCTTGGATATATTAAGTATTGATGATAGTGATGAAATGAGTTTTGAGAGGCTAAACTTTTCTAAGATAACTAAAGACCGAATTGTAGATTATGTTGATTTTGCAGAACAATCCGGTTTGCTTAACTTTCTCCAAAATAAAGCAAATCGCTCTCTAGTAGATTATGTTTATGGAGTTGAAGCTGGCTTGGATAGTAACGCTCGTAAAAATCGTAGCGGTACAACTATGGAGGGGATCTTAGAGCGGCATGTTGCGAAGATAGCTAAAGAACAAGGACTTGAATGGAAAGCTCAAGCAACCGCTCCATTCATTAAGTCAAATTGGAATATTGAGGTACCTGTTGATAAATCGGAGCGACGCTTTGATGTCGCTGTTTATTCTAAGGAGCGTCATAAAGTTTGGCTTATTGAAACAAATTACTATGGCGGTGGTGGAAGCAAGCTTAAGGCTGTTGCTGGTGAATTTACTGAACTTAGTCAGTTTGTTAAAAACTCAAAAGATGATGTTGAATTTGTTTGGGTAACAGACGGACAAGGTTGGAAAACTGCTCGCTTACCGCTCTCGGAAGCTTTTGGGCATATTCAAAATGTTTTTAACTTGAGTATGCTGAAAGAGGAATTTTTATATGAACTATTTAAGAAATAACTCATGATGCTATATGGCAATGAAGATTGATTTTAAAGATAAATCTTTTATTAAGGTATTTTTTAATCAAAGAGGGTATGTTCTTGATTTTTCTAATTCGACTATTATCAGTTTCACTTTTGACTCTATAGTTATCGATATTCAAGGAAAATATCAATTATCGAAAGGAAAATCTTTTGAAACATTTATAGATGAAGATCTCGATGACTTAGTCCTAAAATTATCTTTAGATTTACTTCAATACTATGAAAATCTTCCGGAATCATCATTGGAGAAAAACGACGAAAGAAATACTCGATTCGAAAGACTCAAGAAACGTCTTCTATATTATCCAGATATTGCTACTGAATATTTTTCAGAGATTACACAAAACTTGTCTTCTTACTTTGATAGTTCTTATATAGATAAGCAAATTTCAATTATGCTGAGTATGATAAAAGAATCTCCTTCAAATTCAATCGGTAAAGCAAAGGAACTGTTGGAGTTGTGTTTCAAACATATATTAGATCGAGAAAATATTGAATATAGTAACTCTGCTATAATGATTTGGTTTTAAAATAGTAAGATAAATTGTATCGGTGTTACCATTCATTTGCCTTCCATATATGGTTGCTTCATAATGTCCCATTGCTGGTATTTTCTGCAATGATTACAGGCGGCGAAGTCGTCACAGCTAGCACTTTCCGCAGTGGTGAAAACACTAAAACGATTACGTTTTAGTGTGAGAGGCTTGGCAAGAGCTAGGCTTGCCAGGAAGGAATGGAACTCCGAAGGAGGTCGCTTCCGCCTACATTACATTAAGACAAATGCTAACAAAAAATACTAAATAAATACTAAACATACTAATATTTCAACTCTTCAAAAGAAAGTATTCAAGTTATTAAATCTTGATACAAGTCATAATATTTCTGCTAAGAATAACGATGACGTAAAACGAGTTTTGAGCGGATTAAATCAAATAATAGGTGGTATAAATAACCTTCGAAATGATAAGGGAGATGGTCACGGAAAGAGGGTTGCTTTCAAAGAACTACCATCAAGATACGATACTTTAGTTGTTAATTCGTCAATAACCTTAATAAATTTTATATGGAATACTTATTCTGAGAGAAAATATAGATAAAAAAAAAACGGACAACTGCCGTTTTTAACTTCTATGAGGTGTGTGAATTTAGATGATTTTGACTACTGAACGTCAGACTCGTTTTGTACGAGTTTTTTTGATCACAGACCTCAAGTCATATGTTATAATCGGTGTCTGATTTGCTGCAAGAAGTTCTTGCAGCTTTTTGTTATTTACAAAGACATTGATAGCGGTTACAATTTGTATATAAGCAAGCAGCGCTGAGTGATGATGGAGGTGAGAAATGCTTACCCAAAGACAGATAAAATTAGTGAGAATGATGAAAGGAGAACGAAGTCCCAAGCAAGCAGCTTATTTTGCAAGTAAGCTAGGTGTTTCGGTGAGGACAATCCATAAAGAGATTCGTCATCTAGAACAGAGGGGAATCGTATTTGAAAAACGGAGAGGCGTAGGAATCTCCCTAGTGAGCTCTGAAGATTTACTGGAGGGAGTAGATGTTCATGATTGTCAAGTTACGCGCCGTATTGATATCATGCAAGACTTGTTATTTCAAAACAAGCAAACGAGCTTTAATGATTTAGCAGAGCGATACTTTGTCAGTAAAAGTTCCATCAAGCAAGATCTAGAAACGATTACCTTGATGCTACTTCGTGGAACGAGTGGCGAGCTGTTAAGTAATCACCATGGAACTCGATTGGTCTTTCCAACGACAGAGGACAAGATCACAGCATTTGTAAATTTTAACCAATATATCATTGAACAGAATGACTTTGCAAATGGGACGAAGACGCCGGATATTATCAATAGTCTGCTTCCTTATTATACTAGAGAGATGATTCAGGTTTGTTCCAATGTACTCTATACCTATGTTAGGGAAAATGTCCATGCCATCTCAGAAGTTTATATCCAGCATTGTCTAACCTTTCTAATTGCTCAAGTTTATCAACTGAGCCAAGGTGAGCATAGTGTAGGAAAAGCCTCCTTGTTTCATCAGAAGGCAGATGCCTTTTACATGGATAGTGCAGTGAGGATTCTCCATAAGATTTCTCTCAGGTTGGATGTAGAATATGCCAATGAAGATGTGGAGTATCTTTCTCAAAAATTGCTACTCTATCGCTTTGAACCCATGCCAAGGCAGTATGTAGATAGTAAGCTAGTGACGGGCTTGATTGAACGGGTCTCTCAGGCTTTACATGTCGATTTTTCAAACGATACGACTCTACTAGAACAATTGACAGTGCATATTCCACCCATGTTGTCACGCTTACGCTCGCATACCCTTGTCAAAAATCCCTTTACCGAGCAGATAAAACTGGAATGTTCGATTGTCTTCAATGTCTTATGGCTGGCTGTTTCAGATTTTAGTGAAACGATTGGTCAGGAATTTAATGAAGATGAGATTGCTTTTTTAACCATTTACTTCCAATTAGCCTTGGAAAAAATTGGAGTGAGTCGCAAAATCCTGGTGGTCTGTTCAACTGGAATTGTCACTTCTGAATTATTGATTCATCGGATCAAAAATAATCTACCATCGCTTGACAAGGTGGAGGTAGCTTCATCGATGGAGGCGGCCCAGTTGGACTTGGAAGCCTATGATATCATTCTGACAACGATTCCTTTACAGCAGAAAGCATCGCATATTTATTTCGTTTCGCCTTTAATCAGTGAGCAGGAATTATCAAAGCTTCTGAATGCTCACACGACTAGAACATCTTTCAGTTCAAAGAGAAAGCCTTCCAATTTAGCTGCCTATCTGTCAGAGAATCTTATTTTTTATCACGATCATTATCATTCTTCGGCAGAGGCCATTCAAGCCTTGAGTCATACCTTAGCAGATAGAGGCTTTGTAACAGAGGGCTTTCAACAGACCATGTTAGACCGAGAAGAATTTGGCAATACAGATTTGCCGATTGGCGTTGCGATTCCTCATGGAAAACCGCAAGAGGTACAGCAGACATTTGTTGCGATTGTAAAGAGTTCAAAAAAATTTAAATGGAAAGATTATTTTGTTGATTTGATTTTTATTATTGGGATTAGCCCCAGTGATATGTCCAAGACCAAATCAATCATCTCTGGTATTTATGAATTGATTCATACAGATGAAAGGCTGACTGCTTTGCGCCATGCGAAAAATAGAACGGAGGTTTTAAAAATTGTGTATGAAAGAGCATAGTATTCTACATGAAGAATTGATTTTTATGGATGAGGAGTTGGCAACGAAAAAAGGAGTGATTCAAGCGATTACAGTTCAGGCACATCAGCTGGGATATGTGACAGACGGAACTATATTTATGGATGCTGTGCTGGCGCGTGAAGAAGAGGTGCCGACAGCGATTGGATATGGGATTGCCATTCCTCATGGCAAAACAGATGCAGTTGCAAAACCTTTCATTGCTTTTTTAAGGACAGGAGCGCCCTTTGAGTGGACACAAGGACACGAGGAAGCGGTCCAGCTCATCTTTCTCATCGGAGTTCCTCAGACGGGAACAGAAAAATTACACTTGCGCTTTATTTCGCAAGTCAGTAAAAAATTGCTAGACGAAGACTTTCGTCATCAATTACTAAGCATTGGTAACAAAACAACTCTCTTCGAACGATTGCGTTCGATAGACATTTAGGAGGAAATAGTATGAAAGTCGTTGCTGTAACAGCCTGTCCGACAGGCATCGCCCATACTTATATGGCTCAAGAAGCAATTGAAAAAGAGTGTCGGAAGCGGGGGTATGAGGTTCAAGTGGAGACACAAGGAGGCATGGGCATTGAGCAGGAATTGGAGCAAGATCAGATTGATCAAGCAGATGTTGTGATTTTAGCCATCGCCGTTGAGATTGAAGGTCAGGATCGCTTTGATGAAAAGCGTGAGGAAGGCAAGGTGTTGCTGGTTGATCCAGGCGAAGCCATCCGTCATCCAGATCAGGTCTTAGACCAAGCAGAAGCACTATAAACACAAAAGGAGAATAACCATGGAGAAGACATTGTGGAAAGACTTGCAAAAAGCCTTTAATACTGGGGTATCGTATATGCTGCCCTCGGTTGTCGTAGGTGGGGTCTTTATTGCCCTATCCTTAGCGACCGGAAAGCCTGGTGAAGGAGGAATGGAAGTTAGCGGCCAATTCATGCAGGATTTGCTGGATTTGGGAGTGGCAGGATTTTCCATCATGATTCCGCTACTTGCAGGCTATATCGCCTATTCTATCGCAGGCAAACCTGCTCTTGCACCTGCCATGATTTTGGGTTATGTTGCCAATAATCCAATCGGTTCTGCTCAAGTTAAGACTGGTTTTTTAGGAGCGATGTTGCTAGGTGTGCTGACAGGTTACTTTGTAAAGTGGTGTAAAACCTGGAAAGTAACCCCAACCATTCGTACCTTGATGCCTATCTTAATCATCCCTATTCTAACCGTCTTTTTATTGGGAATGCTCTACATTTATGTCATTTCTGTTCCGATTGGTGCAGCGATGACATGGCTGGTCGCTACTCTAGGTGAATTGCAAGGGGGCAGTGCCATTGTACTTGGGCTCATTATTGGAGCGATGACTGCTGTTGATATGGGAGGCCCAATCAACAAGACAGCGACAGCTTTTACACTTGCTCTGATGGCAGAAGGTATCTATGCACCAAATGGCGCTCACCGAATCGCGGTTGCGATTCCTCCGCTTGCAGTTGCCATCTCAACCTTTATTGATCGGAAAAAATATACCAAAGAGGATCGGGATTTGGGGATGTCAGCCTTCTTTATGGGGCTTATCGGTATTACAGAAGGGGCGATTCCCTTTGCAGTAAAAGACATGAAACGGGTATTGCCAGCGATTATCATTGGAAGTGCTGTGGGTGGTGCCTTGGGCATGATGAACAATGTTGAAGCACTGGTACCGCACGGAGGCTTGATTATTTTGCCAGTTGTCAACGGGAAGTTGTGGTATTTCCTTGCCATGTTGATTGGAACGCTGGTATCTGTTGCAATCATCCACTTCACAAAACCAAATCTAGCGGATGAAGAAGTAAAATAAGGAGAAAACTATGTCGAAATTGTCCATTAAATCAGTCGTCGAAGGCTTGCTAGCTTTGCAAAGTCAGGGAGAATCTGCCACCTTGTTAGGGATTGGCCCTATGTCACGCAATTGTGTACAGGCAACGCTCGAATTGTCAAAAGAAGATGACTATCCGGTCATGTTTATCGCTAGCCGAAATCAGGTCGATTTGGATGAATTAGGTGGAGGCTATGTCAATGGCTGGAACCAGTTTAGCTTTGCCAAAGCAGTAGAAGAAGTGGCAGAAGAAATTGGCTATGATAATCTCTATTATCTTTGCCGAGACCATGGTGGTCCTTGGCAGCGGGATAAAGAAAGAAATGATCATTTACCAGTAGAGGAAGCCATGCGCCTAGGCCAGCAGTCCTATGTGGGAGACATTGAAGCAGGCTTTGATTTGCTGATGATTGACCCGACTAAGGATCCTTTTGAGGTTGGCAAGGTGATTCCACTTGATGTCGTATTGGATCGGACGGTTGACTTGATTGCCTTCTGTGAAGAGGAGCGTAAAAAACGCGGATTGCCAGAAATTGGCTACGAGGTTGGAACAGAAGAAACAAATGGTGGTTTGACTTCTACGGAGACCTATGAAACCTTCATTCAACGGTTGCAGGAAGAGTTAGGCAAACGCCAGTTGCCGATGCCAACCTTTATTGTCGGTCAGACAGGGACCTTGACACGTAAGACGGAACAAGTTGGCCACTTTAATTTCCAAAATGCCTATGATTTGGCACAGATGGCCAAGAAATATGGTGTTGGGTTGAAGGAGCATAATGGGGATTATCTCGATGATGTTACCTTGCTAGAGCATATCCCATCGGCGATTACCGCAACCAATGTAGCTCCTCAATATGGAACAGAGGAGACACGGGCTTATCTCAATCTAGGAAAAGTCGAAGAAATATTAGTCGAGCAAGGCTTGATTTCTGAACCGTCAACCATTCGTCAAACCCTTCTCCTACATGCCATTCAAAGTGAGCGATGGAGAAAGTGGATGATGGGAGACCAGAAAGATTTGACGGTTGAGCAAATCTTAGAAGGAGGCAATCAGGAGTTGCAAGAAGAAATCCTAGACATAGCAGGTCATTATACCTTTAATGACGTGGAAGTCAAGGAACAAATCGAGAAACTATATACCAATTTAGCAGCCTATCATATTGACGGGAAACGCTATGTCATTGACCACATTAAGCGTCCGATTCGGGATTATGCGGAGTGTTACAATCTAAAAGGGGTAACGAGCCGTATCAAAGCCTTACAAAAATAAGCGAGAGAGAAGTTGGGAGTGAGCTTCCCGACTTTTTCTGGCTTATCCGAATACGAATTATTTCCAAAAAATCAAAGTAATTCTTGACATCCTTATATATTCTGTTAGAATGGTAGATATATAACGATTAATTGAACTCGGGCTAAAAGCTCGGAAAAAAGATAGACGTCCTTGTGTCCTGGGACACATCGTCAGTCTCCTATTTTTCAAACGCCCTCGTATCTTAGTGAAAGGAGAAAAAACAATGAACAACCATGTAGTATTGATGAGTAATGTTGTAATGGTCAACAGTGTTGGAATGAACAGTTGTGTTTTTCAGAATAGCCTCCTTTCTAAGTATCAGTCTTAGTGTCTTTTTGTGGACTTGAGGGACTCGGGATGGAGCTGTTCTATCTCGGTTTTTTTTGTATGCTTTCGAGTCTTTTCGTTTTGATTTGCTATGTCGTTTACGCGTCTTGACTTGTACAAAATCAAAACGGAAAGACGATGGGATTTTAAGGAGGAGAAAATGATAGGATTGATTTTTCGCTATGTAAAGCAGCACAAGTGGCTGTATTTACTGGTTGCGATTATGCTGATTGTTTATGATGCGTGTTTGTTGATACCGACCAAGATTATTCAGGGCTTGGTGGACAAGATTGGTCAGGGGAGCTTGACGGGAGCGGGCTTGATGCAGGATATGCTGCGGTTGCTCGGAGTGACCATTTTGACCTATGTGATGGCCTACATTTGGCATTTGAAGTTGTTCCAGTCATCGGTGCAGTTTAAATTTGATATGCAGCAGCGTTCTTTTCGGAAATTGGTGGTCATGCGGACGCCATTTTATGAGAAATTTCGCTCGGGCGATGTAATGACCCGCTTTTCAACGGATGTGGAAGGCTTGATGGACATGGTGGGCTACGGGCTCATGATTGTCGTCTATGCTGGTGGGATGATTGCCTTTATCATTCCGACCATGTTTTTCATCTCTTGGCAGATTAGCCTTGTGGCCTTGATTCCGATGACTGTCTTGGTTGCAGCCATTTACTTTGTCGGTCAAAAGCAGGACAAGGCTGTTGAAGTCAACCGTGAAGCAGTCGCTGGTCTCAATGATGAGGTCTTGGAAGTGGTTGAAGGAATTCGTGTCACGCGCGCCTACAGCAAGAAAGAACGGCAGGAGCGTAAGTTTCAGGAGCGAACCCGAGCGCTTGCTCGTGGCGGCGACAATATCATGGCGTTGCAATCTTTGTACAATCCCCTAGCGACCATTTTACTGGGACTTGCGACCATAGCCATTTTAGGGATGGGAGCGATCTTTTTAGAGCGGGGACAGGTGTCACTCGGTCAGGTGATTGCCCTGCAACTCTACACGGTGTCACTCTTAGAACCCTTTTGGCTGCTGTCGGACTTTATCTTGGTCTATCAGACAGGCAAGACCTCTTTTGCGAAATTGCAGGAGTTGGTGGACACGGGTGATGATATGGAAGAAGATGGCAGGGTGTTGCTTGCTGACCTCGAGGAATTGGTTTTTGAGAATTACGATTTTTCCTATCCTCAGGCGGAGCGCAATAGTTTGACAGGCATTTCCTGGACTTTGAAGGCAGGTCAGACAGTCGGAATTGTCGGTAAGACAGGTTCTGGAAAAACGACCTTGATTCGCCAGTTTTTACGCCAATATCCAGTCGGGAGTGGCAACTTCACCCTCAATGGACAATCAATACTGGAATTTAAGCGGTCATCTATCGAACAAAAGATTGGCTATGTACCGCAGGAGCATGTTCTGTTTTCAAAAAGCGTCCGTGAAAATATCGCCCTCGGCAAGGTCAGCAGTCAACTAGAGGAGATTGTTCAAGCCATTGAAACAGCAGACTTTACCAAGGATTTGGAGCGGATGTCAGAGGGGATGGAGACCATGATTGGAGAACGCGGAGTGTCGATTTCGGGTGGACAGAAGCAACGGATTTCCATTGCTCGAGCCTTCTTACGAAATCCAGATCTGCTGATCTTAGATGACTCCCTATCAGCGGTTGATGCGAGAACTGAACGTCAGATTATTGAAAATATCCAGCGGGAGCGCAAGGGTAAGACCAATATCATCGTGACCCACCGCCTGTCTGCGGTGCATCATGCGGATTGGGTCTTGGTGCTAGAGGACGGTCGGATTGTCGAAGAAGGAACACCCGCACAACTCATCGCCCAAGAGGGTTGGTACTATGAGCAGTACCAACGCCAGCAAAGTCAGGAAGGAGATGAAGAATGAGAGTAGTCATTGTCCTATTAAAAGAAATTCGTCATGTCAAGGGCTTGTTTGGCTTTGGCGTTCTCATCTATCTTGGTGCGTCAACCTTGGTACGCCTTTCGCCGATTCTCTTGCAGCGCATCATTGACGGACCGATAACAGATTTGAGCAAGGGTTTGGCCTTTGATCAAGCAGCTTTTCTCTGGCAATTAGCAGCCTATCTGGGCTTAAACGTGATAGGTGGCCTCTTCTTTTATCTTTCAACGCGCATCTTGATGCACTGTGCCAATCGGATTGCGGAAATCTTGCGCAATCGTGCCTACGATCAAATGCAACGGCTACCCATTTCTTATTTTGATGATAAGCCAGCAGGAAAAATTGCGACACGGATTGTCAATGATACGGAAACCCTGCGCAATCAATTTTATGCGACCTTGGTCTATATTTTTAATAGCCTGATACGTCTCGTCTTTACCTATGGTATTATTTTCTATATGAATCTGATTTTAGGCTTGGTGTTACTGGCACTGTTGCCGGTATTTTATGCCTTGCAAGTCTTTTACAAAGGCTTGACGGACCAGCCCATGAAAGAGTTTTATGATGCGAGAAGTGACATCAATACCAAGGTCAATGAAACCATGAATGGAGCAAGCCTGATTCAGCTTTATGGTCAAGAAGAAGCAGTGATGCAGGATTTTGAACAGACTGCTAATAGGATGAGAGCGGCTGAAAATCGGATTATCTGGGCGCAGTCTATTGCGACTTGGAACATGACTGAGCTCATCAAGTACTTGGTGATTACCGTAGTCCTAACCATTGCAGGTCAGCGTTTCCTAGCAGGTCAGTGGCAGTTGACAGCGGGGATTCTCTTTATCTATATCAACTATACCGCAGATGTGTTTGATGCGATGGGGCGTCTAGTCCAGCAATTTCCCAATATGCTGCGTTCCTTGGAGACAGGGAAACGCTTGTTGGCCTTGTTGGAAGAGCCTGTAGAAGAAGATGGTGAGGCTGAGTTGGTCGTGACAGACGGTCGAGTGGTTTTTGACCGTGTTCACTTTGCCTATGAAGAAGGCAAGCCTATTTTGCAGGATATTTCCTTTGAGGTAGAAAAAGGTGAGACCATTGCCCTTGTTGGTCATACTGGATCAGGTAAGACCTCCATCATGAACCTCCTTTATCGCTTTTATGATCCGCAAGAAGGTGGTGTCTTTATTGATGGGCAAAATATCAGAGACTATGCGCGTGAAAGTGTCCGTAGTCACATGGGGATTGTCCTTCAAGACCCCTACCTCTTTACCGGTACTATCGCAACGAATGTCAGTATGAATGACGAGGAAATGGATCGTCAGAAGATTTTGGAATCTCTGGAAAAAGTTGGAGCGAGCGATTTACTGAGCCGACTAGAGCAGGGGATCGATGAGCCTGTAGTCGAAAAGGGAGCCGCCTTTTCAAGTGGGGAACGGCAGTTGATTGCCTTTGCTCGCACCCTCTACTCCGATCCCAAGATTTTGATTTTGGATGAAGCGACCTCGCATATTGATACAGAGACCGAGGAAATGATCCAGCACGCTATGGAAGTGGTCAAGGAGGGACGGACGACCTTTATCATTGCCCATCGGCTTTCTACGATTCAAAATGCAGACCAGATTTTGGTACTGGACAAGGGAGAAATTGTCGAGCGAGGAAACCACGAGCAACTACTAGCCTTAGGTGGTATCTATGCCCAGATGCAGGCGATTCAGCAGTCTGTGGTAGTAGTCATCAACTATCCAAATGGCGACAGTGATGAAATTCCGGCTGAGGTGATTGTAGAAGATAACCGCTCCGAAGAGGAAAAAATTCTTCAACAGACGCTGACAAGAACGACCCAGCAGGTCAAGTCTAAACGGTAAATCTTGGAGCAACTCCAGATGCCAGCGCATCTCTCGTATCAGTTCCTGCAGGTGCAACTGTAGCTTACAAAGAGCCAGTCGATACCAGCACAGTGGGTGATAAGCCAGCAGTTGTTGTCGTGACTTACGCAGACGGTAGCAAGCTGTGATCGTCAAGGTTGTTGCTAACGGTAAGGACACGAATGAGGAACAGCCTCAAGGAGGACAGCAAAAAGTTGTGCCGAAGACTACCTTGCCGAAAACAGGTAGCAGTGAGCATACGGGTACAGCCGTACTTGGAATGGGTGCCTTGGTAACAGCCCTTGGTCTTATGGGAATCAAGAAAAAAGAATCCGAATAAGGTGTCTTTCATCAATAATGCGAGAAGTTGAGTAATGCTTACTCAGCTTTTTTTGACGAGTATGACTCGTTTGCTTTCCTTAAGAATGTGGAAAAATATCTTTTTTGAAAACATTTACAAAGGGAAGTGGGAGGATTATACTAGAAATAAAACAAGTCATAAAGGAGACACTATGTCAGAAACAGTAAAAACACTCTATCGTTTTCCAGAAGGATTTTTGTGGGGGAGTTCGACTTCTGGCCCACAGAGTGAGGGGATTGTGGCTGGAGATGGTAAGACCAAAAGCAACTGGGACGCTTGGTATGAAAGGGAGCCAGAATGTTTTTTTGATCAGGTAGGTCCTGAAAAGACCTCTACTTTTTACCAGCATTTCCGAAAGGATATCCAGCTTCTGAAAGAAACAGGGCACACGGTTTTTCGGACCTCCATTCAGTGGTCACGTTTGATTGCAGACGGGACAGGCGAAGTCAATGAGCAAGCGGTTGCCTTCTACCATCAGGTCTTTAAGAGCATTGTGAATGAGGGAATCAAGCTGATTGTCAATCTCTATCATTTTGATTTACCATACGCTCTTCAGGAGCGTGGCGGCTGGGAAAACAAGGAGACGGTCTATGCCTATGAGCGCTATGCAAGGACCTGTTTTGACTTGTTTGGTGATATCGTAGACACTTGGATAACCTTCAATGAGCCGATTGTTCCTGTCGAATGTGGGTATTTGGGAGATTTTCATCTGCCAGGTGTGATCGATGCCAAGGCGGCCGCCTTGGTTGCCTATCATACGCAGTTGGCAAGTTCATTAGCTGTCAAGGCCTGTCATGAAGCGCATCCAGACCACCGGATTTGCATTGTCTTGAATTTGACTCCAGCCTATCCACGCAGTGACAGCAAAGAAGACCAAGATGCCGCACGGATTGCCGAACTGTTCCAAACCAAGAGTTTCCTAGATCCATCTGTTCTAGGTGTTTACCCGCCTGAATTGGTGGACATCTTAGAGAACCATGGCATCCTACCGTTAGCAACGCAAGAAGAATTGACCATCATCAAGGAAAACACGGTTGATTTTCTAGGGGTGAACTACTATCAACCTCTGCGTGTGCAAGCTAGAAGCAGTCAGCCAAGTGAAGACGAGCCTTTGACACCGCATTATTACTACGAGCCTTACGATATGCCTGGCAAGAAAATCAATCCGCACCGTGGCTGGGAAATCTATGAAAAAGGCATTTACGATATTGGCATGAACCTCAAGGAGCATTATGGCAATATTGAATGGCTGGTGACGGAAAATGGTATGGGAGTGGAAGGTGAGGACAAATTCCGCGAGAACGGCGTGATTCAAGATGATTATCGCATTGACTTTATCGCCGACCATTTGGTGGAGCTCCACAGGGCGATAGAAGCTGGGACTAACTGTAAGGGATATATGCTATGGACCTTTATCGATTGCTGGTCTTGGCTCAATGCCTATAAGAATCGCTATGGCCTAATTGAACTGAATCTAGGTACCCAAGAGCGGACGATCAAAAAATCAGGTCATTGGTTTAAAGAACTAAGTCAAAACAACGGTTTTGAGAGATAGGAGGCGCTATGCTAGCACTTGGATTTTCGCTCTATCCTGAGAAATACGACATCAAGCAGTCCTTGGCTTATATTGATTTACTTGCCAAGTATGGGGCTAAGCGACTTTTTATGAGCCTTTTGCAACTGTCAGACGGCATGGCAGATTGTGGCCAACTCTATCAAGACATTATTGCCTATGCGAATCGCAAGGGGATTCGAGTGATTGCAGATATCAGTCCAGCCTTTTTAGCGGCCAATGGCTGGCACGATTGTTTGGTGGAAAAATGCCGAGAATTTGGCTTAGCAGGTGTTCGTCTGGATGAGGCGTTGCCACTAGCTGAGATGGTACTCTTGACGCAGAATACGGCTGGTCTCAAAATCGAACTCAATATGAGTACGGATAAGCACTTGCTGACAGCGTTATTAGAAGCAGGGGCAGATGTGGAGAATATCATTGCCTGCCACAATTTTTATCCCCATGAATTTACAGGACTTTCGCGCAAGCATTTCTTAGACATGTCCACTTTCTATCACGAAAGAGGGATTGAGACCGCAGTTTTTCTGAGTGCAGCGACTGCAACAGAAGGCCCATGGCCTGTGACAGAAGGCCTTCCGACCTTGGAAGAAATCCGTCATGCGCCCTTGGCGGTTCAGGCTGAGGTGATGAAAGCAACAGGCTTGTTTGATACGGTCTTGATTTCCAATCAATTCATCACAGAAACAGAACTGGCAGGTCTAGTTGAGGTCTTGGAGCAAGACAGTATTGAGCTCGCCTACGAGCTTTTGGTAGAGTTGACCGCTGTAGAACAGGCTGTCCTTGATTTTCCGCATCGGTATCGGGGAGATGTATCTGACTTTGTCATTCGCTCGATCGAGCCTCGTGTGCGCTACCGGGAGGCCAGTATTCCACCACGTACGCAGTCCAAGGAGGTCACAAGAGGGACAATTGTCGTTGATAACGATGCCTACCTGCGCTACAAGGGGGAATTGCAGATTGCCCTCAAATCCTTTACCGTCAGTGAGAAAGCCAATATTGTCGCCCGACTTACACCGTGGAGCTTGCTGATTTTGGAGTATCTGCAACCGTGGCAGGACTTTCGGCTGAAAGAAGCTAGCTTAGAAACGAGTGAGAACTAGGTCTGTCCGACCTAGTTTTTTAATACTCTTCAAAAATCAAACAGCTCCTTTGTCAACTCGCCTCGGTGAGTGAAAACTCCTATTTTTGCCTTGCTCACTTCAACAGTTTGGGAATAGACTGTTGAAGGTTGGAAATAAAACGAGCGATTCTTGTGACAAACGCTCTCGTATCTTGTGGAAATCTGAATTGTGTTCGAGCTAAAAGTCACTATGAAAAAGATAGCTTGCCTTGTGTTTACGTTAAACACGGCAGCAATCTCCTATTTTCGTTAGGACTTTTTTGGACAATCTCACTACTTAATTGAACTCGAGCGAAGCACTGTGTGAAAAATAAGAAAGCGAGGTCCATTTGAAAAAGCTATCGTAACTTGGTTAAGTCATCCTTCCATGTTGGCGGTAGCTAGCTGGATATTCCCTACATTTCATTTGTTTAATTGAACACGGACTAAGAGCTGTGTAAAAAAGATAGGCAGCTGTTCTCGCTTTAGCGAGTTACAGCTGAGAATCCCTTTAGTGGATAGGCAGCTGTTCCAGCTTTAGCCGATTACAGGTGTGGCTACCTTTAGAGATTGGGCTGAAAACCTCCACTGGAGCTTTTCACTCGTCGTATTTCCTATTTTGCTGTAGCTGTTGCAGGCTATGCCTGCTTTACAGATACAGAAGAAATAATCCAGTGGATTGTTTCTTCAAACAGGGTGCGCTTTGAGTTTTTAACGGACTCGTATCGTCTATTTTCATCAGTATTGCGGAAAAAAGGAGTGTGAAGGCTTGATGAATATTTGGTACAATAGAAAGTAAGAAAAGGCTTACAAAAAGATCGGAGGTGAGAAATGCTAACGAAAAAAGAGGCGGCGATTGTGCAGGTCTTGCTACGGCATGAGGGAACCTATATTTCCAGTCAAAAGATTGCAGCAGCCATTGGCATGAGCGACCGCACCGTCCGAAAGTATCTGCAAATCATCAAGGATAAAATTGCTAAAAGAGGGGTAGAGCTGATTTCCAAATCAGGCTATGGCTACCAGTTGTCCTTTCGAGATGAGGAGCAGTTTCAGCTCTACTGGCAGGAGTGGCAGCAGTCGGATAAGTTGGTCAAGGACGTAAGCCAACTGGAGGAAGCGACAGATAGGCGTCACTACATTATTCATAAACTTTTTTTGGAGGCAGGTAGTCCGACCATTTTGGCCCTATCCCAAGAGTTATACCTGAGTAAGACTAGCGTGTCTCAGCTGTTGACAGAAATAAAGGACTTGGTTCGCCCCTATAGACTTGAGATTCAGATTAGCAGAAAAGGCATTCAGGTCGTAGGAAGCGAGCTTGCTATCCGCCACTTTATCAAAGATTATTTCTTTATGGATAGCTTCCAAAATTCCGTTTTTTCTCTACTCCAGCACGATGTTCTTGAAGAAAGTCATTTTTCGGATATTATCATGATTGTCATCGATGAATGCCGAAACGGTCAGCTGCAATTGCCTGACTTCGTCTTGCATAATCTAGTGGTTCACTTAGCTTTGATGATGAGCAGGATTCGTCTGGGCAATCCAGTCCAGTTGGTTTCCCATCAAGAAGATAGAAAGAGTCCAGAATACCAAGTGGCAACAAGGATTTTAGGACGCTTAGCAGAACGCTTTTCCATCGAATTTCCGGAGAAAGAAGCAGCCTATATCTCCATTCACTTGCATGGAGGAAAAGAAGAAACAGGTAGCCATCAAACAGCAGATAGCGTGACAAGACACCTACGAGAGCGCTTGGAAAAACTGGGTCAGCAGCTAGCTACTCCCTTAGAGCTGGATGTACATCTGCTCGATTCATTGAAGGTGCATTTTATTCCCTTCCTGCATCGGATTCACAATGGCATTCAGCTAGTCAATCCCTTGACAGAAGAGATTGTAGCCCAGTATCCCGAGGTTCTTGCGGCAGTCAAGGAAGTGTTCTCTTCTATGCCTGAATTACAAGGTCAAGCCATCACAGAAGATGAATATGCCTATATTAGTTTGCATGTCTTGGCGTCTTTGGAGAAAATGAGCGGACAGGTCCGCTACCGTGTCCTAGTCGTTTGTGCAAGTGGCTACGGAAGTGCTAGGATGTTGAAACAGCGACTGGAAAATGAATTTCCAGCAGAATTAGACATTGTAGAAGTTGCGAGTTATCTCGATTTGACCGAGCAAGACTTGACAGGCATTGATTTTATCATCTCCTCGGTGGACTTGAGTAGTGTGGTCTTTCTCGTTCCGGTGGTCAAGGTCAGCGTTTTGTTGCAACCGCAAGACATTACCCGTATTCGTAGCCACATGACCAAGAGGGTCTGGACGAGGGAAGAGCCAACTGTGACCAAAAGGAGCCTAGAAAAACAGGCTTGCCCGCTAGGAGATGTAGCCCAATTATTTCAGGAATCGCAATTCTTGTATTTTGATCAGCAGGTGGACAAGGAGAGGGTCTTATCCCAGATGATTCACTGCTTGGAAGAAGGAGGAGACCCACGCTTTCGACAGGATTTCCGCAAGCAGATTGCGATTCGGGAAAATCTTAGCTCCGTTGTCTATGAGGAAGTCCTCGCCTTTCCGCATCCGCCAAAGGCGCTGACTCAAAAAGAACAGGTAGTGATAGCTGTTTGCCGTTATCCGATTTACTGGGATAAGGAGTATGACCAGGTGCGTTTTGTCTTTCTGCTATCTCCCTCAACAGGGAAAAATGAGCGGATGAAGCTGGTCACACCAGCCCTCGCATCTTTTGTACATGCGCCTGATTTACAGAAAAAACTACAGGACAATCCAACTGTCCAACAATTCAAAGAACTATTTATCCCTTTACTATAGGGAAGGAGGAAAACAATGAAAAATATCATGTTAGTATGTAATGCTGGTATGTCTACTAGTATGTTAGTAACCAAAATGCTCAAAGCAGCAAGCGACAAAGGCATAGAAGTAAATATTTGGGCTGTTCCGATTTCTGAAGTTGCAGATGAGGTAGCCAATAAAACAATTGATGTCTTGCTCGTCGGACCTCAGGTCAAATTTATGTTGGACGAGTACAAGGAAAATTACGAGCCAGACATCAAGGTTGGCGATATCAATATGGTCGACTACGGCACTATGAATGGAGCCAACGTCTTGGACTTTGCCTTGAAATTATTAGGAGAGTAGCCGATGGGAGAACCAGCAAATCTTGAAGCGATTATGGGGCTCATTATGCACGGGGGCGATGCTAAGGGCAATGCGGTCGAAGCCATTCGTGCAGCTAAAAAAGGGGATTTTGATGCAGCAGCAAGCTTCCTTGAAAAAGCCCACCATGCTCTGAATATTGCCCATAAATCACAAACGGCCTTATTAGCAGAAGAAGCAGCTGGGCAGTCAATCGAAGTTTCCCTTTTAATGGTCCATGGTCAAGACCACTTGATGAATGCCATTACCTTCTTGGATATGGCCAAGGAAACGATTGATTTATACCGCAGAATAGAGGAAATCGGAGGACAGTAGATGGAAGCTCGTCTGACAGTAACAGGTCAACTGGAAGCCTTTTATGCCTTATACCTAGAATTGTTTCAGGAGGACTATCAAAGAGCAACAGGCAAGTCCCTTCCGCTGTCTGAGATAAGAGAGGGCTTGAGTTACGTCAAGCGTTTCGGAAAAAAAGAGGGTCAGTCCGTCAAAGTGACCTTGCAGCAGTTGATGGAAAAGGAGTGCTACGCCGTTGCGATTCAATCAAACCGCGGTGTGCAGTTTTTGACCTACCGCTTGGAAGAGGTGGGAGATCATCAGGTAGAAATTGTCTACACCGAAGATTATCTGCCAGAAGGGCGCTGGAACAAGCTCAACTATAAATTATTGCTTCCTCTTATGAAACGGAGTTTAGAGAAGCGCATGCTTCTTCAAATTAAAAAATTTGCAGAATTTGCAACAAAAAAGGAGGTTCATTAAATGGACACATTTATGAAAATTTCAGGAAAACTGGGCTCGCAGAAGCACCTAGTTGCCATTCGGGATGCCTTTCTCGCCATGTTTCCACTGACCATGGCAGGGGCGATTGCAGTCTTAATCAATGTCTTGGTGCGTGACATTCCAAACAGCATGGGGAATACCGGCTTTGCAGAAAGCATGCAACCTCTCATCACCTTAAATGGTTGTGTTTACTTTGGAACGATTGCCATTATGGCGTTTGCCTTCGTCTTTGCCCTTGGTTACAACCGAGCTCAACATGAAAAGCTCAATCCGATTGCAGGAGGCTTGGTTTCTTTTGCAGCCTTCATCTCGACTATTCCACAAACCATGACCATTGTGACAGATGTGGCAGGTCTTGATAAGTCTGTTGTGAAAGCCTTGGTAGATTTTGGTTTGACCATCTCAGAAAGCGGTTTGGAAACTTCTGAGTGGGGTGCCATCAAGGTTGCCTATGCAGGTGCGACTGGCTTGTTTACTGCTATGATTATCGGTCTACTCTCAGCAGAAATTTACTGCTTCTTGATGAAAAAGAAAATCATCATCAAGATGCCAGATACGGTACCGCCAGCTGTTAACAAGGCATTTGCTTCCATGATTCCAGGGATTGTAGCCATCTACGTTTCAGCCTTTATCGGCTTTATGGCAGTACAATTATCTGGTCAATCCTTGAACGACTTGGTATCAGCCTACATTCAAAAACCATTACTTGGTCTATCTCAAGGTTGGTTCAGCGTTGTCTTGCTTTCTTTCCTTGTACAATTGTTCTGGTTCTTCGGACTTCATGGACACAACGTATTGGGACCTGTGTTGGATGGTATCTACCTACCTGCTCTCCTTGAAAATACAGCAGCGCATGAAGCTGGCAAGGCCCTTCCTTACATCTGGACTCGTGGCTCTTTCGATGCTTACGGGCAAATGGGTGGTTCAGGTGTGACCATTGCCTTTATCATTGCAGTCTTCCTCTTTTCAAAACGCCAAGAATACCGTGCTGTTGCTAAATTATCAGCACCGATGGGGATTTTCAATATCAATGAACCAGTTACCTTTGGTATTCCAATGGTCTTGAATCCACTCTTTGTCATTCCGTGGCTGATTGTTCCGCCAATCTGTTGTGGTATTGCCTATGCAGCGACAGCTCTTGGCTTGATTCCACCAGTCTACGTATCCATCCCATGGATTACCCCTCCAGGCCTTTATGCCTTCCTTGCAACAGGTGGGAATGTCTTAGCAGGTATCATTTCCTTAGTTAATGTCTTTATCGCCTTTCTCATCTGGACGCCATTTGTTATTGCAGCAAATAAGGTAGAAGTAGGGGACTAAAATCATCCAGTGGATGATTTTAGCCCGAGCCTATAAATAGGAAAGCGAGCTTAGTCGCTCTCTAAGAAATGGCTGAGTTTTGCCTCATTCTCACCTTTCTACTATCACTGGCTGTGACCTAATCGAAAAAGCATAAAATCAAGGTGTTTCACCAGAAGATTTTATGCTTTTCTTTATGCCAGCCTAGTGTCTGATTCCTTTCTTTTGTCATTTTATACTCTTTGAACATCAAAAGGTTACTTTATCAACCTAGTCATCAACTGATTTTGATGAACCCCAGTTCTATCTTCAATTGCGTTTCTTCATCTATTTTTGATTTTCTGTGAGTATTATCGTCTCATCTCAGCAATATATTTGGATTTTTGCTAGAATAGAAGCATGAAAGCATTGATTTTTGATTTAGACGATACCTTGTATGATCAGGAAGAGCCCTTTAAGCGTGCTGTGCAGCTCTACCTTTCCGTCCCTGACGAGCAAATGGAAGCCCTCTATATCGCTTTCCGACTTCATGCCGATGAGGTATTTGAGGCGGCAAGTACGGGGGAAATGACCCTTGAAGCCAGCCACATTTACCGTATGAAAGAGGCTTTGGCAGACTTTGGGTATGCTGTTTCAGATGAATTGGCGCTGACTATTCAAAAAGAGTATCAGGACAACCAAGGAAAGCTCGAACTCAGTCCAGAAATACCAGCTATTTTTGATTATTGTCGCGAGAAGAAGATTCGTCTGGGGATTATTACCAATGGTCCACACCTTCATCAGTTGCGTAAGTTGCAGGCTTTGGAGATGACCAACTGGATTTCAGAGGATGCGACCATTATTTCAGGTCAAGTAGGGATAGCTAAGCCCTCAAAGGCGATTTTTGACTTGACGGCAGAGCGCTTGCAGCTCCGACCGGAGGACATGTGCTATGTGGGTGATGCCTTTGAAAATGATGTTGTCAGTGCTAAAGGGGCAGGCTGGCAAGTCATTTGGCTCAATCACAGAAAACGTCAGGCTCCCGACAGTCCCTATCAAGCAGATGCGGTCGTTGAGAAACGCCAAAATCTGCTCGGTGTGATTCAGAAGCTAGCCAGTCGTTAAGGTTTAGTTTTTCAACGGAGGAAAGTGGATGGGATAAAAGAGAGCTTCTACTCGATAGTGTCAATGCCCTTGTCTCATTTCTAGTATGTCGCTACATCTTCATGCACTATCTTTATTTCCAATATTATTCTCGGATAGTAGTAGGTATGCCTGAGATTGATGTTGTGGGCCCATTGCTGGTCATTCTCGTCATGAGCTATAGTGTATTTGTCTTGCTGAGCTTTTTCTATCGAGAAAGAGTGAGTAGGAAGAAGATTGGAGCGCTCTACGTTCTTTATTTTGCCTGTTTAGCTTATCTACTGTTCTTTAAAAATATTGGCATTAGAGGGTTTGGGCTAAATCCAGTTGAAACATTGCGAGACATTCAGGCGGGAAGCGTTTTTGTTCCCTTGATGAATGTTCTTCTCTTTGTGCCTCTAGGGACACTGCTTACCAGCAAGAAACACTTTGCCTTTTCCTGTCTAGGCGTGATAGGGGTGGAACTTCTCCAATATACCTGTAGTCTTGGGATTTGCGATACAGGGGACATGCTCCTAAATATAGCAGGGCTAGCACTTGGTATCGCAGTGGTACGGTTAGGGCTTTTGAACTTCTTCTTGCAAAAGATAGACTAGCACTTTTTCCTTTCTCTCTGCTTTGTGATATAATAAAATCAAGAAAGAATGTGGTGATGCATGTATATTGAAATGGTAGATGAGACAAAGCAGGTGCCAGAGGAGATGCAAACGCAGATCCGAGACTTGCTTGAGTTTGCAGCTCAAAAGATTGGCAAAGAGCAAAAAGAAATGGTCGTGACCTTTGTAGACAATGCGCGTGTGCATGAGGTGAATCTAAAATACCGCGGTATCGACCGTCCGACAGATGTGGTAAGCCTAGAGTACAAGCCCGAAACGCAGATTATCTTTGATGAGGACGATCTGCTAGATAATCCTGAGCTGAGCAAGATGCTAGAGGATTTTGACGCCTATATCGGTGAATTGTATATTTCAATTGACAAGGCACATGAGCAAGCAAAAGAGTATGGCCATAGTTTTGAACGAGAAATGGGCTTTTTAGCTGTGCACGGTTTTCTGCATATCAACGGGTATGACCACTATACCCCCGAAGAGGAAGCAGAAATGTTTGGATTACAAGAAGAAATACTGACAGCTTATGGACTTACACGAGAATAATTCACAAAAAAAATGGAAAAATAGAGATCTGGTTGCCAGCCTTGAATTTGCGGTGACAGGTCTTTTTACGGCTTTTAAGGAAGAGCGTAATATGCGCAAACATCTCGTATCTGCGATTTTGGTTGTGATAGCGGGATTTATTTTTCAAGTGTCGATGACCGAGTGGCTGTTTTTGCTCTTGAGTATTAGTCTGGTTATCGCCTTTGAAATCGTCAATTCTGCTATTGAAAATGTGGTGGACTTGGCGTCAGGTTATCACTTCTCCATGTTGGCCAAAAATGCTAAGGACATGGCAGCAGGTGCGGTTTTGTTTGTATCAGGTTTTGCTCTTTTGACGGGGCTACTGATTTTTCTTCCAAAAATTTGGAATGTGATTTTTTAAGAGGTATGTATGACATTTAAATCAGGCTTTGTAGCTATTTTAGGACGTCCAAATGTTGGGAAATCAACCTTTCTCAACTATGTAATGGGGCAAAAAATTGCCATTATGAGTGACAAGGCACAGACAACGCGCAATAAAATCATGGGAATTTATACGACAGAGACTGAGCAGATTGTCTTTATTGATACGCCGGGAATCCATAAGCCCAAGACAGCCTTGGGGGATTTTATGGTGGAATCTGCTTACAGCACCTTGCGCGAAGTGGACACTGTTCTCTTTATGGTGCCTGCCGATGAGCCAAGAGGCAAGGGAGACGATATGATTATCGAGCGCCTAAAAGCGGCTAAGGTTCCTGTTATCTTGGTGGTCAATAAGATTGACAAGGTGCATCCAGACCAGCTTTTGGAGCAGATTGATGATTTTAGACAGCAGATGAACTTCAAGGAAATTGTCCCAATTTCTGCCACTCAGGGCAATAATGTCAACCGTCTTATGGAAATCTTGAAAGACAACCTTGACGAAGGCTTCCAATATTTTCCAGCAGACCAGATTACAGATCACCCAGAGCGCTTTTTGGTGTCTGAGATGATTCGGGAGAAAGTGCTTCACCTGACCCGAGAGGAAATTCCGCATTCAGTCGCTGTGGTCATTGACAGCATGAAGCGAGACGAGGACACAGATAAGATCCATATTCGTGCCACTATTATGGTGGAGCGTGATAGTCAGAAGGGGATTGTCATTGGCAAGGCTGGTTCCATGCTCAAGAAGATTGGATCCATGGCCCGCCGTGACATCGAGTTGATGCTAGGAGACAAGGTCTTCTTAGAAACTTGGGTCAAGGTCAAGAAGAACTGGCGCGACAAGAAACTGGATCTCGCAGACTTTGGCTATAATCAAAAAGAGTATTAATACTTATCAATGAGGCCTAAGGAGAAAAGTGATGGATTACATTTCCTATATCCGTTCAAAAGTTGGGCATGAGAAGATTATTCTCACCTTTGCAGGAGGAATCTTGACCAATTCCGCAGGTGAAGTTCTCCTGCAGTTGCGTGGGGATAAGAAAACATGGGCGATTTCAGGTGGTGCCATGGAGTTAGGCGAATCGTCGGTTGATACCCTCAAGCGTGAATTCTTAGAAGAGACGGGCGTCGTGGTAGAGCCCGTTCGCTTTTTGAATGCCTATACTAATTTTGAGGAAGTTTATCCCAATGGGGATCAGGTGCAGACGGTGGTTTTTCTCTATGAAGTTGCGGCTCAGAAAACGGTTGAGATTACGGATTTTCGCAATGCGGAAACCTTGGAACTTCGTTTTTTCTCGCCAGCAGAAATCACTGGTTTGGATACAATTTCTGCAAAACATCGTCTAATGTTAGATGAATTTCTAAACGATTCCTTTGCCATGGGACATTGAGTTTGAATCAGGAAGGAGTAAGGAGTGCAGGTAGAAATCAAAAGCGTTCAGCCAGATGAAGTGGATGTTTGGTTATCGTTTGCCAGCAAAGTATGGACAAGTAATCTAGAGCAACTCCGAGTGCGCTTTCTGAAAGAAGACTTTCCCTATGAATTTCTATACTGGAAGTCAGGAAAAGCTCTTGCTTGGCTCAGTTTATCTATCCGAAGAGAATATGTGGAGGGCTGCTCTAGCCTACCGATTGCCTACTTGGAAGGAATTGCTGTGTTACCGCAAGCTAGAAAGCAAGGAATCGCACGAGAATTGCTCACGTTTGCCAAACAATGGGCTAAAGAGCAGGGGTGCTCTCAATTAGCTTCAGATTGTGCCTTAAACAATACTACCAGTCAGGAATTTCATCACAAGATTGGCTTTCGCGAAGTAGGCCGAAGTATTCATTATATCGTAGAAATATGAAAGGAGCCCTATGCCAGAATTACCAGAGGTCGAGACGGTCCGTCAAGGGCTAGAAAGACTGGTTGTTGGAAAAAGAATTCAGAAAGTGGAGATTGCTTATCCACGCATGGTCTTGACAGGAGCAGATGTCCTCTGTGAGGTACTCGTCGGTCAAGAATGTTGTGAAATCAAGCGCCGGGGGAAATACCTCCTGTTTTACATGACAGATTTTGTCCTGATTTCTCATTTGCGCATGGAGGGAAAGTACAATTATTTCCCCGATAAGGTGCCAGAAAATAAGCATTTTCACGCCTTTTTCACCTTTACCGACGGTAGCCACTTGGTCTACCAAGATGTGCGGAAATTCGGCACGCTGGAATTGCTGGGCAAGGAGCAGGTGGAGGATTATTTCCTCTCTAAAAAATTAGGGCCAGAGCCGACCGTAGAAGATTTCACTTATGCCAGATTTAAGGAGCGGCTAGCCAAATCGAAAAAGCCGATTAAGGCGCATCTCTTAGATCAGACATTGGTCGTGGGGTTGGGGAATATCTACGTAGATGAAGCCTTGTTTCAAGCTGGGGTTCATCCTGCACGGACGAGCCACAGTCTTTCCGTCAAGGAAAGCAAAGCCTTGCACCAAGCCATTATTGCCGTCCTGCAATTAGCCATTGAAAAAGGAGGTTCGACCATTCGGACCTACAAAAATGCGCTTGGTATGGACGGCACCATGCAGGATTATCTACAAGTCTATGGAAAGCAGGGACAGGCTTGCCCCAACTGTCAGACAGAAATTGTCAAGTTCCAGTTATCTGGTCGTGGAACGCATGTCTGTCCCCAGTGTCAGGTGGCGCCATGACACAAGTAATCGGGATAACAGGGGGGATTGCTTCGGGCAAATCCACGGTGACCAGCTACTTACGAAAACGTGGCTATCAGGTGATTGATGCGGATCAAATCGTCCACCAGTTGCAACAAAAGGGGGGCGAGCTCTATCAGGTATTGGTAGATGAATTTGGTACAGACATTCTAGCCAAAGATGGGGAGCTGAATCGCCAGCAACTGGGGTGCTTGGTATTTGAGCAAGTAGAGGTCCGTGAGCGTCTCTCCTACTTGCAGGATAGGATTATTCGGCAGGCCTTATTAGCTGAGCGTGATCGGCTAGCCGAGCATGAGGCGGTACTATTCATGGATATTCCCTTGCTCTTTGAACTGGGCTATGAGGAGGTCGTGTCCGAGATCTGGCTTGTTGTACTTGAGTCCGAGCTACAAATGGAGCGGCTAATGAAGCGCAATCACCTAGATCAGGAGGCAGCGAAACAGCGGTTAGCTGCGCAAATGCCTCTGGAAGAAAAGAAAAAGCGAACCCCATATCAGATTGATAATGGTGGAGAAAGGCTTGCAACTTATGAACAAGTTGATCAGCTTTTACAGCGTATAGAAAGAAGATGATGATATTTTTAATAAGGAAATTTGGAAACAGAATTTAAAAATTGCTTGGGTCGGAAATGTGTTGATGGGGGCTAGCTTTTCCATGGTCATGCCCTTTATCTCTGTATTTGTCGAGGAATTAGGAGCCCCGCAATATCAGGTGGAGTTTTATGCCGGTCTAGCGGTATCAACCACTGCCTTGGCGTCAGCGATTATGTCGCCGATTTGGGGGAGTTTGGCGGACCGCTACGGCCGAAAACCAATGATGGTTCGTGCGAGTTCAGTCATGGTTCTCAGTATGGGCGGACTGGCTTTTGTCCCCAATGTCTTTTGGTTGATTCTCTTGCGGATTATGACTGGAGTGTTTGCAGGCTATGTGCCTAACTCGACCGCCTTGATTGCTAGTCAAGTTCCCAAGGAGAAAACAGGTTACGCTCTTGGAACCCTATCCACAGGTCTGGTCGCAGGAACCTTGATTGGCCCCATGCTCGGAGGCTTTTTAGCAGAAGTTGTTGGCATGCGACTGGTCTTTTTGATTGTAGGGGTTCTATTATTACTGGTGACCGTTGTGACCTACTTTTACATCAAGGAAGATTTCACACCGATTAAGGCAGGTCAGGAGATGTGCTTAGGAGAGGTCTTTCATCAGATTAAAGACAAGCAGATTGTACTGAGTTTGTTTGTGACCAGCATGATTATTCAAATGGCGGCCCAGTCAGTGGTGCCGATATTGACCCTTTATATTCGTCATTTGGGGCAAACAGAAAATCTTTTATTTGTTTCAGGAATGATTATTTCTGCTATGGGAGTCTCTTCCATGGTTAGTTCTCCTCAGCTTGGAAAATTAGGGGATAAGGTTGGAAATCATCGCTTGTTACTGCTAGCCTTGCTCTACAGTTTTGTGATGAATTGGTTCAATGCCCATGCTACAACGCCTTTACAACTAGGTGTCATGCGCTTTTTATATGGCTTTGGGACAGGAGCGCTCCTGCCATCTGTCAATTCCTTGCTGGCAAAATTAACGCCTAAAGAGGGTATTTCACGGATTTTCTCCTTTAATCAAACCTTTATGTATATGGGTTCTGTCTTGGGTCCTATGCTGGGGTCAGGAGTTGCCACCTATCTAGGTTATCGCTGGGTCTTTTATGTGACCTGTAGCCTTGTCATGGTCAATCTGATCTGGTCTCTCTTTAGCTTTAGAAATTACTTGAAAGTAAGGGAAATTTAGTGAGAGTTAAAATCAATTTACAATGTTCAGAATGTGGCAGTAAAAATTACTTGACCAGTAAGAACAGCAAAACGCATCCGCAGAAAATTGAAGTGTTAAAATATTGTCCAAAAGAGAGAAAAGTAACGTTGCACCTTGAAACGAAATGAGTTTTATGGTATACTGTTGGGAGTTCTTAAAGAAAGAGAAAAAATATGTATAACGTTTTATTGACCATTCTTTTAATTTTATCTGCTATTATTATTATCGCAATCTTTATGCAACCAGCTAAAAATCAATCGAGCAACGTATTTGACGCCAGTTCAGGAGCCCTCTTTGAACGTACAAAGGCGCGGGGCTTCGAGGCTGTGATGCAGCGTTTGACCGCTATTCTCGTCTTTTGCTGGATGTTGATTGCGCTGGCCTTGGTAATTATTTCAAGTAAGTAAAAAGACTGGGACTTGTTCTTGGTCTCTTTTTTATCATGGAGAGGGAACAGACTAGATTCAAATAGCTTTTACTCTTTGAAAATCAAATTCAAACGTTGTCAGCGTCGCCTTGCCGTACTCCAGTACAGCCTTCGGCTTGCTTCCTAGTTTGCTTTTTGATTTTCTTTGAGTATTATATACACCGAAAAGAGAAACATGAAAAAAGAAATCATTGACTATATTGAAACAGTTGGTCCTGTGACCATGGATCAACTAGCAGACCATTTTCAAGTAAGGTCTGCCAAAGAATTCACAGCTTTGGTCAAGCAGGTGTCCAGTATGGAGGGGCGCCGACAATTACGTTTTGATGATCAGGGCAGAATTGCTTTGCCAGAAAAGAAGAAAAAGAATTGCGTGACCCTGACAGGTATTTTCCGTGCCAATAAAAATGGCTTTGGCTTTGTCACGGTGGATGAAGCAGAAGATGACCTCTTTATTGGGCGCAATGATGTCAACCATGCCATTGAGGGCGATAGGGTTGAAGTAGCGATTAAAAAAGTGGCGGACCGTCTCAAGGGGACGGTAGCCGAAGCAGAAGTGATCGACATCTTAGAGCATAGTCTCAAGACAGCTGTCGGTCAGGTCATTTTTGATGAAGATAAAAAGGAATACGCGGGTTACATCAAGTCGAAAAATCAAAAGATTAACCAGCCGATTTACCTAAAAAAATCAGCTCTTGTTTTAGATGGGACAGAGATTGTCAAGGTCGATATCGAGCAATATCCTAACAAAAAACGGGATTATTTTGTAGCGACGATTCGTGACGTCATCGGACACAAGGGCGACGTGGGGATTGATGTTCTGGAAGTGCTCGAATCCATGGATATTCTCTCTGAATTTCCAGAGGAGGTCTTGGCGGAAGCCAATCAAATCCCAGATCAGCCATCAGAAAAGGACTATGAAGGACGCTTGGATTTGCGTCAGGAGATTATTTTTACCATTGACGGGGCAGATGCCAAGGACTTGGACGATGCGGTCCATATCAAGCAACTAAAAAATGGTCATCTAGAGCTCGGGGTCCATATCGCAGATGTCTCCCACTATGTGACAGAAGGCTCAGCGCTTGATCAAGAAGCGCTCCATCGTGGGACATCGGTCTACGTGACAGACCGTGTCGTGCCTATGTTGCCTGAGCGCTTGTCAAATGGGATTTGTTCTCTGAATCCTCATGTGGACCGCCTCACCCAGTCGGCTATTATGGAGATTGACCGCAAGGGGCGCGTGGTGAAGTATTGGATTGGACAGACCGTCATCAAGACGACTTATCGTATGACCTATGCCGATGTCAATTGGATGATTGCAGGGGACAAGGCGAAATTAGAAGCATTTTCAAAAATCGTGCCGAGTGTGGAGAAGATGGTCTTGCTCCATGAAACCCTGGAAGCGATGCGGGTCAAGCGTGGTGCGCTCAACTTTGATACCCATGAAGCCAAGATCATCGTCAATAAGGACGGTCTGCCAGTCGACATTCAACTGCGCCAGCGTGGTATTGCAGAGCGAATGATTGAGTCCTTTATGCTGGTCGCAAATGAAACGGTTGCAGAGCATTTTAGCAAGTTAGACCTACCTTTTATCTATCGAATTCACGAGGAGCCAAAGGCAGATAAATTACAGAAGTTCATCGATTACGCCAGCAGCTTTGGTCTTGGAATTGGAGGGACAGCTAGCTCCATTAGCTCCGAGGCCTTGCAGGAGTTGATGGAGCGTGTGGCAGGGGAATCCTATGCCGATGTCCTCAATATGATGTTGTTGCGTTCGATGCAGCAGGCTCGCTATTCGGAGCATAACCACGGACACTACGGCTTAGGTGCGGATTACTACACGCATTTTACCAGCCCGATTCGGCGCTATCCTGACCTCTTGGTGCACCGCATGGTGCGGGAATATGGCAATCTTACGCCAGAAGTGGTGGCGCATTTTGAAGCTACCATTCCTGCCATTGCCAAGCAAACATCGAGCTTGGAGCGCCGTGCGATTGAGGCTGAGCGCGAAGTGGAAGCCATGAAAAAAGCCGAATACATGCAGGAATTTGTGGAGCAGGAATTTGACGGTGTGGTGTCCAGCATTGTCAAGTTTGGTCTCTTTGTCGAGTTGCCAAATACGGTCGAGGGCTTGATTCACATTCAAAACCTGCCTGAATTTTACCATTACAATGAAAGAACCTTGACGCTAAAGGGGGAAAAATCAGGACGTGTCTTTCGTGTGGGTCAAAGCATTCGCATCAAGCTGACGCGGGCAGACAAGCTGACAGGTGAGATTGATTTTGCCCATGTACCGTCTGAACTGGATGTACTGGAGTCGCCACTCAAAGCAGTCCGCAAAAGCAAGAGCCATGCCAATCGGGATCGTTCAGATAGGACAGGTCGTGGTAAAGGCAAGGGACACAAGCAAGAGGGAGCGCTTCATGCTTCCAATAAAAAAAGAAAAGACAAGAAAAAGAAGTCATTTTATAAGGAAGTGGCGAAACCAAAACGCAAAAAAAGGAGATAGAGATGGCAAAGGGTGAAGGAAAGGTCCTCGCACAAAATAAGAAAGCCCGTCATGACTATAGCATTGTGGATACCATTGAAGCAGGGCTGGTCTTGACTGGGACGGAAATTAAGTCTATCCGAGCAGGTCGAATCAATCTCAAAGACGGCTTTGCCCAGATTCGAAAAGGCGAGGCCTGGCTCAATAATGTCCACATTTCCCCTTACGATGAGGGCAATATCTGGAATCAAGATCCGACCAGAACGCGCAAATTGCTCCTACGTAAGAAGCAGATTGAAAGCCTTGAACAGGAAGTCAAGGGAACAGGGATGACCCTTGTGCCTCTCAAGGTCTACCTCAAAGACGGCTTTGCCAAGATTTTGATTGGCCTTGCCAAGGGAAAACACGACTACGACAAGCGCGAGTCCATCAAACGCCGCGAACAAAACCGCGACATTGCCCGCATGATGAAGGCAATGAATGCGAGGTAGAACGGACTCAAAAGCACAAACAGCATATTATCCGAATTCTCATACTCGTCAAAAATCAAACTCTGACGTTGTTAACTTACCTTGCTTCAACAGTCCAGTGGACTGTTGAAGGTTGAAATAGTTCGGGGAACTATTTCAATCGGGAAATACGGCAAAGTGTAGCTTTGCTTTCTTCTTGGTGTAGAGTGTGGACTGTCAGCAACAGTCCGCACTAATGGTTCAGTGGAAACGAGCTAAGCTCGCCCTATTTCTCACCTTCCACAATTCTCAATTGTAAGGGGCGAGCTATGCTCGTTCTATTTCCAACCTTCCACAATTCTCAATTGTGGAAGCTAGTCAGAATTCGATTTTTATAGAGTATCTTTAATAGTGATGGCTATCATCGTAGTTTTCAAAAATAGAGGGAAGACGGGATTTTATCGGCTTGGATGTAGACATGGATGCTACTTTATAGTAAAATATGTAACAAATTATGTAGACGAAATAGGAAGAGAAATGGGCAAGAAAGCAATCACCATTAGAGATGTTGCTAGAGTAGCAAAAGTTTCAGTCAGTGCAGTCTCCAAAGTATTCAATCATTACGGTGATATTAGTGAAGAGACTAAAATAAAAGTTTATGAGGCGGCAAAGAAACTGAATTATATCCCTAGTCAAGCGGCTAGGCAACTGTCCAGTAAGAACACCAAAATTATCGCTCTGATCTTGAATGAAATTAAAGTTGTTAAAGGTTTAACGATGCCCTTTGAAATTTTGAGTGAAGTCAGTAATTATCTAGATGAGACAGACTATGAATTTGTTTTTTATGCGACGACAGCCAAAAAACAAGGTGAGAAATCTCTAGAACAATTTTGTTCGGAGCATAGTATTGACGGTATTATCATTCAAGGATTGAAAACAACAGATCCCTACTACAAGGAGCTAGATAGTATTACGCTTCCAACGGTAGCGATTGATTTAAAAGTGGATAATGGAGCCATTGGGACGATTTCGATTGACAATCAAGCAGCAGCTGCTGAGGTAACCAGACGTTTGATAGCAACTGGTCATCCCAATATCCTCTTTATCAATGGGACAAAGGAAGCAGAGGTCTCTCAAAAACGCGAGGCGGGCTATCGGTCTCAAGTAAAAGAAGCTACCGTATTGTATGCTCAATATTCAGAAGAAGAAGCTTTCAATTTAATTTTAAATTTAAAGGACTTAGAGCGATTTGATGCCATTTTTGCAGCCAGTGATTTGATGGCGATAGGGATTATTAATGCATTAAAGTTAAGAGGCTTGCAAAATGAAATTTCTGTTGTTGGATTTGATGATATTGCTTTAGCGAGTTATGTGACACCAAGTCTGACTACCGTTCGGCAAGATATGAAGCTGATTTCACAAAATGCTGTCAAAGATCTTCTCACTCAAATTGAAACAGGGGAGATTCATCACCGTCTGATTCCGCATAGGATTTGTATTAGAGAAAGTGCATGTATTTAAAGAAATCCTCACTTGCGATAAAGAGTAGGAAATGATATATAAAAGGAAATGGGATGCAGACTGTGATGCTAGAGACATGGTGCTCTTTCACTCTTATCGTTTATCTTGGACTAAAATAGTCTGCTGAATGATCTGAATGTATATCATTCAAGGTTGATACTATTTGTATCATGTTGACTGATTAACATTTAATAGTTACTAGGTTAAAATGTTCCATTCAATAAAATCTGAAGAGGCTAGTACGTTGGTTCTAGCTTCTTTTTTGTTTCTATTCTTTTTATACTCTATATACTACTTTAGTTCATAAACAGTACATTTGAATAAGTAGTTACCTATCAAATAAGACGCGAGCGAAGCGAGCATTTTAAAGATATTTCCCGATATAGTGGTATCCTGGACAATACTGTTGTTCGTGTCTAGGACGGGATTTTTGAGACCTTTGTCTCAAAAATGAGGGATGAAACTCCGTAGGAGGTTGAAATAGTTCGGGGAACTATTTCAATCGGGAAATACCAAAAGATACTAAATGTAAACGAAATGTCTATATCTAGGGAACTTTCACCTATGAACTCAAGCTATCTGTGGCGAGAGTTCTATACTCAGATAGTAGGTGAACATAAAAATGTGCTACATCTGATAGAAAATGTTATTTTTATATTGACAAATGAAATCGCTTACTATATAATGAGATTGACTAAAACGTTTTAGAAAGATTTCAGCAATGTCAGTTTTGATATTTATCCAGCGAATTTTAGCAGCTTTAATTGATATGATTGTGATTTACCTTCCGCTACAATTTGTGTTATTCGTTCTTTTTAAAGGACAAATGGGACATTACCTGTGGATGGCTCAAGTCCTTTTCTTGATTTACAATGTGGTCTGTACGACTACATTCAAAGGTCAAACGTTAGGCAAATATTTTGCGAAATTACAAGTGTATCCAGATGTTAACTCATTTGCGGAAATGGGACAAAGAGAAGCTGCAAAGCTACTATATTTTTTACCACACTTTGTGGGTCTAATCTTTATAGTAATTTCCCTTGCTATTTATAGCAAGAAACAGAGATTTCTGCATGATATCGTTGGGAGAAGTGAGGTGAGAGTGTTTGGAAGAACTGAAAACAATACCACTCTTCATTAGTTTTCTACTGGTGTGGATGTGTGCTTATGGAGTTGCTTGGTTTTTTAGACATCAGTATGACATGATAAAACCATTAGTAGTCTATGCCGTGATAGCTACTTGTATTTGTATAGCAAGCATCTTTTGGCAGGTTCCTTGGATATTGTCAATTGGATTGTTTCTATTTGGTTTTATTGTATTGATTTTTAGAAATCAAACGTATTTTGATAAATAGAAAGGACCTTATGGAAACTTTAATGCATTATAGTCCAGATAGGCTCTGGCAAATTCAACAAAAAGGGTTCGATCAGACATTTCTTGGCAAAACAGAGAGTATCATGGTTTTGGGAAATGGCTATATGGCTTCGCGTAGCAGTGAAGAAGAATCTTATGTCGGGGAAGTTCGTGACACTTTTGTTGCAGGGACTTTCAACGCTTTTGATGAAAATGAGGTAACAGAATTACCGAATGTTCCTGATATGCTAGGAATGAGTTTTCTCTTTAATAATCGCAATTTATCTCTGGTACAAGGGCAGGTCAGTGACTATACCAAAACCTTGAACCTTAAAACGGGGGAATTGGTTAGACAATTTGTTTGGCAGTTGGAAGACATCCATGTCAAGTTGACCTTCCGTCGCTTTATATCAAAAGCCCGTCGTCATTTTTTCGCAAGTCAAGTAACGATAGAAAATCTGAGCCAGCAAGATATAAAAGCGAGGATTCGTTCAGGAATCAATGGTCAACTTAGTAATGAAGGTAGCCAGCATTTTACAGATGGTGAAAAAGGCTTGATGGATGGGCGCTTCATCCAGATGATGCCGAAAACGACTCAATCTCATATTCAATTTGTGCAAACTGTTGAACATATGTTTTTAGATGCAAAGCTGGCAGAACATCGACCTGAGACTGCTCGACGTGGTTTTTTCATGAATTACCGTTTTGATGTGCAAGCTGGAAAATCATGCAAGATTGAAAAGCGAGGGTCTATCTATACTTCAATCGATAATGACTTGGAAGATCATGATACAGCCACCATGCGTCGGGTAGCAGTTGAAGAACTGAAACAAATTGAATCGAACTCTTTTGATGATTTATTGCAGGAATCAGCTCAAGAATGGGAAAAAATTTGGAACAAGCATCCGATTCGTATTGAGAGTTCAGATTACAGAGACCAGTTGGCTATTCGTTTTGCACAATATCACTTGCATGTCATGACCCCTGCTCATGATCAACGTATGAATATCGGTGCCAAGGGGCTTTCTGGGGAGGGGTACAAAGGACATACTTTTTGGGATACAGAAATTTTTATGTTGCCTTACTTCAACTTTACGCATCCTGAAATCGCTAAAAGTTTAGTGACCTATCGCTACCTTGGACTGGAGGGTGCTCGAAAAAAGGCTGCTAGCAATGGTTATGAAGGTGCTCAGTACCCATGGGAAGCTGCGTGGCCAACCGATGGTGAAGTTACTCCTGTTTGGGGTGCTGCAGATATTGTTACTGGTCAAGCAACAAAAATTTGGTCAGGCTTTATCGAACAGCATATCACCTCTGATGTTGCTTTCGGCGTGAAGCAATATCTGGATGTGACAGGTGATGACCAGTTTGCTAGAGAAAAAGGCTATGAGATTCTCATTGATACAGCTAAATTTTGGGCTAGTCGATTGGAATACAATCCTGAAAAAGAGGTTTACGAGATCAATGATATTATCGGTCCCGATGAGTATAAAGAACATGTAAATAATAACAGTTATACCAACTACACAGCTCACTGGAATATGGCTTATGTGTTAACTCTTATTGAGGATTTAAAAATCAATCAGGCAGATGTTTATGCTAAGTTGGATGCAACATTTAAGTTGGCAGACTTAGTGGAAACGTTAACTGAAAAATCACAAAAGATGTTCTTACCTCAACCGACAGAAGAGAGTATTCTTCCTCAAGATGATTCGTATTTGTCAAAGGCCGTGATTCATTTACGCAAATACAAAGAATCAGATGGTGTGGATTCGCTCTTTCATGATTACAATTTAGACCAAGTTAACGAGATGCAGATTACCAAACAAGCCGATGTACTTCTCTTACTTCTCTTGTTTGAAGGGTTATTTGAAAAAGAACTGAAAGAAAAGAACTTTGATTATTACGAGCCTAAAACAACTCATGATTCTTCTCTTAGTTTATCAACTCATGCCATTTTAGCGGCTGACCTTGGGAGATTAGATCAATCTTATGATTTCTTTAAACAAGCTAGCAATATTGATATGGGCGAATATATGAAATCATCGGACCCGGGGATTCATGCGGCAAGTCTTGGTGGTATTTGGCAGATGGTTGTCTTTGGATATGGTGGTGTACGCATCGTAAACGGAAAACTCCGCATAGAGCCACATTTGCCTAAAGAGTGGACGAGTTTAGATTTTGGTTTTGATTATCAAGGCCAATCAGTATCTGTTCATGTTACTCAAACTTCTGTTACAATTGATAAATCGGAAGGACCTGTGATTGAGTTTATCAACAAAGAACAAACTCATAAACTTATTAATTCGGTTACAATAAATTTATAAATCTTGGAGGATTTTCTTATGAAAACTTGGAAAAAAGTTTTAGGTGCAGGAGCACTTGTTCTTACAGCTAGCACGCTTGTTGCTTGTTCAGGCAGTTCTTCAAAATCAGCGGATAGTAAAACGATCACCATTGGTTATTGGAAAGGCAATGATACTGAAAATGCAGCACTTGATAAATTGATTAAGCAGTTTGAAAAAGATCATGATGCAAAAGTAGAGTCAAAAGTCTATACAGACATCACGACGCAATTGCCGACAGACTTAGCAGGCGGAACGGCACCGGATGTTTTCTATATCGATTCAAGCTTTTATCCATATTTACAAAAAGAAGGAGTTTTGAACGATTTATCTGATGTCATTAACAAAGATGACTTCTACTCAACGATTGCACAAGCCTTTGAAACAGATGGAAAAATCTATGCAGCGCCAAAAGATGTATCAACACTAGCAGTATATGTGAATAAAAAGATTTTTGAAAAAGCTGGTTTGAAGGTAGCAGACATTCCAACTTCATACGAAGAATTAATCAAATGGGCACCAGAAGCGCAGGCAAAAATTGATGCGGCTTATGGCGCTGGAAATGTCTATTTGATGAACTTCAATGCAGACCTTCCACGTAACTGGCCATTTGTTGTTGCAGAAGGTCAAGATCCGATTGATAAAGATGGCAAAGTAAATATGTCAAATCAAACGATTCTTAAAAATCTTGGAATTGCAATTGATTTGTTTAACACAGGTGCCTTTGCTGTGCCACAGGATATTGGTGCGGGTGATGAAGGAGCAGGTTTCGGTACGGGTAAATTTGCCCTTACGCTGACAGGTAACTGGAACTATAAAGTGTTCCAACAAGAATACAAGGACATTGACTTTGATATTATTCCCAATATGACGTTCCTTGGTAACAAATCAACCATGCAGTTTACTGTTGGATGGGGAGAATATAAACATACAAAATCAAAAGATTTAGCAGATAAATGGATCCAATATGTATCTGGTAAAGAAGGAATGACTTCTTGGACAGAAGGAGTGGGTACACTTGCAACTCGTCCGGACGTTGCCGAAGGTTCGCAATTCCTTGCAGATAATCCACGCCTTCAAGTCCACCAAAATGCTATCGAATATGCGATTGCATGGCAAGATGGTACTAATCTACCAACACTTGTAAGTTCATACGGCAACTTCATTTCAGATGTCTTCAAAAAAGGAGCAACTAAAGCTGATTTAGTGAAGGCATTACAATTAATTGATGAAGATGCAAATAGTAAACTCAGCAAGTAAAAAGTAGTTTAGAGAGGGGATTACCTCTCTCTTTTTAATAATAGTTCAATTGGAGATTTTCTATGGCAGTAGCAAAAACCAAACCTTCCAAAAGGCAACTAGCAGAGATGATTCAGGGATATGGCTTTTTAGCACCAGCTCTACTTGTCATTTTTGTTTTCTTTATTCTGTCCATCTTGTTTGCGATTTATCTGACCTTTCATAACGTGAACCTAATCGCTCGTACCTTTGAATGGAATCATTTTCGAAATTTCAAAAGTATTCTCACCGATAAACAGTTGATTCGTGCATTGCAAAATACAGGTTTCTTTGCTCTTGTAGTAGTACCGGCGCAAACGATTATTTCGCTAGTGATGGCCTATGTCTTAGCTAGCCGTAATGTGAAAGGTAAGAAACTATTTCGTTTAATTTATTTCTTACCTACCTTGACTAGCTCGGCAGCCTTGACTCTCATTTTTATGTTTATTTTTAATCAAAATGGCCCAATCAACCATTTCTTGATGGCAACCCACATGACAGATGCACCAATTAATTTTATAAATGATGCCAAGTGGACCTTAAAAGTCATTATGGCTATGAATGTTTGGTCAACTGTTCCCTACTTTATGACCATCTATCTAGCAGCTCTAGTGGACTTGCCTTATTCTCTGTATGAGGCGGCAGAAATTGATGGTGCGAATGCTTTCCAAAAATTGCGTTTTGTGACGATCCCTTATTTGCATCATATCACGACTTATGTTATTTTATCTGGGATTATTGGTACGTTTCAAATGTTTGACCAGTCTTATATCTTCTCTGGAGGGACAGGTGGTCCAGTTAATTCAACGTTGACAGTTTCTCTCTTGATTTATCAATATGCCTTTGGACAAAATAATCAAATGGGCTATGCATCTGTTTTGGCAATCTTACTAGCCATCATCATTTTTATTGTCACACGGATTGCTGAAAAAATAAATGGAGGTAACGGTATTGAAAACAACTAAAACCAGTCAGGCTTTTAAAGTCCTGTTATATGTCATTCTTATCGGATACGCCTTTGTTACTTTCTACCCATTCATGTGGGCAGTTTCAGCATCCTTTAAACCCTTGTCAGAGATTACTAGTGGTGACTTATCCATCTTATCTAAAGAATTTACAGTAGAGCAATACCGCTATCTTTTTAGTCCTGAATCTGGTTCTATGTTTGTACAGTGGTTTCTCAATTCGTTGATTATTTCAACAATTGGAACAGCTATTAATCTCTTTTTAAATACAATGGCTGGGTATAGTCTAGCTCGCTTGCGATATCCAGGACGTTCTCGGATCTATTATGGTATCTTAGCCATGATGATGGTACCGACGCAAGTACTTTTGATTCCAAACTATTTGATTATTTCAAATTTGGGATTGCTAGATTCTTACTGGGCTCTGGTTTTACCTGCTGCGGTTAACATTGGGAATATTTTTATGATGCGTCAATTTTTCCTGAGCTTCCCAACAGATATAGAAGAGGCAGCTAGTATCGACGGTTTAAGTCGTACAGGGACATTCTTCCGTATTGTGATGCCTCTGGCACGCCCCTCTATTGCAACGCAATCCGTTTTTGTCTTTATGGGATTTTGGAATAATTTTATGGCACCGATGCTCTATTTGAAGACACAGAGCAAATTTACTTTGACGGTTGGGTTGCAGCTGTTACAAAAAGCTGATCAAGGGGGGCAAATGTGGAACCGAGTGATGGCGGCTTCTGTGTTAACCATTCTTCCAATTATTGTTTTATATATTATCTTTAACCGTTATTTCCTTCAAGGGGTTCGTATGGACGGTGAAAAATAAGAAATAATATGCAGTGTTTAGCGACTGATTTTAGGGAAATATGCAGTTGGATGCTATTGGTTTATCTATCTTAACAATAGTTGCTGGAGCAAGAAGTTAGGGAGTTTATTTAGTCTATCTCGTTAGTTTAAAAGAGGGTGAAAAATGTTTAAAGCAGTATTATTTGACTTAGATGGTGTGATTACAGATACGGCTGAGTATCACTACTTGGCTTGGAAAACGTTAGCGGAAGAATTGGGGATCAAAGGTGTGGATCGTTCGTTTAACGAGCAGTTAAAGGGAGTATCGAGGAACGATTCTCTTTGTAAGATTCTTGCCCTGGGTAACCTCCAGGTTACAGACCAAGAATTTGAAGCCTTGGCCAATAAAAAAAATGATCACTATGTAGAGATGATTCAAGCGATATCTCCGAAGGACATCTATCCGGGGATTTTAGAACTTTTACAAGATTTAAAAGCCAATGGTATCAAGATAGCGTTGGCCTCTGCCTCTAAGAATGGACTATTTTTATTAGAACAGATGGGACTGAAATCCTATTTTGATACGGTTGCTGATCCAGAGAAAGTTGGTGCTTCAAAGCCAGCACCAGATCTATTTCTAGCTGCTGCAGAACAAGTAGGAGTGAGAATTGAAGATGCTATCGGCATAGAAGATGCCGTTGCTGGTATCGTAGCGATTCAAGCGGCAGGAGCCCTACCTATTGGTGTTGGAAGAGCAGAAGATTTAGGCCGAGAGATTGCACTTGTACCGGATACTCGTTATTTAACGTATTCCTACCTCCAAGAAGTGTGGCAAGGGGCATAAGTTGTTTTCAAATTTATTTTGATTACTACTCGTCAAAAATCAAAACCTGATGTCGTTAACTCACCTTTAACATTAGTCCGGTGGACTGTTGAAGGTTGAAGTTCGGGGAACTATTTCAATCGGGAAATATGGCAAAGTGTAGCTTTGCTTTCTTCTTGGTGTAAAGTGTGGACTGTCAGCCACCATTGGTCCGAACTAGTGGTTCAGTGAAGACGATCTATGATCGCTCTATTTCTTACCTTCCACAATTCTCAATTGTGGAAGGTAGTCAGATTTTGATTTTTATAAAGTATACAATAGAAAGTAGCGTGAAAATGGAAAAAAATTGGTGGAAGGGTAAGGTAGCATACCAAATTTATCCTAAAAGTTTTAATGATAGCAATAACGATGGAGTTGGTGATTTAAAGGGTATTACAGAAAAATTAGATTATCTACAAGACCTAGGAATTGATATTTTGTGGTTATCGCCAGTTTATAAGAGTCCTTTTGTCGATCAAGGGTATGACATTGCGGATTATTATGCAATTGATCCGATTTTTGGCACCATGGATGATATGGACGAGCTGATTATGGAGGCTAAAAAACGTGGGATTTCCATTATTATGGACTTAGTCATCAATCACTGTTCAGATCAGCATGAATGGTTCCAGAAAGCTTTAGCCGATCCGAATGGGGAGTATGCAGAGTATTTCTACTTTGTTGAAAGTGAGAATGGCGTACCAAATAACTGGCGTAGCTACTTTGGTGGGAGTGTGTGGGACAAAGTTCCAGGAACCAATAAATATTACCTACATTCATTTCACAAGGCACAGCCGGACTTGAATTGGCAAAATCCAGTCGTTCGTGAAAAACTATTTAATATGGTTAATTGGTGGTTGGAAAAGGGGATTGCTGGTTTTCGGGTGGATGCCATTATGAATATCAAAAAAGATTTGTCATGGTCTTCTTTGCCTTCAGATGGTGAAGAAGATGGTTTGGTGACAGTTGACGAGGTATTGGCATATGCTCAGCCAATCGAGCCTTTTTTGACAGAGTTAAAAGAAAAAACATTTGATCGGTATAATGCATTCACAGTCGGCGAAGTGTTTGATGAAACTGGGGACGAATTGCAATTTTTGATTGGTGAAAATGGAATGTTTTCTTCAATTTTTGATTTTAGGCCTATTCTTCTTGACCGTAAAGGGAAGCGTTGGTATACATTTGAGCAATCGTCGGCAAATGCTTTGAAGGAAACGATTTATAAAACACACAAGTTGACGGATTCGATCGGAATTCTTTCTACTATTATTGAAAATCATGATGAAGCTAGAGGAGCAACCCGTTTTATTCCTGCGGAAGATATATCTGATACCAGTAAAAAAGCCCTTGCAACTCTTCAAATTTTGCGTAAAGGAATCCCGTTTATTTATCAGGGACAAGAGATTGGAATGGAGAATCAAACCTTTGATACCATTCAAGAATATGATGATATCAATACGATCAATGAGTACCATGTGGCCATTAGTGATGGATTGACAGATGAAGATGCTTTACATGCTGTTCAAAAGTATAGTCGGGATAATGCAAGAACCCCGATGCAGTGGACAGATCAGGAGTATTTTGGTTTTTCTCAAGTGAAACCATGGCTCTTATCTAGTCATCCAAATCGTCAGATAAATGTTGCCTCACAAATCAACGATGCTACCTCTGTCCTATCTTACTATAAGAAATTAACGGCTTTGTATCGCCATGCCCTTTATGGTGAAAGCATTCGTTCAGGAGTGTTTCGTCCAGTCTATGAATCTGTTGATCATCTGATTGCTTATGAGCGGGTGGGAGATAGGCGAGTTCAAGTTTTGATTAATTTCTCAAATCAAGAACAACGAATCACTCTTGAGGAAGCATATACCGAGCTTCTCGTAAATAATCTTGAGAGTATAAATCAAGGCGGTTTGGAACTATACTTAGAACCTTATCAAGCTCTTGTTTTAGGTTATTAAGGAGATATCGTATATCTCCATAGTCATATAGTAGGAAGGTTTATTTAGTGAGTTTGGAGTCCTTTGGCTTCAAACTTATTTTATTTTTAGGAAAATAGTAGTTACCAAGTGGCACTACAGACAATTAACACACAAAACGTAGATTGCAGACGGAGGAAAGGGGGTATAATAAAAGAAGTAATGCTGAGACTTTGTGCTTATTTTAGGTACTGAATCCATGTATTATATATTAAAAATGATAAAGGGGTGTTTATTTGTGAGAAAGACTAAGAAAAACAAGTTTGACTGGTATGGTTTGAGCCAACGTTTTTCAATCCGCAAATATTATTTTGGTGCTGCTAGTGTTCTTCTTGGAATAGCCATGATGGTGAGTTTGGCAACAACTGTATCAGCAAATGATTTAGATACAGTAGTTTCAACTCCTTCAACAACAGAAATTCATAATCCTCTCCCTATGAGGATAGGTTTCCGTAGTGTGACAGCCAGATGCCATGGATCCAGATGATGACAATGATGGATTTACTGATGACGCAGAAAAGGATGCAGGAACAGATTCGAAAGATCCAAACAGCAAGCCGGCTTCTGATACGGATAAAGATACCACAGCCGACAAACCAAGTGTGACGGCTAATGAAGACGGTTCAGTAACTGTCAAGGTAGGTGAGGATAACACAACAGGTACGATTCACTATACTGGTGAAGACGGCTCTCAGCAAACCGTAACAATTGTGAAAGACCCTACGACAGGTGAATGGACGCCAAAAGGCACGCTTCCAGATGGCGTCACGGTTGATAAGGATGGAACAGTTACAATCCCAGCCAATAAAGTTGAGGATGGGTCAACTGTCACAGCAACCGGTAAGGATGCCAAGGGAAATGTTGCAAAAGGCTCAACGGTTGCTAAACCAAACCAAACGACCGACCCAGGAGCTGGTCAGCCTCCAATGTCAGGTCAGTCAGGGCCAGCAGGTTCAACTACTGTAAAACCATCTAAAGGAGCACTTCCTAAGACAGGTACGGAAACTTCAACTAAAGGAGTTTACGGTTTAGTAGCTCTTGGTCTGGCAGGCTTCCTAGCACTTGGTAAAAGTAAGAGAGAAGACAAAGAATAGACGATTCCTCTTACTCTATCGTTAGACGCTTAGAAAAATATTTCTAGGCGTTTTTCTTTTGAAAATACTGGAAATAGTTGCATGGATGTCCATAATTTCCTACAATAGAAAGAAAGGAGAACAGATATGTCAGACTTAGTAGCCTACAAACGGATGCCTGTTTGGACCAAGGAGACGGTCCCCACAGAAATCACTCATAAGCACAATACCAAGGTTGGAACGTGGGGCAAGATTAAGGTCTTGAATGGTGAACTCAAGTACGAAGCCATCTCAGGTGACAATGAGATTACTGCCATCCACTATTATCGAGCGACAGACGATATTCCCATGGTCGAGTCCCAGGCTTGGCATCGGGTGACCCTGATGACAGACGATACCAGTTTTTTTGTGGAATTTTTTTGTAGACCAGAGGATTATTTGGCTAAAAAATATGGCTTTACGAGAACGCATTCGGAAGTGATAGAGGCACTTGAGACTATTACCGAGCCGTGCAAGGTCTTGGATCTAGGATGTGGACAGGGGCGTAATGCGCTTTATCTGGCTCAAAAAGGTTTTGATGTGACGGCTGTAGATCATCATTTACCGAGTCTTGAGACCCTATTAACCGTCATGGAAGCTGAAGACTTGGACTTGCAGGTCGGTCAGTACGACATCAATCAGGCCAGTCTTGAGCAGCGATATGACTGGATTATTTCGACGGTGGTTCTGATGTTTTTAGAGTGCGATCGGATTCCTGCGATTATAAACAATATGCAAGCCCAGACCAATAGCGGTGGCTACAATCTGATTGTCGCTGCCATGAGTACAGACGATGCGCCGTGTCCCATGAACTTTTCCTTTACTTTTGATCGTGACGAGCTAAAGCATTACTACAAGGATTGGGAGCTCATCAAGTACAACGAGGATGTTGGTCAACTTCATCGTCGAGATGAGCAGGGGAACTTCTTACGGTTTCGCTTTGCGACCATGCTGGCCCGTAAACCGTAAACCCGTAAATAAGGATAGAGGAAGCAGGAAAATGAGCATGTTCCTGCTTTTTAAAACCATATTTGTTTACAAATGTAGTCAAAAGCGATATACTAGGGTTGAAGATTACAAATGTAGACGGAAGGAGAGAAGAATATGAAGAAAACCTATGAGGTAGAGGGTATGAGTTGCGCTTCCTGTGCGATGACAGTTGAAAAAACACTCCAGTCCCTAACGGGTGTGACAGCAGCCAGCGTCAATCTAGCTACGGAGCAGGCAACAGTTGCCTATGAGGCAGGAGAAGTGGGAGAAGCGGAATTGATCGATGCCGTAGCAAAAGCAGGCTATCGTTTGCACTCAACTGCTATCGAGCAGACCTATCAGATTAAAGGCATGAGCTGTGCTTCTTGCGCCATGGCTGTTGAGCGTAGTGTTGCAGGTCTTGACGGAGTAGAAGAAGCTACGGTCAATCTGGCAAGAGAAAGCCTCTATGTTCGCTATGATGCTACTATGCAGTCTACTTCCGCCATTCAGCAAGCGGTGGCAAAAGCAGGTTACGAAGCCTTTTTAGAAGAGGCGGGGCAACAGGTAGATAGGGCTGTGGAGCAAGAAGAACAGGCTAAAAAATTGTGGCAACGCTTTATTTGGTCAGCCGTCTTTGCCCTTCCTTTGGTCTATCTAGCCATGGTTCCGATGTTACCTTGGGGGAACGTTCTTCTACCAGCGATTTTCCATGAGGCGTCTGTGTCTGCTCTGATTCAGCTGATCTTAGTTCTGCCGATTGTCTATCTGGGGCGTTCCTTTTATCAAAAGGGGACAAAAACCTTGTTGGGGGGACATCCCAATATGGATTCCTTGATTGCGATTGGGACAGGTGCGGCCTTGATTCAGGGGATTGTCATGGCAGGTCTATTGTGGTCAGGCAGGGTTGAGGTAACGCACGGCGGTCATGCGGAACTGTATTTGGAGTCAGTAGCAGTCATTTTGACCTTGATTACGCTTGGAAAATACCTCGAAACCGTATCAAAAAGTCGGACGTCAGCAGCCATTCAGCACTTGATGGCCTTGACTCCTCCGACAGCCCGTGTCATTCGAAATGGACAAGAAAGGGAGGTTGCGCTTGACCTAGTCATGGTGGGGGAGCAGTTAGTGGTACGTCCCGGGGAAAAAATTCCTGTTGATGGTGAGTTGCTAGAGGGGCAATCAACGGTAGATGAGTCTATGCTGACGGGAGAAAGTCTCCCTGTGTCAAAAGCAGTAGGTGATGCTGTATTTGGTGGCTCTATAAATAAAAATGGGACCTTTCACATGAGGGCTACCAAGGTTGGAAAGGACACAGCTCTGGCACAGATTATCCGCTTGGTCGAAGAAGCGCAAGGGTCGAAGGCTCCAATTGCGAAGCTGGCTGATCAGGTAGCAGCAGTCTTTGTTCCGGTGGTCATGCTCCTTGCTCTTAGTGCGGGGCTTTTCTGGCTCATAGCAGGAGAATCATGGGCCTTTTCACTCTCCATTATGATTGCGGTCTTAATCATTGCCTGTCCCTGCGCCTTGGGACTTGCGACACCGACAGCTATTATGGTAGGAACTGGAAAAGGTGCGGAACACGGCATACTTATCAAGTCAGGTGAGGTCCTGGAGCGGGCGCAGAAGCTCGATACGATTATTGTCGATAAGACAGGGACGTTGACAGAAGGCAAGCCACGGGTGACAGATAGGATAAGCTATCATGGAAAATCTGAGGAGACTATCCTACAAATAGCAGCGAGTCTGGAGTATTATTCGGAGCATCCGCTGGGGGAGGCTATTCGCTTTTTTGCTCAAGAAAAGGAACTTGCTCTCTCCCCAGTCGCTGATTTTCAGTCTCTTTCTGGACAGGGCGTTGTTGGAACAGTCGATGGACAAGACGTGCTCCTTGGCAATCTGGCCTTAATGACAGCCTATGAAGTAGAGTTGGGACAGGCAGAAGAAGATAGCCGCCTTCTTTCTCAAAGTGGGAAAACACCCGTCTTTCTGGCCATGGAAAAACAGGTGGTCGGTGTTCTTGGAATTGCGGATAGAATAAAGAAAACCAGTCCTCAAGCCATGAAGGAGCTACAAGACAAGGGAATCGAAGTGGTCATGTTGACGGGAGATACCAAAGAGACAGCGGAAGCCATTGCAGCTCAAGCTGGGATCCAAGAGGTTATCAGTCAGGTCTTACCAGAAGATAAGGCGGCTGTTGTCAAAGAGTGGCAGAAAACAGGCAGGAGGGTTGCCATGGTCGGTGATGGGATCAATGACGCCCCAGCGCTGGCACAGGCCGATGTCGGTATTGCCATCGGATCTGGCACAGATGTTGCCATTGAATCAGCGGATATTGTGCTGGTGCGGAGCGACCTGCTTGATGTGGCGCGCACGATTCAATTAAGTCAGGCCACTATGCGGGTCATCAAGCAAAATCTGTTCTGGGCTTTTGCCTATAATGTCATTGGCATTCCGATTGCCATGGGTGCTTTACACTTATTTGGTGGTCCCTTACTCAATCCTATGCTGGCAGGAGCAGCCATGTCGCTCAGTTCGGTATCGGTCCTAGCCAACGCCCTACGTTTGAAACATTCCCGTCTGTCAAGCTATGGTGGATGGAATAAAGCTTAGGGCACCGTTTAGTCGCTTTGCTGAACGCCGGTTCTACCTGTAGCTTCTTGCCCTATCCTATTCCTTTCTCAATCCACTACAAAACAACCAGAGCCAGTTTTGAACGATCATTTTGCAAAAGAATCATAAAGCGCAATCAAAACACTAGCATTTTTGAGGCAAAACGCTTACAATAGAGGTATAGTCATTTTGTTTTAGTCTATTACGTCGTTAACGCGCTTTACCTAACTTCATTTATGTTTGGACCGTTGCCTAGTACTAAATCAAAACGCTTAGAAAAAGGAGCCTACTATGACAACATTTATCGGAAAACCAGTGACTCTTGTCGGACCTCACTTACGCGTAGGAGATCAAGCCCCTGATTTTGTCCTCATGGCAAATGATTTGACTCTTAAAAGCCTCAATGATTTTGGGAAGAAACGCAAGGTAATCAGTGTCGTTCCATCCATTGATACAGGCATTTGTGACACGCAGACCCGTCGCTTCAATCAAGATCTGGCAGATACAGATAATATGGTTGTCATTACTGTTTCAGCAGACTTGCCCTTTGCTCAGGCTCGTTGGTGTGGCACAGCAGGACTGGATGGCGCAGTGACCCTATCGGACTATTATGACCATGCTTTTGGAAAATCCTACGGGCTCCTGATGCGAGAATGGAATTTACTAGCGCGTGCAGTCTTTGTTCTCAATGAACGCAACGAGATTGTCTATGTGGAATACCTGGACAATGTCAATGAACATCCCAATTACGATGCCGCTCTAGCAGCTGCTAACAGTCTTTGTTCCGACTAAAAACTTCGGAAAAAAGATAGGCAGCTGTTCTCGCTTTAGTGAGTTACAGCTGAGAATCCCTTTAGTGGGTAGGCAGCTGTTCTCGCTTTAGTGAGTTACAGCTGAGAATCCCTTTAGGGATAAGCCACCTTGTGTGCATCGCACACAGCGCTGTCTTCCTATTTTCATTCGTTTTTTACACGTCGTCACATCTTCAACGAAAACATGGTATAATAAAGGGAAGAAGAAAAGAGGTAGGCTATGGCTTATATAGAAGTACGAAACAGTTCGAAATCCTATACTATGGGCAACAATCGCATTGTGGCCAACAAGGATATTTCCTTTGAGATTGAAAAGGGAGAATTGGTCATCATTCTGGGCTCTTCTGGTGCTGGGAAGTCAACCTTGCTCAACATTTTGGGCGGTATGGATACCAATGATGAGGGAGTGGTTCAGATTGATGGGGTGGATATTGCCCAGTTTAGCGCCAGGCAGTTGACCAAGTACCGCAGAGAGGATGTTGGCTTTGTCTTTCAATTTTATAACTTGGTGGCAAACCTTACTGCAAAAGAAAATGTGGAATTGGCTTCTGAAATCGTGCGCGATGCCATGAATCCGATTGAGATCTTGGAAAAAGTGGGCTTGGGGAACCGCTTAGATAATTTCCCAGCACAACTGTCAGGAGGTGAACAACAGCGGGTTGCGATAGCGCGTGCAGTAGCGAAACGCCCCAAGATGCTCTTGTGTGATGAGCCGACTGGCGCCCTTGATTACCAGACGGGCAAGCAGGTCCTGCAAATCTTGCAGGATATGTCCAAAAAAGAAGGGGCGACCGTTGTGATTGTGACCCACAACGCAGCTCTAGCCCCCATCGCAGACAAGGTCATTCAGATGCGCGATGCCAGTGTACACTCCATTCAGGTCAATCCCGAACCACAGGACATCATGACCTTAGAATATTAGGAAGACAAGATGAAAAAGAGGATTTATTGGAAAACCATTCGCCTATCCTTGCTGTCCTCGAAGGGGCGTTTTTTCTCTATTTTTAATCTAATGCTGATTGGCTCGATGGCCTTTATAGGACTAAAAGCAACAGCGCCGAATATGGAAAAAACAGCCCAGCATTATATTGATCAAGGGCAGATGATGGATTTGGCAGTCATGTCGGACCTCGGTATCAGTCAGGCAGACAAGGCAGAATTGGACGGCATAACAGATGCCACGATTGAATATGCCTATTTCAAGGATGTGACCCTTGGGACGGGAACGCAGGCTATTCGCCTATTTTCGATTCCTAAGACCATTTCCCAGTATCAGCTAAAGCGGGGCAAGGGCCCTACATCCGCCAAGGAAATCCTTCTGTCGACCAATCTGGACGGGGAGTACCATATCGGCGACAAGATTAGGGTCAAGGAAGGAAATAAACAGGCCTCAGTCTTAAAAGAGACAGAGTTTATCGTGACAGGTTTTGCGGATTCGTCTGAAATCTGGGGGAAAATCAATCTCGGACCAGCCAGTACAGGGGCGGGTCAGCTAACCGCCTATGCCTTTGTACCAGAAGAGGCCTTTGATTCTGAAGTCTATATGATCGCCCGTATTCGCTATGATGATGTGGCAACCATTCCTTATTATCAAGCAGCCTATAAGCAAAAAATCCTTGCCCACCAAGACAAACTCAATCAGCTCTTGGCAGACAACGGCAAGGAACGCTTAGCAACTATTAAAAAGGACGGCAACACAAAGATTCAGGAGAGCGAGCAAAAGCTTCAGGATGCCCAGCAGCAACTGGAAGAAGCAGCCAGCCAGCTCACCGCCAATGAAGAAGGTTTGCAGCAAGCCAAAGAGCAGCTGGAGAAAGGGCAGGAAGAGCTTGAACTGCAAGCCATCAGCCTAGAGTTGACTGCAACAGATCTGGCAACTGCCAAAAAGGAATTGGACAGTCACTACAGTCAATTGCAGGTAGCCAAAAAAGAACTAGATAGTAACCGTGCTAGTCTGGACAAAAGCAAGCGGGAATTGGAGCAGGCAGAGGCGCAGCTTTTCTCAGCCCGTTCCACTTTAAAAGCCCAAGAAGAGGAATTAGCGCAATTCGTTGCTAGAATCGATCAAGCAAGAAGCGATTATGCAGCAACGATTCAGGCTATTCAGGATCAAATTGCCTTTGCAGCAACTACAGGCCAAGAAGGTGAAATCCCAGAACTGGTTGAACTCGAGCATCGCTTAAGGCAATTAGAAACCGACATTGCTACCCTGCAACAGGCCTATCAGACAGGCCAAATCGCCTATGAGACAGGAAAGGCTCAATACCAGCAACAGGAAGCTACCTACAGAGTTGCTAAGGAGCAGTATGAATACGGCGTGGCTCAGTACCAAACAGCCTTAGATCGCTATCAGGAGGGGAAAAGCGCCTATGAAACAGGTCTTGCTGAGTATGAATCTGGTCGACTTGCGTATGAAAATGGGCAGGAGCAGTTAGAGAATGCACGAGCTAGTTTGGCAGAGAAAGAGGCAGAATTAACCAGAGGTCAAACAGAACTGCAACAAGGTCGGAAAGATTTTGAGACCAAGCGGGTAGAAGTCGAAAAACAGGTGAAGACTGCAAGGAAAGAACTCCAAGTAGCACAGGCTGACCTAGCCCGTCTCAATACGCCAGAATACAGGAGTTATACAAGGGATAGCCTACCTGGTGGAAATGGCTATGCCAATTATGACAGTAGCACCAAGAGCATTTCAGCTGTGGGGAATATTTTCCCAGCAGTCCTCTATCTAGTGGCCGCTCTTGTGACCTTTATGACCATGACCCGCTTTGTGGATGAAGAACGATCGAACGTAGGGATTTTCAAGGCGCTCGGCTACACCGATGAACAGATTATGATGAAGTTTGTCATCTATGGCTTGACTGCTGGTCTTTCGGGGACGATTGCGGGGATTCTCTTGGGGAATTTCCTCCTTGCTCCGATGATTAGTCGGATTATGACAGATACAACGGTCATCGGTCAGAGCCAGTTGCATCTCTATCCTTTTTGGATGATTCTTGCCATCTTCTTTTCTCTTCTTTCTTCAGTGTTACCAGCCTATTTGGTAGCACGTCGGGAATTAAGAGAAAAGCCAGCCCAGTTGTTGCAAGCAAAACCTCCTGTGTCAGGGGCCAAGATTTTCTTGGAATTTTTCCCTTTTATCTGGAGACGCTTGAGCTTCACTCAAAAGGTGACTGCACGCAATATCCTGCGTTATAAAAAACGAATGCTGATGACTATTGTGGGCGTAGCCGGTTCGGTTGCTCTCTTATTTGCAGGTCTAGGGATTCGCTCCTCGATTTCGCGAGTCATCGATCAGCAATTTGGACAGCTCCTCCATTATCATCTGGTCGTGGTCGAGCAGACCAGAGCCAGCAAGGAAGAAAAGGCCGAGGTAGAAGCAGCGCTCCATTCAAGAGACATCAAAGAGACCCTCCCTGTCGCCTACTATGGCTTAAATGAGACGGTTAAAGGGCAGGAAGAAGCCCTTGCCATTAGTCTTTTTGTCAGCCCAGAAAAGGATTTGTCTTCCTTTGTCGCCCTGCGCAATCCTGCAACGGGTCAATCCCTGTCACTTCCAGAAAAGGGAGCCATTGTCTCTGAAAAATTAGCCCGACTTTACCAGGTTGAAGTTGGAGATAGGATGACTGTTACGGTCAATCAAGAGCCTATCACCATTCAGGTGGCAGGCATTGCAGAGATGTATGCAGGGCATTTCATCTACCTATCCGCCGCAGCTTACCAAGAGGCAGCAGGTAAGGCCTATCAGCCAAACGCAGCTCTCGTAGTCTTGGCTGATGACCAGACAAGAGCGCTTGAGACAGCTGCGACAGACTTTCTTGCCATGAAAGGAGTGGTAGCAGTTGTTCAAAACACCTCCTTGATAGCCTTGCTTGAAACCATCGTCCAGTCGCTCCAGTCTGTCATGATTATCTTGATTGTTCTGTCAGTTCTCCTTGGAATCGTGATTCTCTACAACTTGACCAATATCAATATGGCAGAACGGGTTCGGGAATTGTCTACCATTAAAGTTCTCGGATTTTATGACCGAGAAGTGACCTTTTATATCTACCGAGAAACCATGATGTTATCCGTCTTGGGTATTATCCTAGGCTTAGTGGTAGGATTCTTCCTCCATCGTCTGCTGCTCATCGTCATTGCCTCTCCCGCTATCCTCTTTGCTCCGACCGTATCGAGCAGTGTCTATCTGGTGCCAATTGGTGCGATTCTCGGCATCCTAGTCATCTTGGGCCGGTATGTCGATCACCATTTAAGGAAACTCGATATGCTAGAGGCCCTCAAGGCGGGTGAATGAACGTTTGTAAATGCTTGCTTATATATGATACTGGGAGAAAGTCCAACCCTAAATATAAAAAGCGAACAAAACTAGTTTTCTGACACTCAGAATCCTGTTTTGTTCGCTTTTGGTATCTCATTTATCAATTTGAAGATTTGATGATACAGAATCTCAAAAATCAAAATCTTTTCGTCTTATCCATATATGTATATATATTCTAAAGGATAGAATACTTGACAAATAGCTAAGGGTGAGGTACCATAAAAGATAAATATATACTTCTTCAAACTATCGTATATATGTAATTTTAAAAAGGAGAAAATCATTATGAAAAAGAAATTCCTACGGGTATTTCATGCTTTCATGTATGTGCTGTTGATTACAGGAAATATCCTTCCAGCTGCAACTGTACTTGCGCAAGAAGGTACAAATAATACTGTCACAACAGTAACATCATCGGAGGAACCTGTAGTGGCACCCAGTAGTGATACAGGTGAAACAGTCGCTAGCTCGTCCAGTTCTAGTAGCGTAGCAGAGGAGCCTACACCAACGAGTAGCAGTTCTTCTACTACAGAGGATAGCGCTTCAGCAGCGACAAGCACTGCTAGCTCAAGTAGTTCAGTAGCATCTAGATCAACTGCTCCTAGTGCAGCCTTTCGTGTAGCATCAGATACGACTCTCGCAGCAGAGCCAGCAGTTGATGGAACATTTGCGGCAGAAGTGCGGGTCTTTACAGAAGACACAAATCCAGATGGAACTGAAAAATTGGAATACCTCACTGGTGAAGGGATTAACCCTTACGCCGAGTTCCGAATTTCGGGTACGGGTGTCAACATCAAAAATGCTAAGACGCGGATAACCTTCCCGAAAAAGAATATTGATGGAATACCTCAGTTTACAAAGGCAGCGTCGGCTTCTAGCTGGAAAATAACAGAGGACGCGGACAACTGGTATGTTGAGTATAGCTTTGACAACCTTACAGGTGGCCAGCTTGTTGCGGTACCAATGCCGTTTCGTATGAAGCAGCCAACCACGCCAGACGGCTTTAAGGTGCTAATCAAGTATGAACTCTTTGATGGAGAAGGTAAGCTCTTAAAAGAAGCCTCAAATACCTATATTGGTAAGACCAATGGTGCAGATTCGGTTAAGATTGTCAATGCTTCTCGAGGCTATTCGGGTGTAGATTCTAGCATGAGTGGTAACAATAAGATGCGGGTCGATGTAAATGGCGAAACCGTCATCATGTCTGACATTTCAGTAGCTAGTCAAGAAGCAACTCAGCAGACTGCTACGGGAGACAGGGCTCCCTGGGTTGAATACCTAATCGGTGTTCAAAATGGAAGTGGTAGTTATGGGAAGTACAGCCCTACTGAAGTGAAAATCACAGAGAAGCTCCCTGCAGGAGCGGTGATGTTTGGTGAGCCTGATGCGAATGGATTTTATAATTATAACAGTGGGAAGTGGCTCTATGATCAAGCGACCCATACAGCAACCTATCAAGGACCGCTAAGCGAATATTCACAATATGGCAATATCTATCAAGCAGTTCCAATTAAATTAGCCTTTCCAGCTCAATCCTATGACATGACGCATGTTAATGAGGCGATTATTATAGCTGAGCCAGGAACAGACGATGAGGTAACTCTTGCTTCTGTCAGAGAAAAAATTAAATTTAATGTCAAAGTGCAGGAACCAAGTGGAAGATTGGATATTTCTAAAGGAGGATTTGCGGAGTATCCTTCTGGGGGGACTGCTTTCAATAAAAAGAATCAGAATACCGATGTAAATGTGAGATATTATTTAAGTTTCTACAATAGAACAAATGGTGTAGTAGATGATAACGGTCAAGAGTACACTTCTTATGTCAAAGAAGTAGTGGACTATGGACTAGATGATCGCCTGTACTACAATTACATCAAGTGGTATGATTCTAGTTCTGGCCTCATAGACCTAGTTGCGAAAGTGGGCTATAAGGTCTATGGGGAAAAAGCAGACGGTAGTAGAGACTTCCTCTTTGATGGCGATGTATCTACTAAACAAGAAATTAATGACACTGCAGATCAGTATGAAAAGATTGTGGTCGTCTTCAACGAAGCGATTCCTCTCTCTAGGAATAATGCTGGTATACGATTTGAATTAGGGACGATCGTTAAGGAAGACATCTGGAAGCAATGGCAGGAGACAGGTGTAGGACGAGATGATGTGCCTTATGGAAAAGATCAAGCACGCAGGCTTTTCAATTCTCTTGAGGTTCGTGCCTCTTCTAGTAAAGATGGGGCGCTCAGCTCATATTTCGAAGATGGATCGAATTTCTTCCGTGACGAACAATTAGGAATTACTAGTTACAATGGAAGTGATTATACGGTTCCTTATTCGGATAATAATGTTCGACGTCTCTATGGTTCAGTAGCTATTGATGGGAAATTAGCTCCGATTACTGCTCAAAATCCAGAGATTAACTATGTCTTGAAAAATGTCAAGCATATTACCCTCCTTCCGCCGGGAATTGAGTTTGTCCCAGGCAGTGAGCAGCAGTCTGATTTTAAAAACAAGGCAACAGTAATTCCAAATTATAAGAATACCGGCAAGACAGCCGTTATCTATGGTTTCGGAGATGTCATTCGCAATCATAGTAAGGCAGTTGACTTTGATGTTAACACGACCCTCTATGCTCAGACAGGGACAAATGAAATTGAACATTTTGTCACTTGGGATAACAATGATGAATACAAAAGATGGTACGGCAAAGGAGAGTATAAAGATGACCTCGACTTGGATGGAGATGGAGATACAGATGAAGTATTCCTCCGTGCTACCAATAATATCAACTTTATCCCGCCACGCGAAGTCCTCGTTAAGAAGTTTGTGTCACTTGATAAATCCAATTGGCTCCTGACTTCTCCGTATGCGGATCTAGGTCAAGATGTCTATTACAAGCTCAGCGTCTTGAACAACTCCTTGATTGATTTGAATGATGTGTCCGTTCTCGATGCACTTCCATATGTAGGTGACCACAAGATTGTACCAAACGATGCAGGCGACTACCTTCCGCGTGAGTCAGTCTTCCCTGTGCAGTTGGTAGAAAGTCTCGAAGCTGTTGCAGAAAATGCAGCTGTGCTACAAAAATTTGACGTCCTTTATTCGACAGATGCACAAGGACCATCCTTAGCAAGTGCTCGTGATGCCAACTTTGTTCCGGCAGCTAGCATTGCGGACTTTACGCAAGTCAAACTTGTCAAGCTTGTCTTGAAACCAGGACAAGTCCTATCCGTCAAGGAAGAAGCTGAATTTATTCTCCATGGGACATTACCATACGATGAGAAATTGGATAATTTCTCAGCTGCCAACAACTCCGAAGCAGTCAGCCTCAACAAGGTAGACTACATCGAAGGAAACCAAGTAAGTTCGCCAATCATCAAGTATGAAGTCGATGGAACCTTCTTCTACGATGCCAACCGTGATGGTGAACGCAGCGATGATGAGGCCTTGTTAAAAGGCTACCAAGTTCAGTTGATGAACGAAGATGGTACAGAAGCGCTTGATCAGCAAGGACAAAAGATTACTGCTGAAACAGATGAAAATGGTTACTATCATATGAATGTTTACAAACGTGGTAATTACTATGTTCAAATTGTGAAAAAACACAAAAATGAAGAGTTTACAGTTCTTTATGATAAGACAGGCACTCGTCTTGAAAAAGATCAGCTTGTTGGAAATGATGCGAGCCAAGATGCAGACAATGCCGCAATCGGTAAAACTCGCAGCTTAAGTGTTAATCCAACCAACATTCCAGACCGTACAGCAGATACCAGCAAAGAAGAGTTTACGACACTTGTCAGAGAGACAGCTAACAGCCTTCTTGCAACCCGCAATGTCGGAATCCTACCAAAAGGTAGTATCAAAGTCGTCAAGGTAGATGAGAACAAACAAGCATTGAAAGATGTTGTCTTTACCTTGAAGAAGGGTGATTTTTCAGTCAAATTGACGACTGACGACAAGGGTGAAGCGACCGCAGATGGTCTGGACTTCGGAACCTATACCTTGATCGAGGACAAGACAGGTGATGCCTATGTCCTTGATACGAAGGAAAAAGAAGTGACCATCAGCCTTGAAAAACCAGAAGTCAGCGTAAATGTCGTCAACAACTTCAAACGCTCAACAGTTGTCCTTACCAAGACAGACGTTGATACGAGTGAAGCCTTGGCAGGCGTGACCTTTGAACTTCGTCAAGGAGACAAGGTCATCGACACACAAGTGACTGATGAAAAGGGTATGGCAACCTTTAAGGATGTAGCTTATGGCGACTACCAATTGATTGAAACCGAAACGCTTGCAGGTTATGTTCTTGATGCTGATCCGATTTCTGTTTCTGTGACAGAAGACAAGGCAGTAGTTGAAAAGACCATGACCAACCGTCAGAAGAAATCTTCTGTTGTCTTGAAGAAGGTTGATGCAACCAGTAAGCAAGTCTTGGCAGGTGTAACCTTTGAACTCCGCCAAGGAGACAAGGTCATCGACACCCAAGTGACCGATGAAGAGGGAATGTTGACCTTTAAAGATGTAGCTTATGGCGACTACACAGTCGTTGAAACCAAGACCCTTGATAGTTATGCTTTATTAGACAAGCCGCTTGAAGTCAGCGTGACAGAAGATGGTGCCACCATTGACCTTGGTGAGGTAGAAAATGGCTTCAAACGCTCAACAGTTGTCCTTACCAAGACAGACCTTGATACGGGTGAAGCCTTGGCAGGCGTGACCTTTGAACTTCGTCAAGGAGACAAGGTGATTGCAAGTGCGAAGACGGATGAAAAGGGTGTGGTAACCTTTAAGGGTGTAGCTTACGGCGACTACCAATTGGTTGAAACCGAAACGCTTGCAGGTTATGTTCTTGATGCTACTCCGATTTCTGTTTCTGTGACAGAAGACAAGGCAGTGATTGAAAAGACCATGACCAACCGTCAGAAGAAATCTTCTGTTGTCTTGAAGAAGGTTGATGCAACCAGTAAGAAAGCCTTGGCAGGTGTAACCTTTGAGCTCCGCCAAGGAGACAAGGTCATCGACACACAAGTGACTGATGAAGAGGGAATGCTGACCTTTAAAGATGTAGCTTATGGTGACTACACAGTCGTTGAAACCAAGGCTTTATCAGGCTATGCCGTATTAGACAAACCACTTGAAGTCAGCGTGACGGAAGATGGTGCTACCATTAATCTTGGTCAGGTAGAAAATCACCTCCTTCCAACACCTCCATCTAGCTCAACACCAAAATCAGATGCAAATGGAATTCGTTCGGTCATCAAACGAATCTTGCCGAAGACTGGTGAAACAGTTTCGATTTTATCAGGTGTTGGCGGCGTGCTCTTATTAGGCATTATCCTTGCTCTTTATGTCAGCCGTCACAAAGGTGGCAAAGGTAAACGTGGCAAATAAGCATGATGCTAAAAACTAGTTCTATTTGATAGAGCTAGTTTTTCTTTATCCTTATCAAGCATCAAATAGCCCTAGATATGATATAATAAGGACATGGATAAAAATAGATTATTACTAATAGACGGCTCATCTGTAGCCTTTCGTGCCTTCTTTGCACTCTACAATCAAATGGATCGCTTTAAGAGCCCAACTGGCCTGCACACCAATGCCATTTACGGTTTTCATCTCATGCTGGATCACATGATGAAGCGGATTCAGCCGACCCATGTGTTGGTGGCGTTTGATGCAGGCAAGACAACCTTCCGCACCGAGATGTACGAGGACTATAAGGCGGGGCGTGCCAAGACACCAGACGAGTTTCGCGAGCAGTTTCCCTTCATTCGCCAGATGCTTGAGGTCATGGGCATTCGCCACTATGATTTAGAACGTTACGAAGCCGACGACATTATCGGGACGCTGGATAAAATGGCAGAGCGGACAGAGGTGCCCTTTGATGTCACCATTGTCAGTGGTGATAAGGATTTGATCCAGTTGACCGATGAAAATACAGTTGTTGAGATTTCTAAGAAAGGGGTCGCAGAATTTGAAGAATTCACCCCAGCCTATCTCATGGAAAAAATGGGGATTACACCGGATCAGTTCATCGATCTTAAGGCTCTTATGGGGGACAAATCAGATAATATACCTGGTGTGACCAAAATCGGGGAGAAAACAGGACTTAAGCTCTTGACCGAATACGGATCGCTCGACGGTATTTACGAACATATCGACAGTATGAAAGCGTCCAAGATGAAGGACAATCTGATACAGGACAAGGAGCAGGCCTTTCTCTCACGGACGCTCGCAACGATTGATACAGAGGCGCCGATTACCATCGGCTTAGATGATATTGTCTATCAGGGGCCAGATGTAGAGCAACTAGCGCGTTTTTACGAGGATATGGGCTTCAAGGTGCTTCGTGCCCAGCTAGGAAGTGAAGCAACTGCACCGACTGCTGTAAAAAATGACTTTCTGACGGTTGAAGAGATTGAAGCAGACATGCTCCATGAAGATCAGTTCTTCCATTTTGAAATCTTTGGGGACAATTACCACAAAGAGTCAATTATCGGTCTTGCCTGGGGGGATGAACAGCAGATTTACGTGGGAGGAGAAGAACTACTGTCGCAGGACATTTTGCGTGATTTTCTTGCTACAAGAGCCATTAAGACCTATGATTTCAAGCGTAGCAAGGTCCTTCTTTCACACTATGGGATTGACTTAGGGCTTGCGGCTTTTGATAGTCGCTTGGCGAAATATCTTCTGACCACCGTTGAGGACAATGAGATTGCAACCATCGCCAGTCTCTATGGTCAACACAGTTTGGATGCTGACGAGGTGGTCTATGGCAGGGGAGCAAAACGTGCCCTTCCTGACCAAGAAGCACTTTATCAACACTTGGCCAATAAACTCGCTGTCCTCGTTGAGACGGAGGCTGTCATGCGGACCAAATTAGCGGAACATCAGCAATCAGACCTGCTTTTTAAGATGGAGTTGCCACTTGCCAACGTTCTTGCCAAGATGGAAATGACAGGAATCAAGGTGGAGGCTGAGACCTTAAAAGCCATGCAGGCTGAAAATGATGTTTTAATCGAGCAGTTGACGCAGGACATTTATGAGTTGGCTGGGGAAGAATTTAACATCAACTCACCTAAGCAGCTCGGCATTATTCTCTTTGAGAAAATGGGCTTACCGCTTGAATTTACCAAAAAGACCAAGACGGGCTATTCAACTGCAGTTGATGTTCTAGAGCGCTTAGCTCCGATTGCACCGATTGTTTCCAAGATTCTCGAGTATCGTCAGATTACCAAATTGCAGTCTACCTATGTGATTGGTTTGCAGGATGCGATTATGGAAGACGGGAAAATTCATACCCGCTACGTTCAAGATTTGACCCAAACAGGTCGTCTGTCTAGTACAGATCCTAACCTGCAAAATATTCCTGTGCGGTTAGAGCAAGGGCGCCTGATTCGCAAGGCCTTTGTTCCAGAATGGGAAGACAGCGTTCTGCTCAGTTCAGACTACTCGCAGATTGAGTTGCGAATTTTGGCGCATATTTCGCAGGATGAGCACCTGATTGAAGCCTTTCGTCAGGGGGCAGATATCCATACTTCAACCGCCATGCGGGTCTTTGGTATTGAAAAGCCAGAAGAGGTGACGGCAAATGATCGTCGAAACGCCAAGGCGGTCAACTTTGGTGTGGTCTATGGTATTTCAGACTTCGGCTTGTCTAATAACTTAGGGATTAGTCGCAAGGAGGCAAAAGCCTATATTGAAACCTATTTTGACCGTTTTCCAGGCATTAAGAACTATATGGACAGGATTGTCCGTGAAGCGCGTGATAAGGGCTATGTAGAGACTATTTACCACCGTCGTCGGGAGCTTCCTGACATCAACTCACGCAATTTCAATGTGCGCAATTTCGCCGAGCGGACGGCCATTAATTCACCGATCCAAGGGTCGGCAGCAGATGTGCTGAAAGTGGCCATGATTAACCTTGATAAGGCGATGACAGAAGCCGGATTGCGGACACGCATGCTCTTGCAGGTGCATGACGAAATTGTCCTTGAAGTCCCAAATGATGAATTAGACACGATTCGCTCCATGGTTAAAGAAGTCATGGAAGCAGCCATTTCGCTTTCCGTCCCATTGATTGTAGATGAAAATGCGGGCAAGACGTGGTATGAGGCCAAGTAGAAAGGATAGTAATGAAGATGAAAAAGAGAGTTTTGTATCTAGGACTAGTAGCCCTATTCTGTCTGTCAGCTTGTGGAGCAAAGGAAAAATCGGAGGTGACCCCTCCTGTAACCAAGACAAGTACAGAAGCAAGTAGTCAATCAGCGACAGGTGCAATTGACTTTCAGAAACTTGCGGAGGTGCAACCTCTTCCCATTCAGACGAAGAAAGAGCAAGCGAAACTCTATTCTGCTACAAATGGTGTGGTGAAGAACGTAGGATTGGGAGATAGCGAAGAAGTTTCCTATCGTCTCTATCAAGTACCAGAAGTTTGGCAGATCGACCATGTCAAACAGGAGACTCGACCGACAGATTATACCTATAGAGCCTTTGAAGGAGGATTATCATTTGGTGTTCAACTGTATACCCTAGACGTCTATATGACTTCACCGCTCTCAGGTGGCGAAGTCATGAAAAAAGATGAATTGGCGCAACGCCTGAAAGCAGATGGCCAGAACTTTATCCAAGAAACCAGTATTTCCATTGGTGACCAGGAGTGGAAAGTCGGTTATGAGGAAAAGCCTGAGAATAATGCTGCTAAAATTACCTTTTATCGCTTAGAAAATACGGGCAACTTTGATGATTCACTCATCGTAGGAGCTGTCATCTATCCTCTGTCGGTGAAGAGTTCAAACCATGAAGAAGCAGTAACGACAACCGTTTCTCAACTAAAGACAATCTTGCACCAAGTAGCAGGTAAACGAGAGACCGAAACGATAAAACCGTAATTTAAAAGCCCTGTCGCATGACAGGGCTTTTTCACGAGCCTAGAAATGCGAGAGCGAGCTAAGCCCTGAGGGCTGTTTTTTCACGAGCTTGAAAATAGGAAAGCGAGGAATTCCAGTGGGCTGTTTTTCTTACGTCAAGCTTCAAGTGAAGAGGAACCAAGTTGAAAAAATGACACTGGACTTCTAAGGATGAAAAATCGTGGTATAATAAGGAAAATACCTACGAGGAGAATAGAAAATGTCAGAAAAACGTTTAGCATGGGATGAATATTTTGCGGCGCAGGCCCTCTTGATTGCCAATCGTGCGACCTGTAAGCGGGCGAAGGTGGGGGCAGTTCTTGTGAAGGACAACAAGGTCGTGGCAACGGGCTATAACGGATCTGTCTCAGGCACGGAACATTGTTTGGATCAGGAGTGTCTGGTGGTGGACGGTCATTGTGTACGGACGCTTCACGCTGAGATCAATGCTATTTTACAAGGGGCTGAACGGGGAATTCCAAAAGGCTTTACCGCCTATGTGACGCACTTTCCCTGCCTTAACTGTTCCAAGCAGCTCCTTCAAGTAGGCTGCAAGCGCGTGGTCTATATCAATGAATACCGCATAGACGATTACGCTAGATATCTCTATCAGGAAAAACAATGCGAATTGGTTCAGCTACCGATTGAGAAGGTCAAAGAAGCGATTAGCCAGACGGATTGGATTTGAGTTTATGGTAAAACTTATTTAAAATAGCTGTTTTACCTTACGCTAGTTACTCTTTAATAGAAAATAGGGTGAAGTGAGCCTATAACGATACTTACGAAAGTATCAAAACGATAGTAGAGTGAGAAAGGATAGGATAAGGCAAGGATCTACAGATAGAACGGGCCTTCATTGGCGTTCATCAAAACGACTTAACGATGGCCTACGATGGCCCACCCCCATATTCAATTTACTACCAGTTTGACTTATATTGAATATAGGAGTACAATAGATGCATTATTTTAGAAACGCTTATAGAGCGCTATGTCTCAGAAAAGGAGGACTTCTATGCTAGAAGTATCAGAGCTAAAGAAAAGTTTTGGGAAAAAAGCTGTTTTACATGGGATTGATTTCCAAGCAGGAAAAGGGCGGATTGTGGGCCTTGTTGGGAAAAATGGTGCTGGAAAAACAACGATTTTCCATAGCATATTAAATTTCTTAGACTATGAGGGGAAGATTCGCTTAGACGGAGAGGTGATTTCTCAGCAAACCTACGAGAAAATTGGCTATCTACCAGAAGAACGTAGCTTGATGCCCAAATTAACGGTTTATAATCAAGTACATTATCTGGCCAGCTTGAAAGGTCTGTCGACCTCCTATATCAAGGAACAATTGCCATTGTGGATGGCCAAGTTGCAGGTCAAGGGGAATCCGACAGATAAAATCAAAAGTTTATCAAAGGGAAATCAACAAAAAATTCAGTTGATGATTACCCTCATGCACCAGCCAGATTTGATTATCCTAGATGAGCCTTTCAGTGGTCTTGACCCTGTCAATACCGAATTGCTGAAGCAAGTCATTTTTGAAGAGAAAAAGCGCGGAGCGACCATTATTTTCTCAGATCACGTCATGACCAATGTGGAAGAGCTCTGTGACGATATTTTGATGATTCGTGACGGGGAAGTGGTCGTATCAGGTACGATTGAGGACGTTCGCAACAGCTATGGCAAGACACGAATCTTTGTCGCAAGTGAGAAAACACAGGAAGAATTAGAAGCTCTGCCCCATGTGGTCAAGGCCAGCCGTACTAAGAGAGGTACATGGCGTTTGGTGATAGATGATGAGGCGGCAGGTCCTGCCCTCTTTGACCTTCTCACTCAAGGACAATATGTGGCCACTTTTGACCAGCAAGCCCCAACGATTGATGAAATCTTCAAGTTAGAATCAGGAGTAGCCCTATGAAACAGCTGTTTATTGTGATGAAAGAAACCTATTTCCGTCATGTGAAATCATGGAGTTTCTTGTTTATGGTCTTGAGTCCCTTTATCTTTTTAGGGTTTTCTGTAGGAATGGGGGTGCTCGTCGGCATGTCTCAATTCTCCTCAGATCCTGTACCAGTTGTCTCAGCCAGTCCTGAAATCAAACAAGTATTGGAAGAAGACAAGTATAACTTTGACTATAAAGACCAAAACGCTGCCCAAAAAGCAGTAGACGAAGGAGATATCGACGGCTACCTCATACTAGATGTCAAGGAACATCAAGTCTATGCAGCCTATCATGGTAAGGAGAGCATGGATCGCTTTGCTAAGGAAGATGTTCTTGCTCGTCTCAAAAGCTTGCAGGCAGATTTGAACCACGAAGAAGCGCAACTGACCGAAAATCAAGAAAAAATCTTATCCCAAGAAATCATTTATGATGAGGTGATTAAAAAAGATACAGAACTAATTCAGGCGATTCAGTCAGGTTTCGTCTTTATTCTCTCCATTGCCCTCTACATGTTTCTTATAGTCTACTCAACCACAACAGCGCAAGATATTGCCAATGAAAAAGGCACTAAAATCATGGAAGTCATCTTCTCCAGCGTCCGTGCATCCAATTACTTCTACGGGCGCATGTTGGGAATTGTGGCGGTGGTCTTGACCCATATTTTGATTTATGTTGTTGGCTTCCTCCTTGCCTACTTGGTTGCTGGTCAGATTCCGATTGTTCAGATGTTCTTGGATCAAAACCAAGAAATGATAGCGCTCTTGTTCCAACCTTCGACTGTTTATACGATCTTCTTCATGCTACTAGGCTTGATTTTCTACATTGTCTTATCAGCAGCCTGTGGAGCTTTAGTGACGCGGGTGGAAGACGTCAATAAGGCGGTTCAGCCTATTGTCTTACTTGTCGTTGTGGCTATGATGATGAGCGTGACCTTGGGAGTGAAGGGGGAGAACATCTTGCTGACCATTGGATCGTATATCCCATTCTTCTCACCATTTTTCATGTCAATTCGTCTCATTCATGAAGAGGCCTCAAACCTTGAAGGATTGCTATCGCTCTTCATTTTGCTAGGCACAACAGCGGGCAGTATCTGGTATATTGGAAAAATCTATGCGCGCCTAATTCTCCAGACAGATGATTTAGGTCTATGGAAGAATCTCCAACGTGTCTTGAAGGAAAAATAAACAATAAAAAGTTGAACTTGGGTTTAGTTTCAGAACGTAGGTAAACCCAAGAACTATTTAAACAAGTGAAACAGATCTGTTAACGGAAGATTCGATTTGCCGATTGTCGCGAGCGAAGCGAGCCTCATCATTTCTGAGTATGGAATTCCGCGGGAAGTCGCTACCGTCCGCACCACCTAAGAAAAGTATCACAAAGCAACTTTTTCTTCAATCTGAAGCTGGGCTCAAGTCCAGTTTCTTTTTGTATGAAATACAAAAAGGATTTGAAAAAATCTGAAATTTCTTTCCAAACATGGTATACTAGAGGAGTTATAAGTCCCGAAAAGGCGATTGCTCAAAAAGAGTGAGTGGTCGGTGCTTTGTAACTTTTAACTTGGCAACAATGTCGGTAGCGCTCCTACTCGTCATTGTACGGCAGCCGCTATAGAGCGGACTGCCTAGCCAACTTACTAGAACGGGAAAAGTCTTATTATCGAATCCTTTTCCCATTCGTCGTAACTGAACTAAGAAAATCGGCTCCTTACGTCGCACGCTTTTCTACGGTTGCCGCTAGCTAGTGGTTGCTAACTGCGTTGGCCTTGTTTCCAGCCTACAAAGTTCTACTAGACCTTTGAAGCTAAACGACTTACTTGTTTCTCCCAATCAAAAGTATCGTTTGCTTGGGAGAAACATCGTAACTTGAAGTATATGTTTAGCCTAGCCAACTTACTAGATTAGGAAAGGTCTTAATGTCGAATCCCTTTCCTAATCGTCGTAATTGAGCTAAGAAAAGGAACGCAAAAGAACGTTGCTTTCATTTGCTTTATGTGATGTTAAATAGGTCTTTGAGCTGGTCAGCTAGATGTAGGTGTTGTGGCGAATAGGAACTTGTTTTTCTAGTATCATTTTTATTTAAAGGGGGACATGAAGATGTCAGAACGTAAACTTTTCACTTCTGAATCGGTATCAGAGGGGCATCCGGATAAGATTGCGGATCAGATTTCCGATGCGATTTTGGATGCGATTTTGGAGCAGGATAGCGAGGCCCATGTGGCAGCTGAGACGGCTGTCTATACAGGCTCTGTGCATGTATTTGGAGAAATCTCAACGACGGCTTATGTTGATATCAACCGTGTTGTCCGTGATACGATTGCAGAGATTGGCTATACCAATACTGAGTATGGATTTTCAGCTGAAACGGTGGGGGTACATCCGTCCTTAGTTGAGCAATCACCTGATATTGCTCAAGGGGTCAATGAGGCCTTGGAAGTGCGTGAAAATGGTGATCAAGATCCGCTGGATCAGATTGGCGCGGGGGATCAGGGACTCATGTTTGGATTTGCGGTGGATGAAACGCCTGAATTGATGCCACTGCCGATTTCACTTAGTCATCAATTGGTGAAAAAATTAGCAGACTTACGGAAATCGGGGGCCATTTCCTATCTGCGTCCAGATGCCAAAAGTCAGGTTACGGTCGAATACGATGAAAAAGACCAACCCTTGCGCGTGGATACGGTGGTGATTTCGACTCAGCACGATCCAGAAGTGAGTCAGGAAACGATTCGTAAAGACATCATTGAGCAAGTCGTTCAAGCAGTGATTCCAGCCAAATACCTCGATGACAAGACCAAGTATTTCATCAATCCAACAGGTCGCTTTGTCATCGGGGGACCGCAAGGAGATTCTGGTTTGACTGGTCGAAAGATTATTGTAGATACGTATGGTGGTTATTCACGCCATGGTGGCGGTGCTTTCTCTGGCAAAGATGCGACCAAGGTCGATCGTTCCGCCTCCTATGCAGCCCGCTACATTGCTAAAAATATCGTAGCAGCTGGTCTTGCGAAGAAAGCAGAAGTGCAGCTAGCTTATGCAATTGGTGTTGCGCAGCCTGTATCGGTGCGGATTGATACCTTTGGTACAAGTACCGTTTTGGAAAATCGTCTTGAAGCAGCGGTTCGGGAATTGTTTGACCTGCGTCCAGCAGGTATCATTCAGATGCTCGATTTGAAACGGCCTATTTATCGGCAAACAGCAGCCTACGGTCACATGGGTCGAACAGATATTGACCTGCCTTGGGAGCGTTTGGACAAGGTTGAAGCGTTGAAAAAGAGCTTAGCAGACTAGAAAGGAGGCAGGGATAGAAATTCCCAGTCTCTTTTTTAAAATTGAAACAAGAGCTCGCATGAAGGGTGTACTCGTTGATTGCAAGCCTAGAAAGGGATAGCCTTGAGATTTTGTCTGTATCGCTTCCTCTTTTTCTTCTAAATATGATATACTGAAACTAATGAAATATAGTTTGAGAATACTTGCTGACCTAGACGATATGGTATACATTTGCAATAAGGGAGAACGGCATGCGGGATAATCATTTACATACGTATTTTTCATATGATGCGGAGGCACGATTTGAGGATTATTTAGCGATTTATGAGGGAGAGATTGTGACGACAGAACATTTTGACCTGTCCAATCCCTATCTAGGTGGTCCTCGTGATGATGTGCCGGATTATCAGGCTTACAGTGAGCAGATTGAACGCCTGAATCAGCAGTATGGCAATCGGATTAAAAAGGGTATTGAGATTGGCTATTATGCCCCGCGAGAAGCAGATACCTTGGCTTATTTGGAGGGCAAGGATTTTGACTTAAAACTCTTATCTGTTCACCACAATGGCTATTTTGATTACTTGGAAGATGAGGTCTTCTCCCTCAATCGAAAAGAGCACATCGTGTCCTACTTGAAAGAGATAGAAAAGGCGATTGAAGCCATTCCAGCGGATGTGCTTGCTCATTTTGACTATGGTTTTAGGAAATTATCCCTTACTGTTGACGAATTGCGTGAGTTTGAGCCTAATCTACGCTCTCTCTTTCAAAAGATGATGGACCATCACTTGGCCTTTGAGCTAAATAGCAAGTCCATGTACTTGTATGACAATGAGGCGCTCTATCACTATGCCCTCTCTATCTTGAAAGAAATGGGCTGCAGGCACTATTCCATCGGTTCAGATGGCCACTTTCAAAAGCATTTTCGTCTGCATTTTGACCGAATGGAGCAAATCTTGGACGAGTACGGCATTCAAAAAGAGTGGTTGGTATAGTAGAGTCCCTTATCCCCAAGTCAGTTGGTTAGCTCATTCTCCAAACCAGGACAAACTGAAAAACTAGCTATTCAGTCCGATATATGATACAATAAGCTGTATGCCTATTTTGGCGAATTTGAGAAAGAGATTTGATTGTATGAGAAAAATTGTGATCAATGGTGGTCGTCCGTTGAAAGGGAGCGTGACCGTCAGCGGAGCTAAAAATTCAGTTGTAGCTCTGATTCCAGCAATTATTTTAGCAGATGGCATTGTAAGTTTAGACGGGGTACCTGAGATTTCTGATGTTGACAGCTTGATTGACATCATGGAGACCATGGGAGCTACGGTTACGCGTAGTGGGGATTCTTTGGAAATTGATCCCCGTGGTGTCAAAGACATGCCTATGCCTTTTGGGAAAATCAATAGCTTACGTGCATCGTATTATTTTTACGGTTCTTTGCTAGGTCGTTTTGGTCAAGCCATTGTGGGCTTGCCAGGAGGCTGTGACCTTGGACCGCGTCCGATTGATTTGCATTTGAAATCCTTTGAAGCCATGGGCGCAACCATGACCTATGAAGGGCAGAGTATGCATCTGTCGACCAATGGCAAACGCATCCACGGAGCGCATATTTTCATGGATACAGTCAGCGTTGGTGCAACCATCAATACCATGCTTGCTGCTGTTAAGGCAGAAGGCCGTACCGTGATTGAAAATGCCGCTCGTGAACCAGAAATCATTGATGTGGCAACGCTCTTGAACAATATGGGAGCCCATGTCCGCGGTGCAGGAACAGAAGTGATTACGATTGAGGGGGTTGATCGATTACACGGAACTCGCCATCAGGTCATTCCAGACCGCATTGAAGCAGGGACCTACATCGCTCTTGCCGCCGCTGTTGGTGAAGGCATTCGAATCGATAATGTCCTCTATGAACATTTGGAAGGTTTCATCGCCAAATTAGAAGCCATGGGTGTTCGCATGACTGTGTCAGAAGACAGTATCTTTGTTGAAAAGCAGGACAAGTTGAAAGCTGTTAGCGTGAAAACTTCACCCTATCCAGGCTTTGCGACGGATTTGCAACAACCGATTACGCCACTATTGCTCATAGCCGAAGGAGCAGGTACTATTACAGATACCATTTATGAAAAACGTGTCGGTCATGTACAAGAATTGGCCAATATGGGAGCAAATATTCGTGTCTTGGGTAGTCGCATCAGCTACCAAGGGCCAAACAAGCTCAATGGTACGCATGTCAAAGCGACTGACTTGCGTGCAGGGGCGGCGATAGTCATTGCAGGATTGATGGCCGAAGGTCAAACTGAAATTACAAACATTGAATTTATTCTCCGAGGATATTCAAATATCATTGAGAAACTAAAAGATTTAGGAGCAGATATTGAGCTCATTGATGGATCTAAGTAACCTCTTAACAGGTAAGTGAGTAAGGACAATCGAAGACACGGTGGACGATTAGCCTGCTCACTTTTTAGTAAGGATAGAAAATGACAATTTGGGAACCCTTAGCGCAGTATGCTAGTTTTGAAACAGATCGCCTCTTGCTCCGCCCCTTTTACTATGAGGATTGTCAGGACTTGCACATGATTCTCTCGAGTCCTAACAATACAACCTATATCATGCCTAGCAGAATGACCATTGAGGAGACGACCGACTTGCTGGTGCATACCTTTATGCGCTCTCCCTTAGGGATTTGGGCCATGGAGGACAAGGAAACGGGTCAGATGATTGGCTGCATTCGTTTTGAAAGTATCGACGAACGAGAAAGAGAGGCAGAAATCGGCTATTTTCTGCACCAAGATTTCTGGGGCCAAGGTCGCATGACAGAAGCCCTGAAAACCCTTGTATATATAGGATTTGACTATGTCGGTTTTAAAAAACTCCGCATCGTGACCCACTTAGAAAATCGGGGCAGTCAGCGTGTGGCAGAAAAAGCAGGTTTTCAAAAGATCCGCCAGTACAAGGGGAGTGACCGCCACAGTCGGAAAATGCGTGAGTATGTAGATTTTCAGTTATTTGCATGATAGCATAAGTATAAACAAATTAGAAGAGGGATGAAATGATTACAATTAAATCACAAAGAGAAATTGATGCCATGAATCGGGCAGGAGATATTCTTGCCAGCATTCATATTGGACTTCGTGACCTGATTAAGCCGGGGCTTGACCTGTGGGAAGTGGAAGAGTATGTTCGCAGACGCTGTAAGGAAGAAAATGTTCTTCCCTTGCAGATTGGTGTTGATGGTCATTTAATGGACTATCCCTATGCTACCTGTTGCGGCTTAAATGATGAGGTGGCACATGCCTTTCCACGTCATTACATCTTAAAAGAGGGGGACTTGCTCAAGGTCGATATGGTCTTGAGTGAGCCACTTGATAAAGCTGTTTTAGATGTTTCAAAGCTAGATTTTAACAATGTAGCACTGATGAAAAAATATACCGAGCCATACACAGGTGGGGTAGCTGATTCTTGTTGGGCCTATGCCGTTGGTCAGGTGAGCCAAGAAGTCAAAGACCTTATGGATGTGACCAAGGAATGCCTCTACCGAGGAATTGAAAAAGCGCTTGTCGGCAACCGTATCGGAGATATTGGCGCAGCTATCCAAGAATACGCTGAAAGCAAGGGCTACGGTGTGGTACGTGATTTGGTCGGTCACGGTGTTGGACCAACCATGCACGAGGAGCCAATGGTGCCTCACTATGGTCGTACAGGTCGAGGACTTCGCTTGCGTGAGGGAATGGTCTTGACCATTGAGCCAATGATTAACACAGGTACATGGGAAATCGATACCGATGAAAAGACAGGTTGGGCGCATAAAACCTTAGACGGCGGCCTGTCTTGCCAATACGAACACCAGTTTGTCATCACCAAAGATGGTCCAGTAATCTTGACCAGTCAAGGAGAAGAGAGGACTTATTAGTCTGATTGAAAAAGGAGGAACAATGAACAGAAAGAAGCTCTGGAGCAACTGCAGGTCATTTGTTATCTCTTTTTTAGACTTTTACCGATCGGCTGAGCTTGATTTGACAGGGGTGGCAGTGGCTTACTACCTGATTATCTCAGTTTTTCCGATTTTATTGACCCTAGCCAATCTCTTGCCCTATTTACAGATTGATGTCAATCAAATTTTAGAGGTCTTGTCGGAGGTTTTTCCTGAAAAACTCTATCCGACAGCAGCGGATATGGTCGTTAGTATCTTGACACGTCCGTCATCGTCTTGGTTAGGAATTGCCATTGTGACGACACTCTGGACGCTTTCAAAAAGCATGGCAGCTCTTCAAAAGGCTGTCAATAAGGCGTATGGTGTTGATCAGCATCGCGATTTCATCATCAGTCGAGCAGTCGGCATGTTTCTAGGCATTGGCCTACAAGGAATTATCATTTTTAGCGTGATGATGTTGGCATTCGGTAAGACCTTGCTCCAATTACTGTCTACCAAGTTTCATTTTGATCCCCTATTTGATAATCTGATTGATCAGACCCAACTGGTTGCCTATATTGCTCTCTTTCTGGCTCTGGTCATGCTCTATTTTTTTCTTCCGAATGTCCGCATCAAAAAAATCCGCTATGTTTTTCCGGGGTCCTTCTTTGTCCTAGCGGTAATGGCGACGGTGGGTCAACTGTTTGGCATCTATATTGATTCCTATGCCAATCGCTTTCTAGACTTTCGCCTTGTGACCTCGGTGGTTATTTTGGTTCTCATGCTCTGGTTTATCTTTGTGGCTAATATCCTAATTATCGGAGCAGTCTTGAATGCCACCGTACAGAGTTTACAAGTAGAAGAATTTGACACCAGACCAGGTGATATTGCATCGATTATACAGCGCATCAAAGCACGCTTTTTAAAAAGAATGACAAAGAAAACTCCTAAAACTTAGGAGTTTTCTTTCTTGTTTTGAAAGATGAACAATTTACTGAGGACATAATTCAGCACGATAACAAGGATTTGCGAGATGAGAGTTGCGATAGCGTTGATGCTTGCAGGGTCTTGGTTAACGAACTGCCCAATCAGTTGCGGAAAGGTATCGACAAGAACGTAAGCCAGTAGCATATCGAGCAACAAAGTTGCCATCCTTGCGGAGATAAATTTTAGCAGGCGGGCTGGCCAGCCCGCCCAATCTTGCTTAAAGACGACTTGATCATTGGTAATAAAGGCAAATAGAATAGCGATGCAGTTGGCAATAAATACAACGGTTAGAATATGCGAAATGACCAAGAAAAGACTGGTCCTCGTGAAAACATAGACCAAGGTCGTTGCCACTCCAAAAAATAAATAAGAGAGAACCTCATTATCAAAAAATGCTTTTATATACTTTTTCATACCCCTAGTCTACCATATTCCTCTAGATTATGCTATACTAGAAACGTTGTGAAGATGAGAGGTTCAATGGTAGGTGTAAAACGACTACCTAGAGCAGATTGTTCAAGGGAGGACATGAGTGAAAATGCTAGTGTCTTGCGTAATGGAACATGCCCTAAACTCTGTGTAAAAAAGATAGGCAGCTGTTCTAACTTTAGTTAGTTACAGCTGAGAATCATAAACATTCTTAGCTCTAAAGGTATCGTATGCCTTTAGAGATTAGGCTGAAAACCTCCACTGGAGCTTTTCACTCGTCATGTTTCCTAATTTTGCCGTAGCTGTTGCAGGCTATGCTTGCTTACAGATACGGATACCCTTGTGGTACAGTCGCTTTTTTCACGCTCTCGTATCTTGCGAATTGAACTCGAGCTACAACTCACTGATAATAAAACTAATCCAGTGGATTAGTTTTACCCGAGCCCAAAAATCGGAAAGCGAGGCTAATCCAGTGGATTCGTTTAACCTGAACCTTAAAACAGAGAGGCGAGGTAGATTTGAAAAAACAATCGTAAGTTGGTTAAGTTATCGTTTCATGTTGGCAGTAGTTAGCTGGTTACTCACTGCGTTGCACTTGTGACTAACCTAGCTACCCTCGCCGGGGTCTCACTACGAAGTTGCTCGCAACTTCTGTTCGGCCGCCTATTTTGTCTAGGAGTTGTTTGACGCTCTCGTATCTTACTAATTGAACTCGAGCTAAGCACTGTGTGAAAAAGATAATCTTTCCTAGTGCCTAAGCACTTCGTCAAGATTTCTATTTTCACTGTGTGCTTCAACAGTCTGGAATAGACTGTTGAAGGTTGGAAATAAAATGAGCTTTGCTCATGTCAAACGCTCTCGTATCTTACACAACCCTTGGCGCTTCCTTCCTTTAGCCAAGCATATTACACGCGGTTTAGCCGCCAAAGGAGAATGATATGAATCAAACAAAATGGACGGTTCGCGACATGGCACAAATTGCTTTGGTTGCGGCTCTTTATGTGGTGCTTACAGTGACACCACCACTCAATGCGATTTCCTACGGAGCGTATCAGTTCCGTTTGTCAGAAATGCTGAATTTTCTAGCCTTTTATAATCGAAAGTACCTCGTAGCTGTGACGATTGGTTGCATGATTTCGAATTTCATTGGATTCGGAGTAATTGATATATTTGTCGGTGGGGGCTCTACACTCGTATTTGTGGCGTTGGGTGTCTATTTCTTCAAACAATACCAGAATGAGTATATCTTGAATGGTGTGTTGAACAAGGCCTTCTTCTATTTTTCGATTTTCTTTTCAATGACCATGGTGACCATTGCCATTGAGTTATATGTGTTGTACCAAAGTCCTTTCCTAGCGACTTGGTTTACGACTGCTGTGGGAGAATGTGCATCTCTCGTCATCGGTTCTTTGGTCATTGACCGCTTAGCCCAGAGGATTGATTTTACAAAATAAAGGAAAAAGCGAGTATAGGAAGGATCGTGAGGTTGAGTAGCTACTCAGCCTTTTTTCGTTTTTCAAATCGGTCTAAGTTGTTGTAGTTTTGCTCGGACACATTTTCAGAGGTACAGGCTGGCATTCCGAATCCCACCTGTTCTCCCTTTGTTCTTTCCCATATCCATGGTATAATAGGGATTATGGAAGAAAAATATTTGAAAATAGCCCAAGATTTGGGTGTTCGTGTAAAGCAGATTGAAACGATCCTGACCCTGACAGCAGAGGGAAATACCATTCCTTTTATTGCCCGCTACCGCAAGGAGATGACAGGGAATTTGGACGAAGTTGTCATCAAGTCCATTATCGATTTGGACAAGTCTTTAACAGCTCTTGCAGACCGCAAGGAGACGGTCTTAGCGAAGATTGAGGAGCAGGGAAAATTAACGGACTCGTTGCGCAAGGCTATTTCAGAAGCAGAGAAACTAGCTGATGTGGAAGAGCTCTACCTGCCTTACAAGGAAAAGCGTAGAACCAAGGCGACTATTGCACGTGAAGCAGGGCTTTTTCCCTTGGCACGTCTTATTTTGCAAAATGTCACAGACTTGGAGACGCAGGCTGCTTCCTTCATCTGTGAAGGTTTTGAAACGGCAGAAGCCTGTCTAGCTGGTGCAGTCGATATTTTGGTGGAGGCCATTTCAGAAGATGTGAAATTACGGGCTTGGACCTATCATGAGGTCTTGCAATATTCCACCCTCCAGTCCCAATTAAAAGACCAAGAAGCTGATGAAAAGCAAGTCTTTCAGATTTACTATGATTTTTCTGAAAAAGTGGCAAATATGCAAGGGTATCGGACACTTGCCCTCAACCGTGGGGAAAAACTAGGTGCCTTAAAAGTCTCATTTGAGCACAATATTGAGAAAATTCTCCGCTTTTTTGAAGTGCGTTTTCCACAAAAAAATGCCCATATCACCGAAGCCATTAGCCAAGCCGTCAAGAAGAAAATCTTGCCAGCCATGGAACGTCGGATTCGAACTGAATTGACAGAGGCAGCTGAAGAAGGAGCGATTGCCCTCTTCTCAGATAATCTCCGCAATCTTCTGTTGGTTCCACCGTTGAAAGGAAAAATGGTCTTGGGATTTGACCCAGCCTTTCGGACAGGTGCCAAGCTGGCAGTAGTAGATCAGACTGGAAAGCTTTTATTGACCCATGTCATTCATCCTGTCAAACCAGCTTCTCAAGCTCAGATTGCCCAAGCCAAAGAAGAGCTTGCAGACTTGATTGGGCAATACGGCATCGAAATTATCGCCATCGGAAATGGAACAGCTAGTCGCGAGTCGGAGAGTTTTGTGGCAGAAGTGCTCCAAGATTTTCCAGATGTTCGCTATGTGATTGTCAATGAAAGCGGGGCGTCGGTCTATTCGGCTTCTGAATTAGCGCGACATGAATTTCCAGAGTTGACCGTTGAAAAACGCTCAGCTATCTCCATTGCTCGTCGCATACAAGATCCGCTTGCGGAGTTGGTCAAGATTGATCCGAAATCAATCGGTGTCGGTCAATACCAGCACGATGTCAACCAGAAGAAATTATCAGAAAGCCTTGATTTTGTAGTGGATACGGTGGTCAATCAGGTCGGTGTCAATATCAATACAGCCAGTCCAGCACTGTTGGCGCACGTGGCTGGTCTCAACAAGACCATTTCTGAAAATATCGTCAAATATCGGGAAGAACACGGAGCTTTAACCTCGCGAGCTGAGTTGAAAAAAGTTCCTCGTTTGGGAGATAAGGCTTTTGAGCAGGCGGCTGGTTTCTTGCGAATTCCTGAAGCGAGCAATTTTCTGGATAATACAGGGGTTCACCCAGAGTCGTACCCAGCTGTTCAAAAACTCTTTGACTTACTCGATATTCAGCAGCTGGATGAAGCTACTCAGGAAAAATTAAAGACAGTGAAAGTGACGGAAATGGCTGCAGAGCTTGGCCTTGGGAACGAAACCTTGAAAGATATTCTTGCTGATTTGCTCAAGCCAGGTCGGGATTTGCGGGATGATTTTGCAGCACCTGTTCTTCGTCAAGATGTCCTTGATTTCAAAGATTTGGAAATCGGTCAGAAATTAGAAGGCGTGGTTCGCAATGTCGTCGACTTCGGTGCCTTTGTCGATATTGGTATCCACGAGGACGGCTTGATTCACATTTCAAATATGAGCAAAAACTTTATCAAACACCCAAGTCAAGTGGTTTCTGTTGGAGATTTGGTAACAGTCTGGGTCTACAAATTGGACACGATTCGTGAAAAAGTCAATCTTAGCTTGGTGCCGCCTCATGAATCTCACTGAGTATGTGCGCAAGGTTTCCCGTGAGGATTTTGGAAAAGAATTTCGCCACGAAGCCCATTGGAATCATCGGTTAAAAACGACAGGCGGCCGTTTCTTTCCCAAGGACGGACACTTGGACTTCAATCCTCGCTACTATGAAGCAGATCAAGACTTGTTTCGTAAGATTGTCCGCCATGAGCTCTGCCATTATCATCTGTACTTTGAGAAAAAAGGCTATCGCCACAAGGATAGGGATTTCAAGGAATTATTACATGCAGTCGACGGAGTGCGTTATGCGCCACCGCTTGCTTTGCCTAATGCTGTTTCGTATCTCTATCGCTGCCAGCAGTGTGGTCAAGTCTATCCACGAAAACGGCGTGTGAACACAGCAAAATATCGTTGTGGTAAGTGCCATGGATTACTGATAGAAGGTAGTAAAAGAAATCAGTCCTTGGGCTGATTTCTTTTGGCTTGTCTATGATATAATAGAAGAGAATCGAGGTGAGAACATGGCACGAGAACCACAAAAACGATTGATAGAATTATATGAAAAAGGTGTTCTGACAAAGGAAGAAGCACGTGCCTGCTTTTTAGAGTTTGATGAAGAGCCAGATTTTTTAGTCGAGGAAGAAAAGCCACGTTTGAGTTTTACACTTCCGAGCTTGAAAATTTTTTCTTCATCCAAGCTAAAACAGGATTATGCCTTTTCGGACATTGAATCCCTTTTTATTAGCGTGTCAGAAGGCAAACTGGCCTTTGTGAAAAACAAAGCAGACCAAGTTCAGATTCAGCTTGTCTACCCACAACAGACCAATCAAGCCTTTTTACCTCAGATTTATGTTGAAAATAAAGGGTTGCATTTTGCTTCCAATCTTCCTTGTCAGATGACAATTTCCCTACCAGATCAGTGGATGTCGATTTTGAATTTAGAGTTGGGGAGAGCAGATGCGAGATTAGACTATCTTCCATTTGAAGATGTATCCATTCATAGTGCGACGGATAAAAAACAACAGGATATCCGCATTACAGCTATGAACCACATGTCTCAGCACCTCTTCTTGCAACTCGTCAAAGCGCCGATTTATTTGCAAGTTCCCAAACATCAAGGCTTGCATGGCAAGATTGAAAGCTCAGTCGGTCAGCTGGTAATCAATAAGAAAAAGAAGACCAGTCCCTATTTTTGTGAAAAGAAAGGAGATAATTTCCTCCGCCTTCATATCAAAACAGTGACCAGTCCGATTATCGTGAAAGGAGTACAACATGTCATTCGGATTTTATAAACAGCGCAATAACAAGCTCGTCTCTGGAGTGTTAGCAGGACTTGCTAGTCGCTTCCATTGGGAGCTAAGCCTAACACGAATCATCTTTGTCATTATCTGTTTGTTTGGTCGTATTGGCTTACTGGCTATTGCATCCTATATCCTCGCTGCTGTTTTACTTCCCTTTAAAGAAGATGTCTACGCAGAGCGTTACGGAACAGGACCTCGTAAGATAAAAGACGCTGAAAAGATTCATAAGCATAAATGGTAGAGAGTGAGAGAGCTGATTTCCTAGAAATCGACTTTCCTCACTCCCTTTTTGTTTCTCCTCCTATCTTGTGGTATAATAGTCTGTAAAGAAATGATACTCGTCAAAAATGAACATCTGACGTTGTTAACGCACCTTGTTGAACTTATAAGAAAAGTAGATACTTTTCTTATTTCCAACTTGAAATGGTTATCAACTATTTCAACGACCTTCGGTTTAGAGGTGGCTAGCTTTGCTAGTACTATCTCCTACCTTCCACAATTCTTGATTGTGGAAGCTCGTCAGATGTTGATGTTTATAGAGTAGAGAGGTATGATATGGCAGTTTTTGTCAAAGAGTTGATTGACAATGTGCGTGTAAGCAGTGCCTACAGCACAGAAGCGTTACTGGAAAAAGAGATTATCACATCTGATATCACACGTCCTGGACTTGAGATGACGGGGTATTTTGACTATTATGCTCCCGAGCGAATCCAGCTCATGGGCATGAAGGAATGGTCTTACTTGATGGCGATGACGTCTCACAATCGTTATCAGGTGTTGCGGAGAATGTTTCAGCCTGAAACGCCGGTTGTCATTGTTGCGCGTGGTTTGGACATTCCTGAGGAGATGTTTCAGGCGGCGAAAGAAAAGGGAATTGCGGTCTTTCAAAGCCAGACGGCAACCAGCCGTTTGGCAGGTGAATTATCGTCCTACTTGGATTCTCGCCTTGCAAAGCGTACCAGCGTTCACGGTGTGTTAATGGATATCTATGGGATGGGGGTCTTGATTCAAGGAGACTCAGGAATTGGTAAGAGCGAGACGGGTCTTGAATTGGTCAAGCGTGGCCACCGCATCGTCGCAGATGATCGTGTCGATGTCTATGCCAAGGACGATGTGACCCTCTGGGGAGAACCAGCTGAAATCCTCCGACACTTACTTGAAATTCGTGGGGTAGGAATCATTGATATTATGAGCCTCTATGGGGCGAGCGCTGTCAAGGAATCATCTGAAGTCCAGCTTGCGATTTACCTTGAAAATTATGAAACAGGCAAGATCTTTGACCGCTTGGGTAATGGTGGTGATGCGATTGAAATTGCAGGAATTACCATTCCGCAAATCCGCATTCCAGTGAAAACAGGGCGCAATATCTCTGTCGTTATTGAAGCCGCAGCCATGAACTATCGTTCTAAACAAATGGGCTTTGATGCGACCAAGGAATTTGAAAAACGCCTAGGTAGCCTGATTGAAAGCAATAAGGAGTAGCCGATGATTGATCCAATTGCTGTAAAATTAGGCCCGCTTGAAATTCGCTGGTATGCCTTGTGTATCATGACAGGAGTGATTCTTGCAGTTTTTCTAGCTTCAAAAGAAGCACCTCGGAAAAAGATTTTATCTGAGGATATTGTAGATTTTATCTTAATTGCGTTTCCCATAGCCATTCTTGGTGCGAGACTTTACTATGTCATCTTTTCGTGGGATCTCTACAAGGATGATTTGCTATCCATCTTTGCCATTTGGGAAGGAGGTATCGCCATTTATGGTGGTCTGTTGGCAGGTTTTTTGACCCTGGTCCTCTTTACCCGCCATCGCTTTATTGAGACTTGGGATTTTCTCGATGTGGCAGCACCATCTGTCTTGATTGCTCAGTCTATTGGGCGCTGGGGAAATTTCTTCAACCAAGAGGCCTACGGGGCCAGTGTCAAAAGTCTTGATTACCTGCCAGCCTTTATTCAGAATCAAATGTATATTGATGGCAGCTATCGCATTCCAACCTTCTTATACGAATCCTTGTGGAATCTCTGTGGCTTTGTCCTCATCTGCCTCTTACGCAGGCGCAAGAGGCTCCTCAAGCAGGGTGAGATTACCCTCTTTTACCTTATCTGGTATGGAGTGGGACGCTTTGTGATCGAAGGAATGCGGACGGACAGCTTGATGCTCTTCGGCTTACGCGTCTCGCAATGGCTGTCTGCCCTCTTGATTGTTCTAGCTCTTGTCCTAGGAATGTATCGCCGTAGGAGAGACCTTCCCTACTATCGAGATGAAGAAAAAGGAGATTTGTTATGTTGATTGAAGTATCTGTTTTTATTATTGCAGTAGCCCTTGCTGCTGTTGCGGTTTATATTATCCTCTTGTTAAGGAAAGTATCAAATGTGGTAGAGGAAGCCCAACACAGTTTAAATCTATTGACAAGTGATGTCAATGTGACCCTCTACCAGACCAATGAACTGTTGGCCAAGACCAATGTTCTCGTAGAAGATGTGAATGGTAAGGTCGCAACCTTGGATCCCCTATTTGTGGCTGTAGCTGATTTGTCAGAATCGGTGTCAGACCTCAACACGTCTGCCCGTGATTTGACAATTAAAGCACGTTCAGCAGGTCAACGTACAGTCAAAGCAGGTGGAGCCTTGGCAGCAATGAGTAAATTATCTTCCATTTTAGGAAAGAAGGGAGCAAAACATGGTGAAAAAGTCTAGTATTTTTACAAGCATTCTGTTAGGTGCAGCAGGTGGAGCTGCAGCGGCAGCATTTCTTGCAACTAAGACAGGTCAAGCAGTCAAAAAGAAAGTGGTCAACTTTGCCAAAGATTACCAAGAAAATCATGAAGAAATTAATGCAGAATTGATGCAAAAAGCCCAAGATTTGGGTCAGCAAGCAGTTGATAAATATGAAACGGTCAAGGGGCAATTGGAGACAGGCGAGGTGACAGTAGATGATTTGATTCAATCGGGTAAAGAAAAAGCCCAAATTTTCAAGGCACAATCCCTTGAAAAATTTGAGCAAATCAAAGAAAAAATTGCCGAGCAAAACGTAACGACCAACGATTTAGTAGAATCAATCAAAGAAAAGGCAAGAACCTTGCCACATTCGGCAGCTGCTCCAGCAGAACTGGCAGTCACAACAGAAGACATCGAAATCAACTTGCCAGTAGTAGAAGAAGACTGAAAAATCCGCATCTGCGGATTTTTCAGAACATAGACAAACCCTCTAAGCGACAGAAAAATAACAAATTCAACGTGTGAATATCATTTTGAAGCAACTCTTAAAAATACTGATATAGTGGTATTTCTAAGAGTTTTTAGCAAAAGAAAAAAGATTGAGGAAAATGAGTCAAAATAGACTTTTTCTTCAATCTGAAAATCCGCAAGTGCAGATTTTTTTGATAAATCAAAACGGAACGACTATATCTGGTCATCTTATCTCTCGCAAAAAACAGAACCTTGCTTAATCGTTTCGCCTTAGTTCTGTTTTTTTGATTGATATAGTTTTTTCTTGATGAACAATTGAACGAGTTTTAATCCGAATAGTCCTGTTAGGATGGCCAAGATAAAGGCCAAAAAGATAGGAACGCCGTTTGAAAGATAAATGTAAGTAGCAATCACCGTAATCACACTAAAAATAGCGATGTTTAAAAAGAAGAAAAATTCCTTGATTCGTTCTCTAGCTGGCTCGGTTACGTGATATGCTTGATAAGTGGCCTGCTGTGTCTCTCTCGGGATAGACTCGTCATACTGGTAATGGTCAGGCCGATATTGTCTAAGTGCCATATCGTCTCCTTTGTGCCTACTAAGCTTACCATAACAATGCTGGTTTTCTGTAACAGAATTGTTACATTTTCATTACAAAAAAATGAGAAAAGTCTGAACATTAAAATCAGGGCAACTACTGAGGAATGCGATAATTTGTGTTATAATTAAGGTTATGGAAAAAATTGTGATTACAGCAACTGCTGAAAGTATTGAACAAGTCAAACAACTATTAGAAGCGGGAGTGGATCGTATTTATGTGGGAGAAGAGGACCATGCCTTGCGGATTCCGCACTCCTTTACCTATGATGAATTGCGTGAAATTGCTCGCCTGACGCATGAAGCGGGCAAAGAATTAACCGTTGCAGCCAATGCCCTCATGCACCAAGACATGATGGACAACATTCAGCCTTTTATGGGATTGATGAAGGAAATTCAGGTGGATTACTTGGTGGTCGGTGATACGGGGATTTTTTACATCAACAAGCGGGACGGATACCATTTCAAACTGATTTATGACACATCTGTTTTTGTCACTTCGAGCCGTCAGATTAACTTCTGGAAAGACCACGGTGCAGTTGGTGCCGTCCTAGCAAGGGAAATTCCGTCTGAGGAATTGTTTGATATTGCTAAAAATTTGGAAATTCCAGCAGAAATATTGGTCTACGGTGCATCTGTGATCCATCATTCAAAACGGACGCTCTTGCAGAATTATTACAATTTTACAAAGGCAGATGAGACGGATTTATCGCGCCAGCGTGGGTTGTTCTTAGCAGAACCGAGTGATCCAGACAGCCATTATTCGATTTACGAAGACAAGCATGGCACCCATATCTTTATCAATAATGATATTGATATGATGACGAAATTAAACGAGCTGGTTGAACATGGTTATCATCATTGGAAATTGGATGGGATTTACTGTCCGGGGCAGAATTTCGTTGAGATTGCCAAGCTCTTTGTTGAGGCCAGAGATTTGGCCGAGGCAGGAGAATTGACTTATGACAGAGCCTTTTTGTTGGATGAACAAGTCCGTAAATTGCATCCCAAAGAGCGAGGGCTAGATACGGGCTTCTACGAATACGATAAGGATAAGGTAAAATAGGAAACAGTATGACACAGAGAACATTAAAACGTCCAGAGGTCTTGTCACCTGCTGGAACCTTGGAAAAACTAAAAGTAGCGATTGATTACGGAGCAGATGCCGTGTTTGTCGGTGGTCAGGCTTATGGTTTGCGCAGTCGTGCTGGGAATTTCTCAATGGAAGAAATGAAAGAAGGGATTGACTATGCCCACGCCCACGGTGCCAAGGTCTATGTCGCAGCCAACATGGTGACCCATGAGGGCAATGAAGTGGGGGCAGGAGCTTGGTTTCGTGAATTGCGGGATATGGGGCTTGATGCGGTCATTGTGTCAGATCCTGCCCTAATTGTGATTTGTGCGACAGAAGCACCCGGTCTTGAGATTCACCTGTCAACTCAGGCCTCATCGACCAACTATGAAACCTTTGAGTTTTGGAAAGAATTGGGCTTGACACGGGTGGTCTTGGCGCGTGAGGTCACCATGGAGGAGTTAGCGGAGATTCGTAAGCGGACCAGCGTTGAGATTGAAGCTTTTGTCCACGGCGCTATGTGTATTTCCTACTCAGGTCGGTGCGTCTTGTCTAACCATATGAGTAACCGTGATGCCAATCGTGGGGGTTGTTCCCAATCCTGCCGCTGGAAATATAATCTCTATGACTTGCCATTTGGGGAAGAACGCAGGAGTATCAAGGGGCAAGTGCCGGAAGAATTTTCGATGTCAGCGGTTGATATGTGTATGATTGACCATATCCCAGATATGATTGAAAATGGGGTTGATAGCTTGAAAATCGAAGGTCGAATGAAGTCGGTTCACTATGTGTCCACTGTGACCAACTGCTATAAGGCAGCAGTTGATGCCTACTTGGAGAGTCCAGAGAAATTTGAAGCCATCAAGCAAGAGTTAATCGATGAGATGTGGAAGGTTGCCCAACGTGAATTGGCAACAGGATTCTACTACAATCCACCGACAGAAAATGAGCAATTATTTGGAGCACGTCGCAAGATTCCTGAGTACAAATTTATTGCAGAAGTAGTGGCCTTTGATCAGCAAACGATGACGGCAACCATTCGCCAGCGCAACGTCATCCATGAGGGAGACAAGGTTGAGTTTTATGGCCCCGGTTTCCGACATTTTGAAACCACCATTAGGGACTTACGGGATTCAGATGGTCTACCAATCGAACGTGCCAACCGCCCGATGGAACTCTTGACCATTCACCTACCGCAGGAAGTGTATCCTGGGGACATGGTTCGTGCCTGCAAGTCAGGTCTCATCAACCTCTATCAAGAGGACGGTCAGTCCTTAACGATTCGTGCTTAATAGAAAAATACCTGATGTTTGTGCATCAGGTGTTTGCTTTCTTTATTGTTGAGATTTTCGGACACTCTCTGGTACAAGGGAGATGCGCTGAATATCGCTGATCGTGATAATACTGGTCACATTGCGTTTAAAATTTTTGACAATCATCCGGTCTTTGTCGGGGTCGAATGTGACAATCTCCCCCGTGAAGCTCTTGCCAGCGTAGATGACGTGAATCGCCGTTTTTTTATAGAGAGCCAGTTGAATGATGTCAAGGTAGGGGGCGTTTTCCTCTTTCTGAGTATCTGTGTGGGGCTGTTGATTGCCTAAAAAGACATTGAGATGATAAAGGAGGAAGGCTAGAAACTTTTTCATGGTAAAATGCTCCAAAGATTGATACAATTATCATATCGGAATTTTTCAGAAAAGACAAGTTTTTATAAAGATTTACGAATAGACTAAATAAGGAGGAAAAATGGCAGAATTTACATTTGAAATTGAAGAAAAGTTACTCGTTTTATCAGAGAACGAGAAAGGTTGGACCAAGGAATTGAATCGAGTGAGTTTTAACGGCGCACCTGCTAAGTACGATATACGCACGTGGAGCCCAGACCACAGTAAAATGGGCAAGGGAATCACCCTATCCAATGAAGAATTTCAAGTCTTGCTCGATGCTTTTCGGAATTAATCAGCAACCTAGAAACAGAGCCTGTCATGTCAAGGTTTGCGTATTTGTCGGTTGCTTTAGTTAAAACCGAGCTCAAGAACTAAGTGAGGATAAGCCACTGGCTTATCCTCACTTTCTATGTCCAAGCCCCACCATTCTTCATTGTATAGTGAATTGAATAAAGGTTAGGGCATCATTAAGTCGCTTTGATGAACGCCAGTTCTATCTGCAGCTCCTTTCCTTGTTCTATTCCTTTCTCAATCCACTATAGATGCTAGTAGGCTTTACTGTTTATTGAACCTAGTGATGCGGCTGAGTGGTCGGTGGGCGATGGTAATGAGGAGCAATTTGAGCAAGTCTGGAATGAGAAAAGGGAGGACCGTGAGGGCAAGTGTCTTTTCAAGATTGCTCTGGGTTAGGAGGGAGAAGATAAGGCTCCCCAAGCCAAAGCAGAGGGCATCACCCAACAAATTGGCAAGAAAGACCTGAATGAGGCTCGAATGAGGGACTGTCAGTTGTGCTGTCACTCCTGCATAGAGGACAAAGCCCCAAAGAAAGCCTGCGGTGGGACCGAAGAGGCTCGCCATGCCTCCTGAAAATCCTGCAAAGACAGGTAGCCCAATAGCCCCTAGTAGGAGATAGAGGATGAGACTAGTCATGGCTTTTTGGGGAGGGTAGAGACTAGCGATGAGACCTACAGCAAGTGTCTGGAGAGTAAATGGAACAGGTCCAATCGGAATGACGAGTTGGGATAGGACAGCAATCAATCCAGCGCCAATAGCAGGGTAGATGAGTGATAGTGTACGTGAAGAGTGCATTTTGTTATCCTTTTCTTTTTTATAGGATAACGAAATTATAAAAGGATTGACACAGAAAGTCAATCCTTTTTCTATCGGCTGTCACAGAAATCATCTATAAAAATGAGACAAGCAAAGTTTGTGACTTTGGATATTGTATACCTTTAGAGGTGATAGAGAGGAGTTTGCTCCGCAAACGCTCATCTAACGCTTTGTCATGTTTCCTCATTTTTCCGTAGCTGTTGCAGGCTATGCCTGCTTTACAGATACGGATACTCTTGTGGTACATTCGCTTTTTTCACGCCCTCGTATCTTGTTTAATTGAACACGCCCTAAACTCTGTGCGAAAAAGACAGGCAGCTGTTTCGGCTTTAGCCGATTACAGCTGAAAACCTCCACTGGAGCTTTTCACTCGTCGTAGTTTCTATTTTCGCTTTGAGTTTTTAGCGGGCTTTGTATCTTGTGTTATCGCATGGTGACAAATTCTTCTGCTCCTGTCGGGTGAATGGCGACTGTTGCATCAAAGTCAGCCTTGGTAGCTCCCATTTTAATCGCTACTGCAAATCCTTGAATCATCTCATCAACACCGTAGCCAATTCCATGAAGCCCGATGATGGTTTCCTCTGGTCCAGTCGTGACCAGTTTGAACTTGGCAGCTTGGCGGTGGCTTCCCAGAGCAGTATACATGGAGGTAAAGACAGAGGTATAGACCTTGATGTTTTCAGCTCCGAATTCTTTTTCGGCTTCCTCTTGGGTGTAGCCGATTGTTCCAATAGCAGGATGTGAAAAGACAACAGTCGGAATGAAGCGGTAGTCCATTTTGGCGCCTGTCTTCCCATTAAATAGGCGTTCGGATAAGGTGCGGCCAGCCTTAATGGCAACAGGTGTCAATTCTTTCTCACCTGTCACATCACCAAGCGCATAGATGTGTGGGACGCTTGTCTCTTGAAATTCATTGACAGCAATATGACCGGAGGCTGTGGTGCTAATGCCGGCGGCGTCAAGGTTCAGATGTTCAATATTTGCCTTTCGTCCAACTGCCCAGAGGATTTTTTCAGCAGTATGCTGGCTGCCGTCCTCAAAGTAAATAGTCAGGCTATCGTCTGGATTTTTTTTAATGAGCTGGGGAATTTTATGAGTATGGAGGGCGAGACCTGTCCGTTCCATTTCAGCGATGAGGGAATCTGTAATGTAGGAATCAAAGCCCCGTAGGGGACGATCGCGACGGACAAAGAGGTCTGTCTGCACACCGAGCGAATGGAGGACACCTGCCATTTCAACAGCGATGTAACCAGCTCCGATAACGGCGACAGATTGTGGCAGTTTCTCCCACGCAAAGACATCATCTGAGACACTGGCATACCCTCCACCGGGAATGCTTGCTAGGACGGGCTTGGCACCTGTTGCAATGACAATCTTATCGGCATAGATCTGCTCCCCATTGACTTCCACCGTATGTTCATCAACAAAGCGAGCAAAGCCCTTAATAACTTCAACCTTATTTCGTTCAAAGGTTCCTTGATAAGAATTTCTCGAGCGTTCGATGTAGGCATCACGGTTTTGTTTTAGGGTTTCAAAATCAAAGCGAATCTTATCTGATGAAAAACCATATTCTGGTCCGTAGTGATGTAGGGCTTCTCCAATTTGGGCTCCATACCACATAATTTTCTTTGGCACACAGCCGATATTGACACAGGTTCCACCGAGGAGGTTTCCCTCAATGACAGCAGCAGTTGCCCCGTATTCTGCAGCCCGATTCATGGTGGCGATCCCTCCAGAACCTCCGCCAATCGCAATGATGTCAAAACGTTTCATAGATAATCCTTTCTGATTTTCACATTTTCCTCTATTGTAACTTTTTTTTTGATTTCCAGCAAAAATCGGCTACGCTCTTTCAATATTACAAAAGTGTAAGGAAATTCTTTACAAGAGCTGTAGAAAGAAAATAGATTTTTTTGTACAATAGTATCAGAAAGTGCTTGCAATTTCGATTGCGTTATTGTATTATATCTGTAGTACAAAATTATTTATCATGTAAAGGAGAAGAGATATGTTAAAAACTAAGAAAAGCAAAATCATTTTGTTTTCCAGTTTAGGAGTAGTAGCACTTGCACTTGTTGGAGGGGGCTTGCTATTTGGCGGGAACAAGACAGAGACGCCGGCTGTTGAGCAAGGTTTGACCTACACAGCAGTGAAAGAAGGATCGATTGCTTCTTCAACCCTCTTATCAGGGACAGTTGCTGCAGCTGATGAGCAATATGTCTACTATGATGCGTCGAAAGGTGATTTGAATGCTGTCTTGGTTGCCCAAGGTGACCAAGTCCAAGTCGGAACACCACTCGTTCAATATGATACAGCCGAATTACAGGCAGCTTATGATACAGCGGTGCGGGCCCGTGACAAAGTAGGACGTCAAATCGAGGATTTACGTACAAATGGTCAGAGCGTCGATTTGACAGGTGACGCTACAGTTGATGGAAAAGCCACTTCTACTGCGCAACGTACTGTCGACATGCAAATGCAAGATTTGAATGATGCTTATGCAGATGCCCAAGCGGCAGTGGATAAGGCACAATCAGCTTTTAATGAGGCAACAGTAACCAGTAATGTTGCCGGAACAGTCGTAGAAGTCAACAAATCCGTTTCTAAGTCAAATACAAGCACCAGTCAAACAGTTGTTCATATCGTCAACCAAGGTAGCCTACAAGTGACCGGTGAACTGTCTGAGTATGATTTGGCAAATATTTCAGCTGATCAAGAAGTGAAAATCACTTCAAAAGTCTATCCTGATAAGGTATGGACTGGGAAAATTTCTTATATTTCCAACTATCCAGGAAGCAATCAGGCCTCAGTAGCCTCTGGTGCAGGAGGAAATGCTTCTAATTCTAAATATCCCTTTAAGGTAGCGATTACAAGTGAGGTTGGAGAACTCAACCAAGGATTTTCTGTCAATATTGAGGTTGTCAACAATACGAAAACGATTCTTGTACCAGTAACCGCAGTTGTACCAGAAGGCGATAAAAACGTTGTTTGGACTATTGTTGACGGAAAAGCGACAAAAGTTGAAGTCACTCTCGGTAACTCAGATGCCATGTATCAAGAAGTAACAGGTGGGCTCAAAGTAGACGACCACGTCATCTCCAATCCAAACGATAGCTTACAAGATGGAAAAGAGGTAGAAGCGAATGAAGAAACGACTAATCAAGCTGACCAACATCAATAAGAGCTATAAAAATGGAGACCAAGAATTACGCGTTTTAAAAGATATTGATTTGGAAGTGGCAGAAGGAGAATTTCTTGCCATTATGGGACCGTCAGGTTCAGGGAAATCCACGCTGATGAACATCATCGGTCTTTTGGATCGTCCGACAGCAGGAGAGTATGTCCTAGAAGATACGGAAGTCAGTCAGATTTCAGAGAGCCGTCTAGCCCATGTTCGGAACAAGCAGATTGGCTTTGTCTTTCAGCAGTTCTTTCTTCTGTCTAAGTTGAATGCCTTACAGAATGTGGAATTACCTCTGATTTATGCAGGGGTGCCTGCTAGCAAACGCAAGGCCTTGTCTCAGCAATTTTTAGAAAAGGTTGAGTTAGGTGATCGGATGACGCATTTGCCGTCTGAGTTATCAGGTGGTCAGAAACAGCGGGTTGCGATAGCACGTGCCTTGGTCAACAGCCCGTCCATTATCTTAGCGGACGAGCCAACAGGGGCTCTTGATACCAAGACAGGAGACCAGATTATGGAGCTGTTAACGGAGTTAAACCGTGAGGGCAAGACCATTATCATGGTAACCCATGAGCCAGAAATCGCAGCATATGCCACACGGCGTATCGTCCTTCGAGACGGTGTCATTACAGAAGATATTTGCAAGGAGGAGAACTAAATGGAAAATATTAAATTTGCCCTAAAATCTGTCCTTGCCCACAAGATGCGTTCGCTCTTGACCATGCTTGGGATTATCATCGGGATTGCCTCGGTCGTGGTGATTGTGGCTCTGGGAGAAGGGGTTAAACGAAGTTTATCCAAAGCCTTGGCCGGTGACCGTAACAATGTACAGCTCTATTTCTCAAACACTACTACAGAAACCGTTCAAGACGGCTTGTCAACCTATTTTGCAGAATCACAGACGACAGATGAGCCTGAGCCGACCTTGACAGATGGGATTTTAAAGGGCTTGCTGGAAGTGGATGGTGTTAGTAACTACTACACCACCAACAATAACAGCAGTGAAATTAGTGTCGGTGCCAAAAAAGTAGACAGCGCCTTTATCACAGGGGTTAGCAAAAACTACTTTGATGTCAAGGAGATTACACTCATAGCAGGTCGTAAGTTTACAGCCAATGACTATACTCAATTCGCCCGTATCATTATGCTAGATGAGCAATCAGCTGAAAAATTGTTTGGCGACGCGAAGTCTGCCCTCAATCAGACCATCACGCTTAACAACAAGGCCTATCTAGTTGTTGGTGTCTACAAGGTAGAAGGAGAGGGCGGTATGCTTAACTTTGGTACTGGTGGTGCTGCCTTGATGACCAATACCCAAGTTGCGGCAGAGACGGGTGTTTCTGAAAATGCCCAAGTTTATGTGCATGTGAAAGATGTCTCACGCTCTACCGAAGTGGGAAGAGCGGCAGCAGCTTATTTGACGAGAGCTACTCATCTCAGAGAAGCCAAGTATGATATTCAAGATTTCTCTCAATTTTTAGAAACCTTCAATGCTCAACTATCCGGTATGACCTTGTTTATCGGTTCGGTTGCAGGGATCTCCCTCCTTGTCGGTGGTATCGGTGTCATGAATATCATGTTGGTGTCTGTTACAGAGCGGACGCGCGAGATTGGCTTGCGAAAAGCCCTTGGTGCGACCCGTGGCAATATCCTCTTGCAATTCTTGGTTGAAGCCATGGTCTTGACTAGTCTCGGTGGTTTATTGGGGCTCGGCATTGCCCAATTAGCGGTTACAGTGATCAATGTGACCAAGGCACTCGGTGGAGAAATTACGGCTGTGATTTCCATTCCAGTGGTAGTGGGGAGTCTTGCCTTCTCAGCAGCAGTCGGTATGCTCTTTGGTGTGCTACCCGCTAATAAGGCTTCCAAGCTTAATCCAATCGAAGCTCTTCGCTATGAATAATATTTTATCATCATCTTTGGAGGTAGCCTGATGAAAAAAGGATTATCTATCGTGTTAGGGATGTTCGCTTGTCTTGTCTTATCTGCCTGTTCGGTTCGAATCGGTGAAATGGGGGAAAGGATGGACGAGGGTACGAGTCAGATGATTCGTGTCTATGATGCAGATGAAGAAAAAGTCTTTGAAACCAAAGACGAAGACATTATTGATAAGTTTGGAGAATATGTAGGTACAGCAGGTGAAGAGGTAGAAGGAGCCAAGATATTTAAAGAGGTTCCTGCTGATGCTGAGGTGGCCTATCATTTTGTAGTGACTACTAGAGCGGGACATGAAGTAGATATGTATGTTTATGAGAATGTTAATGATATAGTGTTGAAAAATATTCCTCTACTAGGGACTATCAGATTGCCCTTATCAGAACAAGAACTCGACTGGCTTCGACATCCTGAAAAATGGGAGAATTGAGATAATAAAAAATGCGCCTGAGCAGATGCCAAGCGCATTTTTTTTTGTGAGTAACTCGAAACTTATTAAACAACCCCCAGAACTTAGCTACTGGGGGTCATTTTATGTTTATTCAGCCTAATTAGAGACCGTTTTATTTCATAGTTGGGAAGAGAAGCACGTCACGGATAGTAGTAGTGTCCGTTAAGAGCATGCAGAGGCGGTCGATTCCGATACCGAGCCCACCTGTTGGTGGCATACCGTATTCAAGGGCTTCTACATAGTCGTAGTCGATACCAGTTGCTTCGTCATCTCCCAATTCTTTTGCCTTGGCTTGAGCCTTGAAGCGTTCCAATTGGTCAATTGGGTCGTTCAACTCGGTGAAGGCATTCCCATACTCTTTGGTCATGATAAAGAGCTCGAAACGGTCTGTAAAGCGTGGGTCGGTATCATTTTTCTTAGCAAGTGGTGATACAGCGACAGGATGTCCATAGACAAAGGTTGGCTGGATTAGTGTATCTTCTACAAATTCCTCAAAGAAGGCATTGATGATTTGGCCAACTTCTGTATAGTGTTTTTCAACAGGAATCTTGTGCTCGCTCGCGACAGCTTTTGCTTCTTCAAAGGTCATATCTTGCCAGAAATCCACTCCTGTTTGTTCCTTGATGGCATCTACCATGTGGACACGCTTGAATGGTAGGTGGACATTGATATCAGTTCCTTGGTAGGTCACAGGACCGTCTCCAACAACAGTTTTGGCGGTGTGTTGGATAATGCCTTCGGTCAAGTCCATGATGTCAAGGTAGTCTGCGTAGGCCTGATAGACCTCAATCGATGTAAATTCTGGATTGTGAGTAGCGTCCATTCCCTCGTTACGGAAGATTCGCCCGATTTCATAGACACGCTCCATACCGCCGACAATGAGGCGTTTTAAGTGCAATTCAGTCGCAATCCGCAAGACCATATCGATGTTTTGGGCATTGTGGTGGGTGATAAATGGACGGGCAGCAGCTCCCCCTGCTTCATTGTGAAGAACAGGTGTTTCTACTTCCAAAAAACCAAGTCCGTCTAAATAACGGCGGATTTCTGAGATGATTTTGCTACGAGTGACAAAGCGCTCGAAGCTCTCACGGTTTGAAATCAAGTCCAGATAACGTTTGCGGTAAATGGTCTCTGTATCTGTCAGACCGTGGAATTTTTCTGGTAGTGGACGCAGGGCTTTTGATAAGTGGGTCAACTTGTGGGCATGAATGGATAGCTCTCCCATGTTGGTCCGCATGACATCTCCCTCGACTCCGATAAAGTCTCCTAGGTCAGCTTTGTTGAAGAGTTCGTAGTTTTCTTCGCCGACATCATCCTTGCGGACGTAAATTTGGATTTGGCCTTCGCGGTCTTGGATGTGGGCAAAGCCAGCCTTTCCTTTTCCACGCTTGGTCATCATTCGACCGGCAATTACCGCAGTAGCGCCTAACTCAGCCAAGTATTCTTTACTCTTATCTTCGTATTGTGCCTTTAATTCTGAGGAGTTAGCAGTGCGTTCAAAGCGCTTTCCAAAGGGGTCTATCCCTTTTTCGCTTAGGGCTGCCATTTTTTCACGGCGCACCAATTGTTGGTCATTTAATTCTTCAAAATGTTCATTTGACATAGTCGTTTCATTCCTCCAAAGTCTATCTCACTTATTCTAGCATAAAAGCAAAAAAAAATCAGTTAGGATAGCTAATTTTTTCTGATAAATATCCGATTTTTGGGCAATCAATCCATGCTTATTGAACCGTTAAATCGGCAAAGTTGGCTCCTACAAAATCTGCCAAGGCTTGGCTATCGATGCGGATAGAGCGCCCGATTTCTCCAGCTGAGACAATCATCTGCCCCAATTCCAAGGCAGATTGGTCAATGTAGATAGGAAAGGCATGTCTCTGGCGAATGCCGACAGGGTTATTGGCCCCGTGGACATAGCCAGTTGTCTTTTCCAAGTCTTTCTGCGGAATCATGCTGACTTTTTTATTGCCTGAAATCTTGGCCAGGGCTTTTTCGGACAGGTGCTCGGTAATCGGCACAATTCCGATGACAGGTCCCGTCTTATCGCCAGTCAAGGCTAGGGTCTTATAAATCTGATACTCTGCGACATCTTCTGGGAGTTTCCCTTCAAGAGCGTTGATTTCAAGGCTATCATGAGCAATACCTGCCTTGTCTAAGATTTGCTCTACCAAGGTTTTCTTGATTTTCTTTTTCTTACTCTTACTCATGACTTGTATTTCTCCTCCAACTTGCTCATCCATAGGCCAAGCCAGACACCTAGTCCAAATAAGATAAAGGCGAGCATCCACGTACCACTTCCTGCACCAGCATAGGAAATCGACTCTTTATTTCCCGCTTGTGGAATGAGAATCAAAAGGGTGCTAGATAGGACAATGCCGATGATGAAATGGTAGACACGGGAATGGTAGTGTTTGAGGGCAAAATCCATGGCCTTTGAAAAGGCGAGCATGGCAAGGATACCCCCTAAGGCAATCGGTAAAAAGGTCCCCAGTAAATCAAGCGATTTAAAGCCGTTGAGCATGGGGCTATAGATGCCTAGGATTAGGAGGAGATTAGAGGGACTAAGACCCGGTACTAAAATCCCTAGAGCAATCAAGGCACCGGCTAAGACGAAGCTGGCAAAGTTGGCAGGCAGGGTACCGACAAGATCATTGAGGAAATAAAGGACAAGTCCAGAAATCACAAAGGTTCCACATAGCCAAGTAAGATCAATCCCATCTCGTTTGCTATGCTTAGTTGATTCATTGACAAGACTCGGAACGGTTCCGACAATCGCCCCTGCAAAACTCCAGAGAACAATCACTTGGTAGTGTTCGAGGAGATATTCAACGGGGTAAGAAAAGAGAGCAATCCCTAAGATACCACCGATTCCCACTGGGACAAAAAAGAGTAGATTTTCGGTAAAATTCTCTCGGATATGGGCGAGAAAATGAATGATTCGCTCATAAATCCCCAAAATCGCAGCCAAGACGCCGCCCGATACTCCGGGTAGGATAAAACCTAGGGCGATAATCATTCCTTTTACAATTCGTGCAATCCAAGATGCCATATATTCCTCCATACAGTAAACAGTCTATGCTGTCGCTCCTATTCTCAAAACCGTCCCCTTCCTCTATGGGAGGTAGGAGTAGGTTTTGAATGAATAGCCAGCAGACAAGGTTTAAAACGTTTCTATTATACCATATTTTGGGAAAATCAGGTAGGGCTTCAGACAAATTCAATTTCAGACTGGTCAGACGGTCAGACTGTTTTAGGCCAGCGGTTGCACACCTAGCTGAATGAGAGGGCTTGAAGCCCAAACATCACTCCTTATTTAGTGGGTAAGAAAAACCGAGGATTGCTAGGAACGAGAATACCTACAACAATGAGGACACTGAGGAGGGTTAACCCTCCTGCGGCTCCATTAACAGTGAAAGAATACCAGTAGGCGGGCACACCCTCAGGAGCATAGCTTGACCAAAAGATGACCCCTGCGATGTAGTGGAGAAGGTAACGCACAAATACAGCAAAAATAGCCGCTAGAAAAGCAAGAGCTAATGCTTGTATCTTCTCTCCTTCTTTTAGCGCCTTTTGAAACTGAGGAGCTAGATAACCCGCAAGTCCCATGGTGATAAAGGCAAGAATGTATTCGATAAAGACTTGGAGAAGAGATAAATAATAAACTCTGGCTAAGACAAAATGAAGGAGACCCCAAATGAAACCAGCCACTAAGCCATATTTTGCCCCTCGGCGCAGAGAAATCAGGACCAAGGGAATGGCACCAAAGGAAGGAGTGTACCAGCTCATGAAATCAGGAATCAAAGACAAGGTCATTGCAAGGGCAGCAAAGAGTGCCACTTCAACGAGGGCAGTGAGGTTTTTAGACATAAAGAAAACTCCTTTTCTTCACAAAAGGAGCTTGGTCTTTTAGAATACCAGTACAACTAGTACCATTCAAACACAATCCCTACGCTAGTCTTAACTAGATCAGGTTCGAGGATTTCGCAGACGCGATCTCAGCCGAAGCACTCCTTTGTGATAACTATTTAATTGTCCTTAGTATAGCATACTATTCTGGGCTTGTAAACAACTTTTGATAAACTTGATTTGGATCTTTGAGCGTCGTAATCAAATTGAGGTCTAAATGATGGGAAAAGCCGTTGAGAGAGCCTACAGAAGTATATTGATGGAGGTCATAATCTAAATCAGTAGCGGGAGCTGCATTGTAGTAACCTGAATTGGTGCCATAGGTTGGAATCCATAAGGCAGTAAATTTCTCAACGGAAATCTGATGTTCTTCCATAAAGTAGGTCCCGATGTAGATTCCAATATTTTTCACCCCTAAATCTTCCAACTCTTGGCGGAAGGCTTCGACACCGGCATTCATATCGTCCATGGTCTTGTCCTCAACATCCAACCAATAATAGGTCGGTTTGAACTTATAGGAGGCTTCGTAAAAAGATTTCGCCTCTTTTTTCATGGACTCCACACTATTGCCAGTAACATAAGCATAGACTGCCACGGGAATCCCCCGTGCTTGAAATTCCTTGATGTGGGTCTGATAATGCTTGTCAAGCCCATTTTCATCGGAGGCACTGTTGTCTTTTTTGGTGTGAGAACCACTTTGGACACGAATAATAGCTCCTGAAATCTTAGATGAAAGGGTATCGTAATCAATATCAGACGGCCGTTGCCAACCGGAGACGTCAATGATTGGTTTCATCTCTAACGCATTCGTAATGCGGTTGCTACTGGCATGGTAACTCGGCTTAGTCGACATGCTTTCATCTGTTGGTTGAACGACTTCTTGCTTGTCTCTTTCTTGTACTTGCTGCATTGCTTTTGTTGTAAGAATAATCCCTGTAAAACAGAGGAAAAACAAGGCAACAAGGATAGGATGTATTTTCTTTCTCATTGCTCTTATTCTATCCTAAATGGAGGGAAAAATCAAAAAAATAAGCTGAAAGCAGAAGAATTTATCTTGACAGTGGACTGAGAATCCGTTACCCTAGAAAGGGAACTAAAAAAGAAAGGAACCGATAGGATGTCAACGAGACGAATCAGCCAGATTGCTCTGCTTACAGCCCTTGCCATTGTACTACGCTTTGCCTTTGCTGCCCTTCCAAATATCAAGCCTATTTCAGCTATTTTTCTAGTCAGTCTCTGCTTTCTCCCCTTGGGCGACAGTCTTTGGATCATGGCCTTGACCATGCTAGGAAGTAGCCTGTTATTCGGATTTAGTTTCGTAGTCTTTTGGCAAATCGCCAGTTTTTCAGTCGTCATGCTCCTGTGGCGTTTACTCGTGATTCCCCTGATTCACAGCAAGCAATTACCACTGGGATTCCAATGCCTATTGGCGGGGCTAATCCCCTTCCTCTATGGCTTTGCAATCAGTCTCCCAATTGCTTGGCAATACGGAACAAATCCGCTTATCTACTGGCTCTATGGTCTGTCCTTTGATGTCCTACACAGCGTTTCGACTGTTTTATTCTACCCCATCATTTATTCTATTTTTAGGAGATATTATCCTTATGAAAAAATTAGTACGTAGCCTCTTGTTTGTCATTGCTGGTCTCTTTTTAGTCGCTTGCCAACCGCAATCCGCTTCAAAAACAGAGCAAACCTATACAGCGACCTTGAAAGTGACTTTCCCAGATAATAAGGTTGTTGAGGAAAAGGTGACCTTTGAAAAAGATGACTCGGTGATGGATATTTTAGAAGACCACCACAAAATTGAAGAAAAGGATGGTCTGGTTACCTCTATTGATGATGTCAGCCAACAGCCAGAGAAAAATACCTACTGGATGTATGATGTCAATGACGAATTAGCTCCAAAAGGTGCTAAGGAAATGCACGTCTCAGATGGTGATACGATTGCCTTCTACCTGCAAACCTTCCAGTAAACAGGAGAAGAGAATGAGGCTGGGACATCTGTCCCAGTCCTATTTTTGTTTGCGCAGGGAACTGCTAATTCTTGGAAACGCTTTTCTCTAAGATTGTCAGATTTTTCCGTATTTAGTAGCGAAATATGGTATAATGAGAGCAATACTCTAGAAGATGCTTAGGAGAATAGATGAAGATTGATAAACAGCATTTGCTGAACTATTCGATTTTAATTCCGTATTTAATTTTATCAGTCGTTGGCTTGATTATGATTTACTCAACAACCAGTGCCTTGCAGGTGCAAAAGGCGGGGAATCCTTTTAAGCTCTTGCTTAGTCAGGCTGGTTATTGGGTTATTAGTTTGATTGCTATTTATATCATTTACCGCATGAAATTGAGCTTTCTACGCAGGCCAGGTTTGATTTCGATAACGCTCTTAATCAACGGATTTTTGTTGATTATTTCCCACTTTTTTGATGCGGTCAATGGTGCCCACGGTTGGATTCGTTTGGGACCTGGGGGTATTATTGGTTTGCAGCCAGCCGAATATCTGAAATTGCTGATAGTCTGGTATTTGGCCCACCAGTTTGCCAAGATGCAGGGTGAGATTCGCCAGTATGACTATCAGGCTCTGACCAAGGGACGCTGGATTCCCAATAAGCTAAATGATTGGCGGGTGGTGGGTCTACTGTCTCTAGGTCTAGTCGCTTCGCTTCCCGACTTGGGAAATGCAGTGATTGTTGCCTTGATTATGATGATTATGATTACGAGCAGTGGAATCGGCTATCGCTGGTTTTCAACAGCGCTGATTGGGCTTGTGTCAGCCTCTGCCCTCTTACTAGGTTCTATCCGCTTGCTGGGTGTTGAGGTTGTCGCGAAGATTCCAGTCTTTGGCTATATTGCCAGACGTTTTGCTGCTTACTTTAATCCCTTTGAAAATGCGACAGAGGCAGGTTTGCAGCTGACCAATTCCTACTATGCCATGAGTAATGGCGGGTGGTTTGGCAGAGGTCTAGGAAATTCGATTGAAAAAAATGGCTACCTGCCAGAGGCACATACAGACTTTGCCTTTTCGATTGTCATTGAAGAGCTAGGTTTTTTTGGTGCCAGTCTGATTTTGGCCCTCTTGTTTTTCTTGATTTTGCGGATTTTGGTCGTCGGGATTCGGGCTAGAAATTCCTTCAACGCCATGATGGCATTTGGAGTTGCAGGGATGTTGCTCGTTCAGACCTTTGTCAACATCGGGGGAATTGCAGGCTTGATTCCAGCGACAGGCGTAACCTTTCCCTTTATTTCACAAGGGGGCAATAGCTTGCTCATCATTTCTATTGGAATTGCCTTTGTGCTCAATATCGATGCCAATGAAAAACGCGAGTTGATTCAAGAAGAAATCGAACGAACGATCGTTTAAGATGCTATAGAAAGATATGTAGGAGAAAGGGAAGAGATGACGATTCAAAAATTAGAAAACTACACCAACAAGGAAACCATCCAAGAAGAAGTCGGTATTCTGACGGATATCTTGCAAGATGTAGCCCGTCAGATTATGTCTGTGGAAACCTTTGATAAGATTATCGAACTTGGAAACCTCTCAAAGCAGGATGACTACAGCCAGCTCATGGACATTATCAGCCATTTGACCAACGATGAGCTGGAAGTGATTGCCCGCTATTTCGCGGTCTTACCCCTCTTGATTAACATTTCAGAGGATGTCGATTTGGCTTATGAAATCAATCATCAAAACAACTTAGGTCAGGATTACCTCGGAAAGATTTCAACGACCATTGATGTGGTCGCTGAGCGTGAGGATGCAGCTGAGATTCTGGAAAATCTCAATGTGGTGCCCGTCTTAACGGCTCACCCGACTCAGGTGCAACGCCAGTCCATGCTTGATTTGACCAAGCATATCCATGAATTGCTCCGTCGCTACCGTGACGTTAAGCTAGGTCTCATGAACCGGACCAAGTGGTTGGATGAATTGCGCTGCTACGTGGAAATCATCATGCAGACTGAGATGATTCGGGAAAAGAAGCTCAAGGTGACCAATGAAATCACCAATGTCATGGACTACTACAATAGCTCCTTTATTAAAGCTGTGACCAAATTGCAGCGGGAATACAAGAATCTTGCCGCTGATCGGGGAATTGAGCTGGTCAATCCGCGCCCGATTACCATGGGCATGTGGATTGGAGGAGACCGTGACGGCAATCCATTCGTGACGGCTGAAACCTTGAAATTATCAGCGCTGACCCAGTGCGAGGTCATCATGAATTACTATCATGAGCAGCTGGAAAAACTCTACCGCAATTTTTCATTGTCTACCAAGATTGTCGCTGTGAGCCCTGCTGTTCAGGCTTTGGCAGATCTATCGGCAGATGCGTCTGTCTACCGTGAGCATGAGCCTTATCGCAGAGCTTTTCATTACATCCAGATGAAATTGGCGAATACTAGGGATTATCTGATTCACGACCGGAAGAGCGATGATCGCTATGCCAATGTCCGTGAGTTTAAGGCGGATATCATTGCGATTAAAGAATCCCTGGGAGAAAACAAGGGTGGTGCCCTCTTAAAAGGGGATTTGACCGAGTTGTTAGAAGCGATTGAAGCCTTTGGTTTTTACTTGGCAAGTATCGATATGCGTCAAGATTCGAGTGTCCACGAAGAAAGTGTGGCGGAGTTACTAGCTTCTGCGAAAATCGTGGAAGATTACAGCAGCCTGTCAGAAGAGGAGAAGTGCCGTATCTTGCTCAAAGAACTGGTCGAGGATCCTCGTATCTTATCCGCAACCCATGCACCCAAATCAGAACAACTAGAAAAAGAATTGGCGATTTTTGCAACAGCCCGTGAATTGAAAGACAAGTTGGGTGAGGAAGTCATCAAGCAACATATCATTTCTCACTCAGAGCATGTGTCTGATCTCTTGGAATTGGCCCTGTTATTAAAAGAAGTGGGCTTGGTTGATGCGGAACGCGCGCGTGTGCAGATTGTGCCCCTTTTTGAGACGATTGAAGATTTGGACAATGCCCCTACCACTATGCGCCATTACTTGCAGCTAGATGTTGCCAAGTCTTGGATTGCAGGTAACAACAACTACCAAGAAATCATGTTGGGCTATTCGGATTCTAATAAAGACGGAGGCTATTTGTCATCAGGTTGGACCCTCTACAAGGCTCAGAATGAATTGACCCAGATTGGTCAGGAATACGGGGTGAAAATTACCTTCTTCCACGGACGTGGTGGCACTGTTGGTCGTGGTGGCGGTCCGTCTTACGACGCCATTACCTCTCAGCCGTTTGGCTCTATTAAAGACCGTATCCGCTTGACCGAGCAAGGAGAAGTGATTTGGAACAAATACGGAAATAAAGATACTGCTTACTACAACCTTGAGATGTTAGTATCTGCGACCTTGGATCGTATGGTGACCCAGATGATTGTGGATACAAATGAAATCGGAGGCTACCGTGAGGTGATGAATGATATTGTCGAAGATAGCTACCATATCTACCGCGAATTAGTCTTTGACAATCCGCATTTCTATGATTACTTCTTTGCAGCAAGTCCGATTCGCGAGGTGTCAAGTCTTAATATTGGTTCGCGTCCAGCAGCACGTAAGACTATTACAGAAATCGGTGGTCTACGTGCTATTCCGTGGGTGTTCTCATGGTCCCAAAACCGAATCATGCTACCAGGCTGGTACGGGGTCGGCTCGAGCTTCAAACGCTTTATAGATAAAGCTCCAGAAAATCTAGCCAAGTTGCAAACCATGTATGAAAACTGGCCTTTCTTCCGTTCGCTCTTATCAAATGTCGACATGGTCTTGTCTAAGTCCAATATGAATATCGCCTTTGAATACGCGAAAATGTGTGAAGATGAAGAAGTGCGTTCCATCTTTTATACAATTTTAGACGAATGGCAATTGACCAAGAATATTATTCTGGAAATTGAGCAAAATGACGAATTGCTGGCAGAATTACCGTCCTTGAAATCCAGCCTTGCCTACCGCATGCCGTATTTCAACGTCTTGAACTATATCCAGATTGAATTGATCAATCGCCTGCGTCGTGGTGAATTGAGCATAGACCAAGAAAGTCTGATTCACATTACTATCAACGGTGTTGCAACAGGCTTGCGGAACTCAGGATAAGATAGAAAAAATCGGTTTCTGCCGATTTTTTTGTCTTTTTTATGCTAGACTTGTAACCAAGAGCAATTTCATTCGTTCTATTAGTGAAAGGAGGGGAGAAAGATTCGGTTTGATGACTATGAAACAGAAGTAATGCGCATTGCGACGGAGATTTCCTACTATCTGCAAAAGTCAGGTGTCAATCGGGCAGATAGTGATGATATCGCGCAGGATGTCTTGGTCAAGATTCTCGAAACAGACATCGTTCTTCCCTTCGAGAAACTGCGAGCCTGGCTCTATCGCTCGGCTATTCGGGCTTACATCGATCGCTATCGGAGGGACAAGCGCTACCATGATCTTGTCCAGCAGGAATTTTTTCACAAGGAGAAACTGCTCAAGTACGATACAAAGGATTACAGTCCCTTGTATGAAGCTGTTCTTGCCTTACCTACTAAGTACCAGCTCGTGATTGATTGCTACTATTTTCAAGAAATGACGACCAAGGAGGTGGCCCAGGTGCTGGGCATTAGCCAAAGTTTGGTGAAAATCAACCTCTACCGTGGTCGCAAGCAGCTAGCAAGATTGCTAAAGGAGAAAGGATATGACTATGAAGACTTTTGAAGTGGTCACCAAGAAAAGCAAGCGGAGAAACCTGCTCAAGATGATTGGCATTTCACTTTTGACCTGTTTGGGTCTTATGATGATGACATGGAAGGGGCTAGCCTGGTTGACTGCTCGCCATGCCAATGAACTACGAGAGCGTCACCAAACCATGATGGACATTAGTTATCCTAATGTCAGCTATATCAATTGGTCTTTTGTTGCAGATTCTGAATTTACAGGGACTTATTATGTCGATCAGGTCAAGGATATTGCAGGAATCACCGTTCCTTTTGAAGATTTTCAAGGTGTTTACGGCCTCTCACAGAGCTATGAGGCACGCCAATCCTTGAATGTCTATCTCGCCTCGGACGAAAAGGCCAGCTACACACATGGTAGTAGCTACAAGGTTCCAATGTTTTACAACATCCATCGCAATTATCAGCAAATGGGAGGCGTGCTCACGCAGGATATTGCAGTTTTACCTCAAATGCCCAATCGTGCGGTTGAAATGGCGGTGACCTTTGATAAACCCTATACGTTTGACGAGATTCAAACCCTGATTCCTAGTAACTTAAAAATCAAATGGTATTGGATTGGAACGGAGACTCTCTATGATACCCGTAGTTTAAAACTGGACGCCCAGATTGGTTTTCAGCCCAACTTGACGGAGCTAGAGACGTATGAGGAGATGAAACAGCAGAAGGAGCCTGAACAGCGTTCTGCAGAAGAATCCCAAAAAGCCAATGAAGCCTATCAAAAGAAACTGGCTGAGCTGACCCCCAGTCAAGGTTTTCGGAATAGCTATACCTTCTTTCAATCCCATCTTCAAGAGGCCTTATCAAAAAACTGGCTCGGTTATACCAGTACAGATCAGGCTGGAGAAGAGTTTGACCTGACTAAGGATGTGGAAGAATATCTGCAAAAGAATCCAGATGGAAAAACAGCTAAGTTTGCAGGTGTCATTCTGACAGGAAGAGCAGAGGATTTTGCTCCCCTTGAAAAAGCCAGTTGGATTTTTGCGTCCAATATCGGACAGGACGTGGAAATCAAGCCCTATCACCAGCTGAGTACTCCATGAATCTTTCCAATATGATAGCGTTTTTATAAATGTGATAAAATGGAATGAGACCTGTAACTTTTTGCGGGTCTTGTTTCGTTTTATTAGTGAAGAAGGGAGGGAAGGATTATCAAACTAAATGAGTATGAAAAAGTCTTGATTGGGTTTGCTAAGGATGTCATCGCTTATCTGATGACATCTGGTGTGACAAAAGAGCAGGCAGAAGACGTTGTACAGGACATTTTTGTCAAGCTCCTTGAAATGCCAGCGGCCATACCCGGTGAGAAAATCCGATCCTTCATGTATCGCTCTGCCATACGACATTACATCGACAAGTACCGCAGGGATAGGCGTTATATGGAGATTTTGCGGCAAGAATTTTTCAAGACCCAAGAACTTTCCCCCTTTGAGGTCACCGAGTACGACTTTTTGTTGGAAGAAGTAGAAAAACTCCCGCCACAGGACGCTCTTCTCTTGGACCTCTTTTATTTCCAAGGATTTTCCATTCGTGAAATAGCCGAGCTTCTCTCTTATTCCGTCAGCAAAGTCAAGGTCGGTCTTCATCGCAGTCGTCAAAAACTAAAAAAGGCTCTTAAACAGAAAGGATACCATCATGGAAACATTTGAACTATTAGCTAAGAAAACGAAAAAAGAATGGAAAAAACGGACCCTGTTCATTAGTGCTGGCACAGTTTTACTCGCTGTGGTGGCGGGCTTTCTCAGCTGGATAGGCTTGTCATTTCTGTCCACAAAGCAGAATCAACAGCTAGATGATTACTATTACCAACGGACAACCATTGCTTTTCCGAATATGCAACGTGACAATATTCGCGTCACATTCGCTCATCATCTCGGTGGGCATTATGAAGCGAATCTAATCAAAGATATAGATGGTATCTCCGTTAAGTATGAGGAGATTGAAGCAGATTTTTCGGTCATGAAATGGAATCATGATTCTCTAGCAACTTTTGTACTTCCATCATCTGTGGAGCAAGATAGCACCGAGATGGCCTATAGTTATAAAAGTCACCAAAAGGCAGCCTTGTTTTTCAACCCTAAAGCCAGCTACGGTTCTGAAGATGTTATCCGAAAACCTGCTCAGGAATTGCCTTACCTAGCTCAGATGAAGGGGCAGTTGGTAGAGGTGGCTATCAGCTTTGACAAGCAGTATACCTTGGCAGAACTAAAAGAAAAACTCCCGAAAAATCTCAAGGCAAACTGGTACTGGATTGGTAGTGTGGGCACTGAAAATACAGCGCATAAAGCTATCAGCCATCTATTTGGTTGGGCGCCAAGGAAGCAGTGGCCTAATCCATCCTATCAGGAATTTTATAACTTATTAGAAACATTTAGCCATAGTAAAGAATATAGAGAGATGGGGCAAGGGGGGCTAGCAGAAGATGTGAAAGCACATCTTGCTTCCAAGGGCGAAGTCGGAAAAGCAACCTTTGGCGGCGTCATCCTAACAGGTAAGGCAGAGAACTTTGCCCAGCTAGAAAATCAAGATTGGATTTTCGCCTCAAGCATTGGTGCATCTATCCCGAATCAACCTTATTATCAGCTTGATGTGGAATAAATCAGAAAAAAGATAGAAAATACTTGCATTTCTGCCACATTTTGATAGAATAGTAAGGTAAAGTTAGACTGTATTGCCTACTGTCTATCTATAAAATATATTTTATTGGAGGCTTTTACCAAAATGGCAAAAGAAAAATACGATCGTAGTAAACCACACGTTAACATTGGTACAATTGGACACGTTGACCACGGTAAAACTACTTTGACTGCAGCTATCACAACTGTATTGGCACGTCGCTTGCCTTCATCAGTTAACCAACCAAAAGATTACGCTTCTATCGATGCTGCTCCAGAAGAGCGCGAACGCGGAATCACCATCAACACTGCACACGTTGAGTACGAAACTGAAAAACGTCACTATGCCCACATCGACGCTCCAGGACACGCGGACTACGTTAAAAACATGATCACTGGTGCCGCTCAAATGGATGGAGCTATCCTTGTAGTAGCTTCAACTGACGGACCAATGCCACAAACTCGTGAGCACATCCTTCTTTCACGTCAGGTTGGTGTTAAACACTTGATCGTCTTCATGAACAAAGTTGACTTGGTTGACGATGAAGAATTGCTTGAGTTGGTTGAAATGGAAATCCGTGACCTTCTTTCAGAATACGATTTCCCAGGTGATGACCTTCCAGTTATCCAAGGTTCAGCTCTTAAAGCTCTTGAAGGTGACTCAGCATTTGAAGACATCATCATGGACTTGATGAACACTGTTGATGAGTACATTCCAGAACCAGAACGCGATACTGACAAACCATTGCTTCTTCCAGTTGAGGACGTATTCTCAATCACTGGACGTGGTACTGTTGCATCAGGACGTATCGACCGTGGTACTGTTCGTGTCAACGACGAAATCGAAATCGTTGGTATCAAAGAAGAAACTTCTAAAGCAGTTGTTACTGGTGTCGAAATGTTCCGTAAACAATTGGACGAAGGTCTTGCAGGAGACAACGTTGGGGTTCTTCTTCGTGGTGTACAACGTGATGAAATCGAACGTGGACAAGTTATCGCTAAACCAGGTTCAATCAACCCACACACTAAATTCAAAGGTGAAGTTTACATCCTTACGAAAGAAGAAGGTGGACGTCACACTCCATTCTTCGACAACTACCGTCCACAGTTCTACTTCCGTACAACTGACGTAACTGGTTCAATCAAATTGCCAGCAGGTACTGAAATGGTAATGCCTGGTGATAACGTAACGATCGATGTTGAATTGATCCACCCAATCGCCGTTGAACAAGGTACTACTTTCTCTATCCGTGAAGGTGGACGTACTGTTGGTTCAGGTATGGTTACAGAAATCGAAGCATAATTCGATTACGTTCCCAGAAATAACAATTAAAGTCAGACAACTTATAATTGGCTCGCTACCTATGGTAGCGGTCTTTTTATATAATAGACTTCCTGCGAAACTAGTAAAACCCTAGCTCATAGTTCACAATTCCTGCGAATAAATCCATCCGCAAATGAAAGCATCTCTTCCTATTCCGATAAGTCGTAGAAAAGATTTTGAAAACTTTTATCTTGGCAAACTATTTTCGAACTTTACTCGTTTAGAGGATAACTCTCTGTTCTATGCCTTATCGTTATCTGTCAGAGGATGGTGTTTACTAGATTTTATCGGTGTTTGAGCTTGACAATTCGGCTTGTTAAAATTTATTCAGAATTAAAAAGAAATATTCAAGGATTAGCTTGGTTCATTTGTAATTCCTTAGACGAAATTGGTTTACAATAAAAGATAATGAGGAGCTATACGTTTGCTAATGATATGACATTCATTAAATGATGAACATGGTATGACACAGGAGAAAATGATGTTAAAGAAGATTTTTAACTATATCATAAAATTGGTAGTATTGATTTTTTGCTTCCTCTTACTGGATTGGCAGAAGTGGTGGAGCTTCATGGTGCCAGCAATATAGGTGAACCATTCATAAGTAGAGAAAAGGCCGAGTCTATGGAGACTCCAAATCGTAATCTCGATACTATCTCCTCAACACCTTCGTCAACAACTAAAGAAGGTGTTTTAGTGCGCAAAGAAGACAGCGGTTCTACGATTTCAAGTGGAACAGAAGTTGGGAAGGTCCTTTCCGATGAGAGTAATACAGCCGAACCATCAACAAGCATAGAAAAACCGGAGTTTATAGACACGTCTAACAGTAGTCTCAATACTATTTCCTCATCTCCTTCAATATCTTCATCAACAACTGAAGAAGGTGGTTCAGCGAGTGAAGAAGACAACGATTCCACAATTCCAAGTAAAACAGATTCGGTGCTGACAATTGAAAACAATAAGGACCAATCCGTACAAGAAGTTGAGAGTATGAAACTGATACCAATTTACTGTTTATATAACGATACTAATGGTGAGCACTTGTATACAGTGGATGCCAATGAAAAGGATGTTTTGTATCATCAACATGATTGGGGATATGAGGGAGTTGCTTGGTATGCACCAGCAAGTGGTAGGGCTGTCTATCGCCTTTACAATCCTAGTTTGCGTAATCATCTCTATACTATGGATACTAATGAGGTACGTGTCCTGACTCGTTATCATGGGTGGCAGTCAGATAATAATGGTCGCCCTGTTTTTTACTCAGGAGGTGCGGTCCCTATTTACCGTCTGTATAATGATGGTTTGCGTGGTTTGCATCACTGGACTACTGATAAAAATGAATATGTTGTTCTCCCTCGACACGGTTGGAAGCAGGAGGGAACGACTTTTTATGCAAGTCAGATTGGTGAGCCTATTCAAACACAATATGCATCGAAATTAATTTATAATGGGCAATTTTACAGTGTACGTGGTAAATACGGACGAATGATTATTGTTAATAAAAAACACCCGTTACGTTCGGATTATCATCCTGGAGAGGATGCAACTGCTGGCGTACAAGTGCGTAAATTGATTGGAGATATGCAGAAACTAGGTTTTCCAATTAGTAGTTCCTACAGTGGCTTTCGCTCATATAGTGATCAAACTCAACTGTATCAAAACTTTGTAAGGGCGAACGGACAGGCTGTTGCTGATCGTTTTGCCGCTCGTCCAGGATATAGCGAGCATCAAACTGGACTTGCTTTTGATATTCTTAATTCTCAAGGTGGATCCTTAACCGATGCTTCAGTACGATGGATGCATGCAAATTTGCATCGTTACGGTTTTATTTTACGCTATAAGCAAGGGAAAGAGCATGTCACAGGTTATCAATACGAATCGTGGCATATTCGCTATGTTGGAAAAGAAGCAGAAGATATTTACCGTTCTGGTCTGACGTTGGAAGAGTATTTCGGAATTCCTGGTGGAGGATATTAAATTCGACAGTTATTGTTTAATAATTTTCTATTTTGTGATATACTAGACAAGTAAACATTAAAGAAGAAGAGGTATGTGAAATGTCACGGAAACCAATTATCGCAGGAAACTGGAAAATGAACAAAACAGCAGCAGAAGCGCGTGCATTTATCGAAGCGGTGAAAACAAAAATCCCTTCAAATGACCGTGTGGAGACTGTTATCGGATCACCAGCTCTTTTTATTGAAGGAATGAAAAAAGGTGTTCGCAACTCTGACTTGAAAGTGGCAGCACAAAACTGCTATTTTGAAGATTTTGGTGCCTTTACAGGAGAAAATAGCCCTGCAACACTTGCAGCACTTGAAGTGGATTATGTCATCATCGGTCATTCAGAACGTCGTGATTACTTCCATGAAACAGACGAAGACATTAACAAAAAAGCACATGCAATTTTCAAAAATGGTATGACTCCAATCATCTGCTGTGGTGAATCACTTGAAACTTACGAAGCTGGTAAAGCTGAAGAATTCGTAGGTGCGCAAGTATCTGCAGCTCTTAAAGGCTTGTCTGCTGAGCAAGTCGCGTCATTGGTTCTTGCTTATGAGCCAATCTGGGCAATCGGTACTGGTAAATCAGCGACTCAAGATGATGCACAAAAAATGTGTAAAGCAGTTCGTGACGTTGTTGCAACAGACTTCGGTCAAGAAGTGGCAGATAAAGTGCGTGTCCAATACGGCGGTTCTGTAAAACCAGAAAACGTAGCAGACTACATGGCTTGTCCAGATGTGGATGGAGCGCTTGTAGGTGGAGCATCACTTGATCCAGAAAGCTTCCTTGCCTTGCTTGAGTTTTAAGACCAAAGAATAGATAATAGACGATAAAAACTTCTACCATTTCGCTAGAAGTTTTTATTGCAACATAGGAGAAAATATGAAACTAAAATCTCTTGTATGCCTATCAGGGATGGTACTGGCTTGTTGGATGAGCCCTGTGACCGCAGAGAGTCTGATTACACCCCTACAGCCATTGACGCAAGCAAATCACGAAGCATCTGTAGGAGATCTACAAGTGATGGCAGAAGATGGCAAGGTTAAGGCTATCATGTCTCAGTTACCAGATGGCTATGGGCCTTCTGCTGGGGTTTTGTGGACAAAAGAGGATAAGAGTGATCAGGTAACCATTTCCACATTTGAGAAAACTGAGAATGGAGACTATGAGGCAGTTCTCGTGCGAGATGCTTTTCCTGTAACAGCAGACACTTTTTATCTTCAAGTCGAAGTGAGAAACAAAGAGGGGCAGATTGAAAACTTAGAACCTTATCCATTTCAATGGACTCTTACTCCGCCAACAAGCTCGACGAGTGCATCATCTCCTGCAACAAGCGCAGATGATGTGTCGTCCAGCAGTAGTAGCCTTGCGAGTGCTGCTAGGGTAGAACCTGGTTTGAGTAGTTCGACCTCGCAGAGTACGAGCCCCTCCTCTACTACTCCAAGTAGTTCCACTCAGACGGACGGTGTATTTCGGAACGCCCCTGCTACTCGTAAAAGGCAGTCAAATGTTAAACAGGAAGCTACCAGTGTAGTAGCTTCTGTCTATCGTCTCTATCATCCGGGTCTACAAGTCCATCTCTATACTAGGGATGTAAATGAGTATAAAGTTCTCGGTACTCGTGGTTGGAAACAAGAAGGAGAGTCCTGGAAAATTGCAACCCAGCAAGGAGAACCTGTTTATCGCTTGTATCATCCAGGATTGCGGATTCACCTCTATACCAAGGATCGCAATGAGTATCAGGTCTTGGGTGGCCGTGGCTGGAATCAGGAAGGAGAGGCTTATCGCTCCTACGGAAATATGCCGATTTATCGCTTGTACCATCCAGGCGTGAAGCGCCATTTGTATACACGAGACGCGAATGAATATAAGGTTCTCGGCACTCGTGGCTGGAAGCAAGAGGGGGTTGCCTTTTACGGACTAGGAGAAGCCGATGTTGTTGGCTTGACAGATCCACTTCCTTTGACAGGAAAGCTTACTGTAAAACCTGCAACGAATGGGACCTTTGATGTAACGGTTACAAATGTACCAGCCTCTTCGCAGTTGAAAGCTGTTCAGGTTGCAGTTTGGTCTGATAAAAATGGTCAGGATGATTTGAAGTGGTATCCGTTGGTGAAACAAGCAAATGGCAGTTATCGTCTGACAGTAGATAGTAAGAATCATCGGAATGATATCGGAAGCTATCAAGTGCATCTCTACTACAAATTAGCAGATGGCCTGTCTGTCGGAATCGCGACAGCTAAGACAGATTTGCCAGCCGTCAGTCTGTCTGGCACCATCTCGATTCAAAATAAAAACAACCGCATCGGCACTTTTGATATTGTTGTTAGTAACGTTGCAAGTCCGGCGGGTGTTGATACGGTCTTGGTTCCTGTCTGGTCGGATAAGAATGGCCAAGATGATATCCAATGGTATACAGCGGCGAAGCAACCAAATGGTACCTATAAAGTCCGAGTGTCAGCTAGTAATCACCGCTATGATGTAGGTTCCTATCAAGTTCATCTCTATGTCAAACAAAAAAATGGTCAGACTATTGGAGTGACATCGACTAAAACAGATGTAAGTATTACAGAAACCAATCCAAGAGCGACCATAAAAATTGAAAACATTAATAATACCTATGGGTTATTTGATGTAGTGGTATCAGATGTCTTTGCCCCTCAAGGAGTCAATGCAGTGCGGATTCCTGTCTGGGGTGCGACAAATGATCAAAACGATCTCCAGTGGTATGAGGCGGTTAAGCAGCCGGATGGTACCTATCGCGTGACGGTGCGACTTTCTCGTCACCAGTACGAAACAGGTACCTACAATGCTCATCTCTATCTGACAAGTGCTAAGCAGCAATATGGCCTGGGAGCAGCGACCGCTCAGGTCTATTATACACGTAAGGCAGACAAGGCCTTTGTCGATGTAAGTAGCCATAATGGAGCCTTATCTGTCTCAGATTATAGGGCTTTGTTGGATAAAGGGATTTCTGGGGTGGTTGTCAAATTAACAGAAGGTACCAGCTATCAAAACCCTTACGCTCAGAATCAAATCAAGAATGCCCAAGCGGCAGGTCTAAAAGTGTCTGTCTACCATTATTCGCACTTTACAGATCGTCAATCAGCTCAAGCAGAAGCACGTTATTTCACAGCCTTTGCAGCTAAATTAGGTCTTGCGAAAAGTACGGTCATGGTTAATGACATTGAAGAATACAAAACACGCAACAACATCAATGCGAATATGAAAGACTGGGAAGCAGAAATGCGTCGTCTAGGCTATCAAAATTTAGTCCACTATGCAGGAGCTAGTTGGATTGATGTGAATACCTTAGGATATGCTGGGCCGATTCAGACGGGCCAATTTGGAATTGGAAATTTCTGGGTAGCACAATATCCTTATAAAACTATGAGCTTTGACCAAGCGAAAACAATGGGATTACATGCCGGTGCAGCAGCTTGGCAGTATACATCAACAGCTCAGCTACTATCAGGCCGACATCTCTTTGATGTGAATATCGACTACACTGGTCGCTTTACAGATTGATTGTTACTAATAGTATGAAATCGTAGGCAGAAGCAAAGGAGGTTGGGACGATAGTACCCAACCTCCTTCGTTTTATAGTGTAGCTGACAGAATCAATATCGGTCTATGATTTTCATTGAATATGAGTATGGCAAGGCGAAAGTGACGATATATCAAAGTTCATTCAAAAGACCTATAATACCCACTCTCTAATAGCGTGTGCAACCCCGTGTTCATCGTTTGACTTGGTGATATGGGTCGCGATTTTTTTGAGTTCAGCACTGCCATTTTCCATAACGACTGCTGTTCCTACAACTTCTAGCATGGAACGGTCATTTTCTTGGTCACCGATGGCCATGGTTTGGTCCATAGTCAATCCTAGTAAGGCGCTGAGTTGTTTGATAGCTTGGCCTTTATTGACTGATTTAGGTGTAACTTCTAAATAGAATGGTGCTGATTTTGCAACATTGAAGCGCTCAGTCATGGCGCTTGGAATCTGAGGAAGAGCAGCATCCAGCTTTTCAGCCTCATCCACCAACATGACCTTGATAATGTCCTTGTCTGCCATTTCTTCTGGTGTTCGGTAAAAGACGGGGGAATTCACCAGTTGCGCTTCATAGACGGTGTATTTTCCGATATTGCGATTGGCGGTATACATGCCGTCTTTTAGGCTAGCGTGCATAGGTAGGTCTAGCTTGCGTGACAAATATTCCCATTCCAGATAGTCAGCATAGCTCAAACCTTCTTTCACAACATCCTTTCCGGTCGCTGTTTCTTGAACCAATCCACCGTTAAAGGTAATGACATAATCTCCCTCGTCTAGGAGATTTAATTCACTTAAAATCCGCTTGACACCAGAAATTGGACGTCCTGTTGCAATGACGATTTTCACGCCTGCTTTTTTGGCATCTTGAATGGCTTGATAGACTTCTGGGGTAATTTGATGTTGACTGTTTAGTAGGGTACCATCGATGTCAATGGCTACAAGTTTAATGCTCATCATGTTCTCCGTAAATAAATTGATCGTTGTGAATATGGCTCAAGAAAATGGCACTTTGCGGGGCAAATATTCCGGTTTCTTTCAGCATTTCTTTTGGGAAATAGAAGCGGCTGTCACCATGAACCGTTCCTGCCAAGGAATGGACAATCGGAGAGAGCTGAGACAGCTCAATCAGGCTCCCGTCCTTTCTGACCATCTCAATCTGCGTCCGTTTTTTCTTGGCATTTGGTCTGTAAATATCATAGGGCAAGTCAAAATTATGATGAATCGCCGTATAGTAGCTAGGCTCAAATCCGACTTGATTGACAATGGCTTCTAAGACTGAAAGATGGGCTTCTGTCTGAGTATCAAAAGTGATGGATTTGAAGACCTTGCGGTTGATGTAGCGCTGGGCTAGGTCTGATAAAATCTTATCTGGTCCATCAATCCAAGACTGGAAATAGGTATTCATAACGCCATCGTCTAAGGCCAAATAGTCCTCTAGCGTAAAGGAGTGTTCAAAGAAAGGAAGCAAGCGAGGTGAAGATGTTTCAAAGAAGGCCTGCTGGTCTTGATACAGCACCTTTGCTCGTTTGAGGAGGTTTTGGAGCAAGACTTCCATGGAGCGACTAGCAGGGTGGAAATAAACCTGCATGTACATTTGATAGCGACTGAGGACATAATCTTCTACCGCATGCATGCCCGACTTTTTAAAGGCAATGCCGTTTTCTGTCGGACGAATGACCCGCAAAATCCGTGTCAAATCAAACTGCCCGTAGTTGGTTCCTGTAAAGTAGGAATCACGGAGCAGGTAGTCCATGCGATCGACATCAATCTGGCTGGAAATCAGTTGCACCACCTGTTTATTGGGATAGGTGTGGCGGATGACACTGGCCACTTTTTCAGGAAAATCAGGAGCGAACTGTCGTAGTAAGCTGTTGATTTCCGTTCCGCTACTGGTGATGATTTGACAGGTCATCTCCTCGTGATCTGTGTCAAAGAGTCGCTCGAAGGTATGGGAGTAAGCTCCGTGCCCGATATCATGTAAGAGCGCTGCGACCATGGTCAAGAGCGAATCGTTGGTGTCCCAAATGTCTGGATATTTGGTGTCAAATGTGGCTACGATTTGCCGCGCGATTTCATAAGTTCCGAGGCAATGCGAAAAGCGACTATGCTCGCCACCATGGAAGGTATAGGAGGTGGTTCCTAGCTGTTTGATGCGGCGTAGTCGTTGAAATTCTTTGGTATTGATTAAGTTGTAGATGAGCTCATGATCTACATGAATATAATTATGAACAGGGTCACGAAATACTTTCTCACTCATTCTTTCATTATATCAAAAAAAAAGGCGATTGTGCTGTGGTGAACCGCTTGCTGATTTTGAGTTAAAAATGGTTTACGAAAAAGAGGTTTCATATTATAATAAGAGTATGACAGAACAGATGATTTTACACCTTATTCAAGCTCTCTTAGTCGGGCTGATTTTGTGGATCGCGTGGACGATCTTTTCTTATGCGAAGAAGCATCAGATTTCCCTGAAAGAGCGCTTTGGGACAGGGTTTGGGATTGGCTTTCTTACCGATTTGCTGGATACCTTAGGGATTGGGACCTTTGCGACGACCACAACCTTGTTTAAGGCGACCAAGTTGGTGGAGGACGATAGAAAGATTCCAGCGACCATGACGACGGCCCATATCATTCCCGTCTTAGTAGAAGCCCTGCTCTTTATTACCATTGTCCAAGTGGATTTGCTGACTTTGGTGGCCATGGCAACGGCAGCTTTTTCGGGAGCTTTTGTTGGCGCACGCGTGACCCAACATTGGAATACCCAAAAGGTGCAACGAATTTTGGGCATTTTGCTCATCATTGCGGCTCTTTTTATGGTCTATCGCATGGTGACCAACCCGGGGGCTGACCTGACGACGGATGTTCGTGGCTTGTCAGGCTGGAAATTAGTGGTTGGGATTCTGTTTGACTTTATTGTGGGGATGCTGATGAGCATGGGCTTAGGCAATTATGCACCAGAGCTGATTTTCTTTTCACTGATGGGCATCAGTCCAGCCATCGCTCTTCCTGTCATGATGCTAAATGCTGCCATGATTATGACCGCAGGTGCCAAGCAATTCATCCAGTCAGGTCGGGTCAATTGGTCTGGTGTGCTTGGGATTATTGTCGGAGGAGTTTTTGGAGTGTTGACAGCCGCTAAGTTTTTGAGTAGTTTAGATGTCAATAACCTGAAAATTCTCGTAGTTTTCATTGCTTCGTATACGGGTGTGAGCCTGTTACGCTCCTCAGTCACATCACATAGGAAGTGAATTCGGACTAAAAACTCGGAAAAAAGATAGGCAGGTGTTTCGGCTTTAGCCGACTACAGCTGAGAATCCCCTTGGGGGATAGAAATAGTTAGGGAAGTGACTATTTTTACCTGAGCTTAAAAATAAGAAAGCGAGGTCCATTTGAAAAAGCTATCGCCACCTAGTTAAATTCTAATTGCATATTGGCGGTAGCCGTTGCGAACGTTGTTCGCTTTACGGATATGGAAGAAATAATCCAGTGGATTGTTTCTTCAAACAGGGTGCGCTTTGAGTTTTTTACGCCCTCATATCTTAATAAAGGAGAAGAAATGAAGATTATCATTCAAAATGAAATCGACCTTGATGGTGAAATGGAGATGGTAGAGGAAATCCGTGATGTGGAGGTCGTTGAAAAGGGGGGCTTTCTTTATCTCACTTACCAAAATGAAGAAAAGGAACGCGTAGTCTTAAAAATCAGCGAGAGAGAAGCGACTATGACCCGCTTTTCCAAGCCCAAGTCCATCATGCAGTTTGGCAACAAGGAAACTACCGTGACACAAATTGCAACGCCAGTCGGCATTCAGATTCTTCATGTAGTGACAGACCATTACGAGAAAAGAGAAAACCAAATCACAGTAGGCTATGCTCTCCAAATCCCACAGACTGGACAAGATCTGGCTCGGTATCATTTGAAGATTAAGTGGGGCAGTTTCTAGGAAAAAATCCTTGCAAATGACCTAAAAATTTGCTATAATGGTCAACATATCAAGGGAGTAGCTGACGGAATTATCCGTTACAAGGTCGTCAATCCGAAAGAAATTTCCGGCCTTGTATGAAATAGCGAGACTTGTTTGAATCAAACAAGTCTCTTTTTGTGTTTTCAAAAAGGGACGAAAAGGAGAAGAAGATGTCAACAGAACAAAAGCGCCAAGCTTTTTACACCCAAGATGCAGACCTTGTCTTGCGTGAGCTAGATGCGAGCGAAGCAGGTCTGTCAAGTAGTGAAGCAGAAAAACGGCTTGAAACCTATGGTCGTAACGAGCTAGAAGAGGGCGAAAAACGCTCACTCTTAGCCAAATTCTTAGACCAGTTCAAGGATCTGATGATTATCATCTTGCTAATTGCAGCCATTCTATCCGTTGTGACATCAGGTGGTGAAGATATTGCGGACGCCATTATCATCTTGGCTGTGGTCATCATCAATGCGATTTTTGGTGTTTACCAAGAAGGCAAAGCTGAAGAAGCCATTGAAGCCCTTAAATCCATGTCAAGTCCAGCTGCGCGTGTCTTGCGTGACGGTCACATGACAGAGATTGATTCCAAAGAACTGGTACCCGGTGATATCGTCAGTCTTGAGGCAGGAGATGTGGTACCGGCTGATATGCGCTTGCTCGAAGCTAATTCCTTAAAAATCGAGGAAGCAGCTTTGACAGGTGAATCCGTACCTGTTGAAAAAGATGTCCGCGTAACCTTAGCAGAAGACGCAGGGATTGGTGACCGTGTCAATATGGCTTTCCAAAACTCCAATGTGACCTACGGTCGTGGACTTGGTGTGGTTGTACACACGGGGATGTTTACCGAAGTTGGTCATATCGCAGGTATGCTCCAAGATGCCGATGAGACAGATACACCGCTCAAGCAAAACTTGAACAACCTTTCTAAGGTCTTGACCTACGTGATTTTGGTGATTGCAGCCATTACCTTTGCCGTTTCAGTCTTTATCCGTGGGGAACACCCACTGACAGGTCTATTGACCTCTGTTGCCCTTGCGGTTGCAGCGATTCCAGAAGGTTTGCCAGCCATTGTCACTATTGTCTTGTCACTTGGGACTCAAGTACTTGCTAAACGTAATTCAATTGTTCGTAAACTACCAGCAGTAGAGACACTTGGCTCTACGGAGATTATCGCCTCTGACAAGACAGGTACGCTGACCATGAACAAGATGACCGTGGAAAAAGTTTATTACAACGGTCAGTTAGTTGACGCCAAGGAAGTGATTGAAGCAGGTCTTGACTTGCCGTTACTTGGTGCAGTTGTTCTTGCAAATGACACCAAGATTGATGCGGAGGGAAAACTCATCGGAGATCCGACAGAGACAGCTTTTATCCAATATGCACTTGATAAAGGCTATGACGTTAAAGACTTCCTTGTCCAGTATCCTCGTGTGGCAGAGTTGCCATTTGATTCGGATCGCAAGCTCATGTCTACAATCCACCCATTGCCAGATGGGAAGTTCTTTGTAGCTGTGAAGGGAGCACCTGACCAACTCTTGCAACGCTCAACCATGGTGGACATGGCTGGAGCAGTTAGCCCAATCACAGAGGAAGTGGCAGCAGCTATCAAAGCTAACAACTCTGAAATGGCTCACCAAGCCCTTCGAGTCCTTGCTGGTGCCTATAAGATTGTTGATAGCATTCCAGAGGAATTAACGACTGAAACGCTTGAAAGCGACTTGATTTTCACTGGCTTGATTGGGATGATTGACCCTGAGCGTGCAGAGGCTGCTGAAGCCGTGCGCGTGGCAAAAGAAGCAGGTATCCGTCCAATCATGATTACGGGCGACCACCAAGATACAGCAGAAGCGATTGCGAAGCGTCTTGGAATCATCGATGCCAATGATACAGAAGACCACGTTTTGACAGGTGCTGAATTGAACAACTTATCAGATGAAGAATTTGAAAAGGTTGTTGGTCAATATTCAGTGTATGCCCGCGTATCTCCTGAGCATAAAGTTCGTATCGTAAAAGCATGGCAAAATCAAGGGAAAGTCGTTGCCATGACAGGAGACGGTGTCAACGATGCGCCAGCCCTTAAAACAGCCGATATCGGTATCGGTATGGGGATTACAGGGACAGAAGTATCAAAAGGTGCATCTGACATGGTCCTTGCCGATGACAACTTTGCAACCATTATCGTAGCCGTTGAAGAAGGACGGAAGGTCTTCTCAAATATTCAAAAGACGATTCAATACCTCCTTTCAGCTAATACGGCTGAGGTCTTGACCATTTTCCTTGCGACTCTCTTGGGTTGGGATGTTTTGCAACCTGTTCACCTCTTGTGGATCAACTTGGTAACCGATACCTTTCCAGCGATTGCACTTGGGGTTGAGCCAGCAGAACCTGGTGTTATGAGCCACAAACCTCGTGGACGCAAGTCAAGCTTCTTCTCGGGCGGTGTCATGAGTTCTATCATCTATCAAGGTCTGCTACAAGGTGCTTTGGTACTTGGCGTGTACGGCTACGCTATTTCAAATCCAGTCCATGTGGGTGATGTAAAAGCGATTCATGCGGATGCGCTTACGATGGCTTTTGCAACTCTTGGCTTGATTCAGCTCTTCCACGCTTACAACGTCAAGTCTGTTTATCAATCTATCTTGACAGTCGGTCCATTCAAGTCTAAGACCTTCAACTGGTCTATCCTTGTCTCCTTCATTCTTCTAGCAGCAACCATTGTCATTGAGCCACTAGAAGGGATTTTCCACGTGACGCATCTTGACCTCAGCCAATGGGCTGTTGTCCTCATCGGAAGTTTCGCTATGATTATCATTGTAGAAATTGTCAAGTTCGTCCAACGGACATTAGGTATGGACAAAAACGCGATTTAAACGATGTATTGGAAAGCTACCTGAAAGGGTGGTTTTTCCTTTCTATTTATGGTAGACTAACATAAAGGAGGTCGCCTATGAAAAAGACACTGGAGGAAAAATTACAATCAAAAAAGCCGACCTATACAGACAGTGAAGTGGCCTGGTTGTTAGACAACATCGGGCATTCTGACGGCGAGATTCGAGATGTCTTGGTCTACAATAGTCTAGGGCGCGGTTTATTTGAAGGCCTCTTTAGTGGAGAGCAGTTCCGCTTTTTACTGGAGGAGAGTTTGCGGAGGGACTTTCTACTTTACAAGATAGACGAGATTGGGCTTCCAACTTTGACGCGCTCCTTTACGGCCTTGCTTTGGGGCCATCTTTTAGAAGTCAGCAGTCTGCCAAGCAGCCCTTATTTTCAACAGATTTCAAAGCAGGAGTATCAGACTATTTGCCAGAAGACCTATGAATATTTGGAAAAAGAACAGGATTTCACAGGATATTCAGAAGATGATGGCTGGGTGCATGCCTTTGCCCATGGGGCGGATTTGCTGGTGGCTGTAGTCAAATGTCCCTTCTTTCAGCAGGAAGACTGGAACCGCATTTTTCTCATCTTGACAGGGATTTTCCAACGTTTGCCTAAGCGTTTTGTCGATGATGAGGAATGGCGCTTGGCGCGCGTGGTGTATGAGGCGATGAAATGCGGACACTTACAAGACGACAGCCTAGTAGCGTGGGTTAAGTCGCTCGATTTTCCACTCGCAACAAATCTTGATTTTTATCGTTTTTCAGCCATGCGGTCTTGTTTACTGGACATTTACCTAGAATTAGACAAGGAAGACCTGCTTGCAGAAAAAGTAAAGGCTGCTATTCAAGCGTGGGGACCAGCTGGTCAATAAAAGGCATTTCGTTTTTGAGGCTTAGTGCCTTTTCTTGCTGGTCATCAGAAGCAGAAAGTGATAAAATAGTACGGTATATACTAGAAAGACGGCATCCGTTTTTCAAGAAAAATATCTAGGAGATGACGAATATGAACTATGCTCAAGCCTTTTTAATGGCGAACATGAATGCCTTTCCACCCGAAACCCTACCCATTATCAAAGAAGAGCTCAATCGTTTGGATGAGAAATCTGTCAGCATGTTATGGATGACGGACATCAAAAATCCGATGACTGCTCTGCTATTTTCCATCTTCCTTGGAGAATTAGGAGTGGATCGCTTTTACATCGGCCACAAGGAGCTCGGCATTGCCAAGTTAGCCTTGACCATTATTGGCTATGTGACCTTGTTTATTGTTATCGGCTTTTTTATCCTGCTCGGTGTCTATATCTGGAAACTAGTAGATTGCTTTTTGATTATGAGGGCGTGTAAGCAGGCCAATTTTGAGCGTTTCATGTGGCAAGTCAATCAAGCAAAAATGTTTCAACAAGCACGCTCTACATCTGCAAAAAACGGAGCAAGTGTCGTTGTGGAAGCTGCTGAAGAAGTACCAGTAGCAAATGAAGAAGACATGAGTGCAACAAGCGAAGTTGTTGCAGTAGAAGAGCCAACCCTTGTCCGTGAAGAGGACATGAGCGAGTAGGAGTGTGGCATCTGAAAAGATGAAGATGAAAATGGCTCTTTACAAATAGGTCCATTTATATTATCATAGAGGATATACTATTGTTGAAAGAGGAGGTACCATGTCAACATTTTCTGATTCCTATATTGCAGCCAATGCTAGCAATTTCCCAGCAGAAGCGATTCCTGCTCTGCGCCAACGTTTGGAGGGCTTGGATGAGTCTCAGACTTCTTATGTCCTTGCAACAGAGTTAAAAAATCCGACGACTGCCTTGATTTTTTCTATCTTACTTGGTGGTTTTGGTGCAGATCGATTTTATATCGGTCAAATCGGACTAGGTGTGGCAAAACTGCTCTTTTCATGGTTGACCTTTGGGATTTGGCCTTTGGTAGATTGGTTCCTCATTATGGGAGCGGCCAAACGTGCCAATCTTGAGAGAATCAACATGGCTCTGATGGCAGCTTCTTATAGCCGTCAATAGTATAATCAGTAGGGTGGAACAAGGGTTTCTCCCTTTTCTCTATTTTTACGATGCCTTAACATGCTTCTTGTAAACAATCTGTAATCTGAGAGCTGATTTTGTCATCAATGCGTAAGGTTTTTGTGGGTGTTTTTTGGTATAATGATAAGATGTTTGTAAGGGAGGAAGAAGGGTGCGTTCTCGTAAAATGACGATTTTTTTATTTGGAGTTTATCTCTTATTTTTGACCTGGATTATCCTATTTAAATTAGATGTGTTTTCCACCCTCCAAATGGCCTATAATCAGGAAATGGAACGCAGTATCAACCTCATTCCCTTTGCAGGGACAGCTGTCTATAATGGGGTACTGGATTACCAGGAAATTGGCTTAAATGTTCTTTGTTTCATTCCCTTTGGGATTTATATGGAAATGCTGGATAAAAAGGCGACTTGGTTCAAAAATCTAGCCGTGATGTTAACTGTCAGTATCGTCTATGAAGCGCTGCAGTATACCTTCCAAATCGGAGTTGCAGACATTACAGATGTCCTGGCAAATGGTTTTGGTGGTGCAATCGGAATCAATATCATGTATATCTTGACCAGCATTTGGCATGACAAAGCCTACGAACGGGTCAATCAATTAGCCTTAGTGCTGACCATCATAGTCGCTGCCCTGCTATTTTTTACTTGACGATAGATGTTGCAAAGTTTGCTGTTTTTGTTACAATAAAAGAAATGAACCTAAAAGAACAAATTATCGCATTATCAAAGGACATTGGGATTTCAAAGATTGGCTTTACTACAGCAGATGATTTTTCGTATCTGGAGAAATCCCTGCGGGCCGCAGTTGAAGAAGGACGGGCTTCTGGTTTTGAACACAAAAATATTGAGGAACGGATTGAACCGAAGCTGAGCCTTGCTTCTGCCAAGACCATTATTTCCATTGCAGTCGCCTATCCGCGCAGGCTCCCGCAAAAACCGCAGAAAACTCAATATAAAAGAGGCAAAATGACGCCCAATTCATGGGGGCTTGATTACCATTACATCTTGCAGGACAAACTCGAACGCTTGGCACATGGGATTGGAGAGCTGACAGCAGATTTTGAATACAAGGGCATGGTCGACACAGGAGCCATGGTCGATACAGCAGTCGCTAGACGAGCAGGTATCGGCTTCATTGGTAAAAATGGTCTGGTCATTTCCAAAGAATTTGGTTCTTACATGTTTCTAGGCGAGTTAATGACCAATCTAGAAATCGATCCTGATCAACCGGTTGACTATGACTGCGGAGATTGCAATCGCTGCGTTACAGCTTGCCCGACCTCTTGCTTGCTTGGAGACGGGACCATGAATGCGAGGTGCTGCCTATCCTTTCAGACCCAAGACAAGGGCATGATGGACCTAGAATTCCGTAAGAAAATCAAGACAGTCATCTATGGCTGTGACATCTGCCAGATTTGCTGCCCGTATAATAAGGGAATTGATAACCCACCCGTGGTGGACATTGACCCAGATTTGGCAGAGCCTGAGCTGGTTCCCTTTTTGGAGCTGTCAAACGGGCAATTCAAGGAGAAATTTGGTATGATTGCAGGCAGTTGGCGTGGGAAAAATATTCTCCAACGAAATGCCATTATCACCCTTGCAAATGCTAACGATAGATCAAGCATTCCTAAGCTCTTGGAAATGATTGATAAGAAGCAGAATCCTATCCATGTGGCGACCGCTATCTGGGCACTTAGTCAATTGGTCAAACAGCCCAATGAGGAGATGGTTGCTTTTATCGAAAATGTCCAGAGTGAGCATCCAGATGTCGTGACAGAGCGGGAGGCCTTTCTATCATTCGCCAAAGAGCTACAAATATGATATAATATAGAAATACAGAAAATGAGGTACCTATGGATATAGCAGAAATTCGACAAAAAATAGAAGAGCTAGAAACCAAATTGAACTCATTCAGGGGGTCTCTTTGACTTAGAAGGTTTGGAAGAAGAAATCGCTATCTTGGAAAACAAGATGACCGAACCAGACTTTTGGAATGACAATTTGGCAGCTCAGAAAACATCGCAAGAGTTGAATGACTTAAAAGCAACCTATCAGAATTTTCATCAGATGATGGAATTACTCGATGAGGCAGAAATTCTCATGGAGTTTCTCGCAGAAGACGAGTCCGTCAAAGATGAATTGGAAGAAAAGTTGCTTGAGTTGGACAAGTTGATGACCAGCTACGAGTTGACGCTTCTCTTGTCAGAGCCTTATGATAACAACAATGCAATCTTGGAAATTCACCCAGGATCAGGTGGTACGGAGGCTCAGGACTGGGGTGAGATGTTGCTTCGCATGTATACCCGTTTTGGGAATGCCAAAGGCTTTAAGGTGGAAACTCTAGACTATCAAGCGGGGGATGAAGCAGGACTTAAGTCTGTTACCTTGAGTTTTACAGGTCCAAACGCCTACGGTTTACTCAAGTCAGAAATGGGCGTGCATCGATTGGTGCGTATTTCACCATTTGATTCGGCTAAGCGCCGTCACACCTCCTTCACATCAGTTGAAGTCATGCCTGAACTTGATGACACGATTGAAATTGAGATTCGGGATGATGAGATCAAAATGGATACCTTCCGTAGCGGAGGCGCTGGTGGCCAGAACGTCAATAAGGTCTCAACAGGGGTTCGGTTGACCCACATTCCGACAGGTATTGTGACCCAATCAACCGTGGACCGTACCCAGTATGGGAATAGGGATCGAGCGATGAAATTGCTGCAAGCCAAGCTCTATCAACTAGAGCAAGAAAAGAAAGCAGCGGAGGTTGATTCGCTCAAGGGAGATAAAAAAGAAATTACCTGGGGCAGCCAGATTCGTTCCTATGTCTTTACCCCTTATACTATGGTTAAAGACCACCGCACAGGCTACGAAGTCGCGCAGGTGGACAAGGTCATGGATGGGGATATTGAAGGATTTATCGATGCCTATCTCAAATGGCGAATTAGCTAAAATAAAAAGAAAGGACTGTCTTAGACAGAATACCTTATGGGAATTATTGAAATGAAGGATGTTTCCAAGAAATATGGAAACGGAACAACCGCCCTTCGAGGCGTGTCTGTAAATGTGGAACCGGGGGAGTTTGCCTACATCGTAGGGCCTTCTGGGGCAGGGAAATCAACCTTTATCAAGCTCTTGTACCGTGAAGAAAAGTTAGATAAAGGTTCGCTCAAGGTTGGAAAGTTTGATCTTGCTAAAATCAAGAAAAAAGATATTCCAATGCTACGTCGCAGTGTCGGAGTTGTCTTCCAAGACTATAAATTGCTTCCGAAAAAGACGGTCTTTGAAAACATTGCCTATGCCATGGAAGTTATTGGTGAAAAGCCACGTAACATCAAAAAACGGGTCATGGAAGTTTTGGATTTGGTTGGCTTGAAGCACAAGATTCGCTCTTTTCCAAATGAACTATCAGGTGGTGAGCAACAGCGTATTGCGATTGCCCGTGCTATTGTCAACAACCCCAAAGTCTTGATTGCCGATGAGCCAACAGGAAATTTGGATCCTGAAAATTCATGGGACATTATGAATCTTTTGGAGCGGATTAATCTCCAAGGGACCACGATTTTAATGGCGACTCACAACAGCCAAATCGTAAATACACTTCGCCATCGCGTTATCGCAATCGAAGACGGTCGCGTGGTACGTGATGAAGTAGAAGGAGAATACGGATACGATGATTAGACGATTTTTTAGACATTTTATTGAGTCTTTAAAGAGCCTCAAGCGAAATGGCTGGATGACGGTTGCCGCCATCTCATCAGTGACGATTACCTTGACCTTGGTCGGCATTTTCGCTTCTGTTATTTTAAATGCGACTAAGCTGACAGCTGATTTGACTGACAATGTTCGCATCAATGTCTACTTGCGTGCAAATTCGACAGACAATGCTCAGACGATTGTTAACGACCAAGGCCAAACGATTGACAACCCAGATTATCAATCGATTTATAAACAAATTCTTGCCTTGGATAATGTCAAAAGTGTTGAGTATTCTAGCAAAGAAGAGCAGTTGGAGCATTTGACTGCAACCTTAGGAGAAACCTGGAATCTCTTTAAAGGAGATGCCAACCCTCTTTACGATGCCTACATCATTGAAACAACAGAACCTCAATATGTCAAGTCTGTAGGGGCAGAGATTGCCAAGATTGACGGTGTGACAGAAGTTCGTGACGGTGAAGTAGAAACAGAGCGTATCTTCAAACTGAATAGCCTCGTGAAAACATGGGGATTTGCAGCAACAGGGCTCTTGCTCTTTACAGCGGTCTTTCTGATTTCCAACACCATTCGGATTACCATTATCTCGCGTAGCCGTGAAATTCAAATCATGCGATTGGTGGGAGCTAAAAACAGCTACATCCGTGGGCCATTCTTGCTGGAAGGAGCTTGGGTTGGCTTGCTCGGAGCAGTTGTGCCATCTGCCTTGATTTACTTTGCTTATCAGCTGCTCTATGCCTCTGTTAATGCTTCCTTGGCCTCACAGAATCTCTCTTTGATTAGTATGAACGTCTTTGTTCCAGCCATGATTGCCAGCCTTTTTGTCGTTGGAATTGTTATCGGTGCCTTGGGATCTGTGATTTCCATGAGACGCTTCTTGAAGATTTAAGTAATAAAAAAGAAAGTTGTTCAAACTTTCTTTTTTATTACTTGTGCGGATCGTTGTTCGTTTGGCATGTTAGATTGCTGACTGGTAGGAGCATGTATAGTGAATTGAATAAAGGTTAGGACATCGTTGAGTCGCTTTGCTGAACGCCAGTTCTATCTGCAACTCCTTTCCTTGTCCTATTCCTTTCTCAATCCACTATAGTATTGATGTCCAACCAGTAACTATTCACCGGACTGTTCCTATCTAAAAAATGGATTGAAAACTTTTTCGTGGGAAATGGTGGTGGAGTGTCCATGTCCGGGATAGACCTGATAGTGACCAGGTAGGGTGAAGAGGTTGTTTTTGATACCTGCTATTAGATCTTCAAAATTGCTGGTTGGAAGGTCTGTGCGACCGATTGATTCTCTGAAAAGAGCATCACCTGTTATGACAAGTTCTTGCTCTGGAAAGATGAAGGAGACCCCACCGATGGAGTGGCCAGGAGTTGCGACCACTGAAAAATGAAAGCCTTCGATGTGGTAGTCTGTTTCGTATTGGAAGGTGTTTTCGGCTGGTTGGCAGACGACATTTTCCATATCATCGTGGCGGTCAAGTCCTGAGAGGTTCATTTCAGGTGTGTAGAGCCAGCTAGCCTCACTTTCAGCCACGTAGACAGGAGGCATGTCAAAATGCTCTCGTACCAAGTCCAAGCTCATAATATGGTCGTAATGGGTGTGGGTCAAGAGAATAGCAGCTACTGGCTTTCCAATGCTTTCAATCGTCTGTCGAATCGTTGTCCAGTCACTGCCAGGATCCACCACGATAAGATGGGAATCATTTTCCAAATAGTAGGTATTTTCATAGGCGACAGGGTTTACGGTTTGATGTAGGTTCATTTTATTCTCCTTTGGACAGTCTTTCTACTCTAGTCTAGCAAAAAATGAGGCGCTTGTCTCTTTTGAAAATTGCAAGGACTGGTGGAAAGGTTAGAGCTTTTGATGGAAAATATGATATAATTTTACTGTTATGACAGAGAGAAAACAAGCAAATCGGTATGCGGTTGTAGACCTAGAAGCAACGAACAGCAGTAGTGATGCCAAAATTATCCAGATTGGAATTGTGATTGTGGAGGCAGGGCAGTTTGTCGAAACCTACGCAACAGATATCAATCCTTACGAGAAATTGGACTATCATATCCGCGAATTGACCGGCATTACCGACCAGCAATTGGCAGTAGCCCCTGATTTTGGTCAGGTGGCAAAAGAAATTTATGACTTATTAGAGGGGACCATTTTTGTAGCCCACAATGTGTCTTTTGATGCCAATTTATTGGCAGAAGCGCTCTTTTTTGAAGGCTATGATTTACACACACCGCGAGTTGATACGGTCGAATTGGCACAGCTATTTTTCCCGACCTTGGACAAATATAGTCTGAGCAATCTTGCAAAGGAGTTGGACCTTGAGTTGGAGCAGGCCCATACGGCTATCGCAGATGCGACGGCTACGGCCCACCTGTTGTTGAAAATCCAAGAGAAAATTCAGCAATTGCCCAAGCAGACTGTAGAACATATCCTTGACTTTGCGGATCATCTGCTCTACGAATCTCGCTTGGTCATTGATGAGCTATACCCTACTTTGTCAGATTATTTGCCCGAACATCTGGTATTAGTAGGTGGTCTTTGTTTGAAGAAACCAGCTGTGCTACAAGCACCTTATCGTCTATCAAAAGATTTTGCGACCAATCTCACTCTTTTAGGGCTGGATGAGCGACCGCAACAGCTGGCCTTTGCCCAAATCATGGAAAAACGCCTGCAAGACGAGAATGCTCGTGTGCATTTCATTCAGGCGCAGGCAGGAATCGGCAAGACCTATGGCTACTTGCTTCCGGCCTTAGCCTATAGTGACCAGCCTATTCTTGCGGTCGTTCCGACCAAGGTCTTGCAGCAGCAGATTATGGAAAATGAAGGGAAAAGGCTGTCAGAGGTCTTTCATACGGGCCTAGCTAGCATCAAGTCCCCTCGCCATTATCTCAAGCTGGATACCTTTTGGCAGACCTTGGAGCGGCAGGATGAGAATCGGCTTTTAAATCGTTACAAAATGCACCTCTTGGTCTGGCTTTGTGAGACGGAGACAGGAGACTTGGATGAGCTTAAGCAACAGCGCTATCAAGCTTATTTCGATGAGCTACAGCATGACGGCAACTGGAATGAGCAATCCTTGTTTGGAGAGTGGGATTTTTGGTATAGGGTGCAAGAGGCTGCTCGCTCAAGTCATGTCACTTTGACCAACCATGCTTACTTTTTGGAGCATGTATCAGATACTCCTTGGATGCAGGAGCGGCTCTTGATGATCGATGAAGCGCAAAAATTGGTCCTCGCAGCAGAAGAATATGCCAGCCAGGAATTGTCGATTTCAGACTGTGAAGCCCTGCTCCAGAGCAAGTTGGACAGAACTAGTCAGCTTCTTGAAAAACGCTTATTAGAAGCCTGTTCTTTTGAGTTACGTCATCTTTTAGAACAGTTCCGAGCGACTGGCAAGCGAGAATTAACAGCAGAAGACCTAGAAGCTCTCAGACAAAATTTGGAAGAGCTGGGCGACAGTGATTTTCAAGATTGGTTATGGTTGCTAGGACAGAAGCGGGAGTTTTGGCTGGAAGAGCGCAGGGGAGATGAGAAGCGCTTGAGCTTCCTAAGAGCCAGTCAGGAAGATGTACTTGATGTGGCTAATCTGTTGCCAAATAGTAAAATATGCTGTATCAGTGCCACTCTTGAGATTAGTAAAAAGGTGAATGTGGCTGATTTACTGGGGTTTAAAGAGATGACCTTTGATAGACTTTCCAGTCAGCAGGTAGAGAATCAATTGATTGTGTATCCTCGAACATTACCTGATTTGGTCGCCTTAAACAAGGAAGAACATGCGGCATTCATAGCTCAGCAGATTCAGGACTTGTTAGTGCTCGGTAGACCGATATTAGTTTTACTGACCTCGATTAACCTGCTCTTGGAATTGTCGAAAATCTTGGAAGAGGCTGAGGTTCCTCATCTGGCTCAGCATCGCCATGGTCTTGAGATGCCACTGAAACGCCGATTTGATAAAGGTGAAGTGTCTGTTTTGTTAGGGACAGGGGCTTTCTGGGAGGGGGTAGACTTTGCCAGTCAACCGCAAATGATTCAGCTGATTCCCCGTCTACCGTTTGAAAATCCTCAAGATCGTTTTGTCCGCAAGGTGAATCGACATCTGAAAGTAGAGCAGAAAAATCCCTTTTATGACTATCATCTGCCGATGATGATGTTGAAGTTGAAGCAAGCTATTGGACGAAGTAATCGCTTAGCACATCAGCAATCCTGTGTGGTTCTCTTGGACAATCGTTTGATTGATAAGCAGTATGGTCAGCAGATTAAGACATTCCTCAAGACAGAATACCAGTTAGAAAGCCTTGAGCCAGAACGTCTAGTAGAGCGAATGGAGCAATTTTTAGAAGAAAGGTAAGAAGGCTGGGGAAATCCCTAGCTTTCTTACATTGCTCAGTTTTGGGGTAGATTTTCCTCCATTTACACTTTCCTTCCGATTCTTGTCAGAATCTCCTTGCTTACATAGTAGAATTGGTGGTTAAAATGAAGGAAGTATGCTATACTTTTCCTTATCTAGTTAGGAAATGAGAAGCAGGTATGAAGGATAAGTTAATCGTATTTAAGGTGGGGACTAGCTCGCTCACGCAGGAAAATGGTCGTTTGGATCGCATCAAGATTGCCCGTATTACCAATCAATTGGCCCAGCTACACCAGCAGGGCTACCAGTTGGTTTTAGTGACGTCAGGTTCGATTGCGGCTGGTTTTCGCCGTTTGGGGTTTGATAAGCGGCCGACCAAGATTGCTGAAAAGCAGGCTAGTGCTGCGGTGGGGCAGGGACTCTTGATTGAGGAGTACACCCAAAATCTCATGAAAGACGGGATTGTATCGGCTCAGGTTCTGTTAACTCAGGATGATTTTGCGGATGCGCGGCGCTATCAGAATGCTTCCCAAGCCTTGCAGGTCTTGTTGCATCAAAATGCCATTCCCATCATCAATGAAAATGATACGATTGCCATTGAGGAAATCAAGGTAGGAGACAATGATACCTTGTCTGCCCAAGTTGCATCGCTTCTAAAAGCAGATTTGCTGGTGTTGTTGACAGATGTGGACGGTCTTTATACAGCCAATCCCAATACAGACCCTAAAGCCCAACATCTGGAAGAGATTGCAGAGATTAGTGACGAATTATTTGCCATAGCAGCTGGAGCAGGGTCTTCCAATGGAACAGGCGGTATGACGACAAAATTACAGGCAGCGCAGATTGCCACCAAATCAGGCGTACCAGTCTTTATCTGTTCATCTAAAGAAGACACGGCCATCTTACAAGCAGTCACTCAACGTAACAAAGGAACTCTCTTCCTTGCAGATAGACAGGCCATGAACCAGCGCAAGCAATGGCTGGCCTTCTATGCACGGACGGAAGCCTCTGTTGAGATTGATAGAGGAGCAGCAGAAGCCATGCTGAACAAGGGGCGTAGCCTACTGGTTGCGGGTATCAAAGCAACTGAAGGGAATTTCCAGTCGGGTGATATTGTATCTGTCTACAGTCAAGAGACGCACCGCATGATTGGAAAAGGTCGGGTCAAGCTCTCCTCAGAAGAATTGAAGCAGAAACTCTCCACTGAAAAAGCAGAGGGTATCTTTATTCACCGCAATGACTGGGTCAGCCTATAGAAAGGACGGATAGATGTTATGAGTACAACACAAGCCTTATTAGATAGTCTTTTAGCGTATAAGTCGGCTATTAACTTGGCAAGTACAGAGCAAAAAAATGCGGCACTTGTGGCGATGGCAGACCAGCTTGAAGCAGATTGTGAGCAGATTTTACAAGCAAATAGTCGGGATATGGAGCAGGCTCAAGGCGCTATCGCTCCAGTTATGCAGGACAGACTGTTTTTAACAGTAGAGCGGGTCAAAGCTATGGCAGACGGGATTCGGGCCTTGATTGCTCTTCCAGACCCGGTCGGTCTAGTTTTTGATGACTATCAGGCGGAAAACGGTCTTCGGATTCAGAAAACATCCATTCCCTTTGGTATCATTGGAATGATTTATGAAAGTCGTCCTAATGCGACTTCTGATGCTGCGGCGCTTGCCATCAAGAGTGGAAATGCGGTTATTTTGCGTGGCGGAAAAGAAGCCTTTCATTCTAGCAAAGCCATTGTTACCTCCTTGAAGGCAGGTTTGGTCAAAGCAGGTATTGCGCCAGAAGTGATTGAATTAGTGCAGGACACCAGCCGAGCTTCAGCTCAGGAACTGATGACGGCAAAAGGAAAGATTGATTTGCTGGTGCCACGGGGTGGTGCAGGTTTGATTCAAGCGGTAGTTGAGCAAGCAACGGTGCCTGTCATTGAAACAGGAACGGGGATTTGCCATATCTATGTGGATCAAGCTGCGGATTTGGAAAAGGCACTTGCGATTGTTATCAATGCCAAAACCAGTCGCCCATCTGTGTGCAATTCCGCAGAAGTGCTCCTCGTTCATCAGGACATAGCAGCTCAATTCTTGCCCCTGATCGAAGAGAAGCTCGCGGGGCAAGTCGAATTGCGAGCAGATGAAAAAGCCCTTACTTATTTGAAGCAGGCGCAACCAGCAGGGCCAGACGATTTTGACACGGAATTTTTAGACTATATCCTAGCGGTGAAAGTGGTGGAGCATGTTGCAGAAGCAGCAGCGCATATTGCGGCGCATTCAACAGGTCATAGCGAAGCCATCGTGACAGAAAGTGCGGATACGGCAGCCTATTTCACCCAAATGGTTGACTCAGCAGCTATCTATGTCAATGCTTCAACCCGTTTTACAGACGGGGGTGAATTTGGTCTAGGTTGCGAACTGGGGATTTCTACTCAGAAAATGCATGCACGTGGTCCAATGGGCTTGCGTGAGATGACCACCTACAAGTATATTGTTACAGGTACGGGGCAGGTACGTTAGAAAGGAGGGCTTATGAAAGTTGGATTTATCGGTCTCGGCAATATGGGGTCGTCGATTGCTCTTGCAGTTGCCAAGGTAGCAGGAGTAGAAGTGCTCCTTAGTCATCACCATCAGGATCGCGCCGCAGCTGTACAGGAACAAACAGGCGGGCGTATCCTCTCAAACAGTGACATCGTTCAAGAAGCAGATGTCATCTTTTTAGGGGTCAAACCGCATCTCCTTGCTCCTCTTTTAGAAAGTCTGGGAGGAGTGGCACTGCAACGCTCTTCTACTGTTTGGATTTCCATGGCGGCTGGTATCAGCCTAGAGCAGCTGACTCAATATTTGCCAGCTAGCCAAGTTGTTCGAATCATGCCCAATACTCCTGTTTCGATTGGTCAAGGAATGACAACCTATGCTCTGACCAATCCTGAATTGACGGATGTGACCGAGCAACTCCTATCCCAATCAGGACAGGTCAAACGAGTAGATGAAAAGCAGATGGACGCTGCAACAGCTCTTGCAGGATGTGGGCCAGCCTTTGTCTATCAATGGATTGAAGCCATGATGGATGCAGGAGTCGCGCATGGCTTGAGTGCTGATGATGCTAAGGAACTCGCTGCCCAAACTCTTCTCGGTTCAGCCCAGATGATCTTAGAAAGCAGCAAACACCCCGCCCAGTTGAGACAGGAAGTCACCTCACCAGGAGGATCCACCATTGCAGGAGTTGTCAAACTCGAAAAAGAGGGCTTTCGCTATGCCATTATGGCAGCCATAAAAGCAGCCATTAAACGGACTAGACAATTAGGGAAATAAAAGAAATGAAAAGGGATATCGTTTATAAAAGATTTTTACTAATTAGTTAAAAAGATTTAAATATATGGATGCTGAATCGATTCCCTATCAAGTAGATAGTAAAATATAGTGGTATAACCTGACCTCTAAATGCTTATAGAAGTTAGGTTATACTCATTTAGTTTATCTTTTATTACTTCGGGGACTGAGGAAACTTCGTTTCCTTATTTCCAACTTCCAATAATCCACTGGATTATTGGAACTCGCTTTGCCGTACTCTAGTACAGCCTGCAGCTCGTTGCCTAGTACTAAAAGTAAACTAAACAACTGTATTTTTGTTTTTCAGATGGTAGGTAGCAGTATTAGGAAGCTAGAGGCTGGGCAAAATGTCCAGCCTCTTTTGGCAAATGTATACTCTTTAAAAATTAAAAGGATACTTTGTCAACTCGCCTTGGTGAGTGAAAATCTCCAGTGGAGGTTTTCAGCCTGTTCCCTTAAAACCGAAAGGAACAGTTGAGGAAAGTTAAAACGTTTCTTATTTCCAACTTGAAATAGTTATCAACTATTTCAACTACCTTCGCCTTCAAGGGGGCTAGCTTTGCTAGCACTATTTCCCACCTCAAAAGGTATACTACACCTTTTGAGCTACTCTACTTTTGATTTTTATTGAGGTGAAATAAAAACAAATTCAGTGGTTGATTGACAGGATGTCCGCTGTATAAGCTCCAAAGATGATCTAATCAACTGTGCGGGGTGGGACTAAAATAATCCAGTGGATTATTTTAGCCCGAGCCCAGAAATACGAAAGCGAGGACTAAAAAATCGATTTCTTCGAAACCACGACTGCGTTCTACTCCCTACTCAGAAATGTTGAGATGTTGGGGTCAAAATGTAAGTATGGAACTACCGTCCACGTCACCTAAGAAAAGTAGCATAAAGAGAACTTTTTCTTCAATCTGAAACAGCCTAGTAGATTGTTTTTGGAAAAGCAAGACAATAGGCTGGGCAATGCCCAGCCTATTTAGCTTATCATTGATTCAATTGATTGGTCTTATCCTTAATCCACTGGCTAATATTGGAGAAGGTCTTGGTGTCTTCGACCTTATCTTTTTGCTGCTGGATAAAGTCTGAAAAACTCTGCTGAATCCCGTCTTCGTGGACCTTCTTTTGCAATTGATGCCACTTGTCCATGAGATTCTGAGAAGTTCTGGCATAAGCCAATTCTAAAATTTCTTCTTTTGATTTATAATTGCGGTAAAAGGCATTGCGAGAAACACCTGCTTTTTTGACCAATTCTGAAATCGAGATTTGTCGCATGTCCTTTTTTTCCAACAAAAAAAGCAGAGCCGTTTCAATGGATTCACGGGTTAGTTGATTGCTTTCTTTATTGGATTGGGCTAAATTTCTTAAGGATTTAGGGGAAATTGTCCGTTTTTTCATATCGTTTCTCTCCTCGCGTAACATGAAACTCCTAGAGCGAGAAAGCAGGGCTCGCTAAGTCAGTAGAGGCAGTTCTATAGTTGCTGTGACAGCCGAAAGAAAATGCTTTCACTTCGCCTTATTTCATGATATAATTGTAAAGTAAGATAGTTTGCTTGTCAAATAAAAATCTTAGCCTCACTACTTATATAGAATGGAAATACATTTATGGCTAAATGGAAAATCGTCGCAGATTCAGGCTGTGATTACAAAACACTAGCGAATCTCGCGTCAGATACCCTATTTGAAATTGTTCCCTTAACCGTTCGCATTGCAGATCAAACCTTCCTCGATGATGGAAAACTCGACATCGACCACATGATGGACGTAATGTATGCTTCATCAGCAGCGGCAGGTTCTGCCTGTCCAAGTCCGCAAGCCTACGAAGCGGCGTATCAAGGTGCTGAAAATGTAATTGTGCTAACCTTGACCGGTTCCTTGTCTGGTAGTTACAATAGTGCCCGTGTCGCAAAAGACATGTTTTTAGAAGAATACCCTGCGGTCAAGATTCATTTGATTGATAGCCTTTCTGCGGGTGGAGAAATGGATTTACTGGTCGGTGAAATCAACCGCTTGATTATGGCAGGCCTAGACTATGATGCCTTGGTAGAGGCCATCACGGAGTACCAAAAAAAGACCAAGTTGCTCTTTGTCCTTGCTAAGGTCAATAATTTGGTCAAAAACGGGCGTTTGAGTAAGCTGGTTGGAGCAGTTGTTGGCCTGTTGAATATCCGCATGGTGGGCGAAGCAAGTAGCGAAGGCAAGCTTGAGTTACTTCAAAAAGCACGTGGTCATAAAAAGTCTGTTTCAACAGCCTTTGAAGAAATTCTCAAAGCAGGTTATAAGGGTGGAAGAATCGTGATTGCCCATCGCAACAATGACAAGTTCTGCCAGCAATTCTCGGAAATGGTCCGAAATATGTACCCAGAGGCCCTCATTGAAGCCCTTCCAACTTCTGGACTTTGTAGCTTTTATGCAGAAGAAAACGGCCTCTTGATGGGATACGAAATTTAATGACAATGAAAAAAGGCTAGTAACTTCGGTTCATTGCCTTTTTTTATACGTTATCAGAATGGGGAAGGAATGAAAAAATCAAGGATGATCCTGCTTGTACTGGTACTTGTTGCTGGTTTTGTAGGATTTCAGCAGATGAAACCAAGCTCCCAGCCTGAGGAGAAGAGAATGCCTCGGCGACCTTTGGTTGGAGTTGAGCCCAACATCAAGTGGTCCGAGGCTAGTCAGGATGCACAGACCTATCAGATTCGTTTTGATCAGGTGGAGGCTGCTGTCAAAAGCGGTGCTAAGTGTTATGACGTGCGCTCTTTTATCGAATACCAGCTCGGTCATGTGGAGATTGCAGAGCATTATCCGTTGACGACCCTAGGCAAGCAGGAATTTCCAACCTTGGTGCACGATGTGCCGATTTATCTCTATGGTTCAGATAGTGTCTCGTCCGCGCAGGCGGCCCAACTCTTGCGTGATGAGGGCTTTCAATATGTCTATGACTTGGGAAGTGTAGACCAGATAAAGGCGATTGGTGCGACCATTCAGGAGTGGTGGTCATTTGGCGGATAAGATTAAGGGGATTACATTAAGGCCCATTGATGAGGATCATTTTTCAGGCTTGTATTGCGTTGACGGTGAGCGTTTCAGAGGAGGATGTTGTAGATCATTTGCTCGCAGAAGCTTGGCACTATCGTGGTTACGTGGAAGCCTTTGTCATTAATCATCATGGCCAGTTCATTGGCTTTGTGTCTCTTTATATTCACAAGGAACATTCGGAAATCATCAACTTTTTGATTGATGATGCGTTTTAAGGGCAGAGCTATGGCAGCCAATCTACCAACGTTCGATGCAGTATTTGCAAGAAAGGCATCAGGCAAAACGCATTTCACTCCCTGTTCATATCAAGAATGAGAAGGCCAAGGCATTTTGGACCAAGCAAGGTTTTCGACCGTCTAACAACAGTGAAGATTCCTATTTGTTTATGAGGTATGCCCCTTTGGGGACGATAGTCAAATGAATGAACTTTCAGACAAGGAACGGAAGTTCATTCATTTGACTATAAAAAGTTATGATTGCAAAGCTAGGAAAGCAGGAGAGATACACAATCAGCTAGGCAGATGCCTAGCTGATTGTTAGTTCTTCAAGTAGTTGTCGGAGATGTTGCGCAAACTCCTTGCTATAAGGGAGTTGGAGATAGTCATGGGCTAAACCTGCAATGATTTGTCCGTCTGTTATTCCATGTTTGAGGCGGGCTGTTATCCTGCCCTTTGGTAGCTGAATGGTCAGCATTTCGTGAGCGATGTGGTAGGGATAGGTGAGGTGAGTGTCAGCGATCATCTCTTTCATGTCGGCATCGTGTGTCTGTTTTAACTGGTGTAGGTGGCGCGTGTTGCGGGCAAACATGCCATTATCAACATAGAGCGATAAGGCCTTTTGCATGATGAGATTGGTATCGTAGTCAATCAGGCTCTTATGCTGTAAAAAGGTTTCTCGCAACTGCCTAGGTAATACAATGCCTCCCAAACGTAGGGCTGGAAAAAGGGTCGGTGTAAAGGACTTGATATAGATGACACGGTCGTGGCTATCAAGATAGTGAAGTGGTAAGGTCTTTGCAGGATCAAAATCTGCCAGATAATCATCCTCAATCACATAGACATTGTACTGTTCAGCTAGTTGGACAATAGCCTGCTGGGTGTCACGATTATAAGTCGTTCCTAAGGGATTGTGGAGGCGGGGAATGGTATAGAAATATTTTATTTTCCGACTTTTAAAGATCTGCTCTAATTGGGTTACGTCAATCCCGTCCAAGGTCCGTTCAATGGTCTGAAAGGGGAGTGCCTGTTGTTCCAAGAGGTTTCTCATCCGATAGTAGGTCGGCTCTTCGATCAAGATTTCTTCTTTATCGTTAGACAACTGCATCTGAGTTAGGATATAGAGAGCCTGCTGGCTTCCTGCTGTAATGACGAGCTGGTCTTTTTTAGCATAAACATGATAATCCATCAGAAGCGTGTGGAGAGAGTCAATCAATTCTTCCAAGCCTTCCTGTTGATGGTAATAATTAAAAAGATAATTTTCTCGCCCAATCAGACTTTCATGAACGCAGGTCCGAAAATCCTCGTAGGGTAGCTGCAAGAAATCTTCTGGATTGAGTGAGACAGTTGTGTCTTGAAAATCTTGATCTTCTAAGATATAGTAGCCACTTTTTTCTACCGCATAAATTCGATTTTGGTATTTCAGCTCAAGCATGGCCTTTTGAACGGTATCCTTGCTGCACTGATACTGCTCACTCAAGCTACGAATGGAGGGCAATTTTTGTCCTCGTTTAAAGCGGTGTTCCTTGATTCCTGTAAGAATATCTTCAATAATGCGTTGGTATTTACTGGTCATATCTGTCCCCCTACAGACTAGTATAGCGTCTTTTGAATTTAGAGACAAGTCTTAGATTAGACCATATAAAAGACAATGGCTAGATACTGTAAGAGACTGGCGAGTATGATAAACAAGTGCCAAATCATATGGAAGTAGGGCTTTTTCTTAGCGTAGAATATAGCGCCGATACTGTAGGCAATCCCGCCTGCCAGCATGAGAAACCAGAAGGCAGGTTTCGTTTGACTGACCACCTGTGGTAGAATCAGCACTACTAACCAGCCCATGATGAGATAGAGGGCGAGGCTGAAGCGCTCGTTGACCTTTCTGGCAAAAATTTTATAGAGAATACCAAAAATCGTCGTCGCCCATTGAATGACGAGAAGCAGATAGCCCAGCCAGTTGGGCATGAGGGTCAACAGCACAGGAGTGTAGCTACCTGCTATGGCAATGTAAATCATACTATGGTCAATGATTCGTAAAATATACTTATGAGTTGAACCATAAGCCATAGAATGGTAAATGGTCGAGGAGAGGAACATGAGAAAGAGGCTGATGATGAAAATCGAGACCCCGATCGCTTGCACCAAGCCAGTCTGTTCATAGCTATAAATGGCAGAAATAGGGAGCAACAGTAGCATGAAAAAGGCGCTGACAGCATGGGTGACGGCATTGCCCACCTCTTCGCCAAATGAAAGTTGGAGGGATAGTTTAAAGCTCTGATTCATGAGGTTCTCCTTTCAGTTCTGGAATGAGGGCAAGTGTCCCTTGGTAAAAGTGAATGGTCTGACAAGCCTTTTGCAAAATAGGCGGGTGCTCCGCCGTTTCATTACCTGAAAAGCAAGCAACAAAGGCATTGTAGAGCTCAGGAGCCTCGTACGTCTCCTTTAAGACATCGATGATGTCCTTTATCTCTGCAATCGGAAAAATCGGCTTACAGATACTGAGAATAATGAGACGTGCCAGATGAGTACGGCTGTATTTTTTCTTGATAGGCTTTGGAAGATAGCCATGTTTGACATAATTGTTGACCATTGAAGCAGTGATAGGCTTTTCACGACTGCCTAACACGGGCTTCGTCTGTTGATTGACATAGAGCAAGACCTGATCCAGATACAATTCTAAATCGGGAAGCTGCTGCCATTTTGGTATGCGATTCATTATCTACTCCTTATCATATAGTTATAATAACTAGATGATATCATTTTGTAAATAAAAAAGCAAGGAAAGAGTAAAAAGTGGGCTATAAGGCTGATATTTGTTTAGGGAGAATTGCTATGTTTCCTTGAGTAAAAATGTTAATTTATAGAAGCGTATATCAATTGAATTTTATGATTTATTTTGGTATGATAGATGAGTAGTTGTGCTAGTAACTATAAAGCATATTTCATTTAAGAAGAAGTATGAATGAGGATATTGAGATTAGGTTAGAAAGAAATGATGAAAAATAAAAATATTTTACTTGAATTGCTAAAAGGAATTGGTCTAGTTATTTTATCAACATTGTTGTGACTTATCATTATGTCTATTGCTGTGCCAACGGAAAACGGTGCTGTCTATGAGCCGTTTCCAGGATTTATTTTGGTGGCAGGCCTATTGACAAGTCTGTGTATGTCCTTAATCATGCAATACAACCATGTTCGCCGTACTGAGCAATCTGTTAAATCGAGTAAGAGTCAGATTCAAATTGTTGAGGAAAGAAATGAAGCCCTTTTAGATAAAGCCACTCGTTTTGTGGAGAAACATCAAAAAATTGAAAAAGAGTCAGTGATTGACCTGAATAAATCAGTATCTAAAGTTAAGAAATTCGAAGAAAAAACTGTAATGAAGTCGTCTAAAATTGAGACTTCTGAAGAATTTGGGCAGTTTCTCCGTGAGATGCCTGAGTTATTAGCAAATAAAAATGTTGAACGTTTACTTGATGAAATTTTTGAGACAGAAAATGTATTAGCCCAATGGAAAATGCATTATAATAATCTCGTAGAGGAATACAATTCGTCTATCCACCAATTTCCACTTGCACCCATTTCAAAACTGATTGGTTTAAAAGAAATGGAATTTTATAGACGGAAAGTAGATGTTGAGTTGACAGACGAAATGCTTGGACTATAGGTTTTTCTAAAAATGTAAATTCTCTTTATTTAGATATAGTCTGTATTATTTTACAAAGGCAAGTTAGAAATAGCTTGCCTTTTATCATGGAATACTTGGATTGAAGGCTTCATCAGCTAGACCATGAAAAATTGCGGCAAGTTGACTAGTGAATATTATTTGAAAGTGGTATAATCATACTATGAAAATCATCCTTCCAAATGCAAAAGAATTAAATACGAATTTAGAGAATCAGCCCTTTGTTCCCTTGTCTGAAAAAAGCAGAGCAGTGTTAGGAGCCTTGCAGCAGCTGTCGGTGACAGACTTGGCGGGTTTCTACAAATTGAAAGAAGATCGGGCAGAGCTGGAAGCTGACCGTTGGTACCGCATTGCCCACCAGCAAGCCAAATCCTATCCTGCTTGGACCCTCTATGACGGTCTTATGTACCGTTATATGAAGCGCAGGGATTTGACAGACGCAGAGCAGGCTTACTTAGAACGCCATGCCTTGATTGCGACCAGCTTTTATGGCTTGATCTCACCCTTCACCTTGATTTCCCCGCATCGTTTAGATTTCCAAGGACAACTCAAGGTTGAGGGGCAGTCGCTCAAACAATTTTGGCGGGCGCAGTACGATGAGGAGCTAGCAGATGAGGGCTTGATTATCTCTTTAGCTTCGTCCGAATTTGAGCAGGTCTTTTCGCCTACCATTCAAAAGCGAATGGTGCAGATTGTCTTTATGGAGGACAAGAAGGGCCAGCTCAAGATTCATTCGACTATTTCCAAGAAAGGGCGGGGTCGCCTCGTGTCACTTATGGCAGCAAAGAATGTTCAGACCCTTGATGAGATTCGCTCGCTAACCTTTGACGGCTTTGCTTATCGGGCGGATTTATCTGAAGCTACCATCCTCGTTTTTGTCCGAAAACAGGGGGAGATTGAAGAAATCAAAAGAAAGTAGTCCGTTCACTCTTTCAAGAGTTTTTACAGAAGGTTCTTGGAAGAGTTGCATTTCAAACAGAAAAAGCGAACAAACTGGAATTCTGAGTGTCAGAAAACGTATTTATTCGCTTTTTATCTTGAGGCTGAACTTCTGTTTCAGCCCTTTTTTATTGAATTGCTGCAAGAAGGGCAGCGGCTTGTTTTTCTAATTGTGCAGCTGTTTCTTCGGAAAGAACGAATTGACCAGTTCCCCATGCTTCTGGATTGATTGGTGAAGCTGTAAAATCACCAACGACTTGTGTGCGGATAAATTGAAGAAGGGCATGGTAGGCTGCAAAGAGTGGCTCATGTCCGCCGTTCGCAGCAGCAGATACAGTAATCAATTTATCTTGGAGGATAGAAGGTCCTTTTGGATTTGACAAGTCAAGCGCACGGCTGAGCCAGTCAAGAATATTTTTTACTGGACCAGGAATGCCATAGTTGTAAACTGGTGAGAAAATCCAGATAGCATCTGCTTGGTCAACAGCCTCACGAGCAGCAGCAACTGCAGGAAGAACAGGTGTTTCAAGGTCTTGGTTGAAAACAGGAACTTGGCTATAGTCCAAGTACGTCACATTTGCTTTTCCTTTGAGCAATTCTTCGGCTTGTTTTGCCATTTGGTGGTTGAATGAACCGTCACGTAGTGAACCAACTAAAAATAATACATTTGCCATTGAGATAGCCTCCTTTTAAAAGTGTAAAATGTGCTTTCGTTGATGGGTGAATCAGTCTATCACAAAAGCGATGAGTATAGAATAACAAAATTATCACTAATTAGCAATAATTTTGTTTCATCTTTTGAATTTTTTTAAAATTGCATTGAGTGTTTCTTGCTCTTCAAGGCTGAGTACACCAAAAATATGCCCGATATTATCATAATGTTCGGGGAGAATGGCCTCGATTGTCTTGCGACCAAAATCAGTCAGGTGAATCCGAGACGCTCGTTTATCATGACAATCGGGTACTTTGGTGATATAACCGTCTCGAATCATATTTTTAATCACGACCGTCATATTGCCAGACGTGCTGAGGAGCTTGTCAATCAATTCCTGAATGCGGAGGTCACCTTTATTGTAAAGAGCTTCTAGAACTCCGAATTGCCCCATGGTCAAGTTGTACTTTTTCATGGTTTCGATTTCTTGTTTGTAAATCGTATCAGAGGCGCGGTGGAGAATGACCAGGCTGCGCAGGGCTTCTTGATTCTTTTCTAAGGCTTTTTGTACATTTTCTATCATAGGAATAGTGTAGCAAGAATTGGGTAGAACTGCAAGAAGAAGCGCTTTGCGTTTTTTGGGGAGAAATAGGGGAGGGTGTTGAAAAAATTGGTATAAATTGCCAGAAAAAATGGCATTCTGCACCAATATATAGTATAATAATTCTATTATGGCAAAAAAGAGAAATCGCACCAGTAAATCCAGTATGACGCTTGGCAAGCAATCCCTCATCGGAGTATTTGTCCTTGTATCTGTTATTGTTTTTTCAATCTTGTATATTTTGGAAGTGTCAGCGCGTCCTTTTTTACAGGGACAAGAGCAGGCAGAGCAGGTGGCAACCCAGTATGCAGGCGTGACCTCTATTTCTAAGGTCGCTCGCTACAATGGGGAGAAGAGCTATTATAGTGTGGCTGGAAAAAATCAGGCAGACGAAGACGTATTGGTCTTGATACTAGAAGAATCGTCGGAAATTCTTGTTTATAAGGTGGCAGAAGGGATTTCTCAAGAAGAGGCAAAAACCATTGCCACAGAAAATGGGGCTGGAGAGATTTCAAAAGTGACCTTTGGCTACTTTAAAAATCAGCCGATTTGGGAAGTGAAATCTGGTCAGACCTACTATGCCATTGCGTTTGATGATGGGACGTTGCTCAGCAAGGAGGGAATATGAAGCTATCAAAACGAGTGCTTGAAATGGAAGAAAGTGTGACCTTGGCTGCGGGAGCGCGTGCTAAGGAGCTAAAGGCACAAGGAAAGGATATTTTATCCTTGACTTTAGGGGAGCCTGACTTTACCACTCCAGCAAATATCCAAGAAGCAGCTATCCGCTCGATTAAAGACGGTCGTGCTAGTTTTTACACGGTTGCGAGTGGTCTTCCAGAGTTGAAAGCAGCGATTAGCCAGTATTTTGAGAAATTTTACGGATATGCAGTCGCTCCTAATCAGGTGACAGTCGCAACGGGAGCCAAATTCTCCCTCTATACCTTTTTCATGAGTGTTATCAATCCACTTGATGAGGTCATCATTCCAACTCCTTACTGGGTCAGCTACGCAGACCAAATCAAAATGGCAGAAGGCGTGCCAGTCTTTGTTCAGGCGACTGAAGTAAATGACTTTAAGGTAACGGTGGAGCAACTTGAAGCAGCGCGAACAGACAAGACCAAGGTCTTGGTGCTCAATTCACCGTCTAATCCAACGGGCATGATTTACAGTAAGGACGAGCTCCTTGCGATTGGAAATTGGGCTGTTGCGCATGATATTCTGATTTTGGCAGATGATATTTATGGGCGTCTGGTCTATAATGGTCATCGCTTTACACCGATTTCTAGTCTGTCAGAAGCGATTCGGAAGCAGACGGTGGTGATCAACGGGGTATCCAAAACCTATGCCATGACGGGGTGGCGGATTGGCTATGCCGTGGGTGAGGCAGAGATTATTGCTGCTATGAGTAAGATTGCAGGCCAAACAACGTCCAATCCGACAGCAGCTGCCCAATATGCGGCGATTGAAGCGCTTAGCGGTGAGCAAGATACCGTTGAGCATATGCGGCAGGCTTTCGAGGAACGGCTCAATACCATCTATCCCTTGCTTGCTCAAGTACCAGGATTTGAAGTGGTCAAACCGCAAGGAGCCTTCTATCTCTTCCCAAATGTCAAAAAAGCCATGGAAATGAAAGGCTTTACGGATGTGACCGAATTTACCACAGCGATTTTGGAAGAAGTAGGTGTTGCCTTAGTGACAGGAGCAGGATTTGGTGCACCAGAAAATGTCCGTCTCAGCTATGCCACAGACCTTGGCACCCTTAAAGAAGCCGTCAGACGCCTAAAAACCTTTATGGAAGGGTAGAACTAAAAAATAAAAATGAAGAAGAGAGAAATGATGACGAAAGATTTAGTAGCGATTATTGATGTCAAAGACCATGTTGGAGAAAAAGTGACGATTGGTGCTTGGGTTGCCAATAAATCAGGAAAAGGAAAACTAGCCTTCTTGCAACTCCGTGATGGCACCGCCTTTTTCCAAGCCGTTGCCTTTAAACCGAAATTTATCGAAACCTTTGGTGAGGAAGAAGGGGTAGCTAAGTTTGATACTGTGAAACGACTCAGCCAGGAAACTTCTGTTCTTGTGACAGGAATTGTCAAGGAAGATGAGCGTTCAAAATTCGGCTATGAGCTAGATATTACTGACCTTGAAGTGGTTGGAGAGTCAAAAGATTATCCGATTACGCCAAAAGAACACGGAACGGATTTCCTCATGGACAACCGCCATTTGTGGTTGCGCTCTCGTAAGCAAATGGCCATTATGCAAATCCGCAATGCGATCATCTATGCAACCTATGAGTTCTTTGACAAAAATGGCTTTATCAAGTTTGATAGCCCAATCTTGTCTGGAAATGCCGCAGAGGACTCAACAGAACTCTTTGAAACCGACTACTTTGGCACACCTGCCTACTTGAGTCAATCGGGTCAGCTGTATTTGGAAGCAGGAGCAATGGCTCTTGGACGCGTCTTTGACTTTGGTCCGGTTTTTCGGGCAGAAAAATCCAAAACCCGCCGTCACTTGACTGAGTTTTGGATGATGGATGCGGAGTATTCATTCCTTTCGCATGAAGAATCACTTGATTTGCAAGAAGCCTATGTCAAGGCACTTATCCAAGGTGTTCTAGATCGTGCACCGCAGGCGCTTGAAACCTTGGAACGTGATACGGACCTCTTGAAGAAATACATTGCAGAACCCTTCAAACATGTCTCTTATGATGATGCAATTAGTCTGTTACAAGAGCATGAAGCAGATGAAGATACAGACTATGAGCACATAGAGCATGGAGATGACTTTGGTTCTCCGCATGAAACATGGATTTCAAACTACTTTGGTGTACCGACCTTTGTGGTCAACTACCCAGCCAGCTTCAAGGCTTTCTATATGAAACCAGTTCCCGGTAATCCAGATCGTGTTCTTTGTGCGGATCTTCTTGCGCCAGAAGGCTACGGAGAAATCATCGGAGGCTCTGTCCGTGAGGATGACTATGATGCCCTTGTTGCTAAAATGGATGCCCTTGAAATGGACAAGTCAGAGTACGAATTCTACCTTGACCTCCGTAAGTACGGCTCTGTTCCTCACGCAGGTTTTGGGATTGGTGTCGAGCGTATGGTGACCTTTGTTGCTGGAACCAAGCATATCCGTGAAGCTATTCCATTCCCACGGATGTTGCACCGCATTAAACCGTAATCACTAAAACAGAAGAGAAGGAGATAGGATATGTCATCTATTAGACTGACGCGTGATACGGGCATGTATGCTATTGCTAGTGCAGTACATGTTTATATCAATGGAGAAAAAGTTGGCAAGCTAGCTTCAAAAGAGAGCCAAACATTTGAGATTCAAGAATCGGAAGTCAGCGTACAAGTTTCTTTTTGGGGCGGGAAAAAGTCCAATCCCGTCATCGTAAAAGCAGGTCAAGAATGGCTGGTGAAACGCAGGATAGGCAATATTTTATTGTCAACAGGTTTGGGATATTTCTTTTTCCCAACCTTGCAATTAGTTGAAAAAGACTGATAAAGGCGCCGATGTGCGCTTTTTCTGTTACAATGTAAAGATTTTAAACGTACGTAAGGAGACCGTTTGACATACATTTGATCGGTGAATATGGCAGGAATACTAGTTTTTAGCCTTATTTTCAAGTTTTCCTTGCTCAAGGAGAAAAGGTGTGCTATAATTTACGTGATTTTTAGGAGGTTATGATGATAGTACCGAGTTATCGGAAGAATATTGGTGTTCTTTATGTCGTTGAGTTTTTCTCCTTTTTTGGAATTACGACTTTTTGGGTTTTGTTTTTAAGTCAAAATGGTATGACTTTACTTGAAATTGGCTTATTAGAGAGTATTTTTCATGGCACCAGTCTCTTGTCTGAGATTCCGTCAGGAATGCTTGCCGACCGTTTTTCCTATAAGTCCAATCTCTTGGTGGGACGAATGGCTGCAATTGTGTCCTGTATTCTGATGATTTGTGGGCAGGGACATTTTTGGATTTATGCGCTTGCCATGATGGTGAATGCCTGGGCCTATAATTTTGATTCGGGAACCAGTAGTGCCATGCTCTATGATTCAGCTGTCCATGCAGGCTTGAAAGACCGATATTTGGCCTTCTCTAGTGTGATTTCAGGAGTAGCAGAGGCCACTATGTCTTTGGGGGCTGTCTTGGCAGGATTTTTTGTTCATGGGCAGTTGGAAGTGACCTATTACATCATGATTGGCTATTCCTTGTGCGCCATGATCTTGATTAGTCTTCTTAAAGAACCTGATAGTAAGTCTGTGACAGAGGAGAAAATTACCCTGTCTAGCATTGTTCAGACAGTTGTAAAGGAATTCAAGACCAATCCTGCTCTGCTCTTGTGGCTCTTGATTGGACAGATTTTTTGCGCTACCATATGCATGTTTTATTTCTATTACCAAAATCAGTTGCCAACCTTAAGCAGTTGGCAAATCGCTGCCTTGATGTTAGTTGGAACTGGCTTCAATATTGGAGCGGCTTATCTCGCTAGTCAATTGGGAAAGAAATGGTCTTCATTCCAGCTATTTCCTTGGATTGTAGGATTGACGGGGCTGCTCTACGGGACTTCGATATTGAATCAAGCCAATATCCATATGCTGATTTATCTATTAACCAATGCCCTTTATGCTCTTTATATGCCGATTGTTTCGAATGATATTCAGAGCTATCTACCCAATTCCGTCCGAGCAACGATGCTGAGCGTTAACGCTATGTTTTTCAGTCTAAGTATGATTTTGCTCTTTCCGCTGACAGGCTGGATGATTGATAAACTAGGCTTTACACCGACATTTTTAACAATCGGCAGTTTTTTGTGTATCTCTTCATTTATTCTTGCCTTTTTCCTAGGCAAAGTTCAAAGAATGCTCCAGAAAAGCTAAAATATTCTCTGTTTTTTACAAATGGTTATATTAATAGGTCGGAACACTTTATGAAAGTCTATAATCATTCTAGTACAGAGTTTGTCTGTGACTTCATCGGTTCTATCAATAAACTCAGCTATGAAACCCTGACGCAGTTGCAGGGTGCAAGTAATTTCTTTTTCCCAACCTTGCAATTAGTTGAAAAGACAGCTCAAAGTAGGCTGTCTTTTCTTATATGTAGTATCCTCGCTTTTTCGTTTCTAGGCTTGGGCTAAACTAATCCACTGGATTATCCTCGCTCTTTAGTTTCTGGGCTCGGGCTAAAATAATCCACTGGATTATTTTACTCCCACTCAACCGTGGTTAGAGAAATGGTCTGACTTTGGGCGATGAGCTTGGAAATAGGACAGCGACTGTGGGCGAGTTGCACCAGTTTTTCAGCTTCTTCGAGTACCAGTCCCTCTATACTGGTTTTCGCATGGACTTGAAAGAAGTAGCCAGTGCCCATAGTCGCCTCTCGGTGAAGTTCGCAAGTAACCTCAACACGTGATTGGCGCGTGTTTTTCTGCCCTTCTAGGAGGGATTGAATGGTGGCATTTAAGCAGGTAGCCCAAGCTGTTGCCATAAGTTCTTCTGGGTTGAAGCCCTCATCTCTTGTCAGGGGATGAGCGGTAGAAAGTGATTTTTGACTGGATAAGGCGACAGTGCTATGAATCCCTTCTTGGTTTGTCGCGGTGACAGAATAAAGCATAAAAACCTCCTATTGAATGAATCACCTACATTATACACCGAAAGGGGTGTTGATGTCGGAAACAACGATTTACCTCGTATTTGCTAAAAATGTGCTATAATAAAGAAAAACGAAAGAGGTATGAAAATGAGAACGATTCACACAGATAAAGCACCCGCAGCGATTGGTCCTTATGTGCAAGGAAAAATTGTTGGAAATTTGTTATTTGCCTCGGGGCAAGTGCCTCTATCTCCAGAAACGGGTGAGGTTGTCGGTACAACGATTGAAGAACAAACCGTGCAGGTGTTGAACAATATTCGCGCAATCTTAACAGAGGCAGGAACTGATTTTGACCATGTGGTGAAAACGACATGTTTCTTGAGCGATATGAATGATTTTGTAGCCTTTAATGAGGTCTATAAAACAGCATTTACAGCTGAATTTCCAGCTCGCTCAGCGGTCGAAGTGGCTCGTCTGCCACGCGATGTCAAAGTGGAAATTGAAGTCATTGCAGTTGTAGAAGATTAGAGAGGGAGACGATGTCTGAAAAACTTCACCTTGTGATTGTGACAGGAATGTCAGGTGCTGGAAAGACCGTGGCAATCCAGTCCTTTGAAGATCTGGGCTATTTTACCGTTGACAATATGCCACCCGCCCTACTACCAAAATTTTTAGAACTGATGGGCCACAGTCAGGATAATGATAAGGTGGCGCTCGTCGTGGATATGCGCAGTCGTTCCTTTTTTGCTGAAATTCGTCAGGTGTTAGATGAGATTGAATCAGCTGATGATGTGGACTTTAAGATTCTCTTTCTAGATGCAACTGATAGTGAATTGGTGGCTCGTTATAAGGAGACTCGTCGTTCGCATCCGTTGGCTGCAGACGGCCGAGTTCTTGACGGGATCCAATTGGAGCGTGAATTGCTCGCACCACTCAAAAACATGAGTCAAAATGTAATCGATACCACAGAATTGACACCACGTAATCTCCGTAAGGAAATTTCAGATCAGTTTGCGCGTCTGAATAGTCAGCCTTCTTTCCGTGTGGAAGTCATCTCTTTTGGATTCAAATACGGTCTGCCACTCGATGCGGATTTGGTCTTTGATGTGCGTTTCTTGCCCAATCCCTACTATCAGGTCGAATTGCGAAATCTGACAGGCTTAGATGCTCCCGTCTTTCACTACGTAATGGAGCATGAAGAATCTGAAGCCTTTTACGGGCATTTGCTGGGGTTGATTGAGCCGATTTTGCCGGGCTACCAAAAGGAAGGGAAATCTGTTTTGACCATTGCAGTGGGCTGTACGGGCGGTCAGCACCGTAGTGTTGCCTTTGCCAAGCGCTTAGCGGACGATTTAGGAAAGGGCTGGACGGTCAACTTCAGTCACCGTGACAAAGATAGACGAAAGGAAACGGTCAATCGTTCATGAGAAAACCTAAAATAACCGTCATTGGAGGTGGTACAGGCATTCCCGTCATTCTCAAAAGTCTGCGTGACAAGGATGTGGACATTACCGCCATTGTGACGGTAGCAGATGATGGTGGCTCTTCGGGCGAAATTCGTCAGGCCTTACAGATGACTCCGCCCGGTGATTTGCGCAATGTCCTGCTTGCCATGTCTGATATGCCAAAACTCTACGAGCGCATCTTTCAGTACCGCTTTGCAGAAACAGATGGAGCGCTAGCGGGTCATCCTTTGGGAAATCTGATTATCGCAGGTATCTCTGAAATGCAGGGATCCACCTACCATGCCATGCAACTCTTGTCTAAATTCTTCCACACAACAGGGAAAATCTATCCCTCTAGTGAAAATGCCTTGACCCTTCATGCTGTGTTTACAGACGGCCATGAGGTAGTTGGAGAAAGTAAGATCGCAGGCTACAAGGGCATGATTGACCATGTCTATGTGACCAATTCTTACAATCAAGATGAGCCAACAGCCAGTCGGAAGGTGGTAGAGAGCATCTTGGAAAGCGACATGATTGTTCTTGGACCTGGCTCCCTATTTACTTCCATCTTACCCAATCTCATGATTTCAGAAATCGGTCAAGCCTTAAAAGAAACCAAGGCGGATGTGACCTATGTCTGCAATATCATGACCCAGCGGGGCGAAACGGAATTTTTCAGTGATGCCGACCATGTGCGGGTCTTGAACAAGCATCTAGGGGCAAACTGTATCGATACCGTGCTGGTCAATATTGAGTCTGTCCCGCAAGACTATATGAATACCCACCAGTTTGATGAATACCTTGTGCAGGTCAAGCACGATTTTACAGGCTTACAATCACAAGCTCAGCGGGTTATCTCGTCTAATTTCTTGCGGCTTGAAAATGGGGGAGCCTTTCACGATGGGGACTTGGTTGTCGAAGAACTCTTGAAAATCTTGCAGGTGAAATCATGAGCTTCAGTGTGCAAGTAAAAGAAGAAATTATCAGTCAAGGTCAAGCGACAAAGAGCGAGTTAGCAGCCATGATTAAGCTATCGGGCAGTCTCGGTTTGGCCTCGTCTGGTCTCACCCTGTCCATCAGCAGTGAGCATGCAAAAATTGCCCGTCATCTCTATGAGATGCTCTATCAGTTTTACCAAGTCAAGGCTGAGATTCGCCACCATCAAAAAACCAATCTGCGGAAGAATCGTGTTTATACTGTATTTTTGGAGAGTGGGGTCAATGAAATTTTAGATGACCTCTATCTGGCGGATAGCTTTTTTGGCTTAGAGACAGGCATTGCACCTGCGATTTTGGAAAAGGATAGTTGGAGCCAGTCCTATCTACGTGGCGCATTTCTAGCCAGTGGCTCTGTTAAGGACCCAGAAACGGGGAAATACCAACTAGAAATCGCCTCCATCTACGAGGATCATGCCCATGATTTGGCTCGTCTCCTGCAAAAATTTCTCTTGGACGGCAAGGTCATCGAGCGTTCCAAGGGCAGTATTACTTACTTGCAGCGGGCAGAAGACATCATGGACTTTCTCTTGATTATCGGAGCGGAAGAAGCCAAGACAGAGTTTGAAAATGTCAAGTTGCTACGAGAGACGCGCAATGACCTCAACCGAGCCATCAACGCAGAAGCAGCGAATATTGCCCGTACGGTAACAGCCAGCATGAAGACGATTAACAACATTTCTAAAATCATGGAAACGATTGGGCTGGACCAATTGCCATCTGACTTGCAGGAAGTTGCCCAGCTACGGATTCAGCATCCTGATTACTCGATTCAGCAACTGGCAGACAGCCTCTCAAAACCGATTACCAAAAGTGGCATCAACCATCGCCTTCGTAAAATCAATAAACTAGCAGACGAATTATAAAATAATCAGCGGTATTTACTTTACAATCATCGCATCTTTGTATATAATAGATAAAGTGTGTAATGGACACACCAAAAACGGTTAATCCGCTGGGACGTGAGCTCCCATGATTGGCAAGATAGGAGAAGAAAGAAACATGAATCCATTAATTCAAAGTTTGACAGAAGGTCAACTTCGTACTGATATCCCTGCATTCCGTCCTGGTGACACTGTGCGTGTTCACGCCAAGGTTGTTGAGGGAACTCGTGAGCGTATCCAGATTTTTGAGGGTGTTGTCATCTCTCGTAAAGGTCAAGGTATCTCAGAAATGTATACTGTCCGCAAAATTTCTAGCGGTATCGGTGTAGAACGTACCTTCCCAATCCACACCCCACGTGTTGATAAAATCGAAGTAGTACGTTACGGTAAAGTACGTCGTGCGAAATTGTACTACCTACGTGCATTGCAAGGTAAAGCTGCGCGTATCAAAGAAATCCGTCGTTAATCAACGATTGGGATTTCATCAAGCACCCGTCAGGGTGCTTTTTAATTTTTGCTTGCAATCTTTGCCCGTCTACGATACAATAAAAGAACCTTCCCTTAGTTAAATGGATATAACAAATTCCTCCTAAGAATTAGTTGCAGGTTCGATTCCTGCAGGGGAGATAGGATGGCTTTATACTTGACTTTTCTAGGAAAGTGTTAGATAATAAAGGTGCTTAAAAGGTCGAAGAGTTAAGCGCATTAGAAAAACACCCAAGGCGGCAACCGAGGGTGTTTTTTTGTGCTTGCTCAAGGCACTCAGGCTAGTGTTGTTTGTCGCGTTTGTTTGCTAGCTGACGGATTAGCCATTCCGCAATGAGTTGAGAACCCACACCGATAAACAGTGGTAGCAAAACAAGGTCGAAAAGCATACGCATATAGAATCACCTCCTGCTAGCGCAGTATCGTGAGTGCGACAACAAGATTATATCACAAAAAATCAAGTGAAACCACTAAAAAAATGTAAAAGGAGATGGGCAGGCAATGGATGAAGAGATAAGTCCCCCCCTACCATTTTCTTTGCCCATCCAACAACTTTCCCTCGAAAAATTGGTCTGGATTTGGTAGAATAGGAATAAGAAATGATTGATACTCCTGAAATATCTTGGTGTTGGTAGCCAGTTGGAGTATGAAGATAGGAGAAAGATTATGGAAAATCACCATAGGGAGTTCCGTTTTTCGGCGAGTTCCATTATGAGCTTTGTCTGGCGGGGCATTCTGGTCGGAATCGTGTCGGGTGTAGTGGTCAGCCTGTTTCGTCTGGCAATTGAACTGCTGTTTGAAGAGGTGATAGCTGTTTACCATGCAGCTCAGAGCAATCCGCTATTGTTAGTGCCGATTACCCTAGTCAGCCTCTTTGTCGTCTGGCTTATCAGTCTCTTGGTCAAGTCAGATCCAGACATCAAGGGTTCAGGGATTCCCCATATCGAGGGAGAATTGAAAGGAATGCTTCGGACCGATTGGTGGAGTGTTCTCTGGAAGAAATTTATCGCAGGGGTGTGTGCGATTTCAATGGGCTTTATGCTGGGACGTGAGGGACCAAGTATTCAGCTGGGGGCCATGTCGGCAAAAGGTGTAGCCAAGTTTTTGAAGGCCAGCCGTATGGAAACCAGAGCCTTTATCGCAAGTGGCGCAGCTGCGGGACTTTCAGCAGCCTTTAATGCCCCGATTGCAGGCCTCCTTTTTGTCGTTGAAGAAGTTTACCATCACTTTTCGCGCATGGTTTGGGTGACAGCCTTGGTGGCTAGTCTGGTTGCCAACTTTATTTCCTTAAACATCTTTGGCCTGACACCTGTCTTATCTATGAATCAGGAACTGCCCTTTCTTTCGCTCGAACAGTATTGGATTTTTATCCTAATGGGTATGTTTTTAGGAGTGATGGGCTTTGGCTATGAAAAGGTGATTTTAAACTTCCACCGTTTTTATGACTTCTTAGGGAGAAAATTCCAGATTCCGCCATACGCTTATGGGCTTATCGGCATTCTCTTCGTGATTCCGATTGGCTATTTCTATCCGCAGTTACTGGGTGGCGGGCATCGGCTGATTATTTCTCTTGCCCAGGAAAATCTGCTTTTGACTACAGTTTGTTTCTATTTCCTCATTCGCTTTGTCTGGAGCATGATTTCCTACAGTAGCGGTCTACCGGGCGGTATTTTCTTGCCCATGCTGACCTTGGGGTCTCTTTTAGGAATGGCCTTCGGCTTGGTCTTAGAACAGCTTCATCTGATTTCCGTAGATGCCTTGCCTCTCTTCATTGTATTGGGAATGGCAGGGTATTTCGGTGCGATTTCAAAAGCGCCCTTGACTGCCATGATTTTGGTAACGGAAATGGTGGGTGATTTGAAGCAGTTAATGGCGATTGGCGTTGTGACACTCGTTGCCTATATTGTCATGGATTTGTTAAAAGGTGAGCCAATTTATGAAGCCATGCTAGCCAAGATGACCATTGCGCATACAAGCGATGTTGTTGAACCAACCCTAATTGAGCTGATTGTCTCAGATAAGATTGCAGGGAAAAAAGTGAGAGAATTAACCCTGCCGAAAAATATCCTCATTACAACCCAAATTCATCATAAGAAGTCTGAATTGGTGGACGGAAATACCCGTTTGCATGCAGGAGCAATCATTTTCGTGGTGGTCAATGAAAAAGAATTGGGTATGGTGAAAGAATTATTGATGTAGGAAGTGGAAAGAAAAAGAAGGAGCAGTGATGAAGAATATCAAAGACAGCTATCAACATTCCTACGGCTTATGTTTGCGTTTAGCCCTAGTTGGTGTGCTCATTGGCCTCATCGTAGGAGCGGTGGATACCATCTTTGGTCGCGTCCTGCTTCTGATTGGGGACGTCCGTTCAGCCCATCTGCCGTATCTGCTTCCCTTTTTGGCGCTGGCAGGTCTTGTGATTGTCGCCCTCTACCAGCGTTTTGGCAAGGACACGCAGAAAGGCATGGGCTTGATATTTGAAGTGGCGCACGGGGAGAGCGAAGTAATTCCCTTGCGTTTGATTCCCTTGGTTGTCATTTCGACCTGGTTGACGCATCTCTTTGGCGGGAGTGCTGGCCGTGAGGGTGTGGCAGTTCAGCTAGGTGCCACTATTTCGCATCGCTTTAGGCATTGTCTTAGCTTTCCCAATTCGTCTCAGGTATTGCTGGTAACGGGAATGGCTGCGGGCTTTGCTGGTCTATTTCAAACGCCCCTTGCTGGCCTCTTCTTTGCCTTGGAGATTGTGACTCTCGGTCAGTTGAACTTGTATGCCTTGCTGCCTAGCCTCTTTGCAGTCTATACGGCTAGCAGCTTCTCACATTTCTTGGGATTAGAAAAATTTTCGCATGTTCTTCCTCTTACGCAGACTATTACAGTTGAGGTATTTCTGAAATGCCTGCTACTCGGGCTCTTGTTTGGGTTGACAGGAAATGCCTTTGTCTCCCTGCAAAGTTTCTTCAAAAAACAGGCTATTGATTACTTGAAAAATCCTTATTGGCGGATTGCGCTTATCGGGGGTGTGCTTAGTCTGGCTCTATTCTTTGCTCATTTCGGGCGCTATGCGGGTCTTGGGACGAATTTGATTGAAGCTAGTTTTTCTACCCATCAGGTCTACAGCTATGATTTTCTGATGAAATTGCTTTTTACGACCTTGACCTTAGCGGTTGGTTTTCAGGGTGGAGAAGTGACACCCCTCTTTGCCATTGGTGCATCTCTCGGTGTTATCCTTGCTCCTGTCTTTGGACTGCCCATCGAATTAGTCGCAGCTGCGGGCTATATCAGTGTTTTTGCTAGTGCGACCAATACCTTGCTCGCTCCGATTCTGATTGGCGGAGAAGTCTTTGGATTTCAAAATCTCCCATTTTTTGCTATTACAGTGATAATCAGCTACATGCTCAATCGTAGACAATCCATCTATGGCTTACAAAAGGCTGTGGCCGTCGATGCAGAGTAAACAGAAAAAAGAAGCCTTGCAGGCTTCTTTTTACACAGTCATATCATTACGCTTCCAAAGTTGCAACGAGGTCTGTTGCGAATTTTTCGAGGTTTACGATATCGTCTTCCTCAGCTGCCAAATCGACTTTGACATTTTCTGCTCCTTTGGTTGCTCCGCGTGAGGCCAACATGAGGTCAAAATCGTCTACGGATTTACAGAAATCTTCATAGAAAGTATCACCTGAACCGCAGACACCGTAGATTTTTCCTGTCAAGTCATAGTCCGCCAAGTCCGTATAGAAATCCACGATTTCGTCTGGTAATTCGCCATCTCCACCATAAGAATAGGTATAGGTTGCGACGATGATGATATCGGCATCTAAAATTTCTTCTGTTTCAACAGTCGTACACTCGTCGTTGTGCACTTCAAGGCCGAGTTCTTCCAGTTTACTTGCGACAATATCCGCAATTTCTTCGGTATTGCCTGTCATACTAGCGTAGACAATTTTTGCCAGTGCCATAATTTCCTCCAAAAATAGATGATAGCACTAGTATACCACATTCTCCAAATTTTCAAAAGCGCCACTTTTATGATAGAATGAAAAAAAGGAGTGTGTAGCATGCTAGATATGATTTTAAACAAGATACGAGATTATCAGACCATTATTATTCACCGCCATATGCGCCCAGATCCAGATGCGCTGGGTAGTCAGGTGGGCTTGCAGCGTTTGTTGCAAAAAAACTTCCCTGAAAAGACCATCAAGGTGACGGGCTATACAGAGCCAAATCTTGCTTGGCTGGCTCAAATGGAGACAGTCGCAGATGAGGACTATCAGGGGGCCTTGGTGATTGTGACAGATACAGCCAATCAAGCACGGATTGATGACAAGCGCTATAATCAAGGAGAGGCTCTCATCAAGATTGATCACCACCCCAACGATGAGGTCTATGGAGACCTTTCCTGGGTGGACACTAGTGCTAGTTCTTGTAGCGAGATGATTGCGCATTTTGCCTTGGAAATGGGCTTGGACTTAGATAGCGACATCGCCTATCTGCTCTATGCGGGAATTGTCGGTGATACAGGACGTTTTCTCTATCCTGCGACTACTGCCAAGACCTTTGACATTGTGGCGAAACTCCGCCAACATGACTTTGATTTTGCGGGACTGTCACGGCAGATGGACTCGGTGGACTATACGATTGCTAAGCTCATCGGCTATGTCTACGACCATTTGGAGGTTGATGGAAATGGCGCTGCGCGCGTGATCCTTAGCCAAAGTTTGCTTAAGGAATACGGCATCACCGATGCCGATACAGCCTTTATCGTTGGGGTGCCAGGCCGGGTTAATACGGTCAAAAATTGGGGTGTCTTTGTCGAGCAACCTGATGGTTCGTATCGCGTGCGGTTGCGGAGCAAGTTTTTGCCAATCAATGAAATTGCCAAACGCCACCACGGGGGTGGACATCCATTAGCCAGCGGGGCGAATTCGTATTCCTTAGAAGAAAACGAGCAGATTTACCAAGAATTACAGCAGGTGGCAGCAGATGCAAGCAAGTAGTCGCCACATTCGTCTCATGGGCACGGTGATTGAGGTGAAAATCTGGCACCATGAGCCAGAGCCTATTTTAGATCAAGTAGAAGCGCTTCTTTATCTGTACAAGGATCGCTTTTCAGCTAATGATTTGACCTCGGAGCTCATGGAAGTCAACCTCAATGCAGGTGTGCAGCCTGTCCCCGTTGCAACTGATTTATTCGAGCTGATTTCGCTTGGAAAACAGCACAGCTGTGCACCAAATAGCCATTTGAATATCACGATTGGTCCCTTGGTTCAGGCTTGGCGGATTGGATTTGCGGATGCGCGTGTTCCTAGTCAAGTAGAGATTGAAGAAAAGCTCGCCCTTATCGACCCACGGGATATTGAACTAGATGAGGAAGCTCAGTCGGTCTATCTCAAAAAAGAGGGCATGGCCATTGACCTTGGGGCTCTTGCCAAGGGCTATATTGCAGACCGCATCGTGGAACATCTAGAGCGAGTAGGTGTAGCAAGGGGTCTCATCAATCTTGGCGGCAATGTCCTTACTTTGGGTCACGCAGAGCATAATGAGGACGGCTTGTGGCAAATCGGCATTCAACATCCCAAGCTTCCCCGTGGAAACAATGTTGCGATTTTAAAAATCGGTGCGGAGTCGGTGGTGACATCAGGCATTTATGAGCGGACCTTGACCTATGAGGGCAAGACCTATCATCACATTTTTGATAGCAAAACAGGTTATCCAGTAGCAAGTGATATTGCGAGCTTGACCATTGTCTCTCAAAAATCAGTTGACGGTGAAATTTGGACTACCCGTCTGTTTGGCGGGTCGGTTGCGGACATCTATCAGACTGTTCTAGGAGAAGCAGGGTTAGAAGCCATTATCATTACCAAAGACAACCAGATGATTGTGACACCTGGTTTACGAGACCGCATCCTATTACCAAATGGAGGGCAAGCATGAACGAAGTCAACTATGACGTGATTGACCTGTCTTTATGGCAACATAGTGTGCAAGATGTACCAACCGATACAGACTCAGGCGCATCTGAAGGTTATTTTGGAGCAAAGGTGACCACTGATGCCAATTCTGGTGCATCGATTCAGTAAAAAAGTTGGAGAAAAGTCTTGCCAACAGGGCCAAAGTATGATAGACTATACAAGTATTATCTATGGCTCGGAAAGAGTCCATGGCAGAAAGGAATTTTTAAAATGAAAAAAGATATCCATCCAGAATATCGTACTGTTGTCTTCATGGACACAACTACTGGTTACAAGTTCCTTAGCGGTTCTACAAAGAACTCTAAAGAAACAATCGAATTTGAAGGTGAAACCTACCCATTGATTCGTGTGGAAATTTCATCAGACTCACACCCATTCTACACTGGACGTCAAAAGTTCACCCAAGCAGATGGACGTGTGGATCGTTTCAACAAAAAATACGGTCTCAAATAAAAAAACAGCCCAGTGGGCTGTTTTTTCACGAGCCGGGAAATACGCAAGCGAGTTACAGCCCGGTGGGCTGTTTTTTGATAATCCAAGCAATCAGAGCGTGTAAACAGCCTATAATCTGATTACATTACCCCGTGCTCTCAAAATATTCCATCGCTTCATCTTCCTAGTTCAAAATTTTCTTATTTTCTGCTATACTAGAAAGGTGAATTGATTGAAAGTATGAGGACGAAAAATGAAGAAGACGCCGTCTCTGGAGAGCCGTGTTGACTATGCCTTAATTTTACCCGTGTTGTTTTTGCTTTTAATTGGAATTGCTTCGGTTTATATTGCTGTTAGTCAGGATTATCCAAACAATATTACCTCCATTGTCGGTCAGCAGTTGATTTGGATTCTCTTGGGGATTGGCCTAGCCTTTCTAGTCATGCTCTTTAGTACCAAATTCTTATGGACAGTAACACCGATGTTATACGCTTTAGGCCTCGGCTTAATGGTCCTGCCCTTGTTTTTCTATAGTCCTGCACTGGTAGCATCAACTGGGGCCAAGAACTGGGTGACCATTCGTGGTGTGACCCTCTTTCAGCCCTCGGAGTTTATGAAAATCTCCTACATCGTTATGATGGCCCGCAGTATTGTTAGCTTTCAGAAAAAGTATCCTGTAAAGAGTATTCAAAAAGATTTTCAGCTGATTGGTTATTTGACACTTTGGACAATTCCTGTCTTGTTGCTTCTTTATTTCCAAAAAGACTTAGGGACATCGCTGGTTTTTCTAGCGATTTTTAGCGGCATGGTCCTACTATCAGGTGTGTCGTGGAAGATATTGTTGCCGACCTTTATTGCTGCGGTTGTCTTGGTAGGGGGCTTCTTGCTTCTCTTCATTGCTCCAGGTGGGACAACCTTTTTGCACAATATAGGGATGGATACCTATAAAATCAACCGTATCGCAGCTTGGTTAGATCCTTTTAAAAATGCCAAATCAACGACCTATCAGCAGGCGCAAAGCTTAATAGCTATTGGTAGCGGTGGCTTAACTGGTCTAGGTTTTAACAAAACCAATCTCCTCGTTCCCGTTCGGGAGAGCGATATGATTTTCACGGTCATTGGAGAAGACTTTGGATTTATCGGTGGCGTGACCTTGATTGGACTGTATACCTTGTTGATTTATCGCATGTTGCGGATTACCCTGCAATCGAACAATCGTTTTTATACGTATATCTCGACAGGTTATATCATGATGCTACTCTTTCATGTCTTTGAAAATATCGGAGCAGCCATTGGTGTCCTTCCTCTGACAGGGATTCCTTTGCCGTTTATCTCCCAAGGTGGGTCGTCCATTATTTCCAATCTTATCGGTGTTGGTTTGATGTTATCCATGAGTTATCAATATACCTTGTCTAACGAACAGCGTCACAATAAGTCGCGGGCATATAAAAAAATCACGATTAAACGTGTAGAAAGATAGGTGTCTTATGAAAAAAGTAGCAGTTATACTAGCAAATGGCTTTGAAGAAATTGAGGCATTGACCCCAGTAGATGTTCTGCGTCGGGCTTCGATGGAGTGCGATATGGTAGGACTCACTAGTCTAGAAGTCGAGGGTTCTCACGGCATTAAAGTGCAGGCAGATAAGGTCTTTGATGGGGACTTATCTGCCTATGACATGGTTGTCTTGCCAGGCGGTATGCCAGGCTCTGTCAACTTGCGAGACCATACAAGTTTGATTGCAGCCTTACAAGCAGTTGAGGAGCAGGATAAGTATGTGGCGGCCATTTGTGCGGCGCCGATTGTATTGGAAAAAGCAGGGCTTCTAGCCGAACGTCGGTATACTTGCTATCCTGGACAGGAAGCAGCTATACCTTCTGGTCAGCATACAGTAGAAACAGTTGTTGTTGATGGCAACATTGTGACCAGTCGCGGGGCAGGAACTGCTTTGGACTTTGCCTACCGATTGGTTGACCTCCTTGGTGGAGATGGCGCTAGCCTAGCAAATGCCATGGTGTATCAGTAATAGCTGTTCAAGGGACTTAAAAAACAGGAGTGAAGAAAGTCTATTTCAGACAGTTCTTGCTCCTTTTTTTGTAGGAAATTTGTGAAAAATATGATATAATCCCGAGTTTATCACTTAAAAACAAGCAAAGACCAGCTCCCTCCTTGTGTGCCAAGGGATTTGGCTGGTCTTTAAATTTATTTTAGTGTTGTATATGGATTTTTAGCGTAATGTTTGAGCTCTTCAA
>NZ_SPPD01000020.1 GCF_004570575.1 Streptococcus cuniculi
TTAAGGATACGCTGTTTGACCTTACCATCTTTACGATAGCCTTCTACAAGGTAAACATGCGTCCTACCTTCTTTGTTTGTTGTTGTTTTAATAAAAGCCATAGTTCATTATACCATACATAACCATATACAACAAGATAAGACGTTGAAATTTATTAAAAAACCTTACTCTACCAAGGGGGAGCAAGGTGGGGGGAAAAAACAAGTGATAAAGTCGGGAGTTTATTAGTATTTTCTTGAATAAACGAATATTATATGATAAAATATAGCGAAAAATAAAAAAAGGAAAGCAAAGGCGAACGATATTATGAAGCGGTCATTGTTATATTCGGGAAAAGCTAAGGACATTTATTTGACAGAAGATGATGAGCTGATTGTCTCCTGCTATAAGGATCAGGCGACAGCCTTCAATGGTCTGAAAAAGGAAGAAGTGATTGGCAAGGGACGACTGAATAATCAGATTTCGTCATTGATTTTTGAAAAACTAAATCGAGCAGGTATCGCAACCCATTTTGTTGAAAAACTGTCGGACACGGAGCAGTTGAACAAAAAGGTTGCGATTATTCCACTTGAAGTGGTGCTCCGTAACTATACGGCGGGTTCTTTTTCCAAACGCTTTGGTGTGGCAGAAGGTATCCAGTTGGAACAGCCGATTGTGGAATTTTACTATAAAAAAGATGAATTGGATGATCCTTTTATCAACGATGAACACGTTGCCTTTTTAGATATTGCTTCAAAAGAGGAAATTGCCTATATCAAGGAAGAAACAAGAAAGATCAATGGTTTGTTAAGTAGCTGGTTTGCAGAGATTGGCTTGACATTGATTGACTTCAAGTTGGAATTTGGTAAGGATAAGGATGGTCAGATTATCCTAGCGGATGAATTTTCACCGGATAATTGCAGGCTCTGGGATGCAGATGGGCACCACATGGACAAAGATGTCTTTCGCCGTGGTCTTGGAGAGATGACCGATGTTTATCAAATTGTATGGGAAAAATTACAGGAGTTGGACTAAGATGAACAAACGAATTTTTGTCGAGAAAAAAGCGAGTTTTCAGATTCAATCAGTGAGCTTGCTACGGGAATTGCAGGAGCGCTTAGGAGTTACGAGTTTGACGAGCCTGCGTTTGGTACAGGTCTATGATGTCTTTGGTTTGGATGAGGCATTATTGGAGGTAGCTGAGGAGCGGATTTTTTCAGAAAAGGTGACCGATAGACTTCTCACCGATAGCGAGGTGGCAGCTAGTCTTGCAAGTAGTCGTTTCTTTGCGATCGAGGCTTTGCCAGGCCAATTTGACCAGCGCGCAGCCAGCAGTCAGGAGGCGCTTTTCCTCTTAGGAGCGGGCAGTAATGTGACAGTAAAATCTGCTCAACTCTATCTCTTAAATGCGGATGTGAGTGATACGGATTTTGCAGAGATTCAGTCTTATTTGCTCAATCCTGTGGATTCGCGTTTCAAGGATGTGACGGCGGGCTTGGAAGCACCTGTCTTTTCGAGTTCTGATGCGCTTATTCCTGTACTTGATTTTTTCAAGGATTACACCGAAGCGGATTTTGCCCAGTATAAAAAAGACCAAGGACTTGCTATGGAAGTGGCGGATTTGCTCTTTATTCAAGACTATTTCGCCTCCATTGGTCGCTGTCCGACAGAGACAGAGTTGAAAGTCTTGGATACCTATTGGTCAGACCATTGTCGCCACACGACCTTTGAGACAGAGCTGCGTCAAATTGATTTTTCAGAATCCCGCTTTCAAGAGCAGCTGCAGGCGACTTATGAGAAGTATCTTGAGATGAGAAGGGACTTGGGGCGTGCGGATAAGCCACAGACTCTCATGGATATGGCAACGATTTTTGGCCGCTATGAGCGGGCTAATGGACGTTTGGATGATCTTGAAGTATCTGATGAAATCAATGCTTGCTCGGTAGAAATCGAAGTGGATGTGAACGGTGTCAAAGAGCCGTGGCTGCTGATGTTTAAAAATGAAACCCATAATCATCCAACAGAAATTGAGCCTTTTGGTGGGGCAGCAACCTGTATCGGAGGTGCTATTCGTGACCCACTTTCAGGTCGTTCCTATGTCTATCAGGCTATGCGGATTTCGGGAGCAGGCGACATTACCCAGCCCCTGTCTGCGACTCGCCCAGGAAAACTACCACAACAGGTTATCTCGAAAACGGCTGCACATGGCTATTCTTCCTATGGAAATCAAATTGGACTTGCGACGACCTATGTGCGGGAGTACTTCCACCCAGGATTTGTGGCAAAACGTATGGAGTTAGGTGCCGTTGTAGGAGCTGCTCCAAAGGAAAATGTAATCCGTGAAAAGCCAATTGCAGGAGATGTCATCATTCTTCTTGGTGGGAAGACGGGTCGTGATGGTGTAGGCGGAGCGACAGGTTCTTCCAAGGTTCAGACAGTCACATCTGTTGAAACAGCTGGAGCTGAAGTCCAAAAAGGAAATGCGATTGAGGAACGGAAAATTCAACGGCTCTTTCGCGATAAAGCGGTCACCCGCTTAATTAAAAAGTCCAATGATTTTGGGGCAGGAGGCGTATGCGTTGCTATTGGTGAATTGGCAGACGGTCTTGAAATCGACTTGGATAAGGTGCCACTCAAGTACCAAGGTTTGAATGGGACAGAGATTGCCATTTCAGAAAGTCAAGAACGGATGGCAGTCGTCATCTCTCCAGAAGATGTGGAGACTTTTATTGCTCTAGCAGCTAAGGAGAATATCTTAGCAGTTCCAGTGGCACAAGTGACTGAAACTCCAAATCTTGTCATGACTTGGAAAGGACAGAAGATTGTTGATATTGAGCGTTCTTTCCTTGATACCAACGGCGTGCGTGTAGTGGTAGATGCGACAGTGACAGATAGTCAGCAAGTCTTGCCAGAACAACGAAAGACTTCACTAGAAACTCTGAAAGAGGACATGAAGGCTCTCTTGTCAGACTTGAATCATGCTAGCCAAAAGGGCTTGCAGACGATTTTTGATAGTTCGGTAGGGCGTTCAACGGTTAATCATCCGCTGGGTGGGCGTTATCAACTCACACCGACCGAAAGTTCAGTCCAGAAGTTGCCAGTAGAGCACGGGGTGACAGAAACGGTTTCTGTCATGGCTCAAGGCTATAATCCTTTGATTGCAGCATGGTCTCCTTACCATGGGGCAGCTTATGCGGTGATTGAGGCAACGAGCCGTTTGGTGGCAACAGGCAGTAACTGGGAAAAGGCTCGCTTCTCCTATCAGGAATACTTTGAACGGATGGATAAAGAAGCGACACGTTTTGGAAAACCTGTTGCAGCATTACTTGGGTCTATTGAGGCTCAAATTCAACTAGGGCTTCCGTCAATCGGAGGAAAGGACTCCATGTCTGGAACCTTTGAGGAGTTGACAGTTCCTCCGACCTTGGTGGCTTTTGGGGTAACGACGTCAACAGTAGACCGCATCTTATCACCAGAATTTAAGGCAGCTGGTGAATACCTCTACTATATTCCAGGAGTAGCGATTTCTGCCGACATTGATTTTACGACAATCAAGGAAAATTTCAATCGCTTTACAGAAATTCAAGGAAAGCACAGGATTACAGCGGCTGCCGCAGTCAAGTATGGTGGCGTGGCAGAAGCACTTGCACTGATGACATTTGGGAACTGTATCGGGGCAAACCTAGTGCTTGACCAACTAGAGACCAGCTTACAAGGTCAACTAGGAGGATTTGTCTTTACTAGCCCAGACGAGATTGAGGGACTGGTAGCTATTGGGCAGACAAGCGGTGAAGCAAGCCTTGTTATCAATGGTGTGACTTTACCTGTTGCAGAGTTGTTAGCAGGGTTTGAGGGAAGACTTGAGGGAATTTATCCGACTGTTTTTGAACAGGATAGTCGGATGGCAGAAGTTGCACCAGTTGTGACAGACTTTGTCCAAAAGAGCAAGGAATCAGTCGCTCAACCGTTGGTTTATATTCCTGTCTTTCCGGGTACTAACTCCGAGTATGATTCAGCCAAGGCCTTTGAACAAGCGGGTGCGAAAGTGAAACTTGAGCCATTTGTAACCCTAGATGAAGCAAGTCTGGCACAATCTGTTGCCAATATGGTTGCCTCTCTTAGCCAAGCGCAGATTCTCTTTTTTGCAGGTGGATTTTCAGCGGCAGATGAGCCAGATGGCTCTGCTAAATTTATCGTCAATATCCTGCTCAATGAGAAAATCAAGGCGGCGATTGATTCCTTTATCGAGCGTGGGGGTCTCATTATTGGTATCTGTAATGGATTCCAAGCCCTTGTTAAATCAGGTCTCCTACCTTATGGTAACTTTGAAGAAGCAGGTGAAACAAGTCCTACCCTCTTTTACAATGATGCCAACCAGCACGTGGCAAAAATGGTAGAAACTAGAATTGCCAATACCAATTCACCGTGGCTTGCTGGGGTAGAAGTTGGTGATATTCATGCCATTCCAGTATCGCATGGGGAAGGAAAATTTGTCGTGACAGAGGCAGAATTTGCGGAACTTCGTGATAATGGGCAGATTTTCAGCCAGTATGTGGATTTTGAGGGGCAAGCAAGTATGGATAGCCGCTATAATCCAAACGGATCCTTGTATGCGATTGAGGGGATTACGAGCAAAAATGGGCAAATCCTTGGGAAAATGGGGCATTCTGAACGTTATGAAGCAGGACTGTTTCAAAATATTCCAGGAGAAAAAGATCAGAAGTTGTTTGAAAGTGCCGTGCGGTATTTTACACAAGATTAAGAGGAACACATGAAATACGAAATAAAATCTCTCAATGAAGAATGCGGTTTGTTTGGCATCTGGGGGCATCCTCAGGCCAGTCAAGTGACTTATTTTGGACTGCATAGTTTGCAGCATCGGGGGCAAGAAGGGGCTGGGATTTTGGCTAATGAAGCTGGAAATCTCCGCCGCCACCGTGGCTTAGGCTTGGTTTCAGAAGTCTTTAAACGGCAAGAAGATTTGGAACAATTACAGGGTCATGCGGCAATTGGGCATGTCCGTTATGCCACAGCGGGTGGAGCTTCTATCAACAATGTTCAGCCTTTCTTATTTGACTTCTTTGATATGCAGTTGGGTCTTGCCCACAATGGGAACTTGACCAATACCCAAAGTTTAAAGAGGGAATTGGAAGCACAGGGGGCAATTTTTTCTAGCTCCTCAGATACAGAAATTTTGATGCACCTCATTCGTCGCAGTAAAAAAGAGCTCCTGCTCGATAAGATCAAGGAGGCTCTCAATCAGGTTAAGGGTGGTTTTGCCTATCTGATTATGGCAGAGGATAAGCTGATTGCCGCGCTTGATCCTAATGGATTTCGTCCCTTATCAATCGGGCGGATGAAAAATGGTGCTTGGGTGGTATCGAGTGAGACCTGTGCCTTTGAAGTGGTCGGTGCCGAGTGGATCGAAGATGTAAAACCTGGAGAGCTAGTCATCATTGATGATCAGGGGATCCAGCATGACAGCTATACAGATGATACTCAACTAGCGATTTGCTCTATGGAATATGTCTATTTTGCACGTCCTGATAGCGTGATTAACGGGATTAACGTCCATGCAGCACGAAAAAAAATGGGTCGTCGCTTGGCACAGGAAGCCAAAATCGAAGCGGATATTGTGGTTGGTGTGCCAAATTCTTCCTTGTCTGCAGCCAGTGGCTACGCGGAAGAATCAGGTCTGCCTTATGAAATGGGCTTGATTAAAAATCAATACACCCAGCGTACCTTTATTCAGCCAACACAGGAATTGCGTGAGCAAGGGGTTCGGATGAAATTGTCTGCTGTTTCTAGCATTGTCAAAGGAAAGCGTGTAGTCATGGTTGATGACTCGATTGTGCGAGGGACAACGAGCCGACGCATTGTTCAATTGTTACGGGATGCAGGTGCGGCAGAAGTCCATGTGGCGATTGCCAGTCCTCCCTTGAAATATCCTTGCTTTTTCGGAATTGATATTCAACAAAGGAGCGAATTGATTGCGGCTAACCATAGCAATGAGGAGATTTGCGAGATTATCGGAGCAGATAGCTTGAGCTTCTTGTCTTTGGAGGGCTTGATTGAGGGAGTTGGCATGGATACAGATGCCCCAAACGGTGGACTGTGTGTCGCCTATTTTGACGGAGATTACCCGACACCTCTCTACGATTATGAGGAACGCTATTTGGAAAGTCTGGCAGAAAAAACGAGTTTTTACTAATCTACTTGCTTTATTTTTGTAAATATGTTTATGCTAAAAAATAAGCAATTGGATGATGGTATTTAAAGGAGAATAGAATGTCAAAAAATACATACGCAGCTTCAGGTGTTGATGTAGAGGCCGGCTATGAGGTTGTAGAGCGTATCAAAAAGCATGTCAAAAAGACGGAACGTCTGGGTGTTATGGGAGCTCTTGGCGGTTTTGGAGGGATGTTTGATCTGACCCAACTCTCGGTCAAGGAACCAGTCTTGATTTCTGGGACAGACGGGGTTGGAACCAAACTGATGCTAGCGATTCAGTACGATAAGCACGATACCATTGGACAGGACTGTGTCGCCATGTGTGTCAATGATATTGTCGCAGCAGGCGCTGAACCTCTCTATTTCCTTGACTATATTGCAACGGGGAAGAATATCCCTGAAAAGTTAGAGCAGGTTGTCAAAGGGGTGGCAGATGGGTGTCTTGCAGCAGGCGCTGCCCTTATCGGAGGAGAGACAGCTGAAATGCCCGGCATGTACGGTGAAGATGATTATGATTTGGCTGGGTTTGCGGTCGGTATCGCAGAGAAGTCCCAGATTATTGATGGGTCAAAGGTTGTCAAAGGCGATGTTCTTCTAGGTCTTGCCTCAAGTGGTATTCATTCGAATGGCTACTCTCTTGTCCGCCGTGTCTTTGCAGACTATACAGGGGATGAGATCCTGCCTGAACTAGAAGGTAAGCCTCTCAAGGAAGTCTTGTTGGAACCAACTCGTATCTACGTTAAGGCCTTGCTTCCTCTCATTAAGGAAAACTTGGTTCACGGGATTGCCCACATCACAGGTGGTGGCTTTATTGAGAATATCCCTCGGATGTTTGGGGCAGCATTAGCTGCTGAGATTGATGAAAGTCAGGTACCAGTTTTGCCGATTTTCAAGGCTCTGGAGAAATATGGTGAGATTCCGCATGCTGAAATGTTTGAAATTTTCAATATGGGGCTTGGAATGGTTCTTGCAGTAGCAGCAGAAGATGTGGCGCGTGTGAAAGAATTATTGGACGAAGAAGTCTATGAAATCGGTCGAATTGTGGAAAAAGCTGACGCTAGTGTGGTGATCCGCTAATGGTATCTTGCTACATTGTAGCTCAAAAAATGGAAGAAAGGAATGTTTAGTTAGAGTGCTAACTGAACGTGGGACTTATTTTCTAGAGTAACATAGTTAGTAGACGTTTTGAGCCAAGGAGTTTCGGATGACGGTTGAAAGGGATTGTTTCTTCTTGATTTCATGTGCTCGGTTAAAATCCAAGATTCTACAAAAAGACATTCAAACAAGGTCAGCGTGCTTGCTGTACGTTAGTACAGCTGTACTGGCTCCTTGTTTGCATTCAGATTACCGCTAGGAAATGGTTCGCAAGCCGAACAGTCCCTTTGTATCAATATGAAAATCGCAGTTTTTGCCTCAGGAAATGGCTCTAATTTTCAAGTGATTGCCGAGCAATTTCCTGTTGAGTTTGTCTTTTCAGACCATCGAGATGCCTATGTGCTGGAGCGCGCAAAGAAGCTGGGGGTGCCAGCTTATGCTTTTGAACTCAAGGAGTTCGACAATAAGGCGCAGTATGAAAGTGCGATTGTGGAGCTTTTAGACAAGCATGCGATCGATCTCGTGGTTTTAGCGGGTTATATGAAGATTGTGGCAGCCACTCTTCTTGCTCGCTATGAGGGGCGCATGATTAACATTCATCCCGCCTACTTACCTGAGTTTCCAGGAGCTCATGGGATTGAAGATGCTTGGAATGCAGGCGTTTCCCAGTCTGGTGTCACCGTTCATTGGGTGGATTCAGGCGTTGACAGCGGGCAGATTATCCGTCAGGAGCGCGTGCCGATTTTGCCAGAGGATACGCTAGAGAGCTTTGAAGAGCGCATCCATGCCATGGAATACCAGCTCTATCCAGAGGTCTTGAGGGAGTTGCTCAATGGTAGCACTTAGATTCGTTGATGAAGAAAATTTCGCACAGGTTATTGAATTGACAGTTGCGGAGAAAGACAAGCAGTTCGTAGCTTCCAATCTTCGTTCGCTTGCGGATTGTTGGTTGTATCGAGAAAATGGAGATGTCTTTCCCTATGCTATTTACGCAGACGATAAGGTAGTAGGCTTTGCCTTGATTGATGTAGATGATGAGGAATCTTGTTACATGATTTGGCGCTTGATGATTGATCAGCATCAGCAGGGGAAAGGCTATGGTAAGTCTGCTGTTTTGGCGCTTATAGAGCATGCGAAAAAACTAGGAAGTTACCAAACCATTCGAGCGGATTTTGTTAAGGGAAATCAGCGAATGGAGGGGTTATTGCTATCGCTAGGGTTTACTAAGTTTGGTCAAGATGACCGAGAAATCTTTATGAGACGAACGCTTTGAAATGATGGGTGATACTCTTTGAAAATCAACTATCTTCGATTTAGAAGAGCTTAGAAAGTTGGTTTTATCTCCAACTTTCAACGATCTCCCAGAGAGTTGAAGCTGGTCTATTTTTGATTTTCGTTGAGTATAAACATATAGGAAAAATAAGGAGAAATCATGACAAAAAAAGCCTTGATTAGTGTGTCAGATAAGACAGGCATTGTGGCATTTGCCCAAAAATTAAAAGGGTTGGGATGGGAGATTGTCTCAACTGGAGGAACCAAGATAGCTCTTGATGCAGCTGGTCTGGATACCATTGCGATTGATGATGTCACAGGATTTCCAGAGATGATGGATGGGAGGGTCAAGACACTTCATCCGAAGATTCACGGTGGTCTCTTAGCGAGACGAGATCTTGATACCCACCTAGAAGCTGCAAAGGGACATGGCATTGACCTGATTGACTTGGTGGTGGTAAATCTTTACCCGTTCAAAGAAACGATTGAAAAGCCAGACGTTACCTATGCTGATGCAGTAGAAAATATCGACATTGGTGGACCATCCATGCTTCGTTCTGCGGCTAAAAATCATGCTAGTGTGACTGTTCTTGTGGATCCAGCGGATTATCAACTTGTATTGGAAGAGTTAGAAACTGCAGGTGAGACAAGCCTTGCTACACGCAAGCGTCTAGCAGCTAAGGTCTTTCGTCATACTGCAGCTTATGATGCCTTGATTGCAGACTACTTTACCAATCAAGTAGGGGAAGAAAAGCCAGAGAAATTGACTCTGACCTATGAACTCAAGCAGCCTATGCGCTATGGAGAAAACCCGCAACAGGATGCCGATTTCTACCAGACTGCCCTCCCGCTAGCTTACTCTATCGCAGCCAGCAAGCAGCTAAATGGAAAAGAATTGTCCTTTAACAATATTCGAGATGCTGATGCGGCGATTCGCATTATTCGAGATTTTCCAGACCGTCCAACAGTGGTGGCACTCAAGCACATGAATCCATGTGGCATTGGACAGGCAGATGATATTGAAACGGCTTGGGACTATGCCTATGCATCAGATCCTGTGTCTATTTTTGGTGGAATTGTTGTGCTCAACCGTGAGGTAGACGCAGCAACAGCTGAAAAGATGCACCAGATTTTCCTAGAAATCATTATTGCACCAAGCTATACTCCAGAAGCCTTGGAGATTTTGACCAATAAAAAGAAAAATCTCCGAATTTTGGCGCTTGATTTTAGTCAACAGACTGAAAGTACGACTGAAAAAGAAGTGACAGGTGTGCTAGGTGGTCTGCTGGTTCAAAATCAAGATGTGGTGGTAGAAGATCCAAGCGATTGGGAAATCGTGACCAAACGCAAGCCAAGCACTGAGGAGCAGACGGCTCTTGAATTTGCTTGGAAATCTATAAAATATGTCAAATCAAACGGTATTATCATTACAAATGACCACATGGTGCTAGGTGTTGGACCGGGGCAGACCAACCGTGTAGCCTCCGTAAAGATCGCTGTTGAGCAGGCAAAAGACCGCCTAGATGGTGCTGTTCTTGCTAGTGATGCCTTCTTCCCATTTGCGGATAATATCGAAGAAATCGCAGCTGCAGGTATCAAGGCCATCATCCAGCCCGGAGGATCTGTCCGCGACCAAGAATCCATAGAGGCAGCCGATAAACACGGCTTAACCATGATCTTTACCGGCGTGCGACATTTTAGGCATTGATTTTGTGAAGAATAGGATGTAATAAAATCTTTATCTTTTATATAGTCATTTAGTTTACCTTTTATTACTTTGTTAACTCGTCTTGTATAATTGAACTCGGGCTACGAGCTGTGCAAAAAAGATAGTTTTTCCTAGAACTTGTAGTTCTTCGTCAAAACTCCTATTTTTGCTTTGCTCGTTTAACGCCCTTGTATCTTGTATAATTGGACTTGAGCTACAACTCACTGACAAAAAGATAAATACTCCTAGCTCTAAAGGTATAGTATACCTTTAGAGGCGGAAGATAGAAGTTTGCGAAGCAGACTCTCACTGGCTTCTTCGTCGTATTTCCTATTTTGTCTAGGAGTTGCTTCCATAGTCTAAGAATAGACTGTGGAAGGTTGGAGATAAAACGAGTGAAACTCGTGTCAAACGCTCTCGTATCTTGAGTAATTGAACACGGGCTAAAAGCTCGGAAAAAAGATAAATACTCCTAGAAGCAAGAGACTTCTTTGTCGTATTTCCTATTTTTCATTCGCTTTTTACGCCCTTTGTATCTTAGAATTGAACACGCCCTAAACTCTGTGCGAAAAAGAGACATAACTGTTTCAGCTTTAGCTGATTACAGGTATGGCTACCTTTAGGTATAAATCTTCCTAGCTCCAAAGGTATGGATACCTTTGGAGGTGGGAAATAGAAGTTTGCGAAGCAAATTCTCCCTAGACTCTGCGTCAGATTTCCTATTTTCGCTTTGAGTTTTTAACGGGCTTTGTATCTTGAGTTGTACCATTGAGAAAAGTTACACTTTTCTTATCTATCAGTTGAAATAGTTATCAACTAGACAACTACCTGCGACTTTTGACGAAAACTTCGTTTTCTTTATTTCCCGCCTTAAACAGTCTCTCCCCAGACTGTTTTGACGAAAACTTCGTTTTCTTTATTTCCTAGCTCCAACAGTCTCTCCCCAGACTGTTTTGACGAAAACTTCGTTTTCTTTATTTCCCGCCTCCAACAGTCTCTCCTCAGACTGTTTTGACGAAAACTTCGTTTTCTTTATTTCCTAGCTCAAACAGTCTCTCCCCAGACTGTTTGAGCTAGTACTAAAAGTAAACTAAACAACTATATCATGATTTTATTGAGTATCAGATTCCCACTATATCTTTTAGAATCCCGAGCTTCGTTCAGGCTGTGCTTGGGATTTTTGTGTTTTGTTTGTTTACAGTATTTTGGTTTACGTTTCCTACTAGGTAAGGAGTTGATACTCTTTAAAAATTAAAAGATACTTGTTAAGAGCCTTGATGTAATGGAGTTTGCATAGAGTTTAGGCTGTGTTCAATTATAAAAGCTAAAGGAAATGGCTATATCGTTCGGAAATGGAATAAAAAAAGGGGAATTTTATAGAAAGGATAGATAAAAACGAATGTTTTTGGTACAATATCTTTATAAAATACGTTTTTAGAGGTATAGAGATGAAGCTGTTAGTTGTTGGATCAGGTGGTCGTGAACATGCGATTGCAAAGAAGTTATTAGAATCAAAAAGCGTTGAAAAAGTCTTTGTTGCTCCTGGGAATAGCGGGATGTTGGCAGATGGGCTTGAGTTGGTCAATATCAGTATTTCCGAACATTCTAGCTTGATTGCCTTTGCGCAGAAAGAAGAGATTGCTTGGACCTTTGTGGGACCAGATGATGCTCTGGCAGCAGGTCTGGTTGATGATTTTGAAGCAGCAGGTTTGCTGGCTTTTGGTCCTAGAAAAAATGCAGCAGAGCTAGAATGGTCCAAGGATTTTGCCAAATCCATCATGACTAAATACGGTGTACCAACAGCAAGTTATGAAACTTTTTCTGATTTTGAAGCTGCAAAAGCCTATATTGAAGCCCAAGGAGCCCCAATCGTGGTCAAGGCAGATGGCTTGGCACTCGGAAAAGGTGTCGTGGTTGCTGAAACGGTGGAAGAAGCGGTGGCTGCAGCTCACGACATGCTTCTTGACAATAAATTTGGTGACAGTGGCGCGCGTGTGGTAATCGAAGAATTTTTGACAGGTGAAGAATTTTCTTTATTTGCCTTTGTAAATGGAGAAGACTTTTACCTCATGCCGACAGCGCAGGATCACAAGCGGGCTTTTGATAATGATAAGGGTCCAAATACGGGTGGTATGGGTGCCTATGCTCCTGTCCCTCATTTGCCAGCTAGTGCAGTGGAGCGGTCGGTGGCAGAGATTATAAGACCTATCTTGAAAGGAATGGTCGCAGAAGGTCGTCCCTATCTTGGGGTGCTCTATGCAGGTTTAATTTTGACAGCAGACGGTCCTAAGGTGATTGAGTTCAATGCTCGCTTTGGAGACCCGGAGACCCAGATCATTTTACCTCGTCTGACATCTGACTTTGCAGCAGGGATCACAGATTTACTAGCAGGAAAGGTTCCGACCTTTACTTGGCTAGAAAGGGGGGTGACCTTGGGGGTTGTGGTCGCAAGTGAGGGTTATCCTTTAAACTATGAAAAAGGGGTACGATTGCCAGCCAAGACTAGCGGAGAAATTGAGACCTACTATGCTGGTGCGGCCTTGAATGCTAAGCAGGAACTGGTCTCAAATGGTGGTCGTGTCTATATGCTCGTCACCACGCAGGAGACCGTTTCACAGGCACAAAAGGTGATTTATCAGCAGTTGGAACAGCAGGATACGACAGGTATGTTTTATCGGACAGATATTGGAAATAAGGCGAATAAATAAGGAGAGATTATGACACAAACACTTGTATCGCTCATTATGGGCTCTATTTCGGACTGGGAAACCATGAAAAAAGCAGCGCAGATTTTGGATGACTTTGGTGTTGGCTATGAAAAGAAGGTGGTCTCTGCCCACCGGACGCCCGACTTGATGTTTGAACATGCAGCAAAAGCTCGTGAACGGGGCATCAAGGTCATTATCGCAGGTGCAGGTGGTGCAGCCCACCTGCCAGGGATGGTGGCTGCTAAAACAACCTTACCGGTCATTGGGGTGCCTATAAAATCGCGCGCTCTTTCTGGGATCGATTCGCTTTACTCTATTGTGCAGATGCCGGGTGGTGTACCTGTGATGACTATGGCGATTGGGGAGAGCGGAGCGACCAATGCAGGTTTATCTGCTGTGCGGATTCTGTCGCTTGAAAACCCAGATTTGAATAAGAAATTGCTAGAGTTTGCAGAAAAACAAGGGAAAATTGCAGAGGAGTCCAGTCATGACCTTATCTAAGACAATTGGGATTATCGGTGGCGGTCAGCTAGGTCAGATGATGGCCATTTCAGCCATTTATCGTGGACACAAGGTCATCACCCTCGATCCAGCAGCGGACTGTCCAGCATCTCGAGTAAGTGAAGTCATTGTGGCAGATTATACGGATGTGGATGCCCTAGCGAGCTTGGCTGCACGTTGTGATATATTGACCTATGAGTTTGAAAATGTGAATGCAGATAGCCTTGATGCGGTAGCAGACAAAGTACTTTTACCCCAAGGAACGGACCTCCTGCGGATTGCCCAAAATCGGATAGCCGAAAAAGCCTTTTTGACCAAAGCAGGGGTTGGTCTAGCTCCCTATCGAATTGTAGGTTCAAGTCTCGATTTGGCAGACTATGATTTTTCGACGACACGAGTGCTAAAAACTGCTACGGGTGGCTATGATGGTCACGGTCAGGTGGTTATTCGTGATGTGGAAAGTCTGGCACAAGCAAAGGTTTTGGCGGATCAGACGGATTGTGTCTTGGAAGATTTTGTACCCTTTGATTTGGAAATTTCCGTCTTGGTTTCAGGAAATGGTCGAGAGCTGACCGTCTTCCCTGTTCAAGAAAATATTCACCGCAATAATATTCTTTCTAAAACTATTGTTCCTGCTCGTATTTCAGAGCACTTGGCTGAAAAAGCCGTTCAAATGGCGAAAAAAATTGCCACAGACTTGCAACTTTTTGGTACACTATGTATAGAGATGTTTGTTGCTGGGGAGGAAATTCTCGTCAATGAACTTGCGCCTCGACCTCATAATTCGGGGCATTACAGCATAGAAGCCTGCAACTTTTCCCAGTTTGATACCCATATTTTGGGCATCCTAGGCGAACCTTTGCCGGACATTCAACTCTATGCACCAGCTGTCATGTTCAATGTTTTAGGGCAGGATATGGAACAGGCGCAAGCCTATGTCGCAGAAAACCCTATTGCCCACCTGCACCTCTATGGCAAAGCAGAAGCCAAGCACAACCGCAAGATGGGACATGTGACAGTGGTTGGAGAGGATGTGGATAGTGTAGGGGAGTTTTAAAAAATAATGATGAAAGAAGCCGTAGTTATCTTGACTTATGCAGAAAGCATCGTGTTACCAGATATTTTTGATAAGGCTTCTATTCGTATTATAGAAAAGAACATAGTTTGTATTTAAGCTACAATTGTCAATGAAAAACAGGTAATCACTTATCGTGAAAAAAAGCGTGGACTCCTTGGATATTTAAATATCTTTTGAAACGGAATTAGGCGAGGAAGAGCAATTTTGGGAAAGGATGGAGTGCTGATGGAGAGAGTTTCTAGATACCTAATTATTTCTAAAGGAAATAAATCGAATAAGATATTACATTCCACTAAGGAAGACTTATTAAATTCAATGGTGAAAAGCACACAACTTAAATGCCAAATAGATCGTATAGAGATTGAACATTCTTCATTTAAATATAAGATGAAAGTAGTAGATACAGAAGCAAAACCAGCAAATAAAACGTTTTTTATATTAGTTTTGTATCTCGATTCAGAAAGTGATATTGAGAAATTTGAGCTACTTGATAATGAAATTCATAATTTTATTGAGTCTTATAATGATTTAGAAATGTTCATATTGGAGGACGCCATTTCTCAATATTATAGTAAGGAAGCCTATGAATTAATTCATGATAGTTGAAAACAAAACACGAGCATTAATTTCAGAAGTGATGTACTTGAAATCTAATGATCAATCTTGGGAAAAATTTTTAACAAAAACTTTAATAATTCGTGATAATAACAAGAAAAAAGATAAAACCTATAAACCTTTGGATGGTAAATATTTCAGTGATTTAACAACGATGTTATTTACATTCTATGAGGAGAAAAATTCTGGTGAAGATAGTACCCAAGATGTTTTTATAAAAAATATAAAATATCTAAATAATCTTATACCTAAAGATAGGGCTGAAGTCTCAGATGAAGAGTTTCGTCAGTTGCAGCTTGCAATAAGTGAAATTCAGAAGTCTGCACCTCGTTCTGTATGGGATAGGTATATCGCAAATAGTCTAAAGGAAAGTGATAAGTTATCTAATAGTTTACAAACTGTACTCAAACAGTTAGAAAAACCGAGAAACGATATTGCTCATAATACCATTTTCCGAAAGGAAGAATATAATTCGCTGAAGAAAGATGTAGATAAAGTTGTCTCACAGATTTCAAAAGCTCTGGATTCTTTTGAAAATGAATCTATTGCTATGTATACGCCAGAGGAAAATGTTCAGATTTTGAATATTTTTTCAGGTAATGAGTCAGAGGAAGAGACTCAGATTTTGGATGTTTTTTCAGATAATGAGCCAGAGGAGACAGTTGTTCTAAATGATTCTGATGATATAACTCTCATTGTTCCTGCTCAGGAGGATGGCTTTCAACAAGTATTTCTCCAAGATCATGAGTGGTACGATATACGCATAGGTCGGAGTCGAAGAAAGAAGATCCGATATATTGCAGGATACGAAGTGGCGCCACGAAGTGGGATACAGTTTATTGCAAAAGTTGATAAGATTGTTCCATCTGATAATTATTTAGGGTACTGGAAAGTAGTCTTTGATGGAGAGCCTGAAAAGTATGATCGGCTTATTCCTTTAGGTAATACGTATCCTCCGCAGAATATTCGTTATACTACCAAAGAAAAATTGGATGAAGTGGCAAAATCTTCAGAAGGAACGTTAGAATCTATTTTTAATAATCCGTACTAGATTTATTTGAGGAAATATTGAGTTTAGTTATCAAAATAAAGAGGTGAGAGTCTAGTTCAATTATATATGCAAATTCTTATTATCCCTTGCTTTCGCCCCTGTTTTTGTACTAGAACTAGAATGTTATTCTTGCCCTAAGATATGGAATTTGATTAAAAGAATTTTTTAAGTAGGAAATATGATGGATTTTATTTTACTAATAGCACTTGCTTATTTAGGCTGGAGTGTCAATGACAAGTTTGCTAAGCTAACAAAAAGGATTCACAAATTAGTACGACAAGAAAACGGAGGATGTGAAATGTCGCAATTGCTTAAAGGACTAGAAGGCAAGCAATGTAAGTTTCAATTTGATGATATTGTGAATTATGATTATTTGTATTCCGTCCTAGAAGTTGACGAAGAATGGGTAAAGTTACGGCATACAGATAAAAACGGAAACTCAACTGTTAAAATTGTCCGAATTGATAGTATCAAGGAAATTGAGATAGTAGAACAATAATTTTTAGGAAATTTAAAAATAACTTGGTGGAGATTGGGTTCAGTAGCTGTGATAAAAAACCTTGCATAGCGGAGTTGATTTTATTCAGTCGGTTCTTTAGGCAACATTTCAATTTTTAGTGGCTAAGATGAATTGTCAGGAATTAATCAGAAGTTTTTTATAACGAAACAAATGAAATCAAGACTGCTGTGTTCTGAAAATTGAACACGGTCAGAATTTAAAAATAAAAGAAAGGAGTGAGGGGTTACTGAGTATTTGAACTCGGGCTAAGAGCGCCGGAAAAAGATGGCTTACTATTGCTAACGCAAGGCTAAACAAATTTTTAAATAAAAAGAAAGGAACAAGGGCACCGTATTCACTGAACTGAATACGGGCTAGACTGTTCTATAAATATAGAAAGGAATCGGGCACTAGAATTACTAAACTGAACCCGGGCGGAAAGCTCGTAATTTAGATAAACCGCCTAGGACGCTAGCGTCCGTTGTTGGTTTCCTAAAATTCAGTCGCTTTCTGGTCGCCCTTGGTATCTTAATTATGATCGAACGTTATTCCCGCCCTGAAATGGGGGCAATTTGGACAGAGGAAAATAAATACAAGGCTTGGCTTGAGGTGGAAATCTTGGCGGATGAGGCTTGGGCTGAGTTGGGGGAAATCCCCAAGGAAGATGTGGTTAAGATCCGCGAACGTGCGGGATTTGATATTGACCGCATTTTGGAAATTGAGCAGGAGACCCGTCACGATGTGGTGGCATTTACCCGTGCGGTATCTGAAACTTTGGGCGAGGAGCGCAAGTGGGTGCACTATGGCTTGACCTCGACTGACGTGGTGGATACGGCTTACGGCTACCTTTACAAGCAGGCTAACGATATTATCCGTCGCGACCTTGAAAATTTCACGCAGATTGTGGCAGATAAGGCGCGTGAGCACAAGCATACCATCATGATGGGGCGGACCCATGGAGTACATGCGGAGCCAACAACTTTCGGACTGAAATTGGCGACGTGGTACAGTGAAATGAAGCGCAATATCGAGCGTTTTGAGCGTGCTGCTGAAGGTGTAGAAGCAGGGAAAATCTCAGGAGCAGTTGGAAATTTTGCCAATATCCCTCCTTTTGTGGAAAGCTACGTTTGTGAGAAATTAGGCATTCGTCCGCAGGAGATTTCAACGCAGGTCTTACCACGGGATCTCCACGCAGAATACTTTGCAGCGCTTGCGACCATTGCGACTTCTATCGAGCGGATGGCGACAGAAATCCGTGGTCTGCAAAAATCAGAACAGCGTGAAGTAGAAGAGTTCTTTGCCAAGGGGCAAAAGGGTAGTTCAGCTATGCCCCACAAACGCAATCCAATCGGTTCTGAAAATATGACCGGGCTTGCGCGTGTGATCCGTGGTCACATGGTAACTGCATTTGAAAACGTAGCCCTCTGGCATGAGCGGGATATTTCGCATTCGTCTGCAGAGCGGATTACTACACCAGATACGACCATTTTGATTGACTACATGCTCAACCGCTTTGGAAATATCGTGAAAAACCTAACTGTGTTCCCAGAAAATATGAAACGAAATATGGAGTCAACATTCGGTTTGATTTACAGCCAGCGTGTGATGTTGTCCTTGATTGAAAAGGGGATGACGCGCGAGGAGGCCTACGATTTGGTGCAGCCAAAAACCGCTTATGCTTGGGACAATCAGACAGCCTTTAAACCCCTGCTGGAAGCAGATGAGAAGGTGACAGAGCGTCTCAGCCAAGCAGAGATTGATGAACTCTTTGACCCGTCCTACTATGCCAAACGAGTGGATGACATTTTTGAGCGTATAGGATTATAGAAAATGAAAAGGAGGCTTGATCCTCCTTTTGTGGTATAATGGAAGCATGAACAGAATACTTGATACAGAACAACTAGGGGATGAGGAGTATGTAGAGCGTACCTTGCGTCCGCAGAGATTAAAGGAATATATCGGTCAGGATAAGGTCAAGGATCAGCTGAAAATCTTTATCGAAGCTGCCAAGATGCGGAACGAGGCCTTAGATCATACCTTGCTCTTTGGTCCGCCGGGTTTGGGGAAGACGACTATGGCCTTTGTTATTGCCAATGAACTTGGGGTCAATATTAAGCAGACCAGTGGACCGGTGATTGAAAAGGCCGGAGACTTGGTGGCCTTACTCAATGATTTGGAACCGGGAGATGTCCTTTTTATTGATGAAATTCATCGCATGCCCATGGCAGTAGAGGAAATTCTTTATAGTGCCATGGAAGATTTTTACATTGACATTATGATTGGGACAGGAGAAGCCAGCAGGGCAGTACATCTGGACTTGCCACCCTTTACCTTGATTGGTGCGACAACGCGTGCGGGGATGCTGTCTAATCCCTTACGTGCCCGTTTTGGGATTACGGGGCATATGGAATACTATGCCCTGCCTGATTTGACAGAAATCGTTGAGCGGACAGCAGACATTTTTGAAATGGAAATCACCCACGAAGCGGCTATCGAACTAGCAAGGCGTTCACGGGGAACGCCCCGTATTGCCAATCGGTTGTTAAAACGTGTACGGGATTTTGCCCAAATTATGGGGGACGGTGTGATTGATGACACTATTACGGACAAGGCTCTAACCATGCTGGATGTCGACCGTGAGGGACTTGACTATGTCGATCAGAAGATTTTGCGCACCATGATTGAGATGTACGGTGGTGGACCTGTCGGTTTAAATACACTTTCGGTCAATATTGCAGAAGAACGTGAGACGGTTGAGGATATGTATGAACCCTATCTGATTCAGCAAGGTTTCCTTATACGGACGAGGACTGGTCGTGTTGCGACAGCCAAGGCTTATGAGCACCTAGGCTATGAGTATATTGAGAGGTAGAGTTGATGAATAGAGCATTGATCTGGGATTTGGACGGAACCCTGCTTGATTCTTACCCTGCTATTTTACTGGGCTTAGAAGAGACCTATCAGCATTTTGGCTTGACCTTTCATCGCGAGGAGGTGAACGCCTTTGTCTTACGTTATTCGGTCAAGGACCTACTCTGCCAATTATCAGAACAAGAACAGATACCACTAGAGACATTGAATACGGTCAGAGCCAATTCCTTACGTGAAAAAAATGCTCAAATTTCTCTCATGGAGGGAGCAAGGGAAATTCTTGAGTGGGCTCGGGAAATGGGGATGAAACAATTTATCTATACCCATAAAGGGGACAATACCTTTGCCATTTTGGACGAATTAGGTATTTCCCACTATTTTGTAGAAGTGTTGACGGCTGATTCCGGTTTTGCAAGAAAACCTCATCCTGAGGCGATTATCTATCTCATGGAGAAATACAAGCTGTCTCAAGAAATGACCTATTACATAGGCGATCGTTTACTGGATGCGGAGACGGCTCAGGCCGCAGGAATCAAGAGTTTAAACCTAAACGTTGAAACCTCTGCGACAAATACCCACATTGATTACCTTCTAGCCATAAAAGAAATAATCAGTTAAGGTTTGCTTAAGGATTCTTTTCTATACTAATCTTATTCTTTTTCATATAATCTCCTTAGAAAGAGAGCGGAAATTATTTCTGCTCTCTTTTGTGATATACTATCTTTTATGATGACTGAAAATGAATTGAAAGAGCAGTTGCTGGCTGATAGAAAGATGAGAGAGGTTCTTGAGATTGTGGCGCGGTTACAACTACAAGATGTATGGGTTTGTGCAGGCACGATTCGCAACTTTATCTGGAATCTGCTCAGTTCAAAAGACCCCTTTGATGAGGAGACGGATGTGGATGTGGTTTTTTATGACCCGACTAGTTCCTATGAAGAAACTATCCTAATAGAAGAAAATTTGAGACGGTCCCATCCAGCTTATCGTTGGGAAGTGAAAAATCAAGTCTATATGCACCAGCATAATCCGAAGACAAGTCCCTATGAAAGCTCCTGTGACGCGATTTCTAAATTTCCAGAAACCTGCACGGCAATCGCAGCTCGACTGCTGCCTGACTGTCAGGTAGAACTATTTTGTCCCTATGGTTTAGGGGATCTGTTGGATTTCAAGATTTGTCCAACCCCGCATTTTGTAGCACATCCAGAACGAATGAAGGTCTATCGTGAGCGATTGGACCAGAAAGGGTGGAAAGAAAAGTGGGAGAAGCTACAGCTTTTGCATGTGGAGGATATAAAAAGAGAGAGTGATGAATTGAAAGGGTCGGCAGCTAAGGGTTGTTATACTTTTTTTAAATAATCAAACAAAAATACTTGCATTGCTTGCTAGAATTTGATAGACTATTCTAGTGCCGTAAAAATACGGCTATAGCTTTGATGCAAGAGGTTGCGACACGCTCGGTTGCATTGCCACGCAATCGCTGTCGGTTTTCTTGTGGAGCTAGCCTATTATCTGAAAATAGACGAAAAGGAGAAAAAGATGGCAAACAAAAAAATCCGCATCCGTTTGAAAGCGTACGAACACCGTACTCTTGATACAGCAGCTGCAAAAATCGTAGAAACTGCAACACGTACAGGTGCAAGCGTAGCTGGTCCAGTTCCACTTCCAACTGAACGTAGCCTCTACACAATTATTCGTGCGACTCACAAGTACAAAGACTCTCGTGAGCAATTCGAAATGCGTACTCACAAACGTCTTATCGACATCGTGAACCCAACGCAAAAAACAGTTGACGCTCTTATGAAACTTGATTTACCAAGTGGCGTGAACGTAGAGATTAAGCTTTAATCTAAGAAGAACTCAGGGTTTAGAGAATTGAACTCAGCCTGAGAGCTGTGCAAAAAAGATAAACTTCCTCGTGTTCATCGAACACAGCGTCAGTTTCCTATTTTTGCTTTGCTCTCTGCGGCTTTAGTATCTTCAATTTTGAGCATAAAAAACGCTCGTTAAAAACTTTTTAAACTATAAAATAAGAAAAGGAATATTTTTCTCATGACAAAAGGAATCTTAGGGAAAAAAGTGGGAATGACTCAAATCTTCACTGAAACTGGTGAATTTATCCCTGTAACTGTCATCGAAGCAACTCCAAACGTTGTTCTTCAAGTGAAAACTGTTGAAACAGATGGATACAATGCGATCCAAGTTGGTTTTGATGACAAACGCGAAGTATTGAGTAACAAACCTGCCAAAGGCCATGTAGCAAAAGCTAACACAGCTCCTAAGCGCTTCATTCGTGAATTTAAAAACATTGAAGGCTTGGAAGTAGGTAGCGAAATCACAGTTGATACTTTCGCAGCTGGAGATGTTGTGGATGTAACTGGTACATCTAAAGGTAAAGGTTTCCAAGGTGTTATCAAACGCCATGGTCAATCACGTGGTCCGATGGCTCACGGTTCACGTTACCACCGTCGTCCAGGTTCAATGGGACCTGTTGCGCCAAACCGTGTTTTCAAAAACAAACACTTGGCAGGACGTATGGGTGGCAACCGTGTGACAATTCAAAACCTTGAAATTGTACAAGTTGTTCCAGAAAAGAACGTGATCCTTATTAAAGGAAACGTACCAGGTGCTAAGAAATCTCTTATCACCATCAAATCAGCAGTAAAAGCTGGTAAATAATAAGGAAAGGGGAAATCAGTCATAATGGCAAACGTAACATTATTTGACCAAACTGGTAAACAAGCTGGTGAAGTAGTTCTTAACGATGCAGTCTTTGGTATCGAACCAAACCAAGCAGTTGTGTTTGATGTCATCATCAGCCAACGTGCAAGCCTTCGTCAAGGAACTCACGCAGTTAAAAATCGCTCAGCAGTTTCAGGTGGTGGACGCAAACCGTGGCGTCAAAAAGGAACTGGACGTGCTCGTCAAGGTTCTATCCGCTCACCACAATGGCGTGGTGGTGGCGTAGTCTTCGGACCAACTCCACGTTCTTATGCCTACAAACTTCCACAAAAGGTTCGTCGCTTGGCGCTTAAATCTGTTTATTCAGAAAAAGTTGCCGAAAACAAATTTGTAGCTGTTGACAGCCTTTCATTTACAGCTCCAAAAACTGCTGAATTTGCAAAAGTTCTTGCGGCATTGAGCATCGATTCAAAAGTCCTTGTTGTTCTTGAAGAAGGCAATGAATTCGCAGCTCTTTCAGCTCGCAACCTTCCAAACGTGAAAGTTGCAACTGCTACAACTGCAAGCGTCCTTGACATTGCAACTGCAGATAAACTTCTTGTAACTCAAGCAGCTATCTCTAAAATTGAGGAGGTTCTTGCATAATGAATTTGTATGATGTTATCAAAAAACCTGTCATCACAGAAAGCTCAATGGCTCAGCTTGAAGCAGGAAAATATGTGTTTGAGGTTGACACTCGCGCCCACAAACTTCTGATCAAACAAGCTGTAGAAGCAGCCTTTGAGGGAGTAAAAGTTGCAAATGTTAACACAATCAATGTAAAACCGAAAACAAAACGCGTAGGACGTTATGTAGGTCGTACAAGCAAAGTGAAAAAAGCAATCATCACCTTGACTGCTGATTCAAAAGCAATCGAATTGTTTGCCACAGCTGATGCTGAATAATCAAAGGAGGAATTAACGTGGGAATTAAAGTTTATAAACCAACTACAAATGGCCGTCGTAACATGACTTCTTTGGATTTCGCAGAAATCACAACAAGCACTCCTGAGAAATCATTGCTTGTTTCTCTAAAGAGCAAAGCTGGTCGTAACAACAACGGTCGCATCACAGTTCGTCACCAAGGTGGTGGTCACAAACGTCACTACCGTTTGATTGACTTCAAACGAAACAAAGATGGTATTGAAGCAGTTGTTAAAACAATTGAATACGATCCAAACCGTTCAGCTAATATCGCTCTTGTACATTATACAGACGGTGTGAAAGCTTATATCATTGCTCCTAAAGGCCTTGAAGTTGGTCAACGTATCGTTTCAGGTCCAGAAGCAGATATCAAGGTCGGTAACGCACTTCCACTTGCCAATATTCCAGTCGGTACTGTTATCCACAATATCGAATTGAAACCAGGTCGTGGTGGAGAATTGGTTCGTGCGGCAGGTGCTTCTGCACAAGTACTTGGTCAAGAAGGTAAGTATGTTCTTGTCCGCCTTCAATCAGGCGAAGTTCGTATGATTCTTGGAACTTGTCGTGCAACAGTTGGTGTTGTCGGAAACGAGCAACACGGACTTGTAAACCTTGGTAAAGCTGGACGTAGCCGTTGGAAAGGGATCCGTCCAACAGTCCGCGGTTCTGTAATGAACCCGAACGATCACCCACACGGTGGTGGTGAAGGTAAAGCACCAGTTGGTCGTAAAGCACCATCTACTCCATGGGGCAAACCTGCTCTTGGACTTAAAACTCGTAACAAGAAAGCAAAATCTAGCAAGCTTATCGTTCGTCGTCGTAACGAAAAATAGTTTGTTACAAGTAGCATAAAGCATATCCGCCAGCTCGGTAGCCTTGCGCTTGCAAGGCAGGCCGCTGTGGTACATATTTTAAAGGAGAATAGATTAAAATGGGACGTAGTCTTAAAAAAGGCCCTTTCGTCGATGAGCATTTGATGAAAAAAGTTGAAGCTCAAGCAAACGATGAAAAGAAAAAAGTAATTAAAACTTGGTCACGTCGTTCAACGATCTTCCCAAGTTTCATTGGTTATACAATCGCAGTTTATGATGGACGTAAACATGTACCGGTTTACATCCAAGAAGACATGGTAGGTCACAAACTTGGTGAATTTGCACCAACTCGTACTTACAAAGGTCACGCTGCTGACGACAAGAAAACACGTAGAAAATAATAGGAGGAACACATTATGGCAGAAATTACTTCAGCTAAAGCAACTGCTCGCACAGTACGTGTTTCACCTCGTAAATCACGTCTTGTCTTGGATAATATCCGTGGCAAAAGCGTAGCCGATGCAATCGCAATCTTGAAATTCACTCCAAACAAAGCTGCAGGCATTATCGAGAAAGTATTGAACTCTGCAATCGCTAATGCTGAAAATAACTTCGGTTTGGAAAAAGCAAACTTGGTAGTAAGCGAAGCTTTCGCAAACGAAGGACCAACACTCAAACGTTTCCGTCCACGTGCAAAAGGTTCAGCTTCACCAATCAACAAACGTACAGCTCACATCACTGTAGTTGTGGCAGAAAAATAAGGAGGTAAAAACGTGGGACAAAAAGTACATCCAATTGGTATGCGTGTCGGCATCATCCGTGACTGGGATGCTAAATGGTATGCTGAAAAAGAATACGCGGATTACCTTCATGAAGATCTTGCAATCCGCAACTTTATCAAAAAAGAATTGGCTGAAGCATCCGTTTCAACTATCGAAATTGAACGCGCAGTAAACAAAGTGATCGTAAGCATTCATACAGCTAAGCCAGGTATGGTTATCGGTAAAGCAGGTAGCAATGTTGATGCACTTCGTGCGCAATTAAATAAATTGACTGGCAAGCAAGTACACATCAACATCATCGAAATCAAACAACCTGATTTGGATGCTCACCTTGTTGGTGAAACGATTGCTCGTCAATTAGAGCAACGTGTGGCATTCCGTCGCGCTCAAAAACAAGCAATCCAACGTACAATGCGTGCAGGAGCAAAAGGAATCAAGACTCAAGTATCTGGACGTTTGAACGGTGCGGACATCGCCCGTGCAGAAGGATACTCAGAAGGAACTGTTCCGCTTCATACACTTCGTGCGGATATCGACTACGCTTGGGAAGAAGCACTTACAACTTATGGTAAACTTGGTATTAAAGTATGGATTTACCGTGGAGAAGTTCTTCCAGCTCGTAAAAACACTAAAGGAGGTAAATAACCAATGTTAGTACCTAAACGTGTTAAACACCGTCGTGAATTCCGTGGAAAAATGCGCGGTGAAGCTAAAGGTGGAAAACAAGTAGACTTCGGTGAATATGGTCTTCAAGCTACAACTAGCCACTGGATCACAAACCGTCAAATCGAAGCAGCCCGTATCGCGATGACTCGTTATATGAAACGTGGTGGTAAAGTTTGGATTAAAATCTTCCCACACAAATCATATACCGCTAAAGCTATCGGGGTACGTATGGGATCTGGTAAAGGGGCACCTGAAGGTTGGGTAGCACCAGTTAAACGTGGTAAAGTGATGTTTGAAGTAGCAGGCGTTTCAGAAGAAATCGCACGCGAAGCATTCCGCTTGGCTAGCCACAAACTACCAGTTAAATGCAAATTCGTAAAACGTGAAGCAGAATAAGGAGAAGACATGAAACTTAATGAAGTAAAAGAATTTGTTAAAGAACTTCGTGGACTTTCTCAAGAAGAACTTGCAAAGCGCGAAAATGAATTGAAGAAAGAACTCTTCGACCTTCGTTTCCAAGCTGCTGCTGGTCAACTTGAGCAAACTGCTCGTTTGAACGAAGTTAAAAAGCAAATTGCACGTATCAAAACAGTGCAATCAGAAGTTAAATAATAGATTGGGAAAGGAGAATTTCAATGGAACGCAATAATCGTAAAGTTCTTGTTGGACGTGTTGTATCTGACAAAATGGACAAAACCATCACAGTTGTAGTTGAAACAAAACGTAACCACCCAGTCTATGGTAAACGTATTAACTACTCTAAAAAGTACAAAGCTCATGATGAGAACAATGTTGCTAAAGAAGGCGATATCGTACGTATCATGGAAACTCGTCCACTTTCAGCTACAAAACGTTTCCGTCTTGTAGAAGTTGTGGAAGAGGCAGTTATCATTTAATCAAGCTGAAAGGAGAAAACTTACATGATTCAAACAGAAACTCGTTTGAAAGTTGCCGATAACAGTGGCGCACGTGAAATCTTGACAATCAAAGTTCTTGGTGGTTCAAAACGTAAATCTGCAAACATCGGCGACATCATCGTTGCTTCAGTAAAACAAGCTACTCCTGGTGGTGCGGTTAAAAAAGGTGACGTCGTGAAAGCCGTTATCGTTCGTACTAAGACAGGTGCTCGTCGTGCTGATGGTTCTTACATCAAATTTGACGAAAATGCTGCAGTTATCATCCGTGAAGACAAAACACCTCGCGGAACTCGTATCTTTGGTCCAGTTGCACGTGAATTGCGCGACGGCGGTTTTATGAAAATCGTTTCATTGGCACCAGAAGTACTTTAATCAAAACAAACGAAGTCCCCTGAAGTGATTCAGGGTGCCCCTAGGGCGTAAGAAATAATAGGAGAAATCAAATGTTTGTAAAAAAAGGCGATAAAGTTCGCGTAATCGCTGGTAAAGACAAAGGCGTTGAAGCAGTAGTCTTAGCAGCACTTCCAAAAGTAAATAAAGTTGTTGTAGAAGGTGTTAACATCGTCAAAAAACATCAGAAACCAAACAACGAAAACCCTCAAGGAGCTATCGTTGAAAAAGAAGCTGCTATCCATGCATCAAACGTACAAGTTCTTGACAAAAATGGTGTAGCAGGTCGTGTTGGTTACAAATTTGTTGACGGTAAAAAAGTTCGTTACAACAAAAAATCAGGCGAAGTGCTTGATTAATCACGAAGGAAAGGAGAAGTAACATGGCAAATCGCTTAAAAGAAAAATATCTTAAAGAAGTAGTCCCTGCTTTAACTGAACAATTTAACTATTCATCAGTTATGGCTGTACCAAAAGTTGATAAGATTGTTTTGAACATGGGTGTTGGTGACGCTGTTTCTAACGCTAAAAACCTCGAAAAAGCTGCACAAGAATTGGCATTGATTTCAGGTCAAAAACCACTTATCACAAAAGCTAAAAAATCAATCGCCGGCTTCCGTCTTCGTGAAGGGGTTGCAATCGGAGCGAAAGTAACACTTCGTGGCGAACGTATGTATGAGTTCTTAGATAAATTGGTATCGGTATCACTTCCACGTGTACGTGACTTCCATGGTGTCCCAACAAAATCATTTGATGGACGCGGAAACTACACACTTGGTGTGAAAGAGCAATTGATCTTCCCAGAAATCAACTTTGATGATGTTGACAAAACTCGCGGTATGGACATCGTTATCGTTACAACTGCTAACACTGACGAAGAATCACGTGCATTGCTTACAGGCCTTGGTATGCCGTTTGCAAAATAAGAGGGAGAGAATAAATGGCTAAAAAATCAATGATCGCTAAGAACAAACGCCCAGCTAAGTTCTCTACGCAAGCATATACTCGTTGTGAAAAATGTGGACGTCCACATTCAGTTTACCGCAAATTCAAACTTTGCCGTGTATGCTTCCGCGACTTGGCTTACTTAGGTCAAATCCCAGGCGTAACAAAAGCTTCTTGGTAAGAACATGGTGCAAAGGGTGTTAAGAAATCCGTATGAAAATAGGGAGTTGCCGCAGTGTTTTGGAATAACATAAGACAGCTCATCTTTTTCACTAGGATTTTAGCCCGTGCTCGAATTACATGATACTAAGGGCGTGACGGACGAAGTGAAAGTAGGAGCCTGACGCAGAGTTCTGGAAGAACTCAAGAAAGGCTATCTTTTTCACTGGGATTTTGGTCCACGCTCGAATGATGATACTAAGCCCGTGATGAACACAGCGAAACCTGAAACAGTTATGTCTCTTTTTCGCAAGGTTCATAGGGCGGGTTCACCTATAAGGAGATACTGAGGGCGGATGCTTTCAATATCGCCTAGTCCATAGGACACATTAACTGGTAAGTGACCCTATCAAACTGCCAGTAAGAGGAGAAATTAAAGATGGTTATGACAGATCCAATTGCAGACTTTTTGACACGTATTCGTAACGCAAACCAAGCGAAACACGAAGTGCTTGAAGTACCTGCATCAAATATCAAAAAAGGAATTGCTACAATTCTTAAAAACGAAGGTTTTGTAAAAAACGTTGAATTTATTGAAGATGACAAACAAGGTATCGTACGCGTATTCTTGAAATACGGTCCAAACGGTGAAAAAGTAATCACAAACTTGAAACGTGTTTCAAAACCGGGTCTTCGTGTTTATTCAAAACGTGAAGATATTCCTAAAGTTCTTAATGGACTTGGAATTGCAATTATCTCTACATCAGAAGGTCTTTTGACAGACAAAGAAGCACGTCAAAAGAACGTTGGTGGAGAAGTGATTGCCTACGTTTGGTAAAATAATGATACAAGGACGTTAAGAAATCCGTATGAAAATAGGAGACTGACGCTGAGTCTCTGGACTCGAGGAAGTCTATCTTTTTCACTAGGATTTTAGTCCGAGTTCAAATTTATCAACTAACTAGAAAGCTAAAACGAGCACGGGCTAAAGCCGGTGTGAAAAAGATAAAATTGCCTCCAGTCCAAAGGGCTTCCTATTTTCACTTTGGCTTTTAAACGCCCTTTGCATCTTAGCTTCCCCGTGAAAACTGGTCGTATTCGGCCTGACAATTTAACAGGAGAAATAAAAACATGTCACGTATTGGTAATAAAGTGATTACATTGCCTGCTGGTGTTGAGCTTTCGCAAAACAACGGTGTGGTAACTGTAAAAGGACCTAAAGGGGAATTGACTCGTGAATTCCCAACTGCTATTGAAATCCGTGTGGAAGGTACAGAAGTAACACTTCACCGTCCAAACGATTCAAAAGAAATGAAGACTATTCATGGTACAAGCCGTGCCAACCTCAACAACATGGTTGTTGGTGTTTCTGAAGGCTTCAAAAAAGAACTTGAAATGCGTGGTGTCGGTTACCGTGCACAACTTGCAGGCAACAAATTGACACTTGCTGTTGGTAAATCACATCCAGATGAAGTGATTGCACCAGAAGGTATCACATTTGAAGTTCCAGCACCAACACAAATCATCGTGTCTGGTATCAACAAAGAAGTTGTTGGTCAAACAGCAGCTTATATCCGTAGCCTTCGTGCTCCTGAACCTTACAAAGGTAAAGGGATCCGCTATGTTGGTGAATTTGTTCGCCGCAAAGAAGGTAAAACAGGTAAATAATAATGTTTACGAGTGGTGCTTCCACATCGTACATTATCTTCCGACATATCTCGTACAGATATGATCAATAATTAAGAGGTGAAAATTGTGATTTCAAAACCAGATAAAAACAAAATCCGCCAAAAACGCCATCGTCGTGTTCGCGGTAAAATCTCTGGAACTGCTGCTCGCCCACGTTTGAACATTTTCCGTTCTAATACAGGCATCTACGCTCAAGTGATTGATGACGTAGCGGGTGTAACGCTCGCAAGCGCTTCTACTCTTGATAAAGAAGTTTCAAAAGGTACTAAGACAGAACAAGCCGTTGTTGTAGGTAAACTCGTTGCTGAACGTGCAGTAGCGAAAGGTATTTCTGAAGTGGTCTTTGACCGCGGTGGATATCTCTATCACGGACGTGTGAAAGCCTTGGCTGAAGCAGCTCGTGAAAACGGATTGAAATTCTAATAGGGAGGACACTAAGAAATGGCATTTAAAGATAACGCAGTTGAATTTGAAGAACGCGTAGTAGCCATCAACCGTGTTACAAAAGTTGTTAAAGGTGGACGTCGTCTTCGCTTTGCAGCTCTTGTGGTTGTTGGTGACCGTAATGGTCGTGTAGGTTTCGGTACTGGTAAAGCTCAAGAAGTACCAGAAGCTATCCGCAAAGCAGTTGAATCTGCTAAGAAAAACTTGATTGAAGTACCAATGGTTGGTACGACTATTCCTCACGAAGTTCGTTCAGAATTTGGTGGAGCTCGCATTATGTTGAAACCAGCTGCAGAAGGTTCTGGAGTTGCTGCGGGCGGAGCTACTCGTGCGGTTATCGAGTTGGCAGGTGTCGCTGATGTGACATCTAAGTCGCTTGGTTCAAACACACCAATCAACATTGTTCGTGCAACAGTTGAAGGTTTGAAACAATTGAAACGTGCTGAAGAAGTGGCTGCACTTCGTGGCATTTCAGTTTCTGATTTAGCATAAGAAAGGGGATAACATGGCTCAAATTAAAATTACTTTGACTAAGTCTCCAATCGGTCGCAAACCAGAACAACGTAAGACAGTTGTTGCCCTTGGACTTGGCAAATTAAACAGTTCAGTTATCAAAGAAGATAACGCTGCTATTCTTGGAATGGTAAACGCAATCTCTCACTTGGTAACGGTTGAAGAAGTGAAATAGGAAGCAAGACTAATCGTCGCATTCCGAATCAAACACATGACAGAGTCGCTTAGAGAAATCTTTGCGACTTACTGTCCATTCTGTATAGGCGAGTTTTTAGGTTGAGGCCTTACCCAACCTAAAGGCGCTAGCATTTTACACATAAGGAGAAAAATCAATGAAACTTCATGAATTACAACCTGCAACAGGTTCTCGTAAAACTCGTAACCGCGTTGGTCGTGGTACATCATCAGGTAATGGTAAAACTTCAGGCCGTGGACAAAAAGGTCAAAAAGCTCGTAGCGGTGGTGGCGTACGTCTAGGTTTTGAAGGTGGACAAACTCCATTGTTCCGCCGTCTTCCAAAACGTGGATTTACTAACATCAACGCAAAAGAATACGCGATTGTGAATCTTGACCAATTGAACGCTTTTGAAGACGGTGCAGAGGTAACACCAGTTGTGCTTGTTGAAGCCGGTATCGTGAAAGCTGAAAAATCAGGAGTTAAAATTCTTGGTAACGGCGAATTGACAAAGAAATTGACTGTGAAAGCAGCGAAATTCTCTAAATCAGCTGAGGAAGCTATCACTGCCAAAGGTGGTTCAGTAGAAGTCATCTAAGAGAGGTGACCTATGTTTTTTAAACTATTAAAAGATGCATTTAAGGTAAAGAATGTCCGCACGAAAATCTTGTTTACGATTTTTATCTTATTTGTCTTTCGTGTTGGAACGCATATCACAGTTCCAGGAGTGAACGTTAAAAGTCTCGAAGCCTTGTCCAATATTCCATTTTTGAATATGCTGAGTTTGGTTTCTGGGAATGCCATGCGTAATTTCTCAGTATTCGCCTTAGGTGTCAGTCCTTACATCACTGCCTCGATCATTGTTCAGCTGATGCAGATGGACCTTGTGCCTAAGTTTGTAGAATGGGGCAAGCAGGGGGAAGTAGGACGTCGTAAGTTGAATCAAGCGACACGCTACATTTCCTTGGCTTTAGCTTTTGTCCAGTCGGTCGGAATCACCGCAAGTTTTAATGCCTTGTCTGGTGCCAAGCTGACAACTATGCCCTTGAATTGGAAGACCTATCTCATTATTGGAGCAATTTTGACAACGGGTTCTGCTATCGTGACCTGGCTTGGTGAGCAGATTACGGATAAAGGATACGGTAATGGCACGTCCATGATTATCTTTGCCGGGATCATCTCATCACTACCAGATACGATTCATGATATCTATGTTGATCGCTTTGTCAATATCGAATCAAGTCGTTTGGGAGAATCTGCCTTGTTAGTTGGTGTTTTGTTGGTAGCAGTTTTAGCAATTATTTACTTTACAACCTTTGTTCAACAAGCAGAGTATAAAATTCCAATCCAATACACCAAACGTGCTCAAGGTGCACCGTCAAGTTCTTACTTGCCGTTGAAACTCAATCCAGCAGGTGTGATTCCGGTCATCTTCGCAGGTTCTATTACAGCTATTCCGACATCGCTTCTCCAGTTCTTTGCGAGTCAGAATAAGAGTATTTCTTGGCTATCCACTATTCGAGAATACTTTGATTACTCTACAATCAAAGGGATGGTTGTATATGCTGTATTGATTATTCTCTTTACCTTCTTCTACAGTTTTGTTCAGGTAAATCCAGAAAAGGCAGCAGAAAATCTTCAAAAGAGTGGCGCCTACATCCATGGAGTCCGTCCGGGTAAAGGGACAGAAGACTACTTCTCAACCTTGCTAATGCGCCTTGCAACAATTGGATCCCTATTCTTAGGATTTGTTGCCTTGTTACCGATTTTTGCACAAAATGTCTTTGGGCTTACTTCAAAAATTGCCTTCCTCGGGACAAGTTTGATCATCGTTATTATGACTAGTATCGAGGGGATCAAGCAATTAGAAGGTTACCTGCTCAAGAGAAAATATGTCGGTTTCCTAGACTTAGAATAGGAAGCAAGAGCGAAACGCGATTTTATAAAATCGATTGTACACAGGTTGATGAGGGCATATAAGATTGAGTTGTCAATCTTGTATGGAGCTTACAACCATTGCGTCTATGACAAAAGTAGAAGCTGGGCACCGACTGCTCAGCCTCTCTATTTTGTTTTTTGATAAGTTTGTCAATCGTGGCACATTTATCTAAAAACAAAATAAGGAGTTTATCATGAATCTTTTAATTATGGGTTTGCCAGGTGCTGGTAAAGGAACGCAAGCTGCAAAAATTGTTGAAAAATTTGACATTGTGCATATTTCAACAGGGGATATGTTCCGTGCAGCGATGGCAAATCAGACAGAGATGGGCTTGTTGGCAAAATCCTATATTGATAAAGGTGACTTGGTGCCAGATGAAGTAACCAATGGTATTGTCAAAGAGCGCTTAGCGCAAGAAGATATCAAGGAAAAAGGTTTCTTATTGGACGGCTACCCTCGAACAATCGAGCAAGCACATGCCTTGGATGAAGCATTAAAAAACCTTGGTATCACACTCGAAGGGGTTATCAATATCGAGATTAATCCAGCTAAATTGGTCGAACGTCTCAGCGGACGCATTATCCATCGTGAAACAGGTGAAACCTTCCATAAGGTCTTTAATCCACCTGCAGAAGGCTACGACGAAAAAGATTACTACCAACGCGAAGATGACAAACCAGAATCTGTTAAACGTCGTTTAGAAGTCAATATTGCCCAAGGACAACAGATCATTGATCACTATCGTGTTGCAGGTTTAGTACACGATATTGAAGGGGATCAAGACATTGAAGTTGTCTTTGCAGATATTGAAAAAGTTTTATCAAAATTGCAATAAAATAGGGGATTTAGCTTGCGTTTTCTTTCCGAAAATGATAGAATAGCTTAGTCTGACTTATAATTGTTACCTCTGTGTTCAGAGGACATTAAATCGAAATTTAGAGGGGGATACTTTTGCATGGCAAAAGAAGATGTGATTGAAATTGAAGGCAAGGTAGTAGATACCATGCCAAATGCTATGTTTACTGTTGAGTTGGAAAATGGACACCAAGTTCTTGCCACTGTTTCAGGAAAAATCCGGAAAAACTACATTCGTATTTTGGTCGGGGATCGCGTAACAGTTGAGCTTAGCCCATATGACTTGACACGTGGCCGTATCACATACCGCTTTAAATAGTCGAAATACTTGGAGGGATTAAACATGAAAGTAAGACCATCGGTCAAACCAATTTGCGAATACTGTAAAGTGATTCGTCGTAATGGTCGTGTTATGGTAATTTGCCCAGCAAATCCAAAACACAAACAACGTCAAGGATAAGATAGAAAGGAGAAAAAATGGCTCGTATTGCTGGAGTTGATATTCCAAACGACAAACGTGTAGTAATTTCATTGACTTACGTATACGGTATTGGTCTTGCAACATCTAAAAAAATTCTTGCAGCAGCTGGAATCTCAGAAGATGTTCGCGTAAAAGATTTGACTTCTGACCAAGAAGATGCAATCCGTCGTGAAGTAGATGCGATTAAAGTTGAAGGTGACCTTCGTCGTGAAGTAAACTTGAACATCAAACGTTTGATGGAAATCGGTTCATACCGTGGAATTCGTCACCGTCGTGGACTTCCTGTCCGTGGACAAAACACTAAAAACAACGCTCGCACTCGTAAAGGTAAAGCTGTTGCGATTGCAGGTAAGAAAAAATAAAATAGGAGGTAGAAAAATTGGCTAAACCAACACGTAAGCGTCGTGTGAAAAAAAATATCGAATCTGGTATTGCACACATTCACGCTACATTTAATAACACTATTGTTATGATTACTGATGTGCATGGTAATGCGATCGCTTGGTCATCAGCTGGTGCTCTTGGTTTTAAAGGTTCTCGTAAATCTACACCATTTGCGGCTCAAATGGCTTCAGAAGCAGCTGCTAAATCTGCACAAGAACACGGTCTTAAAACAGTTGAAGTTACCGTAAAAGGCCCAGGTTCAGGTCGTGAGTCTGCTATCCGCGCTCTTGCTGCCGCTGGTCTTGAAGTAACAGCAATTCGTGATGTGACTCCTGTACCACACAATGGTGCTCGTCCTCCAAAACGTCGCCGTGTATAATCAACTAACGATACACAGCTTTTCGTTTAAGAGGGAGTAAGAAATGATTGAGTTTGAAAAACCAACTATAACAAAAATTGATGAAAATAAAGATTACGGCAGATTTGTTGTTGAACCATTAGAACGTGGTTATGGAACAACTCTTGGGAACTCACTTCGTCGTGTGCTTCTTGCCTCACTACCAGGTGCGGCAGTAACGTCTATTAAAATTGACGGTGTACTACACGAGTTCGACACAGTCCCAGGTGTCCGTGAAGATGTGATGCAAATTATTTTGAACATCAAAGGCATTGCTGTAAAATCTTATGTCGAAGACGAAAAGACGATAGAGCTTGATGTCACAGGTCCGGCAGAAATTACTGCAGGAGATATCTTGACAGATAGTGATATTGAAATTGTTAACCCTGACCATTATCTCTTTACCATTAGTGAAGGTGCAAGCTTTAAGGCTATCATGACGGTGAATACCGGTCGTGGATATGTACCAGCTGAAGGCAATAAAAAAGATGATGCGCCAGTTGGCACACTTGCCGTAGATTCTATCTACACGCCAGTGAAAAAAGTCAACTATCAAGTTGAACCGGCTCGCGTTGGTAGCAACGATGGTTTTGATAAATTGACGCTTGAAATCATGACTAACGGGACAATCATTCCAGAAGATGCCTTGGGTCTTTCTGCACGTATTCTAATGGAGCACTTAGGTCTGTTTACTGATTTGACAGAAGTGGCGAAATCAGCAGAAGTGATGAAAGAAGCGGAAGAAGCATCAGATGATCGTATGTTGGATCGTACGATTGAAGAATTAGATTTGTCTGTCCGTTCATATAACTGTTTGAAACGTGCAGGTATCAATACTGTATTTGATTTGACAGAAAAAACTGAACCAGAAATGATGAAAGTACGCAATCTTGGACGCAAGAGTCTTGAAGAAGTCAAGGTGAAATTGGCAGACCTTGGTTTGGGATTGAAAAAAGATAAATAAAGGAGGAATACATGGCTTACCGTAAACTAGGACGCACTAGCTCACAACGTAAAGCAATGCTTCGTGATTTGACAACTGATCTTTTGATCAATGAATCAATCGTTACAACTGAAGCTCGTGCAAAAGAAATCCGTAAAACAGTTGAAAAAATGATTACACTTGGTAAACGTGGTGACTTGCACGCTCGTCGTCAAGCAGCAGCATTTGTTCGTAACGAAATTGCATCAGAAAACTATGATGAAGCTACCGATAAATACACATCAACAACAGCTCTTCAAAAATTGTTCTCTGAAATTGCTCCTCGTTATGCAGAACGCAACGGTGGATACACTCGTATCTTGAAAACTGAACCACGTCGTGGGGATGCTGCACCAATGGCAATCATTGAACTTGTATAAGATCATCAATTTTGTTGAGTGTTATGATGATGGAAGGTGTATCGAAACACATTCTTAGTCTAGCTCTGGTCTACCGCTGGGTTTTCCCAGCGGGTACACTCATCAGATGTAAAACGCAACGTTTGTTTACGAAATCGCTTTGTTAAAAACGATTCCGTAAGCAGGCGTTTTTTATTGTTTTGCTAAGGAATAAAGGAATGGGTATCAATAGAAGCGAGGAAGAGTCCTCCAGTTCCTTGCTGACCAAAGATTTAGGACAAAAAAGTCCTTTTTCTATTTTCTTTGATTGGATATACTTCCTATAGGGAGTATATCCAATCAAAGAAAGGAGAGGAGAATGTGGAGTTTAAAGAAGTGTATGCTAAGGTACGACCAATTGTTCAAAAGACACGTCGAGAGTACTATGTCAAGCTATGGGAAGCAGAAGACTGGGATCAAGAAGGAATGTATGTCTTATATCGCTTGCTCCAGCAAGAAGATGGAATCGTAAGAGATGAGTCTCGCTTACTCCGTTATTTCAAGGTCAAATTCCGCAATTATGTCAACGATATGTTGCGTAGACAAAGTACACAAAAACGCGGCTTTGACCGCCTCCGTTACGAGGAGATAGGAGAAATATCTCATATGGTCAGCAGTGGTGGCTTGCTCACAGATGAATTAGTGTGTCTTCGTGATTCACTAGCGCGCTATCGTTCTACATTAAGTCCGCGTGATTCTAAAAAGTATGATACGCTCGTCAGTGGTGCTCGCTTCAAAGGTCGCAAGAAGCTGCTACACTCCCTTCGCCAACACCTCATAAGTGAAGATAAGGCACCTCCTCATGACACACCTAAGTGATTTGTATTAGCTTAAATTAGCAGTAAGATTCCCTCGGTCTTTTCCTTATTGTTAGAGATGTGGAATCGACACACGGAAAAAAACACGAAAAAAAGACACGAAAAAATTAAAAAAAGTA
>NZ_SPPD01000021.1 GCF_004570575.1 Streptococcus cuniculi
TGGAGGACTATTTACCACAATTATTTGGGAAGTAGATTCAATACTGGGGAGACCGAATGTTTTGCCTGTTTTAAAATGCTTTCTAAGGACGAAAGCTCACTGGGAAACTTTTCATGCGTACGTCGTGAAGTTCGTGAAGTTCCAGCAAAGATAGTTGACACAGAGTGCCGTTTATGATATGATGATAAACGGTACTTTTTACTTTTGGTCTCTCAAAAGTGTACAGAGACGTGCTGACAAATAGTTGCAAAGTACACACAGATAGGGGCTGTCACCAAGTGCTCTATCAACCAAAAATAAAAATTTATACAGGAGAATGTAGATGCCTACAATTAACCAGTTGGTACGTAAACCACGTAAGTCTAAAGTAGAAAAATCTAAATCACCAGCTTTGAACGTTGGTTACAACAGCCGCAAAAAAGTTCAAACAAACGTTTCTTCACCACAAAAACGTGGTGTTGCAACTCGTGTCGGAACAATGACACCTAAAAAACCTAACTCTGCCCTTCGTAAATTCGCTCGTGTACGTTTGAGCAACTTGATCGAAGTAACTGCTTATATCCCAGGTATCGGACACAACTTGCAAGAGCACAGCGTGGTGCTTCTTCGTGGTGGACGTGTAAAAGACCTTCCAGGGGTACGTTACCATATCGTTCGTGGTGCACTTGATACAGCAGGTGTAACTGATCGTAAACAAGGCCGTTCTAAATACGGTACAAAACGTCCAAAAGGGTAAGAAAGGGGATAAAGATAAATGAGTCGTAAAAACCAAGCGCCTAAGCGCGAAGTATTGCCAGATCCGCTTTACAATTCAAAATTAGTAACACGTTTGATCAACCGCGTTATGCTTGATGGAAAACGTGGTACAGCGGCTTCTATCGTATACGGTGCCTTTGATCAAATCAAGGAAGCTACTGGAAATGATGCACTTGAAGTATTTGAAACAGCGATGGAAAACATCATGCCTGTACTTGAAGTACGTGCACGCCGTGTCGGTGGTTCTAACTACCAAGTCCCAGTTGAGGTTCGTCCAGAACGTCGTACAACTCTTGGACTTCGTTGGTTGGTAACCATTGCGCGTAACCGTGGTGAGCACACTATGGTTGACCGTCTTGCAAAAGAAATCATGGATGCAGCAAACAACACAGGTGCAGCTGTTAAGAAACGTGAAGATACTCACCGTATGGCAGAAGCGAACCGTGCGTTTGCACACTTCAGATGGTAAGATAAGACGTGGAGGTCTTGAGCAAATGTTAGCCCAAGTGGGAAATGCACGGAAGAGTTTGAAAACTCTAGCAAAATACCTCACTGAAGCAGCTAAAGCTGAACAGTCGCCTCCCTTTCTTAAGCACCTTACAAACTAAAACATCTTATAACGGGTAGGTCCTGCCTATCCGTTTTTTTCTAAAATATGCTATAATGAGATGTAAATAAATTTAACAAATATAGGAGAACATAATGGCACGCGAATTTTCATTGGAAAAAACTCGTAATATCGGGATCATGGCCCACGTTGATGCTGGTAAAACAACTACAACTGAGCGTATTCTTTACTACACTGGTAAAATCCACAAAATCGGTGAAACGCACGAAGGTGCTTCACAAATGGACTGGATGGAGCAAGAGCAAGAGCGTGGTATCACCATCACATCTGCTGCGACAACTGCACAATGGAATGACCACCGTGTAAACATCATTGACACACCAGGACACGTGGACTTCACTATCGAAGTACAACGTTCCCTTCGTGTATTGGACGGTGCGGTAACCGTTCTTGACTCACAATCAGGGGTTGAGCCACAAACTGAAACCGTTTGGCGCCAAGCAACTGAATACGGTGTTCCTCGTATCGTATTTGCCAACAAGATGGATAAGATCGGTGCAGACTTCCTTTATTCAGTAAGCACTCTTCATGAGCGCTTGCAAGCAAATGCTCACCCAATCCAATTGCCAATCGGTGCAGAAGATGACTTCCGTGGAATCATCGATTTGATCAAGATGAAAGCCGAAATCTACACAAATGACCTCGGAACAGACATTCTTGAAGAAGATATTCCAGATGAATACCTTGAACAAGCTCAAGAATACCGAGAAAAATTGGTAGAAGCAGTTGCTGAAACAGATGAAGATTTGATGATGAAATACCTTGAAGGTGAAGAAATCACAAATGAAGAATTGAAAGCTGCGATCCGTAAAGCAACCATCAACGTAGAATTCTATCCAGTATTGTGTGGTTCTGCCTTCAAGAACAAAGGGGTTCAATTGATGCTTGATGCGGTTATCGATTACCTTCCAAGCCCAGTTGATATTCCAGCTATCAAAGGGATCAACCCGGATACAGATGCAGAAGAAGAGCGTCCAGCTTCAGATGAAGAACCATTTGCAGCCCTTGCCTTCAAGATCATGACAGACCCATTCGTAGGTCGTTTGACATTCTTCCGTGTGTACTCTGGTGTCCTTAATTCTGGTTCATACGTGATGAATACTTCTAAAGGAAAACGTGAACGTATCGGACGTATCCTTCAAATGCACGCGAACAGCCGTCAAGAAATCGAAACAGTTTACTCTGGAGATATTGCTGCTGCCGTTGGTTTGAAAGATACAACAACAGGTGACTCATTGACAGATGAAAAAGCAAAAGTAATCCTTGAGTCTATCAACGTTCCAGAACCAGTTATCCAATTGATGGTTGAGCCAAAATCGAAAGCAGACCAAGATAAGATGGGTGTTGCCCTTTCTAAATTAGCTGAAGAAGATCCAACATTCCGCGTTGAAACCAACGTTGAAACTGGTGAAACAGTTATCTCTGGTATGGGTGAGCTTCACTTGGATGTCCTTGTTGACCGTATGCGTCGTGAGTTTAAAGTGGAAGCAAACGTAGGTGCTCCTCAAGTATCTTACCGTGAAACATTCCGTGCTTCAACGCAAGCTCGTGGATTCTTCAAACGTCAATCAGGTGGTAAAGGTCAATTCGGTGATGTATGGATTGAATTTACTCCAAACGAAGAAGGAAAAGGTTTCGAGTTTGAAAATGCAATCGTCGGTGGTGTGGTTCCACGTGAATTTATCCCAGCGGTTGAAAAAGGATTGGTTGAATCAATGGCCAACGGTGTTCTTGCTGGATACCCAATTGTTGATGTGAAAGCAAAACTATATGATGGTTCATACCATGATGTCGACTCATCTGAAACAGCCTTTAAAGTTGCGGCTTCTCTTGCCCTTAAAGAAGCGGCGAAATCTGCACAACCTGTTATCCTTGAACCGATGATGCTTGTAACGATTACTGCACCAGAAGATAATCTTGGTGATGTGATGGGACACGTAACAGCTCGTCGTGGACGTGTAGATGGTATGGAAGCGCGTGGTAACACACAAATCGTTCGTGCTTACGTGCCACTTGCTGAAATGTTCGGTTACGCAACTGTTCTTCGTTCAGCTACACAAGGACGCGGTACTTTCATGATGGTATTTGACCACTATGAAGATGTGCCTAAGTCAGTACAAGACGAGATCATCAAGAAAAATGGTGGGAACGCTTAATAAACTATTAAAAGATGAGGGATTCAAGTTTCCTCATCTTTTTTACGATGTATAGAGGAGTCGAATCATGAGGAAAAATACAGGTTTTTTATTTACACCTATTCTCTGGACAGCTTTTACAGCCTTTGTTGGTTGGATTTTTTGGAAGATATTTGTTACCGACGCCCCAGCAGGGACGGATACTAGCTTATTTACAGTAGGGATTCCCTTGGTAATTATTCTTGTTTTTGTTACTTTATTAGTATTAGAGTATAGTAAGGCAAAAGAGCGGATTGCTCGCTATGCAAGATTTGAACAACTCTTTCCAGAGTTGCCAGGTGGTGTCACTGCGCTACCAGAGAAGGCGGATTTTTACCAAGAATTCTATCTTGCTGTTTATAAGAATCATTTCATCAGTAATTGGGAATTCGATTTCATTGATTTAGATACTGTTTCTGCTATCTACTATGAGCGGACGGCTGCGATTAAACGCCGTGGACAGGCTATTGTGGGGGATGAACCTCAGCTTATTTTTATCACTAAATTAGACGAGAAAAAGATTATAAAATTAGGTCTGGGTGCACCAGTTAAGGATATAAGCCCTGTCTTGGCATACATTGCAGGTATTGCCCCAGAGATTCGATATGGCTCGGATAAGGTAAGTTTTGAAGACTATCGTCCTATTCTAGAGAAAATGAGATAGGTAATGACACGGGCTGTCGTTTCGTTTATTTTTAGTCCGAGTTCAATTACGAAATGATGGACTCCTTGTTTTCCAACGCTTGCACCTCAGTTTATGATGGTGGGCAACGATATTGTAAATAAGCCCTGTTTACTGTGGCGGGACAGTGACTCAGGAGGGGCATCTTCGACTTGCTACTGACTGGGAATTGTGTATGACGCTTGTGATAAGGTGGTTCATGCTTGGTAGGGAATTTATCATTTATAACGCTAAGGAAAACTATGCTATTGCTGCGGTCTGGCAAAGGCAAATGCTAGGGTATTCAATTGAGCACGACAGTCGAAATAAGATGACCGAGAGTTCAAAGGTTCACCTATCGTAAAGCCCAGTGACCATTTGGAGTAAGAAGTCTTGCAATCAATGGCGAGGTTCATGTGATTGTAAGGCTTTTGCTTTTTCAAGAATTTTTTCTAGTATGATTTTGGTGAAAAATCCGGTCTCTAGCTAAGCAAAAACTTGCAATTTTCGCAGAATAAGTATATAATAAAAATGTTGAAAGGTGACTTGGATATTTGCAAGTTAAGATTTTCACAAAAGGATTAAAAGGGTACCCTTTTAAAATAAAAGAACTCGATTTTCATAAGGAGGAAATCATTCATGGTAGTTAAAGTTGGTATTAACGGTTTCGGTCGTATCGGACGTCTTGCATTCCGTCGTATCCAAAACGTAGAAGGTGTTGAAGTTACTCGTATCAACGACCTTACAGATCCAGTGATGCTTGCACACTTGTTGAAATACGACACAACTCAAGGTCGTTTTGATGGTACTGTCGAAGTAAAAGACGGTGGATTTGAAGTGAACGGTAAGTTCGTTAAAGTTTCTGCAGAACGTGAACCAGGAAACATTGACTGGGCTACTGACGGTGTAGAAATCGTTCTTGAAGCGACAGGATTCTTTGCTTCTAAAGAAAAAGCCGAGCAACACATCCACGCAAACGGTGCTAAGAAAGTTGTGATCACTGCACCTGGTGGAAATGATGTTAAGACAATCGTTTTCAACACTAACCACGACATTCTTGACGGAACTGAAACAGTTATCTCTGGTGCTTCATGTACTACAAACTGTTTGGCTCCAATGGCAAAAGCTCTTCATGACAGCTTCGGTGTTGTTGAAGGATTGATGACTACAATCCACGGTTACACTGGTGACCAAATGGTTCTTGACGGACCACACCGTGGTGGTGACCTTCGTCGTGCTCGTGCTGCAGCAGCAAATATCGTTCCTAACTCAACTGGTGCTGCAAAAGCTATCGGTCTTGTAATCCCAGAATTGAATGGTAAATTGGACGGAGCTGCACAACGTGTTCCTGTTCCAACTGGATCAGTGACTGAATTGGTAGCAGTTCTTGAAAAGAACGTTACTGCTGATGAAGTAAATGCTGCAATGAAAGCTGCTTCAAACGAGTCTTACGGTTACACTGAAGACCCAATCGTTTCTTCAGATATCGTGGGTATCTCATTTGGTTCATTGTTTGATGCAACTCAAACAAAAGTTCTTGACGTTGACGGCAAACAATTGGTGAAAGTTGTTTCTTGGTACGACAACGAAATGTCTTACACTTCACAACTTGTTCGTACTCTTGAGTACTTTGCAAAAATCGCAAAATAATCGAATGAAAGACGAGGTCGTTTGACCTCGCTTTTTAATTGGTGAAATACCTGCTTTCTAGTGTGAATTTTTGTGAAATCTTTCCCATAATTTCCAAAATATGGTATAATGGTAAGGTATAAAATAAAGAATAGGAGTTTTTGTAAAATGGCAAAACTTACTGTAAAAGACGTTGACTTGAAAGGAAAAAAAGTCCTTGTCCGTGTTGACTTTAATGTACCTTTGAAGGACGGCGTAATCACAAATGATAACCGTATTTCTGCGGCGCTTCCTACTATCAAGTACATTCTTGAGCAGGGTGGACGTGCAGTGCTCTTTTCTCACCTTGGCCGTGTGAAAGAAGAGGCTGACAAGGAAGGAAAATCCCTTGCACCAGTTGCTGCTAACTTGGCAGAAAAATTAGGTCAAGAGGTTGTCTTCATTCCAGGAGCAACTCGTGGAGCAGAGCTTGAAGCAGCGATCAATGCGCTAGAAGATGGACAAGTTCTTTTGGTTGAAAATACTCGTTTTGAAGATGTTGACGGTAAGAAAGAATCTAAAAACGATGCAGAACTTGGTCAATACTGGGCTTCGCTCGGAGACGGTATTTTTGTCAATGACGCATTCGGTACAGCTCACCGTGCGCACGCTTCAAACGTTGGTATTTCAGCAAACGTTGAAAAAGCTGTTGCAGGCTTCCTTCTTGAAAACGAAATTGCCTATATTCAAGAAGCAGTTGAAAATCCAGTCCGTCCATTCGTAGCGATCCTTGGTGGTTCAAAAGTTTCTGATAAGATTGGTGTAATCGAAAACCTTCTTGAAAAAGCGGATAAAGTCCTTATAGGTGGTGGAATGACCTACACCTTCTATAAAGCACAAGGTATCGAAATCGGAAACTCCCTTGTAGAAGAAGATAAACTTGATATAGCGAAATCTCTTCTTGAAAAAGCAAATGGGAAATTGATCTTACCAGTTGACTCAAAAGAAGCAAATGCTTTTGCAGGCTATACTGAAGTGAAAGATACAGAAGGCGAAGCTGTGGATCCAGGCTTCCTCGGTCTTGATATTGGTCCAAAATCAATCGCAAAATTTGACGAAGCTCTTACAGGTGCGAAGACAGTTGTGTGGAATGGACCTATGGGTGTCTTTGAAAATCCTGATTTCCAAGAGGGAACAATCGGCGTCATGGATGCCATTGTGAAACAACCAGAAGTGAAATCAATCATCGGTGGTGGTGACTCAGCGGCAGCTGCCATCAACCTTGGCCGGGCCGACAAATTCTCATGGATCTCTACAGGTGGTGGAGCATCAATGGAATTGTTGGAAGGTAAAGTGTTGCCAGGACTCGCAGCATTGACTGAAAAATAATCTTCTCATGATTGAAGACTAGAAAAGGTGTCGATAGGCACCTTTTCTGTGCATCGCGTAGAGTTTCTGCTAAACATCAAAAGGAATGAAATCGAAATAATAGCAAAAGGGTGGCTTAGTCCGCCCTTTTTTGATGATGAGGATAGTGGAACCTAGTGGGGCGTTAGAATGTTGTTTTATCGAAATCGATTTGAGGGAGGCAGGCTGGAAGATTAGTGGTATAATAGTAGGTAAGTGGATGTTAGATGAGGAGAGAAAGTTGAAGTATGTTTAAAAAATATCGATTTAATCCCAAGCAGTTTAAGTTGGGCATGCGGACTTTGAAGTCAGGAGTAGCGGTTTTTTGGGTGATTTTACTCTTTGGTTTTTTCAGTCGTCAGGGGGCGCAGATTGCAGCGCTGACAGCTGTTTTCAGTCTGCGGGAGGATTTTGATAAGAGTGTGCATTTTGGTGCTTCGCGTATTCTTGGGAACTCCATCGGTGGTCTCTATGCCCTGCTCTTTTTCATCTTAGATCAATTCTTCCATGAGCACCCTTTGGTCACGTTGGTTGTCGTTCCGATTTGTGTCATGTTAACGATTATGACAAATGTGGCCATGAATAATAAACCAGGGATTATCGGAGGGGTAGCAGCTCTGCTGATTATCACCTTATCCATTCCATCGGGAAATGCCATTCAGTATGTCTTTGTTCGTGTCTTTGAGACATTTGTAGGTGTCTTTGTGGCGATTTTAGTAAATTCCGATATTGGTAAAATAAAAAAGCGATTACAAAACGAATGATGTTAGAAAATATGACATAAAATATTGACGAATGAGCGAATTTCTCCTATAATGGTAGGCAGAAAGGAGCTTATCATGAGAGAGAAAGAATTTCGTAGATCTTTAGCGGTTTTTCCGATTGGTAGTGTGATGAAATTGACCGATTTAACCGCTCGTCAGATTCGCTATTATGAAGAGCAGGGCTTGCTTCATCCATACCGTAATGAGGGCAATCGTAGACTTTACTCGCTCAACGATATGGACCAGCTATTGGAAATCAAGGATTTTTTAAATGAGGGTCTCAATATCGCAGCGATTAAGAAAGAGTATGCTAATCGTCAGGCTAGACCTCCGAAAGAGACAGAAACCTTGACAGATGAAGATGTACGTCGGATCCTCCGTGATGAACTCCGCAACCAAGGGCGCTTTTCTAACCCTACCAGTATCTTTCGTTAGCCATCCATACGGATAGGAATCTTATATTCAAACAATAAAAGGAGACCATTTATGTCAATTACAGTAGCGGATATCAAACGGGATATTCAAGAGAAGAACGTGACCTTCATTCGCTTGATGTTTACCGATATCCTAGGAATTATGAAAAATGTTGAGATTCCAGCCACTGATGAACAAGTAGATAAGGTGCTATCAAATAAGGCCATGTTTGACGGCTCTTCCATTGAAGGCTTTGTCCGTATCAATGAGTCAGACATGTATCTTTATCCTGATTTGAACACATGGACGATTTTTCCTTGGGGGGATGAAAATGGCCGTGTAGCAGGTTTGATTTGTGATATTTATACGACAGAGGGTGAGCCCTTTTCAGGAGATCCTCGTGGGAATTTGAAAAAGGCGCTACGCCACATGGAAAAAATAGGTTTCACCTCTTTCAACTTGGGACCAGAACCAGAATTTTTCCTCTTTAAAATGGACGAAAATGGCAATCCAACGCTTGAGGTGAATGACAAGGGGGGCTATTTTGACCTTGCTCCAACGGATCTGGCGGATAATACTCGGCGTGAGATCGTCAATGTCTTGACGAAAATGGGCTTTGAAGTAGAGGCTAGCCACCACGAGGTAGCGGTGGGGCAGCATGAAATTGACTTCAAATACGCGGATGTCTTGAAGGCTTGTGATAATATTCAAATCTTCAAATTGGTTGTTAAAACCATTGCTCGCAAGCATGGTCTGTATGCAACCTTTATGGCAAAACCGAAGTTTGGAATTGCGGGCTCTGGAATGCACTGCAATATGTCGCTTTTTGATAGCCAAGGCAACAATGCTTTCTATGATCCAGCAGACCCTCACGGGATGCAGTTGTCAGAAACAGCCTATCATTTCTTGGGTGGTTTGATGACACATGCTTACAGTTATACAGCGATTATGAATCCAACGGTAAACTCATACAAGCGTTTGGTACCGGGATTTGAAGCACCTGTTTATATCGCTTGGGCTGGTCGTAATCGTTCGCCATTGATCCGCGTACCGGCGTCTCGTGGCATGGGAACGCGTTTGGAGTTGCGTTCGGTTGATCCGACTGCAAATCCTTACTTGGCTATGGCAGTCTTGCTAGAATCAGGCCTAGATGGTATCGAAAATAAGATTGAAGCACCAGCGCCAGTAGAATCCAATATCTATGCAATGAGTGAGGCAGAGCGCCAAGAAGCGGGCATTGTGGACTTGCCATCTACGCTTCATAATGCGATTAAGGCCTTGCAAAAAGATGATGTTGTAAAAGCCGCTTTGGGAGAACACATTTTTACCAATTTTGTCGAGGCTAAGAAAATCGAGTGGGCAAGCTATGCGACTTACGTTTCGCAGTGGGAGATTGAACACTACCTAGACTTGTATTAATACTCTATAAAGATCAACATCTAACTAAGCAACGAAATCGCAGATAGAACTAGAGTTCGTCACGGTGAGTTCACAAGGTTAGTGTTTGATTTTTGACAAATACAATCAAGGGAAGGATACCAAAAGGTATCCTTTTTGAGCATGCCAAAAAACGTATGGATTGCTCCATACGTTTGCGTATCTTATTTATCCGGTGTGAGAATCATCGGGATGATGATGGGCTCGCGTTCGGTCTTTTCATAGAGGAATGGTCTGAGGGCATTGACGATGGCTCCGTTGACCGATTGGATATTGGCTTCTTTATTTTTGAGCGCAATGCGAATCGCGTTGAATAAGATGCGTTGGCTTTCACGAATGAGGTCGCCTGATTCCCGCATATAGATGAAGCCTCGACTGAGGATATCTGGTCCTGCAAGGATCATCTGTGATTGGAAATCAACGGTTGCAACTGCAAGGACGACACCGTCTTCGGACAGGTCTCTACGGTCTTTGAGGACAGCGGCTCCAATCTCCCCGATACGGTTTCCGTCCACATAGATGTCCTGAGCGTTGAAATGACCTGCCAGCCGGGCGCTGTCTTTTGTGAGGGCAAGGACATCTCCGTTTTCCATAATGAAAATGTTGTTTTTAGGAATGCCAGTATCCATAGCGAGCTGGGCGTGGATTTTTTGCATGCGGTACTCACCATGGACAGGCATGAAGAATTTTGGCTTAATCAGACGGAGCATGAGTTTTTGCTCCTGTTGACCACCGTGTCCAGAAGTATGGATATTGTTAATCTTACCGTGGATAACCTCTACACCAGCTTCAATCAAGATATTGATGAGCTTATTAACGCCAGTTGTATTTCCTGGGATAGGACTAGATGAGAAGATAACCGTGTCGCCGGGTTGTAATTGAACTTGGCGGTGGGTACCGTGTGCGATGCGAGAAAGGGCCGCCATTGGCTCACCTTGACTTCCCGTACAGAGAATCATAATCTCGCTGGCAGGATATTCCTTAATTTCATTTGGCTCGATAAAGGTATTTTTTGGAACCTTGATATAGCCTAATTCAATCCCATTTGCGATGGCTTTTTCCATGGAGCGACCGAATACGGCAATCTTACGACCTGTCTTGACAGCGGCATCGGCAGCTTGTTGCAGGCGGAAGATGTTTGAGGCAAAGGATGCAAAGATAATCCGTCCATGAATGCCCTCGATTAATTTCATAATCGATTGGCCGACCACTTTTTCTGAATTGGTAAAGGTTGGGATTTCGGCATTGGTTGAGTCAGACAGTAAGCAAAGGACACCTTCTTCTCCAAGGGCCGCCATGCGGTGTAAATCAGCAGGCTCTCCTACAGGTGTAAAGTCAAACTTGAAGTCTCCTGTACAGACAATTTTCCCTTGAGGGGTATCAATCACAATACCGAGGGGTTCTGGAATCGAGTGGGTTGTACGGAAGAAGCTGACTTTGAGTTGTTTAAAGGTCACCTCGGTGTTGTGGTTGATTTCGTGGAGGGTGGCATCACGTAAGAGACCATGTTCTTCCAGTTTCCCACGAATAAGGGCAAGGGCAAGTGGTCCAGCATAAATTGGGATATTGGCTTGCTTTAGCAGGAAGGGAATGCCTCCGATGTGGTCTTCGTGACCGTGGGTGATGACCAGCCCTTTGACGCGGTCAATGTTATCAACGATGTAAGAATAGTCTGGGATGACGTAATCAATGCCGAGCAAATCGTCTTCTGGGAATTTAATCCCTGCATCAACGATGATAATCTCGTCTTGGTATTCGATTCCGTAGGTATTTTTACCGATTTCTCCCAAACCACCAATGGCGAATACGCCGACTTCTTGTGATTTTAGATGAACTGACATGGGTTAAAACTCCGTAATGCTAAAATCTGCGTGAGTTTTTTCGTACTCAAGGTGGTTTTCAGACAAGAGTTCGATAAATTCGATGTTGTAAGCAGTCTGCTCTTCCACCAATTGGCGGGCGATGATGCGGCCTTCTAATTCATCGTTGGCATCAATATCAAGATAGAGGGCGCGTGTTTGTTCACGGCGTGGGGTAGAATCTTTCGTTTCTTGGTAAAATACTTTATAAATCATGTGTTTCCTTTCATTGATGACAAGTCTATGGCAAATAGTTCGGACTATAAAAAAGTAAGAGTGTAAGCAAACTGCTCAAACTCCGAGTTTTTTGTAAGGTGTAGGCTGTTTTTTATGCCACCGAACAGACTAGGCTACCACGAAGATAGTCTTGTCAATTTGTATGTCATTTTCTAGAGTTGTCATTTTTAGTTGTGATTTTTTTACTATTATATCATAAAAGGGGCTTTTGGTAAAAGGAATTGGTAGGAAAATGAAAAATCAATCGCCTTTCAAGCTGTTTTCAAGAGGAGAGATTGCCCAGAATTGAAAAAAAAGGCAAGATAGCTTACAATAGAGAGGAACAGAATCGTGTAAAGAGAGTAAAGAATGAAAGTATTAGCGCTTGATACGTCCAATCAAGCCTTGGCGGTGGCCTTGGTAGAAAATGGGCGTTTGCAGACAGAAATGACCCTTGCAGTTAAGAAAAATCATAGCATCAGTTTGATGCCGACAATCGACTTTTTGATGCAGTCCGTAGGTTGGCAGCCATCTGATGTGGAGCGCGTCGTAGTAGCGCAGGGACCAGGGTCTTACACGGGATTGCGGATTGGGGTTGCGACAGCTAAAACCTTGGCCTATACCTTGGGAATTGACTTGGTGGGGATTTCGAGCTTGCAGACCTTGGTGCCAAAAGGTGTGGATGGTCTAGTCGTGCCAGTCATTGATGCGCGTAGAAATCATGTCTACGCTGGTTTTTATAAAGATGGTCAGTCGGTCAAGGCGGATGCCTATCTGTCTTTTGAGAGCCTGCTAGAAGAGGTCAAAGACTATGAGCGCGTGACCTTTGTAGGCGAAGTAGAGGTTTTTATTGAACAGATAAAAGAAGTCTTACCGCAAGCTCACTATCAAGCGACCTTGCCGTCTGCCTATCAACTCGCCTTGGACGGAGCAGCTGCTCCAACAAGCGAGGTCATGTCTTTTGAACCGCGCTACCTCAAGCGGGTCGAAGCAGAGGAAAATTGGCTCAAAGAGCACGAGGAACAAAATAAAGAAAGCTATATCCAGCGCGTATGATAGAAGTTGAAGAATATCGGGGTCAGGAAGAACTAGCACCAGCCCTCTATGAAATCTTGGCAGATGTCTATACCACCTCTCCTTGGACGGTCGAGCAGATGGAAAGAGACTTGGTGCAGCCAGAGACGGTCTATTATCTGGCAAAACAGGGTGGTGACATTCTTGGCTTTCTAGCTGTCCAGCAGTTGGCAGATGAGTTGGAAATCTTGCAGATTGCTGTGAAAAAAGACGCTCAAGGTCAGGGAATTGCGGGGAGCTTGCTGGACTGTATCAAGTCCTTTGCAGGTTCGGTATTTTTAGAGGTCAGGGCTTCCAATCAGCGTGCGAAAGGCTTATATGAGCGCTATGGATTTGAAGAAATTGGCAGACGCAAGGGCTATTACCATGGTCCGGTAGAAGATGCCATTGTGATGAAAAGAGAGAAAGATGAACGATAGATATATCCTTGCGATTGAGACCTCTTGTGATGAGACCTCGGTTGCGGTATTAAAAAATGATGCGGACTTGTTGTCCAATGTGATTGCGAGTCAAATCGAAAGCCACAAGCGTTTCGGCGGAGTGGTTCCTGAAGTAGCCAGCCGTCACCATGTCGAAGTGATAACGGTCTGCATTGAAGAAGCCTTGCAGGAGGCTGGGATAAAGGCTAGGGATTTGACGGCGGTTGCGGTGACTTATGGACCAGGATTGGTCGGAGCGCTTCTAGTCGGCTTATCCGCGGCAAAAGCCTTTGCTTGGGCAAATGATTTGCCGTTGATTCCTGTTAATCACATGGCAGGGCATTTGATGGCGGCGCGCAGTATCAAGGAATTAGAATACCCCTTGCTAGCCTTACTAGTCTCTGGTGGTCACACCGAGTTGGTCTATGTGCCAGCGCCTGGCGAGTATAGAATTGTCGGAGAAACGCGTGATGATGCAGTCGGTGAAGCCTATGACAAGGTCGGCCGTGTCATGGGGCTGCCTTATCCAGCGGGTCGTGTCATCGATGAATTGGCGCACAAGGGAGAAGACATCTATGATTTTCCGCGTGCCATGATGAAAGAGGACAATCTGGAGTTTTCTTTCTCAGGTTTAAAATCAGCCTTTATCAATCTCTATCACAATGCCGAACAGCGAGGAGAACGTCTGTCCAATGAGGATTTGTCTGCTTCTTTTCAAGCCTGTGTTATGGATATTTTACTCGCCAAAACTAAAAAGGCTCTCGAAAAATATCCTGTTAAGACCTTGGTGGTCGCGGGCGGTGTGGCGGCCAATCAGGGCTTGCGTGAGCGCTTGGCGCAAGAAATCAGCGATGTGGAGGTTCTTATTCCGCCTTTACGCCTCTGTGGCGATAATGCGGGCATGATTGCCCTAGCAGCTGTGAGTGAGTGGAACAAGGAAAATCTAGCCTCCCTAGACTTAAATGCCCAACCGAGTCTGGCATTTGAAATGCTGGACGATTTGTTGTAGTGAATGTAGGGCCGACAGGCTCTTTTTTTCATCTCCTAATGAAAGTTCAAAGTGAATTCAAAAGACTATGTATAGAAATGATAACTTTCTGAAACTATCTTGAAAAGGTTGACGATAGGTTTTTTCTAGCTTATACTAGAAAAATAGATACAGGAGTTGAGAAAGGAGAAGGATGTGCAATCATCATTGGTGAAAGAAGGAGCGCTTGATGCGATTCCAACAGTCCTGGGTTATGCGAGTATCGGGCTAGCTTGTGGGATTGTTTCGGTCAATTCAGGCATTTCACCCTTGGAAATGGGCTTGATGAGCCTAGTTGTGTATGCAGGAAGTGCGCAATTTGTCATGTGTGCCATGATTTTAGCAGGTGCGCCTTTGATGTCGATTGCGGTGACCGTCTTTTTCGTCAATCTGCGTCACTTTCTATTGAGCCTGCATACGGCCACCATGTTTCAGGAGAATTCCTTGGCTTCTAACCTTTTGATTGGCTCATTGTTGACGGATGAATCATACGGTGTCTTGTTGCGCAAGCATTTGGAACATCCGAAGGTGTCTCCCGATTGGATGTATGGCAATAATATAGCGAGTTACGTTTCGTGGGTTGTTTTTACCATTCTGGGCAATCTCATCGGCGGGCTCATTCCGAATCCTGAACAGTTGGGGCTTGATTTTGCTTTGGTTGCCATGTTTGCAGGAATTTTTGCTGGACAACTGGAAGCCATGGCTAGACAACTGCCTTTGAAGAAGATTGGCTTGATTTTGTTGAGTGTATTTGTGGCTTATATGGAGCTAGTAATGGTGGTATCAAGCTACATTGCGGTTCTTATTACAACCTTGGTCGGATGTTTTGTGGGGGGTGATGGTAGATGATTGATAGGTACGTGTTCTTGGCCATTCTCGTTGCGCTAGTAGTAACTTGGGTGCCTAGGGTCTTGCCCTTTGTCTTAAGCAAGGGAAAATCTCTGCCACCGCTTGCTCTGAGATTCTTGCGCTTTCTACCAATTTCCATCATCTTTGCGCTGACTTTATCGAGCGTTGTTGATGAACAAGTGGGGAGCTTTCCAAGGTTTTTGCCGATTGAAACCCTCGCCCTACTCCCGACGTTCCTTGTTGTTTTAAAAACCAAGAACATCTTGCTTGCTGTGGCAGTTGGGGTAGCCGTTACTGCGGGTTTCCGATTTCTTTCAGGGGGCTAACATACTAAAAAGTTCGAGGGGAATATCTCGAACTTTTATGTTATTTCAAACGGAAGGTCTTGGGTGCTTTTTTGAGCAGAATCAGATAGCCGATTCCGACATAAAGGCTAATCCCGATGGAAAGGCCCAGAATATATAGTGGACTTTCGATTTTTAGTTGGGTATTGAGATAAGCTAGCCAATAGAGGGCTCCGCTGAGAATACGATAGAGAGGGTTGACAATGTCCATGTCCTTGGTGAAAGGCTGGAGAATGTAGTAGATAAAGAGGTCGTGGAAGGAAAAGAGGACGGTGATACTGAGTATGAGGTAGGCAGTCAGAAGAATCAGTTGCCACGAATACTGGAAATGTCCTATAAGCATGATAATGAGAAAGAGAGCAGAGGCAAAAATGCTGTTAAATTTTAGCGTTTGGATAAAGCGGTAGTTAAAACCAGCCAAAATGGTTTTAGGCTCCCGATAAAATGGATAATGGAGCATGGAGATGTCGCAGTTGACAAAGACCATTTGGGTGATTGTCTTACCGAGAGAGCCTGCATACATGATCATGAGGGTAAATGGCAAGAGTGCTATCAATCCTTCCTCCGGTAGTTGGATAGGTTCGTGTGCAAAGAATCCAATCGTCGCAAATAGAGTAGGAACGACGAGTAAGAAAGTTAGCCGTTTTTTCAAACCTTTTGTAAGAATACTATGATAGCGCTGGAACAAAAGGGCATTGAGGTAGGTCATACCTGTCAGATGAGACAGGTCTTTTTGCTTGTCCAAGCTCAATTTTTCCTGCATTTTGAGCCCCTGACGGGTATATTCGTTGCCTTGGGTCATCTGGAAGATTTGCTTATCTAGCGCAAGGGACTCTTCCATGCGGAAGCTGAGGAATTCAGCTGCCTTGTCAAAGGCGAGGACAGAGCGTAGGCTGATGATGAGTAGAGGAATTTGGACAACCAGTAAAGCTAGTAGCCAGTAGGCATTGAGTGCATCTCGTTTGAAAAAGGCAAGAAGTGCAAAGGCAAAGCCGAGTATGATAGCTCCCCAACCTTGCCAAGACCAACGCTTCACTAAGCTATGGCGTTTAAAGAACCAGAAATTACAAGCAAAGCCGGCTAATTGAGCAGTAGGAAGAGTGAAGATACCAACTGGGAGAATCAGCCACTGATGTGCTAGACCGCTCAAGACTATCAAAGCAGGAATATAGGCCAGACTATGAAGAATAGGCTCCACCAACAATTGACTTTGTAAAAAGAGTTTTTGGGAGAGTTTGAAATTCACCATAAATTCTCGATTTCCCTTGGAAATGACTGGTTCAAAACCTTGCGAAAAGCGATACATCAGTCCTGTCATGCCAAACCAGATGGCAAACCCAAGCAAGTAGCCCTCTGGGTGAAGTGTAAAAGGTACGGGGTCAGCGCCCATAGCTAGATTGATAGCGCCATTAGCGATGATCACATAGATTGTCAGCCAGATAAACTTAGTCAAAAAACGCAAGGGGACAGCTAGAAGAGTGAAAATGTAAAAGAGGATTTTTTTGAGGCTGTAAGAGCGATAGACTGTTTCAGGAATGGATGAGCCAACCAAGGGGATTTTTCGAAGGTAGTAGAGCAAACCATTGACCTGCTTGCTGAGGTTGAAGGTTTCTTGATACCAGATGTAGCGTAAAATGTCTTTCATGTTCCACCTCCTATTTATCTACCAGTAAGTTGACCACCTCTTGCTCAAAATCAGCATCGTGCAGGCGCTCGCTTGGTACAGTCTGTAATGTATGATGGTGCAAGAGGACAATCTCGTCGCAGAGGTCTTGAGCCAATTGGAGGATATGGGTAGAAAAGATGATGACGGAATCTTTTTTAGCCTCGCGAATGAGCTGTTTGAACTCATGGGCAGCAACAGGGTCAAACGAGGTCAGCGGTTCATCGAGCAAGAGAACCGATGGCTGTACAATCAGCGAAAGGAGGAGCTGGACCTTGTTTTGCATACCGTGGGAGAAATCCTTGAGCAGGCGGTGTTGGTCGCCTTCGTCAATGCCAACGAGTGTCAGCCATTCTGCAGGGGTGCGATGGTGCCGGAGTTTGTCCTTGTGGATATCCATGTAAAAACGGACAAATTCAAAGGCTGTCATAAAGGCAGGAAGCTGCGGATAGGTCTGGGTAAAGCCGATATCGGTCGAGTCATAATCGTGTAGTTGACCCTCTTCTTCAAACTGAATGCTGCCTTGCTCAAGGACGAGGTTGCGGGCGATGCAGTTAAAGAGAGTGGTTTTTCCTGCCCCATTTCTGCCGAGAAGTCCATAAATCTTTCCTTGTTCAAAGGTGAAAGAGGCATCTTGTAGGATGACCTTTTGGTCAAATTGTTTTGAAATGGAATTGAGAGTTAGTTTCATCATGAAAGATCTCCTTTTAGGATAGAGTGTTAGAGGGGGTGGCATTGGTATGAAGTTGAGATAGGCGGATCAATTGCTGCCCGTCAGCGTCGAAATTGCTATCTGCAAGCCATTGTTCGAGAGCCTGCTTTTTGTCTGGCCATTCTTTATCTAGCAGAGAGAACCAGTCCGTATCTCTGTTTTTTCCTTTGTAGACGACAGCTTGACGAAAGGTTCCTTCGTAGGTAAATCCCAAGCGTTTAGCTGCCTGTCTGCTAGGCTGGTTGAGATGGTCGCATTTCCATTCGTAACGGCGATATTTCAGTGTTTCAAAGACATATTTCATCACGAGATATTGGGCTTCGGTTGCTTGGCGTGTTTGTTGCAACTCGTCAGAGTAAATGACCCAGCCCATCTCTATCACTCGGTTTTTGGTGTCGATGCGCATGAGTGCGAAAGTCCCAACAGCTCGATTAGATGCTTTGTCGATAATGGTCAGGTAGTAGGGATCGGTAGAGGCCATCATGTCTGCCAGGTACTGGTGAAAATCGCTCCGCTCGGTAAAAGGGGTGATGGATAAATAGGTCCAATGTTGAGCAGGGCTTGCAGGGCCATGAAGCTGGGATAAAAGTCTCATGTGTCCTTAAATTTTATAGCTTTAACAGTTTGACGTATATCAATAGTCAGGGGAGTGACTATTGATACCTGAGCCTAGAAATTAGAAAGCGAGGACAACGAAATCGAACTCTTGCGAGTTACCGATTTCTGTCCCACTCCCTCGTAAAAGCCTTCTAAGGCATCTCCGATTGCTTGTCCAAAATGATTGTAGCGCATACATTTTCTCCTCTCTCTGTCTCTTTGTTCTATATCTATAACACATAAAAGTACAAAAAAATTAAAGGTATTCCTTGAATTTTATGAAAGCGGTATCGGTTGCATTCCTGCGACCCAGCCAGTAGAGAGACAGTAGGTGATGTTAAAGCCACCTGTATGGGCATTGATGTCCAGAACCTCACCTGCAAAGTGCAGTCCTGCAACTTTCTTACTTTCTAGGGTTTTGGGATTGATTTCCTTAAGGTCGACACCACCCTTGGTCACAAATGATTTGGCTAAGGACATCTTTCCTGTAATGGGAATTGGTAAGGCCTTGATGGTGGTGATCAGCTGCTCTATTTCTTTAGGCAAGAGCTGCTTGACCGTGAGCGGGTGGGGGCTGGCAAAAAATTCTGCTAAGCGTTCGGGCATCAGATGTTTCAAGACATTTTTGAGGTTCTTTTCCCGTTGATCCGCTAAGAGGGTGGTCAACTCTTCCTTGTTCATCTGTGGAAGAACATCTAGGTAGGCTGTTTCTCCACCCTTGACGAAGCTGGACAGCCTTAGGGCAGCAGCAGGACCAGAGAGTCCAAAGTGCGTAAAGAGGAGATCGTGGGTGATGACGTGCTTGTCATAACGGAGAGTGACATCATCAAGTGAGATTCCTTGGAGAGCCTTATGAGGGAAGTCGGTCAGGAGGGGACTTTCAGCTGCTTCAATGTCAGTGACAGCCAATTTAAAATGGCGGGCAATATCGTACCCGAAGCCAGTAGAACCCGTTGAGGGATAGGTCTTGCCACCTGTTGTGACAATCACCTTGTGGCTTGTGAACAGCTCCTGTGCTGTTTTAAGATGAAAGACTTCATCGATTTTTTTGACCGAGAGGACCTCGGTATCTGTCCGGATGTCAACTCCCAAGTCAAGCATCTTCATCTCAAGCGCTTTGATAATGGTCTGGGAACGGTCTGTCTTTGGAAAGACCCTGCCGTGGTCTTCGACTTTTAATTTGACACCATTGTCTTCAAAGAACTGGATAATATCGTGGTTGTCAAATTGTGAAAAAACACTGTAAAGGAAGCGCCCGTTTCCAGGAATGCCAGCGAGCAGATCCTCGAGTATCCCGTTGTTGGTCACGTTGCAACGCCCACCGCCAGTTCCGGCTAATTTTTTGCCGAGTCTGCGATTTTTTTCTATGAGTAGGGTTGACTGACCGTAGAAACTCGCTGCAATAGCAGCCATCATGCCAGCAGGACCTGCTCCGATAATAATGGTATCAAACTGTGTCATAAGCTATCCTTTTCCAAAATTGTGATGCCTTGTTCTATTTATTGTATCATAAAAGGGCTTGAAGCCTGCTTTAAATGGTAGGAAAATTTGACAGGACTAGGTGGTTGTGGTAATATTTTAATGATACAAACAAGAAAAATCAAGCAATTGAGGATATTATGGGAATTGAAAAGACAGTCAGCGAATTAGCAGAGATTTTGGGAGTTAGTCGCCAGGCGATGAACAACCGTGTCAAGTCTCTTCCAGAAGAGTTCGTTGAAAAAAATGAAAAGGGTGTAACGGTTGTCAATCGGGCAGGCCTTGTCAAGTTAGAAGAAATTTATAAGACTACCATTTTTGAAGATGAGCCGATCAGCGAAGAAGTCAAGCAACGTGAGCTGATGGAAATCTTGGTGGATGAAAAAAATGATGAGATCAGCCGTCTGTATAAACAGCTAGAAGTTAAAGACAAGCAGATTGCTGAAAAAGACGAGCAGTTGCGCGTAAAAGATGTTCAGATTTCTGAAAAGGATAAGCAGCTGGATCAGCAGCAGCAACTGACCTTGAAAGCGATGGCAGATAAGGATGTATTGAAGCTAGAACTGGAAGAAGTCAAGGCGCATGCGCAGGAAAAATCAAAAGGCTTCTTTGCACGATTATTGGGACGATAGGAAGTTTGGGACGACACTTGTCTCAGACTTTTTCTTTTGTCAGAAGAACAGCCCAATGACGAGCGCCTTGGAGGCGTTTTAAATTGGGCTCAAAGAAGCTAGAATTTTAAAATGAAACGGGTTACAATAAAACCAAGGAGGATGATATGATTGATAACCGGACCATTGCAATCTTGATGGAATTGTTTGCCAATCAACAGATGAGCCTGTATGAATTGAGTATTCAGACTGGGATTGAGAAGGAACAGTTGTTGACCAGTTTGCATCAAGTCAATCAAGTCTTAGAAGCGCAGGCTTTTGCGGTGATTGAGGAGCAAGACGGGAACTATCGTGTTCCCGAAGCGCTGCTTAAGGAAAGTTATCAGATTTTTGAACTATTTCGCAACAATCAAATCTACCTGTCACAGGATGAGCGACTTGTCCTGATCTATCTCTATACCTTTATTCGGAAAGATTTTATTTCCAATGTGCATTATCAGGAACTCTTGAGCGTCAGTCGAAATACAACGCTTTCGGACATTAAGCAGGTAAAAGAACTTTGCCAGCAGTTTGGGGTGTCTTTCGACTATACGCGGGCGCGTGGCTATCATCTAAATGGTCGGGAAGAAGACAAGCACCGTCTAGCTCTCTATGCGATCAGTGATTGTTTGCAGAGCTCAATCGGGCTTTGGGCTCTCGATTATGTATTGAGGTCTTGGCAGGAAATCAATGTGATTGGTCTGTTGAAAAAGACTGGTCAGCAGGCGTGTCAATTTTATCAGGTATCAGCCTTGGAAGATCGATTAGACGAGTATCTCTACTTTTTGCAATTTCTAGCCATCCGTAGAGAACGAGCTCAGATCGAGATGGAGCGAGAGACGGAAACGACCTTTGCCTTTATTCAAGAATTTGTCGAGCAGCTCTGGGGTGTTTTGGCACTAAAAAAAGGCTTGACCCAAGCCTTATCGCCGAGCTGGAAAGCCTATCTAGCGCAACTCTTACAAGGGTGTTTGGAGGGCAATCTTGGGCAAAAAGACAGTCTTTTTTATCGGTTGACGGTAGAGATTGTCGAGGAGATGGAGCGGTTGTCGTTGATCGAATTTGACAATCGACTAGAGATGATTGAGGGCTTACAGCGCCATTTGATTCCAGCCTATTATCGCTTGACCTCCCACTTGGTCAATGTCAATTCCTATACGGATGTGATTAAGGAAGAGCATAAGGACTTGTTCCAATTGGTACAAAAAGCCTTGGCACCTTTAGAAGCCCATCTCGGATTTGCTGTTCCAGATAGCGAAGTGTCCTACTTTGTGATTCATTTTGGAGGCTACATTGAGGCGAAAAAAGAGCGTTCCTTTCGCTACAAAGCCCTAGTGGTCTGCCCCAATGGCGTCAGCTCATCTCTAATTGTCAAAGAAAGTCTCCGCCAGCTTTTTCCAACGATTTCCTTTGCGGATACGCATTCGCTGAAAGAGTTTGAAGAACGCCAGAGCGAAGAGTATGACATGGTATTTGCAACGATTAAGTTAGAAACGAGCCTCCCTTTCTTCTTGATCCCTCAGTTGATGACGGGTAGTCAAAAGAGGGACTTGTTTCAACTGGTCAGTGAGCAATTCCCCAATGCAGGCTATTTTCCAATTGAAATTGAGCAATTATTGTCAGTGATTGGCAAGTATGCGACGATTCATCGGGAACAGTCCTTGAAATATGAGTTGGTGCAATTTATGAACCAACAATCTTATGAACGAAGGAGACGAAGTCCTATGTTAGACGAACTTATTACAACAGAGACCTTCCAACGCTCCAGTGAGAAGCTGGATTGGAAAGAAGCGATTGCACTCGCGGCTCAACCGCTAGTGGCAAACGGTTCAGTAGAAGAGAGTTATATCGAGGCGATGATCAACAAAGTGACAGCCTTTGGTCCCTTTATTGATTTGGGAAAAGGTGTTGCTATTCCTCATGCACGTCCAGAAGACGGGGTCAATCAGATTGGGATGTCCATGCTAGCCTTGGAGCACCCTGTTTATCTACTGGATGACCCGGCTCATGAAATTCGTCTGCTTATCTGCATTGCTGCAATTGATAACCAGACTCATCTAAAGGCACTTTCAGGCTTAACAGCCATTTTACGAAAGGAAGAAAATATTCAACAACTCATCAAGGCCAAAGCTTTTGATGATATTGCAGACTTAATAAAGGAGGTTAACTAATATGTTACGAATCGGTACTGCATGTGGTTCAGGATTGGGGTCAAGTTTCATGGTGCAAATGAATATTGAGTCAATCTTGAGAGACTTAGGCGTTTCAGATGTAAACGTTGAGCACTATGACTTGGGTGGTGCAAATCCAAGTGAAGCAGATGTCTGGATTGTCGGTCGTGACTTGGCAGATTCTGCGACTCATTTGGGAGATGTCCGTGTCTTAAATAGTATTATTGATATGGACGAACTAAAAGAATTGGTTACAACAATCTGTCAGGAAAAAGGCTTAGTATGATAAGAGCGGAGCGGAAATCGTGATTTCTTAGCTCCACAAATCAGATAAGAATGTTACTCTATGGCAAGGTTGGCATGCAATACTCTTCAAAAATCATCTTATCCCTTGTCAGCATGACTTGGTGAACTTCAGTTCTATCTGGGCTACTTTTGATTTTTTATGGAGTATAAGCGTCAATCAGCTACCTAGAGTAATATTATCTAGGGTTCCTAGACCCAAGGAGTATGACGAGCTTCGATTAGGAGGAGAAGAGGTATGTTTTTAGATTTTTTAATTGATATCGCAAAGACACCTGCCATTTTGGTAGCGCTGATTGCGATTTTGGGCTTGGTTTTACAGAAGAAGCCACTTTCGGATATTATGAAAGGCGGTATTAAGACCTTTGTTGGATTTTTAGTTGTTTCAGGTGGGGCAGGAATTGTTCAAAATTCCCTGCAACCGTTTGGCCAGATGTTTGAGCATGCCTTCCATTTGACGGGAGTTGTGCCAAATAATGAAGCAGTCGTGGCGGTTGCCTTGACAGAATATGGTACGGCAACTTCTCTGATCATGTTGCTCGGTATGGTCTTCAATATTTTAATCGCTCGTGTGACTCGTTTTAAGTACATCTTCTTGACAGGACACCATACCCTTTATATGGCGTGTATGATTGCAGTCATTATGTCCGTGGCAGGTTTTACCTCTATCGGTCTGATTGTCATGGGAGGTCTGGCTCTTGCCTTGATTATGACCTTGTCACCAGCTTTCGTCCAAAAATACATGGTACAATTGACGGGCAATGATAAAGTGGCACTGGGTCACTTTGGCTCACTTGGTTATTGGCTCAGCGGTTTCGTCGGTCGTCTTGTTGGGGATACATCAACCTCAACAGAAGATATTAACTTCCCTAAGGGTTTAGCTTTCCTACGTGATAGTACTGTAAGTATCGCTATTTCCATGTCGATCATCTACATGATTGTTGCCTTCTTTGCAGGCGGTGACTACATTAAGGAAAACTTGAGCGGGGGGACAAACGGTCTGGTCTATGCCCTTACTCTGGGTGGTACCTTTGCAGCGGGTGTCTTTGTCATCCTATCTGGTGTACGCTTGATCTTGGCAGAGATCGTTCCTGCCTTCAAAGGGATTTCAGAAAAATTGGTACCCAACTCAAAACCAGCCTTGGACTGTCCGATCGTCTATCCATACGCTCCGAATGCTGTCTTGATTGGCTTTATCTCTAGCTTTATTGGTGGTATTGTGAGCATGTTCATCTTGATTGCAACAGGTGGTGTGGTCATCTTGCCGGGTGTTGTTCCTCATTTCTTCTGCGGTGCGACAGCAGGGGTTATCGGAAATGCTTCAGGTGGTGTTCGCGGTGCAGTTATCGGCTCATTCCTCCAAGGGGTGTTAATCAGCTTCCTTCCAGTTTTCCTGCTCCCTGTTATGGGAAATCTTGGATTTGCGGGGTCAACATTTTCTGATGCGGACTTTGGTTTGTCAGGTATTTTCCTCGGTCTTTTAGCAGATAAGGGTGGGGTAATGGCAGTTTCAGTTGGAATTGTTGCCATTTTAGCCCTGATGATTGGTTTATCAGTTATCAAGAAAGATCAGAAAGAAGGATAAGCTATGATCAAACGGCTAGAAGAATTGACGCGTTTTGCAACAGAAATTCGCTATCATACCCTTACAACTTTAAATCAACTCGGTTTTGGGCATTATGGTGGTAGCTTGTCGATTGTGGAAGTGCTAGCCGCTCTATATGGTGAGGTTCTGGACGTCAACGTCCAGAATTTCGCTTCTAAAGAGCGCGATCATTTTGTCCTTTCAAAAGGACATGCAGGGCCAGCCTTGTATAGCGCCTTGCACCTAAAAGGTTTCTTTGACAAGGACTTTCTCCACTCCCTCAATCGCAACGGCACTCGGCTACCGTCTCATCCTGATCGGAATTTGACACCCGGGGTTGATATGACGACGGGATCGCTCGGACAAGGAATGAGCGTGGCAACAGGGATTGCCTATGGTAAAAAAATTACGGCTTCGCCTTATTATACCTATACCTTGGTCGGAGACGGGGAATTGAATGAGGGCCAGTGTTGGGAAGCCGCTCAATTTGCGGCTCACCAGCAATTGTCCCACTTGATCCTCTTTGTTGATGATAATAAGAAACAATTGGATGGGCGGACGGATGACATTTGTCAAACCTTTGATTTTGTAGAGAAATTTGCCTCCTTTGGTTGGGAAGCTGTTCGTGTGGACGGATCTAACATTGAAGCGATTTTGGAAGCCCTTGAAGCGATGAAAGAAAGTGCTTCACCTCGTCCTAAATGTATTGTTCTAGATACGGTGAAAGGGCAGGGGGTGGATCTTCTTGAGGAAATGGAAAGCAATCACCATTTGCGCTTATCGGGTCAATTGGCAGACGATTTGGAAGCAGTTGCTCAATCATTCGCCAAAGAATTGGAGGTCACAAGATGAGACAAACAAAAGAAATGCGCTTGGTATACAGCGACTTCCTCGCTGAAATGGGTAAGAGCAATCCGGCGCTGGCTGCTCTGGAAGCCGACCTATCAAGCTCTATGTCGACCAATAAGTTAGCCACAATCCTTGGTGAACGCTATGTCAATGTAGGAATCATGGAGCAAGAAATGATTGGTGTGGCAGCTGGTCTAGCTATCTTAGGCTACAAACCCTATCTTCACACGTTTGGACCGTTTGCCAGTCGGCGCGTCTTTGACCAGATCTTTCTCTCATTGGGCTACGCCCAGTTGAATGCGACAGTAATCGGTTCAGATGCTGGGGTATCTGCTGAAATGAACGGTGGAACCCATATGCCGTTTGAAGACCTGGCATTGATGCGCTTGATTCCTAAAGCGCATGTCTATGAAGTGAGCGACGACATCCAGTTCCGGGCAGTCCTTGATGAGACCTTGAAGGAAGATGGACTGAACTACATTCGCACCATTCGCAAAGCTCCGACTGCCATTTATCAAGGCGATGAAGACTTTAGTAAGAGGTATTGTGTCCTGCGAAAGGGAGCGGATGCGACGATCGTTGCGAGTGGTATCATGGTTGAACAGGCCTTGAAAGCAGCAGATAGTCTAAAAGAAGCGGGAATAGCTGTTCAAGTGATAGATCTTTTTAGAATCAAACCACTTCACCAAGACCTGCTCGGTCTGCTGGCAGGAAAACCAGTCATTACCGCAGAAAATCACAACCGTATAGGTGGTCTCGGTAGCGCTATCTGTGAACTGGTCAGCACCAGTCCAGCAACTCCCGTTTATCGTATCGGTGTGGACGAAGCCTTTGGTCAAGTGGGGCAACAAGCCTACCTCATGGAAGTCTATGGTCTTACCGCGGAAAAGATTGAGGAGCAGGTGAAAGCAGCAGTGGGTTAGAAAAAATGAAACCAACCTCAAATACGAGGTTGGTTTTGTGCTATAGGAAGGTTGATTTAATGGTTGTTACCTTGTACGTCCCACTCACTTCTTAGAATACCGTACTTAATGGAATCATAATAGAAACCTTGCCACTAGCGGACTTTGCGGATTTGGGCTTCTTTGGTCATGCCGAGTTTTTCAGCAACTTTCATCATGCGCTGATTGCCACTCCAAGTGGTGAGACCGATATGATCCAGTTCTGATATCGTCGTAAAGATATACTCTGTCCAAAGAGTGAAGGCCTGAGTGCCGTAACTGCCACCCCAGTAAGCAGCATCATAGATAATTATGCCCATTTCTAACCATCTGGGTTTTTCTCTGATAAAAATCCTCTGCACTCTCGGTAACCGTAGAAAATGATAGTCGTCGCATTCTTTCAAGGCTTCAAAGTTTTCATAGGCTTGGTAAGATGCAGAATAGTTTTTCCGTTTGGGTGAAACTTCTTTATAGCTGATTTCCCAAATCTGCTGGTTCTCAGCTTCTGTAAAGGCTTTTAAGTGGAATGTGTCAGGCATCGTATACCTCCTTATTGGGTGCTATTGTAGCATATTTGGGGAAATTTTGACGTCAGTATGAAGGAATTCTGAAAAAAGTGTGCTATAGTTAAATGAATCAACTTTCAGACAAGGAACGGAAGACGCGGACAATACTTGATACACTTCAAAAACTCAAAGTAGACGTTGTGCTGCATTTCAGTCCTATCTGCATAGGCGTCGCCTAGTCTGCTCTTGAATTTTATTGAGTATGAGTACGACAAGTCGAAAGTGACGGATGGATCAAAGTTCGTTCAAAAAATATAAATAGAGAAAAGGGAGGGAGACAGATGTATCAGATTCTTGTAGTAGATGATGACGAGGAAATTTTGAAATTAATTCGTACGATTTTAGAAATGAAAAATATTTCGGTCACAACTCGTCAGGAAGTGTCAATTCCTATTGATCCGAAAGAGTTTAAGGGATTTGACTTGATTATGCTAGATGTTATGCTACGACATACAGACGGGCTTACCATTTGTAGAGCGATTCGGCAAGAGATACAGACACCGATTGTTTTTATCAGCGCTAGAGATGCTGAGGAAGACATTGTAAAGGGCTTGCAATTGGGAGGGGACGATTATATCACAAAGCCTTTTGGGGTCAAGCAACTGAGCGCAAAGGTGGAAGCCCATCTCAGGAGAGAGGTGCGGACTCGTCAGGCTCAAGAGAGGTATAATCAGGTTGTTCGTGAACTAGGTCCAGTCAGTTTTTTCTTGGAGGGGAAAAAAGTCAGCATCCGAGGTCAGACCTTACCTTTAACACATCGAGAGTATGCTATTTTAGAGTTGCTTTCCCACTACCCACAAAAAGTCTTTACGAGAGAAGAAATATATGAACATGTCTATGATGAGGAGGCAGATGTCCTTTTTCATTCTATTTCAGAATATATCTATCAGATTCGGACAAAATGTGCGCCACATGGTGTCAATCCAATTAAAACCATAAGAGGGATAGGGTATCAATATGCAGATGACACAATACTCCATTAAACAACGAGTTTTACGCAGTGTAGGAGAAGTTGCACTTGGAACAATTGCTCTGTTATTCGGAATACTTGCCCTATCTTACTTACTCATTACGACGCAGCAAGTAGCAGTTCCGAATGCTCAGTTATCTGTTTCGATTGATGAGAGTGCTACAGTTGAGGCTATTGCCGACCAGATGAACCTCTTGCCTTATGACTATGCTTTATTTGACCAATCAAAGGGAGAGCTTCTTGTAGGACACTATCAGGAGATGGAACAGAAATACTATCAAGCTGTTTTTGAGAGTCAAAAAGAAAATGTACATGGATCGACAGCCTATGTTCCCTACTCCAATCACCGGTTCTCCCTCGTGGTACGCCAACCTCTAATACCCGAATTTACCAATCCTGCCCTGCGCTTCATTTCGTGGAATGTATTTAGTTATATCCTTTTTTTCGTAGGAGAATGTCTGATGATTACTTGGTCTGTTCTGCGATTGGTGAAGGAATTTTCTCAGAATTTTCAAGCAGTGCGAAGTATTTCTTTGAGCATGGGCAAGCCACATGTATCGAAACGATTGGTTCAATCAAGGCTACTAGAATTTGAAGAAATTTTAGGAACACTCGAGGAAAAAAGCCAAGAATTAGCACACTTGCTAGATGCAGAGCGAAAGGAAAAGAAGGACCTATCCTTTCAAGTGGCAGCCTTGTCTCATGATGTCAAGACTCCGTTAACGGTCTTGAAAGGGAACTTAGAACTACTGGGTATGACTTCACTGACGAATCAACAGGTTAGTTTTGTAGGCTCTATGGAGCGTAGCATTGCGATCTTTGAAACGTATTTTCAGTCTATGCTATCTTACACACGCCTCTTATATGAAGATAACAGTCACCGAGAACGCATTGTCTTAGAGGAGCTTGTAGACGATGTATGGAGCGAGACGAAGGATATGCTAGATCGAAAGAGTATCGATTTTCATCTGATAAATGAAGTGGGGTCGGTCGTCTTTTGGGGAAATGCCCTTTTGCTACACCGTGCTTTGATGAACATTTTGGTCAATGCTGTTCAATATGGGAGAGATGGTGGTCGAATTGATTTGACCATTTGCCGTGACGATTCATACCTCTTATTTAAAACGTGGAATGATGGTGCTCCTTTTTCGGCAGATGCGCTCCTGCAGGGAACCAACTTGTTTTTCACCGAAGATGGTGGAAGAAGTGGTGAACATTATGGGATTGGACTGACCTTTGCACAAGGGGTTGCCAAGCTACATCAGGGTTACTTGCAATTGCATAATCCACCAACTAGTGGCGCAGAAGTCCTATTCGCTATTGAGGATAAAGAGATTGGAAACTAGGAGCATCGTACTCCTAGTTTTTTTCTTGTTGGAAGAGTCTGAACAAATTCTGAACAAGTGAGTGTATACTTATAGCGGATTGAGAAGGGAATAGGACAAGGAAAGGAGTTGCAGATAGAATTGGCGTTCATCAAAGTAACTGAACGATGTCCAACCTTTATTCAATGCACTATATGGTCAACAAAAGCAAAAGGAGGACAATAATATGCATCTTCAAGTAGAGCATCTTCAGAAAGAATTTAAGGATAAGGTGGTTCTGCAGGATCTTTCTTTTGAGATTGAGTCAGGTACTGTTTGTGGTCTTTTAGGAGTGAATGGTGCAGGGAAATCAACTCTCATGAAAATCTTGTTTGGACTTGAGAAAGCAGATAAGGGGCAGATTTTGATGGATGGACGCTCACAGAACGATAGAGATAGAAGCCGAACATTAGGGGCACTCATTGAAAATCCTGCTATTTATCAGAATTTATCTGCCTTTGACAATCTAAAGACGAGAGCCTTGCTGTATGGTATTTCAGACGAGCGGATTTGGGAAGTGCTCAGGATGGTTGGTTTATCAGATACTGGCAAGAAGCGAGTCAAGGCATTTTCACTAGGGATGAAGCAACGTCTAGGAATTGGAATGGCGATGCTAATAGAGCCAAAATTTCTGATTTTGGATGAGCCGACTAATGGCTTAGATCCGGATGGTATCAAGGATTTACTTCAGTTGATTCGGTCTTTAAAAGAAAAGCAGATGACAATCCTTGTTTCTAGTCACCAATTACATGAGGTCAGTCAAATAGCGGATCAGATTTTGATTCTACATCAGGGGCAGATTTGCTATAATGAGCAAAATTGCCATGAGGATGATTTGGAACAACTCTTTTTTAGTATTGTACATGGAGGTGTGAGATGAAAGCAATCCTTCAATCTGAGTACCTAAAGTTGAAAGGAGCGGGACAGAAAAAACTTGCTCTGATACTACCTTTTTTAACGCTAGCCATTGCCTTTCTGATTGGCAGTCCCGATATTTTGGAAAGTTTTACGATGTATTGGTGGGAGGCGTTGTTTCTCTTTGTGCTGATTGGCTTGCTTTGTCTGTACGATTATCAAGCGGAAAAGCAGGCGGGTCGGTTTCAGAATGTGCTAGTAGGGACTTTGACTGCAAACATCTATTTCGTGAAGTGGCTACTTGTGGTTTACCAGCTAGTCATTGCGAGCGGTTTTGTTCTGTTATTTCTCTATCTTGTCTCGCTGTTGTTTCCGACAATGATCCTCCATTGGCTTACCAATGTGATGACCCTGTTTCTTGTACTACTGACAGTCCTGTGGAATATTCCTTTTTTGTATAGCTGTTTTGAGTATTTTAATGCCTACTTTGTTTTAGTGGTCAATAGTTTTCTTTGTTTTTTAGTGGCCCCTTTCATCGCCCAAACGAATTGGTGGTACCTGTTTCCCTACACTTATCATTATAAGGTGATGGCAATTTTACTACATATAAAACCGTCGGGAGATACCATGGCACCAGCAGCATCAATAGATATACTGTCTTTGCTGATGGCTATCGCTTTATCTCTGGTTCTTGCTAGCTTAGGGGCGGTTATTTGGATGAGAAAGGAGCAGGCTGATGGCCATCGTACACAGTGAATGGCTTAAGATTCGTCATTCGTATGCAGTTTTGTTTTTAGTCGGCTTTAGTTTACTAGAATATATCACGATACCCGCTTACCTGGCCTTTGTTCCGAGTTCATATGCGCTAGAAGCTGCGATCTATTTTCCTATGTTGGCAAATTGTCTAGTCTATACCATTATTTCTATCTTATTAGTTGAGCAGGAAAGTCAAGCGAATCATTTTCAATACATTCGGAGTGAAGCGCGTAGCTGGTGCTTGTGGGGTGCAAAGTTCGTATTGGTAGATGGTTTGTCCCTTCTGCCAACCATGATGTTATGGTGGTTCATTGCGACCTTTGTTTACAAGGATATACCGTATCTGGCCATTGGTCTTGCTAGTTGGGGGTTTACGATTTTTGTGTATCATGTTCATCTGGTGCTCAGTTTATTTCTAGCAAAGGGTGTCAATTTTGCGGTTGCGTTTATTGAATGTTTGTTGGTGCTTTTTGCAAGTAATCGGACATTTCTAGGCCATTATTGGTGTCCTATTGTTCTGCCTGCTAATTTCATCATTAGTTTGAATCGTTCTTATTTGCTAACCTTATGCTGCTGGATAGTAGGGATGACTTGTGTAGCATTCTGTTTGATGCATGTAAAACGTTACCGAGTTTAGGAGGGATCTCATGAAATGGAAAAAGTTTCTGTTTTTGATTGTTTTGCTGAGTGTTACCTGCTTGATGGCCTGTCAACAAGGTCAGAGAGCTATTGTATTTCATCGGGAAGACTTCACAACCTTTTCTTATCAACAACGAAGCTATACTATTTTGAATCAGAAGGTTGATGTCAGTGAATTGGATCGACTTGAGCTACGCTTTTTACACTTGGAAGTGATGGGTGAGGACAAACGCAATAAAGGGACGAGTTTGAGCGTTCAAAATCTCTATCGGATTCGTGACGGTGGCTTGTGTATTGGTATACAGGATGATTATTATCGTGTCAAACCTAGTGATGAACTAGTTGCAAGCGATGAGCGCTGGAAGCCAGCTGTTTCTGGTGAAGACGGACTGATGATTGGAGAGACATTCCGTATCAATCATCGAGATGCCCGCATGATTGATGGAGGCGGGCATCATTATCGTGTGACAAATACGCTAGTGTCCGAAGAAGAACTAGATGAATTTGTGACGGTATTAGCGGAAGTGGTTTTATTTCGTTCTGATACAGGTCAAAGAATTCCGTCGAGCCGGTGGGGAGCGATGGATTGGACGGGGCAAGACGCAAAGGAGAAGCGGGATTTGTGGACCTATGGATCCATTTATACAGTAAAAGAGCATTCTGCTCAAGATGTCCTTGCGATTGAGGTCAATGATGCGTATCACCTTGCCATAAGAGAATAAAACCCAGCTCATTTCCAGAGCTGGGTTGATTTGTTTTCGTCAAAAAGATTAGTAATATTCCCCTTGGCGGTAGTCCCATGAGTTGAAGTGGTCTGACAGGTGCATCATGATTTTATCAATGTCAAGACCTTTACGAATCACAACAGGGCATGGGGAGATAGAGCGGCTGTCCTTGCCTTGTTCTGGAATGAGTTTACCGTCAGCGTCCACCATAGAGACCATGACTCCTTGCTCGTAGCGAGTTTCCAGCGTCTTATCAGGCTGGATAGATGCCACATAATCATCTGCCTCGATGACGAGGTCTACCTTTGATTCGATGCGCTCCCCAATCCCTTCGACCTTACCGCGGTTTCCTTTTCCAGATGGATTGGCGGAAGAAGCATAGACCATACGACCCTCTTTTTCCCACATTTCCTTGGCAATTTGCTCCCCGGCAACGCCAAACTTGATGACAAAGCAAGAAGTTCCACGGATGTCCGTCATCAATTCCTCACGACCATCGCCATAGGCTTTGAGCTTGGCATAGGCTTCCTCACGCCATGGAAGAATACAGCCGAGCAAAATATCTTCGTCCCAATGTTTTTGGTAGAAGGCATCAATCTCTGGGGTCATCTGAGCCAATTCATGGAGTTCTTCCATGCTACCACATAGCACAACACCGGGCTTATTGCGCTTGCGCTCCTTGGCATCAAATTTTCGCTCCAAACCAGCCTTGTCAGCAGTCATGATAATGTAGCCAACCTTGGTAGGGCAGACAATCACGCCCCCCTCTCCTTTGATGATATCAAGTCCTTCTTGCGACAGTTGCCCATCCCAATGGATATGTTTCGTCATACCTTTAATCTCCTCGTCTAAATTTTCAGATAATTCAATTATATCAGAATTTTTGTGAAAATCAACCCTGTTTTGGCAATCAAGTAGAGGATATGAGCTGCATTCGTTTGGTCTAGACTAGATAACCCTTCATCAATGAAGAGGATTTCTTTTTGGTAGAGGAGAGTACAAGCGATTTCGAGGCGTTTCAGATTACTCTTTGATAGGGTACGATGTTCAATTCCTAGTGGTATACTCATTTCGTTTATACCTAAAGGTAGCAACAGCCGAAACATCTGCGTCTCTTTTTCACTAAGCTTTTGGCCCGAGTTCAGTTATGCTTGTAGCTGTTGACACGAGTTACACTCGTTTTATTTCCAACCTCCAACAAGTCTTCCAGACTATTGGAGCGAATACTAAAAGCAAACGAAACGACTATAATGCTAGCTGTCTAGCATTTGCGAAGGAGTCTAAGTCAGGTATGTTTGGAAAAATCCACTTACTTCGTTCATGAAACTTTCAAAAAATGTTCTTGCCTTTTTTCATTTTTTCGCTATACTAGTAAGTAACGAAATACCGGTTGACATCTCGTGGGAGGACTTGGGTCCAACTGTGGGAAAGACGGAACTCTGGAGAGACCGTAATGGCGCCGAAGGGGCAAGGTGATGCAGTACATCACTCAAACTCTCAGGCAAAAGGACAGAGCATAGGAATGCGGAAGTGAATTTCCCCTAGGCTAGTGGAAGAGTATCCACCTCCTATCTCATTATGGTTATACGCTATAAAAGCAGAGTTTGACGGTCGCAGTCAAGCTCTTTCGTTTTCATGAGACAGTAGAATGTGGAGGAGATGGAATGTTAGAACTTTTGCAGCGTGTGAATAGTCTGGTTTGGGGACCGCCCTTGCTGATGCTCTTGGTGGGAACAGGGGTGTATTTCACATTTCGTATGGGGCTATTTCAAGTCAGAAAATTACCGCGGGCTTTTCGCTTAGTCTTGTCAGATGATGCAAGCGGTCAAGGAGACGTGTCTAGTTTTGCAGCCCTTTGTACGGCTCTTGCGGCAACAGTCGGTACAGGAAATATTGTCGGGGTGGCGACGGCGATTAAGACTGGTGGACCAGGTGCCCTCTTTTGGATGTGGGTTGCAGCTTTTTTTGGTATGGCAACCAAGTATGCCGAAGGTTTTTTAGCTATTAAATACCGCACCAAGGATGCCAATGGTCAGGTGGCAGGAGGTCCCATGCACTATATCACGCTAGGGATGGGTGAAAAATGGAAACCCTTGGCCATCTTCTTTGCCATCTCAGGAGTCTTGGTCGCCTTTCTAGGAATTGGAACCTTTGCGCAGGTCAACTCGATTACTTCGTCTTTGGAAAATAGTTTTGCATTTTCACCGCAGATAGTGAGTGTGATTCTAGCAGTGATTGTCGCATTGATTATCTTTGGAGGAATTGAGTCCATTTCAAAGGTGTCAACCAAGGTGGTGCCCTTTATGGCGCTCCTTTATATTACAGCAACGATTGCTTTACTAGCTGTAAACGTGGATCAACTACTGCCGACTCTTATTTTAGTGGTGAAAAGTGCCTTTACCCCGACTGCGGTTCTTGGAGGATTTGCAGGTGCAAGCGTTCGTGCGGCTATTCAAAACGGGATTGCGCGTGGGGTTTTCTCGAATGAATCGGGTCTTGGTTCAGCACCGATTGCGGCAGCAGCAGCCAAGTCAAACCAGCCTGTTGAGCAGGGCTTGATTTCCATGATTGGTACTTTTATCGACACCATTATCATCTGTAGTCTGACGGGTCTATCTATCTTGGTGACAGGTCAATGGACGGTGGAGGGACTACAAGGTGCACCTCTGACACAGGCGGCCTTTGCGAGTTTATTTGGCACTCCAGGTGCTCTCGCCTTGACTTTCAGCCTAGTTCTCTTTGCCTTTACGACTATTCTGGGGTGGAGTTACTACGGAGAGCGGTGTTTTGAGTTTCTTTTTGGGACACGCTTCATCCTTCTCTATCGCTTGGTATTTATTGCCATGATAGCTCTAGGAGGCTCTCTGCAGTTGGATGTCATCTGGGTCATTGCCGATATTGTCAATGGTCTGATGGCACTACCGAATTTGATTGCTCTCCTCGCCCTCTCCCCAATCATTATTCGTGAAACAAGACGTTACTTTAAGGACAAATAGGGAGTGGGACAGAAATCGATAACTCGTAAGAGTTCGATTTCGTTGTCCCACCCCTGCACAGTTGATTAGATTATCTTTGGAGCTTGAAAGCGAACAAAGATATCAATCAACCACTGCGTCAATCTGTTAAGTCTATGAAACGTAAAGAGGTAAGGGGCTTTGAACGGCTCCCTGTCAAGTAGACAGTCAAATACTAAAAGATATTAAGCAACCTGATTCCTGAATTCCCAAGGGGGCAGGTTGTTTAATTTTGCTTGATAGCGTTGTGTGTTGTAAAACTGGACATAGCTTTCCACATCTGCGACTAGTTCCTCGTAAGTCTTGTATTTCTTGAGATGATAAGACTCTGTCTTGAAATGCCCAAAGAAACTTTCAATTGGTGCATTGTCGATACATTTCCCAACTCGTGACATGGA
>NZ_SPPD01000022.1 GCF_004570575.1 Streptococcus cuniculi
TTAAGGATACGCTGTTTGACCTTACCATCTTTACGATAGCCTTCTACAAGGTAAACATGCGTCCTACCTTCTTTGTTTGTTGTTGTTTTAATAAAAGCCATAGTTCATTATACCATACATAACCATATACAACAAGATAAGACGTTGAAATTTATTAAAAAACCTTACTCTACCAAGGGGGAGCAAGGTGGGGGGAAAAAACAAGTGATAAAGTCGGGATTATATCAGAAAACAAGGTATTTGATACAGGAAATATCGCTAAAAGCGGACAATAAACAGCTTGAGAGGTCGTGGAAAGCTGCAAAAGCTCATTTGCTATAGCCCTCAAAACGACAAAAAGAGGCTAGACCTCTCCAACCTCCGCAGTTTTACTCTAGTATTTCTGAAAGAGTAAGCCTTACAGTTAGCGATTGACCAGCCTCCTTGAGCACCTGTTTCCAGTTTTCCTTATCCTTGACGGTACCAATCTTGGTATAGCTCCAAGTATTACTGCCGTAAAACAAGACCAGTTGTCGGCTATTGTATAGCACAATATCTCCATTGTGGGTCGTCATTTGGTGTTCACCACTTGTCAATGTCCTACCGAGATTGCCTACTTTTTCAAAGCCAGCATAATCGTCTACAGTGACCGTCAGAGGACCCGACGTTAACATCTCCACCAATTCCCTAACCGCTTGATTGTTTTCTAAAGAAACGCTAAATGCCTCTGCACCAATATGAATCGTGATTTCTGTTACCTTCTGTTCTGTCATCTTTCCCTCCGTCTGCTGTTGGAAACTGCTGCTTGCAAAAGAAGCCCCTGTTGAATGCTGCTCTTGACAAGCTACTAGCAGGCTGGCAGATAGGAAACAGCCTATTGCAACTGACAGGAATTGCCCAACAGCCTTGCCTCTCTCACAGCGTTTTTCACCAACCATGCTTCTCCTATTCTACAACATCAAGCTCTTTCAATACTTTTGCTGGAACACCACCCACCAAAGTCTTTGCTGCTACATCCTTGGTTACAACTGCCCCCGCAGCAATCACTGCGCCGTCTCCAATCGTCACTCCTGGACAAATGGTTGCATTGGCGCCAATCCAGACATCCTGCCCAATCGTGACAGCAGCTGGGAGTAAGTTTCCACGTTTTGCAACTTCAAAGGAATGGTTGAGCGTTGCAATCACGACATTATGTCCAATCAAGGTCCGATCGCCAATGCTAATTCCTCCTTGGTCCTGAAATTTACAGCCCGCATTGATAAAGACATGATTGCCAATCGTTGTGTGACGACCACAATCGGTATAGAATGGAGGAAACAAGGTAAAATTTTCCCCAATCTGCTGTCCTGTTAATTCCTGCATCAGAGCAAGCACTTCTGCTGGTTCATGGTAGCGGTTGTTTAACGCCATTGTGATTTGCAAGGCTCTCTGGGACAAGTCGTGCATGAGACCAAACTCAGCCGAACCTGCTAGCACCTCCTGCCCTGTTTTCATCTTTTCAATAAGTGTTTGAATATCCATATCGTCCTCCTTTTTTCATCAGTATACTTTTTGTTATCAGAAATAGCAAATACCTATTTTGTATCTTTTGATATGCCTTTTAAGCATATCCGTGTTATACTAGAAAAATAGAATGGAAAAGGAGAACAAATGGAAATCAGGGTCTTACGGTATTTTCTAGAAGCTGCTAGAAAGCAAAATATGAGCAAAGCAGCCGCACAGCTCCATGTCACCCAACCTACTCTCTCCCGACAAATCAAGGACTTGGAAGAAAAAATGGGGCATCTCCTCTTTCATCGAGGCAATCACTCCATCGCCTTGACACCAGAGGGAGAAATCTTCTACCAACGTGCCCTTGCTATTGTCAGCATGGTCGATCGAACGCTTGCTGAATTCGATGCAATGCAAGATTTTCAAGGCGGAGAACTCTCTATCGGCTGCGCAGAATCAGAAGGAATGCACCTGGTTGCAAAGGCAGCCAAACACCTGCGCCAAGCCTACCCTCATATGACTTTTCATCTCTACAGTGGGAATTTTGAGCGGGTCACTGATCATCTCAACAAGGGCTTGCTTGATTTTGCCCTCATCGTTCAAGAAATGGACACTTCTTCCTACCAAATGTTGCCGGTTCCTTATCAAGATACTTGGGGCTTGCTTATGCCTGCACATGCTCCCTTAGCCCAAAAAGAAACCCTTGATATTACCGATTTACTCGACCTTCCATTAATTGTGTCTAGGCAAGGGTTCACTGATGAAACGCCCAACCCCATCAAGGAGCAAGAAGAACAGTTGCAGATTGTCGCAACCTATGATTTGATTTATAATGCCTCACTCTTTGTCCGAGAAGGACTAGGTTACGCCCTTACCTTTGATAAATTGATACATACAGGCCCCGAAAATGATCTGGTCTTTCGTCCTATTATGCCCCAGATTACGTCTCCGATGAAACTCATTTGGAGCAAGCAGCACCCCCTTTCGCAGGCAGCTCAAGTCTTTCTCAGTACCTTTCAAGACTTGCTTGCGTCCTTGAATAAAGTAAAAAAGACAAATTAGAAACGCTAATTTGTCTTTTTCAACGTGAGAATGTCTCACTCTTGTATCTTGTGTAATTGAACACGCCCTAAACTCTATGCGAAAAAGAGACGCAGATGTTCTCGCTTTAGCGAGTTACAGCTGTGGCTACCTTTAGGTATAAATCTTCCTAGAGTCTACAGACTCTTCGGCAGATTTCCTATTTTCGCTTTGAGTTCTTAACGGGCTTTGTATCTTATTTTAACTGATTATTCTCCATGATTTGGTCAATAAAGCCGTAATCAAGTGTTTCTTTGGCACTCATCCAGTAGTCACGCTCTGCATCTTTGTGGATTTGTTTGACGCTTTTTCCTGAATTATCCGCAAGGATTTTCTCAAGAGTGTTACGAGTTTTGAGCAAGTGCTCGGCTGCGATGGCCATATCGGTCTGTTGCGTACCACCACCAGTACCGCCCATTGGCTGGTGAATCATGTATTCTGCGTGTGGCAACATGAAACGTTTGCCCTTAGCACCGCTTGAAGCGATAATCGTTCCCATGCTGGCAGCCATCCCCATGACAATGGTTTGGACATCTGCCTTGATAAAGTTCATCGTGTCCACAATAGCAAGACCTGCTGAGACAGAACCACCAGGAGTATTGACATAAAGGTAAATATCCTTGGTTGGGTCTTGCGCATCAAGGAAAAGCAACTGGGCAATAACCGAATTAGCCATATTGTCCTCAACTGGACCTGTCAACATGATAATACGATCTTTTAAGAGACGTGAGTAAATATCATACGAGCGTTCCCCACGGCTGGTTTGTTCAATAACTACAGGAATCATAGTATTCTCCTTTTCGATTTTGAGATTATTATACTTGAATAGTCAAAAAAGGTCAAATAAAAAACTCAAGGATAGCGATAGGCTCTAAAACAGGAAAAAATCGCCCCAACCAAGACTAGAACAATCTTGATAGTAGGCGATTTTTTAGATATTTCAAGGTTAACATATAGCTTAAGCCTATTGCTGTCCTGCTTATTTCGTACCGAACAAGCGGTCTCCTGCATCTCCCAATCCTGGAACGATGTAGCCTTTTTCGTTTAATTTTTCATCTAGGGCTGCCGTGAAGATGTCCACGTCTGGGTGAGCAGCTTGAAGGGCTTTGACACCTTCTGGTGCTGCTACAAGGCAGACAAATTTGATATTGGTTGCGCCACGTTTTTTCAGTGAATCAATCGCCAAAATCGCAGAACCACCTGTCGCAAGCATTGGGTCAACAACAAAAACCTGACGTTGGTCGATATCTTCTGGTAATTTGACCAAGTATTCAACTGGTTGCAAGGTTTCTTCATCGCGGTACATACCGATGTGTCCAACTTTGGCAGCCGGCACAAGGCTCAATAGACCGTCCACCATACCGATTCCGGCACGCAAGATTGGAACAATGGCCAATTTTTTACCAGCGATTTGTTTTTGGACAGTTTTGGTAATTGGAGTTTCAATTTCAACATCTTCTAATGGTAAGTCACGTAGCACTTCGTACCCCATTAGCATAGCGATTTCATCCACCAATTCACGGAAAGCCTTAGTAGGCGTATCTGTACGGCGCAAGATAGACAGTTTATGCTGAATAAGTGGATGTGCAATAACTTGGAATTTCTCCATGATGGAACCTCTTCTATTTGTTTTTTCTATTTTACCAAAAAATATCAAAAAAAGCTTGCCCAAATGGCAGGCTTTGGGGATTTATCTGTGAAATCTCTGATTTCTGAACTTTTTATACTCTTCAAACATCGTCAGCGTCACCTTGACAAGATGTGAGAACGCATAAAGCACACAGTGCACTCAAGAGTATCCGTATCTGTAAAGCAGGCATAGCCTGCAACAGCTACGGCCAAATAGGCAGCCGAAGTATTAGAGGAGAGTTTGCTCCACAAACTCCTATTTCTCACCTTCAAAGGTATACTATACCTTTGAAGCTAGCAACTTCGTAGTGAGACCCCAGCGAGGGTAGCTAGGATATTCATAAATAAAATGTAGGGAATATCCAGCTAGCTACCGCCAACATGGAACTCTAACTTAACCGAGTTGCGATAGCTTTTTCAAATAAACCTCGCTTCTTAGTTTTTAGGTTCGGGTAGCAATCTTCGCTCTCCTATTTCTTGGCTCAGGTTCAACTAATCCACTGAATTAGTTGAATCCCCTGACTATCCTCGCTTTCGCATTTTCAAGCTCGGGTAGAAATAGTCACTCCCCTGACTATTTCTATTATCCCCAAGGGGATTCTCAGCTGTAACTCGCTAAAGCGAGAACAGCTACCTATCTTTTTCACTAAGATTTTAGCCCGAGTTCAGTTATGCCTGTAGCTGTTGACACGAGTTACACTCGTTTTATTTCCAACCTTCAACAGTCTGCCAGACTATTGGAGCGAGTACTAAAAGGAAACGAAACGACTGTACAGGGCAGGTATCCAAGACTGTCCAGCCAAAATTAGCAAAAAAATCCTCTCCAACATGAACATGCGATCCTTCCTCTAACATGACAGGCGTCTCAACATATAGCCACTCATCCGTACTTCCCAACCAATTTTTCATCAACTGCGAACGCTGGTTACCGTCTATTTCTTGGTTAACTTGACCGTGCAAGTCTCTAGCATGTTGACACAGAGCAAGTCATTCCTTATCAGTAGCATTGTAGAGCTGACCTGCGATCATCTTTTCTTTTTCTGTCCTTTCCTTTTCCTCCTAGTGCAAAAGAGCGAGGAATACAATCGTTTTCCTTCGCTCTTTTATGATAACATTCATAGGAAAATTTGTTGGCTTTCACCTTCAACGATTTCTACAATATCAAACGTTTTATCTTTGAGATTAGCTGTTAACTGGGTAGCAATTCCTGCGTCTTGATTGTTCCACATGATGTGAAGGGTATGGGTATCTCGCATCTCAACTGTAAATTCTCCGTCAAAGGCTGGGCTGGTATTTCTGAATTTCAAGAGATTGAAAAGTGATTGCACCACTGGACGTTTGACTTCTCGTTCAATTTCTTCCAAGTCATAATAGTGACGATTGATATTGCGACCTTCCTTAGAAGACTCGAGCAAGTCAATGTCATTTTCTCCTGCCAAGAGGCCGACATAGTAAATCTGCGGAATACCCGGAGCAAAACATTGCAAGACGCGGGCTAGCAGGTAGGCTTGATCGTTATTGCCCAAGGCTGAGTAATAGGTGCAGTTAATTTGGTAAATATCCAAGTTATTATAGGCCTCTGTGCTATAGATCTTTTTGACATTAGCACCTTGTGCATAGAGCGCTTCGCGCGTTTCTTCAATCTCTTTGTCTGTTAACAAATCTTTAACATCTACTACACCAATCCCGTCATGAGTATCGAGTGTTGTAAACTGCTTTCGCGGACAAATCGTCATCCAGTGAACTAGACGATTGACCTGACCTGAATAAAGAGCGTGAAGCACCAGCATTGGCAAGGCAAAATCGTACACATAGTAGTCTTGCTCGGCAATCTTCTGCTGGATTGTATAATGTTCATGAATTTCTGGTAAAATCTCGATTCCCTGAGGCGCTAAGAGCTTGCGTGGAAAATGGAGCATTTCCCAAATATCTGGCTCTACAAAGAAACAGTTCGTGCCAATTTTCTTATTCGCATACGCAAAGGCGTCTAGACGAATGATAGATGCACCATGTCGCGCCAAGTTTTCCAGATTTTCCTTGATAAAGGTTCTCGTGGTTTCTGTCGTCACATCGAGGTCGATCTGCTGTTCATCAAAGGTACACCATACTTTTTCGGTGCTACCGTCTGCAAATTCTGCAATGCGATAAGGCGCACGTGGTTTCCGTTTGTAAATCAAGTCCACATCTTCTTGGCTCGGCTCACCATTGGGCCAAAAATTCTTATAGCGGATAAACAAATCAGCATATTCTGAATCATCTTTTTTCTCTAAAAAATCTAGGAAATAAGGCGATTGAGCTGAAATGTGGTTGATCATGAAGTCAAACATCAGGTAGTAGTCCTTGCTGAGCGCTTCGATATCTTCCCAGTCTCCAAAGGATGGATCCACCTTGGTATAATCCATTGGCGCAAATCCGCGGTCACCAGATGAGGGGAAAAATGGTAGGATATGGACTCCTCCGACCGTGTCTTTAAGCGGACCTTCCAAGACTTTTTTCAAATCTTTGAGATTATTTCCTAAGCTATCTGAATAGGTAATCAACATGGCTTGGTTTTTGATTTTCATTTTATTCTCCTTGTATGCATTTTATTTTCAGGAAAAGCAACTATCTATTTTCAACATGGTTTTTACTCTCTCATATCATATGAATTTGAACTCAAGCTACAACTCACTGACAATCTAGTAGGGTTAGAGTTGCCAACGATAAACCACAGTAGGCAACTGTTCTCGCTTTAGCGAGTTACAGCTAAGAATCTCCTTGGGGATAATAGAAATAGTCAGGGTAGTGACTATTTCTACCCGAGCTTGAAAATGCGAAAGCGAGGATAGTCAGGGGTTTCAACTAATTCAGTGGATTAGTTGAACCTGAGCCAAGAAATAGGAGAGCGAAGATTGCTACCCGAACCTAAAAACTAAGAAGCGAGGTTTATTTGAAAAAGCTATCGCAACTCGGTTAAGTTAGAGTTCCATGTTGGCGGTAGCTAGCTGGATATTCCCTACATTTTATTTATGAATATCCTAGCTATCCTCGCCGGGGTCTCACTACGAAGTTGCTAGCTTCAAAGGTATAGTATACCTTTGAAGGTGAGAAATAGGAGTTTGTGGAGCAAACTCTCCTCTAATACTTCGGCCGCCTATTTTGCCGTAGCTGTTGCAGGCTATGCCTGCTTTACAGATACGGATACTCTTGAGTGCACTTTGTACTTTTAACGCTCTCACTACTTAATTGAACTCGGGCTAAAAGCTCGGAAAAAAGATAGCCTTCCTCGTGTTCATCGAACACTACGTCAGGCTCCTATTTTTCGGTCGCTTTTTTAACGCCCTCGTATCTTATTTCACCGAGCCGCTGGTCATTCCTGAGATGATGTGTTTTTGGAAGATGAGGTAGACGATGAGGATTGGGATAATTCCGACGACATAAGAGGCGAAGGAGGGACCGTAATCGCTGAAATACATGCCCTTGTAGTTGTATTGGAAAAGGGGCAGGGTCCACATACGCTGATCACGGTTGAGGACCAGAAGAGGGAGAAGGAAATCATTCCAAACCCAGAGGGCATTGATGATAAGAATCGTTGCATGCATGGGTTTCATCAAGGGAAAGATAATTTTCCAATACATGGTAAATTTATCACAACCGTCAATCGCTGCTGCTTCATCCATTTCTTCTGGAACAATGGTTTTGATGTAGCCGACATATAAGAACAGTGCTTGTGGAACTGCGTAGGTGAGATAAAGAATAATCAAGCCTACGATATTGTTCAAGCCAATACTTGACATCAACTTGGTCATTGGGAGCATGATGACCTGAAAGGGAACAAAGATTCCAATAATCAAGAAAAAGTAAATCATGTTAAAGGCTGTTTTACGATTCATGTGACGGGCGATTGCAAAGGCCGCCATTGGAATGACCAAAATCATCAGAAGCACTGCTACAATGGTAATCAAGGCTGAATTGCCAAAGTATTGTACCACGCCGTCCTCAAAGAGACGAGCATAGTTATCCAGTGTAAATTGCTTTGGCAGACCAAAGAAATTGCTCGTAATTTCCTTAGTTGGTTTGAACGAACTCATCACTGTCACCAAGAGCGGTACAAACATGAAGAGAATACCGATACAGAGAATCAGATAGACCCACCAATTTTTTTGTTTTGCTTTGTTCATAGAGACCACCTTATACTTCAAACTTTTTGGAAATCTTCATCTGAACCAGTGAAATGACAATGATGAAGAGAAAGAGAATAACGGCAAGTGCATTGGCATTCGAGAACTTGTTATGCACAAAGGCGTAATTGTAGACCAAGAGTCCGAGCGACTCAGTTTTTCCGTCTGGACCACCGCTCGTAAGAGCAAAGATGAGGTCAAAAGCTGTCAGACCAGATTTCATCGCTAGGATAAAGACCATGCTGATAGACGGTAGCAAGTAAGGCAATTCAATATTGAAGAATTGCTGGCTACGGTTGGCACCGTCAATAGCTGCCGCTTCTTTGACATCTTCTGGAATACTCTGAAGCCCAGATAAGAAAATGATGACTGGCATAGCAAGCCCTTGCCACAAGGCTACAAAAAGAACTGCTGGAATAACCGTATTTTCCTTGACCAAGAGATTTTCTTGAAGCCATTCCAAATGAAGTACTTCTCCGATTTGGGTAAAGCCGTAGTTAAACAATTGGACAAAAATCAAGCCGAGAGTCACGGTTGACAAGACTGCTGGGAAGAAATACCAGGTTCTGAAAAAACCAACTGCCTTGATTTTCCGATTGAGTAAGGTTGCAAGCCAGATTCCTAAGACAATTTCTCCCACGACCAAGCCAATGGTAAAGAGGACGGTGAAGGTCATACTGGTGTAAAAATCAGGATTTTTCAAAATGTCAAGATAATTTTGAATGCCGATAACTTGGTACTGTCTTGAAATCCCATTCCAGTCAGTCAGACTGTAAAAGATACCCGTAAACAAGGGATAAAAGAAAAAGATGAGCTGTAAGGTGATGGGTACTGCGACAAACAAGTAGGCCCAATATTTGGCTAAAAATCCTTTTTGATTCATTGTCTGTTCTCCTTAATTTGTAATAAAAGCTATGAGAAATCCAATCTCTAGCCTTTTTAAGCTGGTTTTTGACAAACCAGTTTTAAAAGACCAAAAATCGGTCTAGGTTTTCAAACTCATCTACCAATAAGCTAGTGCCAGTTGACTGCTGATACTTGTCAAAAATCAAAGTCTAACGTCGTTAATTCACTTTGCTGAACTGTTGAGAAAAGTAGTTACTTTTCTTATTTCCAATCGTTTCGTTGCCTCATTAGATTTTGATTTTTATATAGTATCACCGGCACTAGCCTTGTAGACTAGAAGCGATTATTTCTTCATTGGATCAAAGAAAGCATTGAGGTCTTTAACCAATTCAGCTGAATCTGGTTTTTTCACAGTTTCAACAGTGATATTCCAAAATTCATCTTCTGATTGCCATTCGCTTTGAAGCCAAACCACATGTTTGTCTGTAAAGGCATACTTGGTCACGCCTTCTGTTTCCATGAATTTTCCTTCTGTTTTTACACCTTCAACAGAGACTGGTGAACCATCTACATCATAGTATTTTTGAAGAACTTCTGGACGAGAAAGGTATTCAAGGAATTTTTTAGATTCTGCTGGATGTTTTGAGGTTGCACTGACAGATAGCGCAAGGTCTGCAGCTCCAACCGTGAACTCACTTCCTTCTTTGTCGCCTGGGAATGCAAACATGCCATATTCAAATTCTGGATCTTGTTCATTGACCGCTGTAGCTGCCCAAGTACCTTGTGGAAGCATCAAAGCATCTCCTACTGCAAATGACGCAACTGCATCAGCATAGAGCGCTCCTGCAAACCCTTTTTGACCGTTGTCTGTCAAGAGAGCTAAGCGTTTGGTAACAGCTTTTGCATTGTCATCATCTTTGACACCGCCTTTTGGTGTGCGGATAAGTAAGTCCTCTGCCTCGTCAAATCCGCCAGCAACTGTCACCCAAGCCAATTGATGATAGCCATTTAAAGACCAAGCATCATTGAGAGAAAGGGCAAATGGTGCAGCTTTGCCGTCTGCCTTGATTTTTGCAACAAGAGCTTCAAATTCTGCATACGTCTTTGGAACTTCCAAGCCTAATTCCTTGAATTTATCTTTGTTATAGTAAATCCCGTAAGCATTGGCTGTAAGGGGCAGGGTATAGTTTTTCCCATCCACTTCGTATGGAGTGACTGCTCCTTCTTTCAAATGATCTAGTCCTGCTTCCTTATCCACCTCTAGAAAACGGCCGTCTGCTGCGTATTCCTTAAAGTCAGCATTTTGGGGATAAATATTAATGACATCTGGTGCTTCGTTGTTGGCCATACGTGTCTTTAAGACCGTTCCTGCGTCTGGTACATTGGTGAATTTTACTTTGATATCTGGATTTTCTTTTTCAAAATCATTAACGATTTCTTGTAAAACCTTTTGCATTTCAGGTTTTTGTGAGAAGTACTCAATCTCAACCTGATCACTTCCACCTGCATTTCCACAAGCTGCTAAGAAACTAGCAAATGCGCACACTGCTGCACCTTTTAAAAATGTTTTCATTTTCATACAATAAAGTCCTCCTAAAGTTTATTAAAAATATATTGTACACTAAAGTAATCTTTTTGAACATGTGGCATGGTTAAGCCAATGTTCATCAACTCGTCCCCATAGAATGTTTCTTTCAATCGTGGGCAATGGTATTGAGCCTCTGGGTCTAAGCCTTTCAAGCGAACCTGAATTAGGGGTGCTTCTGGCTGAGCCAAAATTTTGACAAAGGTAAAGACAGCCTGACTCTGATCCTCATTGACATAAATGGTCGACTGGGTATTGCTCGTTCTTGCTAGGCGGTAACACTGCCCATTTTGAACCGTTGCGCGAATCGACTTGTAGGTCGCGACCTGCTCTGTGATTTCGTCAATCTCTTCTTGTTCTAAACTCGTCAAGTCCAATTCATAGCCAAAGGCTCCTCCCATCATCGCAACGTTCCCCCGCGTTTCAAGCGGTGTCACACGACCAACCTGATGATTTGGTACAGCAGATACATGAGCTCCAAGGGAATTGACGGGATAAATCAAGCTCGTTCCTTCTTGGATGGATAGGCGCCCAATCGCATCGGTATTATCACTCGCCCACGCCTGAGGCATGTAGTAGATCATGCCTAGGTCATTCCGACCACCGCCACCCGAGCAACTTTCAAAGAGAATATGCGGGAAACGCATCGTCAAAGTTTCTAAAATGCGGTAGAGCCCTAGCATATAGCGGTGGTGAAATTCATAACGCTCACCATTCGCCACTGTTTCTGGCATGCTAGTAATATTACGGTTCATATCCCACTTGACATAGGTAATATTGGCAGACTCCAAAATCCTAGTCACCGAATCAATGATATAATCACAGACCTGATCTTGTGATAAATCCAACACCAATTGCTCCCGACTATAAATTGGATCCCGACCTGTTATCTGAATGGCCCAATCTGGGTGCGCTCGATAAAGCTCACTATCAATGGAAATCATTTCTGGTTCAAACCATAGACCAAATTCCATGCCCAGCCCATTGACTGACCTAGCGAGTCCTTCTAAACCATGTGGCAACTTTGCCCGATTGACAAACCAGTCCCCAAGGGAAGATTCATCATCGTCACGGCGACCGAACCAGCCGTCATCAAGAACAAACAACTCTATCCCTGTCTGGCTAGCCGTTTGTGCCAGTTCCAAAATCTTCTCCTCTGTAAAATCAAAATAGGTCGCTTCCCAGTTGTTGATGAGAATTGGTCTCGCCTTATCTACAAAGGAACTTCTCACCAAATGGCGCTTGATAAAGGCATGGCTAGTCTGGGTCATAGCCGTCAAGCCCTGATCAGTATAGGACAGCAAGGCTTCTGGCGTCTGGAAACTCTGATGAGCCTCCAACTGCCAGCTAAAGGCTTGATCATTTAAGCCAATCCCCCACCGAGTATGGTGGAGCGGACTCGTCTCTGCAAAAGCCTTGAAATTGCCACTATAGACCAAATGAGCGGTGTAGATTTCGCCACTGTCTTCGGTAATGGCTTCATCTGCCAAGGCAATGAACGGTGTCTGCGAATGCCCCGAAGCTCCTCGGACACTTCCGATTTCATAGCGTCCACTAGTCAAAGGAGTCCGAGTCCATTCTTTTTCATAACCATAGCGTCCCATGAGGCTATGAACTACAAAATCTTTCCTCGGCATATCAAGAGTAAAGGACAAGCATCCCTCAATCTTGGTCGCATGCTCTCCTGTTGTAATCTTCGCTGACCGAGCAAGAAAATTGGCCTCCTCAAATACACTATAGAACAAGGTAAGCGTGATATCTGTCAAAGCATCATAGAGGTCAATTTCTAGTGTTTCTACCTCATCATCTGTAGCAAAACTGCTTGGCAGACCTTCCAAAGCTGGCTTGCCCTTGGAAATGCGATGCGCTCGGTACTTCAAATCAAGTCCCACTCCAAAGTCATTTCGGACTTCTATGCTAGCTGAGCGAAAATCTCCTAGACCATTACTGCTATACTCTAATGGCAGAGCATCGAGGGAAAAGGTGCGATTCCCTGAGATTGGACTGGGAGCAAAAGCACGATCTAAATATGTCATTTTGTTACTTGAACTGAAACGATTCACTTTTTTACCAAAATAGCGATGCACCAGCTGCTGGTTATCAAGAACTTGCATCACATAGGAAAATTCACATGTCTGTAAGTGAAACAAGCCATTTTCTGCATAAAATCTAATCACTTTTCTCTCTCCCCTATCTTTCTTACAAGAATGATTATATCAAATAAAAACGTTTTCAAAATAGAATTATGTCACTAAGGCATGGTATAATGTTTCCTATACCCAATAAAAACCAAGGGAATTGCTTACAGGTCAAAAGCCCTACAAACGCTACTTGCTTTACAGACGTGGCTCCCTTTATAACGAGCAATGAGAGAACAAAAACCGTTTCAAACTAAGAAAAAACGAGGTAAACAATGAATATACTGAGCACCTACTACGAACTTGAAGGTCACAATGTGGACTTAAATGTTGACCACTACGGGGCAGAACAATGCGATAAAAACTATTCGTTTGGTCCCTCGATTCGTAACAATTATGTCCTGCACTTTATCGTGTCTGGTAAAGGACGATTCACTGTAAAAGGGAAAACAACCAACCTGCAGGCAGGGGACTTATTTATCCTCCCACAAAATGAAGTGACCTTCTATCAGGCAGATGCGGAGGAGCCTTGGTCCTATATCTGGGTTGGCTTCAGTGGCACACGAGCCCAGGCTATTCTCCAACAGACCCAGCTATTGGATAGCTATTTTCTCCACTCGACCCTCACTTCTCCGATTTTGGCCACTATGCAAAAAATCACCCAGCTTCCAATCCATAAGCTCAATATCATCAACGAACTAAGCCTCGTTGGGCAGCTCCAAATACTGCTAGCCCAATTGATTGATGAATTTCCTAAGGAACATCTCTACGAAGCCAATCACTTAACCCAAAACTACGTTCAACAAGCGATTAAGATGATTCATAACTTCTACAACACACCTCTCAAGGTCGCGGAGATTGCAGAGAAATTATCTCTAAACCGAAGCTATCTCTACAAGATTTTCAAGAAGGAAACTGGTTACGCTATCAAGGAGTATATCCTCCAAGTCAAAATGGAACGTAGCTGTGAACTACTCCTTCATCCTGACCTCAGTATCACAGAAGTCGCTTACTCCGTCGGCTACCTAGACCCGTTAGCCTTCAGCTCCGTCTTTAAACATTACTTTCACCTCAGTCCTAGCGACTACAGAAAGCAGCATGCAAAGTCTGGGGAGTAAATACTATAAAAGCACCATTCGCCCCAGACGAATAGTGCTTTTTTATAGTATCATCTTTCGGTTACATTTCGCATTACCTACTCCACCCTTTTTATAGTGTTTTCGTTTCCTTTCAGTACTCGCTCCAATAGTCTGTAAGACTGTAGGAGGGTGGAAATAAAACGAGTGTAACTCGTGTCAACGAGCTTTTGTATCTTAGTAATTGAAGTCGGGCTAAGCACTGTGTGAAAAAGATAGGTAGCTGTTCTCGCTTCGGCGAGTTACAGCAGAGGCTACCTTCCTTTAGGTATAAACGAAATGACGATATCTCTATTCCTCCAATTGTTTCTGCTGGTGGGCACGAGACAAGCGCATCATTTCTGTATACAATTCTTTCAAGGGCTCGCGCAGTTCTGCATCTTTGAGATAGCTACAGACCTTTTCGATTACCTGCGCTTCACGGCTGCTATCAAGCACAGGTAGACCGTGCTCTTTTTTTATCGCAATCACCTCTAAAGCCGTCTGCATCCGCTCTTCAAATAAGCGTACGATTTCTCTATCAATCCGATCAATGGTTTCTCTTTGTTTTGATAACATATGATATTCCTCCTATTGTAAAACAAGTACCCCAAGCGGGTAGAAAATAGCAATAGCTGACAAGATACTCCACAACAACATCCAACAACCAAATCGAAATGTATCGCGACTATTGGTCCACTCCGAACCAATTGAAATCGCAACATAGGGCATGGCTGGCGCCGTCACAAAGGCCAGCGAGGCCATGTAGCCAACCGCACAGCAAATCACCGCAATATTGGCAGAGAATTGAGTGCCTGCCGATTGATAAATAGTCAGAGCCATAGTGGTCACGACAGAAACTGTCACCAGATTCGAGGTAAAATTGGTCTGAATACCCGCCCAAACCACGAAGAAGACAACCATTAACAATGGACTAAGCCCCACCACAAACGGAGACAATTGCTCATTCAAGAGGGTAACAACTCCGACTTTTTCATCGGATAAAACCATTCCCAGAGCCAAGGTCGCTCCCACCAAGAGCATACTCGGCCAGTGCACACCTTTAGCAATAGCTTCTGAAATGTTCAATAGCCGCTTACCATCTACATGCACTAAGGCAAGAACAGCTGTCATCAGAAGCGGTGGAAACATGATTCCTGCCTGTTTAAAGAAAATTGCAAAAGCCGGGAGGGCACCTGCTAAAATTTCAGGAACCAGCCACATGGCCACCATGCCCAAAAAGATTCCAACAATCCATTTTTCCCGCTTATCAACTGGCACCAAGTCCGTCAAACTATCTAATTCTTTGATTTGAATGTCCTTGGTATCAATTTTGAACAAAAGACGAATAGAAAAGAGCAAGACAAGAAAGAGGGCTAGACCTGCTGGTACAGCAAATTGCATGTACTGCAAGTTACTGATTACCACTTTAGACATGGCTGCATACAGCCCCATAGCGGCAATGGAAAAGACGTGATTGATCGGTGTCATTGCCGTTCCAATCGCAATGGTGATAAACATAGCAATCAAGAGATGTGAAGCCGACTTATCACCTTTTTTCCAACCAAATTGTAAACAGATTTCCTCAAATAATGGTAGCAAGAACATGAAAATCACGGTCGGCGAAATCACACTACTTAAGATCAGAACCACTCCTAGAAAAGCCGTAATAAAGCGGGACGGTCGACTCATCGCAAAGCGGCTATGCACCACTCTTGATGTCGCCCGTTTCAAAAATGAAGTTTGATTCAAAGCATAGGTCATGACGAAAGTAAACAACAAGAAAACAAATGTCGTATTCCCAAAGGACCACTGAGAAACCTGACCATAGGTCAGCTCTGGAATCAAGCCCAGACTCACCACGGTCAATAAACTCGGCCAATCCGTTGCTACAAATAGCCACAATATCAAGCTCCCTACTAAAGTTGCAAGGGCTGCAAAGGTCTGACTAGGTAAGCCAAACAAGTGCCAGCCAAGCGACGTATTAAGGAAGGCAAGTAGGAGAACTCCCACTCCCAAAACCGTCGCCAGTCCTTTCTTTTTCCAATTCATATCCATATCTCCTTATCCTAAATACTAATCCTTCTCAAAGACACGTGCAATCCGCTCACAGGCTTCTTGAACCGTTTCAAAAGGTGTTGCCGCATTAAAACGAGCATGACAAATCCCCTCTCCTCCAAAGGTAACACCGTCATTTAAAACGACACGAGCTTCTTTGCGCAATTTCTCATGGACTTCCTCATGGCTCAGTCCGTAAGCTGAAAAATCAAGCCAGACGAGATACGTGCCTTCTGGCTTCATCACGTCAATCTTGGTATGCACACTGAGATAGTCTACGACATAATCAATATTTTGCTCTAAAACAACTTTCAGCTCCTCCAACCAGGGCTTGCCATACGAAAAGGCAGCTTCAGTAGCTAGTAGACCAACCGTTGAAACTTCATGGTGATTATTGCCCAACTGTCGTCTAGTAAAACGCTTCTTCAGATACTTATTTTCAATAATGGCAAAACTGTTTTTTGTTCCTGCAATATTAAACGTTTTTGTAGCTGACGACAAGATAATGGTGAAATCCTTAAAATCTGGCTGCAAGGTATTAAAACTATGGTGCTTGTGACCAAACAAGGTCAAGTCCTGATGAATCTCATCTGATACCAAGAGGACACCGTACTTGCGACACAAGTGACCAATTGCTTCCAATTCATCCCTGAGCCAGACACGGCCACCAGGATTGTGGGGACTGCAAAGAATATACAATTTCACATCCTGCTCAACTAAGTCCTTTTCCAACTGCTCAAGGTCCAACTCAAAACGACCCTTTTTCTTGATGAGGGAATTGGTGACCAATTTGCGCTGATTGAGCTTGACCGTGCGTGCAAAAGGAGGATAGACTGGCGTATTGATTAGCACCGCGTCTCCTTCATTCGTCAATGCTTGAACCGCAATCGAAATCGCAGGCACAACACCTTCAATCAAGACAATATCTTCTCGAGTGACGGCATAGTCATGCTCAGATTTTTCCCAGTCAATGATGCTTTGATAGAGCTCATCGCTGGCATAGGTGTAGCCAAAGATATAGTCATTCGCATAGCGCTTGATCGCATCCCGTATCTCTTCAAACGGAAGAAAGTCCATATCCGCCACCCACATCTGGAGCAAATCAGGTTCTCTCTCACTCGTCTTCCATTTTTCAGAATGCTGCGCTAAGCGATTGGGTTGCGTTGTAAAATCAAACTGTCTCATTATGCCCCTCCAATGCCTGTCTCAAATCCTCAATCAAGTCTTCTGCGTCTTCAATTCCAATGGACAAGCGCAATAAGTCATCGGTCAACCCATAGGAATGTCGCACCTCCTCAGGAATGTCTGCATGCGTTTGGGTCGCAGGGTAAGTAATCAAGCTCTCCACACCACCAAGACTTTCCGCAAATGTAAAGACTTTGAGTTGATTTAAAATGCTTGGTATTTGCTTCTCATCAGCCACCTTAACAGACACCATACCTCCTTTTCCAGTATAGTAAACTTCTCGCACCGCACTTGATTGGCGTAAAAAGTCCACCACCTTCTGAGCATTTGTAGTGGATCGTTCCATGCGCAGAGCAAGAGTTTTCAAGCCCCGCATCAGCAAATAAGCGTCAAAAGGAGACAAGGTTGGTCCTGTCGTATTTTGGTCATAAAAGAGTTTGTCATACAAATCCTTGTCATTGGTCATCAAGACACCCGCTAGGACATCATTATGCCCCGATAGATACTTAGTCGCAGAATGGAGCACTACATCAGCACCTAAGGGAAGCGGATTTTGGTAAATGGGACTGTAGAAGGTGTTGTCCACGATGACCTTGGCACCATGATCATGAGCGACTTCTGCTACTCTTGCAATATCAAACTCCACCATTAAAGGATTAGTCGGCGTTTCGATAAAAACATAATCTGTTTCAGCCGTAATCTGAGCGAGCAATTCTGCTTCTGAATTGGCATAGGTGAAGCGAAAACGTCCCTGCTCTTCCTGCTCATTGAACCAGCGAAAACTACCGCCGTACAAATCACGCGCAGCAACAATTCGACTGCCAACCGGAAAGCCACTAAAAAGCAAAACCAAAGCTGCCATGCCAGAACTCGTCACCAAGGCATAATTTGCCTTTTCAATCGCAGCCAAGGTCGCCTCCAGGTTCAAACGGGTCGGATTCTTGGTTCGTGTATAATCAAAACCTGTCGATTGACCAAATTCTGGGTGCTGATAGGTTGTGGATAGATGAATCGGCGACACCAAGGCCCCTGTTTTTTCATCTGCGTTAATCCCAGCGTGTGCTAATAAGGTATCAACTTTATAATCTGCCATACAATCCTCCTTTATGAGACTTATAGCTATTTTAGCATTTATTGTCAGAATTTTCATGAAAAGATACACAAATTCCATAGTCTTTTATTAAAACAAGATATAGTTTTTCACTATACCCTATTCTTTTCTTTTACTTGTCAATCTCTGCCAATCAGTTTACAATAGAAGTATGATTAGATTAGATACTGTATTAACCATTTTAAAAAACGACCATAATTTCCGTGAAATTGTAGATAACGGAAATTACAGCTACAACTGGCCGGACGAAGAAGTCTTTAGCCGGATTAGCTATGACAGCCGCAAGGTTGACAGCAAGACCCTCTTTTTCGTCAAGGGTGCGCAGTTTAAACGGGAATTTTTAGAAACTGCAATAGCAACTGGTTTACGCTTTTACGTCGCTGAAACAGACTATGAAGTCGGTATTCCCGCAATCATCGTAACAAATATCAAGCAAGCAATGAGCTTGATTGCTATGGCATTTTATGATAACCCGCAGGACAAATTAAAACTGCTTGCCTTCACAGGCACTAAAGGAAAGACCACTGCTGCCTACTTTGCCTACACCATTTTAGAGCAGGGCCACAAGCCAGCCATGCTGTCCACCATGAACACCACGCTGGACGGACAAACCTTTTTCAAGTCTGCACTGACCACACCCGAAAGCATTGATCTCTTTGCCATGATGGCAGAAGCCGTCGCAAATGGTCGCACTCACTTGATTATGGAAGTGTCTAGTCAAGCCTATCTAGTCAAGCGAGTCTACGGACTGACCTTCGATGTCGGAGTTTTTCTCAACATCAGCCCTGATCATATCGGCCCAATTGAGCACCCGAACTTTGAGGACTATTTTTACCACAAGCGACTGTTAATGGAAAATAGCAGAGCAGTTATCCTAAATAGCGGAATGGACCATTTTCAAGTTGTAAAAGACCAAGTGTCAACTACTCCGCATGATATCTACGGCCCACATTCTGACAACTGCATCATCCATTCCCAAGCCTTTCACTTTGAAGCAGGTGGCGTTCTCGCAGGCCATTACGGTATTCAGTTGATTGGTCATTTCAACCAAGAAAATGCCCTTGCAGCAGGAATCGCCTGCTTGCGTCTGGGAGCAAGCCCCGCAGATATTCAGGCAGGAATCGCCGCAACCAGTGTCCCTGGTCGCATGGAGGTTCTAACCCAAGTAAACGGAGCCAAGGTCTTTGTCGACTATGCCCACAACGGCGATAGCGTCGGTAAGCTAATTGATGTGGTCCTCACACATCAGACAGGGCAAGCCATTCTCGTACTCGGTGCAACAGGCAATAAAGGAGAAAGCCGCCGCAAGGATTTCGGACTTCTGCTGAATTGCTATCCTGACCTCCATGTGATTCTGACTGCAGACGATCCAAATCGTGAAGATCCTGCAGCTATCGCAGCAGAAATCCAGTCCTACATGAAAGGCCCAAGCCAGATTATTGTAGACCGCGAAACAGCTATCCAGACAGCCCTCTCCATGACCAAGACCGCACAAGATGCCGTCATCATCGCAGGAAAAGGCGCTGACCAATACCAAATCATCAACGACACAAAAGTCCCCTATGCAGGCGACTTGACCATTGCCAAACGCTATTTATAGGAACTCCATTTAGAGCTATAAAATTTCACTCATCTGGCTGACTCATACAACATGAAAAGACTGGAAAACCAGTCTTTTCATGTACTTTCTAATCCAAATACTGCTTCAAGATTTCCTTTTCCGTACTTGTTAATGTCCGATAGCTACCTACTGGCAAATCATCTTCTAAGACAAAGTCGCCAAAGGCAATCCGCTTAAGATAGGTCACCTTGACCCCACAAGCCAAAAACATCTTCTTGACCTGATGAAATTTCCCTTCTGAAATCCGAACTCTCGCCCGACTGAGGCTTTCTTCTGCCGATACAATCTCTAAAACCGCAGGCTGGCAGACAGTCCCGTCTAAGAACTGGACTCCCTCACGAAAAAAACTCACCGCATCCTCAGTGAGCAATCCATTGACCTCCACATCATAGACCTTGTCCACATGGTACTTAGGGTGGAGCATCCGAAAGCCCAAGGGACCATTATTGGTAATCAACAAGAGCCCTTCTGTATCCCTATCAAGACGACCAATCGGATAAAGCCCTGATTGCCTATCATCTTCTGCAATGAGGTCAATCACCGTCTGATGCTTAGCATCTGATACTGCTGATACTACACCTGCAGGTTTATTGAGCAGGTAGTAGACAAGGGCTTCAAGCATCACCTGTTTGCCACAGACTTCAATCACCTGTAGATTAGGGTCCACAATCTGGCTACCAGACCTTACAAGTCTCCCATCCACCGTCACCTGCTGACTCTTCACCAATTTCTTCACTTGATTCCGCGAGCCAATACCCGCCTTTTCCAAACACTTATCTAATCGCATAGAGCTATTGTAACACAAAGACTAACTATCCACACCGATAGTTAGTCTTTTTTTATAATTATTTGAATGCGAGCTAAAATCTCGGAAAATAGACGAGCCTCCCTAGAAATACGATTTCTTCGGCCCTCTCCCTAATTCTCTGTCGATTTTTTAACGCTCTTACATCATAATTTTTGTCCCGCAGCCTCATCGACAATCACATAGACATTTGGATGTTTTTGTAAGACACTTGCTGGCACATCTTCCGTCACTGGACCATTGACCATGCCATAAACAGCATCTGCTTTTTCTTCACCATAAGCCATAAGCACCAAGGTCTTTGAGGCCATGATAGAAGCAATTCCCATAGAAATGGCCTGCGTTGGCACATCTTCTTCTTTTTCAAAGAAACGGCTATTTGCTTCAATAGTAGACGGTGTCAAATCAACCACACGTGTCAAACCATCAAACGGTGAACCAGGCTCATTGAAACCGATATGGCCGTTGCGCCCAATTCCTAAAATTTGGACATCAACCGGATGCTCAGCTAGCAAGGCATTGTAACGCTCTACTTCTGCCTCCAAGTCCTTAGCTAGACCATTTGGCAAATAAGATACCTTAAACGGTTTCTTGTCAAACAAGTGCTCATTCATAAAGTAGATATACGACTGGTCGCTTTCACTACCGAGACCCACGTACTCGTCCAAATTGACCGACACAAGGTCTGAAAAATCAAGATCACTTGCAACGATTTTCTTGTAAAATTCAATCGGAGTCGAACCTGTCGCAAGTCCTAAAACCTTAGCCCCTACTTTCAACTCTTCTTTTAGTAATTCAAAGGCAGCAAGACCGCCTTCAATTTGATCTTTAACACGAATAACTTTCATGTGGATCTCCTTTTCTCTATTTTTAATTTTTGGTATAGACCAACTTACTTTTATTATATTGTATAGACCAATTTTTGTCAAGACCTCACTGTCGATTTATGGTATAATAAGTGGAAATATCCTCAGAGGAGCGAGATTGTATGACCCTTCTGTTATTTATCCTGTTTATCGTTGGAATTCTCCTCGATGTCCTTGCCTACTTGATTAAGGAAAGGACCTGGTCTTGGATTCCTTTATTTATGTTTGGAAGTCTGCTCATTGCCCTTCCTCTACTCACACTGATTTATTTCTTAACCCTACCATCAACGAACTAAGGAGACCTATGAATACTGCTGATTTTGATTTTCACTTACCCGAACACCTGATTGCCCAAGTCCCGCTTGAGCAACGTGACGCTTCACGCCTCTTAATCCTCGACCGTGAAAAACAGACCATGGTGGATGCCCATTTCGACCAAATTATCGACGAATTAGAGCCTGGAGACGCTCTCGTCATGAACAATACCCGTGTCCTACCAGCCCGTCTCTACGGTGAAAAGCCTGAGACTGGTGGCCATGTGGAATTGCTCCTCCTCAAAAATACTCAAGGTGATCAATGGGAAGTTCTCGCCAAACCAGCCAAGCGCCTCAAGGTAGGCAGTCAGATTTCCTTTGGCGATGGGCGTTTGACCGCAACCATCATTCAAGAATTAGAACATGGTGGTCGGATTGTAGAATTTGCCTATGACAGCATTTTTCTCGAAGTCTTAGAAAGTCTTGGAGAAATGCCCTTACCACCTTATATCCATGAAAAACTCGATGACCGCGAACGCTACCAGACTGTTTATGCTAAGGAAAATGGATCTGCCGCTGCACCGACAGCGGGCCTTCATTTTACCAAAGATTTGCTAAAAAAAATCGAAGCAAAAGGGGTTAAACTGGTCTATCTGACCCTCCACGTCGGCCTTGGAACCTTCCGCCCCGTATCCGTTGATAATGTAGATGAGCACGAAATGCACTCTGAATTTTACAGTCTATCAAAAGAGGCAGCTACCACCCTACGAGAGGTAAAGGATTCGGGCCACCGTATCGTTGCAGTCGGCACCACTTCTATCCGCACCTTGGAGACCATCGGCAATAAATTTGAGGGAGATATTCAGGCAGATAGTGGTTGGACCAATATCTTCATCAAACCGGGTTATCAATTTAAAGTAGTTGATGCTTTTTCAACCAATTTCCACCTCCCAAAATCAACCTTGGTCATGCTGGTATCTGCTTTTGCAGGACGCGACTTTGTCCTTGAAGCCTATCAACATGCGATTGACAATGAATACCGATTCTTTAGCTTTGGCGATGCCATGTTCATCAAATAATCAATGCCCCTCCCTCGCAAGTCTGTGTAAGGGAGGGGCATTTTATCGTCATTTCGTTTCTACCTAAAGGTAGCCACAGCTGTAACTCGCTAAAGCGAGAACAGCTACCTATCCACTAAAGGGATTCTCAGCTGTAATCGGCTAAAGCCGAAACAGCTGCCTATCTTTTTCACACAGTGCTTAGCTCGACTTCAATTACTAAGATACCAAAGTTCGTTGACACGAGTTACACTCGTTTTATTTCCAACCTCCAACAGTCTTCTAGACGATTGGAGCGGGTACTAAAAGGAAACCAAATGACGATATCACTCAATCATATTGCCTCAAGCATTCTGATAGCAACGTCAAGCCCTTTTTCAAGGTCGCGGTCTGTGTACAGTAACCCAAACGAGCATATCCTGGACGGTCAAAGCGATTGCCTGGTACCAGCAAAACTCCTTTTTCCTGTAACAAACGTAGGCAAAACGTCTCTGTCTCTTCGGGGATGTCCAATTTGATAAAAGAAACAGGAACCGCACTTGGATCAATCAAGGACACCCGTGGCTCGTGTTCCACCCAATCTTTGACTACACTCAGATTTTCAGCAACGATTGACCGATTTCGCTCCAAAACCACTTCCTTATGCTGCAAAACATAAGTCGCAAGGGCATCATCTACCACCCCAGCACAGATCATCGTGTAATCACGGTATTTCCGAAAGAGATTGGACAGCTCATCATTGGCCACAACCCAGCCAACTCGCACACCAGCAACCGAGTAAGTCTTTGACATACTATTGACCGAAATGCCTTTTTCGTACAAATCCACTATGGCTGGCACATCAAAGCGAGTATCTAGAGGCTTATACACTTCATCAGATAAAATATAAGCCCCAACTTCTCTCGCAATCGCCACCAGCTCCTCCAAGAAAGAACGTTCCATCACAGCACCTGTTGGATTATTGGCATTATTAATGCAGATTATCTTGGTATTGGGACGAATCAAGGCACGCAAATCATCTAAAGACGGTAACCAAGCATCTTCCTCACGAATCTGCCAAAGCGAGACTTCTGCTCCCAAAGAGCATGGAATATCGTACAACTGCTGATAGCTCGGGTAGAGCGAGATAACATGGTCACCTTTTTCAATCAAGGCATAGAGCGCCAAGTGATTGGCTCCTGTTGCCCCATTGGTCTGGAGAATCTGACTGACTTCTACATTCTGATAGAGTTTTCGTACCTCTTCCTTAAAAGCAGGTGAACCCTCAATCCAGCCATAATTCATCTTCTTGTCCCACAAATCCTCTAAAAATGCTGTCTGAGAAGCCCCGCCTATCTCTAGAATATCTCTCAAGGTCAGCGAATCAATCGAACTTCCTGCAATATCATAAAGGGCTTCCTTTTCCCATTCATTCAACCACTCTTCCACACCAAATGCTGCAATTTCCATAGCACTCTCCTATCAGACCTATCTTTGTCTCTCTAGTGTATCATATTTATGCAGTAAAGTGGATAAAAAAACAGTCCAGTGGACTGTTTTTCACGAGCTTGTAAATAAGAAAGCGAGTTAGGGCCTGTGGACTATTTTTTCATTTGCTATTCTTATTTAGCTGCTTGGTACAATTCGTTTACTTTGTTCCAATTGATAATTTCAAAGAATGCCTTGATGTAGTTTGGACGAACATTGCGGTAGTTCAAGTAGTAAGCATGCTCCCACACATCAAGCGCCAAAATTGGTATTAAACCATTCATAATTGGCGTGTCTTGGTTAGCAGTTGAGACAATTTCAAGCTTGCCTTCTTTATTCACTACCAAGAAAGCCCAACCTGAACCAAAACGAGTGGTCGCTGCTGTTGTGAAGGCTGCTTGGAAGTCTTCAAATGAGCCGAATGTCGCTACAATATCTGCTGCCAATTCTGCTGGAACTTCTGTTTTTTCTGGTGACAACAATTCCCAGAATAAAGCATGGTTCAAGTGACCACCACCGTTGTTAATCAAGGCTTGGCGAATATCCGCTGGAATTTGTTCCACATCTGAAAGCAAAGCCACCAAGTCTTCACCAATTTCTGGGTGTTTTTCAAGCGCCGCATTTGCATTGGCAACATAAGTTGCATGGTGCTTGTCATGATGTAGCGTCATTGTTTCAGCATCAATATGTGGCTCAAGAGCATCGTAAGCGTATGGTAAATCTGGTAAAATAATTGCCATATTCGGCCTCCTTTAATCTTCTATACTATCTATTTTACCGCAATGTGAGAGCCTTTTCAATTTTTTTGTCTGAAATCATGTGCTGGCAATTTTTAATAATGCAATGTCAAAAAGATAGTCCTTGTCAAACTGCCCCTGTTTGATTTGATAGTCCGTCTCAATCAAGACCTGCACTACCTTCTTGAGGAAAGAAAGGGATAGAGAACGTGAATCCCGCAAGGCAAACTTGACCTGAAAGGGATTGATTTTACGACCCATGATGTCTGATAATTCTGCCACCATCTGCTGTTCACTCAGTCCGTCTTTTTGCAAGATTTGTACCTGTAAAAACAAGCGGAATTGATTGAGTAAAATCGCAATCAGCTTAATCTCATCTTCTCCCCGCAAACGCAGATCACGAACCAAACTTCTAGCCTGATCAATCTTGCCCTGTAAGAGAAGCTGGCTCATATCAAAAAGATTATCTTGCAAGGTTTTAGGAATGGCCTGCTCAATATCTTCAAGTCCAATCTGACGACTCCCCTTATAGGACTGTAAAAAAGCCAGATTTTTATGGATTTCAGCAAAATCAAAATTCGACTTAACTAAGAGATGAGCCATGACCGTATTGTCCACGTTCAACCCCATTCTCCCTATCTCTTGCTTGAAAAATTGTCGCAATTCCGCTTCTTTGAGGCTATTTGCTTCTAACACCAGCCCGTCCCGTTTCAAGAGCTTGACCAGACGGCGCTTGCTATCTAATTTTCCACCTGCAATGACAATCAGCCTCGTCGTTTCAACAGGGTGATTCAGATAATCCTCAAATTTCTTGAGTTCTTCATCGCTCAAATACCGTTTTTTATCGGTCGTTATATCGGCAAAATAGTCCAAAATAACAATTTTTTCATCCGAAAAAAAGGGGAGGGAAACCAAATCAAGCTCCACTTGAGCATAATCAGACTCGCCCATATCAAAATAGGCATAGGTCAAGTCACTGCTGTCAAAACCAATTTGTTTGAGAAGTGCTTCCTTGGCTAGTTGAAACTGTCCAACATCCTCACCAGCTAGCACCGTAAGCAGCCCCAAGTTCTCCTTCTTTACTTTCTGAATTTCATCAATAATAGTCATCATTCCCTCGCATTTCTTCACTATTATTATAACAAAAAAACTGTCACACGACAGTTTTTCAATGAGAAATCCATTCATTAAAGATTCTTCCGTTTCATCTCCGCTTCCATCTTCAAGCGCTGCACTTTCATCGTTGCGGTCCGTGGAATATCCTCATAGGCCATTAAAATGGGCTCTTTGAGTAGGGGAAGGTCTGCCACTTGATGCCACCACGTATCCCAATCCATCACCGCACCTTCTGCAAGAGCAATAATCGGTTGGGGAGCGCCATTTGCATCACGAATAATGACAACCTCTGATAAAAACTCCAACCGATCCAACAGAAAATCTTCCAAGGCTAGATTGCTGTCAATGGACTCGATCACATCGACCTGACGATCTTTCAAGAGTAGCGTTCCCTCTTCTGTCATGCAACCATAATCGCCACTATCCCACCAGTCTCCATAGACATTTTCTTGAAAACGAGCATCTTCCTTATAGTAGGTCACCGCACGCCCACGGGAGAGAAGTTGAATATGGCCATTTTGCCCAGCTGGTAAAAGATGACCATGTTCATCTGTAATTCGGGCTTCTGTATAACCAGAAAGCCCTACCCCCATATCCCGACCACTTGTGCTACCAAGAGTTTCCAAGCGATGATAGCGCAGAATCATCGGTCCGCATTCACTCTGACCATAGACCTGCATAAAGACAGGAGCTTTTGCCTTAGAAGCCTCTAAAAAGGCTCGCAAAGTTCCAATATTGATAGCATCAAAGGTCGAATGATAATAACGGATGCTTGAAAAAACAGACGAATTATTCTTAGCAAGCTGTGCCCATTGCACAAAATTATTCGGGTGCGTTTCAAGCGCCATTGGTCGATAGCGTTTCAACGTCTCTGCGACATCTTGAGCCTTAGAAGACGACAAGGGAAGCAAAGGAAAACCAAGTCCAATGGCCGAAGAAACACCAATGTTATAGCGTGAATGAACAGGAGAAATATGAAACGCCAACAGATTGCGCTCGGTCATTTTTTCAAAAATCGTCTGCTGCCAAGCCACGCGCCAACCCATGGTCTGCGCCGTGTGGCAGATGAGCTTGGGAATTCCGGTCGTTCCAGAGGTGTGAGTCATATACTGAATCACATCTTCAGGAAGCAGATTTTCAGCAACAGGATGAGCAGGAAAAGTCAACAGATCTGCGACTGCAAGAGTGGTCACCACCCCCCTACGTTCCATCGCTGCAACTCGTTCTTCCGTCTCCTCATCAAAAACGATAAAGGAACGCTCCAACCGCTCTGCAAAGACATCTAGGGTACTAGCCGGCAGGTGATAAGAAGACATTACTGGAACTGCACCCAGAGCTGTCGCAGCCACTGCTAACAAATAGGTATCAAATGCTGGACTTTTATAAAACATGACCTTATCGCCATACGAAATTCCCGCAGCCGCTAATTGATAAGCCCTTTGTTGGATAGCCGCAAAGACCTGAGCATACGTATTTTCAAGCCCCAATTCAGGGAACCCCTGATAGGTCTTATCAAATACGATAGCGACTTCTGGAAAACGCTCTGCTGCTTGCTGAAATTGGCGGTATAAGTTTAATGGTTGATAGGAAATCATCCTTCATTCCTAACCTTTCTAAATTTGTGAAAAACAAAACATAACTATCGCCATTATACCACGTTGAAATCTCTTTCACAAATGAAAACAAACGAACACTTATCTCACCGTCTCAATCTTCCATTTCTTCCATCCTCTGAAACGAATCGCTCCTTGTTCATCCGTCCGAAATACCTGTATCTGCCGCTCTTGAAAACGTTGAAGGGCTTCCTGATGCGGATGCTCGTAACGATTGTGTTTTCCCGCTGAAATCAAGGCTATCCTTGGAGAAATAGCATCTAAAAATTCTGGATAAGAAGAGCCTCTTGAACCATGATGTCCTGCCTTTAAAACGTCAACAGACAAGCGAGGATACCGCTTGATCAACTCCAATTCACCGTCTTCCAAATCCCCTGTAAATAGAAACCTGATCTGCAATAACTCACCGTATAAGACAACCGAATCATTGTTACCACCATTCCCTTTGTGATTAGGATAGAGCACACGTAAAAAGCCGTCACATATCGGAATAGTGTCGCCTACTTTTACCAAATGAGGTGGCTTCTTTATTGTCTGTAACATCTCTGTCAGATCCTTACTAGTCGTGCTCCCCTCAGAAATGTAAATATTACCGATGTCCATTTCTCTAGCCAGCTCCATTAAATCGCCCACGTGATCCGCATGGGCATGGGTCAGGACTAAGTAATCAATCCTAGCCACACCACGACTACGAAGGTAAGGAATCAAGGTTCGCTCCGCATTGGCCTGACTAGCTCGTTCTTGCCAAGGCTCTTTTGATACAACATTCACCTTACCACCCACATCAATCAGCACTGTCCGCCCTCGCACATCCCTCAAAAAAATACTGTCTCCTTGTCCAACATCTACTACTGTCACCTCATTTTCCACAGGATATTTAATGATGAAAAATAGCAGAGCTACTAAACTGATAAGGAGTATGCACCATTTCGGATTCTGATACAGATCATGTAGCAAAAGCAAGACGGCTAATAAGACCAGTAGGCAAACAGCAGTCGGCTTGCCAAAAATCCAGGGCTTCAAGCCTAAACCTGCCACCCACTGAATGCAGGATTCCAGCCAGACAAAAAGAAAATTAACCTGCGTGAGTTTAGCAAGTGGCGAAAATAGAAAAACAAAGCTTAAGCCTGGCAACAAGACCACATCAAAAAGAAAGGAGAAGAAAAAGGTCAAGAGAATTGACAAGGGGTGAAAACTGTAAAAATAGTAAATGAAGAGAGGTAAAATCCCAACTGAAATCGCTACACTTTCTACCAGTATTCGCTTATAATGTCCCAAGTCTTCAAAATCAAAAACGGCTAGGAGAAAGGCATAGGCAAAACTCAATACGCCACCTGTAGTGAGCAGAAAATGAGGCATGACTAGAAAGGAAAGGATAATCGTACAAGCTATATTATCCAGCTTAGTGATACCCATATTGGCAAACATCTTTTGCAGGAGAGAGCGATTGACCGATACTGAAAATCCTGTCAAACCTGCATAGATAAAGGAAAATAGAACTTGTAACCAGTCGACTATTTCCTTACGCACCCCAAGGCGCAAGAAAAGAGACCGGAACTGATCCACAAAAAAGCCGACCTGCATACCTGAAAGCGCAAATAGATGGATAATTCCTAAGCTAGAGTAAAGGTCACTCATCTGGTCAAATTCCTTGTCCAAGTCTCCAAATAAGAGCCCTGTCATATAATGCCGCATCGGACTTGGAAACTGCTCCTTGATGTAGACCAAGGCCTTACGTCGAACGAGAGAAAGCCAGTCTAACGGATTCCAAGCTCCCCGCTGCTCTATCTTCTCAATCTTGCTAATCTTGACCGTCTTATAAATCCCCTGTGTCCTCAAATAATCTCGATAATCAAAGCCATTGAAATTCCGCTGTCCCTCTGGTTCAGACACTACTGCTTCCACCTCCAATCTGATTAGACTGGATAAGCTTTTAAAATAACGCTGCTCTTCCTGACTTTTCAATTGGTAAAAAACAGTGTACAAGTGTCCTGATGATATCCCCCGAAAGGAAAGACTATCACCATTGACTTGGATACTATCTGGCTTGACAGTCAACGAACTGACCTTCGTCGGAGCAGCCGCCTCATCCAGAACAGCCTTCACACATTGGAAGCCAAAGAAAAGGAAAAAACAAGCTAAAATCGGTAAAATCTGACAGCAGACTTTTTTCCCTTGACGAACCCAAAGCAGAGCCATTAAGCCCACCAAAATCAAACCTGATAAGACAGATAGGCGATACATGACAAAGTAGAGGCTTAGTAGTAAAACGACTAGATGAATAGGAGCAAGAGGAAGCTTTTTAATCAACTGTAACATAAGGACGAATATTCTCCAAACTCTTGCTACCTATCCCAGGTACATTCTTCAAGTCATCAACCGACTGAAAACGACCCTTACTCTCACGGTAGGCAATAATATCTGCTGCCCGCTTGGCACCGATACCTGAAATGGTCTGCAATTCTACTTCTGTAGCTGTATTGACATTGACAAGACCTATCGTTTCTCCCTTATCGCCACTTGCTGGCGCTGAACTCACGGAAGGAATAATCGAGACAGCCTCCTCCTTGGTCGCAACATAAACAACGCCCTCATCACTCAACTTCTGAGCTAAATTGACAGACTTAGAATCAGCAGCTTCTGTCAAACCACCCGCTGCTTCTACCGCATCATGGATACGACTTCCTGCTGGCAAATGGTAAATGCCAGGCTTCTTAACAGCACCTTTGATATCCACTACTAGATTCTCCATTAGCTGCGAATCCATTGACCTCTCTACCGCTTGCTCGCTACTAGTTGCTAAGTCTGTCAGGCTAGTCGCTTCTTCTGTCTGCCCTGTTTGCCCCAATACAAAGACGATTGCAAGAATGACACTAAGTCCTACTCCTGCCACAATAAACCACTTATAATCACGCAAAACTTCTATCCACTTTTCAAGCATATTCTGACCTCCACTTTATCTATTCGTAAAACCTATCAAAAAAACTCGCATAAGACGAGTTTTTAAAGAACATAGAATGTTTGTATAAATGAAGATCAATCATCTGCATAGCAGCTAGCTATGTGTCTCGTGGCTAACAGAGCAAGGTAGCATAAAGCAATCGAGTAGGGACTGATTTCTAATTCCTCTTACACCACCATGCGTGCCGTTCGGTGCACGGCGGTTCAACTAACTTTTAACACATGTCATTCTAGATAATAATATAAGCAAGCAATCAGTCCATGTTTAGAGAGGACTGATTTTGGATATAGCTCGTTTTACAGACACGAGTGAAGTAGGTAGACTTCTATCTGGTATTTTTTATTTTCAGCACCAGACTTCCAACAGTCTGGGGATAGACTGTTGGAATCCGCTACCTCACGCTAGTCAGGCTTGACAGTCACTATTGGCTTCACCGGTAGCGGGTTCCCATAGAGGACTTTCACCTCATACTAAAAGAAAATCAAAAATAGACGAGGAAACGTAGTCGAAGATAGAACTGGCGTTCATCGAGACAAGTTGACAAAGTATAGTTTTGATTTTCAAAGAGTATCAGTTGTACGACATGCCAGTCGTACACATAAAAAAGCCTGCTATCGCAGACTTTCTATACTAGTATGCTAGTTGCCGGGATTGAACCGGCGACCTCATCCTTACCATGGATGCGCTCTACCGACTGAGCTAAACCAGCAATACTTTGACAGTATACCAAGAAATCAATCATTTGTCAAATGTTCTTATAAATTATTTTTATCTTTTGAATCTTTTGCTCTTTTGAAAACCATCAAAGTTTCCTGAAATAGGGCTAAACAATCCACTTTTCTTAACTTACTGGAGGAAGCCTTATTCTTTTATTGATGATTATTCTGAAACAGTTAATCTAGCTCCTGCTTGCCGTTCTACTTTCTCATATTCCTGCTTCTTCTTTGATAAGCCTTGCTCCTATTTGTTTGAATGTTTTCCTCATCGTTTCTCCTTTCCTCCCATCTTGCCAATGACCGCATTTACAGTTTTTCCTGCAGATAACTCAGAACCGTCTGTATGGACAATTGGCGCCATGTTGTTCACAAGAAATTGATCTCCTGTCTCACTATACTGTAAGCGAAGAGTCGCAGTCCCTTGCTCATTATAGGACTTCCCGTCACGGTTGTCCTTTTCTTCTAAAATCGTTTGGGAATAGCGGACTTGTGCAATCACTTCCTTGTTCTCACTATCAATATAGATGGTGGCGTTTTGGTAGATACGGTCCACCACATATCCTTTGTAGGTCTTTTGAAGCGGTGTATCTTCGTCAGAAACCGTTGCATTGTAGAGGCCTTCTGTCATAAAAGGTTTGTAGCGCTTGCGATTTTCTCCCAAGTCCTTCCTAGTATAATAGGCAATCAAGAAGTCTTCGACTTCTTTTCGCTTGAGTTCATGAGCTGCTGCCTCTTTCTTCTTGACCGTTTGGCTTATTG
>NZ_SPPD01000023.1 GCF_004570575.1 Streptococcus cuniculi
TAAGTCGTCCTTACAAGTACTCTACAAGTGGGATACGCCCTCTTATATCTACGGGAAGTAGCTCAGCTTGGTAGAGTACTTGGTTTGGGACCAAGGTGTCGCAGGTTCGAATCCTGTCTTCCCGATTGTAGCAATCCACCTTAGAGTGGCTTTTTTATTGCTTTTGATATACGAGATAAGTTGGGCTTTTTGTCAACTCTAGTGGCTTATAATACAATGCGAGAGGGAAGTAGATTCTCTCTTTTTATGGTTAAAAGGATGCGTAGTTTAGTTGTAAAGCACCTAATAGGATATTCCTACTTCCTTTAATGGGCTTTATAATTTCTATAGAAGTAAAGGCAGTCACAAACATTCATGGTACTTTTCACTTTTTTTTGTTATAATCGGAGTATGATTAGTTTAGAGGATCGCTTAGTAGCCCTGCCTGGTGTAGGTGAGAAGTCGGCTGGAAAATTTCAACAATTGGGGTTAGAGACGGTAGAGGATGTACTGTGCTACTATCCTTTTCGTTATGATGATTTTGCGGCTCGATCGGTGTTGGAGCTAGAAGATGGGGAGAAGGCCTTGATTTCTGGTCAGGTGATGACACCTGCGACTGTTCAATATTATGGTTTTAAGCGGAATAAGTTGCGCTTTTCACTTAAGCAGGGGGAAGTGGTCATAGCAGTTTCCTTTTTCAATCAACCCTATCTAGCAGATCGAATTGAGCTGGGACAAGAAATCGCTGTCTGGGGAAAATGGGATAAGGCAAAGGCTGGTGTAACGGGTATGAAGCTGGTTGCCCAATTAGAGGATGAATTACAGCCAATCTACCATGTTTCACAGGGGATTTCTCAGGCCGGTGTTGTAAAACTAGTAAAGGCAGCGTTTGATAAGGGATATGATAAATTGTTGGGAGAAAATCTACCACAAGCCTTGATGGAACGTTACCGCTTAATGGATCGCAGACAGGCGGTGCGAGCCATGCATTTTCCAAAAGAGTTAGGAGAATACAAGCAGGCTTTGCGGCGCATCAAATTTGAGGAATTATTCTATTTTCAGTTGCGTTTACAACAGTTAAAGGTGGCTAATAAGGTAGCATCAGACGGTGTAGAAATTCTCTATAATGCACTTGCAGTGAAAGAAAAAATTGCTTCTTTGCCATTTGAGTTGACAGAAGCCCAAGGTAGGGCATTAGATGAAATTTTGGCGGATATGAAGTCTGTAGAACACATGAATCGTCTCTTGCAGGGAGATGTCGGGTCTGGAAAGACAGTTGTTGCAGCTTTAGCTATGTATGCAGCCTATACGGCTGGGATGCAGTCGGCAATCATGGTGCCAACTGAGATTTTGGCAGAGCAACATTTTGAAAGTTTATCTCAGCTCTTTCCGGACTTATCGATTGCTTTATTGACAGGTGGGATGCGGGTAGCACCTCGTAGGACTGCTTTAGCAGCGATTGAATCTGGACAGGTGGATATGATTGTAGGAACTCATGCGCTTATCCAGGATGGAGTAACATATCATCGTTTAGGATTGGTGGTCACGGACGAGCAGCATCGCTTTGGTGTTAAACAGCGGCGATTATTGAGAGAAAAAGGAGCGAATCCTGATGTCTTGATGATGACGGCAACGCCTATTCCTAGAACGTTAGCAATTACCTCTTTTGGTGATATGGATGTATCGATTATCAATCAGCTTCCAGCAGGGCGTAAGCCCATTGTGACCCGTTGGATTAGGCATGAGCAATTTCCAGTTGTGCTGGAGTGGCTCGAAAAAGAAGTAACTAAAGGTGCACAGGTTTATGTCATTTCACCTTTGATTGAGGAATCAGAAGCACTTGATTTGAAAAATGCCATTGCTTTGGAAGAGGAATTGGCAGCATATTTTAAGGGGAAAGCAAGTATCGCTTTACTTCATGGTCAAATGAAAAATGATAAAAAAGAGGCGATTATGCAGACCTTTAAAGAGGGACAGACAGATATTTTGGTCTCCACCACGGTGATTGAGGTCGGTGTGAATGTCCCTAATGCAACGGTTATGGTGATTATGGATGCCGACCGGTTTGGACTGAGTCAATTGCATCAGTTGCGAGGTCGTGTTGGTCGTGGTCAGAAGCAATCCTATGCGATTTTGGTGGCCAATCCCAAAACAGATTCGGGTAAGGATCGGATGCGGATTATGACGGAAACAACAGATGGATTTGTCCTAGCAGAAGAAGATTTGAAAATGCGGGGCTCTGGTGAAATTTTTGGAACGCGTCAATCGGGCTTGCCTGAATTTCAGGTGGCCAATATCATCGAAGATTATGCCATCTTAGAAGAGGCAAGGCGAGTAGCGGCTCAGATTGTGTCAGAGCCAGATTGGCAAAGTCGGTCCGAATGGCAGGTTTTATTACCGTATTTAAGAAAAGAAGAGCGATTAGATTAAATAATTTCCTAGGCCGAGGACCTAGGAAATTTTGTGTTTTATAATAGTATTATCCTTCAAAATAGAATAGTTAATCAGCCTTCCAGATAGTCTTTCAACTCTTGCCCTTTCAAACCAGCATTTAGGGCGATGAGGAGTTTGAGGCGAGCTTTGGGGGCGTTGAGTTCCTTGACAAAGAAGATGCCGTCTTGGTGCAATCTCACTCCGCCACCAGCGTAGGCATAGACAGGTTCCGCAATACCATTGAAGCAACGGGAAACGAGGGCAATTGGAATACCAGCCTCATGAAATTCAGTGAGCTTATCAGCCACTTCTTGTGGCAGATTTCCTGCTCCAAAGGCTTCGATGATGATGCCGTCGAGTTTACTGATGTCTAGCATGTCTAGTAACTCTGTCTTCATTCCAGCGTAGGCAGGGATAATTGGCACAAATCCTGAGATCTTATCTAAATCAAAGCGGACGCGAGATTCTGCATTTTTGAAGTAGAGAATTTCGTGTTTCATCACAAGGCCAAGTGGTCCGTGGGTCGGTGTTTGGAAGGTTCCGACATTGGTTGTATGGGTCTTAGTAACGTATTTTGCCGCATGAATTTCATCGTTCATGACCACGAGAACGCCCTTGTCTTTTGCCTTGTCATGACTAGCAACGCGCAGGGCAGTGAGGTAATTGTAAACTCCGTCGCTTCCTAGTTCATTTGATGAGCGCATAGCACCTGTCAAGACAACTGGAAGATTGGGTAAGTCCATGGTATCAAGAAAATAGGCTGTCTCTTCGAGGGTATCGGTCCCGTGTGTGATGACCACTCCGTCGTAATGATCTGCTTCCTCCTTAATCTTGTGATAGAGATGAAGCATATGATTTGGGGTCATGTAGGGGCTAGGAAGATTGAAGATATCTAGCGCTGTGACTTGAATTCCTTCGAGCGGAACGGAGACATGATTCATAGGATTTTCTTGATTTGTAGTGACTTTTCCTGTGCTATCTGCCTGCATGGAAATGGTACCGCCTGTATGTAAGACAAGAATATTTTTCATAAACTTTCAGATTCTTTCTAAATGTGGTATACTAATTGTAACATAAAATGCGAGAAAGTAGGTGAGATGTTGGAGATTAAGGCTGTTTTTTTCGATATAGATGGGACCTTGTTGACAGATAGTCGGACAATCAGTCCATCCACCATCTCAGCCATCAATCAATTGAAGAAACAGGGGATTTTGGTAGGGCTAGCTACGGGTCGGGGACCTCGCTTCGTTCTCCAGTATATGGCTTCCTTGGGCATAGATTTTGCGGTGACCTACAATGGTCAGTACATTCTATCAAGGGAAAAGGTCCTCTTTATGCAGGAGCTACCGAAAGAAGATATGCCAGCTTTGATTGAATACGCGAAAAAATACAAGAAAGACCTCTCTTTCGGAACAGCTTTTGGGGTAGCTGGTAGTCGGATTATGAGTTTTGGTGGTGGTAATCTGGCTTATCGTTTGACGCGGATGATTCCGGCTTCTTGGGCTGGACTGGTCAATTTTATCTTCAACCGCTTTATCCGAAAAGTCAGTCCTCAAGATAAGGAACAGTTGCGGATTATCTCTGAACGCTCGATTTATCAAATGATGTTACTCGCGACAGAAAGGGAGACGAGAAAGCTGGCTTCGCAGTTTCCGAATTTGACTTTTACGCGTTCGAGCCCTTATGCGGTGGATATTATTTCGAAGGAAAATTCGAAATTAGAGGGCATCAAGCGTGTCGGGAAGCAGTACCACTTTACGCTCGATGAAGTCATGGTGTTTGGTGATTCCAATAATGACTTGGAAATGCTAGCGGGTATTCCTCATTCAGTTGCCATGAAAAATGGGACTCGAAAGGCTCGTCAGGTAGCCTTTTATGTAACGGACAGTAATAACCATGATGGTATTTTTAAGGCCTTAGAGCATTTTGGTCTCGTTGAAGGAGGAGCAGATGTTTCGCAGTAAAGATTCTCAGTTCAATGCGGTCAAAGAATTTCATGCCAAAATGGACGGGGTGACCCAAGAGTCTCCCAAAGCTTACGATGGGCAAACTGCCCTCCATCGATCCGATTTTAAGCTAGAGGAAATTGTCGAATTTTTATATGCGACATCAAGGAATGATGAGGAGTTTAAAGGGTTTATTCAAAACCTTCATCAGGCCTTGGATAAGGCTGCTAGCAAGTCTCAACAGAAGGAAAAACCAGCTAATCCCTTGTTGGGGCAGGTCGATGCCTTGCTTGATTTGCTCTACTTCACCTATGGTTCTTTTGCCTTGATGGGTGTTGATCCAAAGCCGATTTTTGACATTGTTCATCAGGCCAATATGGGAAAAATTTTCCCGGACGGACGAGCGCATTTTGACCCTGTGACCCATAAAATTTTAAAACCAGATGATTGGGAAGAAAGATTTGCTCCAGAACCTGCTATTCAAAAGGAATTAGAGCGACAGATGACAAAAAAATCATAAAAGCGACGGGAATCCGTCGCTTTTATAGTGGATTGGGACATCGTTAAGTCGCTTTGATGGCCGCTAGCTCTATCGGCAGCTCCTTGTTTTGTCCTCTTCCTTTCTCCATCCAGTATATACTACATGGTTTTATCTTTATCCCGCACAACCAGCAAATCAATGGTGGTGTGGCGGAGGATGTATTCGGAAGAAGATCCGATGAGGAGGCGTTCAAAAGTATTGAGACCTGTTGCGCCTAAGAGCATCAAGTCAGCGCCTGTTTCTTTAGGAATATCGTGGGCAAGGAGGGTTTTAGGGTTCCCAAATTCGAGAACGATTTGCACATCAGCGAGACCTGCTTGCAGCGCCTTTTCTTGGTATTCCTTGAGGAGAGTCTGGGCTTCTTGCTCAAGCGTCTCATAGATGGTAGCATCGAAAGCTGCAACATTGTACAGTGCACGTGTGTCAATGACGTGGGCAATGATCAGTCGTGCTTGGTTGCGCTTTGCAACGTGAATGGCTTTGTGGAGCGCTAATTCAGCTTCTTTTGAACCATCGACTGCGACCAGAATAGTGTGATAAGATTGTGTCATAGGTCTTCACCCCTTTCTTTCCCTATATATTATAACATATTTTTGAGGAAAAGTGAAGTAGTTCTTGTTATTTTGAGGAATTTAGGCTAAAATAATACCAGTAGAAAGTCGAGGGAATCTTGATGAGACAGTTTGATAAATCAATGAAATTAGACGATGTCGCCTATGATATTCGTGGGCCAGTATTAGAAGAAGCGATGCGCATGCGGGCAAATGGTGAGCAAATTTTGCGTTTAAATACGGGAAATCCTGCTGAGTTTGGCTTTACGGCGCCAGATGAGGTGATTCATGATTTGATTCACAATGCGCGGAAATCAGAGGGTTATTCCAATAGTAAGGGGATTTTTTCAGCTCGTAAGGCGATTATGCAGTATTGCCAGTTGAAGAATTTTCCTAATGTAGATATTGAAGATATTTATTTGGGAAATGGGGTCAGCGAGTTAATCGTTATGTCTATGCAAGGGCTGTTAGATAATGGTGACGAGGTCTTGGTGCCGATGCCTGATTATCCTCTTTGGACAGCGGCTGTCAGCTTGGCTGGTGGACATGCGGTCCACTATGTCTGTGATGAGGCGGCGGATTGGTATCCAGATTTGTCTGATATGGAGTCGAAAATCACTTCTCGTACCAAGGCACTCGTCCTCATCAATCCTAACAATCCAACAGGTGCTTTATACCCGAAAGAAATCCTAGAGGGGATTGTGGCTATTGCGCGTCGCCATGAGTTGATTATCTTCTCGGATGAAATTTATGACCGTATGGTTTTTGACGGGACAGTGCATATTCCGATTGCGACCCTAGCGCCTGACTTGTTTGTCGTCACCATGAATGGCTTGTCCAAATCGCACCGTATCTGCGGTTTCCGTGTGGGTTGGATGGTCTTGTCTGGACCAAAACGTCATGTAAAGGGCTATATTGAGGGACTCAATATGCTGTCTAATATGCGTCTTTGCTCGAATGTCTTGGCCCAGCAGGTAGTACAAACCTCGCTGGGAGGCTACCAGTCCGTTGACAAGCTCTTGATGCCAGGAGGGCGTTTATATGAGCAACGGGAATTTATTACAAAAGCCATCAGCGATATTCCTGGCTTGTCTGCTGTGAAGCCCAAGGCAGGGCTTTACATCTTCCCGAAAATTGACCGTGACATGTATCGGATTGATGATGATGAGCAGTTTGTCTTGGACTTTTTGAAACAGGAGAAAATCTTGCTTGTTCACGGACGAGGCTTTAACTGGAAAGAGCCAGATCACTTCCGCATTGTTTATCTACCGCGTGTGGATGAGCTAGCCGAAATTCAAGAAAAGATGACGCGTTTCTTGCGGCAGTATAGACGCTAATGCAAGTCAAGATATCTATGTTTCAAAAGAGTGACAAAAATGCTCAGAGCGCCTGTTCCTATAACTATTCTTTCAACTCTTAGAAAAGCAGGAGCTTGTTTTTCTAAGAGTTTTTTACTAGAGCTGTTGCAGGCTACGCCTGCTTTATATGGTGAATGGAATAAAGGTTAGGACATCGCTAAGTCGCTTTGATGAAGGCCAGTTCTATCTGCAGCTCCTTTCCTTGTCCCATTCCTTTCTCAATCCACTATAGATATGGCTACCCTTGTGGTACAGTCGCTTTTTATACGCCCTCGTATCTTGTTGGACAATATGTAATTTTCTGATAATTGTTGAAATTAAAGGTTTGTTTTGGTATAATGAAAGCAATTACAGAGTAAAGAGGATAATATGACTACATTATTAGAAAAGACGCGAGACATCACGTCTATTTTGAAGCGTTCAGAAGAGCAATTGTCAGAGGACTTGCCTTACAATACGATTGCGGAACATCTCTCAGAGATTATTGATTGTAATGCCTGCATTATCAATAGCGAGGGAGAGGTCTTGGGATACTATATGAAATACAAGACCAATAATGACCGCGTAGAAGAATTCTTTCTGACCAAGCAATTTCCAGATGGGTATGTGAAGGGAGTGGCACAGGTGTATGATACCCAGGTCAACCTTCCAGCTGACAGCGAGTTGACAGCGATTCCGGTGGAATCTCGCTCCATGTATCCTAATAGTCTGACCACGATTGCCCCGATTCATGTGACGGGGATTCGTTTTGGCACCTTGATTATTTGGCGCAACGAGGAACAATTTGACGAAGATGATTTGATTTTGGTTGAAATTGCAGCGACAGTGGTTGGGATTCAGCTCTTAAATTTCCAACGGGAAGAAGATGAGAAAAGTATTCGTCGCCGTGCAGCGGTCAATATGGCGGTTAATACCCTCTCGTATTCAGAGATGAAGGCTGTTTCAGCTATTTTGGGTGAGTTGAATGGTGATGAGGGACAGTTGACTGCTTCTGTGATCGCAGATAGAATCGGGATTACTCGGTCGGTGATTGTCAATGCCCTGCGGAAGTTAGAAAGTGCAGGAATCATCGAAAGTCGCTCCTTGGGAATGAAAGGAACCTACTTGAAAGTCTTGATTCCAGCCATTTTTGATGAAATTAAGAAACGGGATTATTAAGATGACCAAGGCACTTATTTCGATTGATTATACGATCGATTTTGTAGCAGATGAGGGGAAATTGACAGCAGGTGCTCCTGCCCAAGCAATTTCACAGGCAATCTATGATGCAACCCAGCAGGCCTTTGACCGTGGGGATTATATTGTATTTGCTGTCGATCTGCATGAAGCAGATGACGCCTTTCATCCAGAAAGTCACCTCTTTCCGCCTCATAATATCAAGGGGACAAGGGGACGGCATTTATATGGTCCCTTAGCAGATTTTTATGCACAACATCAGGAGCATGCGCGGGTCTGTTGGCTTGATAAGCGCCATTATTCAGCCTTTTCAGGAACGGATTTGGATATTCGTTTGCGGGAAAGACGGGTGGACACGGTGGTTTTGACAGGTGTCTTGACGGATATTTGTGTCCTTCATACAGCTATTGATGCCTATAATCTGGGGTATAAGATTGAGATAATCGCTTCAGCTGTAGCTAGTCTGACAGAAGAACGGCATCAATTTGCCCTACGACATGCTGAGCAAGTCTTAGGAGCAGACATACGATAGAATAATAGAGACTGGGCTTGAAGAACAGCTCGGTCTTTTTCATTTTTTACCAAGAACAGAAATGTGTGCGTTGGAATACCATTTCATTGAGGAAGCAAAGGGATTTGTGGTAAAATAAGAGGGATACAGTATGGGAAATCAAAAGAGGTGTTGGAATTGCACGATTTTGATTTCCTTTCGAGTAGGTGCAAGAAAGGATGCAATGATGAAAATTACGCAAGAAGAAGTTCGTCATGTAGCCAAGCTATCAAAGTTGGCTTTTAGTGAGGAAGAAACAGCAGCTTTTGCAACGACCTTGAGCAAGATTGTCGATATGGTTGAGTTGCTAAATGAAGTGGATACGACAGGTGTTCCTGTCACCACAACAATGGCAGAGCATAAAAATGTGATGCGGGAGGATGTTGCTCAAAAAGGTGAAGATAGGGAGGAACTCTTTCAGAATGTTCCCGAATCTCACCAGTATTTTATTAAAGTTCCAGCCATTTTAGACGGAGGAGGGGAGGCCTAATGAGTTTTAATCACTATTCAATTGATGAGTTGCATGACCTTCTCGTCAAGAAAGAAGTATCGGTTGTGGAATTAACAAAAGCGACCTTGGAAGATGTCAAAGCGCGTGAGGAGACAGTCGGTAGCTTTATTACGATTGCAGAAGAAGAGGCCTTAGCTCAAGCTGCTAAGATTGATGAAAAAGGGGTTGATGCCGGCAATGTAATGGCAGGGATTCCGCTTGCTGTCAAGGATAATATTTCTACTAAGGGAATCTTGACAACGGCGGCTTCTAAGATGCTCTACAATTATGAGCCCATTTTTGATGCAACTTCAGTAGCCAATGCCTATGGAAAAGACATGGTTGTCATTGGAAAAACTAATATGGATGAATTTGCCATGGGTGGATCGACTGAGACGTCTTACTTTAAAAAGACCAAGAATGCTTGGGATCAGACCAAGGTGCCAGGAGGATCCTCAGGTGGTTCTGCGACAGCCGTAGCCTCTGGTCAGGTGCGCTTGTCACTCGGTTCAGATACCGGTGGCTCTATTCGTCAACCAGCCGCCTTTAACGGAGTGGTCGGGATGAAGCCAACCTATGGAACGGTGTCTCGTTTTGGCTTGATTGCCTTTGGTAGTTCCTTGGATCAGATTGGTCCCTTCTCACAGACGGTCAAAGAAAATGCTCAGTTGCTCAATGTGATTGCAGGCCACGATGCAAAAGATGCTACCTCAGCTCAGCTTACGGTGGCAGATTATACCAGCAAGATTGGCAAAGACATCAAGGGTATGAAGATTGCCCTTCCCAAAGAGTACATCGGAGAGGGGATTGACCCGCAGATTAAGGACTGTATTTTACAAGCAGCCAAGCACTTGGAGAGCCTAGGTGCTGTGATTGAGGAAGTCAGCTTGCCTCATAGCAAGTATGGTGTAGCAGTGTATTATATCATTGCCTCATCTGAAGCTAGTTCAAACTTGCAGCGTTTTGACGGGATTCGCTATGGTTTCCGTGCAGAAGATGCGACGAATTTGGATGAGATTTATGTCCATACGCGTAGTCAAGGTTTTGGTGACGAGGTTAAACGCCGTATTATGCTTGGAACCTTTAGTTTGTCATCTGGTTATTATGATGCTTACTTCAAAAAAGCGGGTCAGGTTCGCAGCTTGATTATCCGTGATTTTGAGCAAGTCTTTGCTGACTATGATTTGATTTTAGGTCCGACTGCTCCAACAGTTGCCTATGGCCTTGGGACGATGAATCAAGACCCTGTTGCTATGTATCTAGCTGATTTGTTGACCATTCCCGTCAACCTTGCAGGCCTACCGGGGATTTCAATCCCTGCTGGTTTTGTGGAGGGGCTGCCAGTTGGCTTGCAATTGATTGGACCAAAACATAGTGAGGAAACCATTTACCAAGTGGCGGCAGCCTTTGAAGCAACAACAGATTACCATCAACAGCAACCTGTGATTTTTGGAGGTGAAAATTAATGAACTTTGAAACCATTATTGGACTAGAAGTCCATGTTGAATTAAATACCCATTCAAAGATTTTCTCCCCCTCCTCTGCGCATTTTGGTGAGGGTCCAAATGCCAATACCAATGTGATTGACTGGTCTTTCCCTGGTGTCTTACCTGTCTTAAATAAGGGTGTGGTTGAAGCAGGGATTAAGGCAGCGCTGGCCTTGAACATGGACATTCATCAGCACATGCACTTTGACCGCAAGAACTACTTTTATCCGGACAATCCTAAGGCTTACCAGATTTCGCAGTTTGATGAGCCAATTGGCTATAATGGCTGGATTGAGATTGAGTTAGAGGACGGTACTAGTAAGAAAATCCGTATTGAACGGGCGCACTTAGAGGAAGATGCAGGGAAAAATACCCATGGAACAGACGGTTATTCCTATGTTGATTTGAATCGTCAGGGAGTGCCTTTGATTGAGATTGTCTCGGAAGCGGATATGCGTAGTCCAGAAGAGGCCTATGCTTACCTGACAGCACTGAGAGAAATCATTCAGTATACAGGGATTTCAGATGTCAAAATGGAAGAAGGGTCAATGCGGGTTGACGCCAATATCTCTCTTCGTCCCTATGGTCAAGAAGCCTTTGGGACGAAAACGGAGTTGAAAAACTTGAACTCCTTTAACTACGTTAAAAAAGGCTTGCAACATGAAGTAGAACGCCAAGCTAAGATTTTACGATCAGGTGGTCAAATTCAGCAGGAAACCCGCCGTTATGATGAAGCGACGGGGGAAACGATCCTCATGCGCGTCAAAGAAGGATCAGCTGATTATCGCTATTTCCCAGAGCCAGACCTACCTTTATATGAGATTGAGGACAGCTGGATTGCTGAAGTTGCTTCCACTTTACCGAAGTTTCCTAAGGAGCGCCGTGCAGATTACATGCAGCGTTTAGGTCTATCAGCCTATGATGCGAGCCAGTTGACTGCGACCAAAGCCTTGTCAGATTTCTTTGAAGCAGCTGTTGCGCTTGGTGGTGATGCCAAGCAGGTATCTAACTGGTTGCAAGGAGAGGTGGCGCAGTTCTTGAATGCCGAGCAAAAGACCTTGTCAGAGATCGCCCTTTCGCCAGAAAATCTGGTCGAAATGATCGGCTTAATTGCTGACGGCACCATTTCATCAAAAATTGCTAAGAAAGTCTTTGTACATCTAGCGAAAAATGGGGGTTCTGCGCGTGAATACGTAGAAAAAGCTGGCTTGATTCAGATTTCAGATCCCGCTGTCTTGATTCCAATCATTCATCAGGTCTTTGCGGATAATGAAGCAGCTGTGGCAGACTTCAAATCTGGCAAACGCAATGCCGACAAGGCCTTTACGGGATTCCTGATGAAGGCAACCAAAGGGCAGGCCAATCCACAGGTTGCGCAGCAGTTACTAGCCCAAGAATTGCAGAAGTTGTTGGACTAATTACTGGTATTCTTGATGGATGTGCGCTAATACAAGTACAACATTATAGATAGTAAAAGGCTCAAAACCAATGAACTACTGTTGGTTTTGAGCCTTTTCAGCTACTTCATTCTTTATAAACTGCTCCCTCTCAAGGTTAATTGTGTGCCAAGTTTCACCATACGGGGGTGGTAGGTGGTCGGTTTCTTCAGCATGGTGTCCACTAGGTCAACTGCTTGAATCCCCATTTCTTCGGTAAAGACCGTGATGCTTGACAGGGCAGGGTAGACTTGCTTGGTAATCGGGGTATCGTTAAAGGTGATGATTTGAACCCGATTTGGAATGGCGATTTGGGCTTCGTGTAAGGCGCGGAGGGCACCGACTGCGAGGCTATCATTGGCAACGAAAAAGGCTGTTGGCAAGTCGTCTCCTAACTTATCAATGGCTTCTTTCATGAGCTGGTAGCCCGATTGGCTGGTAAAGGCCCCTGTAAAGACAAAGCGGTCTTGGTATAGGTCACGAGCAGACAGGTATTGTTTGAAGGTCCGCAATCTTGGGTCTAACAAGGTTACTTCCTTGTCGTAGGTCTCTTCTTGACCGGCAATCATACCGATTTCTCTAATCCCTTGCTCAAGATAGTGGTCAATCACTTGCATGACAGAGCGATTAAAGTCCGTCGTCACGCAGGAAAATCCGTCTGCCAGCGTATCAAAATCCACAAAGACCAATGGTTTATGGAAATGAGCGAGTTCAGTCATCTGTTGTTGACTAAATTTTCCAATGGCAATGAGAGCGTCTACCTCTTTTAGAAGAGGAGAAGAAATATTATGGAAACAGCGAACGATGTCATAGCCCAATTCTAGGGCTCGTTGTTCCAAGCTAATCCGAATGGAGTAGTAGTAGAGATCATCCAATTCCCTGCTTTCAGTATACCATTGGAGGATTCCGATTTTTCGGATGATGCTGTCAGGACGCTGTTTGCTCAGATGTTTGGTATAGCCTAATTCTTGGGCGATGGCAAAGACCTTTTTGCGCGTGTCAGGGCTAACGGATAAGTTCGCATCTTCTTTTAAGACACGGGACACGGTGGCAGTAGATAACTTCGTTTTTTGTGCAATATCTTTTAAAGTAACCATAATCTTCTCCTCAGTTCTCTTTCATTATACCACAGTTTATACGAGAATTTGCTAAAGCAATTGTTTTTAGTAAATTTTACTAAAAATGTTGACAAACGAATCAAATCAGTTTACAATGAAATAAAAACGGTTACAAGAGGAGGACTGTCTATGAACACAGTAGAGCTTCAACAGGCTTTTGAAGGAGTTTTCGGAAAGGAAGCAGATGCGACCTTCTTTTCTCCAGGACGGATTAACTTGATAGGAGAGCACACAGATTACAATGGTGGGCATGTCTTTCCTGCTGCGATTACCTTGGGGACTTACGGAGCAGCTCGTAAACGTGAAGATCAATTGTTGCGCTTTTACTCTGCTAACTTCGAAGAACTTGGCATTATCGAAGTAAAATTAGAAAGCTTGGTCTATGATAAGGCAGACAACTGGACCAACTATGCCAAAGGTGTCTTAAAGTATCTACAAGAGGCAGGGCATCGGATTGATTGCGGTATGGATGTCTTTGTCTATGGCAATATTCCAAACGGTTCTGGCTTATCATCGTCTGCTTCCTTAGAATTATTGATCGGGATTATCGCAGAGGAATTGTTTAACTTGGACTTGACCCGTCTTGACTTGGTAAAGATAGGTAAGCAGACGGAGAATCAATTCATCGGGGTTAATTCAGGGATTATGGATCAATTCGCTATCGGTATGGGAGCGGATCAGCGAGCAATTTATCTGGATACCAATACACTGGAATATGAATTAGTACCCCTTGACTTGGGCAATCATGTCATCGTGATTATGAATACCAACAAGCGTCGTGAATTGGCGGATTCCAAGTACAATGAACGCCGGGCAGAATGTGAAAAGGCAGTCGAAGAATTAAATGCCGTGTTACCTATTCAAACCTTGGGCGAACTTGATGCGCAAACCTTCGATGAGTACAGCTACTTGATTCAGGACGAAAATCGGATCAAGCGGGCTCGCCATGCCGTCTGGGAAAATCAGCGAACCTTGCAGGCAAGACAGGCCTTGGAAGCGGGAGATTTGCAGCAGTTTGGTCGCTTGGTCAATGCTTCTCATGTATCGTTGGAGCATGACTATGAAGTGACAGGTCTTGAATTGGATACCTTGGCACATACAGCTTGGCAACAAGAGGGTGTACTTGGGGCACGTATGACAGGTGCTGGTTTTGGTGGTTGCGGTATTGCTATTGTGGACAAGGACAAGGTTGAGGCATTCATCGAAACGGTTGGCAAGACCTATACAGAGATTGTGGGCTATGCACCGAGTTTTTATATTGCTGAAATTGCAGCAGGTTCCCGCGTTTTATCCAGAAAATAAGTAGGTAGAAGGAATGGTAAGAAGTGTAGTAGACAAGTTTGTAGACTGGGTCATCGCAGAAAGTGCGTATGAGGAGGTAGATCGAACCTATCTCTGCAATCGTATCATGGCACTTGTCGGTGAAGCAGGTGTGGAGAGAGAAAGTCATGCTCAGACACTCGTAGAGGCAAAGGATGAGTTGGTGGCGCTTGCTGTTGAAAATGGTTTCGTGGGTTTCTTGCTTGAAGAGCAGGAAGTGCTTGGGGCAGTGCTTATGGACTTTATCACACCCAGTCCGAGTCAGCTTAACCGAGAGTTTTGGACGCAATATGAGAGCAATCCAGACCAAGCGATTGCAGACTTTTATGACCTTAGTAAGCGCAACGATTACATCAAGGTCAAGGCGATTGCCAAGAATATCTACTATCAGGTGCCGACAGAGTATGGTGATTTGGAGATTACAATCAATTTGTCCAAGCCGGAGAAAGATCCCAAAGCCATTGCCGCAGCTAAATTGGTAGAGGCTTCTGACTATCCTAAGTGTCTCCTCTGTATGGAAAATGAGGGCTATCAAGGGCGGGTCAATCATCCTGCGCGTGCCAATCACCGAATTGTCCGTTTGGATTTGGGTGAGGAAAAATGGGGCTTTCAATACTCGCCCTATGCCTACTTTAATGAACATGCTATTTTCTTGAATACCGAGCATGTGCCAATGGCGATTACCCCAAAAACATTTGAGCAGTTGCTCGATTTGGTGGACCTCTTGCCAGGCTACTTTGTAGGCTCGAATTCCGATTTGCCCATATCGGGAGGTTCTATTCTCACCCACAATCATTATCAGGGGGGACGGCACCGCTTCGCTATGGAAAAGGCAGAAATGGAGCATTCGTTCACTTTTGCAGGATTTGAGGAGGTGAGTGCTGGTTTGGTCAAATGGCCCATGTCTGTGATTCGCTTGGCCTGTGAGGACAAGGGGCGTTTGGTAGAGTTGGCAACCAAGATTTTGGACAAATGGCGGAGCTACTCTGATGAAGCAGTACAGATATTTGCTTCGTCAAATGGCGAGCCCCACCATACGATTACTCCGATTGCCCGAAGAAAAGGAGAGCAATTTGAGTTGGACTTGGTTTTGCGAGACAATCAAACCTCAGAAGAATTTCCAAACGGTATCTATCATCCACATCCAGATGTGCAGCATATTAAGAAAGAAAATATCGGTCTAATCGAGGTCATGGGACTTGCGATTTTACCGCCTCGTCTCAAGGATGAACTACAGGAGGTGGAGGCTTATCTGCTAGGAGAAGTAGAAGAGGTCGTGGCTTATCACCAAGAATGGGCAGATGAGTTGAAGAGACAGCATCCAGAGGTTTCCAAGGAGACAGTCACCCAGCTGGTGCGAAAGGCTGTGGGACAGGTCTTTGGTCGGGTGTTAGAGGATGCAGGCGTCTACAAACGGACACCAGAAGGTCAAGCAGCTTTCTTGCGCTTTGTGGAATACGTCGGTTTGGCAGATAGAAACTAATCTCCTATCCTAAGATTGGTCATTCAGACCTATATTTGAAAACATACAACAGCAAATCGCTTGACACAAGGCTATTCAGCCTGGGTTACAAGCGATTTTTGCTATTCATACTCTTTGAAAATCAAAAGGATACTTTGTCAACTTATCTTGATGAACTCCAGCTCTATCTGCGATTGCGTTTCCTCGTCTATTTTTGATTTTCTTTGAGTATCAAGATAGACTTTCTTGTGTTACAATGAGAGGAAGTGAAAACAAGGAGGAGATTGCGGAGATGAATGAGAAAGTAAAGGGAACGTTCTTGACTCTTATAGCAGGGCTTGCCTGGGGCTTATCAGGGGTCAGTGGGCAGTTTATCATGGCAAGGGGTGTGACGGTGGAAATGGTGACCGTTCTGCGCTTGGTGATTTCAGGTGTCCTCTTAGTTGCCCTAGCTATCTATCAAAATCCACAGCAACTTAAGCGATTATGTTCTGATAAAAAGGCAGTGATTCGCTTGTTTCTCTTTTCGATTTTTGGTCTGGTCTTGAATCAGACAGCCTATCTAACGGCAATCTACCATACCAATGCAGGGACAGCGAAGGTATTGCAATACCTATGTCCCATTTTGGTTCTAGCCTATGTTTGTATCCAGCAGAGACAAAAGCCGACAGCCGTTGAAGTCTTTGCGATCTTGCTTGCCCTTGCAGGGACCTTTCTGATTGCGACCCACGGGCAGGTCAATCAGTTAGCCATGACACCGAAAGGTCTATTCTGGGGCTTATTTTCTGCGGTCACTTATGCCCTTTATATTATTTTACCAATCCCTCTCATCAAACAATACGGGAGCTTGACTGTGATTGGGATTTCCATGCTGTTAGGGTCTATTGAAGTCAGTCTCTTTTTCCAGCCTTGGAGGCAGGTTGTGCCCTTTAATGGAGAGATTTTTTGGGGCTTGGTTGGTATCGTAGGAGTTGGGACTGTCTTTGCTTACACCGCCTTTTTAAAAGGAGTGAGCATGGTGGGTCAGGTCACGGGAAGTCTCCTTGCCTCAATTGAGCCGATTGCCTCTGTCTTTTTTGCTGTTTTACTAGTCCATGAAATCTTTTATCCAATTGATTTTGTTGGGATGATCCTGATTTTGCTTGCTGTCCTATTTGTTTCTGTAAAGGATATGGTACTAGCAAGAAAAAATAGAAATATTCCAAGGGTAAAGGAGTAAGTGCGCCACTTGCTCTTTTTTATGTTATACTAAAAGAAAAGGCTTACATAAGGGAGAGTACAAATGAAAGAATTTTGTGCAGAGAATCATGTACGCGTTGCGCAAGCCATTGCCCTAGGTGCGGGTCGGATTGAGCTGTGTGACAATCTAGCGGTGGGTGGAACGACTCCTAGCTATGGTGTCATTGACACGGTGTGTGAACTGGCCCATGAACAGGGAGTGTCGGTCATGACCATGGTGCGGCCTCGTGGTGGTGATTTTTGCTACGATGTAGCAGAAAAGAAGATGATGTTAGAAGATGTAAGAATTGCCAAGGAATTGGGATCGGACGGCCTTGTTTTTGGAGCTCTTAACGAGGATAATTGGCTGGACGAGGCGTTTTTGCACCAACTGATTGCAGAAGCTGGACATCTTGAAACGGTTTTTCATATGGCTTTTGATAGGATTCCACGTAAACGGCAGTTTGAAGCAATGGACTGGCTAGTCGAACGTGGTGTGACACGGATATTAACTCGCGGTGGTATTCATGGAGCTGCGGCTGACAATATGGACTGGCTCAAGGAATTGATTGCCTACGCAGATGAACGCATTGAAATCCTTATCGGAGGGGGTGTTACGCGCGACAATGCAGAGTATGTGATGAAGGAGCTTGGTGTCACGCAGATTCACGGCACACGTTTGTTTTGGTAATGCTTACTAGGGTTTGTTTTCTAGTAAAATCACCTCGTAAAATAGGTATCACCTCTTCCTTGTTTGAATCGCATTGACAACTTTTGATATAATTTTGACAATTATTGTTTACAAAATAAACAAGATATGTTACACTGAATATAGTAAATGAAGAGGAGAGGAAATGGATGAAACGATTTGTATCCTATCTACCAGAAGTCAGTGTTTTTCTAGTATCGCTTGTTTCCCTTATATCATGGATTTTGAACGACTTAGGAATCTTGAATGTGCCAGATTGGTATTTGTCCCTCAATATCCCGACTATTGCTCTCTTTATCATGATGATGATTCTTATTTACAAGGAGGAAAAGAAAGATGACGCGCAATGAAAAAGTATTCGTGATAACAGGGACTCTAGTGGTACAGGTGGTACTAGTAGCAAGTTTTGTCTTTCAGTTGCTGTTCATTTTCTATCAATTAGCGACAGCTCGCCCTATCGCGACAGAGTATTGGCTTTCTTTGTTGGTGACAGCAGGTTTTATGGCTATCTTTGCTACTGGTATGTGTAAGGCAAAGGAAAATCTGAAGTCAACCAAACAAAAGAAACAATGCTTAAGGTTTGGCTACAATGGCTGGTTGTTCTTAGCGATTATTTACATGATTTTTTATATCTTGGTAGATACAAAGGTTATTTCTGCCACGCAACCCGTCAGCCTTCTCGTCTTGGCGATTGCAGTTGGCCTTTCTTCTAGTGTCAAAAAGGTGATTGAAAAGAAGCTCGATGAACAAAAGGACGACAGCGTTTAGAAATAGATAAACAGGTGCTTGATAGGAGTCAAGCGCTTTTGTTTTCCGGTCGCTATTTATCCCAAATTATGGTAAAATAAACTAATTGAGTTCTTCTATATAGAGAACGTAGAGAGCGAGACTGACAAAATTGAAGTGTGGTCAGTGAGCAGTGTTATACTCAATAAAAATCAAAAGTAGACTAGGAAACGAAAGCGAAGGTAGAACTGATGTTCACCGAGGCGAGTTGACAAAGTATCCTTTTGATTTTTGAAGAGTATTAGCCCGCTCTTAGGACAGTGGGGAATAGTGTGACGATTGAGAATTATATGCCAGATTTTGTGCTTGAGAAAGCCTATGATGTGACAGTAGAGAGTTTGCAAAAATACCACATCCGGACGGTTTTTGTGGACTTGGATAATACCTTGATTGCCTGGAACAATCCCGATGGAACCCCAGAGATGCGTCAGTGGCTACATGATTTACGAGATGCAGGTATCCATGTCGTGGTTGTTTCGAATAATAAATATGAGCGTGTCAAGCGCGCAGTGGAACGTTTTGGCATTGATTTTGAAGCTTTTGCTCTAAAACCTTTTACCGTTGGCATTGAGCGCGCCATCAAACGTTTTGGCATTAAGCGCGAAGAAGCGATTATGATTGGCGATCAGCTGATGACGGATATTCGAGCAGCCAAGCGGGCGGGGATTCGCTCGGTTTTGGTGCGACCGCTCATTGAGACAGACTCGATTAACACTCAAATTAATCGCTGGCGTGAACGCCGTATGATGAAAAAAATCACTGCCAAGTATGGCGCATTTGATTACAAGAGGGAAATGTAAGTGGAAGAATTGTATTGTATTGGTTGCGGAGCCTTGATTCAGACTGAGGAAACGGAAGAGGCAGGCTATACACCACCATCTGCCTTAGAAAAAGGACTAGAGGCAGGTCAGGTTTACTGCCAGCGGTGTTTCCGCCTCCGTCATTATAATGAAATTTCAGATGTTAATATTTCAGATGATGAGTTTCAGACCCTGCTTCATAGTGTCGGAGACAGTGACGCCTTGGTGGTCAATGTTGTTGATATTTTCGACTTCAACGGATCTGTTATACCGGGCTTGTCACGTTTTGTATCGGGCAATGATGTCCTCTTGGTCGGGAATAAAAAGGATATTTTGCCCAAGTCTGTCAAGGACGGAAAAGTCACCCAATGGCTAACGGAGCGGGCTCATGAAGTGGGCTTGCGCCCTGTAGATGTCATGCTGACATCTGCCCAAAACAAGTATGCTATTAAGGACTTGATTGAAAAGATTGAGCACTACCGTAAGGGTCGCGATGTCTATGTGGTCGGTGTCACCAATGTCGGGAAATCAACCTTGATTAACGCCATTATTCAGGAGATTACAGGAGCTAAGGATGTGATCACCACTTCTCGTTTCCCTGGGACAACCCTTGATAAGATTGAAATTCCCCTCGATGACGGGTCTTACATCTACGATACACCGGGGATTATTCATCGTCATCAGATGGCCCATTATTTGTCTGCGAAAAATTTGAGGTTTGCAAGTCCTCGTAAGGAAATTAGGCCTAAGACTTATCAGTTAAATCCTGAACAAACTCTCTTTTTAGCTGGTTTGGGACGATTTGACTTTGTCGCAGGAGAAAAACAAGGTTTTACTGCGTTTTTTGACAATGAATTAAAACTTCATCGCACCAAATTAGAGGGAGCGACAGCATTTTACCAAAAACACGCAGGCAGCTTGCTGGTGCCGCCAACCAGTGCAGAATTGGAGAACTTCCCAGAACTAGTCCGGCATGAATTTACCATCACCGAAAAAACAGATGTCGTCTTCTCAGGTTTAGGTTGGATTCGCATCAATGGCGTAGCCAAAATCGCAGCCTGGGCACCAAAGGGTGTTGGTGTTGTGATTCGCAAAGCAATTATATAGAAAAAGGAAATACTATGACATTAACATCAAAACAACGGGCCTTTCTCAACAGTCAGGCACATAGTTTGAAGCCTATTATTCAGATCGGAAAATACGGCTTGAATGACCAGATTAAGACCAGTGTTCGTCAGGCTTTAGACCGACGGGAGTTGATTAAGGTGACGCTGCTACAAAATACAGATGAAACTATCCATGATGTAGCGGAGACCTTGGAAGAAGAAATCGGAGTGGACACCGTTCAAAAGATTGGTCGGACCCTGATTCTCTTCAAGCAATCAACCAAGAAGGAAAATCGAAAACTTTCTGTCAAAGTGAGAGAAATCTAGTGGGCATGTCCCAAGAATGGATGAGTTGGATAAGGAGTCTACATGGCAATTGAGCTCTTAACACCCTTTACAAAGGTTGAGTTAGAAGTTGAAAAGAAAGAAACAAATCGCAAGCAAGTTGGTATTTTGGGAGGAAATTTCAATCCTGTTCATAATGCCCATTTAATTGTGGCTGATCAGGTTCGACAGCAGTTAAAATTAGATGAGGTCTTGCTGATGCCGGAATTTCTACCGCCTCATGTCGACAAAAAAGAAACGATTGATGAACTGCATCGGTATAACATGTTGAAAATGGCAATCGCAGGGATCGAAGGTCTTGGCATTGAAACGATTGAGCTAGAGCGCCGTGGTATCAGCTATACCTATGACACGATGAAACTCTTGAAGGAAAAGAACCCGGATACGGATTACTATTTCATCATCGGCGCAGATATGGTGGATTATTTGCCCAAGTGGCATCGGATTGATGAGTTGATTCAGCTGGTGCAATTTGTCGGTGTACAGCGACCACGTTACAAGGCGGGAACTTCCTATCCGATTATCTGGGTAGACGTTCCTTTAATGGACGTTTCATCCAGTATGGTTCGTCAATTTATCCAGCAAGGTCGTGTGCCAAACTTTATGCTACCACATGAGGTTTTGGACTACATTGAGGAAAAAGGATTGTACAAATGATAGCAGCAGATTTGTCCTTCGATCGTGAGAAACTCCTTGAAAAGATCAGCTCTGCCATGTCAGCAAAACGCTTCCGTCACGTCCTTGGTGTCGAAGCAGCAGCACTTGAACTAGCCCGCCAGTATGGCTGTGATGAAAAAAAAGCGAGCTTAGCGGCTCTCTTACATGACTATGCCAAGGAAGTAGACGAACAAGTCTTTCTGGACTTGATTGACCAGTATCAGTTGGGTGAGGACTTGAAAATTTGGGGCAATAATGTCTGGCATGGAATGGTAGGCATTTATAAAATCAAACAAGACTTTGGTATGCAAGACCAAGAAATTTTGCAGGCCATCGAACGCCACACAGTTGGTGCGGCACAGATGACCTTGCTTGATAAGGTTCTTTATGTAGCGGATTACATTGAGCCCAACCGTGATTTTCCAGGAGTTGATGAAGCAAGAAGATTAGCTAAAGTATCGCTGGAAAAAGCCGTGGCCTATGAAACAGCCCATACGGTAGCGCATCTAGCCACAAAAGGAATTCCCATCTATCCCCAAACGATTGAAACTTACAATGCTTATGTGGGGTATGTATAATAAGTAACCAATGAGGTAAAACGTGAAAGAAAAAGAATTAGTAGAATTGGTCATAAAAGCGGCCGATGAAAAACGTGCAGAAGAGATTGTCGCGCTTGATGTGACAAGCCTGACAAGTGTGACAGATTACTTTGTTATCGCAAGCTCCATGAACAGTCGTCAGCTTGAGGCGATTGCGGACAATATCCGTGAAAAAGTCAAAGAGGCGGGCTTTGCAGCGAGTCAAATCGAGGGTGATGCAGCAGGTGGCTGGGTCTTACTGGACCTTGGTGGCGTTGTAGTTCACATTTTCTCAGAAGAAATGCGTGCCCACTACAATCTTGAAAAATTATGGCATGAAGGCGAGAATGTCGACGTAGCTGACTGGTTGTAAGACCGTAGAAAGAATGTAGAACTCAGTTGCGAGCCGACTATTACTCTATAAAAATCAAAATCAAAATCTGGTTAGGCAATGAAACCGCGGGTAGTTGAAATAGTTGAGAACTATTTCAAGTTGGAAATAAGAAAAGTGCTACTTTTCTCAACAGTTCAGCAAGGTGAGTTAACGACATCAGGTTTTAATTTTTGACGAGTATGAGTTTTTTCAAGAAAGGAAATCCATGGCAACTTATGAAACTTTTGCTTCGGTCTACGATGCGATTATGGACGATGGTCTCTATGAGCAGTGGACCGATTTCAGTCTGAGACATTTTCCCAAAGGCAAGAAAAAATTGTTGGAACTAGCCTGTGGTACGGGGATTCAATCCATTCGATTTAAGGAAGCAGGCTTTGATGTGACAGGGCTTGACCTCAGTCGAGATATGCTGGATTTGGCCACAAAGCGCGCCCAAGAAGCAGGGCTTACAATTCCCTTCTTAGAGGGCAATATGCTCGATTTATCAAACCTTGAGCGTTTTGACATGGTGACCTGCTATTCTGATTCGATTTGCTATATGGAAGATGAGATCGAGGTCGGTCAGGTCTTTCAAGAGGTATACCAGCACCTCAATGAGGGCGGTGTTTTTCTCTTTGATGTGCATTCGACTTACCAAATGGATGAGGTTTTCCCCGGCTACAGCTATCATGAAAATGCGGAAGATTTTGCCTTTGTCTGGGACACTTATGCTGATGAACCACCGCATTCGATTGTGCACGAGTTGACTTTCTTTATACAGGAAGCAGACGGTCGTTTCAGCCGAGTGGATGAAATTCACGAAGAGCGAACCTACGACCTCTTGACCTATGATGTTTTACTGGAGCAGGCTGGTTTTAAAAATGTCAAGATCTATGCAGATTTTGAGGATAAGGAACCAAGAGAGACCAGTGCTCGCTGGTTCTTTGTGGCAGAAAAATGACCGTTACAGGTATTATTGCAGAGTTCAATCCGTTCCACAATGGGCATGCCTATCTGCTCTCACAAGCAGAGGGGCTAAAGATTGTTGCCATGAGTGGTAATTTCACTCAGCGGGGCGAGCCCGCCATTGTGGACAAATGGATGAGAGCTCAGATGGCGCTGGAAAATGGAGCAGATTTGGTTGTGGAATTGCCGTTTTTGGTCAGCGTGCAGGCGGCGGACTTTTTTGCCCAAGGAGCGGTGGATATTTTGGCTTGTCTAGGAATTGACCAGTTGACCTTTGGGACGGAAGAAGTCTTGGACTATGGGAAAATAGCAGAGCTGTACGAGGAAAAAAGTCTTGAAATGGCGGATTTTCTAGCCCACTTACCCGATAGGCTCAGCTACCCTGAAAAAACGCAGGCCATGTGGGAAAACTTTGCAGGCTTGAGCTTTTCGGGAAATATGCCCAACCATGTCCTTGCCCTTGCCTATGCCAAGGCGGTAGCAGGAAAAGGTATTGCCCTGTGTCCCATTAAGCGAAGAGGGGCGGGCTTTCATTCCTTGGAAGATGATGTGGAATTTGCCTCAGCAACGGCTCTCAGAAATCGGATAGGCGATGCAGATTTTGTTGCCACCTTTAGCCCAAGTGCGGATTTGCTAGCGCAAGCCCCCCAAGTGTCGTGGCAGGATTATTTTCCCTATTTGCGCTACCAAATTCTTTCCCATCCTGATTTGGCCAGTATTTACCAAGTCAATCAAGAAATGTCCAGTCGTATGAAAGAGGCCGTCAAAACAGCTTCTTCCCTTGAAGATTTGGTGGAAACGATTACGACCAAGCGCTATACCAAGGCACGAGTGAGAAGGCTTTTGACCTATATCTTGGTGCAGGCGAGCGAATCGCCACTCCCAGAAGCCATTCATGTGCTAGGCTTTACGGAAAAAGGGCGTAAGCATTTGGCAAGTTTGAAGCAGGAGGTGGCTCTCATCAGCCGAATTGGCAAAGAGCCGTGGGATAGCCTAACCCAGCAGGCAGACAGGATTTACCAACTAGGCCATTCCCAGCTGTTAGAGCAGAATTTCGGTCGCGTGCCGATTCGCGTGGGGACAAAATAGCAAGTCTAAGAAAGAGGAGATAAGATGATTCGACCAATTATGAAAGATATTTTCTTTTTACAGCAGCCATCAGAACCTGCAACCAAGGCAGATGTGGCGATTGGGCAGGACTTGCAGGATACCTTGTTGGCTCACCGCGATGCCTGTGTCGGAATGGCTGCTAATATGATTGGCGTTCGCAAGCGCATTATCATTGTTCATATGGGCTTCACCAATCTTGTCATGTACAATCCTGTTCTCGTAGCAGGTAGACAGCCCTACCAGACCGAGGAAAGTTGCCTGTCCTTAGAGGGCGTTCGCCCTACCAAGCGTTTTGAAGAAATCGAGGGTTCCTTTTTCGACCAAGATTGGCAGACCAAGCGTCTGACCTTAACAGGTTTTACCGCCCAGATTGTTCAACACGAGTTGGATCATTTGGAGGGGATTATTATTTGATGAAAAACGGAACTAAGTCGATAGATTTAGTTCTTTTTTTAAAATTAAAAATTGGTCAAAAAAGTTATTGACTTTTACTGACCAATGGTGTATACTAGGTAGTGTAAGGTTGGAAAACCTTATCAGACCAATAGTTGAAGGAATTTTTCTTTTTAAAGTATTGGTCAGTAAACGTCAAACGAAAGAATCAAATGAAACGTGAAGACTGGCTTTGTTTTCTTTTAAGAAATTGGTCAGAGATGGTCAAAGAAAACCGTCATCAGATTTATTTTTTAGGGTAAAGGTCAGTAAACGTCAAATATAAAAAACGAGGTATGAAATATGAACAACAACTACAACAACTTTAACAACATGGACGATCTTTTCAATCAGCTTATGGGGCGTATGCAGGGCTACAATACAGAGAGTCGCCGTTACCTTATCAATGGTCGCGAAGTGACGCCAGAAGAATTTGCTCATTATCGCTCAACTGGTCAATTGCCGCAAAGAGAGGAGCAAGAGGTGAAAGGTCACCATCCGCATTTCAAAAAAGATGGTATCCTTGCAAAACTTGGTCGCAACTTGACCGCTGAAGCACGTGAGGGCATGCTTGATCCAGTCATTGGCCGCAACAAGGAAATCCAAGAAACTGCTGAAATTCTTTCTCGCAGGACGAAGAACAATCCTGTTCTAGTCGGAGATGCTGGGGTTGGTAAGACAGCAGTTGTGGAAGGACTAGCGCAAGCCATCGTGCACGGAGATGTGCCAGCGGCGATTAAAAACAAGGAGTTGATTTCGATTGACATTTCAGGGCTTGAGGCAGGCACCCAGTACCGTGGTAGCTTTGAGGAAAATATCCAAAATCTGATGGCAGAAGTCAAAGAAATGGGCAATGTCATCGTCTTCTTTGATGAAATTCACCAAATTCTTGGTGCAGGAAGCACGGGAGAAGCAGGCTCCAAAGGACTTGCAGACATCTTGAAGCCAGCTCTTTCTCGGGGAGAATTGACCGTGATTGGAGCGACTACTCAAGATGAATACCGCAATACCATTTTGAAAAATGCAGCTCTGGCGCGCCGGTTCAATGAAGTCAAGGTCCATGCACCATCTGCAGAAGATACCTACAAAATCCTCCAAGGAATCCGCAACTTGTACGAAGCGCACCACAATGTCATCTTGCCAGATGAGGTCTTAAAAGCCGCGGTGGACTACTCTGTTCAATACATTCCCCAACGGAGCTTGCCAGATAAGGCGATTGATTTGCTCGATGTGACCGCAGCCCACTTGGCGGCCCAACATCCTGTGACAGACATTCATGCGATTGAATCAGAAATTGCCCAAGAAAAAGAAAAACAAGAGCAGGCTGTACAACGTGAAGACTACGAAGCAGCCTTGAATGCCAAGGTCCGCATTGAAGAATTGGAAAAACAGATTGAAAACCATGCTGAAGATACCAAGGTAACGGCAAGCATCAACGATGTAGCCGAGTCTATTGAGCGCATGACAGGTATTCCAGTCTCTCAAATGGGTTCAAGCGACATCGAACGTTTGAAAGAGATGAACAGCCGTCTCAAGACCAAGGTAATCGGTCAAAATGATGCGGTAGAGGCAGTCGCACGGGCCATTCGCAGAAATCGTGCAGGTTTCGATGAGGGCAACCGCCCCATTGGGAGCTTCCTCTTTGTCGGGCCGACCGGGGTTGGAAAGACGGAGTTAGCAAAGCAGCTCGCCCTTGACCTCTTTGGGACAAAAGACGCTATTATCCGCCTAGACATGTCTGAATATAGCGACCGTACAGCAGTTTCGAAGCTCATTGGTACAACGGCTGGATATGTAGGGTATGATGACAATAACAATACCCTGACCGAGCGTGTGCGTAGAAACCCTTATTCTATCGTTTTGCTTGACGAGATTGAAAAGGCAGACCCACAGGTTATCACGCTGTTACTCCAAGTCCTCGATGATGGGCATTTGACCGACGGCCAAGGAAATACCGTCAACTTTAAAAATACGGTCATCATTGCGACTTCAAATGCAGGATTTGGCTACGAAGGAGCTGCAAGTGATGAAGAGAAACCTGACATCATGGATCGTCTCAAACCGTTCTTCCGCCCAGAATTCCTCAATCGTTTCAATGCGGTGATTGAATTCCTCCACCTTGGTAAGAAAGACTTGGCAGAGATTGTCGATTTGATGTTGGCAGAAGTCAACCAAATGTTGGCGAAAAAAGACATGCAACTGGAAGTGACAGACAGCGCCAAAGAGTATTTGATTGAGCAAGGGTATGACGAAGTGATGGGCGTGCGCCCGCTGCGCCGTGTGATTGAGCAAGAAATCCGCGACAAGGTGACAGACTTCTACCTTGACCACCTAGATGCCAAGGAGCTTCTGGCAGCTATGGTAGAGGGTGAGTTACGCATTAGCGAAAAAGCAGCCTAGTCGGATTATGAGGGAAAAAGAAAGAGCTTGGGACAAACCATGATGAGCGCGTCGCGCTCACCCACAAAAGAATGTAATCTAGAAGATTACGTATAAAAGATTTTCACGTTAGAAATTCTATCATTTCCTATAGCATCTTCTACTAAAATATATACAAAAAACGAACAAAGAGAGAGTTTTAAGATGTTAACTCCTCCTTTGTTCGCTTTTTATTTGATAATCAGACTTTCGTCCCAGCCTCTTTTAGCGTGTCGCGGTGGAGGTAAAGGTGATTTTATCGGGACGATAGCTGATGCTGCCATATTGAAAGGCCTTGCCATTATCGAGGTAGCTGGTGCTAGTGACGACCACCACCATGTCGTATTCCCCTAAATCAAGGTTGTTCCGTTCTTCTTCATTGGCATAGCGGAAGAAAATTTCCCGCTCGGAATGGCTAATCGTGAGGTTGAGCTCCTGTTCCAAATAGCGATAAATCGAACCCTCTGCAATCTCGCGGTTGAGATAGGACACAATTCGGCGGTCAAAGTAGGAAATTTCATACTCGACACACTCTCCGTTAATGGTACGAGAGCGTCCCACCCGGTAAAAATCAACACTATCATCCACTTGGAAAGCCTCCATGAGAAGTGGCTCACCTTGGACGATGTAAAGGCTAGTCAGCTTGGTTTTAACATCGTGGGTATGGGGATGGTTCAGCTCGCCTACCGTTTTAATCTCTGACAAGGGCTGCGGCTTGGTTAATTGTGGTTCAAGCACGATGGAATTGCGTCCCTGCTGTTTGCGGATATAGCCGTCACGTTCAAGGAGGGATAGGGCCTTGCGAATGGTATCTTTTGAGAAATGGTAGTGATGCATCAGGTCGTTTTCGCTCGGCAACTCCTTATTTGCTGGAAATAAGCCAGCGATAATCTTTTCTTTTATATCTTCATAGACCTTTTTATACTTACTCATCATTGTTCCTCTCTTTTTATTAGTATAGCATAAAAGGTTAAAAATTTAATACGTACAACTCTTGGAAATATCCGCTGAATGACGTACAAGATAAAACTGTTACGCAGGACAAACCTGAGACTATCATCCCAAATTACGTAAAGAAATAGACCGTTCAAAAGTAATAGACTGTTGGTGGTTGTCAAATAGCAAATAAGACAAATGTATTGGTGGTAGCCAGTTGGACATACTCAATGATAAACAGCAAATGAATTGAACACAGCCCGCTTTACGGCTTTTGTATTTAGCTATTCTCAACAGGGTTTCAACAATCTAGGGACTGTTGAAGGTTGGAAATAAAACGAGCAATGCTCGTGTCAGCGACTTTTGTATCTTGTATCAATCAGAATTGTGTTCAAGCTAAAAGTCGCTATGAAAAAGATAGGCAGCTGTTCTCGCTTTAGCTGGTTACGGAAAGCGAGGTCCATTTGAAGAAGGTATCGCAACTTGGTTAAGTTATAGTTCCATGTTGGCGGTAGCTAGCTGGTTATTCACTGCGTTACACTTGTGACTAACCTAGCTATCCTCGCCGGGGTCTCACAACGAAGTTGCTAGCTTCAAAGGTATAGTATACCTTTGAAGGTGAGAAATAGGAGTTTGTGGAGCAAACTCTCCTCTAATACTTCGGCTGCCTATTTTTGCCGTAGCTGTTGCAGGCTATGCCTGCTTTACAGATACGGATACCCTTGTGGTACGGTCGCTTTTTTCACGCCCTCACATCTTATGTAATTGAGTTCGAGCTACAACTCACTGACAATTAAACTAATCCAGTGGATTAGTTTAACCCGAGCCAAGAAATAAGAAAGCGAGGATAAATCTCATTGGTTGCAAGGCAACCTGTTTCGATTTCCTATTTTGTCTAGGAGTTGTTTAACGCTCTCACATCTTGTTGAATTGAACACGCCCTAAACTCTATGCGAAAAAGACAACTACTCCTAGAAGCCTGCTCTTCTTCGTCGTAGTTTCTATTTTCGCTTTGAGTTTTTAACGGGCTTTGTATCTTATTCTAACTGTTACGTAGTAAGTGTCTAGAGTTTTGGGAAATCCGAAAAACTTAAATATATAATCGAAGAGAACTGAATAGGTTCTCTTTTTTCGTTGCTTAAAATTAGTGAAAGGACACAGGGCAGATGTCAAACAACATAG
>NZ_SPPD01000024.1 GCF_004570575.1 Streptococcus cuniculi
AGACAATTGAATGATTTCTAATTTCTCTTCTACTGATTTTTGACTTCTTTTGGACATAGGAAAACTCCCCTTATAGTGTCTAGTGAATTTTTGTTTTTTCACTGTCTACTATATGGGGAGTATATCACTTTGGCCCCACTCCCTACTTTTACCACAGCGAAAAGTATCTGATGAGGCTCGCTCCGCTCGCGAAAATCGAACAATTGATGTTCAGTTAGCAGAGCTTTTCACTTGTTTAAATAGATTTTGGATTTGGCTACATTCTGACTAGCTCTTGCTTTTTATGAAATCAGCCTGCTTATGGTATAATAGTGCTTAGGAAAGGAGGGCTACAGTGCGATTTTTAGAAAAATTTGTGGCTCAATTTGATATCGAAGCGATTGGGATGGACTTGTTGAGCAAGATTCTATCGCTCATTCTCTTATTCCTTGTTTTTTATGCGATTAAAAAGATTGTTGCTGTTTCGATTCGGAAGATTTTCTTGCCCTCTATTCGGGTGTCAACGCAGGACGTTGGGCGGCAAAAGACGATTGCCCGCCTTTTTGAGAGTGGCTTGAATTACGTCTTGTACTTTCTTTTGCTCTACTCGGTATTGACGATTTTAGGCTTGCCAGTCTCTAGTCTCTTAGCTGGAGCAGGAATTGCAGGGGTCGCAATCGGAATGGGTGCGCAAGGCTTCTTGTCTGACTTGGTTAATGGCTTTTTCATTCTCTTGGAACGGCAGTTTGATGTCGGAGATGTGGTCGGCTTGACCAACGGACCGATTAAAATCAAAGGAACGGTTGTCAGCGTGGGCATTCGGACGACGCAAGTTCGCGATGCAGATGGCACACTCCATTTTATTCCCAATCGGAATATCCTTGTCGTCAGCAATCAATCGCGGGGAGACATGCGGGTGCAGGTAGATCTTCCGCTGAGTCTAAGATCTGATTTGGCCAAGGTCGCACAAGTCATTGAAGCAGTCAATCAGAAAGAACTTAGTCGCTCAACGGCTATTAAGGGTGCAAAGATGGTGGGACCGCAGACGCTTGAAAATGGCCAGTTTGTCTTTCGGGTTCAATTTTTTGTGACCAGTGGTCAGCAAGGGAGTATCTATCAGCAGTTTTATCCCCTCTATCAAGAGGCTTTGCTTGAAGCGGGCATTGACCTCACCTAAGGAAAAAGAAAAGGAGAAAGCATGTTTCCAAAAGAATTTATCGTGGAAGACGGTCACGTCTACTATCGGAAAAAACCACTGCACAAACAGCCCCTATTTTGGACAACGATTGCAGGAGGAGTTGTATCCCTTATCTTGGGGGTTCTACTTTTTGTGACGATTCTAGTGATAGCGAGTTCCTCGGATTCTTCTAGCTATGTTGATAGTACTTATGATGATACGGTGTCAGATTTGTTGTTCGAAAAAGAAATCGGTCAAGAAGTGAGCTTGGAAAATGGCTTGAAGCTAACAGTGCAATCAATGGACTTGGATGAGAATGCTGACTTGGCTACTTCCTACTATGATACAGCTTTGGTTGTAAACGTTCAGGTGAACAATCCGACCAAGCGAGTCCTGTACTTTGATGAACGAAGTAGCATTGTGTTTGGGACACAATATAGTGACAGCGAGGAGATTGACAGTGTCTACCCGCTTGATAATCTGACCTATGATGCGAACTTGAAAAAGAAGGTCGCTCCAGAAGAAACCGTCACCTACACGCTATTCTATGGGGTGGACGATTCCCCTAACTATCGCTTGATTTACGAAGAAAATATGTGGAATTTTCAACAGGCAGAGAAATTGTAATCCCTTATCAGAAAATAGGAAAAACGAGGCTGGTGCATGTCCAGTCTCGCTTCTTTTACTTAGGGGTAAGAAATTGCTACTTGTGCATGAGGGTAAAGCTGTTGCAGTGCTTCAAGAAAATCAGGATGTAGCGCTAGGGCACTTGAAAATAGTTGTTTATCATCATTTCGTTTATACCTAAAGGTAGCCCCAGCTGTAACTTGCTAAAGCGAGAACATCTGTGTTCCCTGCTAGGAGCCGTATCCGTAAGTGAACAAAGTTCACAACGGCCAACGTCCCCCTAAAGGCGTTCGTAGCTGTAACTAGCTTTAGCTAGTTACAACTACCTATCCACTAAAGGGATTCTCATCTGTAACTAGCTAAAGCTAGAACAGCTGCCTATCTTTTTCATAGTGACTTTTAGCTCGAACACAATTCCGCATGATACAAAAGCTTTTTGACACGAGTTACACTCGTTTTATTTCCAACCTCCAACCAGTCTTCCAGACTATTGGAGCGAGTACTAAAAGGAAACGAAAAGTCTATAAAATGAACCGTTAGTGACGGTTGCTCCATCGTTTATTGCAATGAATATTCCTCTTTTATGATACTTTATATTTCTATTGCACATTTCACAAATTCGTTTTTGTAAACAACAGAAAAGGGAGTAGGAAAATGCACTCGTTTTGAACAATTTGAGTTCTTCCCACTCCAAAGGAGTTTTTTTATCTAAAAAGGGATTATACCAATCCTTGTGCAATCATGGCATCTGCGATTTGTTCAAAGGCAGCGATGTTGGCACCTGCCAGATAGTCCTTGCCGAGGTTGTATTTCTCGGCTGTTTCTTTCGCGGTGTTGAAGATGTTGGCCATAATGTCTTTCAGACGGTTGTCCACTTCTTCAGCAGTCCATGAAAGGCGGAGGCTGTTTTGGCTCATTTCAAGGGCAGATACAGCAACTCCTCCAGCATTGGCTGCTTTTGCAAGTCCGTAAAGGACGCCGTTTTCTTGATAAGTATGGATGGCATCCAAGTTAGACGGCATATTTGCTCCCTCAGCGACACAGTAAACACCGTTTTTCACGAGGCGAGCGGCAGCGCTACCATCAATCTCATTTTGAGTAGCACATGGAAGGGCAATGTCTGCTTTTCCTTCGTAGTTCCAAACAGATCCTTCGTGGTAGGTTGCAGTTGCTTTTTCAGCAGCGTATTCAGTTAAACGAGCGCGGCGATTGTTTTTGATATCGCAAAGAAGGTCAAAGTCGATTCCAGTCTCATCGATGATATACCCATTTGAATCAGACACAGAAATGACTTTCGCACCGAGTTCAGTTGCTTTTTGAACAGCGAACTGTGCCACATTTCCAGAACCAGAAATAAGAACAGTTTGGTCTTTAAAGGATTTACCGTTTGCTTGGAGCATGTTGTCTGTGAAGTAGACAAGGCCGTAACCAGTTGCTTCTGGGCGAATCAAGCTACCACCAAAGCCAAGAGGTTTCCCAGTCAATACTCCAGCGTCAAACTGACGGAGGCGTTTGTATTGCCCGTACATATAGCCAATCTCGCGACCGCCGACCCCGATGTCACCAGCTGGCACATCAAGCGATGGACCGATGTGTTTTTGTAGTTCGGTCATGAAACTTTGGCAAAAACGCATGATTTCAGCGTCTGTCTTGCCTTTTGGATCAAAGTCAGAACCACCTTTACCACCACCGATTGGCAGACCAGTCAAGACATTTTTGAAGATTTGCTCAAAACCAAGGAATTTCAAGATAGACTGGTTCACGGTTGGGTGGAAGCGGAGCCCACCTTTATAAGGGCCGACTGCTGAGTTGAATTGAACGCGGTAGCCACGGTTGACTTGAACCTTTCCGCCCTTATCTGTCCATGGCACACGGAAGCTGATGATGCGCTCAGGCTCAGCAACGCGGGCCAAAATGTTTTCAGTGATATACTCTGGATGTGCTTCAATAACAGGTTCAAGCGTGTTGAACAATTCTTCAACAGCTTGTAAAAATTCTGTTTCATGCGGATTGCGCGCTTTTACAGCTTCAAATGCTTGCTGGATATAGTCTTTTGCAGTTGTCATAAGATAATGTCACCTTTTCCAATAGAATAGGTCTAAAAATTAAATTTTCAGACAATTTAATATTTACGTTTGCTATTATAGCACCAAGTGATACAAATGTAAAGTGGAAAATAAATAATTCTGACAATTTTTTTCAGGAAAGAAGTTGAAAGTTCTAAAATGAAGTTAGCCATTCATGATAGATTCACTAGGCGACTTGTAGTTGAGTAAGTTGAGTAATCTTTTGGGATAGTTGTTGAGCCAATTTTCGATGTAAGCAACCTGTTTATAGGTTGTTTTACTTGTCCCTTTGGGTATAAAGCATCTGATAAGACGGTTGCGTGTTCCTTTTCTTTTTCCTCGGAAAACAATTTTTGAGCTCCTGCTTTGATTGGATGTTCCGTGTGCTTTGCGGCAGAATGAGAACCAGTGGTGTAACCCCTCATCACCATAAAACTAGTCATCGCTAGGCTGCCTAAACCAATCCGTAACCTCGCCCTCATTTTATTAATATGATAGTGCCGTCACCTTTTTCCATAAGATAGCACCATCATAACAAAATTGACTTGGAAAAATTAGCACAAAAAAATATTTAGCCGTAATTTAAAACTAAATCTTTTTAGTTATATAAATTTTTCTACAGAAGCATGTCGTAAAAATATCAGGGACAAAACAAATAGATTCAACCCATATATAAAGTATAATGACCAATAGGTTTGAAGTTTTAATAATTGTAGTATGGTTAGCATCATAATACTAGCAAGATTTATTAAAATAGATACATGCAAAACAAATTTTTCATTTTCAAAGCTTTGTAGTAACATTTTAGAATTTTCGTAAATAGGAGATATCCCCATAAGCAAAAATCTATACAAAGTAATAGGTACAATATTTGTTGTGATTTGATCAGAAAGAAAGTGAGATAGAATATTTGATAATACCACAACAGGACAACTGTAAGTATATATCAGACTTAACTAAATGTTGTAGTAGCTATGCTTCAATCTCGCTACTACAACCCTAAATTTCATTTGCTGTATCACTTGAGATAGTCTCGTCTAATATAAATTAAAATAGCTTCTATAGTCAGACAAATTGCTGATAACAAAAAACTGATGGTAATGCCAAAATTCTCGGTAATATAGCTCATTAGTAACATAAATACTGAAAATGATAGTGTCGAAATCACTTCAATAACAGAATAAACATTAACCAAATTATTTTCCTCTACGGTCTCCTGAAGAAATACACTTTCAGGAACTTCTTTTAGCTGTGACAACATACCAACTAAAGCGGAAAAAAATAAAAACATCTGTGCATTTGGAAAGAAAAGAATGGCCAACGTCACTATTGCTATTGATACAAGAGGAAAAAGAATACTTTTCCATTTAGCAGCTAGGAACTTTTCAGATAACCTAAAAGCAATTAAACCACTGGTTATAATGCCAATAGAGTATGCTGTATTTGAATATCCCCAGTAGCTTTCTGTTTTATTTAATAACTCAGTTACAAAAACAAGTATAATGGAAGAAACCCAAATCGTATTTGAGAAAATTTCAAATAAATTTGCCGAGACAAAAAGTCTTAATCTAGGATCTCTAGCAACTGCCTTCCAACCTTTGACTAAAATGTCAAGATTAGTCTCTGACTCTAACATCTCCACCTCAGCATCAGGAAGAAATAACATCATGAAGCTGGAAATTATATACAACAGTAAAATTATAAGAGTGGTAGGCAAAAGGCCAATCGTTGCAAACAGGAGTCCACCTAATCCCCACCCCACCAATTGAGTAGCTTCACCACTCATTGACAATGCTGAGTTTGCCTTACCCAAATCGGTTGCATAACGTGGGACAATAGCATAGGAAACAGGTGCTGCAAAACCATCTAATATGGAAATTGCAACAACAAATAGATACATCGCCAAGGGCGGTACTGATTGCATGACTATAAACATTCCTACCAGTATCAATAATAATATCGTCTTTCCGAATTGAGATAAAGATAGAATCTTATTTAGTGCTAACCGTTTAGTAACTAAAGGAACTAAAATACTAGCAACAAAAGAGGATATTCCTATTAAAATAGGAACTAATGAAGTGGCAATTACTGATTTTGAAATAATGTATATGTTAGCAATGATAGTTACTCTAAAGAAAATATCTGCTAAATTTGCAAATAATTGAGAAACTAACAATTTGATAAATGAGTTAGACATATATGACTCCCACCTTCTCTTTCAACTCTGGAATTAAAATTTGAGTAACAAATTTTTCAAATTCCTGTTTTTCCCATTGACATTGTTTATAAAAATCGACATCAGCGGATAATTTGCAATCTCCCGAGCATAAACCACCTATTTCACAATTTTGACAATCTTTATAATCTAAAAAAGTCTTTGTTTCGTTTTGATAAGACATCAAGTCAATGGTGCGTAAATTTCCTAGAATGTATTGAGGACGTCCAACTGTTACAGTACATCTAAATAGATTTAGTTCATTATCAATATAGAAAACCCTATCATATGGAGACACATTCCAACAGTAATTATACACTCCTTTAGTTTGAGCCTCATTAAAGGACAGTTTTAACTTATCAGTCAAATTTTTACATGTTTGAATAAAACCCGCATGGAGATTTAGAGGGACTTGTTCGGTAATTTTCATCAATTCCAAAAGGATATCAGTCTCAGATACAATATAGTCATCATATCCAGTATCGAATAATCGGTCATCTACTCTTCCGATATTCCAATGAAAATTTTCTCTTGAAAAATAACCCTTTTCTTTAAAGTAAGAATAGATTGGAACTAATTCATATAAATTCGTCTTATCAAAATTTGTTCCAACATCCATCACAATTCCATAGTCTAACAATAAATCAGTGATAGCTAATAGTTTCTCTGTATTATTTGCTACTTTGGTAATTTTAACTATCTCTTTGTATGTTTCTGGCAATGTATTAACAGTAATGGCAATAATCGATATAATACTTCTATAAATAATAAGTTTCTTAGCAAAGTATGGTAAGAAAATTCCATTTGTCGTTATATCTACTTTTAATTTCTGATCAACACAATATTGAAAAATTCGATCAATTATTGGCTCATTCTTAGGCAACAAAGGTTCTCCTCCAAATAAGCCCAAAGAAACTTCTAAGTCTGGATTTTCCTTAATAAGCACTGTAATCTTATCAAGTGTTTCTTCCAACTCATCGAGAGTTATCGGTTTTCTTGCTAAACCGTCATATTTTTGTTGAAAACAATAGCTACACCGTAAATTACAAGAGTAAGTAATCGCTAAAGAAATCTGAATTTTTTTCCTAGATTCTAATAATAGTTTTTCATCATAAAGTTTTTCAGAAGTAAAGTGATCTAAATTAGAAGAGGGAGTTTCAAACCATTCACTTAGAGAAGGATCAACATCCATCCTATTATTCTTTATCTTATCACTCTTTACAACTAATACTTTATTTTTAAAAGAATTAATTAAAAGTGTAAATTTGTCACTAATCTTCTGTTGGTAGATTGATGTTAATGAGATTGTGTGAACTGGATTACTTTCAGCTATTGTTTTTAGCTCTCCATCTTCTAATTCATAGATCATATGCTATCTCCTCATCTCTTTAGTATCTACGACGAGTAATATGTTGTCCAACGATGATACCACTTGGCTTATCTTCAGATGATGTCATAATATCATCAATAGCTTTCATTTGTAGAAGTTCTTCTTCTGTAAATTCAATAGACATAATAGTCACCTCTTAAAAATTATTGTTGTAAGCTTACAACAATAATTTTACAATAACCACAAGAACTGTTAATTTTTTCCCATATCTGCGTATTACTATTCACTTGCTAAAATTTTTTCTAAATGGCCTTCATAAGTCTTTGCTAGATGATTACTTCCTGCTAATTTCATTGCAGCAATACACTTTTTCATTTCAATAATTGCCTTCCCATGTCCTTCTTTTTTGTACTGATAGAGATTTTGTGCATATTGAAAAACTAAGCGTTCATATACTTCAGTTTCGATAAAAAAGCATTGATTCAATTGTTTTTCAAAATACAAAGCATCCAAAAATTTTCCTCTTTCAACACATGTGATGTACCCATTTAATAACATCGATGAAATCAATCGTCTATTATTTGGAATTTCTTTGTAGAAATCAGAACATCTAAACATCTCTCTAGCCAAAACCATGAAAACATCGTGTTTTAGAACATCTAAAGTATTTGAAAAAATCAATAATTCATAGTATCCCCAATATTCAACACTAAAAAGATAATCGGTTAGGTAAGATAAATCATCACGAGAATAATAAGATCCTCCCGATAAATCTTGCAAACGAATTTTTAATAAAATGATATTAAGGTTATGAAATTTCTCCTGCTTAGGATTTGACTCCATTTGGGAATAGAGTAGTTTTTTCAACCCATCAACATCATGATTAGATACAAACTGCCGAACCTTTGATAGAAGTTCATTTAGTTCATCTCTATGAAAATCATGAACCGCATACATAAATTCATCAATTGGCATGTTGATTTCATCTAAGATAAGCATGAACTTAGAAATGGTTAAATCTGTCTCTCCTTTTTCAAATCGAGATAGCTGGGACGTTGATATACCAGCCTTTGTAACATCTTTTAGTCGTAATCCTCTAGATTCTCGAAAGGTTTTAAAAATTTCTCCAAATTTTTTCATCGTACACCTCCAATAAGCATATATGGGAATGTTTTTTGATTTTTAACATTTTAGCATAAAATAGAAAAAAATAAAAGTGAGGTATTTCACATGAAAAATCAAAAACTACTGCCTTTATTGTTCCTACTCTTTGAAGGAATTATTATTATCGTTGTTGGCTAGTATTAGAAAGTTTGTCACTAGAATACTTACATTTTCATAAAATAGGGCTACCTTAGACTTAAGTAGCCCTATCTACTTCTAGCGATTTTTGTCACAAGTCCAAGTATAGGTAGATCATTAAAGGCAATATAGAAAGTGGTAAAACTCCAAATACCATTAGCTGCTAGAGGTAGCGTTCCGTAAAAAGAGGTAAATCTCAAAAACTTCAACTTGACATTTACCCAGTTTCAGCTATTGTTTCCGAACTTTTTATGATAAAATGAACGAAATACATATTTTGGAGGACAGTATGCCATCAACCAAGACACAGATTGCAGGTTTTACTTTTGAAAACTGTTTGATGAATGCAGCAGGAGTTGCCTGCATGACCATTGCAGAGTTGGAGGAAGTGAAAAATTCACAAGCAGGGACCTTTGTCACCAAGACCGCGACTTTAGAAGCCCGCGCAGGGAATCCAGAGCCACGCTATCAGGACGTGCCTCTTGGCTCCATCAACTCCATGGGCTTGCCCAATCAGGGGCTGGACTACTATCTGGACTATCTCCTAGACTTGCAAGAAAAAGAGCCAGAGCGCACCTTTTTTCTATCACTCGTAGGTATGTCTCAAGAAGAGACGCATAGGCTATTGAAAAAGGTGGAAGAAAGTGACTTTACGGGCTTGACCGAGCTGAACTTATCCTGTCCAAATGTTCCAGGAAAACCTCAGATTGCCTATGACTTTGAAACGACAGAAGTGATTTTAACAGAAGTCTTTCGCTATTTTACTAAGCCTTTGGGCATCAAGCTACCACCGTATTTTGACATGGTGCATTTTGACCAAGCAGCCGCGATCTTTAATCAGTTTCCCCTAGCCTTTGTTAACTGTGTCAACTCGATTGGAAATGGCCTTTACATTGAGGATGAATCAGTCGTTATCCGTCCTAAAAATGGATTTGGGGGAATCGGTGGTGAGTATATCAAGCCTACAGCCCTTGCCAATGTCCATGCCTTTTATCAACGCTTAAAACCAGAGATTCAGATTATTGGTACAGGTGGCGTTTTAACAGGTCGAGATGCTTTTGAGCATATTCTCTGCGGGGCGAGCATGGTGCAGGTCGGCACAACCCTCCACAAAGAAGGGCTTGTCGCTTTTGAACGCATCACAGCAGAATTGCAAAGCATTATGGCAGAAAAAGGCTATGAAAGGTTAGACGATTTCCGTGGGAAATTACAGTATATAGAGTAGAGATAAGTGAATAATTTTTGTTTCCACCTTTGAGAAGGTGGGATTTTTTGTGCGTAAATGTGAAAAAAAGTGATAAAAAAATAAAATATTTGAAAAAACAACTTTACAAAAGCGAGCATAAGCGATAAAATTTGAATATATACGAAAAGGAGTGACAAAAAATGAAAATAGCAACAAGGATTAATTCTTTCTTACCTAAGTATAATCAAGATTTAAATAAGGTATTTCAACAATTTAAAAAATTAGAACTAGGATATGTAGATTTGAACTATCCTGAACATACAAAAGGTATCCCAGCAGAGCAAATAAAGGAGATGTTAGAAGAAAATGGTCTAAAATTAAATGGTATGGCCTTACGTTTTCGAGATGAATTTATCAATGGTGAGTTGGGAAATGCAGACGAAACGATTGCACAAAAGGCTCTTGATTTATGTAAGGAAGCAGCAGATTACTGTCGAGTGGTGGGTGGGAAAGTTATCACAATTTGGCTTGGATTTGATGGTTTTGATTATAGCTTTCAAATCAATTACGTAAAGGTATGGCAACAATTGGTTCGGGCTTATCAAGAGATCTGTGATGCTGCTCCCGATTTACAGATTAGTATTGAATATAAACCTTTCCAACCTAGAGGTTATGCTTTTATTGATAGTATGGGAATTACAGGAATGATGTTACATGATGTCAGTCGGCCAAATCTCGGTGTTACGTTAGATTATTGCCACATGTTAATGAAGCATGAAAATCCTGCATTTGCAGCGGATATTTTTGGTAGTCAAAAACGTTTGTATGGGATTCATTTGAACGATGGATACGGGCTCAATGATGATGGATTGATGATTGGAACATCCACACCGTTTAAAACATTAGAGTTGCTTTACTATTTAAAAAAACACCATTTTGATGGAGTCATTTACTTTGATACTTTCCCTGTTATAGAGGGGGCGACTGAGGAATGTGAACGTAATATTGAAATGATTCGCTATCTAGATACATTGATTGATACAGTTGGATTAGATGAGATTCAATCTGTTATTGATCAGAACGATGCTATCGCAGCAAGTAAGCTGATGCTTACGTTTCTTAAAAGGTAAAATAAAAATATATAAAGGAGATTGTTATGGCTAATTATAGAGCGATTGCAGCAGCTATTTTAGAAAAGGTTGGTGGTTCTGAAAATATTGCCAATATGACACATTGTGCAACTCGTTTACGTTTGAATCTCAAAGATCCAAACAAGGCTGATGATGTAGCAGTAAAGGCAATTTCTGGTGTTGTTGGTGTGGTAAATAAGGCAGGTCAGTACCAAGTCCTGATTGGAACAGAAGTGATTCATATCTATGATGAGTTTGAAACACTGGTAAAAGGTAGTGGTGGAGTAGCCTTAGAAGAAAAATCTTCCCAGGGAGGCAGTGTGATCGGTCAAATTTTCTCTGCTATCTCCGGAATTTTTGCTCCGTTGCTACCCGCCTTAGCAGGATCCGGAATTTTAAGAGGCTTACTCATTTTGAGTGTTCAGTTAGGGCTAATCAGTGAAACAAGTGGCACCTACAGCATTTTATTTGCAGCTTCCATGAGTGTGTTCTATTTCCTTCCTGTTCTGCTTGCTTTTACATCAGCAAGACGGTTTGGGGCAAGTCCCTATATTTCTGCTTTAATTGGTGCAGCATTGCTTCATCCGGATTTTTTAACTTTATTAGGTGAGCAGGGAAATGGAGCTACAACTTCGTTTGTCGGACTGCCAGTTGTCTTAATGAACTATAATTCTACAGTTGTTCCGATTATTTTAGCGATTTGGGCTTACTCTTATCTCTACAAATGGCTTGATAAACATATTCCAGAAACGTTGAAGTTAGTTATCTTACCACTGATTTCTTTGGCTGTTATGGTTCCTTTGACAGTTATGGTTATTGGACCAATCGGTGTTTACAGTGGTGAATGGATTGCAAATGGGGTAAACTGGTTGATTGACCGTAGTGGTCTATTGACAGGAATTGTGATAGGCGGCGGATGGAGTGTACTAGTTAGTTTCGGAATCCACTGGGCTGTTAACCCGATTATGATTAATAACATCTCTCAAAATGGTTTTGATTATATTTGTCCGCTAACCTTTGCTTGTAACTTCGCAGTAATCGGTACAGCTCTCGGTGTCTATCTCAAAGGGAAAGATAAAAAATTGAAAAACTTTGCAGTGACTGGTATTGTGACAATTGCTCTTTCGGCCATTATTGAGCCCACCTTGTTTGGTCTCTTGGTGAAGAATAAAAAACTTTTCCTTGCACAAATTATTGCTGGGGCAGCAGGTGGTGCTTATCTTGGATTGATGAAGGTCGTGACCAACGCTTTTGTTTTTGGTAGTGTAACAACATTTCCAGCATTTATTGAAAGTAATGCGAATGTGATTAATGGTGTCATTGGGTTAGGTATTTCCGTTATTGCCGGTGCTGTACTTGGATTTATTTTCACGGAAAAAACAGATAAGTTAACTTGATAGGCATGCAATAATGATAGGAATATGGTATTATTATTAAGACAGAATTGAAGGTGATTAATAATGATTCCATATGAAAGACAACAAAAAATATTAGGTTTATTAAAAGATACTGAATTAGTAAAATTTGACGAGATTCAACATGTTTTTCCAGATGTCTCAGCATCAACGCTCAGAAGAGATTTAAAAGAGTTAGAAAGAGGCAATCGGATACAGTATTTATCAGGTGGGGCGATTAAATTGGTTTCGACGATTGGTGAAATTCCAATCACTACGCGAAATACGCTCTATAATGATAAGAAAGAGAAAATTGCCGAAATTGCTGCCTGTCAGATTCAAGATGGGGATGTTATTTATCTAGACTCAGGCTCTACTTGTTCTGCTCTGTTTAAAAAGATTATAAAGAAGCAGATTACAATTTATACGACCAATACGGATATCTTTGCAATTGCAGGAGAAATTGCTGCGGAGATTATCGTTTTAGGCGGGCAATTTAATCCGATTAACTCTTCGGTTTTTGGAGCATTGACAGAAAATAATCTGCGAAATATCTACTTTAAAAAATCTTTCCTCGGTGTAAATGGTATTGACGAGAAATTTGGTGTAACAACTCCAACACTTGTTGAAGCGACAAAAAAACGGATTGTGAAAGAACATTCGGATACGGTTTTTTTGTTAGCTGATAGTACCAAATTCCATAATCTATCAAATGTAAAAGCGTTTGATTTGAAGGATGTGACCATTATTTCAGATGAGTTTGATGAGAAGATTGGTAAAAGTATTTCGATCTTGACAGAATAAGTAATTCAATAGAACAGATAGCCCTAATATGATGATTAGGGCTATTTTGATGAGGTGAGTAAGATGAAACAACTATTGTGTCCCAGTATGATGTGTGCAGATTTTGGGAACCTAAGGAAAGAAATCGGTGATTTAGATAGGGCTGGAGTGGATATCTATCATTGCGATATTATGGATGGGCAATTTGTTCCGAATATGACAATGGGCATCAATGATGTCAAAACCATTAGGGCTTGTACAGATACACTAGTGGACTGCCATTTAATGATTGAAAATCCTGGAGAAAAGGTTGATTGGTTTCTAGATATGGGAGTGGATTTATTATATATTCATCCTGAAAGTGAGAGATATGTGGTAAAAACGCTTAGTCATATTAAGTCAAGGGGGAAATTAGCTGGACTAGCGATCAATCCAGATACGAGCATTGAAACAGTCAGAGAATTGTTGCCTCTAGCCGATTATATCCTAGTGATGACTGTATCACCAGGCTTTGCAGGACAAGCTTTTTTGGATCTGACTAGAAAGAAAATTGCTACATTATTACAAATGAGGCGAGAATATTCGTATAAGATAGTGATTGATGGAGCGTGTAGTCCTGAAATTATCAAGGAATTTACCCGACTTGGAGTGGATGGATTTGTGCTGGGAACGAGTGCTCTATTTAATAAGAAAGAAGAGTATAGTACATTAATAGAGAGGTTGAGAAGTTTATGAGAATTGGAATTGGGAATGACCATGTAGCAGTAGAGTACAAACAGACTATCAAACAGTATATTGAAAAAGAATATGGTTATGAAGTCATTGATTTTGGGACAAATAGCTCAGAGCGTTTTGATTATCCGATTGCTGGAAAAGTAGTTGCTAATGCAGTAGCGTCAGGTGAAGTCGAGCGAGGGATTGTCATCTGTGGTACAGGTGTTGGAATTGGTATTGCCGCGAATAAAGTAAACGGTATCAGATGTGTCATTTGTAGTGAACCCTATTCTGCTAGAATGTCTCGCCAACATAATGATGCCAATATGTTATCTTTTGGGGCGCGAGTGATTGGTTTAGAGCTAGCAAAGATGTTGGTGGATGTTTGGCTCACAACTGAGTATGAAGGTGGGCGGCATGCAAAACGTGTTCAAATGCTAAATGAGGGTACTACTTCTTAGTTTATTTATGATAGTTCAGGTGAAAACCAGTGTGTTTTCACCTCTTTTTCATATGGATTGCCTAGCTTTTTCAGCAAGAATAGCGTATACTGGAAGCAAGGAGGACAGCATGATGAGAAGAAGACGAGCTCGGCTTGGCAAACGCAGACGCAGACGTAAGCAGCAGAAGAAATGGCTTGGTTATGTCTTTTTATTGCCACTAGTGATGGCTGGATTAGTAGGATTTGTCTATGGTGGGATGGTTCTTTGGTCTCGCTTTTCATCTCTGTCATTATCAACCAGACCTTTGTCTAGTACAGATATAGCAGGAGAAAAAGAGCCTGTGTCGCAGGAAGAAACAGCACAGACAGCCCGCATCATGGCGCATGGGGATTTGCTTTACCACGATATTATTTACTGGAGTGCCCAGCAGCCTGACGGCCAGTATGATTTTACAGAGAATTTCACCTATGTCAAGCCTTGGATTGAGCAGGCGGACCTTGCGATAGCAGATTTTGAAGGGACCATTTCGCCAGACTATCCCTTGGGTGGCTATCCCATGTTTAATGCTCCAGTATCGGTCGCAAATGCCATTCAGCAGACCGGTTATGATGTGGTAGATTTGGCCTACAATCATATCCTGGATTCTCGCTTGTCTGGTTTGGTGTCAACGGTTGATGCCTTTCGACAGGTTGGGGTGGACATGGTCGGTGTTTACCGCGATGGCAACCGCGCAACGGCCCCTATTTATGTGAAGGAAGTCAATGGGATAAAAATAGCGGTGTTAGCTTACGCTTACGGCTTTAACGGGATGGAAGAAACTCTCTCTCAGGAAGAATATGACAACTACCTGTCTGATTTGAATCTGGAGCGGATGAAGTCAGAGATTGAGCGTGCGGAAGCAGAAGCCGACATCACGATTGTCATGCCACAAATGGGAATTGAATACCAACTGGAGCCGACAGAAGAACAGGTCGCTTTGTATCGTCAGATGGTGGAATGGGGAGCAGATATCATCTTTGGAGGTCATCCTCATGTGGCGGAGCCAACAGAAATCATTGAAAAAGACGGAGAACGCAAGCTCATTGTCTACTCGATGGGGAATTTCTTGTCCAACCAACGGATTGAAACCATGGAGGGAGTTCCTAACTCCCAATGGACAGAGCGTGGGGTCTTGATGGATGTCACGGTTGAAAAGAAAGAGGGCAAAACGCGGATTCAGACGGCAACCGCGCATCCGACCTGGGTCAGTCGTGTTCCGAAAGAGGGAACAGACTTATTTACCTATCAAACCTTTGTCCTCGAGGACTTCATTGAGGGTGGTCCGCACCGCCATCAGCTAGATGAAGAGACCAAGGCACGGATTGACCTTGCTTATCAGGAAATGAAGGACTTTATGGGGCTTAATTGGTGAGGAATCCCTTGAAGGTTGGAAGAAGACACATTCGTCCTCTTTCAAGAATCAGTTAGAAACAAAGGAAGCAATGATGAAGATAGAAGCAAGGTAAGCAGATATAAAAAGAAATATGCTGGACAGTAATGTTCAGTTTCTTGCTTTTACTATTCAAATGTGTGATAAGGAGATTCTGACACCTAATTGGGATTGGAAGAACGAAGAGATTCTATAATTAAAGGAGTGAGGGAAGTCTGTTTTATTTGAAATAATGGGCTAAGAATACTCCTTTTTAATATTATAGTGAAGTTAGGACATCGTTAAGTTGTTTTGATGAACGCCAGTTCTATCTGCAGCTCCTTGCCTTGTCCTATTCCTTTCTCAATCCACTATATTTTAGAACTCATATCATCAGTCCGAATGATAGAGTTCAACATCTATGACGTAAATGATAGTTGCAACTATCATTTTTATGTCTAACAGCATATGTAAATTTCAGTATAATAAAAAGTGTAAAGAGGTGCCACTTATGAAAAAAGAAAAATTGAAAGAATTGTTAAGTTTTCTATTGAAAGCGACAGACTATGTGACATCTGAACAGTTAGCTGAGCATTTTAAGATTTCAAAAGTAACCATTATACGCTGGATTTCTTATATTAACAACCATTATGAACAGCCCATGATTATATCTGAGAGAGGGATAGGCTATAAGCTGAATTATAGCACTTATCTACGTACGATTTCTTTCATGGATTTTGATAGTGAGGAAGAACGATGTCGTGAGGTGATTCGTGAACTATTATTGATTGCTCCTAAATCGAAAAGGATTGATCTCATCTATGATAAATTTTTTATTAGTGAATCTGTCATGAAAAAAGATCAACAAATTATCAGTAAAAAATTAGAGAGATATGGATTGCAGTTAGAACGTCATAATCGGAGTTTAGCTATTGTAGGGAATGAAAAATGTGTTCGTGATGCGATTATGGAAATGGTTTTAAATGTGCATCAGGCAACGGATATTACTGCTATTGAAAAGTACTCTAAAGATATTAACCATTCGGATTTTAAATTTGCAATTAGGCAATTAGAATTTGCTAGTGATGTCTTAGGGGAGCCTATACAATACCCTTATAATATCAGCTTCTTTTCACATATTTATGTACTTCTAAACAGGGTGAAACATTATCAGTCCGTTACAGTTGGAGATGATTTTAAAGAGTTAAAGCAGGAAGAAAGACTAGCACAACCAGAAATATATAGTGTTTGTAAACAGATTATTCGTAATATTGTTCAATACTTAGGGAGAGAGATTGAACAGAATGAAGTGTATTATCTATTTGATTATCTCAGCTCAGCTAGACTTGATAAAGAAACAGATCATGTGTTGATTCGAGACTTGACCAAGCGGATTACGGAAGATTATATCAGTATTGTTTCTAAGAAGCTCAATATAGTGTTTGAAGCCAGTATTTTACATGAGCTGAGTTTTCATATTCAGTATATGTTAGAGAGGCTAGAAAAGGATATTTTGTTAACGAATGCCTTGTTGGAAGAAATTGCTTTAGGATATAAAGGAATTTATGAAGCCGTTTTGGAGGCATCCGTTACGATTTCGAATTACTATTTATTGCCGACAATTTCTCGAGATGAATCTGGATTTATTGCCTTATATTTTGCGAAATATCTGGAATTGGGAATAAAAAAGATAAATGCCTATGTGATTTGTACGACTGGTTTAGGAACCTCTGAATTACTTGCTGTAAAGATCCGTCAGACACTTCCGGCGATTCAGATTGTTGGTATGAGTGCTAGTATCAATATTTCAAAAACGATTCATAGTAGTCCTCATACAATTGATTTACTCATATCAACAGTTCCTATTAAGGAACAGGTGGATATACCAGTAGTGTTGGTGAGTGCCATCTTAACTTCAAGAGATATAGTGGCTTTGAATACTACGGTTGGAGAACTTGTCAATGAAAACTAATTTTATTATTCAGACTCATCTTACAAAATGTACATCCAAGATTTCAGTACTGGAATCTTTGGCAGGAGTGTTAGCTGAGCAAGTACATCAACCATATGAAGAAGTCTTTGAAAGTTTGATGGCTAGGGAATCTGTCTCAGATACTGCTTTAGAAAACGGACTAGCTCTTCCTCATTTAATTTCTAAGAATTGTCAAGTTGCTCAGGTTTGCATAGCAACACTAGAAGAGGAAGTTGTAGATTGGATATGTTTGGATGCTTCAAAGGTGGAGTTGTTGCTTTGTCTGATAATACCTCGGAATTACAGCGAGCAAACAGAGGGAATTTCGCAAATGATTGCTGTTATACAGGCAGTAGCGGATAGCCATTTTGTTGAATCTATTAGAGGGTTAACGGCAGAAAGCGTCAAGGAAAAGTTAGTTGAGCGTTTGGAAAATGGCTAACTATTTTATAACGGAAAAGGAGATAGGACAATGAGTGAGATGTCCCTTAAAGAAGTCGTTCATAAAGAGTTAATGGTGATTCAGTCGGCATCCTTAAGTAAGGATGAAGTGATACATGAATTGGGTACATTGCTCTATGAAAAAGGTTATGTGACTGATGCAAATGCATTTATTGATGATGTATATTTAAGAGAGGAGGAAGGAGTTACAGGCATTGGTCAAGGTATTGCAATCCCGCATGGTAAGTCTATGGCTGTTAACCAAACCACGATTGCGATTGCTGTACTAAAAGAGGGAATCGAGTGGGAGACCCTTGATGGGAAACTTGTTAAAGTCATCATCATGTTCGCTGTCAAAGAAGAAGATGCAGATATAACACATATTCTGTTGTTGCAAAAGGTGGCAATGTTGTTAGCTCATGATGAATTTATTGAGCAACTAGTTCAGATAAAGGATAAGGATATCCTGTATGATTTATTAACCCAAAGTTAATACATCTATAAAAATAGAAAGAGGAATATTATGGTATTAGTATCAGGAAAAGAATTACTTTCCGTAGCGCAAAAGCATAAATTTGCAATTCCAGCTTATAACTGTGGCTCAGGTCAGTTATTAAATGCAACAGTAAAGGCGTGTGAAGAAAGTAATACACCGTTTATTATAGCGATTCATCCAGATGAGTTGAGTTTTTTGACAGATAGTTTTGTTGCGCAGTGTATTGATGAAGCGCATAGAGCAAAAGTCCCTGTAGCAATTCACTTGGATCATGGAGCAAGCTATGAACAGGTGATTCATGCCATTCAACTTGGTTTTACATCTGTTATGATTGATAAGTCTTTAGCCCCTTATGAAGAAAATGTAGCGATTACGAAAAAGGTCGTAGAAGCAGCTCATGCAGTAGGAGTATCTGTCGAAGCTGAACTGGGAACGATTGGGAATACAGGCAATAACGTAGAAGGCGGTTTAGAAGAAGGAGTTTATACAGATCCAGCGGTTGCGAAGGATTTTGTTGAGCGGACTAATTGTGATAGCTTAGCAGTTGGTATCGGTACATCGCATGGTCTGTATCCTAAAGACATTAAACCGAAATTACGGATAGATATTCTAGATGAAATTACAAAAGCAGTAGATGTACCATTAGTGCTACATGGAGGATCAGGGAATCCTGACGAAGAAATTGCACAGGCAGTGACACATGGGATTAGCAAGGTTAATATCTCTAGTGATATTAAGATTGTATTTGCAGAAAAACTACGTGAAGAATTAAATGATGGAAATTCTGAAAAACGAGAACCAAATGTACTGTTCCCAGCTCCGATGCTTGAAACCGAGAAAGTAGTACATGAGAAAAATAAGTTATTTGGAGCAGTTGATAAAGCAAATTTGTATTTTCAATTTCAGACCGATTTATCCATCGTGAGGTAGTACTATGAAAATTGTTGGAATTGCAGCGTGTACAGCAGGGATTGCGCATACCTATATAGCAAAAGAAAAACTCATACAGGCAGCTAAAAATAGAGGCCACGAGGCTTACATTGAGACCCAAGGATTGGCTGGACGCCAAGAGGTGCTGACTCAGGCACAAATTGATGAGGCGGATATTGTCATTATCGCTGCTGATATTAAAATTAATGGGAGAGATCGTTTTGCTTCTAAGAAAGTAGTGGAGGTGCCGACTAGTATGGTCGTAAAATCTCCTAATAAACTAATAGAGAAATTAGAGAAGTTAGATAAGGAGTGAGATTATGGACACTTTAAAAAATATTGGATTTAAGAAACATTTAATGACAGCTATCTCCTTTTTCTTACCAATTGTTTGTGCGTCTGGATTTTTATTGGCCATAGGAAATATTATGGGTGGGACTTCTATTTCAGCATTTTCTGAAGGCTTTAGTTTCGCTGATACTATGACAACGATGGGAGGATATGGTCTAGGTTTTCTTCCGATGATTGTTTCTGCAGCTATTGCCTATTCGATTGCAGATAAGCCAGGGATTGCTCCTGGGTTGATAGTGGGCTTTGTGGCCCATGGAATTAATACTGGCTTTATTGGTGGTATTGCATCAGGGTTTATCGCTGGTATTGTGACTGTGCTATTGTATTCAAGTATTAAAGTTCCTAAATGGATGGAAGGTTTAATGCCGACTCTTGTCGTTCCCTTTGTTGCTAGTTTTATGAGTGGTCTAGCAATGTATTATGTACTTGGACAGCCAATTAATTGGCTAGTAGGACTTCTAACAGCTTATCTACAGGGCTTGAATAGCTCCCAATTAATATTGTATGGGCTAATTATTGGGATTCTTTCTAGTATTGACTATGGTGGACCGATTAATAAGACTGTATTTGCAGTTGTGTTTGCTTTGTTCTCTGAGGGTATTTACCCGCCATTAACTGTTTTGATCGGAGCGTCAATGATTACACCGTTTGGGTACGGAGTAGCGTATGTACTTCAAAAAATAGTAAAAAAGAATGTTTTTGATAAACAGGATATTGAAACCCTTAAGGCTGCAATTCCAATGGGCTTTTGTCAAATTACAGAAGGTTGTTTCCCTATCGTGTTTAAGAGTTGGATGAAAAACATGATTGCAACAGGCGTAGGGGGTGCAGTCTTTGGAGCACTTTCCATGTATTGGGGTTGTGACTCTCATATCCCTGCTTCTGGTATGTTTGCCGTACCAACGATGACAGATAATCGAGGCTTACTTTTCACTCTTGCGCTTCTGATTGGCTCTATTGCACATGCCATCACATTTGTAGCACTAATGAAGCCTGTTGATCCAGAAAAAACAATCTTGATTGAAGAAGAGGAAGAAGATATTGACATTAGTGAGCTGAAAATTGGATAAGTGTGGAGGTGTGTGATGACTTATAAGGAGAGAATCTTAGACTTCTATAGAAATTCAGGAATTGTTTTCTCGCAGGAAGAATTGACCCAGATAGAGTATGCAGATTTTGGGCTTGGCAATATTGAAATAGAAGGATTAAACTTGATTGTCTATATCAATAATGAGCGATATTGTGCAAAAGAGATGGTATTATTACCAGGACAGACCTGTCCTGAACATCTTCATCCACGAAGAGGTGAAAACTTAGAAATTGAAGGGAAACAGGAAACGTTTCGGGTGAGAAAAGGGAAAGTATACCTTTATGTAGAAGGGGAAGAGACTTCTGATATAGCGGCTATAATCCCAGAACCTTCTAAGGACTTTTATACAGTATTTCATGAAATCATATTGGAGGCTGGTGAACAGTATACCATTCCACCGAGTACCAAACATTGGTTTCAAGCTGCTAGTGATGGGGCAGTCATATCTGAATTTTCTTCTCCTAGTGACGATGCATCAGATATTTTTACAAATCCAAAAATAAAGAGATAACATTAAGGGAGAAGGAAATCATACCAGAAAACTTCTCCCTTTTAGATTGGAGAGTAGTATGAAAGAATATGTGCTAGAAAATGAATGTATTCGGATTAAATTTTTGGACATTGGAGCAACTGTGACAGAGATATTGAAAAAGGCTAATAAGACCAATTTTGTACTCTGTTACCAGGATTATGCAGATTATCAAGATAATTCGTATTATCTAGGCGCGACGATTGGGAGAGTTGCAGGTAGAGTATTTCCTCCATTTTATAGGAGTTATGGTGGGCAGAGAGTGGCGCTAGACGTTAATGAAGGAAGATTGCACTTGCATGGCGGTAAAGCAGGCTTGCATAGGAAAGTGTGGTCTGTCTGCAAGCTCAATGAGGAAGCGTATTGTTTAGAATACAAGGACAATGATTCTATCTATGAGCCAATAGCGCTAAAAATTGTCTACAGCATTGAAGGGAATCGGTTTAGTATACGCTATGAAGGTCATGCGCAAGAGCCTACGGTTTGTAATATCACCAATCATTCTTATTTTAATTTAAACCAAGACAAAACAATTGGAATCCAAAAGCACTGGTTAACCGTTCAGGATTCTTATCTTCAGTTGATAAATCATGAGTTTGTACCAACTGGTGAATTGGATGATATGGGGAGAGAAAATGCTCACTTTGATTTTAGTAAGAGTAAGCAAATCGTGGATGCATTGGAGTTGGGAACAGAATTGTCACGTATTTGTGCAGGTGGAATTGATGTAGCGTATGTGTTTGACAAAGGGCGAGCAGCTGAAATTCTTTTAGAAAGTGAAACGAGGGAAAATGATTTAAGGATTACAAGTGATCAGGAATCATGTGTTATTTATACTCTAAATAAGGTGTCAGTACCTAAACGAATCAATCAGGGGGCGTCTATTTATAAATATGGAGGTGTGACCTTTGAAATGCAGCGCTCTCCTAATTACTTGCATCAGTCTCAGGATATATTAACGCAGCGATATATAGCAAGTACTCATTACGAAATTTTGTGAGGTATAAAATGGAATATGTACTCGGATTAGATTTAGGGACAAGTTCTTTGAAGGGAATAGTGGTGGATAAAGCAGGAAATATTGTGATGGAGGCTTCATCTTCCTATCAAATATTATCAGAACAAGTAGGTTATTCAGAACAGAATCCTCAGGATTGGCTAGTAGCTTTTGAGTTTGTGATGGCAACCTTATCTAGCAAGATAAAGGATTTGCAGTATAATTTAAAGGCTATCTCCTTTTCGGGACAAATGCACTCTTTGGTTTTATTGGATGAGAAGAAGGAGGTTCTGCGCCCAGCTATTTTGTGGAATGATACGCGGACGACTAAACAGTGTCAGCAAATAATGGACTCGTTTGGTACGGAATTGCTTCAAATCACTAAAAATATTGCAGTGGAAGGTTTTACTTTGCCTAAAATTTTATGGGTCAAAGAGAATGAACCAGCTATTTGGGAAAAGGTGCGCCATGTCTTATTACCGAAGGACTATTTGAGGTGGTATTTGACAGGCATCTTGAATATGGAATTCTCAGATGCTTCGGGAACATTATTGTTAGATGTAGATCAAAAAGACTGGTCTAAGGATATTTTAAAGCAATTTAATATTGAGGCAACTGTATTGCCACCTTTAGTTGAATCAATGACGGTGGTAGGAAACCTATCAGATACGATACGAGAGAAATTTGGGTTAAAAGAAGCTATCAAGGTTGTTGCTGGTGGTGCAGACAATGCTTGTTCTGCCTTGGGCTCAGGTATTCTCACAGATGATATTTCTTTGTCTTCAATCGGAACTTCTGGTGTAGTATTGAGTGCAGAGTCGCATCCTAATGTGACGTACAAAGGAGACTTGCATGTCTTTTATCATGTTATAGCAAATGTTAAATATTCAATGGGTGTGACACTAGCTGCAGGTAATTCGTTGAGTTGGTTTAAACAAACATTTGCGGAGAAATTGACTTTTGCGGAATTGATGAGTTGCATTAATGAGGTTGGTATTGGCGCGGAAGGCTTATTATTTACCCCTTACATAACAGGGGAGAGGACTCCTTATATTGATAGCCAAATACGAGGCTCTTTTATTGGGATTGATATGCGCCATACGTTTAAGCATTTTACGAGAGCTGTTGTGGAAGGCATTACTTTTTCATTAAAAGATTGTCTTAAGATTATGGAACATCAAAAAGGACGACGGAAGCGAATCATTGCAGTAGGTGGCGGTGCTTTAAATGAAGACTGGTTACAGATACAAGCAGATATATTTGCTTGTCAAGTCCAAATATTACAAACGGAGCAGGGACCAGGGTTTGGCGCAGCAATCTTAGCAGCACTTGGACTGGGTTGGTTTAAAGATGCTAATATGGCTGTGCAAGCTTTTGTGAAAGAAGGGAAATCTTATGACCCTATTCCACGGCATGTGGTTGAGTATGAAAAAATATATCGACAGTACCAGAATATCTATTCGCAAACTAAGCCGATTATGAACTAATGTGTGGTATTGATGAGTGAAGAATGACAAGATAGAAACGTTCTTGTCATTTTTTGCGTATTTTTGAATACCTATGAAGAGAGTTTGTTTGTGGTATAATGAAAGGGAGCATGTATATAAAAACAAAGGAAGCAATGATGAAGATAGAAGCAGTCGTAACGGATATGGACGGGACTTTTTTGGATAATCGTGGTGGGTTTGATCGCGAGCGGTTTGACCGGGTCTTAGTGCAGTTAGAAGCAAGGGGAATCCCTTTTATTGTAGCAAGTGGCAACAGCCTAGAACGGTTGTTGGACCTCTTTGCAGGTTTTGAGGACAGGGTCTTATTCTTAGCGGAAAATGGTGGTCTGTTTTATCATAAGGGAAAGATAGTCTTTCGCAAGACCTTGGGTCGGGAAGTGGTCGATGAACTCCTTGCTTATTATCAAACGAGGGCAGCAGATTATTGCTTGATGCTATCAAGTGATACGACCATTTACATCGATGAGCGTGCTCCCCAGCCCTTTGCAGAGACAGAATTAGCCATTACAAAAGCGCAGTTGCGGGCCTTTTGGGACAAGATTGTCCGCCTTGCGAACTTGCATCATGTGCCGGATGAGGTAGCCATTACCCATGCAGGATTTTGGGTCAAAGAGGAATTGGTGGATACACTTGTCGCAGAATGCAACCAAGTCTTTGGAGAGCAATTGCAGGCTGTAACAAGTGGTTACGGATCGGTGAGCATTTTACCTAAAGGAGTACACAAGGCTTGGGGCTTGGACCAAATCTTGAAGCAGCTAGGGATTGAGGCAAGGGATGTGCTTGCCTTTGGCGATAGTGACAATGATGTGGAATTATTAGCCTATGCGGGTTATTCCTATGCCATGGACAATGCAGGTGAGCGCGTCAAGGCAGTGGCTAAAAACCTTGCTCCGTCGCACGTTGAGCAGGGAGTTCTTACGGTGATAGAAGAATATGTAGCAGGAGAAGATGATGCAGCAACCACAGATTAAATTCATTGCTTTTGATATGGACGGGACCTTTTTGAATTCACAGAATGACTATGATCGCAAGCGTTTTGCGGATATTTGGGAGCAATTGCAAAAACGCGGAATTCGAGTGGCAGCTATTTCTGGCAATCAGTACCAGCAAATCAGATCCTTTTTTCCCGATATTCATGAACAGATGACCATTGTGTCCGAAGTGGGCTCGGTCATTGTAGAAAATGGGGAGCGGATTGCGGAGTATTACTTTGAGCCAGACGTTGTGGCGGATTTGATTGCCTTATTGGCGCAAAAAAATCTCTTGCATCGTTGTTCCATCAGCGGTTTGAAAGCCCTGTATTTTGCCCGAAATACGCCAGAAGAATTCAAGCAATTGATCACCAAGCACAATTATGAATGGCAGGAAATTGAAGATTTGACGCAATTACCAGATGATCGCTTTACCATTTTGACGCTGGATGTGCCAGAGATGGATATTCAGGCCTTGGTTGCAGAGTTAAATGCGACAGGAAAGGGAAGCGCGCGTGCGGTGTCGAGCGGTTTTAACTTTATCGATATTGTGCATCCAGCGGTCAATAAAGGTGTTGCCATGGATTTTCTAGCCAAGCGCTGGCAGATAGAACCATCTGAAATCATGGCCTTTGGTGATAGTGACAATGATTTGGAGATGCTAGCTTATGCAGGCTATTCCTACGCTATGGCAGGTAGCCCGGAGAGTGTCTGTCAGGCAGCGAAATTTCAAGCTCCGTCCAATGATGTCTCAGGTGTCTTGCAGGTGATAGAGGAGATGGTACTATCCTAATAAGCCTTCTCGATCAGTTTTGCTGAATTTCCATCGGGGCAATGTATGGATTGTCTATGTTTTGGGGTAAAGCATTGAAAAACGAACAGGGGTGGGGGGTATAATAAGATGTATTTATTTTATAGTTATTTGAATACGAGCTAAAATCTCGGAAAATAGACGAGCCGTCCTAGAAATACGATTTCTTCGTTCGTCTCCCTAATTTTCTGTCGATTTTTAACGCTCTTATATCATAGTTTTACGAATGGAGCAAAGTTTGAAAAAAATAAAAGTTAATTGATTTATTGTTTACCCCAATTTTGGGCACACTGAAAAGAGGTCTTTAAACCTGATTTTTAAAATTAAGCGACGTTGAAACCGTGTTGTTGAGCAAAACGAATAGCATCTTGAGCAGACATTGTCTTGTCAGGGTTTCTCATTTCGGTTAAGCCTTGTAAGGTAGGATTGTAATTTTCTTTCTTGAAAAGGACTTGGTAGATAGCCACAAGAAGTTTGCGACAGGTAGCGATAATCGCTTTTCGATGCCCACGGCGTTTCTTGAGTTTGAGATATTTGTTTCGAAACTCTGGGTGTTTCTCTGACTTGACAACGGCGTTCGCGATTTGTACGAGGAAAGGTTTGAGGTATCGCCCGCCTTTAGAAATGCGAGTAGAATATTTCTTCCCAGCACTTTCATTGTTTGCGGGAACAAGACCTGCCCAGGAGCAGAGCTTACCAGCAGTATCAAAGACGTTCATATCTGCACCGATTTCAGAAATGACACGTAGGGCAGAAAGTTCCTCTTTAAATCCAGGTACTGTCTGGATGAGTTTGACTTGTTTTTGATATTCTTGTCCTAAATCACGAATCATCTGTTCTAAGTCCTCTTTACAGATAGTGAGTGCGTCGTAGTGAGCTTTAATAACTCTGATTTTCTCAACTTGTTCAGGAGTTAAGATGCCGTCCATAGCGATTTCTAGGTTTTGTATTTTATCCTTCATTCTCTTGTGAACCAGCTGCTCTATGTTAGGTTTCTCCTCAGGATTGTCAAGGATGCTCTTGATAATGGCTTGAGCACTTTTTCCGAAGACATCGGAAACGACACTTGCAAGAGGAGGTTAGACCAAGTGAGGCAGTTCTGATACCGATTTTTCTCTCTGACTTGAAGTTGTGTTAACTTCATGCGATAGCGAAAGAGGTCACGAAGTTGTCTGATTTTAAGAGGCGGTATAAAGCTAGAGGCAACGAGGTCGTGCTTGAAGAGGTCGGCAATCCATTGTGCGTCTTTCTTGTCGGTCTTCTTACCACGAATCGCTTTAACATATTTTGGGTGAGCCAGACAGATGTTAGCGTGTTCTTCGAGGATATTGAAGACAGGAATCCAGTATTTACCAGTGGATTCCATAGAG
>NZ_SPPD01000025.1 GCF_004570575.1 Streptococcus cuniculi
ATCAGTATCAGGATGGTCAAGCTATTCAGTACACTGTTCAGGAAGATGCTGTTCCGGGCTATACGACGCAGATTGATGGGACTTTGATTACCAATAGTCATGTTCCGAAAGAAACACCTCCTGCGTCGAAGACGCCTAAGGAGACTCCAAAAGAGCCAACGGATCCAAAAACTCCAGAGGGACCACAGGATGATACGCCACCGTCACAGGGTAGCGTGCAACCAAAAGCTAAGAAAGTCTTGCCAAAAACGAATAGTAGCACAAGTGTAGGGCTGCTTATCCTTGGCTTGAGCTTATTAGTCGGTATTAGTATCGATTTGGTGAAACATCGTAAGTAGTTTCAACAGGTAATTCTTTTAAAGAAGTCAGGAAATGCTTCCGACTTCTTTTTGTCTGTGGGAAAACAGATATGCGACTGGGCCTCGATTTTTTTGCTTTTCTTGTATAGTAATTTGGATTTTATTTATAGTCGTTTAGTTTATTTTTAGTACTAGGCAACGAGTCGCAGGTAGTACTGGGGTACAGCAAGACGAGTTAACGAGGTAATATAGTAATTTAGTTTTTATTTAGTATTTTTTGTTAGCACTTGTCCTAATGTAGTGAAGATACAAAGCCCGTTAAAAACTCAAAGCTCACTCCTTTAGGTATTAACAGTCAACTTCCCTGGCTGTTACTACCTTATCCGTAAGCGGACAAATCCCGCACCGCAATGGCTACGGCAAACTAGGAAATTGATGCTGTGTCTCAGGACGCAAGGCAATCGCAAAATAACGGATAGTATTAGGAAAAATAAGTAGTAAAAAGGCGCTAAATATGCTATACTAGTAGGAGGACTACCATTGAAAATTTATAGAGTAGTTAGTAGGCGATATAAAGAAAGGAATTGTATGAAAAAGCTACAGAAGCTGTTGTCTATTATGATGACCATTATTTTGGTAATTACTGGTTTTCCTATACAGAGTGTATTTGCTCAGGATGAAGGAATTACCTTAACACATCAGCAAGTTTCTTCCACTCAAGCAGATACGAGGGAATTTTTGACAGGTGAAATCATGCAATCGATACTAACCTTGAAGGCGAACTTGCCAACAAGTGAGTACACTGGTGCATACATTGCTTTAGAAATTCCTGCTGATGCAGCTCAGTATATTGAGAGTTTGGAGCCAAATATTTCACCTGACTCTGAAGTATTTGAACAAGCTCGAAAAATCAATGAAACTACTTGGCGTATTCCGTTGAAAGCATCAGATGATGCTAGGGAAGTCGAGATTCCAATTTTTACCAAGTTTAAAACCTATGTCACACCAGATAAAACGGTGGTACCGATTACGTTGTCGTTAAAGAAAGCAGATGGTACGATCGTTAAGGCTGCTGATACGGTCACTTTCCTAGCCAAAGCAGGAGATGCCAGCTACACCATGACGGTGCGAGGAGGTCAAAACCAAATCGGTGGGATATCTACAGATGCGCAAAGCTTGGCGGACAAAGGTCTAGTGGATGTCATCTTTGATTACCAAACCTTCGTGAAGAGTTCAAAGGACCAATACGCTACGCCTAGCCCATCGGACTATGGTCAACGTGTGTATGACACACTTACTTTGACACAACCGTTACCTGAGTTTGCGGTATTTGACCCGGCTAAAAACCCTAACTGGACCTATGATCCAGCAACCAATACAGCCACCTATGAGTTCAATCGTAAAGATTATAATGACGTAAATGGTTATAATACAGTCTCTCTAGCCTTAACGTTCCCGGGAGCGCATGTTAGCACGGACTATACTGCACATTCGACAATGGTCTTCCATCCGCAAAATAAGGGAGCAAATGAATCCGATATTACTCGGGAGCAAAGTGCCATCTATCGCTTCCAACCAGATAGTACGAAAGGGCTGCCTTTTGAAAAACATTTTGCGAAGGAAGAAGAAGATACAACTGACATTAGAACGAGCATTACTACGGTAACAAATGCATCTTCTCGTTTGGCAAAAGGTTTAAGCTGGAGAATTGCAGTTGCCAACACGCAGAATGAAAAAATCGAATTTACAGAGTATAAAGACTATGGCCTAGATAGTCGTCTCTACTACACAGGAGTGAGTCTACCTAGGACCGATGAGATTCCTTTAGATCATTTTGGCGATGGAGAGTATGCTTCTCTTAGAAACGTCACTGTCAAAGGTCTCTTAAATGACGGTACAGAACAAGTACTAGGAACCGTTTCAAGCGGAGGTACCTTAAACTTTGATGCTGCTGTTGCAAGAAACATCAAGGAACTTTATTTCGTATTTCCAAACGGCTACACACTTCCTTACAAGAAGATTGTGAGCTTCAAAATTAGAACGGCCTTTAGAACAACGCCTACGGTAAGTACAGTAGAAGCAGAAAACGAGTATGTGAACTCGGGTAGTTATTCAGCTATTTATACTCGAGATAATGGAACCAACTATCCATTTTCGGGGAATGATACAACCAAGTTTAAGCTAGTTGGACCAAAGGCTGATATCGGAATCGTAAAAGGTTTATCAGAAAAACTGGGAACAGGTTGGTTTTCACCTAGTCGAGACGATGCCCTTCGTTCAGATAATGAGTATGCTATCTGGACACTTCAGGGGACTTGGGACGGTGCTGTAAAAGGATTGAATAGCTCTGACATCTTGACAAATGTCGAATTCATCGATGTGCTACCTGAAGGGGTGACGTATGCTTCAACGACCTTAAATGGAGGTTTCCTAGCTCCAAAACCTACCGTCCAATATGTAGAAAACTACAATGAAACAGGTAGCAATGTGGTGATTATAAAATGGGCTAGCATATCTGTTCGACAATTAAATGCCTACATGGATAATTCAGATGCGATTCAAATTGTAACGCGGGTAAATTCAAACTCCATTCCAGGCCATAATACGAACTATGTCTTAACTCGTCTTAATGGAGAATTTGTTCGCACTTCTGATCCAAACCACATGAATGATTTATTTAGCGAGTCTTATAAGGATGAGCGGGACTTGGATCAGGATGGAGATACAGCAGAAACATTTGCGGCCTCTTCAGCTTACTATGAGTATGCAGGACGCTATGAGTTATTAGCTCGCAAATACATCGCGCGTTCAACCGTTAATAACTGGACACGTGACGGTCTCAAAACTGGTGCGGGGACAGAATTCCGTTACAAACTTTGGAATTATAACAATCGTTTAACAAGTGTTTCATCTTATGAGCTCCTAGATGTATTCCCGCATGTCAATGACTTCTCCACAGCAGCCTCTGCGACATCTGGGACACTCGAAGCACGTCAGTCGCAGTTTAGCAATACGCTGACTGGTCCTGTTACAATCGTGACACCGAATGCGAATAAATTTACCATTGAATATTCGACCGATTCCATTACTGGGCCAATCGATCAATCATCCAATACCTTGAATTGGACGACATCTGTATCCGATTATGCAGCTGTTACTGCTATTCGGGTACGATTAAACAATGGCCAAACCTTTAATAAAGGTGAGCTACTGGAAGTGGAAGTTCCGATGAAAGCTCCAGAGGTAGCTCCATTGGAAAGTCGTGCATGGAATAACTTCTCTATTGCAACAAATAATGCACAACCGACTCCAACTAATCTCGTTTGGAATGAAATTTATGTTCCATCAGCTCCGCTAAAAGTCATTAAGAAATCCGTTACGGGAACGCTACTATCGGATGCAACCTTTAAGGTAACAAGCGTGGCAAATCCAGCTATTTCCTACGAACTGACGACAAAAGGTCCAGATGGTACGGTTGAGCAAATTTTACCGCTAGGCGACTATACAGTCGTTGAGACCAAAGCGCCAGAAGGCTACGCCTTAGATACAACACCAAAGACAGTTACGATTAGTGAAGATGCGACCACGACACTTGAAGTAACAAATATTCCTCTCACGAACATAAAAGTCACTAAGACTTGGGAAGATGCCAATAACCAAGACGGCAAACGTTCGGGTGAAGTTTCTATTCAGCTATATGCCGATGGACAAGCTGTAAAAGACAAAGTACTGGTACTTAACGAAGCAAACAAGTGGACAGGAACATTTGACGCTTTAGAGCAGTACAAGGATGGAAATGAAATCATTTATACTGTGAAGGAAGTTTCTATTCCCGAAGGCTACCAATCTAAAGTAACTGGTGATGTAGCGACAGGATTTACAATAACGAATACTTACACTCCAGCTACTACAAACGTTACAGGAACAAAGACTTGGAATGATGCTGACAACCAAGACGGCAAACGCCCTGATTCTATCACCGTTCACTTATTTGCCAATGGGGAGAAGATTGAAAGTAAAATTGTTAGTGCTGCTGACGAGTGGAGATATAGCTTTACTAATTTACCAGTCTACAAGAACAGTGAAAAGATTACCTATTCGATTGGTGAGGAAAAGGTTGAAGGTTACACAACCAGTCTAGATGGCTATAATCTGACAAACCAATATTCTCCAGGTATGATTCGTCTAAACGGAGTAAAAATCTGGAACGACGCCAATAACCAAGATGGTAAACGCCCTGAAAGCATTGAAGTCGTTATCAAGAATAATAAGCAAGAAGTTGACAGGATTACTGTTAAACCAGATACTGACGGCAATTGGACATTTACTTCTAAGGAGCTTCCACAGTATGCGGATGGACAACTCATCCACTATCAAGTAGAAGAAGTTTCTGTTACTGGTTACACATCAGAAGTAAAAGTAGAAGGAACGAACGTTACCATTACCAATCATCATACTCCTGAAACGACCAAAGTTTCAGGAACGAAGATATGGGATGATGCAGATAACCAAGATGGCAAGCGTCCTGAGAAAATTACAATTCGTCTGCTTGCAGATGGAACAGAGGTTGCCAGTCAAGAAGTCACAGCAGATAGCCAGTGGACATACTCATTTGATAAGCTGCCTCAATATGCTGCGGGCAAAAAAATCGTCTACACGATTACAGAAGATAAGGTGGATGGTTATGAATCATCTATAAAAGGCTTCGACATTACCAACAAGTATGTTCCAGAAACCATTCAGATTTTAGGGACAAAAGTTTGGAATGACGCTAATAACCAAGATGGTAAACGCCCTGAAAGCATTGAAGTTGTTATCAAGAACGATAAGCAAGAGGTTGATAGAATCACTGTTAAACCAGATGTTGATGGCAATTGGACATTTACGTCTAAGGAGCTTCCGAAATACGCCGCTGGCGAAGAAATTACATACACTGTGACAGAAAATCCTGTTGCGGACTACACTACAAGTATCGAACGTAATGGAACAAATTATGTCATTACCAATACGTATACTCCAAAAGAAGAGCCGACACCTCCAAGTGATCCGAAGGAAAATCCGAAAGATGATCCAGGTCAACCAAGTGAGCCAAATGAGGATCCGAAACCAAGTGATAAACCGTCCAAGAAGGTGGTGAAGCCAGGTAATCAGATCTTACCAGCGACTAACAGTACGAGCGGTTTAGCTCTTAGTCTCGTTGGTCTTTGTCTCATCATTGGGACTATGGTTTACGTTGTTCGAAAACGGGAGTAATGTTTAATCCCCATTCTTCTTTTGAAAAAGAGAATCGTATAAAAGAAGTTTTGAATCATACTTGAAATCCCCTTGTTTAGAACTTGCAATGTTCTGGATGAGGGGATTTTGGCACTTTGTCAACTGTAGTGGGTGTATTATCCTATACGAGAGATAAGTAGCTTGGTTCTCCCTTTAAAGTAGCCACAGCTGTAATCGGCTAAAGCCGAAACATCTGCCTATCTTTTTCATAGTGACTTTTAGCTCGAACACAATTCCACACCACAAGATACGAGGGCGTTAAAAAAGCGACTGTACTCTCGTTGAAGAAACAATCCACTGGATTATTTCTTCCATATCCGTAAGCGAATAAAGTTCGCAACGGCTACGGCAAACTGAGGAAATTTATCGCCTCCATTCGTTTTGTAGCAATGGGCTGTCCGCTAGGGGCTAATGGGTATAGTCTGAGGCTATAGACTTTACAAAAAGCAGATAAAAATTTTTTAAGTGGCACATAAAAATTCTATATTGGTCAAATGCTGGCTCCTGTGATAAGCTATGTATAGTTCATTTAAAGGAGTGAAAAGAATATGAAATTTAAAAAGTTAGTTAGTTTAGCAGCCGTAGCGTTTGCTTCGGTCGCAGCTTTGGCAGCGTGTGGGGCAGGTGCTTCAAAAGAAGAAGCAAAACAAGACAATGTTCTTCGTGTCGGTGTTATGAGCTTGAGCGAGTCAGAAGAAGCACGTTGGAATAAGATTCAAGAGCTTCTTGGTGACAAGGTGAAATTAGAGTTCACTCAGTTTACTGACTATTCACAACCAAATAAGGCAGTAGCTGAAGATGAGGTTGATATCAATGCCTTCCAGCACTACAACTTCTTGGAAAACTGGAATAAGGAAAATGGAGAAGACTTGGTAGCGGTCGCTGATACCTACATCGCTCCGATCCGCCTTTACTCTGGTACAGAAAACGGGAAAAATAAATACAAATCTGTCGATGAAATCCCAGATGGTGCGGAAATTGCGGTGCCAAACGACCCAACAAACGAAAGCCGTGCCCTTTACCTCCTTCAATCAGCAGGCTTGATTAAATTGGATGTGTCTGGTACGGAATTGGCAACAGTTGTCAACATCAAGGAAAATCCTAAAAAGTTGAAAGTAACAGAATTGGATGCTAGCCAAACAGCGAGCTCGTTGCCATCTGTTGCAGCAGCCGTTGTCAACAATACCTTTGTACTTGAAGCAGGTCTTGACTACAAGAATGCCCTTTACAAAGAGCAAAAAGATGAAAATTCACACCAATGGTATAACTTGATTGCAGCTAAAAGCGATTGGGAAAAATCACCAAAGGCAGATGCGATTAAAGAATTAGTAAAAGCATACCATACAGACGAAGTGAAAAAAGTCGTTGAAGAATCTTCAGACGGTATGGACGAACCAGTTTGGTAAAAACTACAAAATGCTGTGGTGGTCTTCCCCATGGCATTTTATATTCATGATGTATACAGATAGAAACAGTCAAACATGCGATATTTGATATTTCTTAGGTAGTGCAGACGCCATGTAGAGTATGGTATAATGGTGCTTAGAGAGCAGAGAGGCATTAAGCCTCAATAAGGAGAGACGATGGCAAAACAAGCAGAACAAATCAAAAAATTTGAAGAGGATGCGATTACCCAGACCTATTTTGAAAAGTTGAAAGTGTTGATTTCCAAGAAATCCATTTTCGCTCAGCAGGTAGGATTGTTGGATGTAGCGACCTATTTGAAAGACATCTTTGAGGAAGCAGGGGCAGAGGTCATATTAGATGACAGCTATGCCGCACCCTTTGTCATGGCCAAGTTTGCCAGTCCTATAGCCAATGCCAAGACCTTGATTTTCTATAATCACTATGACACGGTTCCTGCTGATAGCGATCAGATTTGGACAGACCAGCCTTTTAAACTTAGCGTGCGCGATGGCTACATGTACGGTCGAGGAGTGGACGATGACAAGGGGCATATCACAGCGCGCTTGTCTGCTGTTCAAAAGTACCTAGTTACACACGATCATTTACCTGTCAATATCATCTTTATCATGGAAGGGGCAGAGGAGTCAGCATCGGTTGATTTGGATAAGTATTTAGCGAAATACCAGTCGCATTTGGCAGGGGCTGATTTGCTGGTCTGGGAGCAGGGGGCTCGCAATGTCTTAGGACAGTTGGAAATCTCAGGCGGCAATAAAGGGATTGTGACCTTTGATGTCGCGGTTAAGAGTGCAGAGAGGGATATTCATTCCTCTTATGGTGGTGTTATTGATTCGGCTAGCTGGTACCTAATGGCGGCCCTTCAGTCCATGCGAGACCGTGACGGGCGCATCTTGGTCGAGGGAATTTATGAGCAGGTAGAAGAGCCTAATGAGCGCGAACTGGCCTTGGTCGAAGCATTTGCCTTGGCAAATAGTGAATCGGCAACAGAGCTCTATGGCTTGACCTTGCCGACCTTGGCGGTAGAGCGTAGTGCCTTTTTAAAACGTCTCTACTTTGAGCCCTCCATGACGATTGAGGGATTTTCAACAGGTTATCTAGGGCAAGGTGTGAAGACTATTATCCCTGCTGAGGCTCGTGCTAAGATGGAAGTTCGTCTCGTGCCAGGCTTAGAGCCGCTGGATGTATTGGACAAGATTCGCAAACACTTGGTGAAGTACGGTTTTGAACAAGTAGAAGTGACCTTCACCCTCGGGGAAATGGGCTATCGTAGCGACATGTCAGCTCCGTCTATCCTCAATGTGATTGAGCTTGCCAAACGTTTGAGGCCAGAAGGAGTGGCAGTGCTTCCGACTTCACCGGGGACAGGCCCAATGCACACCGTCTTTCATACCTTGGGAGTGCCGATTGCAGGTTTTGGACTTGGGAATGCCAATAGCCGTGATCACGCAGGCGACGAAAATGTCAGCATTGCAGACTATTACAGCCATATCGAATTAGTAGAGGAGTTAATTGCAAGTTATGAGTAAGGAGATGATTACACTAGATAATATTGATGTGACCTTCCACCAGAAAAAACGCACGATTGAAGCAGTGAAAGATGTCACGATTCATATTGAGCAAGGGGATATTTACGGGATTGTCGGTTATTCAGGAGCTGGAAAATCAACCTTGGTCCGCGTCATTAACCTCTTACAGGTGCCGACTGCAGGTCGCATCTGTATCAATGATGAGGTGATTTTTGAGGGAAGTAAGGTGACCCTAAATGCGGCTCAATTGCGAAGCAAACGCCGTGAAATTGGGATGATTTTTCAACATTTCAACCTCATGGCACAGATGACGGCTGCGGAAAATGTGGCCTTTGCCTTGAAACATTCTGGCTTGTCTAAAGAAGAAAAAAAGGCCAAAGTAGCCAAACTCTTGGACTTGGTTGGCCTAGCAGACCGTGCGGAAAACTATCCCGCCCAGTTGTCTGGTGGTCAAAAGCAGCGTGTGGCCATTGCGCGTGCCCTTGCCAATGACCCTAAGATTCTGATTTCAGACGAGTCTACCTCTGCCCTCGACCCTAAAACAACCAAGCAAATTTTAGCCTTGTTGCAAGAACTGAATGAAAAATTGGGCTTGACCATCGTCATGATTACCCATGAAATGCAGATTGTCAAGGATATTTGTAACCGTGTGGCCGTCATGCAGGATGGACGTTTAATTGAGGAAGGATCTGTTTTGGAGATTTTCACTCATCCAAAAGAACCTCTGACACAAGACTTTATCAAAACAGCAACAGGAATCGATGAAGCCTTGGTGAAAATCTATCAACAAGATATTGTCAAACACCTACCAGAAGATAGCCTTTTGGTTCAGTTTAAATACGCAGGTTCTGCAACGGACACAGCGATTATCAATGATTTGTATAAAATCTATCAGGTATCGGCAAACATTTTATATGGCAATATTGAAATTTTAGATCACACGCCAGTTGGCGAGATTGTATTGATTTTGTCAGGTCATCAGGAGAAGCTGCGCGAGGCTTTGACGGCAGTCACAACGGCCAATGTAGAGGTGACGATTTTGAAAGGAGATGATTAGAATGGATGAATTACTTTCATGGATTCAGGCCAATTTTCCTCATATCTATAAGATGGGATGGGATGGTCAGACAGGCTGGGGAACAGCGATTTACAGTACCTTTTATATGACCTTTGTGTCCTTTGGTTTCGGTGGTGCCATGGGTCTAGTTTCTGGGCTGTTTCTCGTCTTGACAGGTCCTCGTGGGATTGCGGAAAATCGTGTCGTTTTCTGGATCTTGGATAAGGTGGCCTCTGTCTTGCGTGGGATTCCTTTTATCATCTTGCTGTCAGCCATTGCACCGATGACAAGGGCTATTGTGGGGACCTCTATCGGGATGAATGCGGCTCTTGTTCCCTTGTCCTTATCCGTCTATCCATTCTTTGCGCGTCAAGTTCAAGTTGTTCTTTCTGAATTGGATGGCGGAGTGATTGAAGCGGCACAAGCATCTGGTGCAACCTTTGGAGATTTGATTATGGTCTATTTCCGTGAAGGTCTACCAGACTTGATTCGAGTGACGACCCTGACTTTGATCTCCCTTGTTGGCTACACAGCTATGGCTGGAGCTATTGGAGCAGGTGGATTAGGGCAAGTAGCCCTTTCTTACGGCTATTTACGCTCCAATGACGATGTCACCTTCCTTGCCACCCTCCTCATTCTGATTTTTATCTTTATTATCCAATTTGCAGGAGATCTCATTACCCGAAAAATAAGTCATAAATAAGATGTGAGGGCGTAAAAGCACAAAGTGCCCGTATCTGTAAAGCAGGTATAGCCTGCAACAGCTACGGCAAAATAGGGAATATGATGGGTGAAAAGCTCCAGTGGAGGTTTTCAGCCTAATCTCTAAAGGTATACTATACCTTTGAAGCTAGGAGGATTTATCCCTAAAGGGATTCGTAGCTGTAACTAGCTAAAGCTAGACAGCTACCTATCTTTTTCACACAGTGCTTAGCTCGAACTCAGTTACACAAGATACAAGGGCGTTAAAAAAGCGACTGTACCACAAGGGTATCCACATCCGTAAGCGAACCAATTTCGCAACGGCTATGGCAAAATTAGGAAACATGACGAAGAAGCTTTAGCTTCTAGGAAAGTTTCTCTATTTTAGCCCGAATTCAGTTCCATAAGATGTGAGACCGTCTGGACACGAGCAGCGCTCATTCTATTTCCAACCTTCAACGGTCTATTCCCAGACTGTTGCAGCGAGCAAAGCTAGGTTAGTCACAAATGAAATGCAGTGAATAACCAGCTAGCTACCGCGATGTAACATTCGAGTAAATAGGTTGAGTTTGTTTTTTATACAGACTTGCTTTCCGATTTTTACGTTCTGGACCGAGCATATTGCTCGGTTTTTTGCTATACTGGATGTAGTAAAAGAATAGGAGGACAACATGAAAACATATACAATGAACAACGGGCTTACCATTCCAGCACTTGGCTTTGGAACCTATTTATCAAAAGATGGGGACGAGGTCTACAATGCGGTGCGTAAGGCCTTAGAAGCAGGCTATCGCCATATCGATACAGCGGCTTTTTATGGAAATGAGGAGAGTATCGGTTGTGCGATTAAGGATTCGGGGATTGCGCGTGAGGAACTTTATATTACGACGAAGTTGTGGAATGATGCGCATGGCTATGAGGAAGCAAAAGTTGCCTTTGCCTCGTCTATGGAAAAATTACAGTTGGATTATCTTGATTTGTACCTGATTCACTGGCCAAATCCAGCAGGCATTCGGGATCGCTGGCAAGCAGCCAATGCGGATGCTTGGCGGGCCATGGAAGAATTGGTTGCAGAAGGGAAAGTCCGTTCAATCGGGGTTAGCAATTTTATGGTGCACCACATGGATGAACTCTTAAAAACGGCCACTATTGTTCCTGCGGTCAATCAAATTCGCCTAGCACCTGGTGTCTATCAAGAGGAGATTGTTGCGTATTGCCGTGAGAAAGACATTGTCATTGAAGCTTGGAGTCCGCTCGGTCGTGGGGAACTCTTCACCCATCCAACCATGCTAGCTCTCGCTGGAAAATACGGCAAAACGGTGGCTCAAGTAGCCCTTGCCTGGTCATGGGCTCAAGGATTTCTACCGCTTCCAAAATCCGTAACAGATAGCCGAATTGTGGAAAATTTAGATTTTGAAGATATTGCCTTGTCAGAGGAAGATATCACAGCCATCACAGCCATTACAGGTGTGACAGGTGCTTATAACCCAGATGAAGTGAATTTCTAGGTCGCTGTGAATAGAAGCAAATCTAGCGTGAAAGTACCATCCTTTATCAAATTTTAATAGACAGCAGCAGAATTTTCTGCTATACTATCAGATAAGAAAGAGGGTCGCTTGGTACAGCCTTTAGCGAGTTTGGGACGGTGAAAGCCAAACGGAAAGTCAGAGTGATTGGCACTTTCTCAAGCATTTTTAAGAACACAATGAAGTAATAAATTAGGGTGGAACCGCGTTTCAACGCCCCTATGGAGACATAGGAGTGTTGGCGTGGTTTTTGATTTTTTGTGCGTTTGGCATAAAGACACTTGACATTTATCACGATCAAATAGAAAGCGAGAAACGAATGTCAAAAACATTAACTTTTCACTTAGCCAAAGTTGTTAACAAACCTAAAGGTTTCAGCAACTAACGGCAAACGCTATAGCGAATTGCCTAGGCTATGCACTTGTTTTCCTTTCAAAAGAAGGTTGTTTTGAAAGGAAAACGTCGCAAATGATAATGATTAAGAAAGAGAGAAACTGATGTCTAAAAAATTAACCTTCCAAGAGATTATTCTGACCTTACAACAGTTTTGGAATGAGCAGGGCTGTATGCTGATGCAGGCCTACGATACGGAAAAAGGGGCGGGAACTATGAGCCCGTATACTTTCTTGCGCGCCATTGGTCCTGAGCCGTGGAATGCAGCTTATGTTGAGCCAAGTCGTCGTCCAGCAGATGGTCGTTACGGGGAAAACCCAAATCGTCTCTACCAACACCACCAATTCCAAGTAGTCATGAAACCAAGCCCAAGCAATATCCAAGAATTGTACTTGGAGTCCCTGGAGCGTCTCGGAATCAATCCTCTGGAGCACGATATTCGCTTTGTGGAGGATAACTGGGAAAATCCGTCGACTGGTTCAGCAGGTTTGGGTTGGGAAGTCTGGCTTGACGGTATGGAAATCACCCAATTTACCTATTTTCAACAGGTTGGTGGGCTTGCGACAGGTCCTGTGACTGCCGAGGTGACTTATGGATTGGAGCGTTTGGCCTCTTATATTCAAGAGGTAGATTCTGTCTATGACATCGAGTGGGCTGACGGGGTTAAATACGGAGAAATCTTCCTGCAACCAGAATACGAGCATTCAAAATACAGCTTTGAAATCAGCGACCAAGACTTGCTACTGACGAACTTTGAAAAGTTTGAAGTAGAGGCAAAACGCTGTCTGGACGAACACTTGGTTCACCCTGCCTTTGACTATGTCTTGAAATGTTCGCACACCTTTAACTTGTTAGACGCACGTGGCGCGGTGTCGGTAACGGAGCGGGCAGGCTATATCGCACGGATTCGAAATTTAGCGCGCGTGGTCGCAAAGACCTTTGTGGCAGAAAGAAAACGCCTTGGTTACCCACTTTTGGATGAGGCTACAAGAGCGCAGTTGTTAGCAGAGGAGGCAGAATAAGATGACGAAAAATTTACTGGTAGAACTTGGTTTAGAAGAAATTCCAGCTTACATTGTGACGCCTGCCATGGTCCAATTAAAAGACAGAATGGCGCAGTTTTTGACAGACAATCGCTTGGCATTTGAAGAGATTCAGATGTTTTCAACCCCTCGCCGGTTGGCAGTTCGTGTTCGTGGCTTGGCAGACCAGCAAGAGGATTTGACAGAAGATTTTAAAGGCCCTAGTAAGAAGATTGCCTTAGACGCGGACGGGAATTTTACCAAGGCCGCAGAAGGATTTGTTCGTGGAAAAGGCTTGACGACCGCTGATATCACCTTCCGTGACATCAAGGGGGAAGAATATGTCTATGTGACCAAGCATGAAAAAGGAAAATCAGCTAAGGAAGTCTTAACGGGCATTCCAGAGGTACTTGCTTCGATGACTTTCCCTGTCAGCATGCACTGGGCTTCCAACAAATTTGAATACATCCGCCCTGTTCACACTTTGACGGTCTTGTTAGATGATGAAGCGCTTGAGATGGACTTTCTCGATATGTCATCAGGTCGCATTAGCCGCGGCCATCGTTTCCTTGGTCGGGAAACAGAACTTGCACATGCAGACAGTTATGAGGATGACTTGCGTAAGGAATTTGTGATTGCAGATAGTCGCGAGCGTGAAAACATGATTGTGGAGCAAATCAAGGCGATTGAGGTAGCGCAAGATGTAATCGTTGAAATTGACCAAGACCTGCTCAATGAAGTCTTGAACTTGGTGGAATATCCAACCGCCTTTATGGGAGCATTTGACGCTAAATACCTTGAGGTTCCAGAAGAAGTCTTGGTGACCTCGATGAAAAATCACCAACGCTACTTTGTTGTCCGTGACAAAGCGGGCAAATTGTTGCCGAACTTTATCTCTGTCCGCAATGGAAATGCGGAATGGTTGGACAATGTTATCAAGGGGAATGAAAAAGTCTTGGTGGCACGTTTGGAGGATGGAGAGTTCTTCTGGCGGGAAGACCAAAAACTAGAAATTGCAGCTCTTGTGGAGCGTCTGAAAGCCGTGACCTTCCATGAGAAAATTGGTTCCCTTTATGAACACATGGAGCGCACCGCAACTATTAGCGCTCTCTTGGCTAATCAAGCGGGGCTTTCTGATGAAGAAAAAACAGACCTTGCGCGTGTAGCGGCCATTTACAAATTTGATCTTTTGACCGGCATGGTCGGTGAATTTGACGAATTGCAAGGGATCATGGGAGAAAAATACGCCCTTCTTGCAGGGGAGAGCCCAGCCGTTGCCACAGCCATTCGTGAACACTACCTGCCAAACAGCGCAGAAGGAGCTCTTCCTGAAACCAAGGTAGGAGCAGTCCTTGCCCTCGCAGATAAATTAGACACGATTTTGTCCTTCTTCTCAGTTGGCTTGATTCCAAGTGGTTCAAATGATCCGTATGCCCTTCGTCGTGCAACCCAAGGTGTGGTACGGATTTTGGAAGCCTTTGGCTGGACGATTGCCATTGATGAATTGGTAGAAAAACTCTATGTTCTTGCACATGACAGCCTTGCCTATGAACATCAGACAGAAGTGCTTGATTTCTTCCACGCTCGTGTAGAGAAAATGATGGATAAGAGTGTACCTAAAGACATTGTGACAGCTGTCTTAAACAGTACCAACTTTGTGGTCAGCGACATGATTGAAACAGCACGTCTCTTGGCTGAAAAAGCGAAAACAGCTAACTTTAAACCAGCCGTTGAAAGCCTTTCTCGTGTTTTTAACTTGGCTGAAAAAGTAGCGGCAGATGTCGCAGTTGATAGCAGTCTCTTTGAAAACAAAGAGGAAACAGCCTTGGCAGAAGCTGTAGAGAAGATTGCCTTTACCACAGACTTGGTAAGTAATATCGACCAGCTCTTTGCTCTTCAACCAGTAATTGACGCTTTCTTTGACAATACTATGGTCATGGTCGAAGACGAAGCTGTGAAGACGAACCGTTTAGCCTTGCTTGCAGCATTGACCAACAAGGCGCAACAGGTTGCCCAATTTAACCAAATGAATACCAAATAGGAGGAAAAATGGAGCAAGCAAAGATTAAGCGTATCAATGAATTAGCCAAGAAGAAAAGAGAGGTTGGCTTGACAGAAGAGGAGTTGAAGGAGCAAGCAGTCCTTCGTGAAGAGTACATCGAAGGCTACCGCCGTAGTGTCCGTGCCCATCTCGAAGGAATCAAGATTGTCGATGAGGACGGAAACGATGTGACTCCAGAAAAACTCAGACAGGTCCAACGCGAAAAAGGCCTCCATGGCAGAAGCCTAGAAGATCCTAACTCATAAAAAAATAGCAGCTGGAAAGTCCAGTTGTTATTTTTAGATAGTCTCTTGTTTCAATTTTCTCGTTAAAATAATACTGCTAGGAATTAAGACAAACACACTTCCTATCCAAGCGGCAGGGTTAGCCGCAGCGACACCGTAAAAGCCAAAATAGGTCAACCCGATAATGGCTACTCCAGCCCGCATGACCAACTCCATGATACCGGCAAGAGTTGGCACAAAGCCTTTTCCTAGCCCCTGAATGAAGCTACGGAGGATAAAGAGAATGGACAAAATCCAGTAACAAGCCCCGTTAATGATGTAATAGACGAGCGCCAGTTGGTAGACTTCTGTGCTACCGTCTGCAAGAAACAGACGCGAGAAGAAGCGGTTTGCGGAGATGAGTAAAATGGCAAAGAAAATGGCCCAAGCAATGCTGATAAAGACTGACTTTTTCAAGCCCTCCAAGATTCGTGGGTAGAGTTCTGCTCCGTAATTTTGGGCCGTGAAGGTAGAGACAGCAAGCCCTAAGTTAATCATCGGGAGCATGGCAAGCTGATCGGTCTTGCTGGCAATGGCCTGAGCGGCAATGGCGTTGGTCCCCAGTTGATTGAGCATGACCTGCAAGGTGATAGAGCCGATAGCGATAATGCTAGCTTGAAAAGCCATAGGAAATCCTAGTTGCGCATGTTTGATGAGGTTCAGCTTGTCCAGTCGGATTTCGGCCCATTTCACATGAAAATAAGGAACTTTTTTAGAAATATAAACAGCCAGATAGAGGACGGAAAAAGCCTGCGCCGTAATGGTTGCAAGCCCTGCCCCAAAAACGCCCAGACCAACATTCAAGATAAAAAGAAAATCGAGTGCGATATTGATAAAGCAGGCGATGATGAGAGCAATTAAGGGCGTCGTTGAATCCCCTAGACTACGAATCAGGTTAGACAGATAGTTAAAGAGAACAGAGAAGATAGTCCCACCAAAAATAGCGGTTAAAAACTGCTGCGAATGTGGCAGTAATTCCTCGGGTGTCTGCATAAAAATGAGCAGGGGACGAAGGAATGAAAGGGCTAGAATTGTCAAGACAAGACTGGTGCAGAGGGAGTAAAAGAGGCCGTGGATAAAACTTTTTTTGATTCCTTCAAGGTCATTTGCACCAAATCGTTGGGCGGTCACAATGGTCAGCCCGCTGGTTAAACCTTGCGCGAATCCGAGAATGAGAAAGACAATGCTCCCAGTAGCTCCGACACTAGCAAATGCGACCTTTCCTAGTGTGTGTCCGACAATAATGCTATCGGCAAAATTATAGGCTAGTTGAAAAAAACTTCCGATTAACAGTGGCAGGGTGAAGCGCAAAATGACCTGAATGGGCTTCCCTTGAGTTAAATCCTGCATAAAAACTCCTTGGTAAAGGTGGGAATAAATGGCGGCAAGGTTGATGAATAGGAAAACTTACAATTTATTGGTGTATTCTTCAAAGTGGTCGACAGTATGATTGTCTGTCACAGCTATAATCAGTTCCTGCTCATTAAAGCTATAATCTGGTGAAAATTGGACATTTAATTTATTAGTTTGTGCATCGCGATAGCCGATGATATTGAGGTTGTAGTGTTGGCGCAATTGCAGCTCGGCAAGGCTCTTGCCAATCCATTTTGGGGGCGCATGAAACTCAATAATGGTCACATCACCGTCCAGCTCGATGAGGTCTGTTGTATCGCGGTGCAAGAGATGCTTGGCCAGAGAGACCCCTGTTTCTCTTTCTGGAGAAATGACGCGGTCAGCTCCGATTTTTAAGAGAACTTCCTTGCTGGTTTTGCTCTTCACCTTGGCAACAATCTTAGGCACGCCCAAGGCCTTGCAATGGAGAACCGCAAGGACACTTGACTCTAAGTTACGTCCTGTGGCAACGACTACCGTATCACAGCGGTCAATCCCTGCGGCCCGTAATAAGTCCTTGTCTGTAATATCTCCCACGATACCTTTGGTCAGTACCGTTTCTAGCTGATTGATACGCTCAACATGATTGTCAATGGCAATAATATGACAATCATAGTGGTGCAAGGTTTTGGCAATGGTGGTTCCAAAGACACCGAGACCTAAAATTCCAATCGTTTGAGTTTGCATGATAATCTCCTTATAATAAGATATGAGGGCGTTAAAAAAGCGACTGAAAATTAGGAAACATGATGAAGAAGCTCAGGTTTCTAGTTATGTTTATCTATTTTCCGAGCTTTTAGCCCGAGTTCAGTTACAAAAGACACAAAAGCGGTTGACACGAGCACAGCTCGTAGGCTGTGTTCAATTACACAATCATCGATGATTTCGCATATTGTATGATTTCTTTTTTGGATAATTTCCGTGCAGAAAGACTGATAAGAATCGACATCGGTCCAATCCGTCCAAAGAACATGAGGGCCATGATGACCAGTTGTCCTAGCTGAGATAGCTCAGGAGTCAAATTGGCCGTTACCCCAACGGTTGCGAGGGCTGACATGACCTCGAAAATGAGAAAGAGCATCGGTTGATGAGGGTCTGTCATACTGATGGCAAAGAGCCCCAAGAGAAAGACCATGATAAAGACGATGAAAGTCGCAAAGGCTTTTTGGATGGTCACATCGTCAATGGTCCGCGCCTTGAAATTGGTATGGGGTAGCCCAATAATCTCGCTTCTCGCATAGAGGATTAAGGTCAGAAAGGCTGTGATTTTAATCCCGCCTGCTGTTCCACCTGGTGCTCCTCCGAGCATCATTTGAAAGACATAGAGCAGTAGGGTGACGGGGTTGGCCTTTGTGTAGTCAATAGAGGCAAAACCAGCAGTCCGCATGGTGACCGTCTGGAAAAAGCTAGCTAAGACTTTTTCGGGAAAACTCAGTATACCGATAGTTGCAGGGTTGCTGTATTCGGTTAGGAGTGTTAGCATAGTTCCAGTCAAGAGGAGCAGACTGGTCAAGGTGAGGACCACCTTGCTATGAAAGCTTAACTTGCGAAAGCTCAAGCGTTTTTGAATCTTTGTCTGCATATCAAACCAGACCGTAAATCCGAGCCCTCCCATGATAATCAAGGCAGCAATGGTCAGATTGACCAAGGGATTGGTGGCATAGCTGATGAGACTGGTGGAACCAAAATTATCAAAGCCGGCATTACAAAAGGCTGAAATAGCGAGGAATATCGAAGAAAAAATCCCGCGTTGCCAGCCAAATTCGGGTACGAATTGGAAGGAAAGAATCAGAGCTCCTAGCGCTTCTGTTGCAAAGGTAAAACCAAAGACAGACTTGATAAAACTGCGAAAATGCTTGGTTTCTGCAAGGCTAAAACTTTCTTGGAGGGTGGCCATATTGATAAAGCTGAGTTTACGCCCGCCTCTCAAGGCAAAGAGCCCGATAAAGCTAATCAAGCTCAAGCCCCCGATTTGGATTAGTAACATGCAGATGATTTGCCCGAGCGTATTATAAGTCTCAGCAACAGGAACAGTAAAGAGCCCCGTCACACAGACCATGGAAATGGTTGTAAAGAGATGGTCCCAGTAGCGTGCCTCAGAGCTTGTAAGCTGTGAAATGGGCAAGGATAACAGGAGCGAGCCAATCAAGATCACACCTGCAAAGCTCAGGACAATCCGTTGGCTCGGTTTTAATTTTAAACTAAGGATAGACATGATTTCCTCTCGTGATTTGGAAAGTTGGATATGAGGATATTGTAGCACAAATTGCTAAAAATAACAGAGCTTAAGATACGAGGACGTTAAAAAAGCGATAGAAAAATAGGAAATACGACGAAGAAGCTTTTGCTTCTAGGAGTATTTATCTTTTTTCCGAGCTTTTAGTCCGAGTTCAATTAGTAAGATACGAGGACGTTAAAAACTCAAAGCGCACTCAAGAGTATCCGTGTCCGTAAAACGAATCAATTCGTAATGGTCACGGCAAAATAGGAAATTTGACGAGTGAAAAGCTCCAGTGGAGTTTTTCAGCCTAATCCCTAAAAGGCTTTTCCGTAACCGTTAAAGTCGAAATAGCTGCATCTCTTTTTCGCATAGAGTTAGTGAGAGCGTTAAAAAGTCCTAATGTACCACAAGGGTATCCATATCCGTAAGCGAACAAAGTTTGCAACGGCTATGGTAAAATAGGAGATTTGTGAAGCATTCGATGAACGCAAACAAAGCTGTCTTTTTCATAGCGACTTTTAGCTCGAACACAATTCCACACCTCAAGATGTGAGAGTGCATAAAGCACACAGTGTACTTTGTTTGAAGAAACAATCCGCTGGATTATTTCTTCCGTATCTGTAAAGCTCCAGTGGAGTTTTTCAGCCTAATCCCTGAAGAGATTTTCCATAACTCGCTAAAGCCAGAACAGCTACCTGTTTTTTTCACACAGTGCTTAGCTTGAACTCAGTTACACAAGATACAAAAGTGATTGGCACGAGCATGGCTCGTTTTATTTCCAACCTTCGACAGTCTATTCCTAGACTGTTGAGGCAAACAAGCCTTACAACGGCTACTGTTGACGAGTAAGGCGGCTTTCTTGAGAATGGAGGTTTTCATTTCCATTCTGCTAAGATGATTTGGTGATAATAGCGGAGCGAACTGACTTTTTTTAGCAGATAATTGGCGGTCAAGCCGACCAAAAAGCCAGATAGAATGCCACTGAAAGACAGAATGGGCAGATAGTTGAGGACCAGTAAGGATTGGGCAATCCAAGCAAAGACGAGAAGTTGTCCGATGTTGTGGAGCATCCCACCTAGTATGGAGATGCCAATAGCACTGACTCGTCGGGGTCCTAGTTGCTTAGCGGAGAGCATTCCAATGTAACTGAGGGTGACTCCTGCAAAGCCATATAGGAAGGTTGAAAAGGTCCCACCCAAAAAGGTAGAAATCAAGAGGCGAATGCTGACGACTTTGACGCTATCCTTGGCGGGGAGGGTGAAGATGGCAATCAGACTGATGAGGTTTCCAAGTCCCAGTTTTGCTCCAGGAGCAAAGGAAAATGGAGTGGGAATCAGTCGTTCAACTAAGGAAATCACCACTGCCTGGGCAGCCAGCATCGTGATAAACAGTAATTTTTGATTTTTTGAATTCATAATTGTATCTCTATCTAACATCGGCAGAAAATCATTGAATGAGCGATACGCTAAACACTCACTATTTTCTACTTCCATTATACTATCTGTTTTTTGAAAGATATGCAAGTTTTTTAGTAAAATCATGTGTAAATACGAACTATCCAATTGTACAATCTTTCCAAAAGGTGTATAATAGACTTTGTTAAAAAACAGACAAACTAATCGGAGGTTATGTTTTGACTAAAAACATTGTAATAGTAGGTGCTGGTTATGCAGGGATTTCTGCGGCACGCCTGCTCGGGAAAAAATTCAAGAAAAACGCTGACGTGACCGTTACCTTGATTGATAAAAACTCATTCCATACCTATATGACAGAGTTGCACGAAGTGGCAGCTGGTCGTGTGGAAAAAGACGCAATCAAGTACGACTTGAAACGGATTTTTAACAAGTATCCAAAAGTGAACTTGGTCACAGACAAGGTTGTTGAAATTGATTACGACAAAAAAGAAGTGATTGCAGAGCACCAAACGCTTCCATTTGACTACCTCTTGCTTGCCATGGGTGGGGAAGCCAACGATTTCGGTATCAAGGGTGTAAAAGAAAACGGCTTTACTCTTTGGTCCATCGAAGCAGCAGAGCGTTTGCATGACCATATCATTGACGCTTGTTACCGTGCCATGCGCGAACACGATGCTGAAAAACGCCGTGCCCTTTTGACCTTTACGGTTATCGGTGCAGGTTTCACTGGTATTGAGATGATTGGTGAGCTGATTGATTGGGTTCCAATCTTGGCGCACGAATTCAAACTCGACCCAGCAGAATTCTCTCTCAAAGTGATCGAAGCAATGCCAAATATCTTGCAAATGGTCACTGAGAAAGAACAAGTAAAAACCCGTAAATACCTTGAGAAAAAAGGTGTTGAATTGGTGCTTGGTGATGGAGTTGCAGCTGTTGAAGCAGATAAATTAGTCCTTTCATCAGGTCGCGAAATTCCAACCTACACCTCTATCTGGACAGCAGGTGTGCAAGCCAATAGCGATGCCAGCGAGTTTGGCATTGAAAAAGCACGTGCAGGTCGTTTGGTTGCTAACGAATACATGGAAGCCAAAGGCAAGGAAAATGTCTATGTAGCTGGTGACTTGGTGTACTACGAAGAGCCAGGAAATGATGGCAAACCGACACCGCAAATCGTTCAAGCGGCTGAACAAACTGGACATACTGCTGCGCAAAACATTATCGCTGCGATTACAGGTGGGGAAAAACATAGCTACAAAGGGAAATACGATGGCTTCATGGTTTCAATCGGTTCTCGCTATGGGGTTGCCTTCCTGATGGGCAAATACCACTTGTCAGGTTTTATGGCCATGTTTATGAAGCACATGGTAAACTTGCTATACTTCTTTACCATCCGTAGCTTCTTCTACATGGGTTCTTACATTCGCCATGAATTCTTTGATATTAAGAACAAGCGCAATATCTTTGGCGGTCACACATCCGGTAAAGGAAACCTTCTTTGGTCTGCACCGCTCCGTGTCTTCTACGGGTCAGTTTGGCTCTACGAAGGGGTTAAGAAAGCTTTTGGACTTTTTGGTACAACTTCATGGCTAGGAGATCAAGTAGTCTTCCCATTCCCATGGTTGGCAGATCCTGTCTCAGGTGCCTCTGCAGCAGAAGCAACATCAGGTGCCTCTCAAGCTGCGACTGAAACAGCACAAGCCATCTTTGGTCTTAGCTACGCTTACGGTGAGCAACCAATGACCGTCTTAGATGGTATGCCAGACTGGTTTGCTTCTATCATGCAATTCATGATGCCAAACCAAGAAGTTGCCCTCTTCATGCAAAAATTCATGACCATTGCGGAAATCGGAATCGGTCTTGCCTTGATTGTAGGTGCCTTCGTTTGGATCGTCAGCGCAGCAACTGTTGCTTTGGTCATCATGTTCAGCTTATCAGGCATGTTCTACTGGGTGAATATGTGGTTCATTCCGGTTGCCATCTCATTGATGAACGGTGCTGGTCGTGCTTTCGGCCTTGACTACTGGATTATGCCATGGTTGAGTCGCTTCCTCGATAAGAAGATTTATGGGAAGCCAAAGCATATTTATACCTTAAAAGAGAAACGATAATGAATAGTGGTTCTTGATTCCATTATCATTGCATACTCGTCAAGCATCAGCTTCTTCTGTCGGTAACCTACCTTTCTGAACTGTTGAGAAAAGTAGCACTTTTCTTATATCCAACTTGAAATAGTTCTCAGCTATTTCAACTACCTGTGGTTTCGTTGCTTAGTCAGAAGTTGATGGTTATAGAGTATATATCATTAAAAAATGATAAGGACTATTCAAAAAACGGGAGAACAGTTTGCTGAATAGTTCTTTTTCTATGATGAAGTAGGAGAATTGTGGTACATCAAATTTGGGAAAATTATCCAGAAATACAAAGGGAACTAACACAAGTCAAGCGCATTATGCTGACAGAGATGAAGATGATTCATCCAGCTGTGCGTGAAAAAATTATTGAATATATCGAAGCACCGGGAAAATATTTGCGCTCTGGTTTATGCCTTTTGTTTGCCCAAATGGTAGACGGAGAAATTAAGCCAGAAAAGCTCTATTTTGCTGCCTATGCGGAGGTATTGCATCTGGCTACCCTTATCCATGATGATGTCATTGATGAGGCAGATCTACGACGTGGAATTGTGGCAGCCCACCGTCAATTTTCAAATCGAATTGCAATCTACGCAGGGGATTACCTCATGGCCTATGCAGGGCGGTTACTAGCGAAAGGCATTCGTCTCATGCAGTTTGAAAAAGATGAGACGGACTCTCTGAATGATAGAGTGATAGAGGGGATTTTAGCGGGAGAACTGGCTCAGTTGATGAATCAGTTTGATACGGGGATGACCATGAAACGTTACCTCAAGCAGATTCAGGGAAAAACAGCCTTTCTGTTCGGTTTGGCCTGCCAGTTGGGGAGTTTACAAAGTGGCGTTTCCCTCAAACAAAGCTCACCTGCCTTTCGAGCCGGTCGTTCCTTTGGTATGGCCTTTCAGCTACGGGATGACCTGATTGATTATTACTTAACAGCACAAGAATCAGGTAAACCTGCCTTACAAGATATTCAAAACGGGATTTACACCGCTCCACTCCTTCTTGCAATCGAAGAGGATCAGAGTATCCGTCAAGACTTGCTGGCAGTAATCGAGACCAAGGACGCAGCTTTAGTGGAGCAGGTGGTGGAAAAAATCAGTCAGACCAAGGCTCAGGCGCGCACCGAAGCCCTGATGAAGGCATATGTGCAGAAAATGGATAAAGCTGTTCTCTCACTAGAGACAAGCGGTCGGACGGTTGACTGGAAATGGCTGGTAGAAAAAATAGTTGGTTCCTATCGTTAACGGTCAAAGAGATTTTCTCGCCATTTCGCGTTAAACATTGGACATTTTTGTCAAAAAGGTATATGATTATAAAGTAAGAAAACGCTTCAGTTTTAATTAGCTGAGGTAGGGAAAAGGAGTTTTATTATAATGAAAACAACAAAAGTTGTCTTGAAAAGTGTTGCAGTGTTGACAGCTGCCTTTGCCTTGGTAGCATGCGGTGCGAAAGAAGAAGCGAAAAATACGACGGCCTCTTCCTCTGAAACAGCTGTGTCAGAATCAAAAGCAATGGCTGAATTGAAAGACGGTACTTATTCAGCAGAATCTGATGCAGATGACCGTGGCTATAAGATTGTTCACACCATCACTGTAAAAGACGGAAAAATCACTGAGTCTACCTTTGACTACGAAGATAAAGACGGTAAAATGAAGTCTGAAAACGAAGAATACAACAAAATGATGAGCGAAAAAGCTGGTGTTTCAGCTAAAGAAGCAATCGAAAAATTGAACGCTGGCCTTGTTGAAAAACAAGACGTAGAAGCAGTTGAAGTTGTTTCTGGTGCTACTCATACTTCAGAAGACTTCAAGAAGAGTACAACAGCTCTCCTTGCTGCAGCTGAAAAAGGAGACACTGCAAAAGTGATGCTTGACAAATAATCTAGCATACATAAGTGAACAATAGGGAGGTTGGGCATGATGAACGGCTCCCTGTCAAGTAGACAGTCAAATACTAAAAGATATTAAGCAACCTGATTCCTGAATTCCCAAGGGGGCAGGTTGTTTAATTTTGCTTGATAGCGTTGTGTGTTGTAAAACTGGACATA
>NZ_SPPD01000026.1 GCF_004570575.1 Streptococcus cuniculi
AATGGAGAGGCAATGCCTATCGAAAGTTTAATAGAACTATGGGAGGATATGTCTTTTGAAGAAAAAGAGGGTTGGCACACAACAGTATGTGAACGTTTAAAAACCGACGCTGAATCAGTCATTGAGTTACGTAAAAGTTATTGACAAAAGCAAACGTTTGCGTTAGAATGAACAGGTAAGGAAAAGAAAGGAATACGGATATGACAAATCGTACAAGTGGTGTTTTGATGCATATTACCTCCCTGCCGGGGAAATTTGGCATTGGAACATTCGGGAAAGAAGCCTATGATTTTGTGGATTTCTTGGTCGAAACAAAGCAAACCTACTGGCAAATCCTTCCCTTGACAACGACTAGCTACGGGGATTCTCCCTACCAATCCTTTTCTGCTATTGCAGGAAATACCAATCTCATCGATTTTGATTTGTTGGCGGAAGCTGGTTGCTTGCAGGTCAAGGACTATGAGGAAGTCAGCTTTGGAGATGATCCAGAAGTGATTGACTATGCCCAGTTATTTACCGCACGTCGTCCGATTTTGGAAATGGCGGTAAAAGGATTTTTAGCTCAAGACAACCACCTTGCAGCATTTAGAGAATTTGAAAAAGCTAACTCTTCATGGTTGAATGACTATGCTGAATTTATGGCGATAAAAGAACATTTTGGCAACAAGGCGCTTCAAGAGTGGGAGGACAAAAAAGTTCTTGCTCGCAATGAAGAAACGCTTGAAACTTACCGTCAGGACTTGGCAGAGCAAATTGACTACTTCAAGGTGACCCAGTATTTCTTCTTCAGCCAATGGAAGGAATTGAAAGCCTATGCTAACCGCAAGCATATCAAGATTATTGGCGATATGCCAATCTATGTTTCTGCTGATAGCGTGGAAGTGTGGACCAAGCCTCATCTCTTTAAGTTGGATAGCGAACGCAATCCACTTTATGTAGCAGGTGTTCCAGCGGACAACTTTAGCGCAGATGGTCAGCTCTGGGGCAACCCGCTTTATGATTGGGAACAACATGAAAAGACGGGCTTTAGCTGGTGGATTTACCGTATTCATGAGAGCTTTAAGCTCTATGATGTCTTGCGGATTGACCATTTTAAAGGCTTCTCTGATTTCTGGCAGGTAGCAGGAGATGCGCCCGTTGCTAAAGTCGGTACATGGGAGCCAGGACCAGGCTACAACCTCTTTAAGGTGGTTAAAGAAGCCTTGGGAGACTTGCCTATCATCGCAGAAGATTTAGGAAATATTGATGCAAAAGCAAGAAAACTCTTGAATGATTGTGGCTATCCGGGAATGAAAATCTTGCAGTTCGGTTTGGAAGATGTAGACGGTAAGAGCATTGACAGCCCGCACCGCTGTATTCCAAACTCTGTCTCCTATACTGGAACGCATGATAATGACGTTATCAATGGTTGGTACAATACCTTGACAGCAGAACAACAGGAATATGTTGATGATTATAGTAACCGTAAACCGATTGAGCCAGTCACTCAGGCCATGCTCCGTGTCTTGTTTGCAACAGTCAGTGACACCGTTATTGCTACGATGCAGGATATTTTGGATTTGCCTGCTTCATCGCGCATGAACATGCCGTCTACCATCGGTGGCAACTGGCAATGGCGTATGAAAGCTGAAGATCTGACCCAAGATAAGAAAAACTTCTTAGTGAAAATTACCAAATTATATCAGCGAGGAAATGAACAACATGACTAATTTTACAAGATTTGCAGAAGCAAATACCACAAAAAAACTAGCCGAATTGACCAATGAGGAAATCTATTTCCAACTATTAAGCTATGTCAAAGAAGCAGCAGCGCCTAAACCAAAAAATACGGGAAAACGCAAGGTTTACTATATCTCAGCAGAGTTCCTTATCGGAAAACTCTTGTCCAACAACTTGATTAACCTAGGAATCTACAAAGACATTCAAACAGAACTTGCTGCCGCTGGGAAATCCCTTAGTCAAGTCGAAGATGTAGAGCCAGAACCATCACTTGGAAATGGTGGGCTTGGCCGTTTGGCTTCTTGTTTTGTGGATTCGATGTCAACGCTTGGAATCAATGGTGAGGGAGTTGGGCTCAACTACCACTGCGGTCTTTTCAAGCAAGTATTTGACAAGAACGAGCAAGAAGCAGAGCCCAATTTCTGGATCGAAGATCAATCTTGGTTGATTCCAACGAACATCAGCTATGAAGTCCCCTTTAAAGACTTTATCTTGACCTCTAAGCTAGACCGTTTGGACATCCTAGGCTACAAGAAAGATACGAAAAACTACCTCAACTTGTTTGACATTGAGCGTGTCAACTATAACTTGATCCAAGAGGGAATTGCTTTTGACAAGACAGACATCAAGGAAAACTTGACCCTCTTCCTTTATCCAGATGATTCGGATAAAAACGGGGAATTGCTCCGTATCTACCAACAGTATTTCATGGTGTCAAATGCTGCGCAACTCTTGATTGATGAAGCACTTGAGCGCGGGAGCAACCTCCATGATTTAGCAGAATACGCCTATGTGCAAATCAATGATACGCACCCATCCATGGTGATTCCAGAGTTGATTCGTCTGTTGACGGAAAAACATGGTGTAGACTTTGCAGAGGCAGTAGAGATTGTCCGCAATATGACAGGTTACACCAACCATACAATTCTAGCAGAAGCCTTGGAAAAATGGCCACTTGCTTTCCTAGAAGAAGTCGTCCCACATCTGGTTGCGATTATCAAGGAATTGGATGCCATGGTTCGTGCTACTTATTCAGATTCTGCGGTTCAAATCATTGACGAAACCGGTCGTGTTCACATGGCTCACATGGACATTCATTTCTCCAATTCAGTCAATGGGGTTGCAGCCCTCCATACCGAAATCCTGAAAAATTCTGAGTTGAAGGTTTTCTATGACCTCTATCCAGAGAAATTTAACAATAAGACAAACGGGATTACCTTTCGTCGTTGGTTGGAATTTGCCAACCAAGACTTGGCAGATTATATCAAGGAATTGATTGGGGATGGCTATCTGGAAAATGCGACAGAGCTTGAAAAATTACTGGCCTACGCAGATGACAAGGCAGTTCACGTGAAACTAGCCGAGATTAAGTTCCAAAACAAACTGGCCCTCAAACGTTACCTCAAGGATAACAAGGGAATTGACTTGGATGAACATTCGATTATCGATACCCAAATTAAGCGATTCCACGAGTACAAGCGTCAGCAGATGAATGCCCTCTATGTGATTCACAAATACTTGGAGATCAAAAATGGCAATCTACCAAAACGCAAGATTACGGTCATCTTTGGTGGGAAAGCTGCACCAGCCTACATTATCGCCCAAGACATTATCCATCTCATCTTATGTTTGTCCGAGTTGATCAACAACGATCCAGAAGTCAGCCCATACCTCAATGTGCATTTGGTGGAAAATTACAATGTGACTGTCGCTGAAAAATTGATTCCTGCAACAGATATTTCCGAGCAAATTTCTCTCGCTTCAAAAGAAGCATCCGGTACAGGAAATATGAAATTTATGTTGAACGGTGCTTTGACATTGGGAACCATGGACGGTGCCAATGTCGAGATTGCAGAGCTTGCAGGTAGTGAGAATATCTATACATTCGGTAAGGATTCAGATACCATTATCGACTTGTATGCGAAAGCCGGCTATGTATCGCGCGACTACTACGCAAATGATGAAGAGATCAAGCGCGCAGTGGATTTTATCGTCAGCGAAGACTTGGTTCGTCTTGGCAATAGTGAACGGTTAGAGCGCTTGTATCAAGAACTCTTAAATAAAGACTGGTTTATGACCTTGATTGACTTGAAGGAATATATCGCTGTTAAAGAACAGGTCTTGGCGGACTATGAAGATCAAGATACTTGGAATAAGAAAGTGATTCACAATATTGCGAAAGCCGGATTCTTCTCATCAGACCGCACGATTGAGCAATACAATGAGGATATCTGGCACAGCCACTAATACTTCCTTTAGCATTGGCTACTTTCTAAGCAGTGTGGATGCAAGCAACTTCCTTTAACGCTCTTGGGAGTGAGACGACAACATTGATTTCTACAAAGTCACGCTTGAGTCCCGCTCCCGTTTGCCACTACTACGAAAGCATGCCTGTCGCTCACCTTGTTCGCATCATGTTCCCTCAACAAAAGATGAGAAGGCTGATTGTGAACGGTGGTGAATATAAATTGTATGGAGATGAAAACAGGGTTAGACCTGTGCCGAGTTCTCTTGTTGAATATAAAACCAAATGTTAATAGAAAGGAGGTATCAGATCAGTTTCTATGAAATTACTAACGCTCAACGTTCACGCTTGGTTGGAAGATAATCAGGTGGAGAAAATGGAGATTTTGGCTCGTACCATTGCCCAAAAGCAGTATGATGTAGTAGCCCTTCAAGAGGTCAACCAGCTGATGACGGAACATCCAGTAACCAAGGATATCAAAGAGGATAATTACGGCTTGCTCTTGGTGGAAAAAATCAACCAATTGAGCATGGAGAAGTATTCCTTGTTTTGGAGTAATTCGCATATTGGCTATGACAAGTACGATGAGGGAATTGCCTTCCTCACCAAGTTACCTGTCTACGATGTCGACCCGTTTTACTGTACGGAGCATCGGATGGTGCAGTCGATTTTCTCACGGAAGATTGTGGGGATTACTGTTGCCTATCAAGGGCAGTTGGTGGACTGTTATTCTTGCCACATGAATCTCCCAGATTGTCAAGAAGAGGATTCTATTGACAATCTGCGGGCGATTGTGGACCGTTCTCGTCATTCTCGCCTGAAGATTCTAATGGGTGATTTTAACACCGATGCTATTTCTGTCCCGGAAGACTATGAGGCTATGAAAGGAGTCGGATTACTTGATACCTATGAACTAGCTCAGGAAAAAGATGAGGGCATTACGGTATCAAAAGCCATCGATGGCTGGAGCGGTCATGGGACGGAAAAGAGAATTGACTATATCTTTTTGAACCAAGAACGTGAAGTGCTATCCAGCCGGATTATTTTTAATGGGGAAAATGAAGCTGTTGTTTCTGACCATTTTGGTCTAGAAGTACATGTAAAATGTTAGGAGAATGAAAGATGAAAAAATTTCTCAGTTTTGAATTTTGGCAAAAATTCGGAAAATGTTTGATGGTCGTGATTGCCGTTATGCCTGCTGCAGGTCTGATGGTGAGTATCGGCAATTCCCTCCCCTTGTTGAGTGCAGATTCTGAACTATTGGCACGTATCGGCAATATCATTGCTCAAATTGGTTGGGGAATTATCGGCAACCTTCACCTCTTGTTTGCTCTTGCGATCGGTGGTAGCTGGGCCAAAGAACGTGCTGGAGGAGCCTTCTCAGCAGGGCTTGCCTTTATCCTGATTAACTTGATTACAGGGAATTTCTTCGGGGTTACTGTAGCTATGCTGTCAGACGCAGAGGCGCATGTCAGCACCGTTTTTGGAACACAAATTCCTGTTGCCAACTACTTTGTCAACGTCCTTGGTCAACCAGCCCTTAACATGGGTGTCTTTGTCGGTATTATTGCTGGTTTTGTCGGAGCGACAGCCTTCAACAAGTACTACAACTACCGCAAGTTACCAGATGCTTTGACCTTCTTTAACGGAAAACGCTTCGTGCCCTTCGTCGTTATTTATCGATCTGTTTTGGTCGCGCTTGTTCTAGCAATCTTCTGGCCTCTTGTTCAAACAGGAATCAATAGCTTTGGTAAATGGATTGCCAACTCACAAGATACAGCGCCAATTCTGGCACCATTTATCTACGGGACCTTGGAGCGTCTCTTGTTGCCATTTGGATTGCACCACATGTTGACCATTCCGATGAACTATACCTCTCTTGGTGGCACCTACGAAATCATGACGGGTGCCCAAGCTGGCCAGCAAGTATTTGGACAAGACCCGCTCTGGTTGGCATGGATTACAGACTTAATTAACCTCAAAGGTGCAGGCGATATGAGTCAGTACAATGATCTCCTTACAAGCGTCACTCCAGCTCGTTTTAAGGTGGGACAAATGATTGGCTCAACGGGTATTCTCATGGGATTAACCCTTGCTATGTACCGCAATGTGGATCCTGATAAGAAGAAAAAATACAAAGGAATGTTCGTCTCATCTGCCCTTGCGGTCTTCTTGACAGGTGTAACAGAGCCGATTGAATACATGTTCATGTTTGCTGCAATGCCACTGTATGCACTCTATGCGGTCATTCAAGGGGCAGCCTTTGCCATGGCAGATATCGTTCACTTGCGTGTGCATTCATTCGGAAATATCGAGTTCTTGACCCGTACACCAATGGCCTTGAAAGCAGGTATCGGACTTGATGTGGTCAACTTTATCTGGGTATCTGCTCTCTTTGCAGTCTTGATGTACTTCATCGCAGACTTTATGATTAAGAAGATGAACCTTGCCACAGCAGGTCGCAATGGAAACTACGATACGGAGACAGCAGATGATACTCCCGTTTCTGGTGATGCAGGTGTTGCAGACGGTAATTCTCAGATTGTCCAAATCGTCAATCTCCTCGGTGGTCGTGAAAATATCGCCGATGTGGATGCGTGTATGACCCGCTTGCGTGTGACTGTCAAAGATGTTGAACTGGTCGGTGAAGAAGCGGCTTGGAAACAGGCAGGGGCGATGGGCTTGATTATTAAAGGCTCTGGTGTACAAGCTGTTTACGGACCAAAGGCCGATGTCTTGAAATCAGATATCCAAGACTTGCTCGATTCGGGACTTGAAATTCCGAAAACAAGTGTGACAGTAACAGAAGAAGCAGTTGTCGAAGACCATTTCAAAGGCATCACAGCAGACGTTCATTCGGTCGCAGATGGTCAAGCCATGGCGATTACCGAAGTGAGCGATCCTGTTTTTGCACAAAAAATGATGGGAGATGGCTACGCAGTTGAGCCTGCAAATGGCAATGTTTACGCTCCTGTCTCTGGTTTAGTCACCAGTGTCTTCCCAACCAAGCATGCTGTCGGTCTCTTGACAGATAGTGGTTTGGAAGTCTTGGTACACGTCGGCTTGGATACCGTTGCCCTAAATGGTGCCCCATTCTCCATTAAAGTATCCGATGGACAACGTGTTGAAGCAGGAGACTTACTCCTTGTTGCAGACCTTGAAGCTATCAAATCAGCGGACCGTGAAACAACGATTGTCGTTGCCTTCACCAATACAGCTGAAATCAAGGCAGTTCACTTACAAAACTTAGGCGCTGTCCAAAAAGATACCGTTCTTGCACAGGTAGAATTGTAAGATAGCCTCTTTTCTCTATGAAAGCTCATCGGGCAATAGATGATGATTTTAGATGAAAACTCCCTAGCGAGAAGTTAGGGAGTTTTCATAAATTTTTCAGTCTAATTTTTTGAATTTTTTTGAAAATCATGTTAGGATAAAATACATGTACATGATTTGTGAAACCCCTTATTGATAAAGGGAATCGCGTATTAAAACAATCACGAAGTCTATTAAAAAAAGCATATAAAAGAGGGTCTATGAGAAAGTTTTTACAGAATGTTGTGACAGAAATTGTTTATTATTTGGAGCTGATGCTATCAGCGATTTTAGCCGTTGCACTCTTGATTTTATCACTCTTGTTATTGGGAGATTTGGTGTCGGCTATTCCCAATGGGATTCATGGGGATACTTTTCTGAAAGACTTTTTAAATCGGACCATTACACTGGCGGTTGGCGTCGAGTTTATCAAGATGTTGTGCAAACAGTCGCCTCGTACGGTGATTGAGGTGCTACTCGTTGCCATTGCCCGTCAGTTGATTGTTGAACATGCTTCAAGTACAGACTATTTAATTGGGATGGTTTCTGTAGCGATTCTTTTTGCAGTGCGGAAATATCTCTTCATTCAGTTCGATGATTCAGATAATATCGTCATGCGGGCGAGTCAAAAAGTAAAAGTAGCGAACATTATTGCAAGAGTGAAAATTCCCGGTGAAAAGGGAGAGACCTTGCGTGATTTTGTTGTTCGTAAACTCAATGAGGAAGAAAAAACGATTGCCATTGGATCTTGTGTATATTTGAAAAATGTAGCCCTGCGCATAGACAACATGCATGGAGATTTGGTCACTCGGATTGAAATTATCAAGAGTATGTATTAAAGAAGCTGGAATTATCCAGCTTCTTTAATACTTTTTCTGAGGTCGATTTTTATAGCCACATAAAGGTAGAAGAGGGCGCTACCTAAGATAATAAAAGCAGGGAAAAAGCTTCGTAGAAAGAGGACAATAGGTGTTTCAATCAGAAAAGGTATCCAAAAGTCAGCACCTGATCTTTCCCATAAACCAGGCCGATAGAGTTCTTTCAGGTTCCAAATGCTTTGTTAATGATGGGAATTGAGTTGAAAGAAAAGGTAGAAGTTTGTCATGAAGATTGAAAAGAGAATCAATGCCTGCTTTCTCACACGTTGATAGAGGGCCTGGCGGGATTCGTCATCTGAAAAAATATCGGTGTCACCGTCATTGCTAGTATGCGTGAAATACTGATAGCTCTCGCGGTTGCTACCAGGAATCAGAGTCCAGCCACACTCTGCAAAGAGAGAAAGATACTCGAAATAATCCTGTTTGGAAGCAAACTGTCGGTAGTCCAGCCGTACGACGGGGATATCCGTTTCTTGCTCAACTTTTTCAAAGGTATAGCCTCCGGTGTAGGGAGATACTTTGATTAGGCGATAACCTTGGGCTTGAATCTGGTTAATCCATTGTTCTTCTGCGGAAATGGTTACAAAGAGTTTATGCTTTTTCATAGGAAACCTCCTTAAAAATCAAAACGGCTAGCAAGCGTACTCAGCTTTCGCATGCGCTCGGTTTCGAGTGCCAGAATGGCCTTGCCTGTCGGGGTGATATGGTACATTTTCCTGCGACTATCTGTACTTGGGACGGCGACAATCCAGCCCAACTTGAGGAGATTGTCAATGGCTCCATACATGGTACCAGCAGCGATTCGAACCTCTCCGTCGCTCATTGCTTCTACCTCTTGCATAATAGCGTAGCCATGATTGGTTTCTAGCAGAGCAAGGAGGATATAGTAGGTCGTCTCGGTCAGAGGCAGGTGTTTATTTCGTTTCATTTTTTCTTCTTTCCCTTTATATCGTTCAACTGTATAGTTGTATTATATATCGTATGACTATATAAGTCAACTGTATACTTAAAAAATAGTAAAAATCTTCTCAAATAAGCAATCTTGTGGTATAATAAAACGATTGAAAAAAATGTAGGAGGTTCCTTATGGGACGTAAATGGGCCAATATTGTAGCCAAAAAAACAGCTAAGGACGGAGCAAACTCAAAAGTTTATGCTAAATTCGGTGTCGAAATCTATGCCGCAGCTAAAAAAGGCGATCCAGATCCAGAGACCAATACAGCCTTAAAATTCGTTATTGATCGTGCCAAGCAAGCGCAAGTACCAAAACACATCATTGACAAGGCGATTGACAAGGCAAAAGGAAACACAGACGAGACATTCGTAGAAGGTCGTTATGAAGGATTTGGACCAAATGGTTCGATGCTCATCGTTGACACCCTTACTTCTAACGTCAACCGTACGGCAGCGAACGTGCGTGCGGCTTTCGGTAAAAATGGTGGAAACATGGGAGCTAGCGGTTCTGTTTCTTACTTGTTCGATAACAAAGGGGTGATTGTCTTTGCGGGTGACGATGCAGATAGCATCTTTGAGCAATTGCTGGAAGCAGATGTCGATGTAGAAGATGTGGAAGCAGAAGAAGGAACAATTACTGTCTACACTGCACCAACAGACTTGCACAAGGCCCTTGTAGCCTTGCGTGAAGCAGGAACAAGCGAATTCCAAGTGACCGAATTAGAAATGATTCCTCAGTCAGAAGTAGTCTTGGAAGGTGATGATTTAGCAACCTTTGAAAAATTGTACGATGTCCTTGAAGATGACGAAGATGTCCAAAAAATCTACACCAACGTCGAAGGATTTTAAAGAACACAAATGCCCCTTGGGAATAATTCCCAAGGGGCATTTTATAATGGGGGTTATGTAGTGATATTCTATAGTCAAATGAATTATAGTGAATTGAATAGAGGTTAGGACATCGTTAAGTCGCTTCGATGAACGTCAGTTCTATCTGCATCGGCGTCGCCTAGTCTGCTGTTGATTTTCATTGACTATGAGTACGGCAAGTCGAAAGTGACAATGTATCAACGTTCATTCATTTGACTATAAGGAGCAGTTGGGATAAGTTCGTATAGATAAGGAACGACTTGTTCCCCCTCTAATTCCTCCAAAGATTCAATCCAGCGGAAATCAATGTGTTCTTCTGGGTCAAGCAGGACGGGGCGTTCTTCCTTTAGGTGAGCGGCGTAGACCAATCGTGTAAAAACAGTCTGTTTTTGGCAATCAAACTGGCTATCTTCGTGGAGAATATCAGTAATCGTGATGGCTTGATTGGCTTCTTCAAGTGTCTCCCGAAGAGCAGTAGCTTGAGGCAACTCCCCAAGTTCGACATCGCCACCGGGAATGTCCCAATATTCAGGGTAGACATTGGCTTGCCCTCTTTTAATAGCTGAGCGTTTGAGAACAAGGTAGGTTCCGTTCTTTTGAATTAAAGCATGGGCAATGAGTTTGACAGACATGCGGGTAATCTCCTATTTTCCTATTTTCCTAAACAGAACTGGCTAAAGAGCTGGGTAATCAGCTCATCTGGCGCAGCATCTCCAGTAATCTCTCCGAGGATCTGCCAGCAGCGGGTCAAATCTACTTGGAGCAAGTCGACAGGCATGCCCAGTTCAAGTCCGTTGTTTACCGCCTGTAGCGCCTCTACGGCTTGTTCAATGAGAGAGATATGACGTGCATTGGAGAGATAGGTCGCATCTTGCTCAACGAGACCAGCATTTTCAAAGAAGAGCTGATTGATTCGTTCTTCAATCTGGTCGATATTTTGGTTGTGAAGCACAGAAATGGCAATGATATCAGCGGGTAGCTGGTCTTGCTCAATCTGAATTGGCAGGTCTGCCTTATTGAGCAGGATAATCCGATTGCTATCTTGGCTGATGCTTAACAGTTGACGGTCCTGTTCGGTCAATGGTTCGCTCGCATTTAAGACCAGAAGAACTAAATCCGCTTCTTCTAGCGCTTTTTTAGAGCGTTCAACCCCGATTTTCTCCACCACATCATCGGTTTCACGGATTCCTGCTGTATCAATCAATTTGAGCGGAACACCGTTGATGTTGACGTATTCTTCGATGATGTCACGCGTCGTCCCCTCAATATCGGTGACAATGGCCTTATCCTCACGTAGCAGATTGTTCAGCAAACTTGATTTGCCAACATTTGGACGACCGATAATGGCCGTTGCAATTCCCTCCCGAAGGATTTTGCCACAGCGTGCAGTTTTAAGCAGGTGTTCCAACAATTGCTGAAATTCCATGGTTTTCTCACGAACCAGTTCAGTCGTTGCCTCCTCCACATCATCATACTCAGGATAGTCGATATTCACCTCGACTTGGGCGAGCGTATTGAGCATTTCCTGTCTGGTATGATTGATGAGGGTTGAGAGTGAACCGTCTAATTGACGTACAGCTTGGTGCATAGCCTTGTCTGTCTTAGCACGGATAATATCCATGACCGCTTCGGCTTGAGTGAGATCCACCCGACCATTTAAAAAGGCTCGCTTGGTAAATTCCCCGGGCTCTGCTAATCGTGCTCCTTGACGGATGACCAGTTGGAGAATTTCATTGGTCACCGCAATCCCGCCGTGGGTATTGATTTCAACGATATTTTCCCGTGTGAAAGTCTTAGGAGCTTTCATGACAGAAACCATGACTTCATCGACCACGATATGTGTTACCGGATCTAGGATATGGCCGTAATGAATCGTATGACTGGCGACCTCCGCCAGATTTTTTTCTTTAAAAACGCTATTTGCAATCTCAATCGCCTTACTTCCAGACAAGCGGACAATGCCGATGGCCCCCTCTCCTAAAGGGGTAGAAATGGCTGCAATCGTATCAAATTCTTTTGTAATCATAATTCTATTGTAACGCAAACCCCCCCTCTCTATCAAGAAAATAGGGAGGGGAAATGTATTCTGCTAGACAGCTGAATGCTTGAAGAGGGAATAGGTAGCACGGTGGATGTGATTGGCGACCTGTGGATTGTTCATCGTATAGAGGTGGATGCCTGCCACATCTTGTGTGACGAGGTCGACGATTTGGTCAACAGCATAGGCTAGACCTGCGGCACGCAAGGATTCAGGATCATGCTCGTACTTGTCCAAAATTGCGCGAAACTTCCGTGGCAAGCGGATATTTTCGCAGGCACGGAGCAAGCGCAGCGCCTGATTCCGGTTGATAATCGGCATAATCCCTGCTAATATGGGCACGTCAATGTCTGCCAGCTGACATTTTTCCTGAAAATCGTAAAAGACATCATTGTCGAAAAAGAGCTGGGTGACAAGGCTGGAACAACCGGCGTCCACTTTTTTCTTGAGGTGTTTAATATCTGACACCTGATTTGGTGAGTCAGGGTGTTTTTCAGGATAGCAGGCTCCGATAATATCAAAATGCGGGGCTTGATCCTTGATGAAGGAAATCAAATCTGTTGCATACTGGAAATCGTTCTGCGGTGCGACATCGGGAATAATATCCCCACGCAGCGCCAGAATAGTAGTAACCCCAATCTGGTCAAGAGCTGATAGGATGTTTGCGACCTGTTCCTTTGTCAGGTAGATAGCAGGTAGGTGGGCAATGGAAGGAACCCCTAAGTCATTGTGGATATAATCTGCTAGGCGAACTGTCGTTTCTTCAATGTTGAATTTATTATTGCTTGCGGTCACGCTGATAAAGTGCGGCGCTAGGTCCTGCATATCACGCAACGCCGAGAGGATTTTTTCATTGCCTGTGGCGGGATTTGGAGGGAATACTTCAAATGAAAGACTAGGAGTGTGAGCCATGTTTTTTCCTTTCTATTTTGGGAGAGGAGAAAACATGGTTTCCTCCTTGCCTATTGACGGATGTCTTGACGCGCAGCCTTGGCAGCTTCTACGAGGCGAACCAAACTCTCACGGGTTTCCTTGATACCGCGGGTTTTAAGCCCACAATCGGGATTGATCCAGACCTTACGGCTCGGAACTTTGGCGAGGATAGCTGCGATGGTATGGTCGATTTCCCCCTCGGCTGGCACGCGCGGTGAGTGAATATCATAAACCCCAGGGCCGACCTGCGTTTGGAAGTTTTGTGCTTTTAATTCGTCCAGAATCACGAGGTTGGAGCGACTCGCTTCAAAGGAGATAACATCCGCATCCATATTGTCAATTGCAGGGATAATATCGGTAAATTCGCTGTAGCACATGTGGGTGTGGATTTGCGTGTCAGGCGCGACTGTTGAATGTACCAAGCGGAAGGCAGGAATAGCCCAATCGAGGTAGTCTTCGTACCAGTCGCTTCTGCGCAGCGGCAATTTCTCACGGAGTGCAGCCTCGTCAATCTGGATAATCTTGATGCCTGCCGCTTCTAAATCAAGCACCTCTTCCTTAATCGCAAGAGCAATCTGCAAAGTTGATTCCTTAATCGAAATATCCTCACGAGGGAAAGACCAGTTGAGAATGGTCACAGGTCCTGTCAGCATGCCCTTGACAGGCTTGGTAGTCCTACTTTGAGCATAGCTGGACCATTTGACAGTAATCGGCTGCAAGCGAGTGACATCCCCCCAGATGATAGGTGGCTTCACACCCCGCATACCGTAGGATTGCACCCAGCCGTTCTTACTAAAGAGGTAGCCAGACAGGTTTTGTCCGAAGTATTCGACCATGTCATTACGTTCAAATTCACCGTGGACGAGGACATCAAAGCCGACTTCTTCCTGCCACTTAATCCATTCGTCAATGTGTTTCGCCAAAAAGTCATCGTATTCTTGGGCGGTCAAGTCCCCTTTGCGGAAAGCCAAGCGAGTTGCTCTGACTTCTGCCGTTTGCGGGAAGGAACCGATGGTGGTCGTTGGGAGCTCTGGCAAGTGGAGCCGCTCTGCCTGCAAGACTTCACGCTCCGCAAAGGCTGGTAAGCGAGTGTAGTCAGTATCTGTCAAGCTTGCAATCCGAGCGCTAAGGTCTGCATGTTCACCAACTCGCTGTGCGGCGAACAAGGCTTTATTCGTCTCCAAAATCTCCTGTCTACCACCCGCTATAATCGCATCCAAGTCGCGGAGTTCAGTCAATTTTTCGACTGCAAAGGCAAAATGCTGTACGATAGCCTCTTCAAATTCTTCATTCGCTGTTGTAAAGGGTACATGTAGGAGTGAGCAAGAGGTGCTCAAGACGATGTTTTCAGCAGGGATTTCTTCCAAAACGGCAAGACTCTTTGCATAGTCATTGCGCCAGATATTTTTGCCGTTGACAATACCCGCATAGAGAACCTTGTCAGAAGGGAAACCTGTTGAGACCAGTTCCAAAGTCTTTTTCCCTTCGACAAAGTCAAGTCCCAGAGCGTCAATCGGCAGGGTAATCAAATCAGTATAGACATCCCGCACATCGCCAAAGTAGGTTTGCACAAGGACAGACAAGCCTTTTTTATCCGCCAAGAGCTTGTTATAGATGTCTAGGAAAAGGGCTTTTTCTTCAGCTGCTAAATCCTTGACCAAGCTCGGCTCATCTAGCTGAATCGTTTCAGCGCCTAGTTCAGCCAATCTTGCAAAAACTTCTTGATAAGTGGCAACAATCCCCTCTACAAAGTCAGCAGCTTCTAGCCCTTCTTCGTAGTCTGCCAACTGTAAGAAAGTGAAAGGCCCAATAAGAACTGGACGAGTGAGCAAGCCTTGCACCTTTGCTTCAGCAAATTCATCAAAAATCTTGTGGCTAGCCAGTCTCACGTCCGTTTCTTTTTCAAATTTCGGAACGATATAGTGGTAGTTGGTGTTGAACCACTTTTTCATCGGAAGAGCCCGAACATCACCTTTTTCTCCTTGATACCCCCGTGCTAGAGCAAAGTAGCGTTCCAAGTCTGTCAGGTCTAAGTCCTGCACCGCTTTTGGTACTACATTGAGCAAGAATGCGGTGTCTAAGACGTTGTCGTAATGCGAGAAGTCGTTGCTTGGGATTTCTGAAATTCCCGCTTCTTTGACCAAATGCCAATGCTTGCTGCGGAGCTCCTTGGCTGTTTCCAGCAATTCGGCTTCGCCGATTTCTTCTCTAAAGTATTTTTCTGTTGTAAATTTTAACTCACGAAATTCTCCCAAACGTGGGAAACCGATAATGCTTGTTGTCATAAAAATGCCTCCAAAACTTATTCTTGACACTATCCTAACAGAAAATAGGGTATTTGTATAATTGAAAATAAATAGGGAATCATATAGTTTTAAACTATAGGTAAAACGATAAAAATATACAGTTTATAGGGATAAAAGGTATAGTTTTTCTGAATGATTCCTGATAAAAATTTTTAAAGTCTTGATAAAACATCTATATTAGACAGGGCTGTGGGAGCGTGCTATCATAAAAAGTATAGTAAAAAAAGGAGAGGTGGCACCATGAAGAAAGTGATTGTTGGGATTACAGGAAATGAAAAGGAAATGCCACCAATGTCTGGCTTAACCTATGTAGCGGTGGCGCGTGATTTGGCAGAAAGTGTCAAAGCGGCTGGCGGTTTGCCGATTGTGATTCCGATTGGGACACCAGATTTGGCCAAGGATTATGTTGATATGATTGACAAATTGATTCTCTCGGGTGGTCAGCATGTCAGTCCCCATTTTTACGGAGAGAAACAGACAGTGGACAGCGATGAGTATTGGCTAGCGCGGGATGAATTTGAACTGGCATTGTTAGCAGAGGCCTTGAAACAGAAGAAACCCATCTTTGCAGTTTGCCGAGGCATGCAGCTCTTAAATGTCGCCTTGGGTGGTAGCTTGGAGCAAGAGGTGAGAGACCATTGGCAGGAGGAGTTGGAGGGGACTTCTCATGGCTTACAGGTCAGACCCAATAGTCGGGTCAGTCAATTATTTGGTCAAGGGAGCCAGATTAACTCTTTCCACAGGCAAGGAATCAAGCGCTTGGCGCCTGACTTAGTGGTAACGGCCCGTGATCCACGTGATGGAACGATTGAAGCGGTTGAGGGGCGAGGCAGTATGCCGATTTTGGGAGTGCAGTGGCATCCAGAGTTTTTATATAAACATTGTCAAAGCAATCAGCAGTTGTTTGACTATCTAGTCCATGAGTTATAAGGAGTTGATGAGTGTAAAAAAGTGAGAACAGAGCTACCTATCTTTTTTACACAGTTCGTAGTCCGAGTTCGTTTAAGATGTGACGATGTGAAGAAAACGAAAGACAAACTAGGAAGACAGCGCTGTGTGCGCTGTACACAAGATGGCTTATCCCTAAAGGGATTCTCATCTGTAACTCGCTAAAGCGAGAACATCTGCCTACCTTTTTTCCGAAGTTTTTAGTTGGAACTTAGTTCCATTCGTTTGCTTTTCGAGTTTTATTGAGTATAACGTAGACCCCAATATTGAGGGAGACAGATCGTATTCTCCCTTTCTAAAGACCAAGTATCCCTAAGGGTGCTTGGTTTTTTGGTACGACATGCCGGTCGTACCAAAAAAGAAGACAAGCAGTAAAAAACGGCTTGTCTTCAGTCTGACACGAGTTACAATTGTTTTATTTTCGGTATCCAGACTATTGGAGCGAGTACAAAACTATATGACAATGATGGAACACTATAAATCAAAAACATCGTTCAGATTTTCAGCTAGGGTTGGGTGAGTAAAGAGTTGTTCCTTGAAGTAGGTGTAAGGAATCTTATTATCCATTGCAACAGTGATAATATTGATGATTTCTTGGGAGCCGTCGGCAAAAATAGTCGCTCCAAGGATTTCCTTTGTTTCTGTATTGACAAGGACCTTAAAGGCACCGCGTAACTGGTTGTTCACATGACCACGTGGCATGCTTGCGACAGGGAGTTCCTTGACACTGTAAGGCAACTTAGCTTCTTTTGCCTGTGCCTCCGTCATTCCGATTTGGGAGAGAGGGGGAGTAATAAAGAGGGTGTTAGGGATATGTTTTCGATTTTCTAGTGTATAGTCTCCTGTCCCCATTAAGTAGTCATAGACAATGCGAGAGTCATCGAGGGAAACATAGGTGAACTGTGGGCCACCATTTACATCTCCAACGGCAAATACACCTGAAACGCTTGTTTCGCAATGCTTATCCACCTGAATGGCACCACGTTCGGACAGTTGAATATCGGTGTTTTCTAGTTGCAGAGGTGCAACATTGGGTTTGCGTCCTGTAGCATAGAGAAGGGCATCAAAATAGTAGGTTTCCTGTTCGGTAACGACTGCCACCTTGTTGTTTTCGTTTTTTATTTCAATTGTTCGGACATTTTGTAGCAGTGTAATCCCGTCTTCTGTTAGGTATTGGTGCGCTAAATGGGCGATAGAAGGCTCTACACGCGGTAAGAAAACATCAAGCGCGTCAAGGACTGTTACCTTGCTTCCCAGTGTATTGTAGAGGCCAGCAAACTCCAAGCCAATATTTCCACCGCCTAAGACACCTAGCGTTTCTGGTAATTCGCTTAACTGTTGGATTCCTGTTGAATCATAGACATGCGCACTCGTTGTCAGCCCCGGAATTGGAAGGACATTGGAAATCGCCCCTGTATTGATGATAATGGTTTCAGCAGAGATTTCGCGTCTATCGTCTCCGGCTACCATTTCAAGCACCTTATTTGAGATGAAATGTGCCTCAGCATCAATAATATCCACCCCTTTGCCTTGAATCATTGCATAATTCTTTTGATTTAGGCGCTGAACAACGGTCTCTTTTTGTGCAAATACCTGATCAAAACTAAGGTTATTTTCTGAAGCTACCAGTAGTGTTTTAGTTGGGATGCAGCCGATATTGATACAGGTTCCACCATACATGGATTGACTACGCTCGATGAGAGCTACTTTTTTTCCTTGACCAGCAAACTTAGCAGCAAGTGTCTTTCCTGCCTTACCAAAACCAATGACAACCATGTCGTAACGTAACATATTTATTCCTCCATTTTTTATTACTTGCATTATATCACTTCTCAATAGAAAATACAGATTTCTTCTACAAAATTCATTGTTTAGTTTAAGTAGGAATTCACAGTTCCGTAATTTTGAGGTGAAATCATTGACAAGGAGCTAAAGGGTGGGGTATAATGAGGAAGTAAATTTGACATAAATAAGGGGAGGAATTATGTTTTCAAAAAGAATACAAATATTTTCGATTCGGAAGTTTTCAGTAGGTGTATGCTCGGTTCTTCTTGCTAGCACTTTATTGGGAGCTATGTCGCCAATTTCGCAGGTTGTATTTGGCGGTGAGACAGTTGTTCATGCTGCAGAAGCAGCTGAACTTGTGATTACAGAGTCAAGAGTGGGGGTTGGATTGGACAACCTCACGGCAACTGTGACAGCGACCTCTGGGGCGACTTTTACAGTAAAAGTAGGCGAACAAGTCTATCCATTGACAGAAACTCCAAATGGCGATGGAACCTCAAAATATGCGGTGAATACTCCACTTAATCGGACAACTTTTGTTCAAGCAGCTGAGTTAAGCTATAGCTTTAACGGTAAAGAGGGAAAAGCTGCCTTTGATGAGTACGTGCTTCTTCAAGAAAAACTGGTTAGTGGGACACAAAAGCGTATCACAAAGACAAACTCTACTCCGTTGACAGCTGAGGAAGTTGCCCAAATCAAGCAAAATATTACAAGCATGTATGCAGAAGCTGGTTATCCTATTGCGGATCCAGATACAGATATTGTAGTAGATACAGCAAATGACCGAATAAGTGTCAAGAGTAGTTTTGAGACAGATACGTTCTGGAACCTCTTTAAAGAGTACACAGGTGTTTATAAGTTAAGTAGCTTTGTTCAGTACCAGAGTGATGTTGTTCAAAATAGAACAGTTAAACTTTCAAATACCCGTATCGGTGGTTCTTTCTTTGCCCCAAGAGGTGGAAGAGCGACTTTGACTTACGGCGATCAAGTGTTACCAATGATGTTTTTCTCTGGGAACTACACCTTGGTTGATCGCAAAGTCCCTAAAATGATTCGAGATACGATTGTAACGTTCAACTTGACAAACGCAGATGGGACAACTGAAACGAGAACAATTGACGTCACAGACGGTGATGCGACTCGTGTGCCAATGCATGTTCAAGCAGAGGATTTCTTTGTAGCAAATCCAATTAAGAAATTGTCTGTTGAAGACAAAGCAGCAACCTTGACAGCAGAGCAAGAAGCAGCCATCATCAAGAATATTGAGGATGCCGTAGCAGCTTCGCCATTTAAGGACCAAGTAGAGCAAGTGTATGCTACTAGTAATGACTTTATTGTTCGCTTTAAGAATCAAACTCTCTCAGACGGTACAATCGTATCTTATGAATATTATATTTCTCCTTCAGATTTGACACAGGTGACTGCTCAAGTAACAGGGAAGGTAAAGATTTGGGATAACGCAGATGCGCGTCAATTTAATACTGGTTTATTGACAGGATCACAAGGGTCAACACCGAATGGACAGACAGAATTACGAGGCTATACAAGTGTCCCAGTGAAATTGTTAGATGAGTCCGGAAACCTGGTTCAAGAAGTCAACTCAGGAGCTGGCGGTACATTGGGAGATTTCTCTTTTGATGAGGTTGGAGATGGTACCTACTATATCGAAATTGGAACTACCAATACAGTCGGTGTTCCACATGAGGTTTTGGATTTGCCAGCCTTGCAAGAATTTGGTGTACCTTTCCAAAATGCGAATCGTTCAAAAGCGATTATTGTTGAAAACGGTCAAGTAAGAGTAAAAGATCAAGTGGAAATTGATCAATATGGAAATCCAGATACAGATGAGTCAGGAAATACAACACCGGTTAGCACCGTATTATTTGCAGTGGTTCGTCAGCCGTATGCATTAAGATTGCATACAGATGCAGGTGCTTTTGTATTGACGGGTGCTGATGGTGCTCCACTGGACTTTGGTGGGGATCTGACCTTATTTGAAGGTGGTTTGCGTTATTTTGAACAAAATGGAAATAAATTTGCAAGTTTGCACGGTGTGCTTTTCAATGACAGACCAAATAATTTAATCAATTCCTTACCAGAACCTGTATTGAGTCAGGAAGATAAAGATTATGGATATGAATTTGTCGGATGGCGTATTGATGATGTCATGGTGGATAAATATCCTGAATTGGCGGGTCAATTGTTTAGTACAGAAGAAGCCTTGAATATTGTTGCTAAAGGTGATATTGACTTGCGTGCCACTTTTGCGGTACCAGAGCATACCGTGACCTTTGCGACAGATACAGATAAAGGGTTGATTAATGGTGGTGCAAGTGTATCAGTCAAGGTAGAAGGCAATACGACAAAGATTTCTGCCATCGCCAATAATACCTTGCCTGAGCCAGTTGCAAAACCTGGTTATGAGTTTGTTGGTTGGTTTGTTGATCCAACAACTAATGTAGTGGATAAGGATACGATTTTGGGGACAGTAGTGAATCGAAATCTTGTCTACTATGCGAAATATCGCCCTGTAGCACAGGAAGTGACACCAGAACCACTCATCAATCCAGTGACAGAAGGTGGCACAACTGTTACAGGTGTAGGAGTTGCTGGTGCAACAGTAACGGTGACCTTCCCAGATGGCAGTACGGTAGACGTAGTTGTTGGAAAGGATAATACTTGGTCTGTCACTGCTCCTGCTCCACTCACACTTGGTCAAGTTGTTTCTGCTAAACAATTAGTAGAAGGAAAAGATCCAAGTAGTTCAGTTGATGTGACAGTTGTTCCTAAGACAGCAGAGGTGTCAGCAAATCCTATCATCCATGCTATGTTTGTAGGAGATGTGGCCGTTACTGGTAAAGGTGTTCCGGGAGCATCAATCATTGTAACATTTAAGGATCGAACTCAAGTAACTACAAAGGTTGGAGCAGATGGAACTTGGGCTGTACAAGTGCCAGCGACAGCAACACTTGCAAAAGGTGATAATGTTTCTGTTACACAGATTGAACCAGGTAAGAAGGTCAGCGCAGCCGTTGATGGAACTGTTCTTGCACCAAGTGAAAAAGGTGACAAGGGCGATAAAGGTGACAATGGAGACCCAGGTATTCAGAAGAACTCAGATGACAATCAAGACAATCAAAATGATAAAGATAATGGAGGAGATGCAGGAAAGACTACTGTGAAGCCTAAAGCTGTTCTCCCTAGAACAGGTACAACCCGTTCTAATCTTTCGCTTATAGGTCTAGTAGGTCTAGGCGGTTTATTGGCATATGGTTTCTTGAATAAGAAGCGTTCAAAGGATGAAGGATAGAAGTCCTCTGTCTCTGTAACTATGAGATGAAAGAGGCTCCTATGTAAAAGAATCTGAGATAGAAGCTAGAATTTTCGTCAAACGGACTTCTGGCTTTTATCTTGTTCTAAAACCTCCATATAAAAATGGATTTTCATAGTCTTTTCAGCCAGATTTCATCGAAAAAAAGAGCGCATAAAATCCTCTCATCTGAAAGTGTTTCAGATTAAGTTCCGCTATGGCGGAAGTTAGTATGAGACGTTTGAGAGGATTTTGTTGCTCATTTTTAGATGTTATTCTGAGGTAATGTTGGAGATTGGCAGATCTCTTCTGCGGGTATGGGAGTAATTTCTAGAAGTCGCTAAATTATTTCTTCTTTTGCCGACAAAATGTTTGACAAAATTAGGAGGCGAAAGATATAATTTGATGGTTAAAACTTTAAATATTAGAGAGGGAAATCGAATGAGGAAAAAGATGATAACATTGTTGAGTGTAGTAGCGCTGACTACCTATGCTACTAATCAGTTATCAGGTGGAACAGCTTCTCAGGTTGTGTATGCAGCAACGTCATATGTCGCTGTTACGGAAGGAAGTGTTACGACTGTAACAGGTTCAGGACTAGAAGCCAATACTCTTGTTGAAATTATGGATAGTGCTGGGTCAGAAGCCTATGGAAGTACGAGGACAGATGCTGACGGAAATTTCTCCATAAAATTATCAAAAGCAATTTCTGCTGGTGAGACGATCACAGTATGGGTTGGCATTGCGAAAGGAGAAGAAGTAGTTGTATCGGGGAAACAAGTGATTGATAATACTGGGACGACATCTGGAGGTGGGTCAGCAAGACCGACGGATACGGGTGCTCTGGTATTGACGAGATATGAGCCAGGTGAACAATATGTATTAGCTACAGGGTCAATGGTAGGAACTGTTGTTAGTCTATCAGATATGGCTGGGAATGAGCTTGGTCGCGTGACAATCACTGATACAAGTAATATTGAGATTACTTTAAATCGTGCACTACGAAGTGGTGAAATACTGAAATTAGAAACGCAAACGAGAGACAGCTTTATCCAAAATGTAGAATATGTTGTTGTAGACACAATTGGAACGGTTAAAGTTCGTTACATGACAACGAGTGACGAGAGCTTATCAAACGATATTATTTTCCAAGGAAAGGTAGCAGAAAATCCTTCTACTGTCAGACCAGAAGATACGAGACATTATTATAGAACAGAACAAAAGTCTTTTGACGGATACACATTTGTTCGTGTGGAAGGAACAGTAGAGGGACCTTACCAAGAGGGTGAGCAACTTGTGACCTACCTCTATGAGAAGGAGAGTCCAACTCCAACTCCGGATCCGACTCCGAGCCCAGAACCAACTCCAACTCCGGATCCGACTCCGAGCCCAGAACCAACTCCAACTCCAGATCCGACTCCAAGCCCGGAACCAACTCCGGATCCGACCCCGGATCCAGATCCGACTCCGGATCCGACCCCGAATCCAGACCCAACTCCGGATCCAGATCCGAATCCAACTCCGAATCCAAATCCAACCCCAGCATCAGGAACTCAAGCAATTGTAACTCCGAAACAATTGCCAAAAACAGGTGTCGCTACAGACTATGCAAAAACTATAGGTTATCTCCTTGTAGCATTAATTTTGGCTATATTCCATAAATTCTATAAAAAGGAAGAACGTTAAAAAAGATGTTTAGGGGTGAATGAAAATGAAAGCATTGAAGTTTATTTTGTACGGTTTTCTGGGGTTTCTAGTTGTAGCTTTTACATGTTCATCAGTAAGTGCAGCAGATTTGACCGGTAATGTCATTGTTTCTAATTTGAAATATTCTCAGTTGCCAGCTACTCAGACTGGTAATCTGGAGACAATGCTATTGGACTTTGATTTTGAAGGAGATTGGGACGCCTCCAGCTTGGGTGATAAAATCCAACCGGGAGATACGTTTACAGTTCCCTTCAATTCAAAGGATAGCAATATTACCCTCAACAACGGCAACTATGCTTTGCTTAATGCTGAGGGGATTCAGCTGGGGAGTTTGTCAGCAAGTAGAAGTACGGGGTTATTAGCTTTTACATTTTCAGATAATATTACTGGATTGGAAAATGTAAAAGGAAGTTTCAAAGTGAAGGCTTCTGCCCGTGTAAGACGTGGGGAGAATCAACTGACGCTTCCTGACGGCAGCAAACAAACGGTCAATTATACAGAGGGAAGTTCGTGGTCTAATGAACCAGTTATCAATGGCGAAGGAATCTATAAGAGCGTTACTAAGAATATTCAAGCAAATGGGGCACCTCCAGAGTTAATTCAGAAGTTAATGAGGGGTGAGATTTCGGTTGCGGAGTATACAGCTGCCTTAGCACAGTATTCAACATCGTCCATGATTTGGAAAGTTAGAATCAATCGTTCTGCTAGTGATTATGGTACAAGCAATGTTACAGTAAAAGACGCGCTAAATCTAGCTGGTGGAGTCGTGTTACCCTATCATGAGGACAGTTTTGAATTAAATGAGGTGACCTATAGTGGAACAGAAGCCACGGTAGTTCGTAAAGTTTCGATCACAAAAGATGAAGCTGAATTTCAAAAGGCCAACGGAAGTATGGCGTTGCTGACTTTCAAAAATGGTAAGACTGCTTTTGAATTAAATTTAGGGAATGCTGTCGGTAGAAAGAGCTATGAATTGACTTATAAGACAGATGTTCCAGAAGCTGGCTACACTATTTCCAATAGCATAGCCCTATACAGGGATCAAGGAGCTGTTGTAACCCATGATTCCATTACAAAGGATGGTAAAACCACGCAAAATGTCAATACTAGTACAGGTGCAAGTTATTCAGAACAAGCAGTTGGTGGAACCGTTACTGGTGATTTAACTGCTCGCATTCGAATAACGAAGTATGATGCTGAAGATGCGGCGATTTTATTGGCTGGAGCAAGTTTTAAAATTGCTAAAGCAAGCGATCCTTCAGTTGTTATTCAAACACTGACAACTAATGACAAAGGGATTGCCCTATCCAATAAATTAGAACCTGGGGAGTATGTTGTCACAGAGACGACCTCTCCAGCAGGTTATCGCATAGACAGCACTTCTAAAAAGGTAACTGTTTCAGAGACGAGTCTATCCTATCTACCTGTTCCAAATGCCAAGGGAGAAAATGATCCTCTTCCTCCCTCCACTACAGAAGTTTCTGGAACAAAGACTTGGGTTGACAATGACAACCAAGACGGCAAGCGCCCTGAGAAACTGGTTGTGAAACTCCTCAAAACAGTAGGTGGTCAAACGACGCAAGTTGCGACTAAAGAAGTCTCAGCGAAAGATGAGTGGAAGTACAGCTTCACCAATCTTCCACAATTTGAGAATGGTCAAGCTATTACCTATAGGGTTGATGAAGAGTTGCCAGCA
>NZ_SPPD01000027.1 GCF_004570575.1 Streptococcus cuniculi
CTGTTCCTTTTTTGACAATCTTGATTTTACCTGTGATTTCATCGTTTGTGCCATTCACTGTGATGAGCTGATCATCTTTGCCATTAACACTTACTTTCGGCGTTTTGGCATCAAGAGTAATGTCTTGCGTTTTGAAGGTCTTTTGGAAGCCTGGGGAAGCTGTGATTTCTTCCACCGTATAGGTTCCGAAAGGAATATCGGTTAATGTCACCGTTCCTTTCTCATCAGTTGTTCCTTCAAAGGTCTTGCCTGTCTTCTTATCAGTGAGACGGAAGCTATTACCTTTCAAGGTATAGAGCTTGTTCCACATGGTGCTGCCTGAAGCTGTACCTGTCTTTTGAATGGTCACAGATCCTTTTGAATCCGCATTGACAGTAAAGCCCGTATTTCCGAAAAGACCTGTAACAATGTCAAAGTGTTCCCTACGTCCGTCCGTATATTCATAGGACACCGCATTGGAGTTTAACTGCTTCAAGGCGACATAAGCTGTTGGTAAGAGTTTGGTAGAATCCGCATTGGTGGCTCTTGAAGAGCCTGTAACGAGTCCGCCACCTGAAATCGAAAGGTCTGTATCAGGTCCGACGATATAGGCTAGAGCGCCTTGTGAATCTAGTGTTGCCCGTTGTCTGGCATCAATGTCCGATACCTTCATGGCCATCAGAACTTGTTCGTTCGGGATAGGTTGCTTGTTATCCTGTCTTACTAGACCAGCTACATAGGTTGTTTTTTCAATATAACCTGCAGGACGGCCTGTCCCAAGTGGGAGCCCCCCTGTTACACTGCCATCCTCAGAAATTCCACCTGAACCAGATGAGAGCCCGCCACCAGCTGTCACAGCTACTCCAACCGTGATAACAGAGCCTTGGTTCTTAATGGCCATAGCGATATCTTTGTTAGACCAACCATCAGCCCCATGTTCTGCATCTACGTGCTTGATAATTAAATCAACAGGTATTTTCTCACCTGTCTCAATGTCCGTCACTGTTCCGACATTGGTCACAGCAAGGGATTGGCCTGGGTTTAGAAAGCCGCCAATATCCTCTTTGGTAAAGCCATCCTGTTTCAGAGGATGCAGGATATTTGTGCCAAAGAAGGTCCCCAGAGGCCCCGTCTGTACACCACCCACTCCCCTTACCTCTGAGTTGGCATTCCACTGGATTTGGTCTGCGACATACTTGACAGAAGCTAGGTTCTTGTCTGCGACAAGGGAATCAACGAGAGCCTGAAACTCAGGCGAAGCCATATTTGCGGTGTTGGCTTTCACAACGGGAACATTATTGAGTGTTCCAATCTGTTGTCCGTGCTGGATTTCAGCTGCCTGGACGACGCCTTGAGTCCATGGTGCTTGCGGGACGAGTGTTGAAACTCCCGCCCCTGTAAGAGCCACCCCTGCACTAATCAAAGCAAGGGTGCGTTTCAATCGCTTCTTACCGTTCTTTTTGCGATTGCGGTAAGAAGGAGTTTGAGAATAATTCATCTAATCTTCTCCTTTTCTTTTTTTAAAGTAAAAAAAGTAGCTGTCAGCTACCTGTCTGTTCTATTTTCTCCTTGAGGGAGAGCGAGGTGAAATCATATGGTCTCCTTTGAACATCAAAAAAGACAAGTACGTGACTTGTCTTTTTGTTTAATAATCATACGTTCCATTGTTAAAGTTAGCTGCTGCATCATCAACTTGTTGTTGAATTTGATCTTGCGTCAATTTTTGTTGGGGTTGTTGGGCAAGAGCTTGCGCTGGTGGAGTATAATCTCCTCCTGTTGTTTGCGCAGGCGCTTGATAGGCAGGTTGTTCTTGCACTTGTGCCTGTTGCACTGCTTGGGCTTCTGCGGCTGCTCGAGCTTCCTCCTCAGCCTGTGCTTGCGCTTGAGCCTGTGCCTGGGCAGCCGCCTGAGCTGCTCGGGCTGCAATCGCATCTTTCACTAAGTTGATGCGGTGTTGGAGCTTGCCTTTTGTCGTTTTATCTACGACCTTATCCGTTGCGGTTTGGGCTGGTTGGATGTTTCCATCGACTTGTTCAGCCTCTAACTTTGCGACAGCTGCTTCTGCGTCTTTTGCGAGCTTCGCCTCAGCTTCTTTCTTGGCCATATTCGCTTTTACAGCGTCAATCCGTTTGGTCAATTTGTCTTTTGAGTCTCCTGCTTTTAAGCCTTTAACGGCAGTCTCAGCTGGTGAGACATTTTCTTTGACTTGATTATCCTCAAGGAGTTTAACGGCTTTTTCAGCTTTCTTCATCAGCTCAGCTTCTTTGTCTACACTTGAACTTGATGTACCTTGTTCGACTTTTGGAGCAGAAGCAGGCTTTGAGGCAGGTTGGGAGAGGACATAGCCTCCTGTCCCCAACACCACAACACCTGCGACCAATCCAGCAATCACTTTTTTGTTTTTAAAAATGGCCTGTATTTGTTCTTTCATTGACTTTTTCATCTGTTTACCCACTTTCCTTTTTACAGTTTTATTATAACATAACATACTCATCTTTTGTGGCATTTTTTTATTTGTGATATCCTTTTCCTGTAAGCCGTAAAACGCTTTTAGTTCCATGCCCCTCTCGTCTAGCGATAAGGACTCCTTGAGACATGATGGTGCGGATTAGCGGCTGTAAGTGAGCATAGTCATAAACAGCCTCGACCATTTCAACTGTGCCAGCAATGTACCCTTTTTGTGAAATTGTTCCAAAGCGTGGATGTAATTTCACGGTGCGTCCGTCCACGAGACGGGCGGTTACTCCGCCTCGTTGACCTAGTTTGCGTAAGTCAGCTAATGTGACTTCAGTATCCTTTTTTATTTGATTCATATTTTTTCCTCCTAGCGAATCAAAGGCGATTTACGCCGTGCTGCAAGAAGACGTATCTTCTCATCGGTATTTTTGACACACAGTTTCTAGTCTAGGTACTGCGAACTCCTTCAGCTTATGACCTTGTGTCATGCTTTTGCGTGATGTGCCTGGGCTAGATATCCTTTTCTAGCTACTACACCACCCTTATTTCTCTTTTATCCATAGGCACGCTAATCGGGATAGTGGTTGGTATTCAGTTTTCAAGGAACGCAAATCGTTTTAGATCCATGAGGAAATGCTGCTCCCCATTGAAAAATGAAACCAAGAAAACTCTTGATACGAGCATTTGATAACGAATTCCATATTTTAATGATGAAGAATGAGTCAGATCATCACGTTGGGAGACCATATCCTGTCTTCCTATTTATTCGCAATTCCTTTTCACAATGAGTATTTTTTGCAAAATATTTATCATTTTTAGGAAAAGGAAGCCAATTCAGCTCTAACTGATTATTGTTAGTCTCACGAGAAACCTTATAGCTTTCACCCTCATCATTCCTTGAAATATCTGATATCTCCAAGTTCCACTTGATTTTCTAAGCGTTTTCATATACACTAAGGACATAGAAAAAAGGAGGTTCCCTATGCTAATTGGTATTCCAAAAGAAATTAAAAACAATGAAAATCGTGTAGCATTGACACCCGCTGGTGTGCAAAGTTTGGTGGCGCAGGGGCACCAAGTTGTGATTGAAACAGGTGCTGGACTAGGTTCTGGCTTTGCAGATACAGATTACGAAGCGCAAGGTGCGACGATTCTTGCGACAGCTGCTGAGGTTTGGGCGAGCAAATTGGTCGTGAAAGTCAAGGAGCCTTTGGCTGAAGAATACGGCTTTCTTCGCGAAGACCTTATTCTTTTCACCTATCTTCACATGGCTGCTGCACCTGAGTTGGCAGATGCCATGCTAAAAAACAAAACAACGGGAATCGCCTATGAAACCGTAACAGACAATGGTCAATTACCACTTCTGACTCCCATGAGTGAGGTGGCTGGTCGGATGGCCGTCCAAATCGGCGCCCACTTCCTTACCAAACAAGAAGGAGGCTCTGGTGTGCTTCTAGGTGGCGTCCCTGGTGTTCCGAAAGGCAAAGTCACCATCATCGGTGGTGGCGTGGTCGGCACACATGCAGCGCGAATTGCACTAGGACTCGGAGCTCAGGTGACTATTTTAGATATCAGCGCTAAGCGCCTGTCTGTCTTAGAGGACGTCTTTGGCAATCAAATTCAAACCTTGATGTCTAACCCATTTAATATTGAAGCGAGTGTTAAAGATGCAGATGTCGTGATTGGAGCGGTGCTGCTTCCCGGAGCAAAAGCACCAAAATTAGTCACCGAACATATGGTCAAACAAATGCGTCCAAGTTCTGTCATTGTAGATGTGGCAGTCGATCAGGGTGGAGTTGTTGAAACGGCAGATCTCGTCACAACCCACGATGAACCTGTCTACGAAAAACACGGTGTCCTTCACTATGCTGTTGCCAATATCCCTGGAGCTGTTGCCCGTACTTCTACCATTGCACTGACCAACGTAACTCTGCCGTATATTAGTAAACTGGCAAATAAGGGCTTCAGAGAAGCCATTTTAGAAGATGCTGGATTCCGACAAGGAGTGACTACTTATCAAGGGTTCATCACCAATCCAGCTGTCGCTGCTGGTCTAAACCAAGACTACACAAGCATTGATGAATTGGTATAAAAAAAGAACTGGCAACAGTTCTTTCAGAACGTAGACAGATCCTCTAAGTGACAGAAAAATAGCAAATTCAACGTGTGAATATCATCTTAAAGCAACTCTTAAAAATACTGACATAGCAGTATTTCTAAGAGTTTTTATATTTTTTAGCAAAAGAAAAAAAGATTGAGGAAAATGAGTCAAAATAGACTTTTTCTTCAATCTGACTGACAACAGTTCTTTTTACTTCTCATCTTCCGGCTCATAAGCTCTAATAATTTCAGCAACAACAGGGTGGCGAACAACGTCCTTGGCAGAAAAATGCACGAAGTCAATCTGCGGGATTTTTTTCAATTTCTCAGTCGCATCAATCAAACCAGACTTGACATTGCGTGGCAGGTCAATCTGGCTACTATCGCCATTCACAATCATCTTGGAATGAAAACCAAGGCGGGTCAAAAACATCTTCATCTGCATAATGGTCGTATTTTGCGCCTCATCCAAGATGACAAAGGCATCTTCCAAGGTCCGACCACGCATATAGGCTAAGGGGGCAATCTCAATAATCTCACGCTCCATCAGCCGCGTCGTCTGGTCTTTTCCTAAAATCTGATAGAGGGCATCATAGACTGGACGAAGATAGGGATCGACCTTTTCTTTCAAGTCCCCCGGTAAAAATCCAAGGCTCTCTCCTGCCTCTACCGCAGGACGGGTCAAGATAATGCGCTTGACTTGACCACGCTTAAGAGCTGTAACGGCAAGTGTCACTGCAAGGAAGGTTTTCCCCGTCCCAGCTGGTCCAATCCCAAAGACAATATCATGGTCCTTGATACTGTCCACATACAATTTTTGCCCCAAGGTCTTGACACGAATAGGCTTACCAGAATAGTCCTTGATGATTTCTTCTTCATACAAGGCAACAAATTTCTCAATCTCGTCATTTTTAGCCATGGAAATAGCCGTTACCACATCGGGCAATTGAATCGTCAAACCACGGTTAATCAAAACGAGTAAGGATTGGATGACCAAACGTGCCAACTCCACATCAGATGGCACCCCAATCACCTGCACCACCTCTGTTCGGGCATGAATCACCACCTCCAATTCCTGCTCCATCAGCCTCAGATGACGTTCATTGGACCCAAATAAGCTCAGCATATCATCTGGGTGAGAAAGGTGAATATCAATTGAATGTTCTTGCAATAGCTTGCTCCTTTATCGCTCTTTTTTCCATTATATCAAAAAAATGCCTAAAAGACATTTTTTACAAGCCTAAAAAGGGAAACGAGAATGAGGGCAGGGCATTCGCAAGGTCGGTTCTATTCAGCAAGCACAGTTGGAGCTAGCTATCTGAACAGAACGATCGGCGGAAGCTCCTTGGGGATAAATAGGGAATGTAAGCACTTCGTCCAGGCTCTTCTAAACAGACAGATACCCTAATGGGAACATCATAAACCTTGCTGGATACAACCTCTACTCTCTCAAAAAGCTACTGCACAAGTTCCCCTTTTCCTTTTCAGCGCTATGGTCTTGATTATCAATGCGCCACATACTCCTCCCAAATGCGGTCAAAGTCTGACATCGAAAAACTAAAACTTGCCTCTTCTTCCAAAAAACGGCTCACTTGGTCAAACTCATCTGACTGCTTGGGAAAATCTGATTCCTCAAAGACTAAATCAGCTAAGACAGCCACCGCTTCCTGACTTTTGGGATTACGATGGGTCATCAGCCAACTATAAAAGCTCTTTCTCATAGCGCCCCTATCTTCTACGACGGCGACGTGACCGAGAAATACCACGTTCTTCCATTTGCTCACGGCGTTTCTTACTCTTCCGTTTTGCCAATATCAGTGGTAAAGCCAAACCAATCAGCACTAGAGGAATGACGACAACATACCAGTAAGTACGTGCCAATCCCTTCCAATCAATCGAGTTCAACTTATTCAAGCCAGCTTCAGTGCTATTTGTAGCTGTTAAATCTATCCCTGCTTCTGCCTGCTCAACTGTCATACTATCTGAAATCAAAGGACTGACAGACTCTAGTCCATTGTTGACCCGCAGTTGATTATTATCAACAGTGTAGGTTGGCTCTTCTCCACGACGCACCGTCGCATAAAAATCTGACGGTAGATTGTAGGTTTGACCATTGATGGTCTGCTTACCTGCGCTCAATACTTTTTTGTAGTCGTAATCCTTATAGGCTTTTTCAATCAAGGCATTCCCAAATGGATGTCGATAGTATTCCCCGTCTTGGTCAGACCAGTCACCAACTCCCATAATTAGACTGATGAGACGTTGCTCCCCTCGTTTAATGGTTGCAATATAGTTAAAAGCAGCAAGCGGACTAGAACCCGTCTTCAAACCATCCACACCCTTAATCCCGTATTTTGCACCAGGTAGTGAATAATTGTAGGTTTCAAAGGTTTCTTCGTAAGGCGTTCCTGCTTTTACTGTCACAACAGGATCCTTGGTATGCTCCAAAATCCCTGGGTAATTTTTCAAAAAATGATAGACGAGAATGGACAAATCCCTTGCTGTTGTCTGGTTGGGAGCATTGTGATTATAACGGGTTGGATTATAGTAGCCCTTAAAGGAAGCTGCAGATGCTCCACTGGCATTCGACCAATAGGTGTTGGTCATCCCCAGCTCCTGTGACTTGGCATTCATCATATCCAAAAAGGCATCTGGATCATTATTTGAAACATAATTGGCCAACATCACCGTGGTCGCATTGGAAGACGGAACAGCGGTCATCGTAATCAATTCGCCAACGGTATAGTTCACACCTGCCACAATATTGTTATTGGAGATTTCATAGATTCCTGCAATTGCTTGGTCATTTGCTGTCGCTGTAATCACTGTATCTTCGTTAAACTTGCCTTGACTCATGGCTTCATAGACCAAATACAGGGTCATGACCTTACTCATACTAGCCGGATCACGCACCTCATCAGGATTATCTTGCCAAACGATATCTCCAGTATTTCCATCAATGATAATCGATGACTTAGGACGGTTGATTTCTTTGACATCATACCCTGCTGCTCGCGTAATATCCATCAATTCATCTGCCCAAACAGGGGCTGATACTGTGGATACGATCAGCACCAAACACCATGCTACAAGTTTCTTCACTCTCTATCTCCTATCTTTCTTTACTATTTTCTATAACGAACGGCAGACCAAAAGGGGTTACCTAGACCAATTCTGTCCCCAGTTCATCCTGCTTAATTTTTCCAGCCTTCATCAAGCCCCCCAGCGCTTTTTTAAACTGACCTTTTGAAATGCCAAAGGTAGCCTTGATGTCTTCTGGAGATGATTTATCATTTAAGGTCATAAAGCCTCCAGTGCTCTCCAAATAGGTCAATACCATCTGCGCATCATTTTCCAACATCTCAAAAGAACGTGGTTTGACAGACAAATTCAAGGTCCTATCCACTGGGCGGTAGCCAATGACACGCACTTGCAACTCCTCACCTAACCGTGGCTCTGCAAATCGCTCACTTGGGTGAATAAAGCCCAACATATTGTTATCTGGCAGATAGACAAAGGTTCCACTCAATTTCAGGCGATAGACAATGGCCCGCAAATGTTGATTTTGCATATTGTCATAGGCAGGTCCAGCCAAACGCTGAAAATCCTCTTGGAAGGCAGGTAAGGCCCAAATGCGGTCTTTTTTATCTACATCGTAGCGGACATAGAGCTTGTCCCCTTTCTTTGGCCACAACTCTTTGATGTCAGGCAGGACATCAAGAGACACTACCACCTGTTTATCAGGCAAGCCCGTATCGACAAAGACACCGAGGTCCCGGCGCACTTCGGTCACCTCTCCCCAGCCAAAACTAGTGCGGGTGGTTGCTACTTCTTTGGTCGTCACACGGAGTTTCTGCTTCATATCAGTATAGGCAAAGCCTTTGACAGACTCACCTAGTTGATGTTCTCCCTCTTCTTTTGCAAGGGCAAAGGTCAACCCCTCCTTTTGGATATAGTAAAATTCCTTATTTTCATCAGTCACTAGACCCGTGATAAAGGTTGCTAATAATTGGTTCATATCGTTCTTTCTATTTTTACTGGCAGATACCACAAACAAGATGAGCTTTGGGTTCCATCTTATAGATCATTTCTCCAGCTATTTCATCAATGGCCCTATAACGCCAAAAGGGCCGAGGGATTTTTCCCCGCCCATAGCTTTCCTTAGACTTCCAAGAGTTCTTTTTCTTTCTCAGCAGTCATTTGGTCGATTTTCTTAACGGCATCATCTGTCACTTTTTGAATCTCTTTCTCAAGTGATTTCAAATCGTCTTCGGCAATTTCCTTGGCCTTTTCAGCTTTCTTAGCTTCGTCCATCGCATCGCGGCGGATATTACGGATAGCTACCTTAGAATTTTCTCCGACCTTCTTCACATCTTTGGCCAAGTTTTTACGAGTTTCTTCGGTCAAGGCTGGAATAACCAAGCGAATGACTGTACCGTCAGATTGTGGGGTCAAACCAAGGTCAGAAGCGTTAAGCGCACGTTCAATATCCTTTAAGATAGACTTGTCAAATGGGGTAATCAACAAAACACGCGCTTCTGGAACAGTAATCCCTGCCAGTTGATTGAGCGGTGTATCTGCTCCGTAGTATTCAACTGAAATGCGGTCTAGCAAGCTCGCATTGGCACGACCTGCACGGATGTGACTAAATTCACGCGCCAAACTTTGATGCGACTGCGCCATGCGCTCCTGCGCTTTTGAAATAATTTCTTTTGTCATAAAATCTCCTTTATTTTACTTCTTTGTTATTTGAAACCGTTGTTCCGATTTGCTCTCCAAATACAACACGTTTGATGTTGCCAGGCTCGTTCATGTTAAAGACCACAAGGTCAATATCGTTGTCCATTGATAGGGTAGAGGCCGTTGCATCCATGATTTTCAAGCCACGGCTGATGACTTCACGATGGGTGAGTTCGTTAAATTTGACAGCGTTGGCATCTTTCTTAGGATCGGCATTGTAGACACCATCTACACCATTTTTTGCCATTAAAATGGCATCTGCCTCAATCTCAGCTGCACGAAGGGCTGCGGTTGTATCCGTTGAAAAGTAAGGGGAGCCAATTCCTGCACCAAAAATCACGATTCTTCCTTTTTCTAAGTGGCGCAAGGCACGACCACGAATGTAAGGCTCTGCGACGGATTGCATGGCAATGGCTGTCTGCACACGTGTATCCACACCAAACTGTTGAAGGGCGTCTGCCATGACCAAGGCATTCATCACTGTACCAAGCATCCCTGTATAATCTGCCTGCACACGATCCATACCCGCTTCTGCTGCTGGCTCTCCACGCCAAAGATTTCCACCACCGATTACCAATGCAATCTGAACACCTGAGCTAGCCACTTCTTGAATTTCTTGCGCCATTTTTTGAACGGTTGGAATGTCAATCCCAACCCCACGTTCACCTGCCAAAGCTTCCCCAGATAATTTTATAAGAATACGTTCATATTTTGGTTTCATCATCCTACTCCTCTATTCTGTCCTTATCATTTTATCATAAATTGTTCATTTTATGTAGTCTAACCCGCAGATAAAAAAGAAAAATCTCTCGCAGGAGACTTTTCTATGAAATATGTAATGTTTTACGCAAGAGAACTGCTCGACTGCCTATCAATTTGTCCAATTGGCGGGTCTTCAAGGTCAAGATTCCAAAAATCAGAATGCCGACAAGACCTGAAATTCCCACATGAATCGCACTTGATACATAGCCTGTTACAGGAACAATCAAGCTAAGACCTGTTTCCACCAGCCAAACCCCCATTCCCATAATAAGGGAAATCACCAGAATCTTGCGAATATCTTTCCATAAGCGCCTTTGCGAAATCGGCAGGACTTGATTGATGCGACGGTCAAATAAAATCACCGAAACGGTCAAGCCAACCGCAGTCGACACTAGAGGACCGTAAATCTGGAATACATATAGGGCTGGGAGTTGAAGAACCAGTTTTACCCCTAAACCGATGAAGAAATACCAAATCGCTTTCCGGTTCTGGAAAATCGCCTGAATCAGTACCCCCACCAATGAATACAAGCCTTGAATGAAAATTAAGAGAAGATTGATGATAAAGAGATAGATCGCTTGATTCTCCGCAGGACCATAAAAGACACTATAGAGCGGCCGTGCGATAACTACTGCTCCTACGATGGCTGGAATAATCAAGAGGAAAAAGAGCTGGATATTGTCGACGATTAAATCCGCAGTCCCTTTCATATCCTTTTGTACAAAACGCTCTGTCACCATCGGAATCGCCACAGCAGCAATTGAGACAGAGATCCCAATAATCAACATGGTAATCTTACTTGGATTAGAGGTCATATAGGCTGAAAACACCAACAATTCGTCTCTTGTATAATCGGTAATCCAAAGAAGGGTATTGACAAAGGTCAGCTGGTCCACCATCTGGAAAATCTGAATGGCACAACCTAAAATAATGAGAGGAATCGCTTCTTTCATTGTCTCTAGAATCAGCGGTTTTATGTGAATTGTATCACCTGCAGGCTTAGCCTTCATGATTTTTTCAATGAAACCTTCTTTATAAAGCGTATAAATCAATACTCCAGCACTAGCAATCATTCCAATAAAAGCAGCGAAGGTCGACTGGGTCACCGCAGAAAGATAATCTCCTGACCCCAATTTCATGATGTAGAAAGTCGCTCCTAAAATCCAAATAACACGAACAATCTGCTCCACAATTTGACTAATAGCATAGGGTTTCATATCATGATGCCCCTGGAAAAAACCACGCATGATGCTCATGGCTGGGAAAATAAAGAGGGGAGGAACCAAGCTATACATAACAGGAATTAATTCCTCTTTTGCTCCCGACCATTCAGCCAAGACTGGAGAACTAATGAACATAATCCCTGCAAAGACCACCCCTAAAATCAGCATGAGTTTTAAAAACTCTCTGACTATGTAGTAGGAAATATCCTGTCGCCCTTGCACGTTGTACTTGGCAATCTGCTTGGCCACCGCAGGAGGTAGCCCAATTGTTGAAATCAGCAGGAAGTTCCCATATACTTGATAGCCCATGTTAAAAAGAGCATTGGCTTCTGCCCGATGGCTCCCCATCCACATATACCAAGGAATAATATAGGCAATACCAAGCAAACGGCTGATAAAATTTCCGGCTGTTAGCCAAGCTAGCCCCTTAGCCATGCTTGCCTGCTGCTGGGTCTGTTCTGTTGTTTTATGTTCCTCCATATTCGTCCTCTCTTCCCTTTCTATCTGTCTGATGTCTTATTATAACCTTTTACACCCAACTTGTAAAATCGGAACTCGCTACCTCATAGTCCATCCATGGCTGCATCAAGTGTTCCAACAAAAAAAATTGGGAAACCCCAACTTTCTTTCTACTATTTCTATACCTAATAACAAGGACTTGCAAAGCCATGGCTAAGACTATTTCCCAATACTCTTATACTCAACTGCCAGTCCCCTTTGCACTGCCGGACGAGCGGCAATTTTCTCGGTCCAAGCTTTAAGATGTTTATAGGAATTCACATCTAAAAATGTTGCGGAACCTGGATAGAGCTTGCCTTCTACCAGACGCCCATACCAAGACCAGATAGCAATATCTGCAATGCTGTAGTCGTCACCTGCGATATATGGACGCCCTGCTAGCAACTGATTCAACAGATCCAACTGACGCTTGGTTTCCATGGTATAGCGGTTAATCGGGTACTCTTGCGCAGTAGGTGCATAATGGAAGAAATGTCCAAAACCACCTCCGACAAATGGTGCTGCCCCTGTTTGCCAGAAGAGCCAATTCATCATTTCTATCTTCGTATGCACAGCTTTCGGGAGGAGTTTGTCATATTTTTCCGCCAAATAGAGCAAAATATGAGCCAATTCAAAGACTTTCACCTCCTCATCCCCTGACTGGTCCACGAGGGCAGGGATTTTGGAGTTGGGATTGATGCCCACAAAATCTGAGCCAAATTGATCGCCTTTGCCAATATTGATGAGAAAGAGGTCATAGCCTGCCTCTGTCACTCCTAATTCCTTTAGCTCTTCCAGCATAATGGCTACCTTGATGCCATTTGGAGTTCCAAGCGAGTAGACTTGTAAGGGCTGTTCCCCGCGTGGCAAAACCTGTTCAAAGCGAATCCCCGCTGTCGGACGGTTACCACTTCGCTCATCCTTCTCACCTTCCCAAGACCATACCTGAGGTTTTACATACTCTGTCATCTGTCCTTCATTCCTTTCGTTTTCTTCTTATTTACCTTATAGAATTTTAGGAAAATTGTCAATTATTTGACCTAATATGTTTAGTTTCTATTTATCACTTACAGATAGGACTGTTACAGTCATTTCGTTTACATTTAGTCTCTTTTGCTATTTCCCGATTGAAATAGTTCCCCGAACTATTTCAACCTCCTACGGAGTTTCATCCCTCATTTTTGAGACAAAGGTCTCAAAAATCCCGTCCTAGACACGAACAACAGTATTGTCTAGGATACCACTATATCGGGAAATATCTTTTAAATGCTCGCTTCGATCGCGTCTTATTTTATATGTAACCACTTATTCATCCATACTATTTATAACTAAATTAGTATAAAATAGTGTTTTATAAACTAATACTATCAAACTCCTCTACACGTTTTTCTGAGTTGTTTTAAAGAGTCTAACTTAATTTGACAAACTGGGCTCTATAAAAATCAAAATCTTATTAGGCAAGGCGAGTTAACGACATCAGAGTTTGATTTTTGATGAGTAATAAATGACTGATCTCCCTAACAATTCACATCATACACAATGAACAGCAAAAATAGTTGAGGAAAGGCACTTGAAGATAGAGCCTACCAGACTAGCCTTCTTGAAACCGCAGGTAATCGAAACGAATGTTGCTTGGAAACAAAGCAGAGCAGCAGGAGGGCAGAATTGGGAAAGTTGAAGAACATGGGATAGGTGATACAGTTTTGCAGACAAAAAGCCTTAATCAAGCGATAAGACTTTTTTTATTTATTACAATGAATTTGGATCAACCTTGATACCAACACCTTGAGTAGTGGTGATCGTCAAGCTTGTGATATAGGTACCTTTTGCTGTAGCTGGTTTTGCTTTAACAATTGTATCGTGGAAAGCCTTGAAGTTTCCAACCAATTGATCGGCGTTGAATGACACTTTACCGATGATAGCTTGTACAATACCTGCTTTGTCAGCACGGTAAGTAATTTTACCACCTTTAGACTCTTCAACCGCTTTTGCAACATCCATGGTTACAGTACCAGTCTTAGGGTTTGGCATCAAGTTACGTGGTCCAAGGACACGTCCAAGACGTCCAACAAGTGCCATCATATCAGGTGTTGCGATTACAACATCGAAATCTAACCAACCACCGTTGATTTTTGCAACGAGGTCATCTTCACCAACAAAATCTGCACCAGCAGCTTTTGCTTCTTCAGCTTTTGCACCACGTGCAAAGACCAATACGCGTGACGTTTTACCAGTTCCGTTTGGCAATACCATTGCGCCACGGATTTGTTGATCTGCTTTACGAACGTCAATGTTCAAGTTGTAAGCAACTTCTACAGTTGCGTCAAATTTTGCAAAGTTCGTTTCTTGTGCAAGAGCTACAGCTTCTTCTACGCTGTATGCTTTTGTGCTGTCAATTTTTTCAAGTGCAGCACGCATTTGTTTGCTTTTTTTAGCCATTTTTATTCTCCTTGTAATGTGGTCATATCGATTTTCATCTCCCACGTCACTCATCAGAAATGATGAAGTCTTGCGGGTTGTGGGGCGTTATTGATTAGTCAACAACAGTGAATCCCATAGAACGAGCAGTACCTTCGATCATACGCATTGCAGACTCAAGGTTTGCAGCGTTCAAATCTGGCATTTTAGTTTCAGCAATTTCTTGTACTTGTGCACGAGTAACTGTTGCAACTTTTGTTTTGTTTGGTGCGCCTGAACCTTTTTCAACACCTGCAGCTTTTTTCAAAAGAACAGCAGCTGGTGGTGTTTTGCAGATGAAATCAAATGATTTATCTTCGTATACTGAGATGACAACCGGAATAATCATACCAGCTTGGTCAGCGGTACGAGCGTTGAATTCCTTAGTGAATCCCATGATATTGATCCCTGCTTGACCAAGTGCTGGTCCGACTGGTGGAGCTGGAGTAGCTTTACCCGCAGGAATTTGAAGTTTTACAAGTTTTTCGACTTTTTTAGCCATCTTTAAATCCTCCTATTGTGGTTTTTGCGGTAATTACAGATTTTTACCTCCCACAAGAATGTGATTTTTCACATACCTTCTCATTATACAGTATTCTCGCAAAAAATCAAGTTTTATGTTTACTTTTTCTCACTTTTTTTATAGAATAAGGCTATGATATTCTTGAAAATTGCTTCGATTTTATTTCTTGTACTTTCGCTCATTGTTTCTGTTACCGCTGTGAAAGTATTTCATTTGCAAAAGAAAGGCTGGAACTTTGCTGATATTGCCTTTCCTATTCTGGCATTTGAATTTTATCTGATTTCAGATAAGGTCTACTACCACAGCCTTTTGCCCCAGCTCATCTTGGCCTTGTCCATTTTGGTGCTGGCTATCGTTTGTTTTCTTCTATTTAAAACGCGGAAATTTTCCTACCGTCGCTTCTTTAAATTCTTCTGGCGTTCAGGCTTTATTCTGACCTTCTTCCTATATTTAGCTCTCATTATTGCACTCTTTACGATGAAGAGTTGATACACATTCTATTAAAGGAGTTGAGCGACTTGCTCAACTCCTTTTTTATTGTTGCTCTCTTTCAAGTAACGCCAAATAGCTAGCGCCCCACGTTTCGACTTCATCCAACACTTTGCGAAAACTCTCTCCTATCTCTGTAAGCCCATATTCTACCCTCGGTGGTACTTCTGCATAGACTGTACGCTCCACCAATTTATCTTTTTCAAGCTGTTTTAAATGGTTGCTCAAAACAGACTGGCTAATATCTGGAATCAGACGTTGCAATTGATTGAAACGCTTGGAACCAGTGCTAATGTGGTACAAGATGATCAAGACCCATTTTCCATTTAAGACTCTCTGCGTTGTCGAAAAGGGACAGATACCATATGAATTGACGTTGTTTGAAGATGGTTCTGACATGGTTTTGACTCCTTTCCTTTGTCTATAGTGGATTGAGAAGGGAATAGGACAAGGAAAGAAGCTACAGATAGAACCGGCATTCATCAAAGCGACTTAACGATGTCCTAACCTTTATTCCATTCACTATATTTTACAGGAAGCTCTGAGACTTTCTAACCCCAAAAGGCATCCTCAACAGCTTGGTCTGATGAAAAGAGCCAAACTTCTTGGATTTTCCCATTTTCAATACGGAATAGATCAATTCCATTCATGTCTAGAACTTCTTCACCGCGTTCCGCTTGGAACGTGACATTTGCAGCGATGAAATCAGCATTTTCTGTCACCCAATTGGTCAAGACACGAAAGGTTCCGTTACTTCTTTGGGCAAACTGAGCTAGGTGAACTCCTAGAGCCTCTTTACCACTGATTGTTCCTGATAAACTATGTTTCCCCGGTTGATGCCATATAATATCATCTGCCATTGTCGCAAATACGGCATCAAAATCTCCTACAATCAAACCTTGATTGTAGCGGTTAAAAATATCTAAATTACTGGACATACTGTATCCCCTTTTCCATTTCTAAGATATATTCATTCTAGCTGATTTCACAAAGACTGTAAAGTAGGACTTTTTTGACTACTAACTATTAAATCGGCTAGTATTAGCATGAAATAAGGGAATTTTTTTCAACAAAAATAGGAGGTCACAACGTCATATAACCATCAACTAAGCAGGTCTCCTACTTTTTAGGAGCAATGAAGCAACAGGCCACTGGACTTACTCGCTCTCATATTTCAAGGCTCGTGAAGAGGTTGGGACAAAAAGATTTTGATTTTTGAAATTCTTTATCATCAAATCTTCAAATTGATAAATTAGATACAAAAAGCGAACAAAATAGAATTCTGAGGGGTAGAAAACTAGTTTTGTTCGCTTTTTTATACTTAGGGTTGGACTTTTGTCCCAACCTCTTCATTCATGTATCTCCAGAGGTAAGCCGTCTGGGTCAAAGAAGAAGGCCATTTTGCGGCCGTCATAGTCGTCATAGCGTAAGGGTTCATAAGGAATCTGTAAGGTGTCAAACTCCCTCAAACAGCTTTCGACATCTATAACCTTAAAAGCGAGGTGGCGCAGACCAGTATGCTCAGGCTGGGGCAGGATAGGTCTTAACGGTGCATCTGGCTTGATAAAGATTTCAAGCACTAGATTTCCTTTGCGGACGTTAAAAAGAATATCTCGCTTTTCTGGTCGTATATGCTCGTCTACTAGCTCAAAGCCTAGCTTATCAACGTAAAACTCCCTCGTTTTTTGGTAATCACTACCGATAATTGCAATGTGATGCACCTCGTCTAACTTCATCATTGATTTTCCAATACCTTTCTTGGTTTCGTACCTTCTGCAGGCCCAATCACACCCGCAGCTTCCAGCTCTTCCATTAGACGCGTTGCACGGTTAAATCCGACCGACAAACGGCGCTGAATCATCGAAGCACTAGCTTTTTGTGTTTCAACAACAAGGGCTCGCGCTTCCTCAAAAAGCGGATCTCCATTGCTATCACCTGTCCCACTTTCAAAGTCACCTTCTGTCACTTCTCCAGGATCAAAAGATTTATCATAGTCTGCTTCTGCCTGATTCTTAATAAAGCTGACAATCGCTTCCACATCATCGTCAGAAATAAAGGAACCTTGCAGACGGACAGGGTGATTTTCATCAATCGGTTTAAAGAGCATATCGCCTCGTCCCAGTAGTTTCTCCGCCCCATTCTCATCCAAAATGGTACGACTGTCCGTTCCGCTTGAAACGGCAAAGGCAATTCGAGACGGGACATTAGCCTTAATCAAGCCAGAGATAACATCAACGGACGGACGTTGGGTCGCTAGAATCATGTGAATTCCTGCCGCGCGTGCCTTTTGTCCTAGACGAATAATGGCATCTTCCACCTCCTTACTTGCTACCATCATCAAGTCTGCCAACTCATCGACAATCACGACAATGAGGGGCAGTGGAATCTGTTTTTCTTCTGAACTGCGGTTAAAATCTGCCACCTTTGTATTGTAGCCTTCGAGATTACGTACACCTAAATGGCTGAACAGCTCGTAACGTTTTTCCATCTCGTCCACGACTTTTTGCAGAGCTCGCGCAGCTTTACGAGGATTGGTCACAACGGGAATCAGAAGGTGCGGAATGTCATTATAGACCGACAATTCGACCATTTTAGGGTCAATCATCATAAATTTAACTTGGTCTGGCCCAGCCTTCATCAAAATAGAGGCAATGATACCATTAACTGCAACGGATTTCCCCGAACCAGTTGAACCTGCCACCAATAAATGGGGCATGCGGGCGAGGTCAAAAGAACGAACAGAGCCATTGACGGCCTTTCCAAGGGGAATATCTAAAAGCTTGGTTGGGGATGTCTTAGCCTGTTCCCACAATTCCCTAAAGGGTACCATAGTCACTTCCGAATTGGGTACTTCAATACCGACCATGGATTTTCCTGGAATCGGGGCTTCAATTCGGACATCTTTGGCTGCAAGGGCAAGAGCCAAGTCATCTGCTAGATTAGAAATCCGATTGACCCGCACACCAACTGCTGGCTTGACCTCATACTTGGTCACAGACGGCCCAATTTCAGCCCGCTCAACCACCACCTTGATGCCAAAACTCGCAAAGGTGTCTTCCAAGACCTTGATATTTTGACGGACAATTTTCTTCTCATTTGCCTGACTTTTGACCTTGATAGGAGCAAAGAGGTCAATCGATGGTAACTTGTAGGCCGGCTTAGCTTTAGGTTTAAAGTCCAGGGCAATGTCCTCTGTCACATCGTCTGCTACTTCCTGCTCTTCTACCTCGTCTTCAGCCAGTAACACAGGAAATTCTTCCCCCTCAAAGAAAGGCTCACGCTCCTCTGTTAGAATCAGGATTTCATGTTCTTCCTCGTCCAGTATTTCTCCCGTTTCTACATCAAACGTCGGATACTCTACTTGAGCAAGAGCTATTGCTTCTTCTTGAGCGGCTTCAAGTTCTTGAGCGGCTTCTTCCAAACGTCTCGCTTCTTCCTCGGCCTTGAGCCTTTCTTTTTCTGCTGCTTTTTCCGCCCGTTTTTCTGCACGAATGACTGCCCGTTCTTGAGATTTTTCTCGTAAAAGAGCCAGACCATCTGCTACATCATAGACAGACCAAGGACTCATGAAAAATAGCCCAAAGAGAATGAGCAGAGCCCCGATAAAGAAGGTGCCAATTGCTGCGAATAAAAAAGAAACAGGGAGATAGAGACCCCCACCAATAAGACCACCTCCCAAAAATTCTTTCACCTGAAACGCTGAAAGGTCAGATAAGGCGAGTTTAAAAGTGTGGTTGAGCAAGTCTTTTCCCTTGTAGCTCAAATCAAAATATGCCTGATATTCCAATAAAATCCCAGTAAATACAAGCCAGAATCCAGAAACCATGCCTTCACGTTGCGTTATTATTTTCGAAAATATTGCATAAGTGAGCAGAGCTCCAATGAACACGTAGGCCGCACTTCCGACCAATAGACGGAAGAGATTATAAGCAGTCATACCAAATACTCCTAGCTTGCTTGCTGCAAAAAGGAGAAAAATAACCACCAAAAAGCGGAATAAGAGGGATTTGATTCTTTCTTGTTGGGCCAATTCAGCCTTTGTCGGACGTCTCGTTGTCCGTCCTTTTTTTGTCATTTTTTGTTTTGCCATGTCTCTATTATACCATACTTTACGAGTAGGTCTAGTGTTCTACAAATCGCAAAAATACCCCAACAAGCAAGGCTCATTGGGGCTGTTTAGTCTATAACTTTAAGGATTCATCGATACGTGAACATGGTCATAGTGGTTTTCTGTGATGCTACCGCGGTCAGGCATCAGATTCCAAGTATTGGCTGGCCCGTAGATATTTGGGTACGGTGCATAAAAGCGTTGTTTCCAAATGATGTAGGAAATGTTTTTATTGCCCATTTGCTGAATCGCGTAGCTGGCAACCTGATCTCCTAGTCCCGCATTAGTTCCCACCATAAAGTCCACTGCGAGACCTTTACCGTGGTCTCCACTGTCACCTGGACGGTAGAGGCTAAACGAAGTAATTCCATATATGCTGGCTACTTCTTCTTTGAAGGCTGCTGTCTGTGGTTGAAGTCCAGCATTGACTGGATTTGCAGCTGCAATGCTTGCAAAGTCTGACGCATTGGTTGCTGGAACAGCTGGCGTTGGAGCGACGGTCTGCGGTATTTCTGCACTTGGTGCTTGTGCGACAGGTGCCTCTGTAGCTGGTGCTGGTTCAGCCCTTGGTTGATCAGCTGGTGCTGGATTTGAAGGAGCTGTTGCCTCTCCTGAATCTGATGGCGTAGCATCTGTTGAAGGTACCTCTGTTTGCGCTGTCCCATCTTCAATTGGAATTACTTGATTGTCAACAACTACTTGCTGTTTATCTAAGTCTACAGTTGCTGATGCTGTATCTTCTGTTTCTTCGCTTTGAGGAGCTTGAATTTCAATCGAAGTGACTTCTTCCTGAGAATTAGTCGTCACTGTTAAAGTCGTATCTGGGAAGATAAGATTGATATTGGCGATTTGATTGACTTGGGCTAAGACTGTCATGTCAACGTTCAAGGCCTGAGCAATAGCGCTGAGCGTATCCCCATACTTGATAACATAGGTCTGTTTATCGGCATGCGCCATCATATCAGCCTTGATTTCTTCCACAGAACGCGCTGTCCATATTGGAGCCAATTCATCTGCCTGGGCTGTCGCGGTAAAAAGCGAAAGAGCTAGGGTTGAAAATAAAAGTGTTTTTTTAGTTAATGTTAAAGACATAATTCTTCCTTTTCTTTGTATTTGTACTAGAGACATCTTACCATAATTTTGAAAACAAAAAAGGCTTTTTAAGCCTTTTTCACGAAACTGTATTTTGACTGTTACAAACAGAAATACTTGTCATCTATCTGTGTTTTCTGTCATCTTATTGTAACATAAAAATGACATCAGCTTTTCTTAAAAAATGATCTCCTGATCATCATCTTGGCCATTATCAATCGGCATCACCCACCAGCAGATTAAGTAAGGGATAATCCCAAATCCGTAGGCAACGGCCAAAATCCCCCAGATTACACGAACCAACGTTGGATCAATCCCAAAATACTTGGCAATCCCTGAGCAGACTCCTGCAATTTTGACATCTCTCATATCTCGCATCAATCGTTTTTGCATGGTTTTGTTCTCCTTTTCTTTCACTATATCATATCTCAAAAAAACGAATCACTGTGGTCAGTTCGTTTTAGAATTTCTTTTTAGGGTGGCGGTCAATGACCTCGGGATTTGCTACTAATGCGGCTTCTCCTTTAGCTGTCAATTTATAGCCACGGACAGCAAAGGTTTGGGATAGTTCTTCTTCTGAAAAATGCTCTTTCAGAGCCACATCCAGATCTGCCGCCTTCATCTTGGACAGGCCTGCGACACCCTTTGCTTTAAGAATGTTTTTCTTCATGGTCGCATTGAGATGATCTAGCGAATCAAAGGCGGTTTCCAAATAGGCGTAGCCATTTTCCACCAACTTCTCCAAATGCTTGGGTGCGTCAATCCCATAGGTATATTCAAAATACTTAGGAAATACAGAATCATTGGTAAAGGTATCAAACTGAATCCGCCACAAGAGAATGATGTCACCCGCCAACAGCCCCTCTGCTAGTGGCTCCATATTGCGCTTAGGAACTGGCTTTGCATCTAAGAGCCATATCGCTAGGTCACGCTCCGGTGAAATATAGGGCATACGGGCATGATCTTTGTAGAGGTCTTTTACTTGCTTTTCGGCTGTCATCCCTTATCCTACCTCCGTTGAAATCTGCCACATCATACCAAACTTATCTTCCAAGTTCGCATAGGCAGGACTCCAAAAGGTTTCCTGCAACTCCAAATGAACCTGACGGGCCTCTCGGCTTAATCTTTCATAAATCTCTTTTGCACTTTCTACACTGTCTACGATAATCGTCGCCGTCATATTATAGCCATGCTTGTAGTCCATGTCAGGATTTTCATCTGAAATCATCAAGCGTTGCTCACCCACTTTCAGCTGGGCATTCATCAGCAAGTGGGCACGGTCCTCTGGACAATCTGGAATTTGTTGACCCCATGTGAGAGAAGAAATCACTTCTGCTTGAAGAGCCTCCTTGTAAAATTCCACCGCTTCTGCCCCATTTCCGTCTGTCACTAGATAAATGTCCAATGCTTTAATCATCTTATTTCCTCATTTCCTTTTTAAAAAGACGACAGCCCTAACTGTCAGTCGTCCACTATTATACACTACTCCATCGTCTATAGTCTAACAGATAGCTTACAGGCTATCTCCTCTTGAAACCAAGGAACCGCGTGCCTTGGAAAGTCAATTCTCCCTTGTCGCCTTCGGCGGATAAAGCATAAATATCACTTTTTACCCGAAATTCTCTGCGCTCTCCATTCTCACACTCAAAGGTCATATAGTAAGTGGTATAAGCTCGCTCATTTCCATTCACATGCGTCCGCTTGCCAATCAGTTTGGCCGCAACAACTTCCTTGGGAGCAGCATTATTTCTCAGGCTTTCAAAGAGCGATCGACTAAGTCGCCATATGATAATTCCCACAATCATCGTAAAGGGTATCCAAAACCAAATAGGAAACCACCAAAACATTTCCATATCTACATCCGCCTTTCATTATTTTATCTATTATTATATCAAATATCCTTAACAAATAATATCCCCCATCTCCGACTTTTGAAAAAGAAAGCAATTCGTGCTACAATAGGACTAATCCATAAACAGGAAAGGAATCCTATGAAAAAACGACTATTACTTGCCCTAGCTGCTAGCCTAGTGCTCACTGCTTGTGCGAATAACACAACAACTTCGACTTCGTCAACCAACACTTCAACATCTGCATCCAGCTCAGACACGGCAGCATCTAGCCAGTATGCCAAGGATTTAGCCTACGCCATTAACAATCCCGACGCTAGCTTCCCGCAATTATCCACTGAAATTGCAGACAATGAAGCTGCTGTCCTCATCAAGACAAGTCAAGGCGACATCAAGTTGAAACTCTTTCCAGAACAAGCTCCCTTAGCTGTTGAGAATTTCTTGACCCATGCCAAAGAAGGCTACTACAACGGTGTTATCTTCCACCGGGTTATCAACGGCTTCATGATCCAAGGTGGGGACCCAAAAGGCACAGGAACAGGTGGTGAATCCATCTGGGCTGGCAAGGACAAGAGCATTGACAAGGGAAATGGCTTTAACAATGAAATTTCTGCCTTCCTTTACAATATCCGTGGCGCCCTATCCATGGCCAATGCAGGCCCAAATACCAATGGTAGCCAATTCTTCATCAACCAAAACACTAAGGATGCTTCTGGAGCTCTAGATTCGAGCAAGTACCCTGCTAAAATCAAGGAAGCCTACAAAACAGGTGGAAACCCAAGTCTTGACGGTGGTTATACTGTCTTTGGACAAGTGATTGAAGGCATGGACATTGTGGATAAAATCGCTGCCAGCGAGACAGACGAAAAAGACAAACCAAAAACAGATATCAAGATTGAAACGATTGAGATTTTGAAGGATAGGAATAAATAAAATTAGAGGCTAGGACATAAGTGATATACTCCCCATATAGTAGACAGTGAAAAAACAAAAATTCACTAGACACTATAAGGGGAGTTTTCCTATGTCCAAAAGAAGTCAAAAATCAGTAGAAGAGAAATTAGAAATCATTCAATTGTCT
>NZ_SPPD01000028.1 GCF_004570575.1 Streptococcus cuniculi
TAAGTCGTCCTTACAAGTACTCTACAAGTGGGATACGCCCTCTTATATCTACGGGAAGTAGCTCAGCTTGGTAGAGTACTTGGTTTGGGACCAAGGTGTCGCAGGTTCGAATCCTGTCTTCCCGATTTCTATTTTGGCGGTGTAGCTCAGCTGGCTAGAGCGTCCGGTTCATACCCGGGAGGTCGGGGGTTCGATCCCCTTCGCCGCTATATTGCTTGTGTTGGACCTTTAGCTCAGTTGGTTAGAGCTCTCGGCTCATAACCGAGCGGTCGTAGGTTCAAGTCCTACAAGGTCCATAATTATGGAGGATTACCCAAGTCCGGCTGAAGGGAACGGTCTTGAAAACCGTCAGGCGTGTAAAAGCGTGCGTGGGTTCGAATCCCACATCCTCCTTTACTAATAGTAACGCGGGATGGAGCAGCTAGGTAGCTCGTCGGGCTCATAACCCGAAGGTCGTAGGTTCAAATCCTGCTCCCGCAATTTGATTATGGATATGGCTCGGTAGCTCAGTTGGTAGAGCAATGGATTGAAGCTCCATGTGTCGGCGGTTCGATTCCGTCTCGCGCCATTTTTTAGTAATAAATGCGGGTGTAGTTTAGTGGTAAAACTACAGCCTTCCAAGCTGTTGTCGCGAGTTCGATTCTCGTCACCCGCTTTTGGATAGTTATCCAAAAACCAAACACATGTTTGGGCGCGTAGCTCAGATGGTTAGAGCGCACGCCTGATAAGCGTGAGGTCGGTGGTTCGATTCCACTCGTGCCCATTTATAAATGGAGAATTACTCAAGAGGCTGAAGAGGACGGTTTGCTAAATCGTTAGGTCGGGTAACTGGCGCAAGGGTTCGAATCCCTTATTCTCCGTTGTTTAACGAGATTATCGGATGATATTCTCGTTTTATTGTATAAAAATTTGCTTGGGTTGTATGAGGTTAGGTAAGATAAGAAATGAATAAAGTTGCGAAATTGATTGTTGTGAGTTCAGTGCTTTTGGTTTTGTCCTTCTCTTTATTGTTCTTGACGGTCAATAAGCGATTGGATATTCCTTACCTTTCAAATGGTGTTCACACTTCTCTATCCTATGTGAACCGATTCCTTTCCAAACCCATTCGTTTTTTCTCCGAACAACGGGATGTGGTGACAGAATTAATCGATACTTATGATGAGAATAAGGAATTAAAAGCATCTTTGTCCTCATTAGAAGGTCAAATTGCGGAGTTGGACACGATAAAAAAGGAAAATGCTAGCTTAAGAGAAACTCTTGGGATGACAGATCGGTATGCTGATAAGCAAGTTCTTGTCGGGTTGGTATCTGTGCGGACACCAGTTTCTTGGAATACGCAGTTGACAATTGATTTAGGGAAAAAAGATGGTCTGACTGAGGAAATGCTAGTGGTGGCAAACGGTGGTTTGGTTGGAACAATTGAGCATCTTTATGATGATGTGACCGATGTCAAGTTGCTGTCTAATTCGGATAAAGTGACTAAAATTCCTGTCAAGATTGCGGCAGGAAATACCAATATTTATGGCATTTTAACAGGATACGATACGGATACCAATAGTTTTATTATTAGTCAGTTAAATAGCGCCGATGAAATTGCAGTTGGTAGCAATGTTGTTACAAGTGATTTAGCTGGGGCTACGCCATCTAATATTCAAGTTGGGAAAGTCAGATCCATTAAGACCAGTAGTAGTGATTTAATTCGTGAGTTATATGTTGAGCCGACTGCGAATTTTTCCAATATTTATTCCGTTTTGGTCATAGGAGATGGAAGATGAAAAACTACGTGAAGTATACAATTCCCCTCTTATTGTTGCTAGCTTTTGTGATAGATGGGCAGTTGTCTACATTATTTATTAATTTGACACCTGGCATTATCACTGTATCGAGTCACTTTTTATTGATAATAGCTTTGTATTCCGTTCTTTATATTCCTACTTTTTACAATGTTGTGATATTTACGATTATTGGTTTCTTGTATGATATTTACTATTTGAATATCATAGGGATTTTTGTAACCTTGTTCCCACTAGCTGTTTATCTGATTGATTATTTCTATCAGAGTTTAAGGTTTAAACGAGTGACCAATCATATCATCTTATTAGTTGTCATCTTTGTGGTGGAGTTTGGGGCATTCTTATCTGCTCGTCTATTTGAAGTGTCCAATTTGTCCATGTTTATCTTTGTTGTCTATAGTTTGGTGCCTACCCTAGTCTTTAATTCTCTTTTATTATTGGTGTTACAGCCTGTATTAGAGAAGTTCTTTTATATAACGAATAAGACATAAAATTGTAATAATCGCGTAATATTTTTACGCGATTTTTTTGGTAGAATGATATAGTCAGAAAGAATAGAGGAGTTTAACGAACCTATGAAGAAAAAAATCTTAGCGAGTTTGCTAGTGAGTACCATCGCTTTAACAACTATTGGAAATGTATTGGAAGTCAAAGCAGATGATACAGATAGCAAGATTGCAGCTCAAGATAATAAAATTAAAGAAATTACGAACCAACAAGCTACTGCCCAAGCGCAGGTTGATGCACTTCAAGCGCAAGTTGACTCTATTGTTGCGGAACAAGCTAGCTTGACAGCTGAAAATGAGCGTTTGGAAGCTGAAACTCAAGCTCTTAGTGCAGAAATCGAAAAATTAGCTGGTGATATTGTATCACGCGATGAAGCCTTGAAAAAACAAGCTCGTAGCGCGCAAACAGACGGTTCAGCAACTAGCTATATCAACACCATTTTGGATTCTAAATCAATTGTGGATGCTTTGTCTCGTGTGAATGCTATGCGTGAAATTGTTGCAGCAAACAATCGTATGCTCGGGCAACAAAAAGCAGATAAAGAAGCAATTGAAGAAAAACAAAAATCAAATCAAGAAGCAATCAACACTCTTATAGCTAATCTTCGTAAACTTGATGAAGATGCAAAGGCATTAGAGGCTCGCCAAGCAGAATTGAAAGTAGCTCAGTTAAATTTGGCTGCTGAAAAAGCAACTGCAGAAGATGAAAAGCAAGCCTTGATTGAAGAAAAAGCAGCGGCTGAAGCGGCAGCCCAAGCAGCGGCAGCAGCTCAGGCAGCTTATCAAGCGCAACAAGCGGCGGCAGCCCAAGCAGCAGTATCACAATCACAACAGCCAGTTGTATCTAATGTAGTTTCGAATCCATCATCGGATACATCTGGATCTTCAGTAAGTACTCCACAACCAAAGATTACATATGATTCAAACAATACTTATCCATGGGGTCAATGTACATGGGGTGTTAAGACGCTTGCGCCTTGGGTAGGAAATTATTGGGGAAATGCAGGACAGTGGTTGCATAGTGCACAAGCAGCTGGTTTTAGTATCGGTTCGACTCCTAAAGTAGGGGCTGTTGCAGTTTGGAACAACACCTATTGGGGACACGTAGCGGTAGTGACTGCTGTTAATGGAAATCAAATCCAAGTTATGGAAGCAAACTATGGTGGAGATGGCTATAATGCGGATCCTAGAGGGATTGGAAACTACCGTGGTTGGTTTGTTCCAACAGGTGTTACTGGGTATATCTATCCTTAGTCAGAGTAACTCTTTGGAGAGAATCCACAAAGTTTAGTATCATGTATAACACAACATCATCTGAATGAGTTTGTTTTATCAATTCTCTTATTCGGATGATGTATTTTTTATCTAGAAAATTGATAAGGGAGTTGTTTTCCTTATTACAAATGTTGATAGAGCTTAGAGGAAGCCTGCCAATAGAAGTGATTCAATTGACAAAAACAGGTCAAAATTATATAATAAGCGGGTGACTTGGTTATATGGTATATCCTGATTCTTATGCTGGGGTCTTCATTTAGAACCGAGTGAAGTAATCATAAAGTAAAGTACGAGAAGTGCTGTCTGAGGAAAGGCACTGTATTCGTGTTGTCCAGAAAAGGATTGTCTTTTCAGGATTTTATTATTTTTTAGAGAAATGATTTATTAGTAGTTGTATATAAGGGAGTAAGTATGTGCGGATTTGTTGGATTCTATAGCAATACGATAACGGATAAAAATGTCGTGAAAGAAATGAGTGACCAAATTGCTCATAGAGGGCCAGATAGTGATGGCTATTATTTTGATAAAGGGATTAACTTTGGTTTCAGACGCTTGAGTATTATTGATTTGAACGAGGGCTCACAGCCTATTTTAAATGAATCAAACGATATCGCTATTATTTTTAATGGTGAAATCTATAACTATCAAGAGATTCGGGAAGATTTAGTCCAAAAAGGATACCACTTTAAAACTCATACAGATACAGAAGTAATCTTACATGGGTATGAAGAATATGGTGAGGAAGGAATTTTATCCAAATTAAGAGGGATGTTTGCCTTTACTATCTGGGATAGCAAACAAGAAAAGTTGTTTGGTGCGCGGGATCATTTTGGTATTAAACCATATTATTACAGTGTTTTGGGAGAAGATTTTATTTTTGGTTCAGAAGTTAAATCATTCTTGCGTTTTCCTAATTTTGAAAAGAAGATAAATGAAGAAGCTCTAAAACATTACTTAGTGTTCCAATACAATCCTTTGGAGGAGACCTTCTTTAAAGGAGTAAAAAAACTTCGTCCAGGCCACTACTATACTTATCAAAATGGAAAACTGGATATCAAGCGATACTATACCATTCGTTTAGACTATGAAGATATTACGTTTGACGAAGCAGTTTCAAAGATTGAAAAGGAAGTTGAACAATCAGTTGAATACCACAAAATTAGTGATGTAGAGGTTGGTTCTTTCCTATCTGGTGGTGTTGACTCTAGTTATGTAGTAGCGACTGCACTTCCGAATAAAACCTTCTCTGTTGGTTTTGACAACGAAGGATTTGATGAAACCATGTATGCGAAAGAGTTATCAGATACTCTCGGCATTCAAAACTATTCTAAGATTATCAGTCCAGATGAGTTTTTTGAAGGTATCGAAAAAGTGCAGTATTTTTCAGATGAGCCTCATGCAAATCTTTCAGCCGTTCCGCTTTATTTTCTATCTAAATTAGCTTCGAAACAGGTGAAAGTGGTTCTATCGGGTGAAGGTGCTGATGAATTATTTGCCGGTTATAATGAGTATGAAGAAGCCTTGCCACAAAAAGTCTATAAACTTCTTCCATTCTCATTAAGACAGTTGTTGTACAGAAAATTGAAGGATAAACCACATTTTCGTGGTAAGTCTATCATCACAAAATATGGTCAAAAAGTTGAAGATCGATATATTGGACAGGCTGAAATCATGTCTGACGACCAAGCAAACACCCTTTTGCAAGAGAAATATAAAAATTCTGTAAAATCAAGTGATTTAACGAAAAAATATTATGACGAAGTGAAGGATATGGATGATGTTTCGAAAAAACTATATCTGGACATGAATATGTGGATTGTTGACGATATTTTATTGAAAGCCGATAAAATGACAATGGCAAATTCGATTGAATTGAGAGTACCCCTACTTGATAAAAAAATGTGGGAATTAGCTCGAACTATCCCAGTCAAACATAAGGTTAATGGAACAACAACCAAGTATGCCTTCCGAAGAGCGGCTAAAAATAAATTACCAGAAAGCTGGGCTAAGAGAAGAAAACTTGGTTTTGTTGTACCGTTTGTCAATTGGATTAAGGAAGAAAGATACTACAATATCGTTAAGGAGACTTTCAAGAAGGACTTTGTAGGTGAGTTCTTTGATGTTGAACAAATCAATGGTCTATTGGATGATCACTACAATAATGTAGAAAATAATGGTCGTAAGGTGTATACTATTTATGCATTTCTAAAGTGGTATGAACAGTATTTTAATTAGGAAGACATTTGAAAGTGAATAAGATGATTTCATTTCCTAAATTTTAAGTAGTTGAAAAGCTAAGATTTTCAAGATGAGGGACTCCTTCCTGCAAGAATGTGAGGATCCCTATCCCTAACTCCCCTTTCCGTACACAAGTGAGCCGTTTATTGAAGGAGAATTTACGTGCTCTTAGTCCGTTACTTGTGTTTGGAAGAAAGGGGTGTTTTGATAAACATGTAAGGAATGATAGATATGAACAAAGCGGTTGTTTTAGGGTGTAATTATTATATCGGTTTAAGCATTATAAGATGCTTGGGAAGAGAAGGAGTAGACGTTGTAGCATGTGATTATGATTTTAAAGATTCCTACGGTGCAAAGTCAACATATATCCGTGAATTTTTGCAAGTGGCGAATTTCAACGAGAATGAGCAACAAACCTTATCAGATCTGATGGAGTATGGGAAGCATCAAGCTGAAAAACCGGTACTATTGCCTTCTCACGATAAATATGTTGAGTTTATTGATCGCTATTATGATGAACTAGAGGAATATTATTTAATCAGTCAAGCTAAGGGGCTCAACAGCCAGCTATTGGACAAATGGGTACTACATGATATTGCTCACCAACATGGAGTAAGAGTTCCCGCTACTATCCATTCACAAGATGAGCAGCTATTTGAAAGAGTTGTGAATGAACTTGGTTTTCCTTGTATTATTAAGCCCTTTGATACAGTCATCTTTACAAAAATCTTTAGAAATAAGGTATTTATTTGCCACAATGAAGATGAATTGAAGATTGGTATTCAGAAAGCAAAAGAGAATGATATAGATGTCTTTGTGCAAGAAATCATCCCAGGATTTGATGACTGCATGTTAACTTATGATTTTCATATTGATCGAACTGGAAAGACAAGCCACTACATGACAGCTCAAAAACAGCGTCAGTGGCCGATTAACTTTGGTGCTTCTGTTTTTACGATTCAAAAATATAATCAAAAATTGGTAGATATTTCTAAACCATTTTTGGAAGCGATTGGGTATAGAGGATTTGGAGAAATTGAATTTAAACAGCATGACAAAACTGGGGAAATTTATCTCATTGAAATCAATGCTCGGACAACAAACTTTAATCATATGATTTATAAGGTGGGCCTCAACATGCCTTATATTGCCTATCTTGATTTGACTGGACAGTTGAAGGAATCAGATTACAAATATATTGACTATAATACAAATTATGCCTTTATTTATGGATTTGAGGATGTGGTTGCTATCTGGCATTACTGGAAGACAGGTCAAGTGGGAATTCTGAAATCCTTAAAAATTTCTTTTTCTAAAAAATGGGCTCCAGCCATCTTTTCAATATCAGACATCAGACCATGGCTTTTCTTTAACCAAAGGTTACTTGGAAAAGTAGTCAATAAAATGTTCAGGAGGAAATAATGTATAAATTAGGGATTATAGGAGGCATGGGCCCCTTAGCGACTGTAAGATTTTATGAAAAAATAGTGTTACAGACAGAAGCGAGGAAAGATAACGATCATATTGATTTGGTCGTCTTAAATCATGCTACTATACCTGATCGAACTACATGCATTATAGAAGAACAAGGCGAGGACTTCCTGGAGGCTATCAAGGGAGATTTTGAAAAGTTGGAACAATTAGGAGTGGATACAGTAGCGATCCCTTGTAATACCAGTCATTATTATTTTGAAGAATTTAGCCAATTTACAGACTTGCAGATCATCAATATGATTGAAGAAACTGTTTTAGAAGTGAAAAAAAGAGGTAATAGTACGATTGTCGTTTTTGGAACAGTTGGGACCGTGACTTCTAAAGTTTATGACAAATATGCTGCCAAGCATGGTATACAGGTACAGCCTCTTTCGTCAGAAGATATGTATAAAGTGGCAGATATCATTTATGGAATCAAGGCGACAAACAATTTAGAAACAGATCAATTTGAAGACATTTTAAAGCGGTATTGTACAGATGATATTGTAGGCGTTATCGCTTGTACAGAATTGAGTTTATTAGCGATTAATAAAGAGATTAATACTATTGATGCTATGGATGTTCTAGTTGAAAAGAGTATTGTTCGCAGTGGAAAAAGGTTAAAAACGCTATAGTTCTATATAGCTATTCTTATGATTCGAAAGCAAATGAGCCCCAAAATGGCTGTAGTATAGTTGCGATATGGTGATTGGTTTAAAAAACTGTTTATCTAGGCTCTGAGACGCATAAAATTATTTATTTTATAAAAACCAACCAAGTAGGTATTATTAACTTTAAATATAGAATAAAGATCGTTATTGAAAATAATGGTTTTTATTTTGTGTTTCATTATCAGATGAAAATTGAGAAAAGTATGGGTTGTGCCATAATTATATTACAGCTATTAAAGAGAGGTGCTTTCATGGCAAGTAAATTATTTCAAAAGCGGGTCGATGTAGATTTTCTTGAACGTGTGTCAGAGATTTATGATTCTTTGGGGACTTCTGTTGGTAATGCTTTTGTAAAGTTTAAAGAGTGTAAGGGAGTGCCATTTGAGTTAAGACAAGCAGTGTATCATGATGAGAATCGGGAACATGTAGCAGATGAGGAGCTTGAGTCTGCGAAGTTAAGGCTTAGAAAGTATATTAAAGAAAACGCTACAGCTAGAAGATTAGATGTGAACAGTAAAGAAGACATAGCGCTTCTATTTGATGAGGAGCGGTGATGTTGAGAATGAGTGAGCCTACAGTTGCCTTTACTTTTGTGGAGTATACTGATGGTTCAGGAGAGAAGAAACAACTATGTAATTTAGATAGATGAAAACGTTTTTTTATATTATAATACCCGTTGTGCTAGTTAATTAAGCGTAAGCAAGTGAATATTTTAAACTGATACCAAATTCAGCATGACTGCTTTTAAGCAAAAGAGAATAGATAAGTAATATTGCCTCTGTTTTAAATTTGAGTGATTGAATGTTTCGACAACGTAAAGACTCAATGCCAAACTGCTCTAAACTAGAAAATACGGTCTCCACTGGTTTCCTCAATCGACTTATTTTATAATTGTCTATCTCTGAATACCCCACCATGTTTTTTCTGAGTTGAGAAATTAACTGGATACCACAGTCTGCTAACTCTGCCTTTGTCAGTCTATCCACATATCCTTTATCTCCATAAACGATTGGAAATGGGCTATTTTTAAGTAGTTCCAAAGCAACATCGCCATCATAAATAGATGCGGGTGTGACAACATAATCAATAGGAAACCCACTATCGCTGACAAGAACTGAAAATTTCAAGCCATAATAATGGATTTTCTTAGTCGCATTATAGCCGATATCTGCCACCTCTGATAACAATGTAGCTCTCATGTTGCGAATGGGCTGGCATAGAGCACAAGGAAAGCTGTCAATCAAGCCGAACGAGCAGGTTTGACAAAGATCTAAGACCATAAAATAACGCATACGCTGAATACTTTGAGCAAGATTTTGACAGATACGGCAAAATCGAGAGCGTTCTGGGAAGGTGTCGGGGAAGAGATTATGACGAATCGCACGGTAAATAGAACTTGCCGTCCAGCAACCCTCTTGCATTGCCCAGAGATAACTAGCGATAACAACGACATCAGATTGTTTTTGTAGGTGGATGTTTCGCCGATTTCGAACCTCATAGGGAACAAATCGCTCATATAAAGCAAGAACTTGGGTCAAGATTTTTGAAAAAATAACTTGTGTTTGATTGGGATTTGCGAGATAATAATGTTGGCTTTGCATATCATTCCTCATTTCGTGGTTGTTTTGAGTTTATGATATGCAAAGTTTTTTGTTTTGGCTAGAATTAACTAGCACAACGGGTATTATAATATATATGAACAAGAAAATGAGGAGGTGTAAGAACACGAATCGTTCATAGCGTTAAGATATTTACTTATATTGGCTATAAAATACTAACAGTGTATCGTATTTTAGCGAAAGGAACAGATGTCAAAGAAAGAGATGCTTTAGTGAGAAGTGGTTGGAGAAACGAAGGTGTTATCTTCTATTCTTCAGGTAAGCGTCCAGTTTATCGTTTATATCATTCAGCATTAAAAGTTCATCTCTTTACTTCAGACAAACATGAATATGATGTCTTGGGTACACGAGGCTGGAGACGAGAAGGTATTGCGTGGTACGTTGAATAAGAAAGGGGAAAATGAATATGAAAGTAAGAAATGTTATTTTATCATTAGTAGGAATGCTTTCTTTAGTATTACTATTTGCAGTAAACACAACTTCTATTTATGCTGATGAAAAGACATATGATTATGAATCATCTGAAAAATACTTTGATTTCAATACAATTCCAGCTGAGGATCTAGTAGTTGGGGATTCAGGACAGGTTCGTCCTAATCAAAATAGTATCTTTAAAGATTTTGAATATGCCTTCAGCTATCATGTTAGTGATCCAACGATTCTTAGTATAGATAAGAAGGGGAATTGGAAGGTCTTGAAATCAGGGAAAGTAACCCTAATGGTTTTTGGTCGTCATGAGTATAATGAGAGTCCAGAATTTGAAGCAGAGCTTGATAAATATGGTATTGTAAGAAAGTTTAGCGAGGGACCTAGACATACGAAAGCGCCATTCAATGTTTATAGGGAGATTACAGTTACTGATCAGCCACAAAACATAGGGGTTTATCGCTTGTATAATCCAAATCTCAAGGTTCATCTCTATACCAAAGATATTAACGAGTATACTGTATTGGCAGCGCGAGGTTGGCGACAAGAAGGTGTTGCATGGCAGTCACACCTTACAAAAGGAACTCCCGTTTACCGCCTCTACCACTCAGGCCTAAAAGTTCATCTCTACACGATGGATACAAACGAATATAAGATTCTTGCCACTCGGGGCTGGAATCAAGAGGGAGAAGCCTATAAATCAAACGGCAGTACACCAGTTTATCGTTTGTACCATGCAGGCATTAAAAAGCACCTCTACACACGAGACGCCAACGAAAAAAATGTCCTCTCTACTCGTGGTTGGAAGTACGAAGGCGTTGCTTGGAATGTAGAATGATGAATATAAAAGACTAGAATTGAGTTTCTAGCCTTTTTAGGTTGTTATTTCCGTTGTAACAGACTGATTGATTTCGGAAAATCATATCAAAATGAGCATTCTTAGCATCTTTAAGAGCTTGTTTAGATATTGTCTTATATAGTAGGTAGTAAAATAAAAGCCATGTGCGATACTTGGATAACTCTGCTTTAGATTTTCAATAAAAGCTGTATCGGCTAGTTCTTCTATATCGATGCTAGTGACGCTGCGTTTCTGTTTACAGAAGTGGTTGATGAGTTCGTTGATTGGAATAGTTGCTGACTGATATTCTTCTATGATAGTATTTTTGCTTATTTGATTGCTTTGTGATATGTTCCGTACAACTTTTGATTCAAAAAATGTTGTAGGGATTGGGACAGAAGTACCTAATGCCCTTGTTTTTTTAGAGCAAAAGTATATATTAACAGTCCATTGGCCTGTTCATACCTGAGCTCGGAAACCCGAAAGCGAGACTTGTCGCTGGGTTCAATGTTCCAGTGGAGCATTGAAGAGAATAGAAAGTTGTGAGCAACTTATCCATGACGTTGATAAGTCAATATTTTAGTTCGAACCTAGAAATAAAGGAGTGAGGATAATCGGTTTCTACGAAATACCGATTTCTGTCCCACTCCCTATTTTTGTTTGAAAATTGGTTTAAAAAGGGTTAAAATAGTAGGGTAAAAATAAATAGGAGGCTGTCATGGCGTTTTCTGACATAAAGTTATTTGCTCTTAGTTCTAATCAGAAGTTAGCGGCTAAGGTTGCAAAAAAAATGGGGATTTCTTTAGGGAAGTCTACCGTTCGTCAATTTTCAGATGGTGAAATTCAAGTGAATATTGAAGAGTCTATTCGCGGAAGACATGTATATATTCTTCAATCAACTAGTTCTCCAGTGAATGATCATTTAATGGAGATTTTGATTATGGTAGATGCCTTGAAGCGGGCATCTGCAGAGTCAGTAAATGTCGTTATTCCTTATTATGGTTATGCACGTCAGGATCGTAAAGCACGTGCACGAGAGCCAATAACTTCTAAATTAGTTGCCAATATGTTAGAGATTGCAGGTGTTGATCGTTTATTGACCATTGATTTGCACGCAGCACAGATTCAAGGTTTCTTTGATATTCCAGTGGATCATTTGATGGGGGCACCTTTGATTGCGGATTACTTCGAGCGTCGTGGCATGATTGGAGAGGGATATGTGGTGGTTTCTCCTGACCATGGTGGTGTAACGCGTGCACGGAAGTTAGCGCAATTCTTAAAGACTCCGATTGCTATTATTGACAAGCGCCGTAGTGTTGATAAGATGAATACATCAGAAGTGATGAATATTATCGGAAATATTGAGGGTAAAACTTGTATTTTAATTGATGACATGATTGATACGGCAGGAACGATTTGCCATGCGGCTGATGCTTTAGCAGAAGCTGGTGCAGTAGAAGTATATGCTTCATGTACCCACCCTGTCTTGTCTGGTCCTGCTATGGAGAATATCCAAAACTCTGCGATTGAAAAATTGGTTGTACTAGATACGATTGAAATCCCTGAGGAGCGTTTGATTGATAAGATTGAACATATTTCGACAGCTGATTTGTTGGCTGAAGCAATCATTCGGATTCACGAAAAACGCCCATTGTCACCTTTATTTGAAACAGTTAAGGATAAATAAGAATGCGGGCTGAAGCGATAGTTTCAGCCTGTTCTTTGTCATATCAAACGCATGAAAAAGTTATGTTTTCAGGTACTGTCTTTTCATAAAAAATTATATTTTTTACGATGAGATGGTGTTATCATGACGGTAGGGACGGGCCTCTCTCTGATAAATGGTAAAAAATATGCAAATACTTTAAAAAATGCAGGTAGCTAGAAAATGGTTAGATGCATCTTCTTCATGCCTACGTCGTGGTTCTTTGTAGTGTAAACTTTTTCTCAACTGAAAATAGTGGTATAATGTGGTATAGCAGTCTATTTTATCAATAGAACTGTATTTTATAGTTGTTCGGTCTATCTTTTCCGATTTCGATGATTGAGAAAGCGTCGGTAGCGTTGTTTGTAGAAGATACGAGAGCACAAAAGAAAACAGAAAAGGTAGGAAATATGGTGAAGAGTTGGTTTGCTACGAATGCTCTCACTTGGAATTCTTAGCTGTAATCGGCTAAAGCCGAAACAACTGCCTATCTTTTTCACACAGAGTTCAGATTTTGTTCAATTTATTTGTTTTTAAAATTTTATTGAGTTTAAATAAAAAACAATATAGTGTAGGAGTAAAATAGAGAGGTGATAGATGGACTTACATCATCGTTTTAATCGGAATTTGAATCGAATTGAAGTATCCATGATTCGGCAGTTTGATCAGGCTATTTCAGATATTCCTGGTATTTTAAAGTTAACTTTGGGAGAGCCTGATTTTACAACACCAGATCACGTAAAGGAAGCAGCAAAAGCTGCTATTGATGCAAACCAGAGCCATTATACAGGCATGGCGGGTCTACTTGAATTGCGGCAGGCAGCAGCAGAATTTGTTGCGGAAAAATACAACTTGTCTTATAATCCCATGAATGAAATCCTGGTTACAATCGGAGCAACAGAAGCCTTGTCTGCTAGTTTGGTGGCGATTTTGGAGCAGGGAGACACTGTCTTGTTGCCAGCCCCTGCTTATCCAGGGTATGAGCCGATTGTCAATATGGTGGGGGCAGATATTGTCGAGATTGACACAACGACAAATGCTTTTGTGTTGACAGCAGAGATGTTGGAACAAGCGATTATTGAGCAGGGAGATAAACTTAAGGCAGTTATTTTGAATTATCCTACAAATCCGACAGGAGTAACCTATTCTCGAGAGCAGATTCAAGCCTTTGCAGAGGTTCTGAAGAAATATCCTATTTTTGTCTTGTCAGATGAGGTTTATGCGGAATTAACCTATACAGGAGAGCCCCATGTGTCGATTGCGGAGTTTTTACCAGAACAGACAATTTTGATTCAAGGTCTGTCTAAATCGCATGCCATGACAGGTTGGCGGATTGGTATGATTATGTCGTGTGCAGAGATTATTAGTCAGGTGATTAAAAGTCATCAATATTTAGTGACAGCAGCAGCGACATCGATGCAGTATGGTGCCTTAGAAGCTTTAAGAAACGGAAAAGACGATGTTTTTCCTATGCGTCAAGAGTATATCAAACGTAGGGATTATCTGATTGAGAAGATGATAGCTCTTGGATTTAAAATCATTAAGCCAGATGGGGCATTTTATATCTTTGCTAAGATTCCAGATGGTTACAATCAAGATTCCTTTGATTTCTTGCAGGAATTTGCCCTTAAAAAAGCGGTTGCCTTTATCCCTGGTGCTGCCTTTGGTCAGTATGGAGAGGGCTATATTCGGATTTCTTATGCGGCTAGTATGGAGACGATAGAGCAGGCAATGATACGATTGAAAGAATTTATGGCAGACTATGGAACGGATTGAAACAAGCGGAATCGTTCTTTATAATCGAGACTTTCGTGAAGAGGATAAATTGGTTAAAATCTTTACTGAACAGGCTGGAAAACGAATGTTTTTCGTGAAACATGCTGCTAAATCGAAATTGACTGCTGCAATTCAGCCCTTGACCTATGCAGATTTTATTGTCAAAATCAGTGAAGATGGCCTGAGTTATATAGAGGATTTCCATCAGATTCAAGCCTTTCGCCACCTCAATCAGGATATTTTCTGCTTGAGTTATGCGACTTATATATTGGCTTTAGCAGATGCTTGTGTACAGGATAAAATTCATGATGCAGCCCTGTTTGCTTTCTTGGTGAAAACCTTGGAGCTAATGGATTCAGGCTTGGATTATGAGATTCTGACTAATATTTTTGAGATACAATTACTGGGGCGGTTTGGGGTGTCCTTGAATGTGCATGAATGTGTCTTTTGCCATCGGGTGGGTCTACCCTTTGATTATTCTTATCGCTATTCAGGGGTTCTATGCCCACAACACTATCATGAAGATGAGAGGCGCTTGCATCTGGATCCTAATGTGCTCTATCTGATTGACCAATTTCAGGCGATTTCTTTTGGGGAATTGGAGCGGATTTCGGTCAAAGATGGGATGAAGCGTAAATTGCGGCTTTTTATTGATCAGCTCTATGATGAGTATGTCGGTATCCATCTAAAATCAAAGAAATTTATTGACGCTCTGTCTTCTTGGGGGCAGTTAATGAAACAAACAGAAAATGAGGAATCAAAATGAAACGTATTGCTGTTGATGCAATGGGGGGAGACCATGCTCCACAAGCTATTGTAGAAGGTGTCAATCAGGCATTGGCTGCTTTTTCTGATATTGAAATCCAGTTGTATGGAGATGAGGTAAAGATCAAACCTCTTTTGACCAGTATGGATCGGGTATCGATTATTCATACGGAAGAGAAGATCGAGTCAAATGATGAGCCAGTCAAGGCGATTCGACGCAAGAAACATTCTTCTATGGTGCTTGCAACCAAGGCTGTTAAGACAGGGGAGGCTGATGCAGTCTTATCTGCTGGAAATACAGGAGCTCTTCTTGCTGCCGGTGTCTTTGTTGTCGGGCGCTTGAAGCAGATCGATCGTCCGGGTTTGTTATCAACCTTGCCAACTATGGATGGAACAGGCTTTGACATGATGGACTTGGGGGCTAATGCGGAAAATACAGCTCATCATTTGCATCAATATGCAATTTTGGGATCCTTTTATGCCCAGTATGTTCGCGGGATTGCCCGTCCACGTGTAGCCTTGTTGAACAATGGAACAGAAGAGTCAAAAGGAACGCCTATTCATAAGGAAGCCTATGAATTGCTTTCAGCAGATGAATCGATTCATTTTATTGGGAATATCGAGGCGCGTGAACTGTTAAATGGGGTTGCAGATGTAGTAGTGACGGATGGTTTCACGGGAAACGCGGTGCTAAAGACCATTGAGGGAACGGCAAAAAGTATCCTCAGCCAGCTCACTTCGGCTATCAAAAATGGTGGCTTATTGGCAAAAATAGGTGGCTTGCTCTTGAAACCGACCTTGAAGTCGGCTCTTGGAGCCCTCGACTACAAAAAAGCGGGAGGGGCGGTACTTCTGGGTTTAAAAGCACCTGTCATTAAGGCACACGGGTCGAGCGATGCAGTAGCGATCTATCATACAATTCGCCAGATTCGAACCATGCTAGGAGCGGAGATTATCCAGAAATCAGTTGAGTATTTTTCACAGGAGGAGGCAGCTCATGACTAAGGAAGAAATTTATCAGCGAATTGAGGAAATTCTCATTGAGGAAAAAGGCGAGGGTTTGCTGCTTCACCCAGAGTTGGCTGTTCAGGAAGAATTGCTGGAGGATTCTGTTGAGGTCATGGAGCTGGTTTTGACCTTGGAGGATGAATTTCACATCATGATTTCCGATGAAGCGATTGAAGGATTTGAAACACTGGCAGATATTGTAGCTTATATTGAGGAGCAAACAGGAGGCTAATCAATGCTATATGGGCAAATAGTCTAGTTGACCTGAAAATTTAGAGGATATGATAGTTGCTGTTTGCTAAGGGTGGCTAAGTAGAAGCTATCTCTATCTGCATTTTTTATACTCATCAAAAATCAATATCTAATGTTGTTACTATCTCTTGCTGAATGTTGGAACACTACAAGCTATTGCTAAGAAAGTATATGCAGAGTGTTCAAGCAGTCGCAATCTAATTTTTATATGCTCAATAGAGTAACTAAACGTTCGTCTTTTGGCGAACGTTTTTTGGTTTGTCAGGTGAGTTTATTAGTATTTTCTTGAATAAACGAATATTATATGATAAAATCCCGAGTTTATCACTTAAAAACAAGCAAAGACCAGCTCCCTCCTTGTGTGCCAAGGGATTTGGCTGGTCTTTAAATTTATTTTAGTGTTGTATATGGATTTTTAGCGTAATGTTTGAGCTCTTCAA
>NZ_SPPD01000029.1 GCF_004570575.1 Streptococcus cuniculi
TGGCTTCTAGTGAAACAAGAAAATCAATCATCGTAGTTACCTCTTTTTCTAGTTTACTACTTTGATTGATTTTGTCGCTATGTAAATAGTTTTCTGAAAACTATCTTTTCTTCATGCGTTTGACGTGCAAACTTGTTTAGACACGAAAAACACCAGCACAAGGCTGGTGCAGGAGATTATGAAAAATTTTTAGGATTGGTTATAGTATATCATGGGTTAGTGATGAGGGCATCGGTCTTGGGACGGAGAATTAGTACCACATTATTTCTTTCACCCCAGTTTTACGCATACTGTCATAGCAATTACTTCGATTTTCGTGTAAGGTTGCTAGTCTAAAATAACCCAACTTATCTTTTTTTTAAACCAAGGACAACCACTTTCTTATCTTTGTTCTTGTAAAAGACTACACTAAGTCTCATTGTATTTCTTGATAAATCTTTATCTAAAATACAAATCTTCACCTTATCTTTATAAAAGATTTCGTATATAAATTCATAATTTGCAATACGAGGTCTAACGTCTTTATAGTTAGGATGATTTTTGAACTCACCCAAATCAAAGTTCCCTTTTCTCATCTCAAGAATCCATGAACTAGCATAATAACCCGTATTTAACTTATGTAATCCTAGCACATGAAATAAATCCTCTGTTTGGAACTATACCGTAAATTCTGGTAAACCTTTATAGCTAGTGATTACCTTACATTTTTTACCGTTGAAGTTCAACTCATAATCTTCAAAAATATCTCTAAGATTCACATTTTTTCTTTCTACACAAAATAAAAAAGTACCGGGTCGGATTTTCCCTCCGACCGAGGTTAACAATTAAGTGTTGAGTGCACTTAATTCCCCGTTGTGCTTCTTAGGCTTATCGCTGGGGAACAGTTCTTGAGCTCTGCCAAGCCGTATAGCGTGCTTCTGCTATAAGTCTGTGTCACCACAGATTAAATCGAGGGTTTAACGACGGTCGAAGTCGGAACATAGAAAGGAGTTGACTGCTTTAGTTGCCTTGTAGATTTTTGCGTTCAGGAAGAACGTCTTGGCTGAGTTGTACTCGTCACCATTCAATAGCTTGTGAGTTCGTGCCGCTGGGTTGAAAAGGTAGATCTGACCTTTCGTGCGCTTGCTGTTTAAATCTTCTTCTAATCGTACAAAGAACATATCTTCTTCCTCCATATTGTTGTTAGTGTTGTTTTCAGGAGCGCCTGCTCCAGTTTTTAATTGATTGAGATAGTTTTGGACTTTTGCTTTGAAATTGTCCCAGTCACCGTTGTCCAGAATGCGGTGTGGACAATATTTTCCTGACCAATCTTGATGTTTACGAATGCGATCGATGCCCCAGTTTAGTTCATACAGAATGAGAGCTGCTAGTTTAGCGCCGTTCTCCTCTGATTGCTTGTACCGAGGGTTGCCTGGTGTCAAACTATGACAAATCTCAATTCCGATGCTGGACATATTTCCGGCGCCTTAGCCGTCGCCACAATGCCAAGCGTTTCGCTTGTGTGGAATGGCTTGAATAGCCTCTACATCGTCAACAGCCCAATGATAGCTGACCTCATTCGTGTTACCATTCATGTAGCTAATTTCTGCCAATGCGCTTGCATTATTAGCTGTATTGTGAATAGTTAAGTATTGAGGAGTCATAGCGAACGGCTGTTTATTGCCATGGTTCCACGCTGGCACTGGCATGGATACCAGTCTTAAACCTAAATTTCCCATCTTTTATATACCTCACTTCCCGTCTTTCTTATCGGGTTCTGGAAATGTATGACGAGCAATGTTATCCTCGAATTTTTCTTTGTCAAATTCGATAACTTCGTCAAATTTCATAGCTATTCCTCCTGTTCATTTTGATAATTTTTACTAGAGATGCCTAAGACAGTCCCTGCAAACGCTGTAAACAGACCAATAATTGTTGTGAAAACAGTTGTGTCATAGTCTAAAACTACACCTAATCCGCTAATAAGCGTGATGAGCGCTGGCACAATGACCGTCACAACTTGCTTTGCTACATCATACTGTTTGTTAGTTAGTTTCATGCTATTTCTCCTTTATTTCTAGCTCAACGTAACGACTATAGAGCTTATCGATGTAACCATTGCCACCGAGGGCTTTGTAATTGCGATACATACGATTGATGAATTCAAATTCTTTTGGACACGTATAGCCTAATTTGAGAGCTGTATTGATTTTCTCTTCTAAACGTCCATACATCGTAACTAAGTGACTTTCATTGTGATTAGCGATAGTCTGCTTCACATCTGCTAAGCTACGATTATTCGCGTCTCCTACTTCTTTCACATCGTCAACACTAGATTTGATGTCGGATAACTCTGTCTTAATTGTGTTGACCTGCTCCTTGTTGACGTGTTGAGCTTTCACGCCTAGGTAACCAAAGAAAGCAGGAACACCGTACATCATAAGGTGAGGGAATACCTTTTCTAGATAATCAAGCATGTGTTCTTCTCCAATCTAAAAAGAATAGTCCTGCGACTACTCTTTATTCTCTGCTTCCTGCTCTGAGAGCACTTGGCCAACAACCGTCCGCAAGTTAAACAACTTCGGTACGTCGTCAAAGCTGTAGGTACCTCCCACAACCAGTGCTACCCAAGACTTTACAATAATAGATTTTTTAGTGAATTTCATAGTAAATTTTCCTTTCTTAATTAACGCTGCTCCTGTGATAAAACTACTCAATAGTTGCTTCATGTTCGACGTCCTCCGCTTCTTCAACGATTTCTACGTCTGATTCTTCAATCGCCTCATCGCCTTCTTCTTCGTCAGAGAAGCCACCTGCGAATAGCTCCGTCAACTCTGCGACTGCTTGATTGACCGTAGCCTCTAACTTTTCAAAACGCTGATTGCGTTCCGCTTCTGCCTTTGTCGAACGCTCTTCTAACTCCGCATACTTGTCTTTAATATCTATAATCGCTTGATTCGCTTCATTGACTTTACCGTTCAAGAGCTGGTCTGAGAAATCCTTGACATAGCGCAATGTGAACCAGTCCAGCGCTAGCTTAATCAACTCCGCATCTGAATCCTGCGTGTGATCCCCGTCCAGAACCGCGTTGAATAGGACTGTCTCCCGTTCATCTGCTTCCTTGACACCGACCAAAGTCTTTCCTGTCGTTTCATCAAAAGAAGCAGATGAATAGATTCTTAATGCCATACTAGCCCTCCTTTTCTAGTCTACTTGCCTCATACTGTTCTAGCAGATTGTCTACTAATTCAATCTCGGCAAGAGCTAATTCACCGTCATATTCTGATAAGAAGTCTAGGAAATCCATATAGCGCTTAGAATACTCGCCGCCCTTGATGACGACGTCCTCATCTCGCAATTCATCTAGAAGCCCGTTAACCTCTTGCATTTTGCTAGCATCTATCATGACAAGATTACATGTGTCATCACGCTTGAACGCGCCGTTTTCTGAGACTTCGACATACTCTTTCAAGATGTCTGTTTCGTCTTGTAAGTACACGTTCAGTTTATTTGCCGCATGAGCGGACAACTTAGCTCTGCCACGGTTCGCTTTCATATTGTGGACCTCTACTTTTTCAAGTACGGTCATGAGAGTTGTTAAATCTTTCCCTTTTGTGGTTAAAAAACTTGGATTATCTGGATTATTGACCATACATCCTCTCACCTCCGTATGTTCTGGACCTAGTCTTTTAGGCTAGGTTTTATTGTTTGATTCAATGAGCGTTTCCGAATATTCTCTCGGATAATTCTTTCTAACGTCCCTATTTCTTTGATATTAGCATGTGTATCCCATACATTTGACACGGCTTCTTGATAAGTTTTGGAATGAGCTAGAATATCTTCAATCAACTGTTCAAAATGTTTTCGATAATCTCTGTTATCGCCTTTTGTTTATTTTTCATCTTTTCCTCCCCTCCTCACCACTAATTTTTATTTACTCCGAATGGGTCTTCTGCAATAGCTTTAAGTGCAGATTCCATGTTTTCAATGCGGTTAAACACTTCTAACTGCACTTCCTTACGAGCCTTGAGTTCTTCAGCGATAACTTCAAGGCTTTTCGCGATACGCTCAAAAATCTGTTTCATCTTCTTACCTCCTTTTTATTATTTTTTCTAAAAAGTTAGCGAACCTCTTGACAAGTCTAGTCAAATGTTTTAAAATGAAAACATAGAAAAAAGACCTACTAAAAGTAAGGTTATACCTATAAAAAACAGACGCCAATCAGTTTCATTAGGCTTTATTTTTTAGTTGTCTTGTTCGCTAACTCTTTAGCTTACGAATATAATTTCAAAACATTTGACTAAATTAGTCAACTATTTTCTACAAATATTTTAAATTTATTTTTTCGTGTACTTAGAAAGGTTGATAAATCAATGTTTGTAGCATTCGATAAAATAAAAGAATTGGCTGATAAGCAAGGGATTTCTATAAATATTTTAGAAGAAAAGCTAGGATATGGAACAAATACTCTTTATCGTTTAAAGAGAAGTAACCCTAGCTCTAAGGTGTTGAAGGAGATTGCTGACTATTTTGGTGTTTCTGCTGATTATCTTCTTGGACGGACTGATAATCCGCATATCGCAGGAGAAGACACTACAGCTACTGTTGATTTTAAGTCCATAGCTGCCGAATCCATGGCCTACGATGGACACGAATTGAACGATGAAGACATAGACCTCATTGCCTCAATTTTAGAAACAAGGATTAAGAATAGAAATAAGGACTGATAGCCTATGATGTCACCAGAATCTGTCTGTGCCGAAAACGGTATAGATGTGGTGTTTTTTGACGGTCGTGGAGCAAAAAACAAAGGGATTTTTAATAAAAATCAAAAAGTTATCCTCATCGATTCGTATCTTGATGATCACGAGAAGAAAAAGGTCATCTATCACGAATTAGGACACAAAGACCACGACCCTGACTACTATAAACGTAATCGTGAGTTATACGAGCTACAAGCTGATAGGAATATGATTCACCACTTGCTCAAAGAAGAGCTAACTTATTACGATGACACAAAGGACTTTAACTACCTTCATTTTATGGAGAAACACAAATTAAAAAGCATGGCCAATGAAGTCATGGTGAAGGAAGAATTTAATGCTCTTGTTAACGAAAACTGGCAAGACAAGTAAAATATGGTAATAAAATTTTAATAATATTACAAATAAAATAAATTTTAAAAGGAGAATTATTATGAAAAAGAATAAAAAGCAAGGTTGTTTAGGTTGCTTGGGTGTTGTTGTTCTGGTGGTGGTCCTAGCTGCTATATTTGGTGGAGGAGATAAAAAAGAGACCTCAACATCAACTACAAAAGAATCACAGGTAGAGACGACTACTGCTACGGAGACAAACAAAGAACCGGAAAAAACGGAGGAAAATGTTCCAACTGAATATAAATCTGCGCTCAAGAAAGCAGAAAGTTATTCTAAAACTATGTCAATGTCTAAAGCAGGTATATATGAACAATTAACATCCGAGTACGGTGAAAAGTTCACTCCTGAAGCAGCTCAATATGCAATGGATAAACTAAAAGCTGACTATAATGCTAATGCTTTAAAAAAAGCAGAATCTTATTCTAAAAATATGTCAATGTCTAAAGCGGGCATCTATGACCAGCTTATCTCTGAAAACGGAGAAAAGTTTACACCCGAAGAAGCTCAGTACGCTATTGATAATTTAAAAGCAGATTACAAAGTCAATGCTTTGAAAAAAGCAGAATCTTACCAAAAACAAATGTCAATGTCCCCAGATGCGATTCGTGATCAACTGGTCTCAGAATATGGTGAAAAATTCACACAGGAAGAAGCTGATTATGCAATTGCAAATCTAAAATAAAACAAAAAAAACTCCTCACACTCCGCCGGCCAGCTTTAGTGTGAGGAGAAAAAAAGATTGAATAGTAAAAACCTGCTTCAGCAGTAGGTCTTTTTACTATACCCATTTTATCAAGAAATGAGGAGAAAAGCAAATGGAAATAAAGTCCTATAAAAAGAAAAATGGCACTACTGTTTATGGTTTCCGTGTCTATGTTGGAAAAGAATAAGTACATCAAGCGCCAAGGATTTCCAACAAAGGGTAAAGCTAGAAGCGCACTTCTCCAACTTCAAGAAGAGCTGGAAAATGCTTCTGAAATCAAAAAAGACATCACCGTTGAAGAAATTAGTAAAAAATGGCTGAAAGAATACTATGAAACAGTCCAAGAAAGCACCTACATAAAGACCGAGCGAATGATGAAAAACCATATCCTGCCAGCCATTGGATCAGAAAAAGTAACAGACATTACACCATTGCAAATGCAAGAGCATCTCAACTCATGGATGAAAAAGCTGGTCCATGGCCGAAAACTCAAAGGACTAACCTCAAACATCTTCAAGTATGCGATTCGCTACGGCTATTTAGATAGAAACCCTATGGACAGCGTTATAACTCCTGCTAAAAAACGGACAGAAGATGAAATAGATTTCTATGATAAAGATGAATTAAAAACCTTTCTTGCCTATGTTGACAAAACACAAGATATAGAAAAGATTGCCCTCTTTCGACTACTAGCCTTCACAGGAATTAGAAAAGGGGAGCTTTTAGCCTTTCAATGGGAAGACTTGATAGAAGATACCATCCAAATAAAAAAAGCCATTACACGAAGATTTGGAGGCGAAGAAATAGGCCTCACAAAAACAGCGAGCAGCAATCGCCTTGTCAGTATCAATAAGCAGACCAAGGAAATCCTCCTCAAGCTAAAAAAACAATTCCCCCACACCAAATTCATGTTCGAATCAGAAAACGGCAGTCACCTCTCCAGCTCCCTACCTAGAAAATGGCTCCTACAAATTCTCAAAGAAACAACACTACGGCCAATAACAATCCATCAGTTCAGACATACACATGCCAGTCTCTGCTTTGAAGCAGGAATGACCCTGAAACAAGTCCAATATCGCCTAAGACACTCTGACCTTAAAACAACCATGAACATCTACACCCATATCACCAAACAAGCCAAAGATGACATCGGAGAAAAATTCTCGAACTACATCGATTTCTAAAAAACAGACTCTTTTCAAAAAAAGGGTCTGTTTTTGGGTCTGTCTTTTTCAAAAAACATTAAAAACAATTAAAAAACGCTGTCAAATCAACGTTTTACGAACTTTTAATAAAGAATAAAAACATATAATGGAGCCGGTGGGAGTCGAACCCACGTCCAAACACCTGCTAACTTATTCGTCTACAACCATAGGTTATGTCTTGATTTAACTGGGAGACGGCACATAACTCAAGCCCCATCCAAGCGATTCAGTCCATCTCTTTTAGAACTTACTGACACAATTCTAACGTAGCTTGCTCATTTAAGACCATACAGCAGACACAAGCAATCTGCTACTAGTCACGCAGGCAGGTTATTAAGCTGCTAATGCGTAAGAATTTGTATTTTTTGCAGTTATATTTAACTGGCGTTTTACATCCGCTAGATGAGTTGCAGAACAAGCCTCATAATGCCTGTCGAATCCGTAACGACCCCTTCAATCAGAGTACCATACTAGTATACCAAATTTTTAAAAAAATAGCAACAGATTTTAGTCAGGACAAACGCATGAAACAACCGTTTCCGAATGATACCTTGAATAAAAACAGTTTATTTTAAGGTTCTTCTATAGTAACAACACTAACCCCTCCCCAATACTTTATGAAAAAATCCGAACTATGAAATACAGAAAACTTTATTTTCTCTCTAAAAATCTTTCATGCGTTTGTCGTGGATTTTAGTTTTCTATTTTCAGAATTGAGCTATTTTATGGTAAAATGAAGTTATGTATAAATTTTGGCAAAAAACTTTTCAGATTCTCAGTATTCTCACACTCATTGCTAGTGTCTTTCTCGTCATCTGGCTCTATAAAATTGGAATTTTAAACGATCAAAATATCCTAGCCGATACTATTAAGGGACATGGAGCATTTGGAAGTCTCACCTATGTTTTCATTCAAATCATTCAAGTAGTCTTTCCGATTATCCCTGGTGGTGTAACGACCGTTGTCGGCTTTTTGGTCTTCGGACATTGGTGGGGCTTCGTTGTCAATTATGTTGGGATTTCTATCGGCAGCATCATCCTGTTTTGGCTGGCCCGAACATACGGCAAGGCCTTCTGTCTGCTCTTTATGACTGAAGAAACCTTTTACAAATATGAAAGTAAGATTGACAATAAGAAAAGCTATGAAATCTTCTTCATCCTCTGCATGCTGTCTCCTGTATCGCCTGCTGATATTGTCGTGATGATTACTGGTTTGACCAGCATGAGTTACCGCAAGTTCACCACCATTATTCTCCTATGTCGTCCCATTTCCATTGTGGCCTACAGCTTCTTTTGGATTTATGGGGGACAGTGGCTACAACATTTTATCAAATAAAAAAGACTTCGTTAGAAACTATTCTGACGAAGTTTTGTTTTTTACTTAATTCCTAGAGCAATGCGCGCATAGCGACTCATTTTTTGGACTGTCCAAGCTGGTGACCAAACTAGACGGACGTCTACCTCTGTCACTTCTGGAACGGTACTAAGCACGTCATAAATCTGATCGGTAATCAAATCAGCCAGCGGGCAACCCATAGTGGTTAAGGTCATATCAATCTCTGTTTTGCCATCCATGAAGCGGATTTCATAAATCAAGCCAAGATTGATAATGTCAATTCCTAATTCAGGATCAATGACTTCTTCTAAGGCATGAAAAATCCGTTCCTGAATTTCTTTTACTTGTTCTTCTGTATAAGCCATTGATAGTGTCTCCTATTGTGATGTGATTGATATAGCCCTTCGTTTGCTATTCATTACATAGTTAATCCGCCTAGCCTAACTTCAATACAAATCGAAATTAGGATTTGAGATACTTTCTTAAATAGTGCGGACGCAAACAAACTCCTCACTAGTTGAGGGAGTAGGACAGAAATCGGTAACTCGTAAGAGTTCGATTTCGTTGTCCCACCCCGCAAGGTTGACTAGGTTTGCCGCATGTTAACAAATCAGCATACGACAAACTAGACAACTACTGCGTCAACCTGTTAAAACTATGAAACGTAAGGAGATATGGGACTTTTGTCCCAACCTCAAGAATTTCACTTACTGCGAAAGTATCATTTTCGGCTCACTTCGCTCGCGATTTTCTCTCAAAATATTAGTAAAAAACTATTCTTGAATTTTAGCAAACATAAAAGACTATACAATGTTGGTGTGAACAAAATTGACTAGAGAAGTATATTCTCCCATTTTCGAGCAGACGTTAAAAAGTCCAACTAATCAGCCCACTCTCGTATTTCTAGGTGGGCGCTGATACTGACTAGCCAGGGCCTGCTCTTCGGTTTCTAGGCAGGCGTTAAAACGGTTCCCCGAACCAGCCCGCTTTCGTGTTTTCAGGCGAGCGCTGATACTGCCTATCCGTAGGCAGTATCAGTCCTCAATAAAGTCGCGCAAGGGTTTGCTTCTGCTTGGGTGGCGGAGTTTGCGGAGGGCTTTTGCTTCAATTTGGCGGATGCGTTCGCGGGTAACGTTAAAGACTTTGCCGACGTCTTCTAGGGTACGCATTTTTCCGTCATCCAGTCCGAAGCGGAGGCGAAGGACGTTTTCTTCGCGGTCTGTAAGAGTGTCTAATACTTCATCCAATTGTTCCCGCAAGACAACACGTGTGGTGTAGTCCACTGGATTTTCAATCACTTCGTCTTCAATAAAATCACCAAGATGACTGTCATCTTCTTCACCAATCGGTGTTTCAAGAGAGACCGGTTCTTGGGCAATCTTCAAGATTTCACGCACTTTGTCCGGTGTCATGTCCATGCGTTCAGCGATTTGTTCTGGCGTTGGATCTTGTCCCAATTCTTGGAGCAAATTACGCTGTTCACGGACCAATTTATTAATTGTTTCAACCATGTGAACAGGAATCCGAATGGTGCGAGCCTGATCCGCAATCGCACGGGTGATGGCTTGGCGAATCCACCATGTCGCATAAGTTGAAAACTTGAAACCTTTTGAATAGTCGAACTTGTCAACAGCTTTCATCAAGCCCATGTTTCCTTCTTGAATCAAGTCCAAGAACTGCATGCCACGGCCGACATAGCGTTTGGCAATGGAAACCACCAAACGGAGATTGGCTTCTGCAAGACGTTGCTTCGCTTCTGGGTCACCAGCTTCTACAGCAAGGGCCAATTCCTGCTCTTCTTCATTGGTTAAGAGGGGCACAACCCCAATTTCTTTTAAGTACATGCGCACAGGGTCATTGACTTTAGCAGAATTACTACCGAGTAACTCTTCATCTGTTAATTCAGGCTCTTCTTCTACTTGAAGGACGCGCGCACTTGGATTGCCCTCCTTATCAACAATCGCAATCCCTGCATCCTGAATCCGTTGCAAGAGGTCATCAATCCCGTCTGCATCAAGAGTGAAAGGGATGACCAATTGATCATTGATCTCATCGTCTGTTGCAGTACCCTCTTTTTTATGGTTACGGATAAAATCCGCAACTTGAACATCAAAAGTTGTTACTTCTTGTTTTTTATCTTTTTTCGCTGTCATAGTTACTCCATATTTCTTTTATGTGCAATGAGTTGTGCTAATTCATCCAATGCTGCTTCGGTATTGCCAATGTGGACGTGTTCCCGAATGACACGTGATTTCTGCTGATTTTCTCGCTTGAGCTGTTCCTGTTGCCTCCGCCTTTCTAGCTCCTCTAGCTCGCTGTCGCCCATCTCCTCTGGCAATTTTTCCTCCAAGACTTGATACCAAGCTCGCTGGACTTGCTCTGTCTGCTGGGCCAAATCATAGGCTGTCACCTCCCCATACTCTTTTAAGAGATTAAACAAGACTTGCAATTCTGGTGTAAAGAAGAAAAAGTCCTCTTTCAATCGATAGTCATTCAAGATATAGGGGTGGGTCATCATGCGGTTGAGCAAATGATTTTCCGTGCGAACCAGTCGTGACAAGCGCATTTTTTGAGGTAATTCGGCAATTGGCTGTCTCCGTATATCGCCTCGACCTTGCGCTGTCTGACTGCGTTCTGCCCGCTCATGTAAACGCAAATGATTGACCGCTGCTTCTACCTGACCATAGTCAAAATCGGGCAAGACATCCGCTACCTTATATATATACGAATTTTGCGCGGTGATTGACTTATTTTTTGCAATAATCGGTGCAATTTTTTCAACAAACTCAATCTGCATCTGTAAATTATCGGGATTTGCAGGCTTGAGATACTGAATCAAAAACTCCACGTCGCTAATCCGACTAGTCGTCAAGACTTGATAGAGCATTTCCTTTGAATGCTTGGCTAAAAATTCATCCGGATCCAAATTGTCTGGCAGGCTAACAATCTCAACTTGAAAGTCCTGCAATTCGTCAAGTGCTTTTGCCGTCGCTGCCTGACCCGCCGCATCTCCGTCATAGGTCACAATCACCTTTTTACAGAATTTAGCTAAATGCTGGACATGTTCTCTGGTCAAGGCTGTCCCCATTGAGGCAACGGCATTGTCAAGTCCAGCCCGATGAGCGGCAATAACATCCATAAACCCCTCCATGAGATAGACCTCATGGCTTTTTTTGATCACAGCCTTCGCCTGATCCAGATGATAGAGTTCATAGCTCTTATTAAAAATCGCAGTGCTTCTACTATTTTTGTACTTGGCGAGTTGTTTATTCTCCAAATCTCGGGGCTGCCAAATACGCCCTGAAAACGCCAAGATGCGCCCATGTTCATCGGTCAGAGGAAACATAATCCTCCCCTGAAAGGCATCGTAAATAAGGTTGTTATCAGCAGGGTTAAACAAGCCCGATTCGAGCAAGACCTGTTCCTCAAACTTGGCAGACAAATGTTGATAGAGGTAATTTTGCTCTTGGGGAGCTAAGCCAATCTGGAAATGCTTGATGACCTCATCTGTCAAGCCACGGTGATGCAGATAAGCTCGCGCTTCCTCCCCCATTTTTGTCGTCATCAAGAGGGCATGGTAAAATTTTCCAGCTTCCGTATGAATGTCAAAGAGAACCTGATGGGGATGCACACGGCGTTCCTGAACGGCTACTCTCTGCTGCTCTAGCTGAATCCCAGCCTTTTCAGCCACTACCTGAACACTGTCTGTAAAGGAGATGCCTCGGTATTCCTCGATAAATTTAAATACATCGCCTGACTTGCCACAACCAAAACAATGGAAGAATTGCTTATCTTCGACCACGTTAAAGGAAGGCGTCTTTTCACCATGGAAAGGACACAGCCCTAAAAAATTGCGCCCTGCCTTGGTCAAAGAGATGACCTCACCAATGACATCCACAATATTGACTGCCTGTTTAATCTCATTGATTTTCTCTTTTGAAATCATGCGGTCACCTCCTTCCAGTGCAAGGTATCAGCTATTATAACATGTTCTATTTTATACTAAAAATGTAAAATTGTAAAATTTCCAAACTAAAATACTTGTCAAAAAACTCCTTTCAGCATATAATGGGAGTAATCTATTTTTTTATGAAAGGACATATTTAGGATATGTTAAAAGATTTAAAAGCATTTTTGCTTCGCGGTAATGTTGTGGATATGGCAGTCGGTGTGATTATCGCCGGAGCCTTTGGGGCAATTGTACAATCCCTTGTTACAGATGTTATTACCCCTCTCTTCTTAACCCCAGCTTTGAAAGCGGCTGGTGCAGAAAAAATTTCTCAACTTAGCTGGAATGGCGTTGCGTATGGCAACTTTTTGAGCGCTATCATCAACTTTGTGATTGTTGGTACCGTTCTCTTCTTCATCGTAAAAGGGATGGAAAAAGCGCAAAGCCTTGCTAAAAAACAAGAAGCTGCTGACGAAGCAGCGGCAGCTGAGGTTGCGGGACCAAGCCAAGAAGAATTGTTGGCAGAAATCCGTGACTTGTTGAAAAACAAATAAGAGCTAAAAAGACAAGGTAACTTGTCTTTTTATGTATACTGGGCATCTTGCACTCAAAAAAGAAGTTGGAGCAAACCAACTTCTTTTTTGAGTGGGAACGCAGCTGGTTCAGCTTTAGCCGATTACAGCTGAGCAACCTTTTAGGTGTCTCATTGCGCATACCCATTCGGGTTCTTTGACTGCCAGTTCCATGTATCACGGCACATGTCCTCAATCGTCTTTTCTGTCCGCCAGTTGAGTTCTGCAAGAGCCTTGTCTGCATTGGCAAAGCAGGTTGCCACATCGCCAGGACGACGATCCACAATCGTATAGGGTACAGGTACACCATTGACTTTTTCAAAAGCTTGCACCAGTTCCAGTACGCTGGTCCCCTGACCTGAGCCAAGGTTGTAGGTATAAACACCTGTGGTATCTGCAATTTTCTCCAAGGCCTTGATATGACCGAGTGCCAAATCAACAACGTGGATATAGTCACGGACACCTGTTCCGTCTACTGTGTTATAGTCATCACCAAATACGCTCAATTCAGAACGTTTCCCAACAGCTACCTGAGCAATAAAGGGCATGAGATTATTTGGAATCCCCGCAGGATCTTCACCAATCAAGCCTGATTCGTGCGCTCCGATTGGATTGAAATAGCGAAGAAGAGCGATGCTCCATTCAGAATCCGCTACTTCCACATCACGGAGAATTTGCTCCAGCATCACCTTGGTATAACCATAAGGGTTGGTTGCACTAGTCGGCATGGTTTCAACCAGTGGAGAAGGATTGTGAAGACCATAGACAGTTGCACTGGAACTAAAGACTATTTTTTTCACACCGAACTCTGCCATGACTTCTACGAGAGCCAAGGTGGTCATGATGTTATTTTCATAATACATAACCGGTTTTGCAACAGACTCACCAACCGCCTTGTAACCAGCAAAATGAATAACAGAATCAATCTCCTCTTTTTCAAATACAGCGCGAAGAGCATCCTTATCTGCCACATCCAATTCATAGAAGGTAGGAACCTTTCCTGTTATTTCCTTGATCCTATCTAAAACCAGCAAACTGGAATTCGATAGATTATCAACAATGACAACTTCTTTGCCTAGGTTCAACAATTCAACCACGGTATGACTACCGATGTAGCCTGCACCACCTGTTACTAAAACACTCATGAAAAACTCCTTTATATTAAGTATGGACCGGGCAAAAAAACAGCTTGACAGCTGTTTTTTACATGTTAGAATTTTTTACGCTTACGAGCTGCTTCTGATTTGCGTTTACGTTTTACAGATGGTTTTTCGTAGAATTCGCGTTTGCGTGTTTCTTGAAGAGTACCAGCTTTGGTAACCGCACGTTTGAAACGACGAAGAGCATCATCAAGTGATTCGTTCTTGCGCACAACTGTTTTTGACATTATTTTCACTCCCCTCAATTTCAAAGTCTACACTATTATACTTCTATCCACTCGTTTTGTCAAGATATTTCCTGAAATTGTCACGACGTACGCATGAAAAGTTTCCCAGTGAGCTTTCGTCCTTAGAAAGCATTTTAAAACAGGCAAAACATTCGGTCTCCCCAGTATTGAATCTACTTCCCAAATAATTGTGGTAAATAGTCCTCCA